>CAWFBJ010000015.1:0-145513 GCA_963814055.1 uncultured Alphaproteobacteria bacterium
AGGGGGTCGCAGGTTCAAGTCCTGCCGGGATCGCCAATAATTTCAAACTCTTACGATGCTCGGTCGTTCCGCAAGAAGTCGCGCCGCGGAACGTGGGCGGAACCATCTGCCGCGTCTCCCGCGGGCGGTCGTCCATCGCAGCGGGCCGGTCTGTATCTGCGCAGTTCCTCCAAGTGTTCCCAGCCGCTCCCGCGTTTGAGCCTCCAGAACTCCGCGCAACTTGAGGCCCAAAAAACGAGCGAGCAAATCATTGTGGTCATCCCACCTTGCCGACCTTCATCTTCGTCGGTTGACGATCATGCCGAAGCCGAAGTAGCCAGCGAGCCAGGCAATGGGTAACGGGCCAAACGCGAGCGCAAGCGATAATATCCCGCTGGGAAGCGGCAACCGTTTCTCGACTGTCTCACGCCACCTCCCGCGGCAATCGTCCTCCTCGTGCTTGTCGTCAAGGTCTGCGCATTGCGCGGAGACCTCCGCGACGGCCTGTTCGTGCACACGTTGATCAAGGAAGTAGGCGCCGGTTGCCCAAATAGAGGAAAGCACAGTTCCGACGATCAATAAGTTGCGCGTTCGCACGCTCCCCCCATCATCACGCCACGATCTACACTGTTCTGGTTCCAGCGAGAGTGCGGAGGTGAAAAGTGACCGCTATGAGCCAATGCCGTCGCGCAGGGTGCAGCTCATCAAACGGGGTAGCGACCGCAACCCCCGCCCCATAGTGCCGGCTCAGTTCTTCCCACGCTTGGCGGGCTTCCTTTTTTGCTTGTTCGTAAGTCATAGGGATGGCCTCGATAGCCAAATGCGCGGCAACCCCGTGCCGCCCGTCCCCTACGACCGCGCGTGGATGTCATGATTCGGTATCGGATGCAACGCGGGTGCAGCGCGTCACATGTAAACCACACCTCGCAGGCGGCCGCGGCGGAGGCGGCTCTGGTCCAGGATCAGGCAGCGGTGGAATATTGACCTGCGGATTGGGATCGCCGGGAAGCGGTGGCCCTGGTGGTCGTGGCGGGTCTTCAGGGGGCTCTCCCTGCTGCGCCCCTTGTCCCTGCATTTGACATTGCCATCGAATGCTCGCGACTGATCCAGGAAGCGCATGGGCTCCAGCTTAGCGAGCCCGACACTCCAAGTGTCAGCGTCGTTGACGGTAGCCCGCGCGTCTTGCCATCCAAAGCATCCATCAACAGCCGCTCCGGCGTTGGGATGTAGTTGCGCTTCTACCACACGAGCGTTCGCAAAGTCGTCGGTTCCGCAGATCGCTAGGCGCGACTTAGATATTCGTTGCTTGAGCTTTGCTCATGACATTGGCAACGGAGACCTGGAAATGGCGATGTGGAGAATCGGGTGCGCTGCGTTGGCGGGGACACTGGGTGTCTGCGCTGCGCTTTCAACGCCCGCCATCGCCGGCGGCGGGGGACCTGCCGACGAGCCTGTCTATCGCGGGGTGATCGTGTCGGGCGCCGACATGACCCGGAACGCGGATGAAGCCTATACCGGGGCCTATTACGCCTTCAACGGCGACCTCAGCCGCGAAGGTTTCATTCTGCGCCTGTTCGGTACTAGGGGCTTTTACGACTACCGTACCATCGACAATGACGGCAACTACTGGCAAGGCGACCTGATGGTCGGCTATCAGTGGGTGCGCGGCCGGGTCGATGTGGGTGTGTATGTCGGTGTGGACTATCAGAACTACGACACCGCGGTGCCAGACCCGTTCAACAAACTCAACGGCAGCGAGACGGGCTTCAAGGTGGCCTTCGATCTCGAATCGAACGACCGCAGCAATTCGCCGCTCTATGTGGCACTGAACGGCAGCTACTCGACGGCTTTCGACACCTACTACGTCCTTGGTCGCGTGGGCCGTACCTTCGGTCGCTTCACTGTCGGACCGGAAGCCTGGGCCTTGGGAGACATTACCGGTGATGCGCAGCGGCTTGGCGCCTTCGTCTCGATGGAGATTCCGATGGGTCATACCACCGGCACTCTCACGCTCTCTGCTGGTCGTCAGTTCGGCGATGAGCTGGTCACGAGCAAAGGCTTCGACGACGGCGCTTATGGCACGGTGAACTTCCGTATCCCCATCGGTCGCTAATCGAATCTCTGATCAAGCTTCGATAGTACGCTCAAAAAGAAAGCCGCGGCCCGAGGCCGCGGTTTTTTGTATGGTAGCCACATACAGTGAACTGCAGGCACCTCGCGTGCGGCGCCTCAAGCGGGACGAACGCAAGCGCCAGGAGCGAAGCAAGCGTATGCGCGATCCAGGATTACGTTGCTGAGCCCTGACGCACATCCTCATTCTTGCTGGCCCGCATCAGCTTGCCTTCGCGACCGTTTGGTTGTGGGGCGCTATGACTTAGAGTTCAGTGAGCTACATAGCGAAGAAGCCTTCGACATGGTACTGAGGAAAGTCGCGTCAGCGCCGCCGCCTAAGACAGTGCAGAAGCGGAAACGAGCCAAGTCAGCCAAGCGGAAGTAGCTCGCGGACTTGTTAGAAGTGTCCGGGCCATGTCACGGCTACGCAACTGGACAAACTCACTGGCCAATGCCTCGCTGATGCTGGTAGGCGCGGGAGGCCTTCTCTTTTTCGGCAGCTTGCTGTTCGGAGTTCTGGGTGAGGCTAGCGTTGTTGCCGCCGCTCTTTTGATAGCGGGTGGCCTCGCCATAGCGCTTGTCCGAGAGTTGTGGATTCAGCGCTAGCTGCCTTCAAGATCAGGTCGCACAAAAGGATGAGCCCCGGATCGGGCGCCGGGGCTCTGAGGAAACATCGCTGGGAACAAGCGCCACTCATCAGGCATTCTCAGCGCCCAGCCGGTCAAGCCTACGCTGATGCTAAGGACAGCGCGCTAACCCAAGTTAGAGCAGTAGCACCGAGAATCGGCCCGCCTAGATGGCGGGGCTTTGCATTTGGAGGATGGATGACTTCAGGACATCTCGATCTGTATTTGCAGTCCGCACACGGGGCACTGGAACCGATCATCCTTCGTATCCGAGGGAATGGGCGTCATCGCAACTTCCGCTTCGTTGCGAATCCAGCAACCGGGGCATTGGAGATTCCCAGCGACCTCTTGAGTGAACCATCGGCTTTCGGATCGGGCGCATGCTTAATTCCAGCCTTGTGCCCTACAGCACTGCGCGGCGATCCCGCGACCCTCATATCTCCGGAAGCGAACACCGACGGCAATCGCGCTGATCAACTCGCCAAACTGTGGAGAGTGACCATGAAAACTTTGGTATCCGCGCTTGTCGCACTCACGTTCATCACTGGCGTCGTCGGCCCTGCCATCGCCGCCGAGCCGTTCTCGATCAAGACGCTCGACCAGGACCACCGTGGCGGTCACGGTTACTCAGGTAGCGTAATCGAGCAGCTCGACAAGGAAGGCCGTGGCGGACACGCCACGTAACTCCGGTCGAATTCCGACAACAAGGCCCGCTGGCGACATGCTGGCGGGCTTTTGCATTGTGGAATCAGGTTCAGCCGAAAGCGACAACAACCGCGCGGTCAAGACTGACGCGCGTTCGCGTGGCCTCGGCCCACTAGCGCCGGCCGCGGCTCCGCTGCTCGAGCTCGTCCTGAACCGAACTCGTCCATCCCATCGCATGAATGAAGCTTGAGAGCGCTCCTAGCGCCGCCGATCGTTCTTGTCGGGTAAGCCCGCGCTTGTCGCGCCACGCTTCATAGGCATCCACGACTGCGCGAAAGGCTTGTTTCGGCTCCGCACTCATGAAGCCAGTTTAGGACGGCACCACTCCAAAAGCAGCCGCTACACGTAGCGCTCAAACTGTGCGTGCATGCAATATGTTGGTACGTTCCGCTGGCGTGTCGAGCTTCCTATTCCTTCAACGAGGTTGCGGATAAGTGCCGACCGTGCAGCACACGACGGGTGCACACGTCCACCCGCAATCGCCTCCAGCACAACTGCGTAGTTACACCGATATCTGCTGCATCCGTTAATGGTGATGGTGCCCTTGTCGTTTACTAGTGCAGGGGTGCCAAACCATGCGGAACTAAGTGATTAGTGAATTGGGCGAGGTTTTGTGGATCGCGTCGATGGTGGTTGGTCTTTCAGTAGCCGGGGTCGGTCTGGCCGTGGCCCTGACGTTGACGCTCGGCGCCATATTTTAGTGGCTAGCTCTGGCGTCGCCAGCATTCGTCGGAACCACTTCACACAAACAATGTTCGCCAATCTGCAAGCCAACTTAAGCGTTGGCCCAAGGGGAAGGAGCCAGGCGGAAAAGGTTGAGCGGGCTCAAATGATCCAGGGAACGAAACAAGCCACTGTCGTCGGTTTGGCCCTGCTGGGACTGTTTCACGTGGTGGCTGCAAGAGAGAGCGTCGGGGTTCCAATTCTTATCGCGTCATTGGTGCTTTGGTGGCGCTGGCTGGAAGACAGGCGGTGAGGATCATCTGCGGTTCCTTTTGATATGCACCGCGTAAAGAGCTGCAACTTTCTTCTCATCCATCCCGCCTAGTATAAAACCCGCCATCTAGGCGGGTTTTCCCGTTCGAAATCGCGCCACATACCCCATTGACGGCCGTCTGGGTGTTCCTAAATCTTCGGCCAGTAAGCGCTAGCTCAACCATGGAGAAAGTCCATGAAAGCCCGCAAGCTGATCGAAGGCGCCATCTACGGCCCAGAGACCTTAAAAGTCATCTGCAAGGCATTTGACGACGGATGGTCCGAGATCGCCGGCCACTTCACGCACAGCGCACAGCAATCCCAGTCAGCGCGACTAAAGCTCGCCAAGGCCGTTCTGGTTGTTGCGCGGGACGACAGCTGTGACTCCGACGAGGTGAAGAACCAAGCGCTTCAGATCATGGCCACGAAATACCGCAAACAGCCGGACCCGGGGGCGCCTGTTTCGACCTGATCACCGCCGCCGCCCGTGATTGCCAGTATCCCTTTCACCAGCGCTTCCGCCTCGGCCGTGAACGGCGGCTCGACGTATTCCTCAGCCGGCACCGATCCCGGAGGTGCATGGGTCTACACGGCTTCCCGGATCATGCGCAAGGCCGCTCGGCAGTTCTTGATGTTGTCACGGAAGACCTCGCGCTCAAGCTCCAAACGGGCGATGGCGTCGTTTTCGTTCATGGTCCCATCACTTCCTCACCCGCTGAAATATGATTACTGACACGTAATGCGGAGCACAAGTTTCGCGCGCCTTTGATACGGAACTCGGCGCGCGCGCCAATCGGGCTTCGCGTGCTGAACCTCCCGGTCCGTTGCAAGAACAAGTCCGCTTTGTCTCGGCATGCTTCGGCCCTCGGGGCAATCTGGGGGCAAATGGAAGCTGTGATTTGGTACGTCTCGTCAAGACGCCTTGAGACTGATTTTTCGCAGAAGATGCGGCGACAACAATTGTTTACGCGTAGCAGGGGGTTTCACGCGAATGCGTCGGATATCGCGTCGCCCAATCTTCTAAGCAGGGGGTCGCAGGTTCGAGCCCTGCCGGGATCGCCATGTCTTCAACATCGTAACGACATAGAGCGCGAAGCCCGTGGGCTTTGGGTGGGCACCCGATCAGCGTTGCCGCGCCCTTTCGGCACCCTGCTCGTCGACATTTGGAGCAGCCGGAAACTCGGCAAACGCATTACCGCGCGCCGGCGCCGATGTGGGCGATGGCTTCGATCTCTACCTTCAGCGACGGCTCGGCAAGGGCTGCGACCTGCACCAGGGTGCTGGCAGGAAAATTGCCGGTGAAAAATTCGCGGCGCGCGCGCCAGACCTTATCGCGCTGCAGGATATCGGTGACGAAGATCGTGACCCTCACAACGTCGGCCATAGCGCCGCCGGCTGCTTCCACGAGGTTCTTGATCTTGAGGAAGATCATCTTGGCCTGCTCGTATTCGTCCCCCGCAACTACCTTGCCGTCACTGCCGCGAGAGACCATGCCGGCAATGTATGCGACACCATCCACTACCAAACAGTTGGACCACGTGCCTTCCGCCGGCTCCGAAACCTGCGGGCTGATGGCGCGTTTGATGCGTGCGGTGCCCGTACTTGTCATGAGGCCTCCAAAACGTATGGATGCTTCTGCGGGAGCATCCGCATCGATCTACTCAGTAACGCGGCTCGTAACACTCGGCGGCGGCGCCGGCCTGCGCAGCTCGGTCTCGACAAGAACCTGATACTTTGCCGGGTCGGCTCTTTCGATGGCAGCGATGTCGGGCGCGCCGCCCTTGCGCCAGCCGACATAGGCGTCGCTGGCTTCGATGCCCATGCCCTCAGCGACGAGCTGCACCCAGTTGCGGACACCGATGCCCCCCCTGCCGTCCCAAGCTGCGAGTTCGCGATGGCAGGGATGGAAGATGGTGCCGATCGTGTCTGCCCGGTGTGCAACCGCCGCCGCCCACGTTTCGTTCAATGCAGAAGCCAGCGCCCCCGGCACCGGAGCCAACGCGCTGCACATGTGTCCAGGGTGGGCGGGCCCTTCGATGAGCTCCAGGCCGGGAACACGCGCCAGCAAGCTCGCCACGCGATCGTTGACCGGCACGTGCGTGGCAAATCCAAGGTGCCGATGCAGGAGCACGCGGCGGTTCACTGGAACGCGTAGCAGCGGGGCAAGCTTCTCGGCTCTATCTGCCAGCAGCTCGGTGATATGGGCGATGTCGAATTCTGTGGCATTGCCCGGCGCCATGATGTCGGACATGTGCATGTGACAAGACGGGCACCAGGTCACAACCGTTCGTCGCCCTTCCTTTTCAGCGGCCTCGTTGAAGCGTCCGACGGTACGCGCTGCCATATTGCTCGCCCCGTGCGGTTGATGATCGTGCGCGGTGCCGCAGCAGTGGGCCGGCCCACCCGCGGCGTTCACGTCGTAGCCCGCTCGCTCCAGGAGCAGGATCGACAGCCGGATCATCTCGGCATGGCGCAGCATGTTGCAGCCGAACCAGAACGTAATGCGATCGGTTGCTACATCCACTTGGCAAGCTCCTCGTCGCTGAGCTGTAGCCGCGCAAAGATCTTGACGCGCGGAAACAACGTGGGGTCGTTCTTGGCCGTCAATTGGAACGTGTCATTGAGGGCGCGCTGTTTGGCAATCCGGATCAGCAGCATCGCGTCGAGACCTGAATCCTTTTGCGGGCACGCGTCAACGCATAGACCGCTCTTGGTGCAGGCTCCCACCCAAGAGATCGTCTCTGCAAGCGCTGCTTCGCCTTTCGCCAGGTTGCGAAGTCCCTCCGTGGCCGACTGCGCATCAAACTGGCGCAGGCCTATATGGTCGACCATGGGGCACACGCTGAAGCAGGCGCCGCAGGCCGTGCACAGCGACGCAAGTTCTGGCCCGGCATTGGCCAGAAAAGCTTTAGTTGTCCCGGCGCGCGGGTTTTGCAGCTCGGTCATGTGGGCAAGGTGCGACGCACGAGCCCTATGGTCAAGCCTGCGGGGTTGCGCTGGTGGCCTGTGTGTTCCGACATCGCCTGTAAGGCATTGAGGCGCCACGACGAGAACGTTGCGGGAATTGTCAGTAGGGGGCCGCAGGTTCGAGCCCCGCCGGGATCGCCAGCTTCTCCAATGAGCGAAAGCAGCATTCGCTTCGGTTCGGCGGACTAGATCCGAAGCAAGCCGCGCTTGTTCAGGAAATAGGCGGTGACGCCAACGATGAACGCAATGCCCACGTTCCAAACGGCCAGGGCAGCGGTAATCATCAACACGAAGCGTTCGCCCTTGTCCTTGGGGATGTCGCAGGCGCCAAGCGCGAGTTGAGCGCCCGTCAAGAACAGGATGACGCCGAGAATGCTCGGCGGGAACAGGCGCAAGAACGTGCCGACGGAGCCACTGAACAACATGGCGATGAGCAATAGCACAGCGCCCAGGATAACGACCGCGCCGCCCGTGCGCGCGCCGAATTGGACATGGCCGGCCATGCCGCCTGCACCGTGACACATGGGTACGCCACCGACGCTCGCGCTCAGCAAGTTCATGATGCCGGTCGAGGTCGAGATTTTGCTCTCGTTGATTGGACGGTTCGGAAACAGCCGGTTGTTCTCTTCCGTAATTGCGATGACGGCATTGCCGAGGGTGAGTGGAATCTGGGGCAGCGCAAGAAATACGGTGCCCAGGACAAAGTCGTTGAGAGTGAGTGCTGACAGGCTGAACTCTGGCAGTCGCACTTCTATCTGGATTGTGCGAAGGGCATCGAGCAGCGTCGGATCGCTGACAATGCCGTAGCCAGCCCCAAACAGAAGCAGGAGGAACATTGCCGGGACAACACGGTTGGTGAGAAGAAGGGCCGTTCCGAGCAAGGCGCCGCCGCCAATCCACCAGTTCTGCGACATCATCTTGGCCCCTTCGATCATGAAGCCGAAGCCGAGACCGAGAATGATACCGAGCACCACAGGGCGGGTGATGAGCTTGGCAACGTGGCGGGCAGTGCCGGTCAGTCCAAGGATAAGCCAGATAAGGCCGGTTGCGAGGCTTGCGCCCCACACCATCGCCGGCGTGATGATGAGCGTTTGGGCGGCTTGCGTGGTGGCGATGGCACCGGCTGCTTTCATTGGTTGCACGGGAATCGGTGTGCGATAGACGAAGCCGCACACGACCATGGCCAATCCGAATGCGAGCAGCACTCCGAAGGGATCCATTTTGAGGACCCCGATATAGGCAACGACGAACGGAATCAGCGTGCCCAGATCGCCGAAGGCGCCGGCGACCTCCATGCGGTCGAACCGGTTGGGTGCGCGGGCTGGGGCGGTCTCTTCGGCCATTATGCAACTGGGCTTGAGGGGTAGCCGGGCGTACTTTTCATTTTTTGGCTGCCCGTTGCTAGAGCAATCGCGTTGAGCGCGCGCATCGGCCGAAGCGTGAAATCTGCTTGGTCTCGGTCAGGAAAGCCAGAGCCGCGATCTCTATTGCGATATCGGACAAGCCCGGTAGGCGCAAAAGCAAAACCGCTGGGATGGCGGCTCCAAAAACCCCAAGCCTGTACGATGTAGCCTAGCCCTGCCCGAGGACCAGGGCCGGCTATCACACTGCCAAAACCCTGCGCCCTATGCGACCCGTCCGCAGGTGCGCTCGATGTTCAGGTGATTAAAAACTCAGATGCGGACGCCCTGAGTGGAAAAGGTACTCGATGCCGAATTCGGCACGAAGTTATTGAGCACGATGGCAGCGCCGGACGCAATAAGGATCGCGGCCAAGCATGCGACCAGAAAACTGCGCATAGTCATCTTCCTCCAAGATTCCAGGCGCTTATTTAGCATGGAATTGCGCTTTTCCGAAAGCGGAGATGACTGTTGCCGCTATCCTTCCAGCACGCCCACCACCAGGTTGTTGTCCAGATCGACAACCAGCACCTTGCCTCCGGCACGCATGAAGGCGGTGCCTCTCAACCCGGGGAATTTCGCCGTCAGGGCATCGGGCATTGCGGTAAGCCCCTGCAGGGCAACCACTGAGGGAATCTCGGCACCGACTACGGCGTAAGCATCGTTGTTCGCCTGGGCTGATCCGGGCATCCCGTCGCGCTGCGAACCGATGCCCTGCATGATCTCGCTCCGCTCGCCGCCGGTAAGGTGTTTGAGCCGGTAGCCGGCGATGGGGAGTTGGTCATCGGCCGCGCTACGTGCTGAGAACTTCGCAGGTACGGTATCCACGTCAGCGGGGGAGCCCCCAGCCGTAAGCGCGCCATTGGTCAAAACATCGGCGTCCTTGGCAGTGGGGGCCTTGGAACTTGGTTCATGGGTGCCCGCCTTCTCAGACGTGCTTTTGCCAGTCGCTGGCGGCACAGGGTCCTGCTTTTTCAGCTCTTGCGCCTTCGCCTGAGGCACCGCATCCGCACCCTGTCCGATTGCAACGGCAATGCCCCCGGCGATCGCGAGAGCAAGGGAGGCAGCGCGTATTGTGAACTCGTGCATGTGGTACCCTTCTTTCGTTCGCGCGGCTTTCAGCGGCCAAGCCAAACAGCGCTTGCGCCAGCAGCGTCCTTGAAGGCAACGCGAGCGGAGCCGCGATGTTCCCGAGCGATCGATCACAGGTCGGAGATAGCTCTGGGAAGCGGTCGCCGCTGTCATCTGCGGCCAAACAAAATGACGCGCGAGAGCAACTCCCGCGCGTCATTCAGTCCGCTATGGAAAACGCGGCAGCCTACTCGGCAGGCGCTACGCCGCCGCCTCTGACGTGGCCTTTCTGCGCTTCCTTCTCCAGCCATAGGCTGTGGTGCTGTTGGGCCCAGTTCACGTCCACCTCGCCCTTGCCCATGGCTTCGAAGGCGCCCTGCATGCCGATGGTGCCGATGTAGATATGGGCCAGCATGATGGCAATGAACACCACGCCCACGATCCCGTGCACCATCTGCGCCAGCTGCATGCCGGAGACGTCGGTTGCATAGAACGGGAACATCAACAGATAGCCTGATATGGCCGCCGCAGCGCCACCCAGCACGACGACCCAGTAGATGGCCTTCTGGCCGGCATTGAACCGCCGCGCCGGCGGATGATTGTTGCCGACGATGCCGCCGCCTTCCTTGATCCACCGGATGTCGGTTCCGGATTGGAATATTCCACGCGATCCACATCAGGAACATCAGCACCACGCCGAGCGTGAAGGGGAAGCTCAGGTAGTTGTGCGCGTACTTCGCCCATTGCGACCAGGTCGCGAACATCTCCGGCCCGAACCAGCGGCGTCAGCAACTCTCGGCCGAAGGTGATGTTGAGACCCGAGAGGGCGAGCACGATGAAGCAGCTCGCCGTCATCCAGTGCACGAAGCGCTCGAACGCATTGAAGCGCACCAGCGTGCGGCCTGAGCGCCCGTTCTCGATGCGCACCATGCCGCGGATCAGATAGAACAGGATGAGCACCGCGAGCATGCCGAGGATGGAAATGGCGGCGACCCAGCGCAGCGTCACCTGGTGGAACTGGCGCCAGTCCCGGCCGGCAGGCTGCTCCAGAACGCCCGACCTGGCGTCCGGGAGCGAGCTGCGCCCTTGGATCTTATTCAGCTCCTTCAGGAGCTCACGCTCCTTGACCGATTGCGCCATCGGATTGACTTCACTCGGCTGCTTCTGCTGTTGCGCCATGGCCGGAGCAGTGAATGCTGCGGCCAGACACAGCGCCAGAGCGGCGATCAGAAATCGGAGCCGTGTGCGCGTCGTCGCCATTCCATCATCTCCCTATGCTCAGGCTTTCCGCCGACGGCGGAGCGATCGAGGCGACAGGTTGGTTCCCATCGCCTCTCATCGAACCGTCAGGACGCAATCGTCTCGCGATAGGCCGTCTGCCAGCCCCAGGCGCCCGACGTGTAGCCACGCCGCACCACGCGCTCCTTGTAGATCTGCGCGATGATCTCGCCGTCGCCGGCCAGCAGCGACTTGGTCGAGCACATCTCCGCGCACAGCGGCAGCTTGCCCTCGGCCAGACGGTTGGAGCCGTAGCCGGTGAACTGGCCGTTCTCCCGGCTGCCGTACTCGGCAGGCGTGAGGTCGGCTTCCGGACCGCCGGCGCAGTAGGTGCACTTGTCCATCTTGCCGCGCGAGCCGAAGTTGCCGACGCGCGGATACTGCGGCGCGCCGAACGGGCAGGCGTAGAAGCAGTAGCCGCAGCCGATGCACAGGTCCTTCGAGTGCAGCACCACGCCGTCCGCCGTCGTGTAGAAGCAGTTCACGGGGCACACGGCGGCGCACGGCGCATCCGTGCAGTGCATGCAGGCCATCGAGACGGACCGCTCGCCCGGCTTGCCGTCGTTGATGGTGACGACACGCCGGCGGTTGATGCCCCACGGCACATCATGCTCGTTCTTGCAGGCGGTGACGCAGGCGTTGCACTCGATGCAGCGGTCGGCGTCGCAGAGAAACTTCATTCGGGCCATGGTCGTTCCTCCTTACGCCGCTCTGACCTGGCAGAGCGTCGCCTTGGGTTCTTGCATGCCTGTCACCGGATCGAAGCCGTAGGTGGTGATCGTGTTGACGCTTTCGCCGAGCACCACCGGGTCGGCGCCCTTTGGATACTTGGAGCGCTGATCTTCGCCCTGGTACCAGCCGCCGAAGTGGAAGGGCGACCACGTCACGCCCCTGCCGACCCGCTCCGTCACCAGCGCCTTCATGCGCGCGCGCGGCTTGGTGTCGGCCGCGCCGTGCACCCAGACCCAACCGCCATCCTTGATGCCGCGCTCGGCAGCGTCGGCAGGATTGATCTCGATGAACATGTCCTGCTGCAGCTCGGCGAGCCACTTGTTGGCGCGCGTCTCTTCGCCGCCGCCCTCGTATTCCACGAGGCGCCCCGAGCGTGAGGATGAGCGGGAACTCCTTGGCGATGCCCCGCTCCACCGCAGCCTTCTGCACGTCGAAGCCCACGTTGGGCATGCGGAACTGACGCGCATTGGGCAGCGTCGGGTACTTGGCCACGAGGTCCGGCCGCGGCGTGTAGATCGGCTCGCGATGCACGGGGATCGCGTCGGGCAGGCCGAACGCGTTCGCACGCGCCTTGCCGTTGCCGTAGTGCATGCAGCCGTGCTTCATCGTGACGCGCTGGATGCCGCCCGACAGATCGATTGCCCAGGAGACGCGCGTCCGGGTTGGCGCCGCCGATCCGCTCGATGGTTGCGCGCTCCGCGTCGGTCAGGTCCGTGTCCCAGCCGAGCTTCTTGAGCACGCCGTAGGTGAACTCCGGATATCCATCCTGGATCTCCGAGCCCAGCGAGTAGGAGCCTTCGGCCAGCAGGTTGTGCCGCACCTCCTGCTCCACCTCCTTGCCGTCCACCATCGCCTTGGTCTTGACGACACGCTCCACGCCGAAGCGGGCGCGGAAGGTGCCGCCACCGTCCATGACGTGCAGGTTGGTGTTGTAGAGCGTGTGGGTGCCCGGATGCTTGAGCTCCGGCGTGCCCCAGCACGGCCACGGCAGGCCGTAGTAGTCGCCCTTGCACGGCCCGTCGCTCGCCCTGCAGCGTGACGAGGTCGAAGTCCTTCTGGTTGGCCATGTGCAGCTTGAGGCGCTCCGGCGACTGGCCGCAGTAGCCCGTCGACCAGCCACCGCGATTGATCTCGCGCAGGATGTCCTCCGCCACCGGCACGTTGTTCTCGACCTTGATGTTCTTGAACATCCTGTCGGCGAAGCCGAGCTTGGTCGCCAGCCGGTACATGATCTCGTTGTCGTCTTTCGACTCGAAGATCGGCTTGACGATCTGCTCGCCCCACTGGATCGAGCGGTTGGATGCAGTGCGCGAGCCGGCCACCTCGTAGCTGGTGGCGACGGGCAGCAGGTAGGTGTTCTCCTTGCGGTTGCCCATCACGGCCCACGTGGTCGGCACCGGATCGGCAACGACGAGCAGGTCGAGCTTGTCGACGCCGGCGGATGCTTCCGGAATGCGCGTGACCGTATTGCCGCCGTGGCCCATGATGAACATGGCCTTCAGGTTGTCCTTCTGGGACACCTGATCCTTGGGCAGCAGCGTCGCGTCGAACCAGCGGGTCGACGGGATGCCCGGCGTGTTCATCATCTTGACCGGCTTGCCGTCGGCGCCTGTGATCGTGTCGAAGCGCGACGTCCATCCAGTCGAAATCGACCTCCCAGACGCGGCACCAATGCCTCCAGGCGCCTTCGGCGAGGCCGTAGTAGAGCGGCAGCGTCACGATATCGAGGCCGAGGTCGGTCGCACCCTGCACGTTGGTGTGGCCGCGGAAGATGTTGGCGCCCGTGCCGAACTTGCCGACATTGCCCGTCGCCAGCAGCGCGATGCAGAACGCGCGCACGTTGGCGGTGCCGACCGTGTGCTGGGTCGCGCCCATGCACCAGATCAGCGTGGCGGGCTTCTCGGTCGCGAACATCTTGGCGACGCGCTTGAGCTGCTCGCCCGGCACGCCGGATACGCGCTCGACCTCCTCGGGCGTCCACTTGGCGACTTCCTTGCGGATGTCGTCCATGCCGTAGACGCGCTGGGCGATGAACTCCTTGTCCTCCCAGCCGTTCTCGAAGATGTGCCAGAGCATGCCCCAGATCACGGGGATGTCCGTGCCCGACCGGATGCGGACATACTCGGTCGCGTGCGCGGCGGTGCGCGTCAGCCGCGGATCGATCACGATCATGTTGGCGCGGTTGAGCTCCTTGCCTTCGAGCACGTGCTGCAGCGACACCGGATGCGCTTCCGCCGGATTGCCGCCCATGATGACCATGGTCTTGGCGTTGCGGATGTCGTTGTAGCTGTTGGTCATCGCGCCGTAGCCCCAGGTATTGGCTACGCCGGCGACCGTGGTCGAGTGGCAGATGCGCGCTTGGTGGTCCGAATTGTTCGTGCCCCAGAACGCAGCAAACTTGCGATTGAGATAGGCGCCTTCGTTGGTGAACTTCGCCGAGCCCAGCCAATAGACGGAATCGGGGCCGGACTTCTCGCGGATGGCCATCAGCTTGTCGCCGATCTCGTTGATCGCCGTATCCCACGAGATGCGCTGCCATTGCCCGCCGACCATCTTCATCGGATAGCGCAGACGGCGATCGCCGTGCGTCAGCTCGCGCGTCGCGGCGCCCTTGGCGCAATGCGAGCCGCGATTGATGGGGCTGTCCCAGCCGGGCTCCTGCCCGACCCACACGCCGTTCTCGACCTCGGCCAGCACCGTGCAGCCGACCGAGCAGTGCGTGCACATGTTCTGGCGGATGATGCCCTTGGCCGGCGCAGGTCCGGCGCCGGCGGCTTCGGCCTTGCGCACGCCGCCCAGCGGCAGCGCGCCGAGTGCGGCCAGTCCGCCGGCCGCGAGGCCGGAGCGGCGCAGGAAGCGTGCGGCGATCGATGCCGCCGCTCGTTTGATTTGCAAATGCCGCAGCAAGTGCGCCGCGACGTGCTTGACGTTCGCTTTTCTTGATCAGCACGACCTGCCCTCCCTTAGCGCTTGGTCGGATATCCGTTGACCCGGTAGAAAGTCTTCACGTGCTCGGTTTCCCGATAGCGCGACTTCCTCTTCTCGTCGTTGGTCTCGCTGTCGGCCCGGGCGCTCGTCGGCAGCGATCCGGCGGCGGCGGCGACGCCCGCGCCGGCCCCCAGCACGCGCAGGAAGTCGCGGCGGCCCACTTTCGCCTTGTCTTCAGCTTTCATGATCGCCTCCTCCTCTCAAGACCCTCGTCCCGCTCACAGCGGAAGCGCGAAGGCCTCAGTTTCTATTTCCACGAATGTCCGGCCGAGCGCGCCGACGCGGGCGTAGAAGTCCGCCGTCTGGGAGCGCTCCAGATCGCTGAAGAAGCGCCCGATCCACGGCGCCATGTGCTTCTCGAAGATTTCGCGGTCGGCTCCCGGCGGAGCCTCGATGGTGCCCGCCGGCAAGCCCGGCCATGATCTCGCAGAGGATCGCGGCGTGGTCCTCGGGCTCGGACTGCCCTGCAGTCTGCTCGATGCCCAGACGTTTGAGATCGCCGCGCAGCCGCGCCAGCGGGCGCTCGTGCAGGAACCCCGTCAGATAATAGGAACCGTAGGGCAGCAGCTCGCCGCGACCGAGGCCGATGAAGAGATCGAAGTACTCCCTGCCGACGCGCTCGGCATCTGCCCGGGCAGCGGCTTCGCCGAGCGCCGCATGCGCCATGCCGAGCGGACTTGGATCGCCGCGCAATCCGGCCAGGCGCCCCAAGAGCTGAGCGTCGGGGCTGCGCGCCAGCAGCGTCGAGAGCAGCGCATACTCCTGCGCGCGCGCCGCATCGACCTCGTCGACGCTGTGGGCAGATTCGCCGTTGAAGAGATCAGGGCGCAGCACCGTGCGCGCCACGCCCGTGGCCGCCTCTACCGAAAGCACGCGCTCGGCGGGGATGCGATCCCAGTTCGAAACCGAGGGCTGGGAGATGCCGATGCGGCGCGCGAGTTCACTGACGCCGCCTACGGCGCGAATCGCTTCCTGGAGCCCCTGATCCCGCATCTGCCTATTTCTTGGGCGCTACGTCGCATTTTTCGAATTGGAACGGTTCGAAACCGTAATGCCAATGCAACGCTACCGTCAATAGCTCAGAGCTATGCCGAACGAAACTTTATGTCATGCTATGGGCAGATCAAAATAGCTCAAGACTATGGCGAGTAGATCTACTGCGGCAGCGCACGTCCGTGCGTTCGACGATTAGGCACGAGCCCCGTCTTGTGCTGGTTTCTCGTCATGCTGCGTCGCAACATCAACTGATCTGGTTTGCACTTTTACTGAACTCGCGGCGTCCCCGTCTTGCGCCTCCGGCTCGTTTCCTACTGGCATGCCAGATACTTGCGAGAGCTCGCTCTCGAGACGCTGCGCTGCCCGCAGCAGATGTCGAAGCGGTACCTTGCTCGGGCGGACGTGCTGCCTCCGCAGTCGGACTCGAGTGCCTGCCCCAGTTTCCCCATGGCCTGGGCAACGAGCTCGCGAACGTCGTCGGTGGCTTCGAGCGGACCGAAGCCCGGCATGGCGGTGGGATCGGTGAAGTCCCACTGGTTCTCGGCGATGCCGATGAAATCGCGAATCGCCGGGATCGGTGGTCCAGACGCGGCGCAGCGCGGCCTTGGTCAATTCCGCCGGCACGCCCGATTGCAGAAAGGCGCGGATGTCGCTGCTGCGCCGTGATGGACTCGATCGACGGCAGGCTCGCCGGATCGAAGGCAGGCTCCGTCAGCTCGCCCTCCGCAGGCGGCGCGCCCTCCGCTCCCTGCTCGTCGGCGACTGCGCCAGGCTTGTCGGTCGAGCCGCATCGGCCGCTGTCTTGTCTTTGGTCTCCTTGGCCGTGTCGCGCTTCAGCCGCGACCAGCGCGCGACGAAGTTCTCGGCGTCGCTCATTGCCCGCCCTCCCGTCCGCCTTTGCGGCCGGCAGGCTGTCCGGCCCGGTCGCGCTGACGCTTGAAGAACGGCCGCTCGACGTGGTGCTCGGCGACGAATGCCTCCAGCGTCTCGGCGATGCTGTCAGGCATCGGCA
Organism: uncultured Alphaproteobacteria bacterium; assembly: GCA_963814055.1. Lineage (GTDB taxonomy): Bacteria > Pseudomonadota > Alphaproteobacteria > Rhizobiales > Hyphomicrobiaceae > AWTP1-13. Next base: position 16,842 of record CAWFBJ010000015.1, read on the forward strand.
CGGTCTCGACGAGGTTGTTGCCGGCTTCCGTGGAGGCCTCGCCTTCGGCCGGGTCCGCCGTCACGGCCATCACGTCGTAGGGCGGCTCGGCGCCGGTCGGCCGCAGCACCACCCACAGCAGCGGCGCGCCGGACTCCAGATTGCTGATGTAGTTCGCCGTCTCGGTCCGGTGCAACTCGATGGTGGCGGCGCCGGCGTAGAACGTGGTCATGTCGCCCACCGGGCCGAGCGGCGTCCACGGCGCCGCCGACGGCACGCCGGCAAGCACCGACACCGGCCGCCAGACAAAATCGAGCCACGGGCTGGTCGCCTTGTGCCGTTCGACCACCACGCCGACGGGAATGCTGACGAGTGCTGTCGCGTTCAACTCACCGTCTCCAAGTGGCGGACTGGAAGGCCGGTCACGAGGTTCTGCGGCTTCAGGCGCAGAACCTTGTCGGCCGCCATCGCAGCCATCAGATACACCGGCTCGCCTCTGACCTTCTCCACCATATCCGTGGGGTCGGCAAAGGTCAGCCGGTAGAGCCCCACCACGCGTCCGCGCGTCGGCCTCGTCGAGCTCATCGCCCTTCCACAGGGCGTCGCCGATGCGGGTGGCGTCGGCGTCGAGGCCGACATACCACGTCAGCGTCGCATCCTGCAGCTCGACCAGCGGCTCGATCTCGACCTCGACTGCCAGCAGATGGGCGATCCAGCGCTTCGATGACCTCGCCGAGCGCTGCGAGGCCGCGCGGCCCGCGGTGAGATCGAGCGCCATGTCGAACAGGTCGCTGCGCTCCCAATAGGCGCCGGCATTGTCCTCGTTGAGCACGTCGATCTCGGCCGCAGCCGGCAATCCGAGCATCGACACCAGCGGCGACAGCGGCTTGTTGCCGAGGCCGGAGACGGTCTCCTCGTCGGCCGCCACCAGCGAGCCGTCGTGCAGCGTCAGCTTCTGCGGCCGGAAAAACAGCTCCGCGGCACGCAGCACGAACGCATCGTCGCAGTCATCCAGCACGTTGCGCAGGATCACGTGCACGATCTGGTTCAGGAAGATGTGCGGGAACTTGAGGTTGCGCCGCACGATGTCGAGATAGGCCGCCTCCAGCGTGCGGTGGCGCGCCAGATGATCGCGGAAGGCGACCATCACCTCCCAGTTCTCGCGCGCATCGGCATCGGCGATGGCGGCAATCTGCGCTGGGCTGACCGCCTGCCGCGGGTCGGCCAGCAACGCGCCGTGCAGCACGCGCTCGGCGGCGCAGGCGTCCGCAGGCGGCGCGATCTCCGGCCGCGCCAGATAGGCTTTCAGGAATTCATCGGTGACGAGCAGCCCGCCGCCCGCATCGCGATCGAGCAAGATGGTGGCCGCAGGACAGCCAGAAGTCGCGCGCCTCGGCTCACGTACGCTCTCCCTTTGCGATCGTCATGAGATCGACGTGCTCCTGCGGCGGCTCTTCTTCGCCGGCCACCTCCAGGAACGCATAGGCCCGCAATGGCTTCGGTCCGACACTCGGGCGTCAACGTGCGAAACGCCTCGCGGATCGCGCCGTCCTCATGTTTGCGCGACACCGCGGCCAGCATACCCTTGGGATGATCGCTGAGCGAAGCCGCAAAAGCGATCTCCTCCTCGGCCGCCGGGCGCGCAGTTGCAAGGTCGGGCGCGCCGAAGCGCTCGACCAGCCGCCGCGCCAGCAATTCGACGGCGCTCGCGCGGTCCTCCTCGCTCGCTTCCACGATCTGCACCAGCGTCGACCAGCCAAGCGAGTCGATGCCGAGAAAGCCCGAGCGAAACGCCGCGCGCGCCTTGCCTTCCAGCTTGGTCGCATCCAGATGCGCAAACGCGAACGCCCCCGAAACGGCCCATTCGCCGGGCTCCGCGGCCCGCTCGAACACGAAGGTATCGGACGGATCGAGCCGGATGGTGCGCAGGAGTTTCATGTGCGCGGCCCTCCCGTTGCCGGGTCGAGCCACGACGGCGCTGCGAGTGCGGCGGCAAGATCGTGCCGGTCGGGTTCCTTCTGGCCGCGCCATCGCATCAGCAGATCGCCATTGCGGTCGAACGCGGGAATGGCGCCTTTCTCGAGTCGTCAGGTGATGCAGGTAGGTCCGCGTGACCGTGGCGAATTCGTTGGCCCGCCAGGCGTCGACGGCGACCATCAGGTGCCGCGCGAAGCCTTCGACCAGCCGGCCCGAACCCAGATCGTCGAATCCTTCCTCGTCGAGCGCGGCCGCGAGCGGACGCAGGCCGGCCTCCACTTCGCCCATTGCAACCGTGCGGATGGAGGCACCGAACACCAGCCATTCCGGCGGCTCGGTCTCGATTGCTTCTGCCGGCCAGGCCAGACGCCCGCCACCGATCAAACCACCATCGATCCGGATGGCATCGGGCCATGCGAAGCTGATAGTCCGATCCGGCGGCGCATGTACGAGCAGCGCGTCTCTGAGCGCCACCATGCCGGCGTAGAAGGCGCGCCGTGCGGTCCGCAGCGGTTCTTCCGGCTCCAGCACGACCGCGAATTCCACCAGGTCGAAGCGCCCGACGTGCACCAGCGTCCCCGCGCCCGCCTCCGCCGCGATGGTCGTGGCATGCACAAACGCGTCGCCCACCTCCCTCAGCGTCACCAAGCGAAAGGGCGGCGGCAGATCGAGCGCGGGAGTTGGAGAGGTGCGGGTGCGGCTATGCATCTCGAATGGGACAAGTCCTTGCGGATTAGCGATTTTTCTTTAGGACCATTATAATCTGAGACAGCCTCGGCAAATAGCCTTCTGCTGAAGACTGACGCGGCGATCGCAAGGAACCCTTACGAAATGCCCGAATCCGGCGGGAATATCGTGATCTGCTCGTGTGAAGACACGATGCCGCTCGACGCCGACGCCGTCCGCAGCGGCTGCCGTGAGGCCAAGGTCACGACCGCGCGCCATCTGTGCCGGGCGGAGATCGAGCGGTTCCGGGCCATGGCCGGCAGGCCCGGCCCGCTGACCATCGCCTGCACCCAGGAATCGGCGCTGTTCGATGAAGTGGCAGGTGAGATTGGGCGCACGGCCCCTATCACCTACGCCAACATCCGCGAAACTGCGGGTTGGTCGCGCGATGCTGCCGATGCCGGACCGAAGATGGCCGCGCTGCTGGCCGCAGCCGCCGAGCCTCTGCCCGCCGTCCCGCTCGTCAATCTCGAAAGCGAAGGCGTCATTCTCGTTTATGGTCGTGACGAGCGCGCCGTTGAGGCGGGCAATCTGCTCAAGGACCATCTCGACGTCACCGTGCTGATCAAACCGCCGGCGACGATCTCACCGCCGCGCAACACCGAATTTCCTGTGGCGAAGGGGACGATCCGCAACGCCAAGGGTCACCTCGGCGCCTTCGAGATCACTGTCGACGACTTTGCGCAGCCCGCACCCTCTTCCCGCAGCACGTTCGTATTCGGGCCGTCGCGCAATGGCGCGCAATCGCAATGCGATGTGATTCTCGACCTGTCCGGCGGCTCCGCGCTATTTCCGGCGGCGGATCTGCGCGACGGTTATGTGCGCGCCGACGTGAACGACCCGGCAGCTATGCTCAAGGCGGTGCTGAAGGCGCGCGACCTCGTTGGCACCTTCGAGAAGCCTCGCTACGTCGACCTTCACGGACGACCTGTGCGCGCATTCGCGCTCGCGCATCGTGGGCTGCACCCGCTGCCTCGATCTTTGCCCGACCGGCGCAATTGTCCCGGCCGGAAACCACGTGGCGATCGATGCCCAGATCTGCGCCGGCTGCGGCCAGTGTGCCGCTGTATGTCCCACCGGTGCCGCCTCTTATGCGCTGCCGCCGGCCGATGCCCTCATGCGCAAGTTGCGCACGCTGCTGACGGCCTATCGCGAAGCGGGGGGAGAGCGACCGGTTGTGCTGCTGCACGATGATGCGCACGGCGCGCCGCTGATCGACGCGCTGGCGCGCTTCGGCGACGGCCTGCCGGCCAACGCACTTCCGCTGGCCGTCAACGAGGTCACGCAAGTGGGACTCGAGACCATTGCTGCGGCTTTTGCTTACGGTGTGTCGGCGGTTCGTTTTCTCGTGCGCGCGCGACCGCACCACGATCTTAGTGGACTGACGCGCACCATCGCCCTGGCCGATCCCATCCTGCAGAGCCTCGGTTTCGGGGCCGGCCGCGTCGCAACCATCGAAACGGACGATCCCGACGCGCTGGGCGCCACGCTGCGCGCGCTTCCCTCGCTGCCGTCCGCGCCACGTCCGGCAAGCTTCGCACCGTTAGGCGCAAAGCGCAGCGTGCTCCGCTTCGCACTGAGCGAGTTGCATCGTGCCGCACCCGCACCCGTGGATGTCGTGCTGCTCCCCGAGCGCGCACCCTTTGGATCGGTAGAGATCGACGTCGCCGGCTGCACCCTGTGCCTGTCGTGCGTGTCGGCCTGCCCGACCGGCGCCCTCACCGATGACCCCGAGCGGCCCATGCTCCGCTTCGCCGAGGATGCCTGCGTGCAGTGCGGCCTGTGCAAGGCGACCTGCCCCGAGAAGGTCATCACATTGAAACCGCAGCTCGATTTCCGCGCAGCCGCCGCCGGCGCGCGCGTCCTCAAGGAGGAGCAGCCGTTCTGCTGCATCCGCTGCGGCAAGCCGTTCGGCGTGAAGAGCACCATCGAGCGCGTGGCCGCCAAACTCGAGGGCACACATTGGATGTATAGGGATACGCCCAAGCGCCTCGACGTCATCAAGATGTGCGACGACTGCCGCGTTGCCGTTGTGTCCGAGCAGGACTTCGATCCCTACGGCTCGCCGCCGCGCGCGCCGGTGCGCACCACCGAGGATTATCTGCGCGAGCGCGAGGAGGCCAAAGCGAAGATGAAAGACGAGAGCTGATAGGGCGCTATCGATAGCCGGCCGCCTGCAATTCGAAAAGTTCGGAGTAGCGGCCGGGTTGCGCCATGAGCTCTTCGTGCGTTCCGGCTGCTTCGACTTTGCCGTTGGCAAGGACCAGGATGCGATCGGCCATGCGAACGCTCGAAAAGCGGTGCGAGATGAGGACAGCGGTCTTGCCTTTGCTCAGTTCTTTGAAGCGCTGGAACACTTCGAATTCGGATCGAGCATCCAACGCCGCCGTCGGCTCGTCGAGGATCAGTACGTCGGCATCCCGCATGTAAGCGCGAGCGATGGCGACCTTTTGCCACTCGCCGCCAGAGAGTTCGACGCCGTTTCTGAAGCGCTTGCCGATCATCTGCTCATAACCGGCGGGAAGCTTGGCGATGACGTCGTCGGCCAGGCTCCGTTTCGCCGCCTGCTCGACGCGGGCGCGATCGTTACGGGCTGCTATCCTGCCCACCGCAATATTGTCGGCGGCGCTGAAATTGTAGCGGACGAAATCCTGGAAGATGACGCCCATGTTCCCGCGCAACTCGTCGAGGTCGTAGTCGCGCAGGTCGTGCCCATCGAGAAAGATGCGGCCTTCGTCGGGATCGTAGAGACGGGCGAGGAGTTTCACGAGTGTCGTCTTGCCCGCGCCGTTTTCGCCGACCAGCGCCAACACTTCGCCGGCGTGCAGCGTGAAGCTGAGATTGCGTACCGCCCACCGCTCGGCGCCGGGATAGATGAAGCCGACATTCTCGAACACAAATCCGTGGCGGATAGGATGGGGGAAAGGAAGCGGGCTCGTCGGCGAGTGGATTTCAGGCTTCACCTCGAAGAAGGAGAACAGGTCGTCGAGATACAGGGCTTGGCTCGCCGTACTGGAAAAGCCCGCCAGTAGCCCCTCGAGAAGATTGCGCAAGCGCCGGAACGATCCTGCAAGGAAGGTGAGATCTCCGATCGAGAACTCGCCGGCCAACGTCCGCCAGACGATGTAGGCATAGGCCAGGTAGTAGCCGATGGTGCCGATGGCGGTGAACAGGCCGCCCCAGCCGGCGCGCCGCACGGCGAGTTTGCGATTGGCGACGTAGAAGTCGGCGGCAAGGCGCCGGTAGCGATCGATCAGGAAGCCGTTCAGGCCAAAAATCTTCACTTCCTTGGCTGTTTCGACGCTCGCGGCCGTATGCCGCAAATAATCGAGCTCGCGCCGTTCCGGCGTGCGGACGTAGTTGAGCGAATAGCTGCGCGCGTTGAAATGCGCCTCGCCGAGGAACGCCGGCACGAGAGCCAGAAGAAGCAGGAGGATGAGCCAAGGTGCGTACAGGATCAGGCCGGCGGCGAAGCTTGCCACGGTCACCATATCCTGCGCCTGGCCCAGCAACTGGCCCATCAGCGTCATCCGTCCGCTGGTCTGGCGGCGCGCACGCTCGAGCTGGTCCTGGAACTCGGCGTCTTCGAAATCTTCCAAGTCGAGAGTTGCCGCGTGCTCCATCAGGCGCACGCTCGAAGCGTTGCTCACGCGTTCCGAAAGGAGGCTGTCGACGAGGGAGACGACGCGCCCGAGAACGTCGGCGAGCACGGCCAGCGCGAATTCGGCGACCAGCAGGAACCCCAGCCAGTTGAGCAATCCGCTGTCCAGCCAGCCCTGGAGGGTGTTTGGCTTGCCCGGCTGCTGAACCAGCAGCACGACGTCGTCGATGATCAGCTTGCCGATGAAGAGGGTCGCGACCGGCAGCAGCGCACGGACGAGCCGCAGCACGAGCGACGCTGCAGCCAGATGCGGGCTCGTGTTCCACACCATCGCAATGAAGGGACGAAGGTTCTTGAGCGCGCCGACCCGTTCCTTGAAGGATCTGGTCCTTGCCAATCTCGATCCTCCAAATGCTACACAAGCCAACGGTCATCCGGCGCGGGCTACCGCTTGGCCGTTACTTTCTCAAGAAACTTCACCAGCGCTGCGCGATCCTCCGCACCGACACGCTGCTCGGGCATCTTGGTGCCGGGGGTGTAGGCTGCGGGGCCGACCTCGAACAGCTTCGACACTGTCTCGGGCGTCCACACGATGTCGAGTTTCTTCAGGGCCGGCGAGAAATCGTAACCGGGCAGCGCTGCGATCCTGCGCCCAAAGATACCGGCCAACGTTGGCCCCGCACGCGGGCCTTCATCGGCCTTCAGTGTGTGGCAGGCAACGCAGGCCCTGAACACTTCGGCGCCGGGATCGGCCTCGTAGGCAGCCAGGGGATCGGGTGGCCCGTTGATCGCCACTTCGCCCAGGTGCTCACCGGTCGTCGCGTTCCAGCGGCGGATGAGCCGATCGGTGCCGCCCGTGAGGAGCGTGCCGTTGTCGGGGAGAAAGGTCACCGACCACGCAGGCAATCCTGGCCCGACCAGCGTACGCGCCAGCTTGCGGCTGTCATGCTCGATGATCGCAACCGCGCCTCGAACGCTGGAGGCGGCAACGAGCTTGCCGTCGCCTGACAACGCGAGCGCGATGATCGGCACGGCGGCCGCTTCGACCTCGCCCTTCATCTCGCCGGCGGCCGACAGGAAATAAACTTTGCCTGTGGCACCGGCGGTGATGATCCCGCCATCGGCAGCCACAACAACCGAATTGAGCGGCGTCGGCAGCGTCATGATCGTAGGCGAACCGCCATCGGCGAGAGGCCAGATCCGCAACGTCAAATCGTAGCCGACGGTCACCACGGATCGCCTGTCCGGCGTGAAGGCGATGCCATTGACGTTTTGCTGATGCCCTTCCAGCACCCGCGGCGTCCCGCCTCCAAGCGGCCACAGGCGCGCCGTGTTGTCCCAGCTGGCGGAGGCAAGCGTCTTTCCGTCGGGGGAAACGGCGAGACTGACGACCGGCGCGGTATGTCCCTGCAGTATGGTCACCGGTTTGTCGTCGCCTGCCCGCCAGATGGCGATGCGGGCATCCTCGCCGCTGGTCGCGACGCGTCCATCCGGGAGGAAAACGACAGCATTCGCAGCCCCCTCGTGAAACCTCATTACCCTTTCGGCCGCGCCTGAGGTCAGGGACCAGGTGATGGCAGTCGTATCGAAGCTGGCCGAGGCCAACCGTTTCCCGTCAGGTGAAACGGCAAGTGCACGCACCGGCCCGCCGTGTCCGCGCAATTGTGCGTGCGCCGGGAGGAGGGCCCAGGACAACAGCAGGAGAAGAATGCAGAAACGTCGTCCGTGCATAAGGACACTTTCGGACCGTTGAACCCAGGCTAGGACGCGAACGGCGCCCTTTGCAAGGTGCATCACGGTGACCAGCGTACCGAACCCGCTGACGATACATCGAGCCCGCCGAGTTCTCCTGCCCGGCCGGCAAAGCGTGGATCGGCAAGCAGCTTGAGGAGAATTTGCAGCGGGGGACGGAAATAATCACGCTGACGCATCAACAGATCGAAGCGCTCGATGCAGAGTGGGACAAAGCCGATGCCGGCAGCGGTGGCGACGGCACGCGTGGCGATGCCGCAGTCGGCGTGGCCCGAGCGGATGGCCTGAGCGATGTCCGGGCCTGTGGGCGCCACAAAGGTGGGGCCAAGGTCGCCAATCGCCAGACCGTCACGTTTGAGAAGGCCTAGCAGCAGCTGCTGAGCTCCGGCACCGTCGGGGCGGGCGGCAATGCGCAGTTGTTTCTCCTTCGCATCCCGGAGGCTCGCGAGGCCGAGCGGATTGCCGGCTGCAACGACCAGCCCCTGCTCGCGCGTTGCGAAACAGATCAGGACCGCGTCATAGAGTGTCGCTTCGCGGCTGACGGTTTCAAGGTTTGCGTCTTTGTCGGGGTCTTCGATGTCGTGAAAATGGATGGCAGCAGCTATCACTTCGCCCTTTAGAAAGCGCCGATACCCCGCTTCGCTGCCCTCAGGCAGGATCGCCAGTCCTGCATGGCTCTCGCTGAGCGCCCACTGCAGAAGTGGATCGTGGCTGCCGCCAACGATCAAAGGCGGCTCGGCCGGTACTACTCCGTAGGGCCGAGCCATGCCCGCGAGGAGCCAGCGGTCGAGATCGGCGCGGGAGAACAGCCACTTTCCTGTCACCTTGGTGCATGGAATTTGGCGGTCGGCGACCAGCTCATAGAGCTTCCGTTCCTTCAGCCGCAAGTAGCCGGCCGCCTCTCCAGTCGTGAGTAGCTCTAGGCCTGCGCTGACCTGCATCCACTTGCACTCAATCTACTGTTTGACTTTTCCTGAAAGGAACACAACGAATGCAACCTAGTCAATCAGCCCGGAGCAGTGAGTTTGAACGGCGTAAACGCCTCAGAATTGAACCTGGTCTCGATCGCAGGTGGGGGTTCGTGTCGCGACGGCCTGCAGGACACTGTCAGCACGCTCAACCGATCTGACCGCAAGCGCACCTTGCATGGCGTGTTCCTTTGCTTCGTCGTGTTTCTTGCCGTGGTCACCTGCGCCGAGGCACGGACTGTCACAGATTCCGCTGGCCGCACGGTCGAGGTGCCGGATCGGATCGACAAGGTTTTTGCCGCCGGTCCGCCGGCTTCGATCCTGCTCTATATCCTGGCCCCGGAGAAGATGACGGGCTGGCCCAATCCGCCCACGGCCGAAGAGCGGCCGTTCATTGCTCCGGCCTATCGCGATCTGCCGGCGCTCGGACGCCTCACGGGGCGCGGCGGTACGGCCAACCTCGAGGTGGTGCTCAACACCAAGCCCGATGTCATTCTCGACTTCGGCTCCGTGCGGGATACCTACGTGTCGCTCGCCGACAACGTGCAGGCGCAGACCAAGATCCCTTACATTCTGATCGACGGCCGCTTCAGCGCGACCCCGGCGGCACTGCGACTGCTGGGCGACATTCTCGAACTCAAGGAGCGCGGCGAAACGCTTGCCAAGTACGTGGAGGCGACGTTCGAAGCCATCGACGCGGTGCTCAAGACAACACCTGACGAGAAACGCCCCCGTGTCTATCTCGCGCGCGGACCCGATGGGTTGGAAACGGGCGTCGTCGGCTCCATCAATACCGAGATCATCGAACGTGCTGGCGGCCGCAACGTCGCACAGGCCGCCGGCCAAAGCGGTCTTGTGCGTGCCTCCATGGAGCAGGTGATCGTGGCCGATCCTGAGATCATTCTCACCTGGGATCGCAACTTCTTCGAGCGGGTGAAGAGAGGATCCGCTCTGGGCCGGCATCCGCGCCGTTCGCGAGGACCGCGTCTATCTCGCGCCCACCGCGCCTTTTGGCTGGATCGACCGCCCGCCGTCGCTCAACCGCGTGATCGGACTCAAATGGCTGGCGGGCCTGTTCTATCCAAACCAGCTCGGTCACGATCTGCGGGAAACCACACGGGAATTCTATCGCCTCTTCTATCACGTGAATCCCAGCGACGCCGAGCTCGAGACCCTGATCGCCTGGTCGAAGGGGCAGGCCCCATCCATGCCGAAGCGTTGAACGTCGCATTGATCTGCGCGGGATCGAAGGCGGCGGCCATTTAGTCGCCTTCGGCATGGGTGCTTGGACAACATTGCGGATCGCGGCGCGGTTCATAACATGGCACTGTCGGGGCAAGCGGACCGGCGATCCGTACCGAAAACGCATCCGCCAGATGCAGAGGAGGCCCGATGCCCGAGCAGCGCGCAGAAGTCAAAATGTACTCGGACTACAAGAGCCCCTACGCCTACGTCGCCTTCGATCCGGGCATGGAGCTGGAGCAAAAATATAACGTGCGCGTGCGCTGGCGGCCGTTCCAATTGAGGATCAAGGGAAAGGGCCAGCGTAGCGTCTACTCCGAGTACAAGGTGAAGTACTCCTATCTCGACGCGCGCCGTTGGGCCAACCTGCGCGGCGGCCTGGTCATAAAAGGCCCGCTCAAGATCTACGACACCACACCGGCTCTGGTCGGTGGCCTGTTCGCGGAAAAGCAGGGGCGACTCGTCGAGTACAGCCGTTCCGTGTTCGACAAATTCTTTCGCCGCGAACTGGAGGTGGATCAGCCGGATGCGGTAGCGGCCCATATTGCGTCCATGGGCATGTCCGAGCAGGCCTATCGCGAGTATCTGGCTGGCGACGGCATGCAAGATTATGAGAGCGCTCACGAAGAAGCCACCGCCGATCAGATTTTCGGGGTCCCGATCTTCGTGTTCAAGGGCGAGCCATTCTGGGGCCACGACCGTATCGGGCTGCTGGAGCACCGCTTGTTCGAGGCGGGACTGGCGCGCGATCACGACGCGGCGGCCGTCGCCTGAGCCGAGACCGGCTGCTGGAGCGTGATGCAGGTGTCTTCAAAGCTGCCCATGCTGACGGGCTACCGCGTACTCGACATCACGCAGTTCGTGGCCGGTCCGACCTGCACGCGCATTCTGGCCGAACTCGGCGCCGACGTCATCAAGGTGGAACTGGCGCCCCATGGCGACCGCACGCGCGTCCAGGGCATCAAGCCGCGGGAACCGAAGGGCTCGTCGCAGAGCACCTACTTCTTCCAGCACAACCATTCCAAGCGCAGCCTCGCGTTGCAGTGGAAGCACCCGCGCACCACCGAGATTCTGAAGGCGATGGTCGCGAAGGCGGACGTGCTGGTGGAGAACTTCGCGCCCGGTGTGATGGCGCGCGCCGGTCTCGACTACGAGGTGCTTGCCAAGATCAATCCCAGGCTGGTGATGTGCTCGATTTCGGTTGCCGGCCAATCCGGACCTTTGAGCGCGCAGCCGGGCTACGACTACATTGCTGCTGCCTACGCCGGCGTGACGGACCAGATCGGCGAGGCCGGCGGCGCACCGGCACAATTCACCATCGCCATCGGCGACGCCTCGACCGGCGTGGCGGCGGCCATGGCCGTGGGCTTCGCGCTGCTGCATCGCGAGCGGACGGGCGAGGGGCAGTACATCGACAGCGCCATCCTCGACACGTATTTCCACATGCACGAAGTCAACGTGCCGCGCGTGGCGCTGCGCGGACCCAAATTCACGCCCAGACGGACCGGATCTCAGCATCCCGACGGCGGGCCGACGGGGCTCTTTCGCTGCAGCGACGGCAGCTATGTCAACATCACCGCATTGGCGCACCAATGGGGACAGTTGGCTGCGGCGCTCGGAAGACCCGAACTGGTGGACGATCCCCACTTCAAGGATGCGCGCGCACGGCGCGACAACAACGATCAGATCAGAATACTGATCGAGGACTGGCTTGCCGGCTTCCCGGATCGGGAAAGTGCGCTCCGTGTTCTCGAACAGCATCGTGTTCCCTGCGCACCCGTCCTTACCCTCAATGAAGCTGTGGCGCACGAACACCTGCGCCAGCGCAAGACCGTGCGCCGGGTTGAGGACCCTCAAATCGGGGCGTTCGATATACCGGGTCTGCCAGTGAAGTTTTCCCGCTGGCCCGACCGTACCGAGCTGAAGGCCGATCTCCTGGGCGCGCACAACGAGCAAGTGCTGAAGGAGCTGGCCGGCCTGTCGGATGCGGACATTGCCGCGCTTTATCGCGACCAGGTGCTGGTGCGCGATCCTGCCTTGGACGAGCAAAAGCCTGCTGAAAGCTGAGCACAACGGAACGGGAGGTCCGGCAAATGCGCATACACAACCTGTTCAAGGACGCGAACGGTGAATCGCATTTCCGTGACATCGAGGTGGAATGGGTCGAGGAGCGGAATTTCAGCAAGCTCTCCAAGCGGCTGCCTGCCAACGGCATCATCTTCAGGGAGACGTCGGGCGATTATGACCTCGATTGGCATCCAGCTCCGCGGCGCCAGTACATCGTCAACCTGGACGCTGCGGTGCAGATCACGGCCAGCGACGGAGAGAGCCGCATCATCGGTGCCGGCGAGGTGATCCTGGTCGAGGACATCAGCGGCAAGGGACACTTGTCGAAGGCCGTCGGCGGCAAGATGCGGCGGTCGATCTTCATACCGATCGAGTGACGGACCTATGGATTCTTCCGATCCAGGTTGAACCGGCTAACGTGCGCCGACCCGTTGGTGAGCTTGTCGAACCACGGCATTGGTAAAGGCGGCGCGTTCTTCGACAAGCTCAGGACGAGGGTGAGTGTGTGCGTGATTGCATCTAGGTCTGAATCACCCGCCACCTGCTCGGCGTGTCATCCTCGGGCTTGTCCCGAGGATCCGATCCATCGGCAGGCTCAGGAGCTCTTGGAGGGCTGGATCCTCGCAACAAGTGCGAGGATGACCGTTGCGATTGAAACAACGGTTCAACGTAAAATCGGAAACGCTTTAGGGACGGGACAGATCTAAGTCTCGTCGACCACCGGATTGGACAGAACGCCGATACGCTCGACTTCGACCGCCACCGTGTCGCCGGCCTTCATCCATGATGGCGGCTTGCGGGCGTGGGCGACGCCGGACGGTGTGCCGGTGGCGATGAGATCGCCGGGCTCGAGCGTCATGAACTCGGAGAGGAGCGCGATCGTCCGGGCGGTCGAGAAGATCATGTCGGAGGTGTTTGAATCCTGCATGGTTTCGCCGTTGACGCGGGTCGTGATTCTCAAGCCCGATGCGCCCGCCGGCAGTTCGTCGGCGGTGACGATCCAGGGGCCGAGCGGCCCGGTGCCATCGAAGTTCTTGCCCGGCATCCACTGCGAGGTCTTGCGCTGGAAATCGCGCACGGAGACGTCGTTGAAGAGGGTGTAGCCGAACACATGTTCGAGCGCCTTTTCCTCGGGGATGTGGCGGCCGCCTTTGCCGATAACGATCGTAAGCTCGCACTCGTAGTCGAGCTGGGCCGATACCTTGGGCCGGATCACTGGTGCGCCGGCCGCGACCAGCGAGGTTGGTACGCGCAGAAAAAAGGAAGGATAGGTCGGGATGGCATGTCCGCCCTCCTTGGCATGCAGGGCGTAATTCAGGCCGACACAGATGAACTTCGTCGGGTTGGCGATCGGCAGGGCCGGCTTCATGGCGTCGAGCACGAACCTGGCCGACGCAGGTGCATTTTCAACCGCGACTTTTGCCGCCGCGACAGCTTTTGGACCAGCAGCGATGAAACCCTGGAGATCCTTGGGTAACGCCGGGTCGGCAACGCCGAGGTCAATCACGACCTTGCCGTCGACAAGTCCGAGCGCCGTGTTCTTGCCCTTTTGAAACATCATCAGCTTCATCGTGGGGTTTCCTTGCCTCTTTCCTATTTGCCGCGAGCGGCCAGCTCGTCTTCCTTGATCTGCGCGATCGAGCGTTCGCGGTGCTTGAGCCACCATCCGTACTGCACGGGCCAGTCATCCATGGCGTCGCTGGCCTTGCGGCCAAGTGCGATCTCCGCCATCTGCGGCCAGCACGGATTGACGAGTGCTTCGCGCGCAATTGCAATCAGGTCGGCTTGACCCTTCTGCAGGGTGTCCTCGGCAAAGAATGGATCGACGATCAGACCGACGGCCATCGACTTGATGCCAGCCTCCCGGCGTACGCGCTCCGCGTAGGGCACCTGAAAGCCCCAGCTGCGCTTGACGCGTGCCGCCGTCGCCGAACCGAACAGTCCACCCGAGGAGCAATCGATCACATCGATGCCGCGCGCCTTCAATTCTTTGGCGTAGGCGACCGTGTCCTCGATGGTCCATCCGCCATCGAGCCCGTCGACGGCCGACACCCGCAGGAACAGCGGCTTGTCGCGTGGCCAGACCGCGCGCACCGCCTCGGCCACTTCGAGGGGAAAGCGCGTGCGCCCGGCGAAGTCCCCGCCGTAGGCATCGTTGCGTTTGTTGGAGAGCGGGGAGAGGAACTGGTGGATCAGATAACCGTGCGCGTTGTGGATTTCGAGGATTTCAAATCCGGCCTCCAAGGCGCGTTTGGCGGCGTCCGCCCAGTCGTCCTTGAGAGTGGCGAGGTCGGAGACCGAGAGCTGCCTCGGCGCAATGTGGCCCTCCGCCATCGGTTCGCTGGTGGGCGCAACGATGTCCCAGACCTTCTCGCCGCGGGCGAGGTCACCGGGTGTCAGCGGCCCGTTTCCGAACCAGGGCCGCTGCATGGAGCCCTTGCGGCCGGCATGCGCGATCTGGATGCCCGGCACCACATTCTGCGCCTTCATGAAGGCCGCGATGCGTCGCAGCGGCGGAATGTGCGCCGACGACCACAGGCCCATGTCGCCGTTGGTGATGCGGCCTTGCGAGGTCACTGCCGTGGCCTCGACGAAGACGCAGGCCGCGCCGCCGAGTGCCAGCCGGCCGAGGTGGGCGAAGTGGAAGTCCTGGGCAATACCGTCGACCGCCGAGTAGGTCGCCATGGGTGCGATGACGACGCGGTTCCTGAGCGTGACGCCCTGAATTGTAATTGGTGTAAAGAGCAGCGGCTTTGTCATGTCCGGATACGGCCCTCGGCGCCAGCGACTTGGTCGGGCGACCGGACCAGACCGGGCGGCAGGCTGTCAAGGGTGTGTGGGCGCGCACGGTCGCGCGCCGCCGCGCCCAGCCGGCCCTCAGGCCGCGATCGACTTTCGCGTCGACCACTTGGAGATGAGCTCGGGCACTTGGGACACCGGCACGGCCTTGCTCAGATAGTACCCCTGGGCCTCGCTGCATCCCAGCGCGGCCAGCCTTTCGAACTGTTCGCGCGTCTCGACGCCTTCAGCCGTCGTCGTCATCTTGAGTGTCGTGGCGATGTCGATGACCGATCTGATGATGACGTCGCTTGCAGGCGACACGCCGAGGTCTTTGACGAATGCGCGGTCGATCTTGATCTTGTCCAGCGGGAAGCTGCGCAGATAGCTCAGTGAGGAGTAGCCGGTGCCGAAGTCGTCCATGGAGATGCGAACGCCAAGGTCTCGTAGCTGATGCAGGACCAGCACGGTTGAATCGCTTTCCTGCATGAGGATGGTTTCGGTGATCTCGAGGTCCAGACGGCTGGGAGACAATCCTGTGTCGCGCAGAGCGTCCGAGACAGTGGCCACCAGATTGCCGTTTCTGAACTGCATCGGGGAGACATTCACCGCCACGCTCAATTCTTCCGGCCATGTGGTGGCCTGCTCGCAGGCTTTCCGGATGGCCCAGGACCCAAGAGCGACGATCAAACCCGTTTCCTCGGCAATCGGGATGAACTCGCTGGGTGGCACCATGCCGCGGATAGGATGCTCCCAGCGCATCAGCGCTTCGAAGCCGTTGATAGTCTTGTCGGCGATGCCCAGCACCGGCTGGTAGTGCAATGCCAGCTGCTCGTTGTCGATGGCGTCGCGCAGGTCGAGTTCGAGCTGCCGCTTTACGCGAAGCTGTTCGGCCATGCTTTTGTGGAAGAACCTGTAGGTGCCGCGGCCGGCGGCTTTTGCCGCGTAGAGTGCCATGTCGCTTGCCCTGAGCAGGAGTTCCGGGTCGCTGCCGTCGTGCGGAGCCAGCGCAATGCCGATGCTGACGCCAATACGGATATGCTGCCCGTAGATTTCATAGGGCTGCGACAGGACCTCGCTGAGGCGCGTGGCCAAAGCTTCCGGCTGCTCGGTCGAGCAGGTATTTGGGAGCAGGATGCCGAATTCATCCCCGCCCAGGCGGGCAATGACACTGGCTGTTCGCACCGTCGACCTGAGGCGGTCGGCGACCGATTGCAGCAGCGTGTCGCCGATCCAATGCCCCAGCGTGTCGTTTACGACCTTGAACCAATCGAGGTCCAGGTAGAGCAGAGCAAAACCCTGGTCCTCGTCATCGCCATCGGGCTTTGCGGACTTCAGCTTGATAACGCTTTTTTCCACCTCTTCCCTGAAGTGACGCCGATTGGCGAGACCCGTAAGAGCATCTTCTGAAGCCAGCCGCACAACCGCTTCCTGGGCCTCGTGTCGCCGGGTAACGTCTGTGAAGGTTCGTATAAAGCCGCCGTCAGGAAGCGAGGTGCTTCGCACTTCGAGCACTGTACCGTTCGGACGCGTGCGCTCAAACGTGCGCAGCCCCCCGATGGCGTCGCGCTGTGTGAAATACTCCACTGCCGATATGCCTTCCGGAAATGCAATAGACGCATATTCGCCGCGCGCTTCTTGAAACTTTACAAGATCGGTGAACTTGGGCGACGAGCGCAGAAAGTCCTCAGGCAGGTCGAGTAGGCGTACGGCTTGCTGGTTGATGACGGGAATTCGGAAGTCCTTGGTGACCAAGATGATGCCCTGGCCCATGTTGTCCAGGGTTAGGCTCAGATGCTCCGACTTCTGCAAGGTAAGCCGCTGACTGTGCAGCAGGTTCGCTTTCGCCAGCCGCAGGCGCAACTGGTCGCGCGAGCCTTTGATGCCAACGCCGAGGATGATCAGGCTGAGCACCGAGCCGATGATTGCGTGTCTGAGGGCATCTCTGTAGGCGTCGGCGTAGACTTGGTCCTCCGTTATGCTCACGCTTATGGCCAGGGACAGGTTGCGGACCCGGCGAAAGGTGACGATGCGGCTCCCTTCAGGCGTGGGATCTATGAAGGTGCCGGTGGTGCCGCTCTGTATCTCGCGCAGGAGGCGCGAGCCCGTTATGTCCTGGTCGAGGGTCAGACGGCCGTGCCCGCTTGGGCCACCGGTGGAGCGCACGCGGCCATCCAGACCGATCAGCGAAATCGAGCCGCTATGGCCGAGAGCGATCGACTGATAGAATTGGGTGAAGCGCATCGGGCTCAGGGATGCCACGAGGACGCCCGCGAAGGAGCCATCGGGGTTCATCAACCGCCGTGTCAACGGGAGCAGCCATTGGCCGGATGTGCGCCCCGTCACAGGCCCGCCCACAAACAGTATGTCCTTGCTATCTTCCATGTGGAAGCGGATGTGCTCGCGATCGCTGAGATCGATCGGCGGCGGCCCTCGCGGCGTTGAGGTCGAAGCGCGCAGGATGCCGTGCGCATCGGCGATCGCGAAAACATTTATGACCTCGCTGTCAACTTTTGAGGTCATCAGGATGGTTTGGAGGTTGGTGCTGTCGCGCTGCCGATCGATCTGGTGCCGTAGATAGAGAAGTGCATTGTCGACTTCACCGACGGAGCGGAGAACGTTCTCCTCGAAAAGAAGCGCGAGATTTTGATTATTCACTACGGCGTCGCGGTAATCGCCGGCCGCCTGATCCTTGAATTTCAGGGCAATGCCGGCCCACAACATCGCAATCATGGCGATGCCGAGTATGAAGCTCGTCTGAGTGGCAACTCTTGCGACCCGACGCCCTATGAAGGACAGTCTTCTCATGTCTGGAAGCTGCAACCGCTGCGGTTTCTCTGTCCTTTACTTAGGCTGGCGAGCGTGAAAGAAGCCGTAATACCTGGTGAACAATGGCTGGAAACGCGTGCTAGTTTCGAACGGTTTGCACTGAAGGCATAGCTTGCCGAAGCGAGTTACGCGGAGTGTCGCATGCGCAACCTGATGACGGACCCCGAACGGCTGTGGGGAACGCTGATGGAGACGGCCACCATCGGCGGCACTGTCAAAGGCGGAATTTGCCGTCTGACGCTGACCGACCTGGATTTGCAGGTGCGCGATTGGTTTCGAGCGGCCACCCAGGCGTTGGGTTGCTCGGTGACGGTCGACGATATGGGAAGCATGTTTGCGCGGCGGGAGGGCCAGCGGCGCGACGTGCCGCCGATTGCGATCGGGAGCCATCTCGACACCCAGCCGACGGGCGGCAAATTCGATGGTGCGCTCGGTGTGCTGGCGGCGCTGGAAGTGCTGCGGACACTTCACCAGGCGGGCTATGAGACGTTCGCCCCGATCGAGATCGTGAACTGGACCAACGAAGAAGGATCGCGGTTTACCCCGCCGATGATGGCGTCGGGCGTGTTCGCCGGCGTCTTCACGCGCGATTGGGCCTACAACCGGGCTGATCCTGCCGGGGTGACCTTCGGCAAGGCGCTGGAGGCTATCGGCCAGCGCGGCACCCAGCGCAGCGGCGAACACCCTCTGTCGGCGTTCTTTGAACTGCATATCGAGCAGGGGCCGATTCTGGAGGCTGAAGGCATCGATATCGGCGCGGTCACGGTCGTGCAGGGCATCCGCTGGTTCGAGGTCACCGTCACCGGTCAGGACGCGCACACCGGCGCAACGCCGATGCACCTGCGCAAGAACGCGCTGCTGGGCGCAGCCCGCATCGTGGAGACGGTGGAGGCCATTGCGCGGGCGCACGCGCCGACCGCCGTGGCGACGGTTGGATCGATGCAGGTGAAGCCGAACTCACCCAATGTCGTGCCCGGCGAGGTATGCCTGACCATCGACATGCGCCATCCGGAGTCGGCGACGCTGGAGGCGATGGAGAGCGAACTGAACGGGGCGCTTGCAACCGTCGGCGAGCCGCTCGGGCTTTCGGTGGCGTCGACCAAGATCTGGGATCAGCCGCCAGTCGTGTTCGACGCGCAGTGCGTAGCGTCGGTGCGAAAGGCTGCCGAGACGTCGGGGTTGTCTGTGCGCGACATGGTCTCGGGTGCAGGCCACGATGCGGCCTACGTGGCGCGCGTGGCGCCGACAGCCATGATCTTTGTGCCTTGCCGCGGCGGCATCAGCCACAACGAGATCGAGTTCACGTCCAAGGAGCAATGCGCAGCCGGCGCGCAGGTGCTGCTGCAGGCCGTGCTCGACTATGACCGCTGGCTTGCCGACCAGTACGCCATGAAGGTCGGCGCCTTCCGCTGAAGCGCGGGGCATGACCGACGCGTTTTGCTGCAGCCGGGTGCATGGAGGCTTGGCTGCCAGCACCAGATGGTGCCTTTCGTTGGGCAGTCGACCAAAGTCTCAGCGAACCGTGAGAGCTTGTTTAGCCTGGATTATCCACCTACACTTCCCAGACCGGCTGCTAAGAGCCGAAGACAGTTGAAAAGTATCGGGAGGACTGACGATGGCTCGTGTCACGCGACGCAAGTTCCTTAAAGTATCAGGCGCAGGTGCGGTGGCCGCAAAGGCCGGTGGAATGGCCGGCATTCTTGCTGCCAGCAGGGCACCCGCCTATGCGCAGGCCTCCACGGTGCATTGGCTGCGCTGGAACGACTTCGTGCCCGCTTCCGACCAGCTGCTGCGCAAGGAGATGCTGCCAGAGGCCGAGAAGGCGCTGGGCATCAAGATCAACTTCGAGACCGTCAACGCCAACGACCTGCAGCCCCGCATCACGTCGGCGATCCAGTCGGGCTCCGGTCCCGACCTGATCATGCTCAACAACAACCATCCGCAGCTCTACGCCGCGAGCTGCGTAGACATGTCGGATGTCGTGGAACCGCTCGGCAAGGCCGAGGGCGGTCACTATCCGCTCGTCAAGGCGAATTCCGCCGACGGCAGCAAATGGCTGTCCATGCCGTGGGCCATCATCGGTGGCATGATTGCCTACCGCAAGTCGTGGTTCGAAGAGGCCGGCGCCAATGCGTTCCCCGAGACCTGGGAGCAATATCGCGAGGTCGGCAAGAAGCTCAAAGCCAAGGGCCGGCCCATTGGCCAGACACTGGGTCACACGTTCGGCGACGCCCCGACGTTCGCCTATCCGATCTTGTGGTCGTGGGGCGGCAAGGAGGTCGAGGCCGACGGCAAGACGGTAGCTATCAACAGCAAGGAGGCCATCGAGTCCGTCAAGTTCATGACGGGGTTCTGGAAGGATGCGCACGACGAAGGCGGCCTCGCCTGGGACGATTCCAACAACAACCGCGCGTTCCTCTCACAGACCATCTCGGCGACGCTGAATGGCGCGTCGATCTACATCGAATCGCTGCGCAACCCCGACAAATACATCAGCCGAGAAAGGTGCCCAGCTCAAAACCGACATCCTGCACGCACCGCTGCCCAAAGGCCCGGCCGGGCAGTTCTCCATGCACACCTACCACTCGCACGTGCTGCCGACCTATTCCAAGAACCAGGCGGCGGCCAAGAACTTCCTGAGGTGGGCGCACTCCAAGGCGGTCTATGAGAAGTGGTTCATCTCGCAGAAGGGCTTCGCCACGCCCTGCACGGCCGAGTGGGAGAACCACAAGGTGTGGGGCGAAGATCCTGTCATGACGCCCTACAAAGTGGCCGGCCGCCTCGGCCGCACGCCGGGCTTTGCCGGTCCCTCCGGGGCGAAGGCCGGAGAGGTGCTGTCCAAGTACATCATCGTCGACATGTACGCCAAGGGCGCCCAGGGCATGCCGGCCGAGGATGCCGTCAAGTGGGCCGAGGGCGAGCTCAAGAGGGTCTACGGCTGAGGCGCTCGGCTCGATGCGCCGAGATTAAGCAAGAACGCCTCCGCAAGTTGCTGCTTGCCCGCGCGGCCGGCACGACTTGCGGAGGTGTCGTTCCGGCCGACAGGGATCGAACATGGCAGTAGGCGCGGTCACCACCACGTTCCGCGAAGCTCCTCCACCGCGGCGGCAGCGGCTGCTCGAGGACGAGCGCTGGCTCGCATTCGTGCTGCTGGTGCCGACCATGGTGCTGCTCGGTATGTTCATCGCCTACCCGTTCGTGCGCGGCATCATGCTGTCGGTGACCAGCTCGCGCGTGGGTGTGCCCGGCGACTTCGTGGGCCTCGCCAACTACTACAAGATCTGGAACGACGGGATTTTCCGCACCGCCGTCTACAACACCTTCCTCTATACGGGCGTCACCACCGTCTTCAAGCTGTCGCTCGGGCTATGGCTGGCGATGCTGCTCAATCGCAATTTCAAGGGCAAGGCGTTCACCCGCGCTTTCATCCTGCTCCCCTTCATCATCCCGACCGTGCTGTCGACCTTCGCCTGGAAGTGGATGTTCGACCCGACATTCAGCGTCCTCAATTGGCTCCTGTACCAGCTGGGTCTCATCACCGGCCGCATCAACTGGCTGGGCGATCCCGACCTCGCCATGGCGTCCATCATGGTCATCAATATCTGGCGCGGCGTGCCGTTCTTCGCCATCAGTCTGCTGGCCGGCCTGCAGACCATCAGCCCCGAGCTCAACGAGGCTGCCGCCATCGACGGCGCCAAGCCCTGGCAGCGGTTCTGGTACATCACCTGGCCGCTGCTGCTTCCGGTCACCATGGTCGTGGTGCTGTTCTCGATCATTCAGACGTTTGCCGACTTCCAGATCGTCTACGTGATGACCGGCGGTGGACCGGCCAACGCCACGCACCTGTTTGCGACCTATGCCTATCAGATCGGCGTCGGCACGGGCTTGCTCAGTGAGGGCGCCGCCATTTCGCTGGCGATGTTCCCGATCCTGCTTCTCGTCGTCATCGTCCAGCTCCTGTACATCCGCCGCGTGGAGACCCGTTGAGCCATGATCGAAGGCGCCCTGTGGAGACGGTGGGTCTACTTCTACATCCCGATGGCTTTTTTCCTGCTGTTCCTGCTGTTCCCGTTCTACTGGATGATGATTACGACGGTGCGGCCGGACGGCGAGCTTTACCGGCCTTGGAATGCGGCCAACTACAATCCGTTCTGGACGTGGAAGCCGACCTGGGACCACGTCAGGTATCTGTTCGAGGAGACGCTGTTCGCGTCCTGGCTCTGGAACACGATGCTCATTGCGTTGGCGTCCACGGCCATCTCGCTCGTGTGTGGCGTGTTTGCCGGTTACGCCCTGTCCCGGCTGAATTTCCCGTTCGCGGGCAGCCTCGGCACCGGCATTTTCATCACCTACCTGGTGCCGCAGACGCTGCTGTTCATCCCGCTGGCCGAGATCATCCGCAACTATCGGCTGGGTGACACGCCCTGGTCGCTGATCCTGACCTATCCGACCTTCCTGATCCCGTTCTGCACCTGGCTGATGATGGGCTACTTCAAGGCGGTGCCAAAGGAGCTCGAGGAATGCGCGCGCATCGACGGCGCCTCGCGCTGGCAGGCCATGATCTACATCGTCATTCCGGTGGCGATCCCGGGCATCCTGTCGGCCGGCATCTTCGCGTTCACGCTGTCTTGGAACGAGTTCATCTACGCCCTGGTGTTCCTGTCCTCGCCCGAGCAGAAGACCGTGCCCGTCGGGGTCACATCGGAGCTGATCCGCGGCGATGTCTTCTTCTGGGGACCGCTGATGGCGGGCGCGCTGCTGGGCTCGATTCCCGTGGCAATCGCCTATTCGTTCTTCGTCGAGCACTATGTGGCGGGCCTGACGGGCTCCGTCAAAGGTTGACGCCGAGAGTGCGGTATCGACGCGATGGTTGATGGGAGGCAGGTGAGAGCGAATGGGACAGGTCGTCCTGAAGGACATCAACAAGTTCTACGACAGCGTGCACGCGGTCAAAGACGTCAACTTGCAGATCCGTGACAAGGAGTTCGTGGTGTTCGTCGGTCCGTCCGGCTGCGGCAAGACGACGACGCTCAGAATGATCGCCGGGCTCGAGGCGATCAGCTCCGGCACCGTGTCCATCGACGGCCAAGTCGTCAACGAACTGGCGCCCATGGACCGCGACATTGCCATGGTGTTCCAGAACTACGCGCTCTATCCGCACATGAGCGTGTTCGACAACATGGCGTTCGGGCTCAAGATGCGCAAGTTCGACAGGGGCGAGATCGGCAGGCGCGTGAAGGAGGCGGCCGATATCCTCGGCATCCAGGATTACTTGAAGCGCAAGCCGCGCCAGCTTTCCGGTGGCCAGCGCCAGCGCGTTGCCCTGGGTCGCGCCATCGTGCGCCACCCGCGTGTGTTCCTGTTCGACGAGCCGCTGTCCAATCTCGACGCCAAACTGCGCGTGCAGATGCGCGTCGAGTTGAAAAAGCTCCACCTGCGGCTCGGCACCACGGCCATCTACGTGACACACGATCAGGTCGAGGCAATGACGCTCGGTGACCGCGTCGTGGTCATGAAGGATGGCTGGGTGCAGCAGGTGGGCGAGCCGCTCGAACTGTACAATCAGCCCGCCAACAAGTTCGTGGCCGGATTCATCGGCTCGCCGGCGATGAATTTCGCCACGGTGACGATGACCGGCGGCAACGGCCACATCACGGCCAAGAACGCCGGGCTCGAGATCGAGCTGCCCGGTATGGACGCGGAGCGCCTTCGCCCGCACGTGGGCCGGCAGCTGACAATGGGGATCCGGCCCGAGGATCTGCGCGTCGCGGGTGATGCCGATCCGGCCGGGTTGACGTTCCCTTCCAGGGTCGAGGTGATTGAGCAGCTGGGCTCGGAGATTCTACTCGACGTGAAGGTTGGCGAGGACAACATGGTGGCGGCCGTCGATCCGACCACCCGCGCGAAGCTGCAGGAATCTGTGCGGCTCGCGGTCAATCCCAAGCGTCTGCATTTCTTCGACGCCAAGACCGAGGCTGCAATTTGATGGACCTTGGGCGGAACCTCGCCCACAAACCTCGGCTATCGATGCGTGTCGGGGCTGCTATTATCTCTGCAGGCTGGCGCTGACCTATCACTTGAAATCGAGGCGAAGCTGAGAATCATTTGGTCTCGACGACCACGTACTCGTCTTCGACGGTTACGGCGAACGTCTCGGCCACATAGGGGCCTTCGACCAGTTTGGCGCCGGGCTCGACGGTCACGGCATAGTTCATGAGGCGCATGCGCTTGGGATCGCACCACGAGCGCCCGGTGCGCACATCGAATTCCCAGTTGTGCCAGGGACAGCGAATGATCTCGCCAGGACGCGAATAGACATACTCACCGGGCGCCGAGGATTCCACGAGGCCCGTCAACTTGCCCCTGGACAGGCTGCCGCCCTTGTGCGGGCATTTGTCGGACAGCGCGAACAACTCGCCCTTGATGTTGAAGACGACGATGTTGCGCTCGCCCACCTGTATGAGCTTGCGCGATCCGGGCGGGATGTCAGCGGCACGGGCGACGACGTGGCGGGGCATGGGCGAGTGTCACTCAATCTGGCAGCATCTGGGCTGCACGATGAACTAGGTGTCCGCCATCATGCCGGAGGCGTGTCTTCGACACGACGCCGGTATGACGTTGGTGGCGAGAACGCGCAAACAACTGGCGTCACCCCCGCGCAGGCGGGGGCCCAGGTCACTTCGAAGCAAGTGTGCGCTTGCAGTTGCATGACGTCCGGTAGACGCACGATACCTGCACCTGCACCCGCGCTGAAAGGTGTCCTGGGTGCCGGCCTGCGCGGGCATGACGTTGATTGATCGCTCGCAACCTCACCACAGACGTCACCCCGCGCCAAATTGCGGGCGAAAAGCGCCCACGGCGTCAGGCCAACCGATAGACCGAGCGCGCGTTGGCCGTGAGGATCTGCTTGTAGCGATCGCGCGGCATGCCGGCCGGGAAGGCACGGAACGGATCGTCGAAATCCCAGTGCGGATAATCGGAGGCGAACAGCAGGCGATCCCAGCCGATCGACTCCATCGTATCGAGCGCGTGCCGGTGATCCTGCGGTTCTTCCATCGGCTGGGTCGTGACCCAGATGTGTTCGCGGATGTAGTCGGAAGGCTTGCGCTTGAGATGCGGGACCTCGCTGCGCATGCGCTCAAACAACTTGTCGAGGCGCCAGGACAACGCCGGCAGCCAGGCAAAGCCGCCTTCGACGATCACCACCTTGAGGCGCGGGAAGCGCTCGAACACGCCCTCGATGACGAGGCTGGTCACGGCCGTCTGGCAGGAGGTCGAATGCCCCGCGCCCTCTTCGATGTAGAAGGACGGCCAGCCCGCGCCCGTGTAGGGGTGGCCGCTGGCGCCAAAGACATGCATGCCGACGGGGAGTCCGTGGCGCTGGGCCGCTTCGTAGATCGGCCAGTAGCGGCGTTTGCCTGGCGGTTCCGAGCTGCGCGTCAGCATGAACACCTGGGCGAAGGCCGGATCGTCTGCGCACCGCTCGATCTCCTGCGCCGAGGCTTCGCCGTCCTCGTAGGGCACGACAATCCCAGCCTTCAGGCGCGGTTCCGGCCTGGCGAAGAAATCGCGCTGCCAATCATTGATTGCTGAGGTCAGGGCCGCGCCGAAATCGAGATTGATCTCGCCCTGGCCGGAGATGCCGAGCGGGCCGAGGATGCCGAACTCGATGCCGTAGGCGTCGAGGTATTGCGCGCGGATGAGGTCGAGGTCGCTGCCGGGCGCGCCGCCCGTTTCAGGCCAGGCATCGCGGCGGCAGGCGCGCGGGGCGGACTTGGGATACGGTTCGAACCCCATGCCGTGACGGCGGCGCGTACCGTAGGTCTGCAGGTAGTCCCACCAGTGCGCGGTCATATAGGGCTTGAGATCGGACATGGACCCCAAGGCCGGATGCACATCGCCGTCGATGATATTGAGGCGGACCTGCGCGTCGGAGCCGGGGCGGTGATCGAGATCGGCGTCGGGCGCCAAGGGAGCATCGAGCATCATGTGGGCCTCGTCAGTCGTGGGTAGGTGGCCAATGGGTTGTCGATGAGAATCTTCTTACGCAACGCAGGCGCTATGCCGGCGGGCAGCATCTCGTCGCCGTCGTACTGCCAGTGCGGAAAATCGGTCGCAAACAGCAGCATCTGATCTGACTGCAGCTGGTCCATGAGGCGACCAATGTGCGCCGCTCCGGGCGGGCCGTCAAACGGCTGGACGGTCAGGCGCACGTGGTCACGTACATATTCCTCCGGCGAACGGTCGATCCAGGGCACTTCGTTACGTACGCCGCGCCAGAACTTGGACAGGCGCCACAGGTAAGGCGGCAGCCAGGTCACCCCTGATTCGATCAGCACCACCTTGAGCTTGGGGTACTTCACGAACACGCCCTCACAAATGAGACTGCCGAGCTGGGTGTGAAATCCGACCGACTGGGCCGCATAGTCTTCCAGGTAGTAGCTGGGCCAGCCCGAGCCGGTGACCGGGTGGTGATAGCTGCTGCCAGCGTGGATGCCGACCGCGAAGCCGTGGCGCTCGGCGGCTTCGTAGATCGGCCAGTAGAACGGCTTGCCGAGCGGCTGCTCCCCGAAGGCCAGCATCAGGACCTGCACAAAGCGCGGGTCACCCGTACGGCGCTCGATCTCTTCCACCGAGCGCGCGGGCGACTGAATCGGCAGAACGACCGAGCCTCTGAATCTCGCGTCCTTGGCCAGCCATTCGGCTGCCAGCCAATCGTTGAGCGCGCGGGCGAAGGCGGCTGCCAGGCTTTCGTCGCGGAAGGCTTGGACGGGGAACAATGAATTGCAGATGCTGGTGGTGAAGCCGAAGTGGTCGAGCGTCGCTTTCGCGGCTTTGGCAGGATCGGTGTCAGCGCCACTTTCGCGCCAGTCGGGGCGCATCGTCAGCGGTGCATTGGCGGGATAGGAGATCGTTTCCCAGGCATCGATGCCGCGCACCTCGGCGGTGTCGCGCCAGTGCTCGTCCATGTAGGGCCACAAGGCGCGCGCCGTGGGTGCGCGCGGATGGAAGTCGCAATCGATGGCGCCGGTCCAGTCGTCGCTCAAGGACGTTTCCTCGTTTGCCTGCCGCAGGCTTGCGCTATTGTGGCGAGCATAGCGCAGGATGGCCGACCGGGAAATCACGTGGCCGCCCGCATCGCGGAGGAATGCCATGTCCGACACGCAGACCATGGCCATGTTGGAGAAGCGGCGTATCGAGGCAGCCATCCTCAAGCACGTGTACGACACGCTGAAGGCAAGCCACGGCATCGAGGCGGCACAGAAGGCTATTGCGGAAGCCGTGCGCAAGTCGGCCATGGAGCAAGCGGGGCAACTGGCTGCCGCCGCCGGTGGCAAGACCTCGCTCGAGACGTTCATCGCGCGGCAGGAGCCGTGGTTGCGCGGCGACGCGCTCACCATAGAGGTGGTGGAAAAGGCCGAGGGTCGCTACCGCTACAACGTCACCCGCTGCAAGTACGCGGAGATGTATCGCGACATGGGGCTCGGCGAAATCGGCCACCTGCTGTCATGCCAGCGCGACGGCACCTTCTGCGAGGGCTACGACGACCGCATCAAGCTGAAGCGCACCCAGACCATCATGCAGGGCGCGAGCCATTGCGACTTTGACTACACGTTTGAGAAAGATGACTAGGCCTTTTCGATTCAGGTTGAGGGCCAACGTGCGCCACCCTCGTGGTGACCTTGTCGAACCACGGCATTTGCAGGTGCGGCCCGTCCTTCGACAAGCTCAGGACGAGGGCGAGTGTGCGGCTTGTGATTCCATCCAGGACGGAACCACTCTAGAGCTTTTTCGGTTCGGGTTGACCGGGGCCAACGCGCGCCGCCCTCGTGGTGAGCCTGTCGAACCACGGCATTGGCGGGTGTAGCGCGTCCTTCGACAGGCTCAGGACGAGGGCGCGTGTGCGGCTCGAGGTCGACTGCGCGATCCAAGATCAGTCCCGACGTGGGAATGGCAAGTCCGATGGCGAGCAAGGCCAGCTCGGAAACACTGTGGCTATTTGCCTGCCACTATCGCCTTGAGTGCCGCAAAGGCGTCGGCGCGGCCGAAGCCGAAATCCTCGTCGCGGCCGGCGGGGCCGAGATCCACGGCGTTATCCGAGAGAGCCGCAAGAGCACCTTCCGGCTGCAGGCTGCGGCTGCGCTCCAACAGCAGGGCGACGATGCCGCTGACATGTGCCGCAGCAAACGACGTGCCCGACAGGAAGGCGTGCCGGCCTCCATCGGCCGGTGCGAGGATGTCGACGCCGGGTGCCGAGATGGCAATGTACGTGCCGCGATTGGCGTAGGCGTAGCGCTTGTCTGTGGCATCGATGGCGGTGACGGCGATGACGCCAGGATAGGCCGCCGGATATGCGGGCGGTGCGCTCGATCCGCCGTTGCCGGCGGCGGCGACGATGACGGCGTTGCGTTTCTGCGCTGCCTCGATCATCGCCTGCACGGCTGGATCGCGGGGGCCGACAAAGCTCATGTTGAGCACCTGCGCGCCGTTGACCACGGACCATTCGATGGCGCGCAGCAGGATGACGCTGCTGGACGCGATCGGCTGCTGCTTGGCAAGCGGGGCAAACGCGCGCACGGCCAGGATTTCCGCCATCGGCGCCACGCCGCGCACCGTGCCCCGGGCGCCGATGATGCCGGCCACGGCGGTGCCATGTCCGTCACTGGTGTCGGCGCCGCGGTTGGTCGCGTCGAAGGCGTTCAGCACGGCGCCGGTGAGGTCGGGATGGGCGGCATCAATGGCAGAGTCGATCACGGCGATCCGCACGCCGCGTCCGAGCGCCATCTCATGCGCGGGCGCGACCGACATTTTGGACAGGGCGTATTGCGGCGTCTCGGCCTGCTGCGCTTTGCCGGTTTCGCCCTGCCGGCGGTAGGCGAAGTTGCCTTGGGCGAGGCGAACGCGAGGATCGGCGCCGAGAACCGACACCAGCGCCCCCACCGTTCTGCCGTCGGGGATGGCGTAGAGCTGCGCGCGCGCAGCAATGATGGTCAGGGTCTGGTTGTTGAGGCGCTGCAGATTGTATTGCTGCGCCAGGATGTCCTCGAGCGCGGCAGGCTGTGTCTGATCGATCAGCACGAGTACCTGCTTGGCGTAAAGCGCGGGCCCGGCATTGTCGCGCGCGCCTTCGGCGATGCGCGGCAGCGCCGCAAGATAGCCTGCGCCGAAACCGCCTCCACCAGAAGGCGGCGGCGTGACGATGACCCCAGGTCCGCCCGGCGGCGGGCAGGCCGAACCTCTGCACACCGGCGGCGGCGGAGTAGTGATAGTCGGGCCAGCAATCTTGGGGTCTGTCACGGATGGTGGGCGCGGCGGCGGGCAGGCTGATCCCTTGCAGCCTGGCGGGGGCGGCGGCGTCACGATGACGGGGCCGGTGGTTTTGGTTCCTGTGGTGCATGGCGGGCGCCCGCGTACGCCGCAAGTCGGTGCCGGCGGTGTCGTCTTCTTGGGTGCCGCGAATTTGCCCGGGGGGCCCGTCGGCCGCTTCGGACCTCCGACCCGGCCCGGCCCCAGCCGTCGCTTGAAGCGTGCCCGCGCCAGCGGACCGGCGCGGCCGAACTGGACCTCGGTGACGGATTGCGATGCTTCAGGCGTGAAGGCCGTTCGGACAAGCGGCGCGGAGCCTGCGGCGTGAGTCAATGACCAGCATGCGGCGGCGGTCAGGAGCAGTCCGGCAGCAGCAGCGCCGCGCCGGGTTTTGCGAAGGTTCAGCAGATGCGCGAATGGGTCCATGGCACTCGATCCGTACCAGCTCAATCCGTACCAATCAGCACGATCTTGACGATATCGGGCCGGGTCAGAAGCCGGCGAACGATTTCCTGGCGCTCGGCCTCCGTAGCGGGTGCCTTGGCGAGGCGAAGGCGGTACATGCCGCCGGGCTTCGGCCCCTCGACAATTTGCGCGCCGAACTCACGCAGCAGCGCCGCGATGGCAGACGCGGTGGCGCCGTCGGAGAATCCCACGAGCAGCGTCGCACGGCCGGCCGGGGCTTCCTTGCCGCTCGCCGTCTGATAGGTGTCGGACGAGCGCGAAATCAGCAGCGAGCCGATCACGGCGGCCTGGATCAGCAGGAGGACGGCTGCAGCCGTAGCTGCCCAGCGGAGTCCTTGGGAGGTCGGCGCGGCGAAGAATTCGGCAATCCTGTCCCAGCCGGTACGCATCGACAGCGGCATCCCCTGGTCGCGCCCAACCGATGCCATCATGCTCTCGAGTGACACCCGCGACGGTGCGCCGAGCGAATCATTTGAGTGGGCCGATTGCTCCTGCTCCTCGCGCACCAGCGCGAGCTGGCGCTTCATGTCGGGATGCGCTGCGAGGAAAGACTCCACACGAGCCTTGTCCGCCGCGTCGAGCTTGCCGGTCGCGTACCAGGGCAGCAGCAACTCGATCTCGGACCGCTCCAGCCCTTCCTGGGTGTTATCGCTCATGGCCATCCTCGATCAACGCCCGCCGTTTTCAAGATTTCCGACAGGCGCTTGCGTGCATAGAACATGCGCGTCTTGACGGTGTTCTCGGGAATGCCGACCACTGCCGCAACCTCGGCGATGGACAGCTCGTGATAGTAGACCAGATCGATGATCTCGCGATGCTCGGCGCTCAGCGCTTCCATGCAGCGGCGCATGATGGCGCTCTTGTCCTGTTTCTGCGCGATGATTTCCGGGCTGTCGCCCTCATCGGCGATCGCTTGCGCCCGCTCCTCGTCCCACGATTCCTCCCGCCGCTTGCGTAGCGAGCTGACGGCGCGGTTGTGCGCGATCGACAGCACCCAGGTTTGCGGGGTGGAATTTCCCTCAAAGCGCCGGGCATTGCGCCAGACCTCCATGAATACCTCGTTCGTCAGCTCTTCCGCGACTGCCTCGTTGCGCACGATGCGCAGTAGGAACCGATAGACGCGCAACTGATGCCTGCCGACCAGAAGGCGCAGGGCCGCCTGGTCGTGATCGGCAATGCGCGCGATCAGCTGCCGGTCATCCGTCTCCTGGGGCATCGCGGCGGCTGTTCCTGATCTTGGTCGCTTCGGGATGAACAAAGGTTCATTCGGTCCGGCAATTCTCACCCGACAGTCACCTTACGTCGTATGCGGCAGTCCGTCATCGCCGCTCATCGGGGGCGCAGGCCCATTTGCTCAATTGGTGAAAGCGCGCACGCACATTGGATGCCTGAGTGCCTCCGACTGCGCACAGGGCCATGCGCCGATTCAAAGTCCTGCCGCGAATCTGCTCGCAGAAGCGCTTTGCCAGATCGACAAGGCCTATCGCCGGGAACAGGCCGCGAGTCGCATTGGAGATGGGGCTGGTTCCGGGCGGTGCTCGAAAGACGTGGAACAGTGACCGAGCCTCCGCCTGCGGCGCCGCCACCGGTTGCGCGCGCTGCTGCGGTGCGGTAACACGGCCGTACATCTGCCTACCGCCGCTGCGCGGGTCGCGGGAGCTGTCCCTGATGAACCAGCTGCTGATAGAGTACCTGCCGCTCGTGGTGTTCATGGGCGTGGCGCTGGTGATCGGGCTGGCGCTGATGGTGGCGCCGTTCCTGGTCGCCGTGCGCAACCCGGATCCCGAGAAGGTCTCTGCCTACGAGTGCGGCTTCAATGCCTTCGACGATGCGCGCATGAAGTTCGATATCCGGTTCTACCTGGTCTCCATCCTGTTCATTATTTTCGACCTCGAGGTCGCATTCCTGTTCCCCTGGGCGGTGTCCTTCAAGGAAGCCGGCGTGTTCGGTTTCTGGTCGATGATGGTGTTCCTGGGCGTATTGACCATCGGCTTCGTCTACGAGTGGCGCAAGGGTGCGCTGGAGTGGGACTGAGATGACTGCTGCCGTCAGCAAGCCGCGTCCTGCATCCGGATTGGTGAAGCCGGGCGATCCCTATTTCACCGAAGTGTCAAACGAGCTCGCTGACAAGGGCTTCCTGGTCACCACGACCGACGACCTGATCAATTGGGCCCGTACCGGCTCGTTGATGTGGATGACGTTCGGGCTGGCCTGCTGTGCGGTGGAGATGATGCAGGCCTCCATGCCGCGCTATGATCTGGAGCGCTTCGGGTTCGCGCCCCGCGCCAGTCCGCGCCAGTCCGACGTGATGATCGTGGCGGGCACGCTCACCAACAAGATGGCGCCGGCGCTGCGCAAGGTCTACGACCAGATGCCCGAGCCGCGCTACGTCATCTCCATGGGCAGCTGCGCCAACGGCGGCGGCTACTATCACTACTCCTATGCCGTGGTGCGCGGCTGCGACCGCATCGTGCCGGTCGACATCTACGTGCCGGGCTGCCCGCCGACGGCGGAGGCGCTGCTCTACGGCGTCCTGCTTCTGCAACGCAAAATCCGCCGCACCGGCACCATCGAACGCTAGCGAGTGTCAATGATCGTACGCACCTGGATGGCCTATGCCAAACCGGAGAATGCTCGTGCCTATCGCGATCATCTGACGGCTCACGTCATACCCAAGCTTGCAGAAGCTGCAGGGTTTCCATGGGCTGGAACTGTGCAGCGCCCAGCGCGGCGATCGTGTGGAACTGCTGGTCATCAGCCGCTGGCAGTCGATGGATGCGGTCAAGGCCTTTGCCGGGCCCAAGCCGGAGCAGGCGGTTGTCGAGCCCGGCGCCAAGGCTGTGCTGGAGGAATTCGACGACGTCGTGTTCCACTACGAAGTGGCGCTCGAGGCGCCCGGGGTATGACCATGACGCTGGAAGAACTGGCCAGCCACATCGAGGCCAAGCTGCAGGGTGCAGTCGAGCGCCGCGATATAACCCGCGGCGAACTGACCCTGGTTGTCGTTCGGGACCAGATCGTGCGCGTGCTCACGGAGCTGCGCGACGATGCGGAGTGCCTGTTCGAGGTGCTGATCGACATCTGCGGCGTCGACTACCCCGAGCGCGAGAAGCGCTTCGATGTCGTCTACCATTTGCTGTCGCCGCGGCAGAACCAGCGCATCCGGGTGAAGTGCGAGACGGACGAAGAAACGCCGGTGCCGAGCGTGGTCGACGTGTTTCCGGCCGCCAACTGGTTCGAGCGGGAGGCCTACGACATGTACGGCATCCTGT
Source organism: uncultured Alphaproteobacteria bacterium (assembly GCA_963814055.1). Classification (GTDB taxonomy): domain Bacteria; phylum Pseudomonadota; class Alphaproteobacteria; order Rhizobiales; family Hyphomicrobiaceae; genus AWTP1-13. The sequence goes on from CAWFBJ010000015.1 coordinate 49,805, forward strand.
TCTCGGGCCATCCGGACCTGCGCCGCATCCTCACCGACTACGGCTTCCAGGGCTATCCGCTGCGCAAGGACTTCCCTCTCACCGGCTACGTCGAGGTGCGCTACGACGATGCGCAGAAGCGCGTGGTCTATGAGCCGGTGAAGCTGACGCAGGAGTTCCGCTCCTTCGACTTCATGAGCCCGTGGGAGGGGACTGACTACGTGCTGCCGGGCGATGAGAAGGCGAAGAGGTCATAAGACCATGCCGCTAGCAGACCAGGTATTGAGTTTCATTTCGTTGCTCGGACTGCAGCTGTCCGCAAGCGTGCCGGTGCTCGTTGCGCTGGTTGCCGCGCTTCTGGCACGGGGCTGGGCGACCGCATTCCTGTTCGCCTTGGCGGGTTATGCCGTCACTGTAGTCCTGCAGCCGGCCGTGCTGGGCTTGGTGACGCTCACGCCTGAGCTGGCACTGTTCGGATTCGTTGGACTGCAGCGTGGCGGCCTTACCCCGCAGCTCCTTGCCACCACCACGCAATTCGTTGTGATTACGCTACTGATCTACTGGGCCGTCCGACGGCGCCGGGCGGCGTAGGGACAAAGGGTGCCCAAGTGGCTGAAACAGAAATCCGCCAGTTTCATCTGAATTTCGGGCCGCAGCATCCCGCGGCGCATGGCGTGTTGCGCCTGGTGCTGGAGCTCGACGGCGAGGTGGTGGAGCGCGTCGATCCGCATATCGGGCTGCTGCATCGCGGCACCGAGAAGCTGATCGAGCACAAGACCTACCTGCAGGCCATCGGCTACTTCGACCGGCTCGACTACGTCGCGCCGATGAACCAGGAGCATGCCTTCTGCCTGGCGATCGAGAAGCTGCTCGACCTGGGCGTGCCCAAGCGCGCCCAGCTGATCCGCGTGCTCTACTCCGAGATCGGCCGGTTGCTCTCCCACCTCCTCAACGTCACGACGCAGGCCATGGACGTCGGCGCCCTCACCCCGCCGCTGTGGGGCTTCGAGGAGCGCGAGAAGCTCATGGTGTTCTACGAGCGCGCCTCGGGCAGCCGCATGCACGCCAAGTATTTCCGCCCCGGCGGCGTGCACCAGGACCTGCCCGTCAAGCTGATCGAGGACATCGCCGGGTTCTGCGAGACGCATCCCAAGGTGCTCGACGACATCGAGGGGCTGCTGACCGACAACCGCATCTTCAAGCAGCGCAACGTCGACATCGGCATCGTCAGCCTGGAGGACTGCTTCAAGTGGGGTTTCTCGGGCGTGATGGTGCGCGGCTCGGGCGCGGCCTGGGATCTGCGCAAGGCGCAGCCCTACGAGTGCTATTCCGAACTCGATTTCGATATTCCGATCGGCAAGAACGGCGACAACTACGACCGCTACTGCATCCGCATGGAGGAGATGCGCCAGTCGGTGAAGATCATGACGCAGTGCTGCAAAAAGCTGCTGTCCGCGGAGGGCCAGGGACCGCACGTGACCGACGACAAGAAGGTGGTGCCGCCCAAGCGGGATGAGATGAAGCGCTCCATGGAGGCGCTGATCCACCACTTCAAGCTCTACACCGAGGGCTTCCACGTGCCCAAGGGCGAGGTGTACGCCTGCGTCGAGGCCCCCAAGGGCGAGTTCGGCGTTTACTTGGTCGCCGACGGCACCAACAAGCCCTACCGCTGCAAGATCCGCGCGCCGGGTTTCGCGCACCTGCAGGCCATGGATTTCATGAACCGCGGCTACATGCTGGCCGACGTCTCCGCCATCCTGGGCTCGCTGGACGTCGTGTTCGGGGAGATAGATCGGTAGCGTCGGTCATCCCGGTGCTCGTCACCGGGATCCATCGTGCCGCCTGCTCTGGCGCTCGTTGATGGCTGGATACCGGGGACGAGCCCCGATATGACAGCGTTGAAGTTCCAAGTAGAAAAACGACGACGCATGTCTCAGTAAACCATGGCACGCAAGCAGCGCCTGATACTCACTCTTGGCATCATCGGCGGCGTGTTGCTAACCGTCATCGGCGTTCGCTACTTCGTCACCCCGGAAGGCGCTGCGCGGACATTCGGTGTGCCGGATCGGCCGGCGGGGTATGAGCTCTACTACATCATCGGGCTCAGGAACGTCTGGCTGGGGCTGCTGGCGGTCGCTTTCGCAGCCTTGCGCGAATGGCGCGCGCTGGCGCTCTGGTTTGCCTTGGGCGCAATCGTGTGTTTCGCCGATGCGGTTTATTGCGGCAAGCTCGACCGGGCGGTTGCCGCAGGTCGCATTTCACTTCGGCTGCGGCTTGGCCTGTATCGGCTTGGCGGCTGGGTGCTGGCGATTGGGGAGACAAGCGAGCTGACACGGTGAGCGTGGCCGACCTTGGTTTCATCCTGGCGGTGGGCGCCCTGGGCTGGGGACTGAGTCTCGTGACCTATCGCGCGCTCGCTACGCAACGGCGGTGGCCCATGGGGGCGTGGCAGACGCGCGTGCCCCAGGTGCCGATCGCAATCGGAGCTGTGTGCATGGTGCTGGCTCTGTGGGTCGCTGCACAGCGCATCAGCAGCGGCAATGGCACCAGCGGGTGGCTGATTCTCGCTGTTCGGCTTGGGCTGGGCTGTTTTTTGGACGGGATTTCTGCGCGTTGGTGCGCAAAGCGCCCTGCTGCTCGCGCCTGTTGCAGCCCTGTTGCTGTTGCTGCGAGGCTTGGCCTAGCGCGCGCGTTTGCCGCGCTTTTTTGCCCGCTTTAGAATCGATGAAGATCCGCGACAATTGGTGAATCCGCGCCTATAAGGATGCCGCCAACGCACGCCTCAGCGCGAAAGGCAGCAAGAGAACGCATGGCCGTCCGCAGACTTCATCCCGATCAGCCCACCAGCTTCGCCTTCACGCCGGAGAATGCTGCTTGGGCGCAGGCAACGATCGCCAACTATCCGGCGGGCAAGCAGGCTTCGGCCGTCATCCCGCTGCTGTGGCGGGCCCAGGAACAGCACGATAATTGGCTGCCCGAGCCGGCCATGCGGCTGGTCGCGGACATGCTGGGCATGGCCTACATCCGCGTCTACGAGGTGGCCACCTTCTACACGATGTTCCAGCTCTCGCCGGTCGGCAAGAAGGCGCACGTGCAGGTATGCGGCACGACGCCGTGCATGCTGCGCGGTGCAGAGGCGCTCGTCGAGGTGTGCCGCAGCCGCATCCACCACGATCCGCACCACCTCTCAGCGGACGGCAATTTCTCCTGGGAGGAGGTCGAGTGCCTGGGCGTGTGCGCGAACGCGCCGATGGTGCAGATCTTCAAGGATACCTACGAGGACCTGACGCCGGCGCTGTTCGAGAAGGTGCTGGACGGCTTCGCCAGCGGCAATCCGCCCAGGCCCGGATCGCAGATCGGCCGGCAGGCGTCGTGCCCCGAGGGCGGACCGACGACGCTCAAATCGGTGAAGGCCTGACAACGTGCTCAAGAATATTCAGAGCATCTTGGTGGCACTGGCGCTCCTGCTTGCGACACCGGTGCTGACACACGCGCAGGGGTCTCAGCGCATCCCCGTGTCCTCGGATCCTGGGGCGCACTATACGTTGCTCGAACTGAAGCGTAGCGATGCGCGGTATCTCCACGTCATCACGCGCCGCGATGGTCCCTCGGGAACAAGTTGCGCTAAGCGCGAAGTTGATTGCGGCACCATGCGCGCCCGTTACTTGGGCGACGGGGATACATTGGAAGAAATGCAACATAGTCGACCAGCCCCGACGCTTGCGACCCTAGTAACCGGTTCAATTTCGCATGCAATTGCCGCATTCGCCTGCTCGCGGGTAAAATAGACATGCTCAATGACAAGGATCGCATTCTTCAGAACCTCTACGGCTTCCAGGATTGGAAGCTGGCCGGTGCCAAGGCGCGCGGCGCCTGGGACAACACCAAGGCGCTGATCGACAAGGGCCACGACTGGATCATCACCGAGGTCAAGAATTCCGGATTGCGCGGACGCGGCGGCGCGGGGTTCCCGACGGGGCTCAAGTGGTCGTTCATGCCCAAGAGCGATCCCAGGCCCAGCTATCTCGTGATCAACGCGGACGAGTCGGAGCCTGGCTCCTGCAAGGATCGCGAAATCATGCGGCACGATCCGCATCTGCTGATCGAAGGTGCGCTGCTGGCGTCGTTCGCGATGCGGGCCCACACCTGCTACACCTACGTGCGCGGCGAATTCATCCGCGAGCGCGAGCGGCTCGAAGCGGCGGTCGCGGAGGCCTATGCGGCCAAGCTGATCGGCAAGGACAACATCCACGGCTGGGACTTCGACTTTTTCATCCATCACGGCGCTGGCGCCTACATCTGCGGCGAGGAGACGGCGCTGCTGGAAAGCCTCGAGGGCAAGAAGGGCCAGCCGCGCCTGAAGCCGCCGTTTCCCGCCAACACCGGCCTTTATGGCGCGCCGACCACCGTCAACAACGTCGAATCCATTGCGGTGACGGGCGACATCCTGCGCCGGGGCGCGACGTGGTTTTCGGGCATCGGCAAGCCCAACAACACCGGCACCAAGCTGTTCCAGATCTCTGGCCATGTCGAGAAGCCGTGCGTGGTCGAGGAGGAGATGGGCATTCCGTTGCGCGAATTGCTGGAGCGGCATGCCGGCGGCGTGCGCGGCGGCTGGAGCAACCTGCTGGCAGTGATTCCGGGCGGCTCGTCGATGCCATGCCTGCCGGCCGACACCTGCCAGGACCTGACGCTCGATTTCGATACACTGTCCAAGCTCAAGTCGGGCATGGGCACGGCGGCCATCATCGTCATGGACAAGTCGACCGACATCATCGCCGCCATCCGGCGCATCGCCTACTTCTACAAGCATGAGAGCTGCGGGCAGTGCACGCCCTGCCGCGAGGGCTGCGGCTGGATGTGGCGCGTGCTGCAGCGCATGGAGCGCGGCGAAGCGGAGAAGCGTGAGATCGATCTGCTGTTCGACGTGACCAAGCAGGTCGAAGGCCACACCATCTGCGCGCTCGGCGATGCCGCGGCCTGGCCGGTGCAAGGGCTCATCCGCCATTTCCGGCCCGAGATGGAAGCAGCGCATCGACCGTTACCAGGCGGCGCTCAAGCAGGCGGCGGAGTAGGAGATGGACCTCAAGCGGCTCGGCATGTTTCTGATCATCGGCGGCGTTGCCTTGATCGCCGCCGCGTTTGCCTGGTGGATGATGTTCTATTCCTCCATCCTGCAGGAACTGGCACGGGCGCCCGGCGCGCCGGCGAGCGGCAACAGCGTGTTCGACCTGTTCAGCTGCTTCTACAGCAGCAGAGACGTTTGCGGGTTCATCTCTGGATTTGCGCGGATGCTGGGCAGGACACCCTACGAGCCAATGGTACTCTGGCTGGGTCTGGCCGGGCTTGTCGCAGGCGCTGCAATCCGTTTCGCGGCCAAGCCGGCCGGCGGTCGCGTCTGAGGAGAATGTAAGAGCGGGATGGCGAAGCAACTCATCATCGACGGCAAGGCCATCGAGGTGGAGGACGGGATCACGCTGATCCAGGCCTGCGAGCAGGCCGGCGTGGAGATTCCGCGCTTCTGCTATCACGAGCGCCTGTCGATCGCCGGCAACTGCCGCATGTGCCTGATCGAGGTGGTCGGCATGCCCAAGCCCATCGCGTCGTGCGCCATGGGCGTCAACGATCTTCCGCCCAACAAGGACGGCAGCCCCAAGGTCATCACCACCACGTCGCCCATGGTGAAGAAGGCGCGCGAGGGCGTGATGGAGTTCCTGCTGATCAACCATCCGCTCGATTGTCCGATCTGCGACCAGGGCGGCGAGTGCGATCTGCAGGACCAGGCCATGGCCTACGGGATCGGCGGCTCGCGCTATGCAGAGAACAAGCGGGCGGTCGACGAGAAATATTTGGGCCCGCTGATCAAGACGTACATGACCCGCTGCATCCAGTGCACGCGGTGCGTGCGCTACATGACGGAAGTGGCCGGCGTCGAGGAGCTGGGCGCCATCGGCCGCGGCGAGGACATGGAGATCACCACCTACCTGGAACGCGGGCATGATGTCGGAGATGTCGGCCAACGTGGTCGACCTTTGCCCGGTCGGCGCGCTGACGCACCGGCCGTGGGCCTTCGCCGCGCGCCCGTGGGAGATGCGCAAGACCGAAAGCATCGACGTAATGGATGCTGTGGGCTCGGCCATTCGCGTCGACACGCGCGGGCGCGAGGTGGTGCGCATCCTGCCGCGCAACAACGACGCCGTGAACGAGGAGTGGATCTCCGACAAGACGCGCCATGTGGCGGACGGGCTCAGGACGCAGCGGCTCGACCGGCCCTACATCCGCAAGAACGGCCGGCTCGAGCCCGCCGGCTGGGACGAGGCGCTGGCCCTGGTGGCCGCCGAAGCTCAAGGATGCCAAGCCGGATCGGATTGCAGCTTTCGCAGGCGACCTCGCGGGCGCAGAGGAGATGTTCGCACTCAAGGACCTGCTGACGCGGCTCGGCTCGAAGAATGTCGAATGCCGGCAGGACGGCGCCAAGCTCGACCCCAAGCTCGGGCGCGCGAGCTACCTGTTCAACTCCGCCATCGAGGGCATCGAGCAGGCGGACGCGATCCTGCTCATCGGCACCAATCCGCGGCTCGAAGGCGGCCGTGCTCAACGCCCGCATCCGCAAGCGCTGGCGTCAGGGCACGCTGGCCGTCGCGCTGGTCGGGGAGCGGGCGGATCTTGCATACCCGTACGAGTATCTGGGCGCCGGACCGCAGACGCTGAAGGAGGTGCTCGACGGCAAGCACAGCTTCGCCGGCGCGCTGCGTGATGCCAAACGCCCGATGGTGATCGTGGGCGCAGCCGCCGCGGCACGAGCGGACGGCGCGGCCGTGCTGGCTATCGCGGCGAAGATCGCGCTGCTTGCAGGGGACGGCAAGGAAGCGGGTTGGAACGCGTTCAATGTGCTGCATACTGCTGCATCGCGCGTTGCGGGCCTCGATCTCGGCTTCGTGCCCGGCGGCAAGGGCGCGCATCGACATGGGCGCGCTCGACGTCGCTTATCTGCTGGGCGCCGACGAACTCGACATGAAGGCGCTGGGCAAGGCGTTCGTGATTTATCAGGGCAGCCATGGCGATGCCGGCGCAGAGCGCGCCGACGTGGTGCTGCCAGGCGCTGCCTACACTGAGAAGAGCGCAACCTACGTCAATCTCGAGGGCCGGGCGCAGCTTACTGCCCGCGCCGCGTTTGCTCCGGGCGAGGCGAAAGAGGACTGGGCGATCGTGCGTGCGCTCTCCGCCCATGTCGGGCAGACGCTCCCCTACGACGCGCTTTCCGCACTGCGTGCGGCCATGTACAAGGACGCGCCCGCGCTGGCGCGACTCGATGCGGTGGTGCCCGCAGACGGCAAAGGGGTGGAGGCGCTTGCTGCACGCGGCGGTGTACTGGGGTCGGAGGCGTTCGGCTCGGCGGTGCGCGACTTCTATCTGACCAACGCCATTGCGCGCGCTTCTGCCGTGATGGCGGAACTGAGTGCGCTCAAGAAGAGCATGGATCGAGGGACCACGGGAACGCATGGCTGAGGCTTGGTCCTGGTCGGAGATTTGGCAGGGCTTTCTTTGGCCGCTGCTCGTGATGGCGTTCTGGAGCGTGCTGCTCCTCGTCGTCCTCCTCGTCTGCGTCGCCTTTCTGCTGCTGATGGATCGCAAGGTGTGGGCGGCGGTGCAGCTTCGGCGCGGGCCCAATGTGGTGGGTCCGTTCGGCCTGCTGCAGTCGTTCGCCGACCTGCTCAAGTTCGTACTCAAGGAGCCGCTGATTCCGGCAGGCGCCGACAAGGGCGTGTTCCTGCTCGCACCGCTCGTGGCCTCGGTGCTGGCCTTGGCCGCGTGGGCGGTGATTCCCGTGAACGAGGACGGCTGGGGCCGCTGGGTCATCTCCAATCTCAATGTCGGGATTCTCTACCTGTTCGCGATCTCGTCGTTGGGCGTCTACGGCGTGATCATGGGCGGCTGGGCCTCCAACTCGAAGTATGCCTTCCTCGGATCGCTGAGGTCCGCGGCGCAGATGGTGTCCTACGAGGTGTCGATCGGCTTCGTCATCATCACGGTGCTGCTGTGCGTCGGCTCGCTCAACATGACCGACATCGTCAACGCGCAGCAGAACGGCATCGGCACACGCTACGGCCTGCCGCCCTCGGCGCTCGACTGGCATTGGCTCGCGCTGTTCCCGATGTTCGTCGTGTTCTTCATCTCGGCGCTGGCGGAGACCAACCGCCCGCCGTTCGACCTGCCGGAAGCTGAGTCGGAGCTGGTGGCCGGCTTCATGGTGGAATACGCATCCACGCCCTATCTTCTGTTCATGTTGGGCGAGTACGTGGCCATCGTCACCATGTGCGCCCTGACAACCATCCTGTTCCTGGGCGGCTGGCTGCCGCCGCTTTCTGTCGCGCCCCTGACCTGGGTGCCCGGCATTTTCTGGTTCATGGGCAAGCTGGTGCTGGTTTTCTTCATGTTTGCCATGGTCAAGGCGTTCGTGCCGCGCTATCGCTACGACCAGCTGATGCGGCTCGGCTGGAAGGTGTTTTTGCCGTTGTCGCTGATCATGGTGGTGGCGGTCGCCGGCGTCCTGCAGTTCTTCGATCTCGCCCCCTGAAGGCATGGTTCCATGGCACTCAGACAGGCTGTCAGTTCGCTGTTCCTGAAGGAGTTCGTCTCGGCGTTCTTCCTGTCGATGCGCTACTTCTTCAAGCCCAAGGCGACGCTGCAACTATCCCTTCGAGAAGGGGCCGCTGTCACCCCGCTTCCGGGGCGAGCATGCGCTGCGCCGCTACCCCAACGGCGAGGAACGCTGCATCGCCTGCAAGCTGTGCGAGGCGATCTGTCCCGGCGCAGGCCATCACCATCGAGGCCGGCCCACGCCGCAACGACGGCACGCGGCGCACCACGCGCTACGACATCGACATGGTGAAGTGCATCTACTGCGGCCTGTGCCAGGAGGCATGCCCGGTCGATGCCATCGTCGAAGGTCCGAACTTCGAGTTCGCCACCGAGACGCGCGAGGAACTCTACTACGACAAGGACCGCCTGCTGGCGAACGGCGACCGCTGGGAGCGCGAGATCGCCAAGGCGATCGCGCTCGACGCTCCGTACCGGTGAGGCGGCAATGACGCTGGCTCCGGCTTTCTTCTACCTGTTCGCCGTCGTCACCGTGGCCGCCGGCTTCATGGTGATTGCCGCCAAGAACCCCGTGCATGCGGTGCTGTTCCTGATCCTCGCCTTCTTCAATGCGGCAGGACTGTTCGTGCTGCTGGGCGCCGAGTTCCTGGCCATGATCCTGGTGGTGGTCTACGTCGGGGCGGTGGCGGTGCTGTTCCTGTTCGTGGTCATGATGCTCGACGTCGACTTTGCCGAGCTGCGCGCAGGCTTCATGAAGAATGCGCCGCTCGGTGCGCTCGTCGGCCTGATCCTGCTGGCCGAGCTGGTTCTCGTGCTGGGCTTCCAGTTCGTCCGGCCCGGTGTGCTGGCTGTGCCTTCCGCGCCGATCCCAGCGGCCGGTTCCGGCATCACCAACACCGAAGCGCTCGGCCGCGTGCTCTATACCAAGTACGTCTTCTTCTTCCAGGGGGCCGGGCTGATCCTGCTGGTGGCCATGATCGGCGCCATCGTGCTGACCCTGCGCCACAAGGAAGGCGTCAAGCGCCAGTCGATTGCGTCGCAGGTGGCGCGCGGAAAGAAGACGGCCATCGAGGTCGTTCAGGTTGCGCCGGGGACGGCAGTCGTCCCGCCGGCAAGAGTACCGCAGTGAGGCTTTGGGTCCATGGAACTGATGGGTTCTTTTTTCAGTGGCAGCCGGTGGGTGTGGGTGACGATCCTGGTGATCGGCGCCATGGCCATTGCCGTGCGCGTGCTGGGGTGGTGAGGACTAGGGTGATGATCGAGAAATTCGCCAACATATGCAGCACGGTTCGGAGCGAATTTCTCGATCTGAATCACACTAGCAAGTTTATGATTCTAGTGTCCCTTTTGATTCCGAAGTTCGCTCGGGACGCTGGCTTCGAGGTGTGGCGAACTTCGGAATCGGGACACTAGCGGCGCATGACCATCGGGCTTGGCCACTATCTGACCGTTGCGGCGATCCTGTTCACGCTCGGTATCTTCGGCATCTTCCTCAACCGCAAGAACGTGATCGTCATCCTGATGTCGATCGAGCTGATGCTGCTGGCGGTCAACATCAACCTGGTGGCGTTCTCCTCCTTCATGGGCGACCTGGTGGGGCAGGTGTTCGCGCTGTTCGTGCTGACGGTGGCGGCGGGCGAGGCGGCCATCGGGCTTGCGATCGTCGTGGTGTTCTTCCGCAACCGCGGCTCGATTGCGGTCGAAGACGTCAACATGATGAAGGGTTGAAGGATGAGGGCGCGTACTGTCTGTTCAAGAGGAACCTCGTGGTGAGCTTGTCGAACCACGAGCGGGCTGCTTGCGCCGTCAGCGCCCTTCGACAGGCTCAGGGCGAGGACCGGTGGTCTCGGCGTTCCCGTTCTCCGTATCGCTTTGGCCGGGATGACATCGCATGATCTACCACGCCATCGTGTTCCTGCCGATCCTGGGCGCGCTGATCGCCGGCTTTCTCGGCCGCGCCATCGGGGCGAGGCCGAGCGAGATCGTCACCACATCGTTCGTCGGCATCGCAGCGGCGCTGTCGTGGGTCGCCCTTTGGCAGGTGGGCTTCAATGGCGAGACGACGCGCATCCCCGTGCTGCGCTGGGTAACGTCGGGCGAGCTCGACGTGTCCTGGGCGCTGCGCATCGACACGCTGACCGCCGTAATGCTGGTGGTCGTCAATTCCGTCTCCTTCCTCGTGCACCTCTACTCCATCGGCTACATGCACGAGGACGACAGCCGGCCGCGGTTTTTCGCCTATCTCTCCATGTTCACGTTCGCCATGCTGGCGCTGGTGACGAGCGACAACTTCCTGCAGCTGTTCTTCGGCTGGGAAGGCGTGGGGCTCGCGTCCTACCTGCTGATCGGGTTCTGGTACCTGAAGCCCGAGGCCAACGCGGCGGCCATCAAGGCGTTCGTGGTCAACCGGGTGGGCGACTTCGGCTTCGCGCTCGGCATCTTCGGCATCTTTGCCGTGTTCGGCACCATCAGCTTCGACGCCGTGTTCCGCGCCGCGCCCGGATGTGCCGGCAAGCCGATGGAGTTCCTCGGCCACCAGTGGGACACGCTGACCGTGCTGTGCCTGCTGCTGTTCATGGGCGCCATGGGCAAGTCGGCGCAGTTCCTGCTGCACACCTGGCTGCCGGACGCCATGGAAGGTCCGACGCCGGTTTCGGCGCTGATCCACGCCGCCACCATGGTGACGGCCGGCGTGTTCATGGTGGCGCGGCTGTCGCCGCTGTTCGAGCTGGCGCCGGTCGCCCTGCAGGTGGTGACGCTGGTGGGGGCCGTGACCGCGTTCTTTGCCGCCACGGTGGGCCTGGTGCAGAACGACATCAAGCGCGTGGTGGCCTATTCGACCTGCTCGCAGCTCGGCTACATGTTCGTGGCCTGCGGCGTCGGCGCTTACTCGGCCGGCATCTTCCATCTCTTCACGCACGCCTTCTTCAAGGCGCTGCTGTTCCTCGGCGCCGGCTCGGTGATCCACGCCATGCATCACGAGCAGGACATGCGCAAAATGGGCGGCCTCGCCCCCAAGATACGCATGACCTGGATCGTGATGCTGATCGGCACGCTGTCGCTGACGGGCGTCGGCATCCCGCATCTGATCGGCTTTGCCGGCTTCCATTCCAAGGATGCCATCATCGAGGCGGCCTATGCCGCGCACACGCCGGGCAACTACGCGTTCTGGCTGCTGGTCGTGGCCGCATTCATGACCGCGTTCTACTCATGGCGGCTGATTTTCATGACCTTCCACGGCAAGACGCGCGCGGATCACGAGACCTACGAGCACGCGCACGAGAGCCCGTGGGTGATGCTGGTGCCGCTGCTGCTGCTGGCGCTCGGGGCCGTTGCGGCCGGCTTCGCTTTCCAGAAGTTCTTCATCGGCGAGGGCTACGCCGAATTCTGGCGCGCATCGCTGGTCGAGGGACCGAACAATCATATCCGCCATGCCATGCACGAGATCCCGGGCTGGGTCGGCTGGGCGCCGTTCGTGGCAATGGCGGCTGGCTTCGCGCTCTCCTACCTCTACTACATCCTGGCGCCGTGCGCTGCCGCGCCTGACGGCCCGCATGTTCGAGCCGGTGTACCTGTTCCTGCTCAACAAGTGGTACTTCGACGAGCTCTACGACTGGCTGTTCGTGCGCCCGGCGTTCTGGATCGGGCGGCTGTTCTGGAAGAAGGGCGACGGCGCCATCATCGACGGGTTGGGCGCCGACAACCTGGCCGCGCGCGTGCTTTGGACCACCGGCCGTGTCGTCAAGCTGCAGACCGGCTACGTCTATCACTATGCCTTCGCCATGCTGATCGGCGTGGCCCTGATCATTACCGCGTTCATGTTCAACGACATCCGCGCCCTGCTCAGCGGGGTGATGCCACGATGACCGGCTTCGGCGTCCTCTCGCTCGTCACGTTCTTCCCGCTGGCCGGCGCGCTGCTCATTGCCGTGCAGCACAAGGAGGCAAAGGGCAACGCGCGCTGGATCGCGCTCTATACAACCCTGTTCACGTTCGGCGTGGCGCTCTACATCTGGGCGCACTTCGACAAGGGCGCCTCCGGCTTCCAGTTCGTGGAGGAGATGGAGTGGCTCGGCGGATCCATCAAATACAAGATGGGCGTCGACGGCATCTCGGTGCTGTTCGTCGTGCTGACCGCGTTCCTGATGCCGCTGTGCATCATCGCCAGCTGGGAGTCGATCGAGACGCGCGTCAAGGAGTACATGATCGCGTTCCTGGTGCTGGAAACGCTGATGATCGGCGTGTTCTGCGCGCTGGACCTGGTGCTGTTCTACCTGTTCTTCGAGGGCGGCCTCATACCGATGTTCCTGATCATCGGCGTATGGGGCGGCGCGCGGCGGGTCTATGCCAGCTTCAAGTTCTTCCTCTATACGCTGCTGGGCTCGGTGCTGATGCTGATCGCCATCATGGCGATGTACTGGCACGCCGGCACCACCGACATTTCGACATTGCTCACCCATACGTTCCCGGCCGGCATGCAGTGGTGGCTGTGGCTGGCGTTCTTTGCCTCGTTCGCCGTGAAGATGCCGATGTGGCCGGTGCACACCTGGTTGCCCGATGCGCATGTCGAGGCCCCGACCGCCGGCTCGGTCATTCTTGCCGGCATTCTTCTGAAGATGGGCGGCTACGGGTTCCTGCGTTTCTCGCTGCCGATGTTCCCGGTAGCGAGCCAGGAGTTCGCGCCGCTGGTTTTCACGCTTTCGGTGGTTGCCATCATCTACACCTCGCTGGTGGCGCTGGCCCAGGAGGACGTCAAGAAGCTGATCGCCTATTCCAGCGTCGCCCACATGGGCTTCGTGACCATGGGCATCTTCAGCTTCAATGTGCAGGGCGTCGACGGGGCGATCTTCCAGATGCTCTCGCACGGCCTCGTTTCGGCGGCGCTTGTTCCTATGCGTGGGCGTGGTTTACGACCGCATCCACACGCGCCAGATCGACGCCTATGGCGGGCTCGTCAATCGCATGCCGATGTATGCTTTCGTCTTCATGGTGTTCTCGCTGGCCAACGTCGGTCTGCCCGGCACCTCGGGGTTCGTGGGTGAGTTTCTGACCTTGCTTGGCGCCTTCAAGGCCAACACCTGGGTCGCGTTCCTGGCCACCTTTGGCGTGATCCTGTCGGCGGCCTACGCGCTTTACCTCTATCGGCGCATGATCTTCGGAGCCGCTCGAGAAGCCTGCTTTGAGATCCATCTCGGACCTCGGCTACCGCGAGATTGCGGTATTCACGCCGCTGGTGCTGCTGGTGATTTTCTTTGGCTTCTACCCAGCGCCGCTGCTCGATGTCACCGCCGTGTCGGTGAAGAAGCTCGTCTCCAACTACGAGGCGGCCATCAAGGCGGCCTCGGCCTTCAACGTGCGTTAGGCGGCGGAACATGGACCAGCTCCAGGCATACTGGCCGCTTTATCCCGAGCTTGTGCTCGTCGTCGGCGCCATGGCGCTGCTGATGCTCGGCGTGTTCCGGCCCGAGAGCGACCGCGAGGCCGAGGCCATCGGCTGGCTTGCGATCGGCGTACTGGGGCTGGCGTCGTGGTTCGTCGCTGCAGCAGCCCGCGGGCACGCACAGGCTTGTTCGAGGGCGCCTTCGTGGTCGACGCCTTCAGCCGCTTCATGAAGGTTCTGACCTTCGGGGCTGCCGCCGTGGCGCTGCTCCTGTCGTTCGACTACCTGCGCCAGGTCAAGACGCTGAAGTTCGAGTATCCGGTGCTCGCCCTGCTGGCGACGGCCGGCATGGGCATGATGATCTCCGCCAGCGATCTCATCGCGCTCTATCTGGGTCTGGAGCTGCAGAGCCTCGCGCTCTACGTGATGGCGGCCATCCGGCGCGATGACCTGCGTTCGAGCGAGGCGGGCCTGAAGTATTTCGTGCTGGGGGCGCTGTCGTCGGGCATGCTGCTCTACGGCGCGTCGCTGATCTACGGCTTCACGGGTTCGACCAGCTTCGCGAGCATTGCCGCGGTCGCTGCCCAGCCCGGCGCCGGCCAGAACATCGGCCTCATCATCGGCCTGGTGTTCCTGCTGGTCGGCATAGCCTTCAAGATCTCGGCCGTGCCGTTCCATATGTGGACGCCCGGACGTCTACGAGGGCGCGCCGACGCCCGTAACGGCGTTCTTTGCAAGCGCGCCGAAGGTGGCGGCCATGGCGCTGTTCATGCGCGTCGCGCTGGAAAGTTTCGCCGGCATCAAGCCGCAATGGCAGCAGGTGGTGACGGCGCTCGCCATCGCTTCGATGGTGCTCGGCGCATTCGCAGCCATCGGCCAGAGCAACATCAAGCGGCTGCTGGCCTACTCGGCCATCGGCAACATCGGCTACGCGCTGATCGGTCTCGCCGCCGGCTCGCCGGAAGGTGCGCGAGGGGTTATCATCTACCTTGTCATCTATGTCGCCATGACGCTGGGTGCTTTCGCCTGCGTGCTGGCCATGCGTCGGCCCGATGGCATGGTGGAGGACATCGACGAACTGTCCGGGTCTGGCGCAGAACAACCTCGCCATGGCCACGGTGTTCGCGATCCTGATGTTCTCGCTTGCAGGCATTCCGCCGCTCGCCGGCTTCTTCGCCAAGTTCTACGTGTTCGTGGCGGCCGTGAAGGAAGGGCTGTGGGCGCTCGCCATCATCGGCGTGCTTGCCAGCGTGGTCGGTGCCTACTACTACGTGCGGATCGTCAAGATCATGTTCTTCGACGAGCCGCGGGAGAAGTTCGCGAGCATCCAGCCGAAGGCCGGGCTCGTGATGGGGGTGATGGGGCTCTACATCCTGCTCTACGTCGTCTGGCCTGCGCCGCTGGTGGAAGCGGCAGGCACGGCGGCCAAGAGCCTGTTCTGAACCCAAACCGTCGGCCGACGGAAAGAGTCCCTGTGCCGCCGTCCTTTCGCAGTGTCATCCTGGATGAGATCGACTCCACCAACCGCGATGCGTTTCAGCGCGCGGACGCGGGAGAAGTGGGCCCGCTCTGGATCATGGCCCGGCGCCAGACGGCCGGGCGCGGTCGCTCGGGGCGGCAGTGGGCTTCAGAGCCTGGCAATCTCTATGCCAGCCTGTTTGGTGAAGCTCGCGTGTCCGCCAGCCGTGGTACCTCAGCTGTCGCTGCTCGCCGGCGTTGCAGTGGTGGATGCGATCGCACAGGCGGCGGGTGGAGTAGCTGCCGGGCTTGCGGCTCAAGTGGCCCAACGACGTGCTGATCGGGCAGGCCAAATGCGCCGGCATTCTTGCCGAGAGCATTGCGGGCCATGACGCGGTGACTGCCGTTGATCGGCATCGGCCTCAATCTCGCCTGGCATCCGACCGACTTGGGCCGCGCGGCCACCAACCTGGCCGAACACGGCGTGCGGGTCTCGCCGGAGGCCATGCTGGGCTATCTGGCGGCGGCTATGCAGCGTTGGCTCGCAGTGTGGGAGTGCGGAAAGGGATTTGCGCAGGTCCGGTCGGCGTGGCTCGAGCGCGCTGGTCCCGTTGGCGAAGGCTGCAGCGTTCAATACGGGGGCGGAGCGCATCGAAGGGAAATTTGTCGGCCTCGACCCCGGCGGTGCCCTGCTTATGCAGGATCGAGAGGGACGGCAGCGCAGTATCGCCTTCGGCGATGTGATGCTTGCGACGGCCGATGCGGGAGAAGCACTCTGATGACAGACCAGCGCAGGCGGTCCGGCGGGTCTCAAGACGAACTGGTGTTCATGGCGCTCGGCGGCATCGGCGAGATCGGCATGAACTGCTATCTCTATGGCCTCGGGCCCGCCGACGACCGGCAATGGCTGATGGTCGATCTCGGCATCACGTTTCCGGAGGGTGAGAACGACCCCGGCGTCGATGTCATTCTTCCCGATCTGCGCTTCATCGAGGCGGAGCGCGCCAGTCTGGCCGGCCTGGTGCTCACCCACGCCCACGAGGATCATTTCGGCGCGGTGATCGAGCTGTGGCCACGCCTGAAAGTGCCGATCTACGCGACGCCCTTCACTGCGGCGCTGCTCAAGAGCCAAGCTCGCCGAGTATGGGGGAGGCGCCAAGCTGCCGATCCACGAGGTGGCTCTCAACGGCCGCTTCGACGTGGGGCCGTTCGGCGTCGAGCTCATCTCTGTTGCGCATTCGATTCCCGAGTCCAACGCGCTGGCTATCCGCACTGCCGCACGGCGTGGTGCTGCACACCGGCGATTGGAAGCTCGATCCGACGCCGGTGATCGGTGCGCCGACCGACACGGATCGCCTCGCGGCCCTCGGCACCGAGGGCGTAATGGCGATGGTCTGCGATTCCACCAATGCCCTGCGCGAAGGCCGTTCTCCATCCGAGCTGGATGTCGCCCAGTCGCTTGCACGCATCATCAAGCGGCGCCAAGCGCCGCGTGGCCGTCACCATCTTCGCGTCCAATGTCGCGCGCCTGCGCGCTGTGGCCGATGCCACTCGGCGCGCCGGACGGCAGCTTGTGGTGGCCGGTCGGGCCATGCATCGCATGATCGACGTTGCGATTTCCACGGGATACCTGCCGCAGAATTTCAAGTATCTCGATCAGGACCAGTTCTCGTACCTGCAACCCCATGAGGTCGTCGCCTTGTGCACCGGCAGCCAGGGCGAGCCGCGGGCGGCGATGGCCCGCGTTGCTGCAGACGAGCATCCCGCGATCAAGCTCGACAGGGGTGACCTCGTCATCTTCTCCTCGCGTACGATCCCGGGCAACGAGCGCGCGGTGGGCAAGATACAGAACCGGCTGGTCGATATGGGCTGCGAGCTGGTCACCGACAACGACGCGCTGGTGCATGTGACCGGACATCCCCGCCGGGAAGAACTCAAGGAAATGTACGATTGGGTCAAACCCCGGATCGCCATACCCATGCACGGCGAGGCGCGGCATCTGGCCGAGCATGCCAAGCTCGCGCGCGCTGCTGGCGTGAAGGAGGTGCTTTCGGTCAGGAACGGAGACATCGTGCGGCTGGCGCCGGGCGCCGCCGAGGTCATCGACGAAGCCCCGGTGGGCCGACTGTTCCGTGACGGGCATCTGCTGGTGCCGAGCGAAGATGGCCCGGTGCGCGAGCGCCGGTCATTGGCGTTTGCCGGCATCGTCGTGGTGGCGCTTCCGCAATCGGCGCGCGACGGCGTTGTACCGGATCCCGAGGTGATGCTCGACGGCGTGCCCGCTCGCGACGCCGAGGGCAGGCTCATGCTGGACATCGTGCGCGATGCCGTTGAGGGCACCATCGCCAGCATCCCGCGCAAGCGCCAGCAGGATACCGAGATGGTGCGCGAGGCCGTGCGCCGGGCCGTTCGGTCTGCCGTCGACCACGCGTGGGGCAAGCGTCCCATCGTCAAGGTGCTGGTGACGCGGGCCGCCCGCTGACCTGCCAACGTAGGCTCCAACCCCGTGGTGAGCTTTGTCGAACCACGGCTTGGAGTGCCCGGTCCGCCCTTCGACGGGGCTCAGGGCGAGGATGGAGAGTGCAACTCGGAGTATGCACCATAGCAAGCGTATTGCGCCCTACGACGGTGTTCTTGCATGATGGCGACCACAAACCGTTGAGCAGAGCGGGTACCTTGCAAATGATCGGACGTCTCAATCATGTAGCCATCGCGGTGCCCGACCTTGCGGCGGCGACGGCGCAATACAAGGATACGCTGGGAGCGGAAGTTTCCGCGCCGCTGCCGCAGCCCGACGCACGGCGTGACCGTTGTGTTCGTGGTGTTGCCCAACACCAAAATCGAGCTGCTGGAGCCGCTTGGCGAAGGCTCGCCGATCGCGAGTTTCCTGCAGCGCAGTCCGGCTGGCGGCATACATCACATCTGCTACGAGGTGACGGACATCCTGAAGGCGCGCGACCGGCTCAAGGCCGCCGGTGCGCGCGTGCTGGGCGACGGCGAGCCGAGGATCGGCGCGCACGGCAAGCCCGTGCTGTTTCTGCATCCCAAGGATTTCAACGGAGCGTTGGTCGAACTCGAGCAGGCGTGAGGCGGCATGAGCTTGTCATTCGCGATCGCGATCTATTTCATCATCTGGTGGACGGTGCTGTTCGCCGTGCTGCCGATCGGCGTGCGCACGCAGGCCGAGGACGGCGTCATCGTTCCGGGCACACCTGAAAGCGCACCGACCGCACCGCGCCTGCTGCGCGTTGTTCTTCTGACGACGGTGATTTCCGCCCTCGTGTTCGCGGCGCTTTGGGCGCTGATCAGATACGGCATCGTCGATTTGAAGCAATTTGCTGGGCCGCTGTGCCTTAAGCCAGAAACGAAAAGAGCAAGGCCATGTGCCTTGCTCTAAACGCTTCGATCGTTTCTGCTTTCGCTACGCTACCCGAACCGCGTGTCGCCTCTTCCGTCCCCAGACTTGGGCTTACCGAGCCCTGCGCCAAGCGGGCTTATTCATGCCCCTTTTTGTCTCAGCGGGTGCACAATAACCAAGCCGCGGCCTTCTGTCACCCCTGCTTGAAGGGTGAAAGCCGCGAGCTAAGCATTCTTTCCGATGCGTCAAGGATCAGGCGTGGGAGGTCGTTGCCTGCCTTGCAAAAGCGGCACTTTGATCACGTCTTCAATTTCGGCAGACATTGCCACCCCCGCGTGAACGGGATATGACGCCAGCCATCTAAGAGGGTCGTCCTGCACGCCGGTAGCGGGTGGTACTGTGTTGCAATAATCGGGCAGCAGTGCGGGCGTGTTGCGATCCAACGGGGTTTCATGCGCCTATCAAGCTATTTTCTTCCCGTCCTGCGCGAAACGCCGAGTGAGGCGGAGATCGTCTCGCACAAGCTGATGCTGCGGGCCGGCATGATCCGCCAATCCAGCGCTGGCATCTACTCCTGGTTGCCGCTTGGCTTCCGCGTGCTCAAGAAGATCGAGCAGATCGTGCGCGAGGAGCAGGAGCGGTCCGGCGCCATCGAGATGCTGATGCCGACCCTGCAGCAGGCGGAGCTGTGGCGCGAGAGCGGGCGCTACGACGCCTATGGTCCGGAGATGCTGCGCTTCAAGGATCGCCACGAGCGCGAGATGCTCTACGGGCCCACCAACGAGGAGTTGATCACGCAGATTTTCCGCGACGGCGTGCGGTCGTATCGCGAACTGCCGCGCAACCTCTTCCATATCCAATGGAAGTTCCGTGACGAGGTGCGCCCGCGCTTCGGCGTGATGCGAGGACGCGAGTTCCTCATGAAGGATGCCTATTCCTTCGATCTGACGGTGGAGGCAGCACGGCAGGCCTACAACAAGATGTTCGTGGCCTATCTGCGTACGTTCGCGCGCATGGGGCTCAAGTCGATCCCGATGGCGGCCGATACGGGGCCGATCGGCGGCGACCTCAGCCACGAGTTCATCGTTCTGGCGGAGACCGGGCGAGAGCAAGGTGTTCTGCCACGCCGACCTGATGCAGACGCCCATCCCGCCCGCAGACTTCGATTTCGATGGCGATCTGGAACCCGTTGATTGCGGCCTGGACCCGCCACTATGCCGCCACCGACGAGAAGCACGATCAAGGCGCGGTTCGAACGCGAAGTGCCGCTGGACAAACAGGTGTCGGCGCGCGGGGTCGAGATCGGCCATATTTTCTTCTTCGGCACCAAGTACTCCGAGCCCATGGGATGCAGGGTCCAGGGGCCGGACGGCAGCATGATCGCAGTGCAGATGGGTTCCTATGGCATCGGTGTTTCACGGCTGCCGGCTGCCATCATCGAGGCGAGCCACGACGAGGCGGGCATCGTTTGGCCGGTTCCGGTGGCGCCATTCGAGGTCGGGCTCATCAATCTGAAGGCTGGAGACAAGGATACTGACGCGGCGTGCGACGACCTGTACGGCAAGCTGGAGAAGGCGGGGATATCCGCGCTCTATGACGATACGCAGGAGCGCGCGGGGGGTAAGTTCGCCAGCATGGACCTCATCGGCCTGCCATTCCAACTCATCGTGGGCCCCAAGGGCTTGAAGAGCGGTGAAGTCGAGGTGAAAGAGCGCAAGTCGGGCGAGCGTGCGAGTCTGACGCCCGATGCGGCATTGAAGCGGCTGGTCGAGCAGATCGGCGCCCAGCGCATTTTGGCCTGACACGCCCCGAGGGGCACATTTACGCGAGGCTTTCGGCACATGACCGCGCCAGCCGCTGACACCCGGCCTTTTTCCCCATTCGAGTGGATGCTGGCTCTGCGCTATCTGCGCGCCCGCCGCAAGGAAGGGTTCATTTCGGTCATCGCCGGCTTCTCGTTTCTCGGCATCGTGCTCGGCGTGGCGACGCTCATCATCGTGATGGCGGTGATGAACGGATTCCGCAAGGAGCTGTTCAACAAGATTCTCGGGCTCGACGGACATGTCGTCGTCTACAAGGTCGGCAGCGACGACTTTCCGGAGCTACGCCGATGTGGCCAAGCGATTGGAGGCTGTCGCAGGCGTCAAGCACGCCGTGCCCCTGATCGAGGGGCAGGTCATCGCGTCCACGCCCGCGCAGGCGCTCGGCGGCAAGGTGCGCGGCTTGAGCGAGGAGGGCCTGAAGGCGCTGCCGCAGATCTCCAAGAACATACGTGCCGGTACTCTGGACGGCTTCGACAGCCAGGAAGGCATCGCCATCGGTGTGCGCCTGGCGCAGCTCCTGCGCATCAATGTAGGCGACAATGTCACCCTGGTGTCGCCGCGGGGCGCGACGACGCCTTTCGGCACGGCGCCGCGCATCAAGTCCTACAAGATCGCTGCGCTCTACGAGATGGGCATGGCCGAGTTCGACCGCAGCATGATCTTCATGCCGCTGGCCGAAGCGCAGCGCTTCTTCAACAAAGGCGATTCCGTCGACGTGCTCGAGGTGATCGTCGAGGACCCCGAGAACGTCGGCCAGTACGTCGCCAACATGAAGGCAGCCGGCATTCCATCGATGCACTACGTCGATTGGCGGCAGCGCAACGAAAGCTTCTTCACCGTGCTCGAGGTCGAGCGCAACATGATGTTCATCATCCTGTCCATCATCGTGCTGGTGGCGGCGTTCAACATCATTTCCGGCCTGATGATGCTGGTGAAGGACAAGGGACGCGACATCGGCATCCTGCGCACCATGGGGGCCACGCAAGGCGCCATCATGCGCGTGTTTCTGATCACCGGCGCCAGCATCGGCGTGGTCGGCACCCTCGCCGGATGCGTGCTGGGTATCGTGTTCTGCTGGAGGATCGACGAGATTCGCCAGTTTGTGGCCTGGATGACCAGCACCAGGCTGTTCGATCCCGAGATCTATTACCTGACAAGGCTGCCTGCGGACTTGAACTGGCAGGACCACTACGGCCATCGTTCGTCATGGCGCTGGTACTTTCGGTACTCGCGACGCTTTATCCCTCCTGGCGCGCTTCCCGGCTCGACCCCGTCGAAGCGCTTCGCTACGAGTAGGCCCAGTGCAGAACGTTCATGCCCGCCCCGTATTGCAGCTCAGGGACGTTCACCGCGTCTTCCGGCAGGGCGACCGCGAGATCAGCGTCCTCAAGGGTGCCAGCGTGGATCTCTATCCTGGGCAGGCGGTGGCGCTGGTCGGACCGTCGGGCGCGGGCAAGTCGACGCTGCTGCACGTTGCCGGCCTGCTCGAGACTGCGGACGCTGGGCGCGTCTATGTCAACGGCCAGGATTGCTCGCAGCTGAGCGACAGTGAGCGCACGCGCGTGCGCCGGGTGGAGATGGGGTTCATCTATCAGTTCCACCAGCTGCTGCCGGAGTTCTCGGCGCAGGAGAACGTGTCCATACCGCAGATGATCCGCGGCGCGCCGCGAGCGGCAGCCGAGCAGCGCGGCAGCGAGCTGCTTGGCATGCTTGGGCTCGCCGAACGGCTCGATCATCGGCCAGCCCAGCTTTCGGGTGGCGAGCAGCAGCGCACGGCGATCGCCCGCGCGCTGGCCAACGCGCCCCGGATCCTGTTGGCCGACGAGCCGACCGGTAACCTTGATCCCAGCACGTCGGCGCTGGTTTTTCGCGAGCTGATCGAGCTCATCCAGCACACCGGCGTGGCTGCTCTGATCGCCACCCACAATCTGCAGCTCGCCAAGCGCATGCACCGGGTCTTGCGGCTCGAGGGCGGCCTGCTCCAGGAGACGCGGCCGGCGGACGTGGCCTGAAGCGTCGGGCACCGTGGCAGGCGCTGGCCTTGCCGGTTGAGCTTTGGGAGCATTTTTTGCTCTCGCGGGACCAAATAGATCTTTACATGGCCCCCCTCAGACCTTATGTCCCCTTTCCGAACGTCACAGGCGGCTTCTGCTGGTTGAGCAGCGCCCTGGTCCAACCCGACTGGTGGAGGTCCCATGAGATGCACAGGTTCCCCTCTGCGACTGCGCTGATCGGCGCTACCAAGCCAGACATTCCGGTCATGGCCGTCCGCCCGCATGCCGCGGGCCGGGCCGCACGGTGGTTTATCGAAAACTTCCCGGGTGACGTGGCTTACGCCTACAAGGCGAACAGCTCCGTGTTCCTGCTGGGCGCGCTCTACGGCGCCGGCATCCGCCATTTCGACGTGGCCTCGCTTCCCGAGATCGAGGATGCGGCCACGATCCCCGGCGCGCACCTGCACTTCATGCATCCGGTCAAGCCGCGCACGGCCATCCGCCGCGCGTTCGCCGAGTTCGGCGTGCGCAGCTTTGCGCTCGACAGCGAGGACGAGCTCAAGAAGATCCTGGAGGAGACCGGCGGCTGCCGCGAGCTCACGCTGTGGGTGCGCGTGGCGGTTGCTGCCAAGAACAGCAAGATCCCGCTCGAGCGCAAGTTCGGCATCGCCGGCGCCAAGGCGGCGCGCCTGCTCATGAAGGCACGGCAGGCCTCCAAGGAACTCGGCATCACGTTCCACGTCGGCTCGCAGACGGTGACGCCGGACGCCTACGTGGCCGCGCTGGAAGAGGTGGGCAAGCTGATCGTCAAGGCGGGCGTGGTGCTCGACCGGCTCGACGTGGGCGGCGGCTTCCCGTCGATCTACTCGGACGAGGTGCCGCCCCCGGCGCCGCTATCGGCCTTCATGCGCGCGATCCATATCGGCGTCGAGAAGCTGCCTGTCGGCAACCACTGCCGGCTGATGTGCGAACCCGGCCGTGCGCTGGTGGCGGAAGCGGAGTCGCTGATCGTGCGCGTCGATGCCCGCCGCGGCAACGAGCTGTTCATCAACGACGGCAGCTACGGCTCGCTGTTTGATGCCGCACACCTGAACTTCAACTTCCCGGTCAAGCTCGTAAGCCGGCCGGTGGAGGAGCGCGAGGCGTTCATCGACTTCGTGTTGTGGGGACCGACCTGCGACACGGTCGATCACATGAAGGGACCCTTCCGGCTGCCCGACAAGATCCGGGAAGGCGACTACATCGAGTTCGGCAACACCGGCGCCTACGGCCGGGCCATTGCCAGCCGGTTCAACGGCTTTGGCGCCTTCGACGAGGCGATCCTGCTGGATGAGCCGATGTTCACGATGTACGCGCCCGAGCAGGACGCGCAGCGCGAGGCCGAGCAGGTTCAGGCGTGAGCGCCAGAGCTCGACTACCTGCCGGCCGAGCAAAGCTTTCTCGATCCTGTCCGCGCGGATGCCGCCGATCCGGCGTCCGCGCGGGCGGTTGTCATTCCCTTCGGTCTGGAAGCGTCGGTTAGCTACGGCGGCGGCACCGCCGCGGGACCGCAAGCGATCCTCGCCGCCAGCCAGCAACTCGAGCTCTACGACGACGAGCTGGGGCGCGAGCCCTATCTCGAGTACGGCGTGGCGGCAATTCGCGAGCCTGAGATCGCCCGGCCGATCGATGCGGCGCTCGATCAGCTCGCAGGGACGGTCGAGACGGTGCTGGCGGCCGGCAAGTTTCCGTTCGTGCTGGGCGGCGAGCATTCGCTGACGGCCGGCGCCATCCGCCCGTTCGCTGCGCGCCACAAGGACCTGGTGGTGCTGCAGTTCGATGCCCACGCCGACCTGCGCGACGGCTATCAGGGCGAACAATTCTCGCACGCCGTCGGCCATGCGCCGCGTGCTGGACAATCCGGGCGTGTCGCTGGTGTCGGTCGGCATCCGCGCCGTCTCCACGCCCGAGGTGCGAGTTCTACGACGCCAATCGCGATCGCATCACGATCCATTGGGCCAAGGACCAGGCGCACTGGGACATCGAGGAGATCGTCAAGCCGCTCGCCGGCCGGCCGGTGTACGTAACGTTCGACATCGACGCCCTGGACGCGGCGATCATGCCAGCGACGGGCACGCCGACGCCGGGCGGGCTGGGCTATTGGCAGGCGCTGGCTATCCTGCGCCGGGCTTGCGCGGTTGGGAACGTCGTGGGCGCCGACCTCGTGGAGTTCGCACCGATCAAGGGCTTCCACGCCTACGACTTCACGGCTGCGGCGCATCGCCTACAAGATGCTCTCCTACGCGCTCGCCAAGCGGAACTGAGAGCGCCATGCCGTCTGCCAATGCATTCCAGATCGCCGTACTGCCCGGCGACGGCATCGGCCCGGAGGTGATGCGACCGTGCCTGCAGGTTCTGGCTGCCGCGGAGAAGAAGGTTGGCGGCTTTTCGCTTTCGAGCACCTCGCATCCGGCCGGTGCCGGGCACTATCGCGATCACGGCGAGGCCTTGCCGAAGGCGACGCTCGACGCGTGCCGCAGTGCCGATGCCATTCTGCTTGCTGCCATGGGCCTGCCGTCCGTGCGCTATCCCGACGGTACCGAAATCGCGCCGCAGATCGACCTGCGCTTCGATCTCGGGCTCTACGCCGGCGTCCGGCCGGTGAAGACCATTCCCGGCCTGCCGCAGGTGTTGGCCGATCCGCGCGCGGCGAAGCTCGATTTCGTGCTGGTGCGCGAGTCGACCGAAGGGCTGTTCGCGACCCGGGGCAAAGGCGCGGTGGTCAACGATCTCGCCGCTACCGAAACACTGGTCATTACGCGCGGGGTCAGCGAACGCCTGTTCGATTTCTGCTTCGAGCTGGCGCGGCAGAGCAAAGCGCGCGGGCGGCCCGGGCACGTAACCTGCGTCGACAAGGCCAACGTGTTCGCCGCCTTCGCGTTCTTCCGCAAGATCTTCGAAGAGCGCGCGGCGATGTTTCCCGACATCGGCGCGTCCAGCGCCTACGTCGATGCCACCGCACTCGACATGGTGCGCCGACCCTGGACCATGGACGTGCTGGTGACCGAGAACATGTTCGGCGACATCCTCTCCGATCTCGGCGCCGGCCTGATGGGCGGCATGGGCATGGCGCCGTCGGCCGACATCGGCGACGAGCACGCCGTGTTCCAGCCCTGCCACGGCACGGCGCCCGATATCGTCGGCCAGGGCAAGGCCAACCCGACGGCGATGTTCCTGTCAGGCGCGATGATGCTGGAGTGGCTCGGCACGAAGCATCAGTCGGCAAGTGCCGTGCAGGCCGCGCGCCTCATCGAGGCGGCAGTGAGCCGGGCGTATGTGGAGAAGCGGCTCAAGCCGTTCGAACTGGGCGGCACGGATGGCACGCGCGAGATCACCGCGGCTGTGCTCGCGGCGCTTGCAGCGACTGAATTACCCCTGTGATAGCGCGGCTCAAGTTTGGACCAAGCCTTGTCATCCCGGGCCTTGTGCCAGGGATCCATCTCTCAGCTTGCTTCGGCGTTCGTGGACGGCTGGATCCCGGCAACAAGTGCCGGGATGACACGTTATGAACCGCCGCGGCCCTCGCGCAGCTTGGTCGCCATCACGGAAATGGTGCGCTGGTAGACCTCGGCGCGGTTCCAATCCTTGATGACGCCGTAGTTGGTGGAGCCGGGCTCCCATGAGCCGCCGGCTTGCCAGCCATGGCCCTTCAGGAAGCTCGCCGTAGACGCCAGGATGTCGGGAACGCTGCGCACCAGATCGCGCCGGCCGTCGCCGTCGAAGTCCACGGCGTACTTCACATAGGGCGTCGGCAGGAACTGCGTCTGGCCGATCTCGCCGGCCCAGCCGCCGCGCATCTCGCCCGGCGACATGTCGCCCTTCTGCACGATGCGGACGGCGTCGAGCAGCTGCCCGGTGAAGAACGGCGAGCGGCGGCAGTCGTAGGCCAGCGTGGCCAGCGAGCGGATGATGGAGAAACGGCCGCTGGTGTCGGAGCCGTAGTTGGTTTCCAGGCCCCAGATGGCGATGATGATCTCGGGCGGCACGCCGAAGCGCTTCTGCACCCGGTCGAGCGTGGCGGCGTGCGTGCGCATCAGGCTCTGGCCGCGGCGGATCAGCGCCGGGCCGACGCGGCGGGCGTAGAACTGCTCGAAGCTCAGCTTGAAGGACTTTTGCGACCGATCAAGACGCACAACGGTCGGATCGTAGCTGACGCCGCTCAAGGCGGATGAGATGGCGCCTTGCGAAATGCCCTGGGCGGCAGCCTTGCCCTTGAAGCGCTCGAGCCATGCCTCGAAGCCGGCGCCGGAGTTGCCGCAATCCTGCGCGAACGCCGCAGCGGGGAGGGTAACGGCCAGCAGCGCAACGGCTGCGCCGCGGCGCGCGGTGCCGTTGAGCCTGGCTCTGGAGCTGGTTGAAATCATTCCTCGTTTCCCCGTTGTCCCTTTGCTGGGAGCATCCTCCTAGCATGTGTTGCGGCCCCTGTCCGCTGGCGAAACGTCAAGCGCCAGGGCCGGGGTGGCGCTGGGGGCGGGAGTGGGGCCAGACCCGCAGCAGGGTCTGACCCCGTTACGCTAGCGTTCTTCCATCAGCCCCGTGATGTTGAGGATGGTGACGCGGCGATTGAGGCGCTCGGGCCCCTGGGTTTCGACTTTCAGGTGTTGTTCGCCATAACCCTGGGTCACCAGGTTTTCCGCCGGCACATTGAACTCCTCCGACAGGATGTCCGCGACGGATGAAGCGCGCCGATCCGACAGGCTCAGGTTGTCCTCGTCCGAGCCGACGGCGTCGGTGTGCCCTTCGACCATGACCACGGCTTCCGGGTTGCGCTCCAGCAGCCGCAGGATAGCGCGCGCGATGCGCTCCAGCTTGAAGGACTGGTCGGCGCCGACTTCCCACGAGCCGAACTCGAAGCTGATGGTATCGAGATCGATCCGGCGCACGCGAGCGCGCAACTCGTAGTTGTCGCGGACCTCCTCCAGCGAGTAGGAGCGGTCGAGCGTTTCGAGCGGCGGGGCTTCCAGCGCTTCGTAGAGATCGTCGTCCGACGCGCGGTCGTAGTCGACGATGTAGCGATCACGCGGAATGGTGATGCGCGGCGGCGGCAGATTGAGGGCGATGATGCCCCCGATCACGCCGATGCCGACGCCCACGCCGAGATTGCGATAGAAGCGGCGGTTGTCGATGATGTTGCGCTCGCGGCCGTCGCGGTCGCGGCGATAGCGCCTGAGCAGGCGGCCGTTGCCATCCACCACGGTGACGATGCGCACGCCGTCTGACCGCACGTAGAACGTCTCGACGTTGCCGTCGGCGCGACGCTCCGATTTGGCCCCGGGGCGGCGGCTGAAGCGTTCGGCTTCGTCGTGCCGGATGACGGCACGGTTGTTCTCTTTGACAATCGTCCGGTTGCCGGGCTCCTGGATCACCTTGCGGCGTCCGCCGTCCTCGACGCGCTCGCGCCGGTCCTTGCGCACGTCTTCGAAGCGCTTGGGTCCGGGCAGATTGGTGCCGGGGCCCGGTCCAGGACCTGCTGGAGACTTGGCAGCCGGCGGCAGCGGGCCGCGGGGTGTCCCAGGCGGTGGCGGCGACACACCTTTTGGCCCCGTCGGGCCTTGAGGTGGAGCCACGCCCTGGGGTCCGGAGGGTCCTTGCGACGGCGGTGCGCCCTCGTCACGCGGCGTACGGCGGAGGCCATCTTTCTTGATCTCCGGCTGCACGTCGCCGGGTTTCACGGCGGGTGGCGGTCCCTTCTTCTCGAATTTCTCGGGCAGTGGCTGTTTTTGGAATTGAGGGAATCGTCTCCTTCTTTTCGGGTGGAGGCAGGCGTTTCTCGATTGGCGGCGGGGGTGGTGCAGTCCGCGCGGGCGGCGGTGGTGGCTGTTGCTTGATAACCGGTGGCGGTGCCTTCGGCGGTGGTGGCGGCTGCTGCTGTTGCGGGCGCCTCTCGGGCGGCCGTTGTTTCTCCCGTTCCTTTTTCTTCTTGTCCTCTTCCTCTTTCGACTGAGCCTGAGCGCCCTGGACAAGGCCCAGGCGATCCGCGGCGACCGCGCCGGCGGTGGCGCAGAGAGCAAAACAGAATGCAGTTCGGATGCTGCGTCGGCGGCCGATCGTCATGTGATGATTGATCCCAAAAGTTTTCTGCCACGGCCGCGTGTTCACAGGCCGAGCCGGTTCGAAGACCCCGTGTGCTGATGGTGTTGGTAGCAAGAAAAGTGTCGCACTTTGAGGCGGCGCGAGCTTTCGTTTTGCGGTATCACAGGGCCGGACAAGCCGATGTCGGCCACCCTATCGCGAGGGACCAGGCAAATGAAAAGCATAGAGATTTTGGAAGTCGCCCCGCGCGATGGTTTTCAAGCTGTCAAACCGTTCATCCCGACAGAAGCCAAGATCAAGCTTATCGAGGAACTCGCCGCCTGCGGCTTCAAGCGCATGGAGATCGGATCGTTCGTCAGCCCCAAGGCGCTGCCGCAGATGGCCGACACGCCGGAGATTCTCAAGCGCGCCAAACTGCCCGCGGATCTGCGCGTGATGGCGCTGGTGCCGAACGCCAAGGGGCTGCATCTCGCCCTCGATGCGGGCGTGAAAGAAATCAGCTGGGTGATCTCCGTCTCGGAAAGCCACAACCGCTCCAACGTCAATCGCAGCGTGGATGAGAGCTTCAAGGGTTTCGCCGAGGCTTGGGACGGACTGGGCAAGGACAAGCCGAAGCTCCGGCTCGGCCTCTCCACCTGCTTCGACTGCCCGTGGGAAGGGCGCGTGCCCGAGGACGACGTCATCCGCGCCGTCGAGCGCGTGATTGCGATCGCGCCCGATGTGGAGATCGGTATCTGCGATACGACCGGCCGCGCCGCGCCGGACCACGTGGGATCGCTGCTCGGCCGCATCATGCCGCGCTACGCCAGCGATCGCGTGACATTCGGCTACCATGGGCATGACACGTATGGTCTCGGTGTCGCCAATGCGATCGAAGCGTACCGGCAAGGCGTGCGGGTGATTGACGGTGCGGCGGGCGGTCTCGGCGGTTGTCCGTTCGCACCGGGTGCTGCCGGCAATACCGCGAGCGAGGATCTCGTGTTCGCCTTCGAGCACATGGGCGTGAAGACCGGAGTGGATCTTCAAGCGCCTGCTCGTTGCCGCTGATCATGTCGCCGAAGTCGAGCCGCGCCAGGCCGGCGGCAAGCTCAGGAGCGTGCCGCGCAAGCGTGCACTCGCGGGCTACGGCGCCGCGACGCAGGGCCTTCCCGCGTAGAGCGAGCACATCGGGCAGCTCAGCGTCTGAACTTGCGCAGGTACGCTTCGGCTGCCTGACGGTCCTCGAAGATGCCGTTGAATTTGATGCCGAGCCCTTTCGCGGTTCGGCGCACGATCTCGGCCTTGTGCACGACATTGCGCGAAGGCTCGACCAGCAGGAATTCCTTGGGCAGCGGCGATGAGCCCTGCACCCTCAGGTGCGCGCCGGTCTCGGACAGGTTGTCGATGGTGCAGTCGACGACGAAGGTGCCGTTCCCAAAGATGATCTTGCCTTCTTTGAGACAACGGTTCCGTTGCTGGGAGCGCTTGTTGGATATTTCTTCAGTCATTGGTCTGTCCTCAGACCACAATAAAATGACGTCCCCCACGCACTACGGATAGCGGCGAGCGGTTAAGAAAGCCCGTGAAGCCTTGCTGCAGCGCCGGGTCGCCGGCTCAAGATAGCGTGAAGCGTGCGGCCTCAGCTCACCTCACCGGGCCGCGGCTTGCGGCGCAGCG
This sequence comes from uncultured Alphaproteobacteria bacterium, assembly GCA_963814055.1. Classification (GTDB taxonomy): domain Bacteria; phylum Pseudomonadota; class Alphaproteobacteria; order Rhizobiales; family Hyphomicrobiaceae; genus AWTP1-13. The sequence continues at coordinate 80,125 of CAWFBJ010000015.1, forward strand.
TGGGTGCCTTGGCTGGCGTCAGCGCGCAGATCACCTGCTGGCGCTTGGCCGCGACGATGCGCGGTGCCGCCAGAAATTTGACGCCGAGGTCGGCGCCGGACCTCCATACAACCTGGCAGTTTGCTTCCAGCCCTTCGAGCGGGATGAGCAACTCGAACGTGTCGGGCGCAGTGACAGACCCTTCGATCCGCAACCGCGCACCGGTGGCGGACATATCGCGCACCAGGCAATCGATGGTGACGTGGCGCTCGCTGTAGGCGACCTTGCCGGATTTCAGCATGCGCCGGCGCGGCGCGATGCGCGCCTCGTCGGCCACGTTCGCGGCCAGCGCCGTGTTGCCCGCGGTATGCAGGTGGACAACAGTCCCGGTGTTCTGTGCAACGGCGGCCAACGCGGGTACTCCAATTCTCAGTGGTTCATTTTCCCCCGAATGCATGACTTGGTCCTCAACGCCGCTCCGCAGGTAAGCTTAACTTACGCGGGGCGGTTAACTTTCCACCACTGCGTGTCCCGGACATGCAAGGTTCGTGCTCAGCCGTCGAGCCGGGCAACGTCCAGCCGATGGACGATGCCTTCCGTCTGGCTGTTGAGCGCGGGGTAGCGCTTCAGAACCAGCGGATCGTGGCCTGGAACAACGCGCCGGGGCGAGCCCGCCAGTTCTTGCAGGCGGACGTAGCCGTCCAGTACATCGGCGATGTCGATGGTGATGGGGAACACTTTGCCGTTCTCGAAATTCTCGTAGTAGTGCGCGCTGTCGGATGCCAGCACAACCGGGCCGGTGGCCGTAGCAACCCGAACGCACTGCAGGCCCCGGCTGTGGCCGCCGACCTTGTGTACGGTCACGCCAGGCGCCACCTCCGCGTCGCCATCGTGGAATGCAACACGGCCGGAGTAGACATTCTTGACCATGTCGCACACGTGGTCGACGGTGAAGGGATAGCGCAGGAAGTTGTGGCACATGCAAGGACCGGTGGCGTACGCCATCTCAGCCTCCTGGAGATGGAAGCGCGCCTTGGGAAACGCGCCGAGCGTGCCCGCATGGTCGTAGTGCAGGTGGGTCACGACAACCTGCTCCACATTGCCGGCGGAAATGCCGATCTGCTCGAGCGCGGCAGCCGGCGCCCGGTCCACCTTGCGGCCGCGCTTGGCGCCTTCAGCCGCGTCGAAGCCCGTGTCGACAACAATCGTGTGCTTGGCGTTGCGGATGACCCAGATGAAATAGTCGATGGGGTGGGGGCTGTCGTGGTCATCGGCAGCGATGAAGCTCTCGAACCGCCTACGCGCCGCCAAGCCTGCGTATTTCAAGGCCAGTATCTCGTAGGTATCGCTGCTCATCTCATGTGCTCCTGCAACTCGATTGCCCGGTTACAATGGTCGCGAAACCAACCTCTGTCATCATTCCCTCCAGCGGACCGGCCTTGCAGGCTTGCCTGCGGGCCGCCAATGCCTCCGGCCTGGCGCTTGCAAGGAGCGGAGCACCGGGAAGCAGGCTGCAGCGTCCATCGTCAAGCCATTGCATTTCTGTGGCAGCTTGGTTCTTGTGTAGGGAATGGCCACTTAAACCATGCTTGCGGTCCGTCTCATGGCTAGTCGAATGAACGTCTCCTTCCTCCAGGAGCTGCTGAACTCCGTTGCCGAGCAGGGCCGCCAGTACCTGCCGCGGTCGCTGGGCGGGGCCGGCCGCGAGGACGACATCCACGAGCTGGCGTCTGCATTGGTCTCGAGCCGGGGCGAAGCTTCCGGCGTTGCCATCGCGCGCGAGATCCTGCAGCGATACAAGACGCTTTCGATGCCGGACCGGCTGGCGTTCATCAAGTTCCTGGCGCGCACCATGCAGCCGGATGCTGACAAGGTCACACGGGCCGCCAAGGCATTCCTCGACGGGTCCAGCACGGCTTCGATCAGAGCCCTGCAGCGGGCCGTGGAAAGTCCGCGGCTGGAGTTCTTCCGGCGCCTGAATCTGGCGCCCGGCGCCACCGCTGAAATTGTTGCCATGCGCCGGGACCTGATCGCAGCCGGCGATCCTTCGGTGGCGCCGGTCGACAGCGATCTGCGCCATCTGCTGGCGTCGTGGTTCAACCGCGGCTTCCTGGTGCTGCGCCGCATCGACTGGCAAACGCCGGCGACCATCCTCGACAAGATCATCGCTTACGAAGCGGTGCATGAGATCCAGGGGTGGGATGACCTGCGTCGCCGTCTCGACCCGGCTGACAGGCGCTGCTTCGCGTATTTCCATCCCTCGCTGGTGGACGAGCCGCTGATCTTCGTCGAGGTGGCGCTTGATGGACGGCATCCCGGAGTTGATCGGTGCCGTGCTGCAGCAGGAGGCACCCAGAAACGGCGAGTTCGACGAGAAGCCATCGACGGCGGTGTTCTATTCGATCTCGAACTGCCAGGAAGGTTTGCGCGGCATTTCGTTCGGGAATTTCCTGATCAAGCAGGTGGTCGAGGACCTCGTAAAGGAGCGGCCGAGTTTGAAGACTTTCGTCACGCTGTCGCCGGTGCCGAATTTCGCAACTTGGCTGGCATCGGTGCTGTCGGATCCCGACTCCAATCTGATCACGCCGGCCGAGCGGCAGCGCCTGGAGGTGCTCGGCGATCCGGATTGGGCCCACAGCCAGCAGATCGCCGGGGCCCTCAGGCCGGTGCTGCTGCAGGCTCGCCGCCCACTATTTCCTCGTGGCGAAGGCCGGCGACGGGCGTCCCCTCGATCCGGTGGCGCGGTTCCATCTCGGCAACGGCGCGCGCCTGGAGCGCATCAACTGGCTGGGCGATCCTTCGCCGAAGGGTCTTGGCGAGGCGCACGGGCTGATGGTCAACTACCGCTACGAGATCAAGGACATCGAGCGCAACCACGAGGCCTACGCCAACGAGGGCACCGTCGCGGCCTCGCGCCAGGTGCACGGGTTCCTGAAAGCGGAGCGGGCTCGGCCAGAAGCGCGCAAGCTGCTGCAGATTGCGGGGCTGAGGCCGGGCAAGAGCGGCCCGGAACAGGACGAAAGCAAATAGCGTTCTGCCTCCCGGTGTCGGCGTTAACCGTCTGCCCGCCGCTCTTGTCTCCCTACTGCGTTCGTGCGCAAAATATCGGCAATCACATGGACACGTGGCGGTTGAAGCGGTCCGGCGCAGCTTGAGGATGGTGGCAATGCGGTACGGCGAAGGCGACCGGGAAAGCGAAAACGTCGAGGATCGCCGCGGCGAGCGGCGGCGGTATGTTTCGCCGTGGCGGCGGCAGTGGTCTGCGCATCCCGCTCGGCGGCGGTGGGTTCAGCTTCGGCACCATCATTCTAATTGGCGTCGTGTGCCTGATGCTCGGCATCAATCCGCTGACGCTGCTGACCGGCGGCGGGCTGGAAATTCCCAACATGCCGCGGCCGGACCGGCAGGGCGGGCCGCAGAATGTGCCGGGGCTGCCGGGCCAGGGTGGTGTTGCAGACGACAACGACTACAAGGCTCAGTTCGTCCGCCAGGTGCTCGCCGATACCGAGGATGTCTGGGATCAGATTTTCAAGGGTGCCGGGCGGCAATATCGCAAAGCCCAAGCTCGTGCTGTTCAGGGGCGCCACGCCCACTGCGTGCGGCACGGGTCAGTCGGCGATGGGGCCGTTCTATTGTCCGGCGGACAAGAGAGTGTACATCGACCTTGCGTTCTATGACGATCTGAAGCGCCGGTTCCGTGCGCCCGGGGACTTCGCGCAGGCCTATGTGATAGCGCATGAGATCGGCCATCATGTGCAGACGGTTCTGGGTATTGCCGACCGCGTGCAAGCGTTGAAGCAAAATGTGCGCAGCGAGGGCCAGGCCAATCTGCTGCAGGTGAAGATGGAGCTGCAGGCAGATTGCTTCGCTGGCGTATGGGCCTCGCTCAATCATCAGATGAAGAATCGGCTCGAGCCCGGCGACATCGAGAGCGGGTTGAACGCTGCGGCGGCCATCGGCGACGACCGGCTGCAGAAGCAGACGCAAGGTTACGCCGTGCCGGAGTTGTTCACGCACGGCAGTTCGGAGCAGCGCATGCGGTGGTTCAAGCGCGGTCTGGACACAGGCCAGACGCAGGCGTGCGACACCTTCAACGCGCCTAATCTATGAGTCGGGCTATACGCCGGCGCGCTCCCTGCATGTGCCGCTTCGCGTGCCGTGGATGCAGTCAGGCAGCGTCAAGCGCGTGCCGGCTATAGGCCGGACTGCAGTTACAGCGGCGTGCCGATGTAGGTCGTGACGTAGCAGCCGTTGCGCCCTACGCCCATCTCGGTGCATACCCGATCAGCATCGGCTCTGGGTCGCGAACGGGCCCGCGAGCAGCCGGTACGGTCCGCCGTCGCTCCTGGGAGGCACCACGCGCGGCTCGAGCGAAGCCAGCGACCCGTGCCGCTCGCGCAGTTGCCCCCAACTCTGCCGCGAGACCTGGCAGGGAGGGACCCGCGGCAAGTTGCACTGCGAAAGCAATCGGGCCGGCGCGCGTAACGGTGGGCTCGCCGAACGTTATTTCCTCCTTCGGCGCGATGCTTCCAGTCTCGAGCGGTACCGGAGGCCCGTCGTCTTTGAACGACGGAGCCGGCGGGACTGGCGCAGGCGCCGGACCTTCTTGCGGCACTGTAATGACGCGGGCGGTCCGGGGTTCGACCGTCTTGCGCTGGTGCCTTTCGGAAACCTTGGCCTTTGACGGCGATGTTTCGGCCGGCTCGGCCGAGGCATGCAGGGCCGCCAGCCGTTCTTCGACGGTGGTGAGGCGGGCCGTCACCGACTTGTCTTTCGTCTCGCGCTCGGTGGCGGCTTCCTTGAGATCCGCGACGTCTTTTTGAATGTCGCTCAGGTTGCGCCGCATGGTGCCCATTTCGACGGTCGTTTTCGCAAGCGCGCGAATGGCTTGACCGGGATCGGGCTCGGCGACCTGGGTTCGCGTTTGAGCCGCTTGCTGAGGTTGGAGTGCTAAGTGAGCCAGATAGCCCAGCGCCCCCACCGCCAGCGACGCCCAGGTCGCCAGGTAGACCTTGATGAACCGCCGGGAGCGGGGAGGCTGATCGGTATACGCAGCCATGGCCGAGCGCGTCCTCGTTCTAGATTGAGACGTTGCTGCGCGAACGCGCGACGACCAGCGCAGATCGAATCGTAAGGACACGGTCTCAAATCGGAGGGGGAGCGGTCAACGTAAGGGTGGGATCCGGCGGCCCGGGTTGTGGACATGTGCTTCTGATGCCATAGCATTGTGGCGCGCGAGCCGATCTGCGGCGGCAAACTTCGCTCTTGTGTCGGCTGCGCCCGCGAATTTGGGTCCTTTTTGATGGTCCGAGTATGATTGTTGTCTCGTGCGGGCGTTGCAACACTGATGGCAATGCAACACGAAGCGCCCCGATGAGAAGCGCCCCATGACCGATGTTTCCCTGCTGATGGTTTTGCTCGCCGCCGGCAAAGGCGTGCGCATGCGCTCCGACTTGCCGAAAGTGCTCCATCCGATCGGCGGCCGGCCGATGCTGGCCCACACTTTGGCAACTGCGCAGGCGGCCGGCGCCCGCCGACTTGCACTCGTGGTTGGGCCCGATGCAGAGCGGGTTCGGTCGGAGGCGAAACGCCTGGCGCCCGAGGTCGAAATTTTCGAGCAGCCCACTCAGGACGGCACCGCGGATGCTGTGCTGGCAGCCCGGTCGGCGCTGGACACAACATGCGCGACGTGCTGGTCATGTTCGCCGATACTCCGCTCGTCGAAGCAGACACCCTTCGCAAACTGACGGCTGCGTTGGAGCTGGGCGCGCATGTTGCGGTGCTCGCATTCGAGCCCGGCGATCCGACCGGCTACGGTCGCCTCATCGCCGATGCCTCCGGCCGCATCACGGCCATTCGCGAGCACAAGGACGCAAGCGAGTGCGGAGCGAAAGATCGGTCTTTGCGCTGCCGGGGCCATGGCTTTTCGCGTTCCCGCGCTGTCGGATTTCCTCGCCCGCATCGGCAACGCCAACGCCAGCGGCGAATATTATTTGACCGACGCCGTTGCCATCGCGGCTGGGGACGGACTGACCGTAAAGCCCGTGCTGTGCAGCGTGGAGGAAGCAGCCGGCATCAATTCGCGCGAACAATTGGCCGCCGCCGAAGCCGCGTTTCAGGTGCGGGCGCGCCGCAAAGCCATGGAAGGCGGCGCCACCCTGATTGCGCCGGAGACGGTCTGGTTCAGCTTCGATACCATCGTCGGCCGCGACGTCACCATCGAGCCCAATGTGTTCTTCGGCCCGGGCGTCGTGGTGGAAGACGGCGCCCAGATCCTCGCCAACTGCTACTTCACCGGCACGATGCATTCGCAGGGGTGCGCGCGTCGGCCCGTTTGCGCGGATGCGACCGGGCGCCGACATCGGCGCCGGTGCGCATGTCGGCAACTTCGTCGAGGTCAAGAACGCGACTATCGAAGGCGGCGCCAAGGCCAATCACCTCTCCTACATCGGCGACGGCCGCGTCGGAGAAGGGGCCAACATCGGCGCCGGCACGATCTTCTGCAACTACGACGGGTACACCAAGCATTTCACGGATGTCGGCAAGGACGTGTTCGTGGGGTCCAACACCTCGCTGGTTGCCCCCGTGAAGGTCGGCGAAGGCGCCTATATCGGCTCGGGCAGCGTGATTACCAAGGATGTTGCCCCAGGGGCCCTGGCCCTGGAGCGCAGCGCGCAGGAGGAGCGCCCGGGCTGGGCTGCAAAATTTAGGCTATTAATGCAAAAGCGCAAGAACACGGCCTGAAAGTTTGCAAGAAAGATCAGGAAACAGACTGTGAATTGAAGATGAGCTTCGATTTGCACTAGTAAACGCGTGTGCCGATCACGGTACGGAAAGTACTGCGAGGAAAGCGTCCATGTGCGGCATCGTCGGAATTCTGGGGAGCAAGCCGGTCGCCGGCGATCTGGTCGACGCCCTGCGCCGGCTCGAATATCGCGGCTATGATTCCGCGGGCATCGCCACGGTCGAGAACGGCACTCTCGATCGCCGCCGCGCCGAGGGCAAACTCAAGAATCTGGAGCAGCGCCTCGTCAAGGAGCCGCTGCAAGGCCACGTCGGCATCGGTCATACGCGCTGGGCGACGCACGGACGTCCCACCGAAGTCAACGCGCATCCGCACATGAGCGCGCGCGTCTCGGTCGTGCACAACGGCATCATCGAGAATTTTGCCGAGCTGAAGAAGAAGCTCTCGGCCAAGGGCCACAAGTTCGAGACCGACACCGATACCGAAGTCGTCGTCCACCTGATCGCCGACGAAATGCTGGCGGGCCACGCTCCGGTGCCGGCAACCAGGAAGGCGCTGACGCACCTGCAAGGTGCCTTCGCCCTCGCCATCATCTTTGCCGGCGAGGACGATCTGATGATCGGCGCCCGGCAGGGCAGCCCGCTGGCCATCGGCCACGGGCAAGGCGAGATGTATCTGGGCTCGGACGCCATCGCCCTCGCGCCCTTCACGTCACGAAATCACCTATCTCGAAGAGGGCGACTGGGCGGTGCTCACGCGCAAGGGCGCCACCATCTATGACCGTGCGGGCAAATCCGTGGAGCGGCCCCGCGTGAAATCGGTGGCAAGCTCCCTGCTGGTCGACAAGGGCAATCACCGCCACTTCATGGCCAAGGAAATTCACGAGCAGCCCGAGGTCATCAGCCACACGCTCGCCAACTACATCGATTTCAGCCAGGGGCGCGTCAGCCTGCCCGACCTCGGCGTCGATCCCGCCGGCATCAGCCGCATCTCCATTTCAGCCTGCGGCACGGCCTACTATGCGGGCCTGGTCGGCAAATACTGGTTCGAGCGCTATGCGCGCATTCCAGTCGAGATCGACATCGCATCCGAGTTCCGCTACCGCGAGCCGCCGATGGCGGAAGGCGGGCTCGCGATATTCGTCTCGCAGTCGGGCGAGACTGCCGACACGCTGGCGACGCTGCGCTACTGCAAGGCCAAGGGCCAGAGCATTGCCTCCATCGTCAACGTGCGCACCTCCACCATCGCGCGCGAGTCCAACGCCATTCTTCCAACCCTTGCCGGGCCCGAGATCGGTGTCGCTTCGACCAAGGCGCTGACCTGCCAGCTCAGCGTGCTGGCCTGCCTGGCGATCGGCCTCGGCCGCGCGCGCGGCGTCCTCAGCGAAGCCAAGGAGACAGGAGCTGGTGCGTGCGCTGGGCGAAGTGCCGCGTCACATCTCCACCATTCTGCGCGGCGAAGCCCGCTACGAGAAGATTGGCCCACACGCTCGCCAAGGCGCAGGACGTGCTCTATCTGGGCCGCGGCGTGAGCTACCCCATCGCTCTGGAAGGCGCGCTCAAGCTCAAGGAAATCTCCTACATCCACGCCGAAGGTTATGCCGCCGGCGAGCTCAAGCACGGCCCGATCGCCTCATCGACGAGAAGGTGCCGGTCGTGGTGGTGGCGCCGGAGGATGACCTTTTCGACAAGACGCTCTCCAACATGCAGGAGGTCGCCGCGCGCGGCGGGCAAATCATCCTCGTGTCGGATGCCGGCGCGGAGCGGGCGGGGTGCGAGATCGAAGCCCACCTGCCTGTGCCGACGGCCCATCCGTTTACCAACCCCCTTCTCTACGCGGTGCCGATGCAGCTGATGGCCTACCATACGGCCGTTTTCATGGGCACCGACGTCGATCAGCCCCGCAATCTCGCCAAGTCGGTGACTGTGGAATAGTCTTACAACAGCGCCCTGCGAATTGCGCCGAACCACGGAATTGTCGTAGTTTCGGCGTTAGAGGTGCTTCGCGTAAGAGACGAACGGGGATCGAAGCATGACCCGCGACTGGCGCAAAGTCGCTCTGGCGGTATTGGCCGCCGTGGCGCTTGCGGCCGTGTGCGCGATCGGTTCGAGTGCTGAGGCGCAGCAGACGGCCAAGGCCGCCAAGGCGCCCGCCAAATCGGCTCCTCCTGAAGCAAAGAAAGACGACGCCGAAGACGGCGAGGAAGAACCGGCCAAGGCACCGGCTGCTGCGAAGAAGAAGAGACAGGATCCAGTCGAAGCCCAGCGCGCGATCGATGCCGCTGCCAAGCTTCTGCAGAGCGGCAAGGTCGAGCAGGCGGCACAGGCGCTGACAGGCACCTTGGCGGGCGGCAATCTGCCTCCGGCGATCATGGCGCGCGCGCTGTATATGCGCGGCGTTGCCTACCGGCAGCAGAGCAAACCGGCGCAGGCGATTTCCGATCTCACGAGCGCGCTCTGGCTCAAGGGCGGGCTCACCGCCGAGGATCGCCAGGATGCGCTCAAGCAGCGCTCCGGTGCGTACGCTGACGCCGGCCTCACCGAAAGCGGTGAGGTCGCGGCCACCACGGCGGTAGCGGCCGCCACGGCGCCGGCCACGAAAGAGGCGAAGGAACGGCCTGCCTCCAAGAGCTGGGGTGTCGTGACGACACCTGCAGACAATGCCACCGCCAATACGACCCAGACCGCGGAAGGTGGCGGCAACTGGTTCAAGAATTGGTTCAACAATTCGTCGCCGGCTCAGGCCAAGGCAGCCACCGTCGACTGCCTCCATCGACAAGGCGGAAACGTCGCCACGGCCCGCGCAACCGCCTTCCACGCCGCGTGTTGCCAGCGCCTGGTCGAGCAAGACCCAGGTTCAGCCTGAGACGCCGGCGGCCGAAACACGTGCGCCAACTGTCCGGCCTGCGGCCGCCACAGCCGTGGGCAAATATCGGGTGCAGCTCGCCACCGTGCGGACGCAGCAGGAAGCGGTCGCTCTGGCTGCCAAGGCCAAGCGCGTCCCTCGGCGCGCTGGCCGCACACGAGCCGGAAATCGACCAAACAGTGCTGGGCAATATGGGCTCTTTCTACCGGGTGCTGGTTGGACCTTTTGCAACCGTGCAGGAGACCCAGGCTGTATGTGCCAAAGCCAAAGGCACCGGTTTCGACTGCCTGACGGTGACCCAGTAGCGCGCAATAGCGCTCTGAAAGACTGGCGTTTGGCCCTTTTGCGACACGCCACGCAGCCCCATTTGCCATAGTATCGACCGTCAGGCTTGCCGCACGCCCAGGTCGTGCGACAATGCGGCGAGTCGAAAAATTGTCCGGCACGCAAGGTGTCGCAGCGACCTGATTGATGAGCGCGGGAATGCAGGACAGACCAGGCCCGCCCGACCCGGCGGGACACGCCGGTGATCTCAAGCCCGAGGTCGCCGAGGGGGAAGCCGGCCTGAAGGCCGAGCTCGCCAAGCTTGCAGTCGACGCGACGCCTGAAATCCACCTGGGCGCCCGCCTGCGCAACTATTTCGTGACCGGCCTCGTCGTCGTCGGCCCCGTCGGCATCACGCTCTATATCGCCTGGAACTTCATCACGGTGGTCGATGCGTGGGTGAAACCCTATGTGCCGCGCATCTACAATCCGGACTACTACCTGCCGTTTCCCATTCCCGGCGTCGGCTTGTTGTTTGCCGTGGTGCTCCTGACCATCATCGGGGCGCTCGCCGGAAAACTGCTGGGCCGCTCGCTGATCAGCGCCGGCGAACTGATGCTCGGCCGCACGCCGATTGTACGCAACGTCTACCGCGGCTTGAAGCAGATCTTCAAATCTGTGGTGACGGCGTCCTCGCCCAGCCAGAGCTTCCAGAAGGTTGCGCTGATGGAATTTCCCTCCAAGGGCATCTGGTCGATCGTGTTCGTCACGGGCGAGGCGTCGGGCGAGATCAGCAAGGAGCTTCCCGGTCACGACCTCATCAGCGTGTTCATGCCCACCGGTATGCTGCCTCCTTCCGGTTTCGTCTGCTTTGTGCCGCGCAAGAGTGTGCTGCCGGTCCGCTTGACGTTCGAGGATGCGGCCAAGATCATCATCTCGGCTGGCATGGTAAATCCGGAAACGCAGGCCAGGCTCAAGGACATGGCGGCCAAGGCCCGCAATGGATCACCGCCCATTGGCCTCCAGCCATCCGCCTGAAGACCGGCATGGTGCGCTGCGGGGGCTCTGTCTGCGTCGCCATCGGGCAGAAAACGCGCTGCAAAATCAGGCGTTTGCGTTGATTTGTTGCTTGCCAGCGCGACGCTGTTGTGCTATGATTTCTGCATCCTCCAAAATTGCGCCGGCTGTCAGGGTGCATTCCCCTATGCGGCCCTGAACAGGCGTACCGCCTCGTCGCATTCGAACAGGTAGAGCAGCAGCTTGAGCGCCTCGCCGCGCGATGATGTGAGCTCGGGATCCTGGCTCAATATCAAGCGGGCGTCGTCGCGCGCTGCCGCCAACAGGTCCGTAAAATTCGGCACCTCGGCAACGCGGAACTCCGGCATGCCGCTTTGCCTGGCACCCAGCACCTCGCCACCGCCCCGCAGCTCCAGATCCCTCTCGGCGATCAGAAATCCGTCCTCGGTCTCCTCCATCATTTCGAGGCGGCGGCGAGCGGTCTCGCCGAGCGGCGCCGCATAGAGCAGCATGCAGAAGCTTTCGCGCGTGCCGCGGCCCACCCTGCCGCGCAGCTGATGCAGCTGGGCAAGCCCGAAGCGCTCGGCATGCTCGATCACCATGATGTTGGCGTTCGGCACGTCGACACCGACCTCGATGACCGTCGTCGCCACCAGGATCTTGAGGTGGTTGGCCGCAAAGGCGGCCATCGTCTGGTCCTTGGCGCTCCCCGCCATGCCGCCATGCAGCAACCCGACCTTGCCGGCCCCGAAGATCTGCGCAAGGTGCGCATGTCTTTCCTCGGCTGCCGCCAGCTCCGACTTGTCGGAGCTCTCGATCAGCGGACACACCCAGTAGACCTGCGCGCCTTCGTCGAGCTGCATGCGGATCCGGTCAATGAGGCGCTCCATGCTTTCGACCGGAATGGTCTTGGTGACGATGGGTTTGCGGCCCGCCGGCTTCTCGGTCAGCCGCGACACGTCGAGATCGCCGTAATGCGTCATCAGCAGCGTGCGCGGGATCGGCGTCGCCGTCATGACCAGCAGATTGGCGCCGCCCTTGCCGCCCTTGGTCTGCAGCGCGAGACGCTGATGCACGCCGAAGCGATGCTGCTCGTCGATCACCGCGAACGCCAGGTCCTTGAACTCCACGTCGGCCTGAAACAGGGCATGCGTGCCGATCAGGATATCGACCTCACCGGTTTTCAATCGTTCCAGCAGCTCCGCGCGTGGGCGTCCTTTTTCGCGTCCTGTCAGCAACCCGATGCGCAGGCCGGCCCGGTCGGCAAGCGGCGCGATGGTTTCCGCATGTTGCCGGGCAAGCACCTCGGTCGGCGCCATCAGCGCTGCCTGCGCGCCCGCTTCCGCCGCGATCGCCATCGCCATCAGCGCCACGACGGTCTTGCCGGAGCCCACGTCGCCCTGCAGCAGCCGCAACATCCGAAACGGCGCAGAAATGTCCTGGGCGATTTCCTTCAGGGCCTGGCGCTGCGAATTGGTGAGGGCAAAGGGGAGCGCGTCGGCGATCCGGGCGCGGACGCCACCATCGCCTACGACGCTGCGTCCGGGCTGCTTCTTGAAGCTCTGCCGCACCAGGGCAAGGGCGAGCTGGCCTGCCAGCAGCTCATCGTAGGCGAGACGCTGCCAGGGCGCCGAACCCGGCGAAACATCGGATGCCTCCAGGGGGCGATGTATGCGCGTCACCGCTGTCTTGATGTCAGGCCAGTCGCGCTCCTTCAGCCACGCCGCCTCCTGCCACTCTGGCAGGGTGGGCACGCGCTCGACCGCCTGTTTCGCGGCCTTCAGCAGGATCTTGCCGGAAAGCCCGGCCGTCAGCGGATACACCGGCTCCAGCATCGGCAGATCGTCGCGCGCTTCCGGTGCGACGATGTAGTCGGGATGCGCCATCTGCTTCTTGTCGTTGTAGGCTTCGATCCGCCCGCTCACGTAGCGGATGCTGCCCTCGGGCAGCTGCCGCTCGATGAACTTCCGCTCCGCATGGAAGAACACCAGGTCGATGCGGCCGGTCTCGTCCTCGCATGTGACCTTGTAGGGCGCCTTGTTGTTTCCGCGTGGCGGCGCCCGATGCTTGAGAACCCGCACCTCCAGCGTGGCGATGGTGCCCGGCACGGCCGCGGCCACCGTCGGTGTCGCGCGCCGGTCGATGACGCCGGTGGGCGTATGCCAGAGCAGGTCGATAATGCGCGGCTCGTTGACGCCGGGCGGCAGACGCACTGCCTTCTTGAGCAGGAGCAGCATGCGCGGCCCGATCCCGCTCAGGTTGGTCGCGGAAGCAAACAGGGGTACGAGAGGATGCGGCCGCATGGGTCAGGGATGCATGTCCGTTGCAGGATTGTGGGACGCGTGCGCTCTTGGCACGGCAGCCAACGCGATCCCGGTGCTTTTCTGTTTTCGTGTGGGGGACTATATGAGGTCCCAGGCCCGGCGAAGGTGGCGGCGGCAGCAGGGTCCGTCAAGCGGCCTCGCCTGGATATCAAAGCTGAATAGTCATGACCGACGACGTCGCAAGCCGCCGGCGGCGGGCCGTTTTTCGCGCCAGCCACCGCGGAACCAAGGAAATGGACTGGCTCGTGGGCCGGTTTGCAGAGTCGCGCGTGGCCGGCATGCCGCCCCAAATTCTCACTGAATTCGAGCGGCTGCTGCAAATGCCCGACCCCGAACTGCACGATATGATCCTCTATCCCGAGATCGCACCCGCCGGCGAATTCGTGGCGCTCATTGCCCAGCTTCGCATCTTTCACGGATTGCAATGATGGTCGCGCGGCAACAGCAGCAAGACGCACCCGCAGCGTCCAAGTCTACATCCACGGGCTCGAGCGAAGTGCTGTCCGGCGTGCCGGACGGGCTCGTGCCCCTCCTGCTCGGCAATCTCATTCAGCAAGCGGCACAGTCCGGCAGCCCGGTGCCCCTGTTTGTGCATATCGCCCGCGACGACAGGCGGCTGGAGGCGATTGCCGAGGGCCTCGCATTCTTTGCGCCAAAGGTGCGGGTCATACCGTTCCCCGCGTGGGACACGGTGCCCTATGACCGCATCGGCCCCAACAGCGACATCGTGGGACGCCGCATCGCCGCCCTGGCGCGTCTGGCGGCCACCAGCCGCAAAGACCCCACCGTTGTCCTCACTACCGTCAATGCCGTCCTGCAGCGCACGCCGCCGCGCGAATTCATCCGCCGCTCGTTGAAGACGCTGGCCCCGGGTCAGCGGATCGACATGGGCGAGTTGATCGGGCGTCTCAATCTGGCGGGCTTCACGCGCAGCGGCACGGTGATGGAGCCCGGCGAATACGCCGTGCGCGGCGGCATTCTCGATCTCTACCCGCCTGGGCGCGCGGCGCCGGTCCGCCTCGACTTTTTCGGCGACACGCTGGAGCAGATGAAGGCCTTCGACCCTGAAACCCAGCGTACCGGCAAGCTCGTACAGCGCCTCACTCTGATGCCGATCACCGAGGTGGCCCTGGGTGAGGCCAGCGAGAAGGTGTTCCGCCGCCGCTACGTCGAACAGTTCGGTCCCGTCGTCGGGCTCCGACCCGCTTTATGAATCGGTCAGCGCCGGGCAGCGCTACCCTGGCATGGAACATTGGCTGCCGTTGTTCCACGAGCGTCTCGAAACCCTGTTCGACTATGTGCCCCAGGCGCCCGTCAGTTTCGATCATCTGGCCGACAATGCCGTGGGCGAGCGGCTAGCCCTGATCGCCGACCACTATCAAGCCCGCGTGGACGGCCTCGAAGCGCACAGCTTCGGCGCGCCGCCCTACAAGCCGGTGTCTCCGGACGCGATGTTTTTCGCCGAGCGGGAATGGAACAGCGCTCTGGGGCAGCATGCCGTGCGCTACCTCACGCCCTTCGAGCAGGAAAGCGACCCTCGGGGTCCGGTCAAATCCAACGGCGGCCGTACGGGCCACACGTTCGCTGCCGAGCGCGCGAGCGAAGGCTCCAATGTCTTCACGGCGGCTATCGCACATGTGCAGGGGCTGCAGGCGCGTGGCAAACGCGTGATTGTTGCAGCCTTCACGGCCGGCGCCCGCGAGCGCCTCGCCACTCTGTTCGCTGAACATGGATTCACCGAGGCGCGCAAGATCGAGAGCTTCGCGGAGGCGGAAGCCTTACCCGGCAGCCAGGTGGGCTTTGCCGTCCTTGGCGTGGAAGAGGGTTACGAGACGCCCAATCTCGCGGTGATCGGCGAGCAGGACATCCTCGGCGACCGCCTCGTGCGCCCGCGCCGCAAGGCGCGCCGGGCCGCCGACCTGATCACAGAGGCCACCAGTCTCGCCATCGGCGATTTCGTGGTGCACGCCGACCATGGCATCGGCCGCTTCGACGGGCTCACCACCATCACGGCCCTGGGCGCCCCGCACGATTGCCTCGAGATCGCCTACGCGGGCGGCGACAAGCTCTACCTGCCGGTGGAAAACATCGAGCTGCTGACCCGCTACGGGTCGGGCGACGGCGTCGCTCAGCTCGACCGGCTCGGCGGAGCGGCCTGGCAGGGCCGCAAGGCCCGGCTCAAGCAGCGCCTGCGCGAGATCGCCTCCGAGCTCATCAAGATTGCTGCCCTGCGGCAACTGCGCGAGGCGCCGGTCCTGGTGCCGCCGCAGGTCGAGTACGACGAGTTCGTGGCCCGCTTCCCCTACGACGAGACCGACGATCAGGCCGCCAGCATCCAGGCGGTGCTGGACGATCTGGCCTCGGGCAAGCCCATGGACCGCCTGGTGTGCGGCGATGTCGGCTTCGGCAAGACCGAGGTGGCGCTGCGGGCGGCGTTCATTGCCGCCTACTCGGGGCTGCAGGTGGCCGTCGTCGTGCCGACAACGCTACTCGCGCGGCAACACTTCGCCACCTTTACCCAGCGCTTCAAAGGACTACCGGTGCGCATCGCCCAGGCCTCCCGCCTGGTCGGCGGCAAGGACCTGCAGGCGGCCAAGGCCAGTCTCGCGGAGGGCACCACAGATATGATCGTCGGCACGCACGCCTTGCTCGGCAAGAGCATTACCTTCAATCGCCTCGGCCTGCTCGTCGTCGACGAGGAGCAGCACTTCGGCGTCGCCCACAAGGAGCGATTGAAGCACCTGCGCGAAGAGGTCCACGTCCTTACCCTCACCGCCACGCCGATCCCGCGCACGCTGCAACTGGCGCTGTCGGGTGTTCGCGAGCTGTCGCTCATTTCCACGCCGCCGGTGGATCGTCTGGCCGTGCGCACCTATATCTCGCCGTTCGATCCCGTGATCATCCGCGAAGCCTTGCGGCGCGAGCGCTATCGCGGCGGCCAGAGCTTCTATGTCGTGCCGCGCATCGCCGACCTGGAAGAAGTGCGGGAGTTCCTCGCCGAGCAGACGCCCGAACTGAAGGTCGCGACCGCCCACGGCCAACTGACTCCGGGCGGCCTGGAAGACGTGATGACCGCGTTCTACGACGGCAAGTACGATGTGCTGCTCTCCACCGCCATCGTCGAATCCGGCCTGGATATTCCCAACGCCAACACCCTCATCGTGCACCGCGCCGACATGTTCGGTTTGGCCCAGCTCTACCAGCTCAGAGGCCGCGTCGGACGCTCCAAGCCGCGCGCCTATGCCTACTTCACCACACCCAACGGCCAACGGCTGACCGAGGGCGCAGAAAAGCGTCTCAAAGTCCTGCAGTCGCTCGACACGCTGGGGGCCGGCTTCTCGCTCGCCAGCCATGACCTCGACATTCGCGGTGGCGGCAACCTGCTGGGCGAGGAGCAGTCCGGCCACATCCGCGAGGTCGGCTTCGAGCTGTATCAGTCCATGCTCGAGGAAGCGGTCGCGGCGCTCAAGGGCGGTGACATTGGCGAGGCGCAGGATCAGTGGAGCCCGCAGATTTCGCTCGGCACCTCGGTTCTGATCCCGGACAGCTACGTCGCCGACCTGCAACTCCGCCTCGGCCTCTACCGCCGCCTCTCGACTCTGGAGCTGCGTCCCGACATCGATGCGTTCGCGGCCGAGATGGTCGATCGCTTCGGCGAGCTGCCCCAGGAGGTCAGGCACCTGCTCGACGTGGTCGAGATCAAGGGCCTCGCCAAGCTGGCTGGACTGCAGCAGGTCGATGCCGGCCCCAAGGGCGCCGTCGTTGCCTTTCGCAAGAACCAGTTCGCCAATCCCGAGGGCCTGGTCGCCTTCATGCAGAAGTCGCGCGGCGGGGTAAGGATGCAGTCCGACCACAAGCTGGTGTTCAAGGCCGACTGGGACCTGCCGGAAGAACGATTGGCCGGCGTGCGCGATTTGGTGCGCCAGCTCGCCGAGATCGCAGGACAGGCAAAGAAGGCCGCTTAGCCGATCCCGCGATCCCCCGGGCTCCAACCCAGTCCTGAGCCTGTCGAAGGGCGGCAACGCAAACTGGTCGTGCTTCGACAAGTTCAGCACGAGGTCGGGAACGCCGAGGGCACGAAGATGTCGCCTGGAGTGCGTAGGAAGCGGATAGCAGAGGGATCCGGGGACGCTACTTCCGCTCCGACCACCACGTGTCCGCATCGAACCCGCCCAGCGGCAAGGTCGACGGGAACTTGAGATGGCTGCGATACGCCACCCACACCTTGGGCAGATAGAACAAGGGAATCGCATAATCGCCCGAAATCAGCACGCGGTCGAACGCGCGCACGGCCGCGGTAAAATCCTCCTCGGTGTCGGACTGCAGCATGGCCTCGATCATGGCATCGGCTGCCGGGTTCTTGACGCCGGCGAGATTCAATGAGCCTTCGATGTCGGCGGCCCTGCTGCTCCAGCGGTTGATCTGCTCGTTGCCGGGCGACAGCGACGCCGTCCAGTTCCACTGCACCATGTCGAAGTCGAAACCCTTCAGGCGCGCGTTGTACTGTGCGCTGTCCACTTGCCGGACGCCCAACGCGATGCCGAGCTTGTCGAGCGTGCGCGCATAGCTGAGCAGCAGGCGCTCCTGCGCCCGGGTCTGCGCCAGGAATTCCAAGCTGAGCCGCCGGCCGGCCTTCATCATGCGCCCGCCTTTGATCTCGTAGCCCGCCTCCAGCAGCAGCTTGTGCGCGGCCTTCAGGTTGGCGCGGCTGTCGTCGGTGACAGGTTGCCGGTACGTTCCCTCCAGCACTTCCGGTTTCACGAACTCGGCGAAGGGCGCGAGCAGCGCGCGCTCGCGCGCATCGGCCGGCCGGCCGTGCGAGGAGAGATAGGAGCGCTCGAAGAAACTTTCGGTGCGCTTGAAGAGACCGTTGAACAAGTTGCGGTTCATCCATTCGGCGTCAAACAGCAGGTTGAATGCGCGGCGCACGCGCGGGTCTTTGAACGCCGGCCGGCGCGTATTGAACACCAGCCCCGACATGCCGGAAGGCAAACCGGTGTTGAATTCACGCTTGATGATGTGCCCGTCAGTGACAGCAGCAAAGTCGTATCCCTCGACCCACCGTCCGGGATCGTCTTCTTGCCTAACGTCGATTTCTCCGGCCTTGAACGCTTCGAACATCGACGAGGCATCGCGGAAGTACTCGATTCGAATCTCGTCGAAGTTGAACCGCCCGCGCATCACAGGCAGATCGCGCGCCCACCAGTTGTCATTGCGCCGATAGGTGATGGAGCGGCCCGCATCCACCCGCGCGACGCTGTAGGGCCCGCTGCCGAGTGGCGGCTCCAGCGTGGTGCGCTCGAATGTTTCTGCATCCAGCCTGTGCCGCGGCAGGATCGGCATCAGCGCAAGCAGCAAGGGTACCTCGCGATCACCCGCAGCTTCGAAGGTGAAGCGGACGCTCCGCTCGCCGATCTTTTCGGCCTTCGCCACCTTGCCGTAGTGCGAGCGGTGGTAGGGCCAGCCCTTCTCCTTCAAAATCGCGTGGCTGAAGAGCACATCGTCGGGCGTGATGGGCTGTCCGTCGGCGAAACGAGCTTCCGGCCGGAGGTGGAATGTGACCCAGGCGCGATCGGGCGGCAGTTCCACGCTCTCCGCGATCAGGCCGTAGAGCGTGAAGGGTTCGTCGGCGCTGCGCGCCATGAGGCTTTCAAACACGTATTCGCGCAGGCCGGTCGCCGAAACACCCCTGATGATGAAGGGGTTGAGACTGTCGAACGTGCCGAGCATGCCTTGCGTGAGACGTCCTCCGCGCGGGGCATCAGGACGGACGTACGGGAAGTGGCTGAACCCAGCTGCATGTTTCGGCGTGCCGTGCATGGCAAGCCCGTGCACGGGCTGGGTGCCCCAGGCTGGACCTGATCCCAATCCAAGAAGAACCGCCAGCAGCAGGAATATGTGCGGCATTTCGCGCGCGAGTTTGCCTTGGGAAAGGGGGGCTGACGGTGATTGTCTCACGTGGAAACGTCTAACACAGGTAGGTCGACGCGCTCTGCGCGTTGCCTTGTAGCCACGTCTAAGCTGCTTAGATTGGCGGAGGTCGATACCGTCCACAACCCGTCACGGGAATGCCGCAATCCGCCTCTTACTGCGCGCCACGCGCAAATTCCGCGACAGGGATGTTCGAGCCCGCGTCGGCACGGGGCCGGCTATTCAGGGAAAGGTCAACAGACTACATGGCAAGTTCGCATCTGCACTCAGGGGTTGGTGCACGCTTGGTCCGTCTTTCGGCCCTGGCGGCCACGCTGGTGTTGGGCATTACGGTGTTCTTCGCCGTAGCATCGGCGCAAACGCCACCACCGGCCAAGAAACCGCCGGCGGACAAGAAGGCGGCCGCCACCCCAGACAAAAAAGGAACCGGTGCTCAAACTGCCTGGGTGAAACTGTGCGAGAAGGCAACGGCTCAGGTCAAAGGCAAGGATGGCAAGGACGAGAAGAAAGATCTCAATATCTGCCTGACGCACCACGAGCGCCTCGACGGCAACACGGGCATGGTTCTGGTCTCCGCGGCCCTGCGGCAGATCGATGGTCAGGACAAGCAGCATTTCATGGTCATGGTGCCGCTGGGAATGCTCATCCAACCGGGCATGCGCGCGACGGTGTTTCCGAAAAATCTCTGGGAAAAGGTGCAGAAGAACGAGAAGCTCGAAAAGACCGAAGAGGCCAAACTGAAAGGCCTGCAGCTCAGCTACACGCTTTGCCATGCTGCCGGCTGCACCGCGGAGATGGACGCCACGCCTGAGTTGCTGACGGACTTGAAGAGCAACGGAGGCATAATGGTGTTTGCCATCGCGGCGTCGGGGGCACCCATCGCGTTCCCCGTACCCCTTGCCGGTTTCGAGCAGGCGCTGGCAGGCCAACCCATCGACACGCAGAAGTACGGCGAAGCGCGCAAAGCGCTGATGATGCAGATCGCGCAGCGGCAGCAGCAGCTTCAAGCGGAAATGAAGAAGCAGAACGATGATCTGCAGAAGATGCAGGGGAGCGTCGCGCCGCCTTCGGCTCCCCCCGCTGCTCCTCCGGCGCCGCCTGCCAAGAAATAGGCTGCGGGACGTGCAGCCCAAAGCTCAGGCCGTCCCGCTCGGGGCGGCCTTTTTCGTTTGCAGAAGCGGGTCTTAGTGCGGATGCTGGAGGAACAGCGGTCGATAGCTGCCGTCCTCGCCCAGCGCAAACATCTCCTCGATCTGCGGATGGCGCAGGGGCTCGCCGGAGATGTCGGGAAGCAGGTTTTGCTCCGAGACATAGGCGACGTATTCCGTCTCGGCAGTTCTCGGCCAGAAGATGATAGAAGGGCTGTTCTTTTTTCGGACGCACCTCGGCGGGAATGGCCAGCCACCATTCCTCGGTATTGCTGAAGATCGGATCGATGTCGAAGATGACCCCGCGGAACGAGTAGACACGGTGGCGAACCACCTGGCCGACCGTGTATTTCGCCTGTCCGATACTCGCCATCTTCACCATCGCCTTTACGCGGTGCCCAGCTGCGGCACGCCGTCAGGTGGTCAATGCGGCAATCCGGGGCGAGCCCGCGTCGCCTAGCGCTCCTGATCGAGCGTTATAGACCATAGAGCGCCTTGCGCTCAGGATCCTTGGTCGCCACCAGCTTGGCCAGGTCGAGAATGACTTTCGCCTGCTTCCAGGTGGCATCGTCCTGCATTTTGCCGTCGATCATGGCCGCGCCGGTACCGTCCGGCATGGCTTCGACGATGCGCTTGGCAAACGCAACCTCTCCAGGCTCCAGGCTGAACACAAGCTTGGCGATGTCGATTTGCGTCGGATGCAGCGTCCAGGTGCCAACGCAACCGTGCAGGAAGGCGTTGCGGAACTGTGCCTCGCACGCAGCCGGGTCGGAGAAGTCGCCGAACGGCCCGTAGAACGGTTTGATGCCGTAGGCGAGACAAGCGTCGACCATGCGCGCTAGCGTGTAATGCCACAAGTCCTGCTGGAAGAAGGTGCGCGCAGTGCCGGGCGGGCCTGCGTCGGCCAATATGCCGTACGCCGGATGGCCTCCGCCCACGCGTGTCGTCTTCATGCCCCGCGACGCGGCCAGGTCCGCCGGGCCGAGGCTCATGCCGTGCATGCGCGGGCTAGCACCGGCGATGGCCTCTACGTTGTTGACGCCCTCAGCCGTCTCGAGAATGGCGTGGATCAGGATCGGGCGAGAAAGCGCGTGCTTCGCCTCGAGCTGCGCCAGGAGCTGATCGAGGTAGTGGATATCCCACGGTCCCTCGACTTTCGGCAGCATGATCACGTCGAGTTTGGCGCCGGCCGCGGGAACGATTTCCAGGATGTCGTCGAGCGCCCACGGCGAGTTGAGTGCGTTGATGCGCGTCCACAGCCCGGTCTGGCCGAAATCGTGGCCCTGGGCCATGTCGATGAAGCCGCGCCGGGCGGCCACTTTGGCGTCGGCCGCAATTGCGTCCTCGAGGTTGCCGAGCACGACATCGACTTGGGGAATGAGGTCGGCCAAGCGTGCCCGGATTTTCTCATTGTGGGGGGGCACGAAATGGATCATGCGCTCGAGCCGCACCGGAGGCTGGCGGAACGGCGCCGGCGCCCCGATAGCCAGGGGCGTGAAATGCTTGGCGGGTGTGCGGATGGCGGACATGATTGGCTCGGCATTTATTGCGCTGCAACAACACTAGACGGGACCTGCCGTGCTGAGAAGGGCTGCCTTCAACCCCAGCGCCGATTGCTCCACATCCATTGCTCAGGTACCTCGCGCACCCAGGCCTCGAACTGGGCCTGCATGGCCGCCGTAATCCACTTCACATCGTCCGAAGCGTTGGCAGTGCGGGGAATCTTCAGTTCCTTCAACTCGATCGTGAAACGGCTTTGTTTGCCGACGCGGAGGCAGCGCCCCATCCAGATGCGCGCTCCCACCCGGCGGGCGATCATGGCAGGGATCGCGACCGATCTGGCCGGACGGCCGAAAAAGGGAACGGGAAGTCCGGTGCGGTCGTGCAGATCGCAGACCAGCCCCAGCCGCCCGCCCTGGCGCACGAAGTCCATGATCTGGCGGGCCGTCTTCTGGCCCTCATCGACGGTGCCGTTGATCCGTCCTCGGCCCAGCAGGCCGCCCGGGTACAGGTCCTTGCGAAGCGCGCGCAGATACTTGTCGACATAAGGGTTCTTTACCGTGCGGTAGACGGCGGCCGGATTGTTGCCCGCCACCGTCAACGGCCACGCCGCGAGTTCCCAATTACCCATATGCAACGTGACGCCGATTGCAGCGCCCATCTTGTTGCGGTAGCGCTCGAACACAGTCGCGGTGGAGGCGACCAGCTGGATGCGATCGGGCTCGGCGATGATGCGGTCGAGCTGCATCGTCTCCACCATCACGCGTCCCAGATTTTCCCACATCGCGAGCGCAATTGCCTCCCGCTCCGCAGGGCTCTTCTCTGGAAATGCTATGGTGAGATTTTGCAAAGCGCGCTGGTGACGGCGATCGTAGGGTGCGATCAGACGCCAGAGCTTTGCCGAGATGTTGCCTGCGACGTCGAGCGGCGCCATGCGCACCAGCCCGGAGAGCACGCGCAGGCCGGCGTATTCTGCTCGATAGCGCAAATCGAGAAACAAGCTTCGCATCAGTGTTCAGGCATCGCGTTGTGCAGGGCCGACGCAGGCCCTTGCCTTGTGAGTGGCCCCGCCGTCAAGGGTTTGCTGGCGCCGCATTGGGGCGCATCAGGCGCGGAAGGGTTCCTGTCGCACCAAGTCCGCCATGCATCAAAAGGC
Organism: uncultured Alphaproteobacteria bacterium; assembly: GCA_963814055.1. Lineage (GTDB taxonomy): Bacteria > Pseudomonadota > Alphaproteobacteria > Rhizobiales > Hyphomicrobiaceae > AWTP1-13. The sequence goes on from CAWFBJ010000015.1 coordinate 103,054, forward strand.
GGCGCAGCGTGCTGGAATTGGCCAGCGCATGCACCGCGGCGCCTCGCAGAAAATCGAACGGAAGGAAATCTGTGAGCAAGGACCGGTTGAGCAGGTCGATGGCGGCCGACCGCGCCGTTACATCTCCACCGCGCGCGTGTTGATAAGCCGCGAGCACGTCCCCTCCACCGAGGTCTTGCCCGAGGGTTTGCGCTTCTGCGGCGCAATCGGCCAGCGCCGCAGCATCCCGCAAGCCCAAGTTCAATCCTTGGGCCCCGATGGGCGGGATAACGTGCGCTGCCTCGCCCACGAGCGCGATGCGCCGTGCCGCCATGCGCTCGGTGCTCGAGCCGGATAACGGATAAAGCAGGCGCGGGCCCAGGCTGTGGATGGTGCCGAGCACGCCCTGAACCCGCGCTTCCAGTAATTCGGCAAACGCATCGTCTGCAAGATTTGCGATGCGGTGCGCCTCGTGCGGTTCTTCGGCCCAAACGAGGCTCGAGTGTAGCCCCGGAAGCGGCACCGTCGTCAGCGGGCCGACTCGCCGATGCAACTCGTTGACGGTTCCGTTGTGCGGACGTGTGTGCCCAAAGCTCGTGACGATCGCAGCCTGCGGGTAACCCCACGAACGCACCGTGATACCCGCTGCTGCGGGAGCGATGGATTTGCGCCCGTCCGCGGCCACGGCCAGCCTGGCAGTGACAGAGCCGCCTTCGGCAAGTGTCAGGCGCACACTGGATCTACCGGGTTCGATGCCTGTGACACCGGAGGTCGTAACTCTTGCAAGTCGCGGGCTTCCCTCGGCTGCCGCATTGAGCGCCGCTAACAGCACTGGATTGGGTATGTTCGCGCCGAAGCTCTCGAGACCCAGTTCGCGAGCGTCAAAAATGACCTCGGGTGCACGCACCATCGCCTCACGATCGTCGGCGATGCGGACGGCGTTGAGAGGTGCGGCGTCGACGGCGCAACGTTGCCATACGCCGAGATTCTTCAGAAGTTCGACGCTTGGACCAATAAGTGCGGTGGTTCGTCCATCGGTAGCCACGCGTGCCGCGTCGTAGGGCGGAGAAACCATTGCAACCGCGATGCCGAGACGTTCCAGCGCCAAGGCGGCCGCCAAACCTGCGGGACCGGCTCCGATGACGGCAACTTCAGCAGTAAGGGACATGAACCACGGGAGTTCGCGCGACCGATGGGAGGAGTATAGGAGTAAATGTGCGATCCTCGGGACTGCTAGCCGGTAGGGCTGGAGTTTCGCTTTGACATCCGATGGTTAGGCAACGCCTCATGGCAAAGCTGCTTTTTCTGTCTTGACGCACGCGAATACTTGACACCATCCAGCCGGTTTGGAAAGTCGACGAAATTGTGGCTTCGACTCGAGTCGGTATGTGTTGCTTTGGCCACATTCTAGGCAGAAACACGAGGACAAAGCGCATTCGATGTTTACCTGCGTTCCAATGGTGCGTTAAGCCTTCCAGCACGGTCGGGCGGCCCCTTGACGGCAGTCGCAAACCATCACCACCCGCCCGCAGGGAAGTCGATAACGGTAAATTCGGTCAGTAAGGCTCGAATTCCGGTAGCGTTAGTCCAACGGAGAAGTTCGTATGATCGGGGGACTGTGGAAGTCAACCAGCACCGCGGCACTGTTCGCTGCTGCTGGTTTGTTTGTGGGTGGCGTGGCGATGCCGTCCGCCAAGGCAGCCGACCTTGGTGGTGATTGCTGCGCAGACCTGGAAGAGCGTGTGGCGGAACTCGAAGCCACCACGGCTCGCAAAGGCAACCGGCGCATGTCGCTGACCGTCTCTGGTCAGGTGACACGGTCGATCCTGTACTGGAACGACGGGGATAACTCCGGCACGTACGCCGGTCTGGACAATCACAACCAGTCCACGCGCTTCGTGTTCTCTGGCTCGGCCAAGATCAGCCCGAACGTAACGGCTGGCTTCGAGTTCATGACCGAATGGGCGGTCGGCGCCAGGACGAGTTCAGGTTGACCAGAACAGCCCAGATGGCAGCGGTGCTGGCTTTCTTGCTGGCGATGGCACCCTCGCAGTTCGCACCGCGAACTGGTATTTGGAAGATAAGACCCTCGGCAAAGTGTCGGTTGGCCGTGTGAACGTCGGCGGTCCGGTTGGTACGATCGACCTCGGCGGCATCAGCACGGTGGCTCACTTCTCGCCGGGCCTCGTTGGTGGCGGCTTCTTGGTCAAGGTGGTACAACCAGGATGAGCGCTCTCGTTGGCCCGACCTACGGCGGTGACCGCATCGAAGGCATCCGCTACGACAGCGCCAATATCGGCGGCTTCGTTGGCCAGGCGACCTGGGGTGAGGACGACATCTGGTCCGCTTCGTTGCGCTATGCTGGCGAGTTCGGCGGCATCCGCGTAGCGGCTGGCATCGGCTATGAGGCGCAGGACTCCAGCGCGACTCAGGTGATCCAGCTCGACACCGGCCCACGTAATATCGACAACGAGTGGTCAGCCAGCTTGGCCTTGATGCACACAGCCTCGGGTCTGTTCGTTCAGGGTCACTACGCTCAGTCCGAGTTCTTCAACGGTGAGGAAGCCAAGTTCTGGATGGTCCAGGGCGGTATCACGAAGAACTGGTTCGGCCTCGGCAACACGTCGCTCTACGGCGAGTACGGCGAAGCGCAAGACTACGCCAAAGCAGGCACTCCCGGCGTGATCGCTGGTTTGCCAGCTCGCCACGTCTGATGTGAACTTCTACGGCGTTGGCGTCGTGCAGCAAATCGACGCGGCGGCTATGGAGCTGTACCTCGGCTGGCGGCGCTTCGAAGTTGATGCCACCGGCATTCCCGGCGGTGCGACCTCGATTGGACCTCGACCTGGTCCACGGCGGTGCCCGCATCAGGTTCTGATCCAAGCCGGACTTAACGCTACACACTGGAAGAGCCGCCCAAAAGGCGGCTCTTCTTTTTTTATGCACGAGAAGGTCGAGGACGCTTCGCTTCGGCGTCGTGTGCGTGACGGGTTGCGACGGTGCCGGAAAAATGAGCGGCGGGGTCAATCGAGGTATGGCCGTTGCCTGTGATCCGGCATAGCCTGTGAAAACAACGACAGAGGAGCCTGATATGAGACTTATCATCTCGAGTTTGGCAGCCGCAGTCCTGCTTGCCGGTTTTGCGGCGTCTGCGGGCGTTTCAGCCCAAGAGGGCAAGAAATACCGGAATTACGACGATCGCTATGACAACAGGTACGACCGCGAGTGGCGGGACTACCGCGCGTTCCGTCGCCTCGTCCCGGGCTACGGAGCGCGAAACCCCGACAACTTCAGGTTTGGTTCCCAGGAGTGGTGGAGAGCCATGGACATGGAAGGGCGTGGCGGTCACGGCATTTCTAGACTGATATTTCTTATATTCCAGGCGAAGACAAAGGCCTGCCGGACGGATGCCGGCGGGCCTTGCTGTTGCGGCCTGACAACAACGACGTGGCGCAAGAGCTACGGACTTATCGAGCGATCCGAGTGCGGTGCTTCACAGGTGATTGGCGCGGATTTATCGCGCGCAAAAGCATCCGCCATCGACGTGTGACGAACGATGATCGAGGAGTGACGAGATGATCGATCATGACCGAGGGACGAACCGGCCAGATGTGTATTGAATAGTTCGGCATCGGAGTAGATGTTAGGATTGCTCAGACAGTCCAAGGGCAATTTCGGACGGCGAAGAGTAGTCTACCCGATGACAGTGGCTTTGCTGGCCGCTGTAGGCATGAGCCCAGCCCGATGCGCAAGCCAAGTGGCGTCATCTTCATTCTGGTAGGCCTGGGTGTTGCAGCCTACGCCCTGGGGTGGCCCGAAGCCCCCGCTGTGGATAGACAAACCGTTCGGGAAGCGCATGCGGCCATCAAAATCGCACAGACTCTGCCAAATTTCGCCGTCTCCGCTCTGGCCGTCGTGCCGCAGCCGGCTTCTGCAGAGATGCAGCCGCTGACGGTTCGTGCCGGTAAGGCCACCACATCGCCGGCAAAGGAAATGCCCTCGCATGTAAGAAACAAGGCCGCCGCGCGGGGCGGTACGGTTCTTGTCAAGGGAGCGGTGAGGACACCGGTAGGACAGTCCACGGCCATGAGAGGGCCACCGCTCGACCGTGTGGCGCTCACGCGTGAACTGCAGCGGCAGCTCCAGCGTGTCGGCTGCTATGGGGGCAGCATCAGCGGGACTTGGAGCCCCTCCACGCGGAGGGCGATGAAGGAATTCACCGAACGGGTGAACGCTGCCCTTCCGATCGACAAGCCCGACGCCATTCTCCTGGCGATGGTGCAGAACCACGAAGAAATGACATGCGGAGCAGGTTGTCCGACGGGCCAGAGCCTTGCAGGTAACGGGCGTTGCCTGCCCAGCGCGATCGTTGCTCGCGACTCGGCGAAGCATGCACCTGGCACCAAGGTGCGCTCTGCCAAATTGCCATCTTCGGCCGATAAATCGCGTAGTGTCGGCGCCCGTTCGGTTGCAACGGCCGATGGTGCCGCCGATGTCGGCCGGCCAATCGCTGGCCGTATGGCGCTGGCTGGACCCAGGCTGGAAACAGGTGGCGCTCCGCCGCCGTCTAGTCCGCGGACGGGTCGCCAGCACGACTACCGCAAGCATGCACCACGTTTGAGAAAGCATGTAGCCAGGTCGCCCAAATATGTTACGGGCAACAGGAAGCGAATGGACGCCTGGGAATTTTCAAGACGCGCCTATTGGTAGGCTACTAGCCCGCTAAATGCCGCGCTGCTTTTCGAGTCAGGCAAACAGTGCAATTGTACGTTGACGACGTTGATGGCTGCGGACACCCTCACACGACCGATGCTCTTGCGCGCTTGCAGGTCGTTAAGCGCCACGACGCAAAGGATCCTGTGGAAAATACGTCCAACGGAAACAGGCAATTGTGGCAGCAAACTCTCGCAGATAAGCCGCTTGCCTGCGCAACCCTGCCCAATTTCGTGGCAGGAGCGCCACTAGCCGCCCACTAATGCCCGTCAATCGCCACCGCACGTTTGCAGATATACCTTCCATTTAGTAATTGTGCCCACAGTCGCTTGCGAGTCGTGCGTCAGGATCTTGTTTCGATCCTCGTGCTCTGCCCGACAGTGTAGTGCCGGCAAATCGGCCAGACACCTTCGAGGCTACCGGGACGACAAAGGCCAATCGCCAGTCCCCCCCGGGCCAAGAGCAACGCCGCATAGTGTTCGAGTCAGTAGCGTTCAACCGCGTTTCGCGTCCGGTTCACGGCGTCGCGCTCGCACGTTTGCCTGCGTCGCGATCCGGACACGGAAGCGTAGAGGGGGTCAAGCGCGCGCTTCGCCCCCACGTGCACTGCAACTTTAAGTGGAGACGAACATGAACGGGGGAATCACTAAAGCGGCGGCGCACGGTGCCATCGCTGTCTTGGCCGGTCTGTTGTTCAGCACGGCTTCCGCACAGGCTGCCGACCTTGGTGGCAACTGCTGCGCAGACCTGGAAGAGCGTGTGGCGGAACTCGAAGCCACCACGGCTCGCAAGGGCAACCGGCGCATGTCGCTGACCGTCTCTGGTCAGGTGAGCCGATCGATCCTCTACTGGAATGGTGATGGTACTGTACCTGCCGGTGCAGAGAGCTCTGGCACCTACGCCGGCCTGGACAATCACAACCAGTCCACGCGCTTCGTGTTCTCGGGTAACGCCAAGATCCGTCCGGATCTGACGGCTGGCTTCGAGTTCATGACCGAGTGGTCGGGCGGCGCCAGGACCAGCACTGTGAACCAGGTTAGCCCGGATGGTGGCGTCTTCGGCGATGGCACGCTCAATGTTCGTACCGCCAACTGGTATTTGGAAGACAAGCACTGGGGCCGTGTTACGGTTGGCCGCGTCAACGTCGGCGGTCCGGTCGGTACCATCGATCTCGGTGGCATCAGCACGGTTGCCCACTTCTCGCCAGGCCTTGTGGGCGGTGCTTTCTTTGTCGGCGGCGGGGCGTCGCTGAGTTCTGTCGTCGGTCCAACCTATGGCGGTGACCGCATCGAAGGTATCCGGTACGACACCGCCAACATTCATGGCTTCGTCGGTCAAGCCACCTGGGGCGAAGATGACGTGTGGAGCGCTTCGCTGCGTTACGCAGGTGAGTTTGGCGGCTTCCGTATTGCTGCCGGTATCGGTTACGAGGCGCAAGACTCTAGCGCGACCCAGACAGTCCAGCTCGACAATGGTGCTCGCTTTATCGACAACGAGTGGGCAGCCAGCTTGGCTCTTCTGCATACTGCCTCGGGTTTGTTCGCCCAAGGCCACTATGGGCGATCTGAGGGGCTCAATGGCACAGAAGGCAATTTCTGGATGATCCAGGGCGGTATCACTAAGAACTGGTTCGGTCTGGGCAACACGTCGCTCTACGCCGAATACGGCGAAGCGCAGGACTACATCAAACTGGGTCTATCCGTTGCGGCTGCCCAAGGCGGACTCCAAGTTACCACTGGGTTCCCTGCTGCCAGTTCTGACGTCGAGTTCTTTGGCCTGGGCATCGTTCAGCAGATCGACGCAGCAGCCATGGAGCTTTACCTAGGCTGGCGCCGGTTCGAGGTTGACGTGACCAACCATCCTACTTTCAGTGGCTCGAGCGATCTTGACCTGGTACACGGCGGTGCCCGCATCAGGTTCTGATCTAGACTGGCGTTACAAAGCTGGAAGAGCCGCCCTAGAAAGGCGGCTCTTCCCTTTTTTTGTACGATCGACGGCAACGGGGTCGGACGGCCGTCTTCTCGGTCTTTCTCCCTCATTTGCGCCCGACCGGTGTTCCCCCACCGACCCAGGCCCGCTTTCACGCTGATGAGCTAGGGATCGATCTCGATCAACAGAAACCCTTGAATGCCGGATCTTCTACCTGTAGTGCAAACCCGGTTGGAAGGCCCAATTTCGAGTGCCACGGTCCTCTCAGGCTTCCACGAGCTTATTGCGGATCGCGTACCGCACGAGAGCAGCTGATGATGACAGATGGAGCTTACGCATGATGGCGGCTCTGTGAGCCTCCACCGTCTTGATGCTGATGCTGAGAATATCGGCTATCTGCCGGTTTGTGTGACCCTCCGCTATCAGTTGCAGGATCGCGCGCTCCCGATCGGTGAGGGGTGATGCTCTTCGTTTCCGCCGCTCGATGAATGATAGGAGCAAAGTCTCTGAGACGTTAGCCGTGAAGAATGTCCTGTGGGCCGCGAGCGACTCGACGGCCTCAATCAGGGTGGAATTCGCATCTGACTTGAGCAAATAACCGCGCGCGCCAGCCTGCAGGATGTCATGAACCAGTGTCTCGCTGACGTGCGTCGAAAAGATCAGAATCTCGGTCTCGGGTAATCGCGCACGGATTTGGCGAGTCGCCTGGAGACCGTTGAGCAGCGGCAGCGAGTAATCGAGAATGGCGATGTCGGGCTTCGTTTCAAGGGCCTTGCTAACCGCATCCTTACCATCACAGGCCTCCGCAACCACCTGCCAATTGCTATGCGTTTGCAGGATCGTTCGAAGTCCAGAACGAACCACCTGGTGGTTGTCGGCAATAAGGATGCGCGTCGGTGTCTGATCTTTAGGGGCAAAGATTTAAACCCATATCCACTTTAGGCTGTTGAGAAGATGGCCCGGACGGCGATCGAGTTTCCACCGGGGTCAAAAGGTGCAAGCTTCAATCTGGAAGCTGTCAAAGAGCAGACCGTCGCGGCCAGGAGGGGTTCGCGGAAAGGTGACTGAGAATGTCCGCAAGGGCGTACTCGGAAGGAAGCCACATGAAGTCAATCCTCCCTTCCGTCAGCGCAGGCACAAGCCGGCGACCACTGCCATCGCGGAATGACGGCAACCAGGATTTGTGTAAGACGTTCTGAGTCATTGCCTTGTCGACGAAGGCTCACGAAAGACGTTCGCGATCTCGCCATGCCGGGCTTGCTATCAACAGCCCGAGGCGTTTGGCTCGGGAATCGTCCCATATGACCTTAGTGAGTTACACTGATTGCCCGAGTGCCACCTGTCCCTGCTCATAGGTCGTTGCGGCGGCAATGCGACCGTCGCCAGTATCACAACGCCAATGTGCAGGAGCCGTCAAATGTCAACGCCCAAACTAACAGTGCTTGCTATGGGAGTGGCAGCACTCGTCTCTGCGGCCTTCATGTCAAAGCTTGCGTTCTCGGCAACCCAACTTGGGGCTCTCAATACCACCGAAGGCATCTACGTCGATCGCAAGGGCTTCGGCATCGTCAAGGGGACAGCAAAAGGTGATCCGACCGCAGATCTCATGAAGCTTGGGGCGAAAGAAGTGAAGGATGGAGCCATCATCGTTCGAGTCGACGAGAAGCTCTACCTCGTGGACGCCGATCCGACCGCCAAGCACTACTACACTGGCTGGGCCGGGGATGCGTTTGGACGCGGACCGGGCGCTGCAGTGCAGTAGCCGCTCCTGAACCGATCCTGTTGAAGATGGTCCGATGCAACCGCCCAGACACTTGATCTGTGGGTTTGCGCTAGCGGTACTTGGCTTACCGCTGGCGCAGTGCGAGTCACTGGCCGCGACGGACTCGCAGCCCAACAGGATACGCATCGAGTACGTCGTTCCCAAGTCTCCAGAGCATCAGCCGATCTACGAGCGCCTTAAAGAGAGCCGCGCGCTCGAGAAACTGCAGGAAATCTTTGGCGCGTTTCGATTGCCGACAGACCTGACACTAAGGATCTCGGAATGCGATGGGGTCGCCAATGCATGGTATGAACGCGGCCAAATCACCGTCTGTTATGAGTATTTGGACGTGATACGGAAGAACAGTCCGCAGGAAACAACCAAAGACGGCATTTCGCCCACCGACTCCATGGTGGGACAGTTCTTCTATGTGTTCACCCATGAGATGGGGCACGCCATGTTCGATTTGCTTGCCGTGCCGGTATTCGGGGGGGCCGAGACTGCAGCGGATCAATTTGCGACGTATGTTGTTTTGCAGTTCGGCAAAGACCAGGCCCGCCGGGTTATCTTGGGTACCGCCTACTCCTACAAGAACTACATCTTGAACACTACCGTGACGGCCCCGCTGGCGGCGTTCTCGGATGTGCACGGCCCGCCACCGGAACGCTTCTACAATTTGCTGTGCCTGGCATACGGTGCCAATTCTGAGCTGTTCGCAGATTTCGTAAGCGAGGGGTACCTGCCCAAATCCCGTGCCCAGGGCTGCCGTCGGGAATACGGTGAGCTGGTCTACGCCTTCAATAAGGTCATTGTCCCGCACTTGGACCAGCAGCTCGCCCGCCAGGTGCTGCAAAAGGCTTGGCTACCTGACGAAAAAAATAGGCCGGCACCGCGGTGAGCCGAAGTTCACATTTCGTGGACGTCGTCAGAGGTGCGCTTACCTGCCCGCAGCGGCTGCGGGTACCGGGCCAAATCCTCGACCGGGCGAGGGTGATCTCCCTAACCCACCGCGTAGGAAAGATCGGGATAGCCCCAGGGTAGTTTAGGGGAACGGCCCGATGCCGCGAAGCTCGCAATTGGCTCACTGTCTCGGTCGTCCTTTAATAATGGTGCAACGAGATGCCACCGTCCGGCGCCACTGCAATCCTTCATTCGCAGGACATCTGCCACCAGCCAGGCCGCGGTGGCATGATCTGGATCGGAGGCGGCACCTACCGCATGGGATCGGAAAAACACTATCCCGAGGAGGCGCCGGCGCACGACGTGACGGTGAGCGGCTTCTGGATCGATCTCACGCCGGTTACCAACGCCGAGTTCCGTAAGTTCGTCGACGCGACCGGCTATGTCACTCTGGCCGAACGTCCACCCGATCTGAGGGACTATCCAGGCGCGGTCCTCGAGATGCTGAGAGCCGGCTCACTGGTGTTCAGGGCACCGGAACGCTCAGTGGATCTTTCCAACTGGGCCAACTGGTGGACGTTCAGGTTCGGTGCCAACTGGCGCCGACCCTATGGTCCGCGCAGTTCCATCACGGGCCTCGACGACCACCCGGTCGTCCACGTCGCCTACCAGGATGCGGAGGCCTATGCCGCCTGGGAAGGCAAGGAACTGCCGACGGAAGCCGAATGGGAGTTCGCCGCGCGCGGCGGCCTCGAGGGCGCGGACTACGCCTGGGGCGACGAGTTTAACCCTACAGGCCGCCACATGGCGAATACCTGGCAGGGTGCATTCCCTCGCAAGAACTCGGCGGAGGACGGCTTTATCCGGACGTCTCCGGTCAAGGCGTTTCCGCCCAACGGCTATGGCCTCTACGACATGATCGGCAACGTTTGGGAGTGGACGGCCGACTGGTACGCCGGCCAGCATGCCGCCGACCCGACAAAGCCGTGCTGCATTCCACGCAACCCGCGCGGCGGGAGGGAAGACGCCAGCTACAATTCCTGCCAGCCGCAGATCCACATCCCCCGCAAGGTGCTTAAGGGCGGCTCGCACCTGTGCGCGCCGAACTACTGCCGACGCTATCGACCGGCAGCGCGCCATGCGCAACCGGTTGACACATCAACCTGTCACATCGGCTTGCGCTGCATCGTGCGGGAGATGGTTCCCGTGTGATGGCGGAATCCGCGACACAAGTGTTCCTTGCCCGGCTGGCCGTCGTGCTGATGATCGCTTTGGCAGCGCTTGGCGCAGTTTGGTACGGCCTCTCCGAGGAGGTGCACCAGCGCGTCTGGCGCGACATCCTCGATCGGCCAGGCGGGCCGATGACGTTCCGGTTCATCCTGCAGCCGATCATGGCCGCTGTCCCGGCGCTGCATGACGGCATCAGGGACGCACGCACCGGCCGAAGCTTCTATCTCTGGGCGATGCTGACCGACCCTGTGCGAAGCGGCGGCCGCCTGCGCGAGGGCCTGCTTGCGACAGGCCGTATCCTCCTTTTGGGCCTCGGCATGGATGCGCTCTACCAGGCGACCGTGTTGAAAACGTTTTATCCGGGCGAGATGGTGATCATCGCCGTTCTCCTCGCCTTTGTGCCTTATGTCCTGCTGCGCGGCCTCATCACCCGACTCTGCGCGCTGGCGGTTTGCCGATCGCGGCGTCGAAGGCTCCACGAGGTAATGCATGGACACCATCACCTCGAGATCCAGACTCGGATCAAATCTCGTCGAGCATGTGTCATCCAGGTACGGCTATGTTGTTACAGTGGCGCCAGTACTCCGCCAGATCTACTGCATGCCGACCTTGCCGCCCACAGCCCGACAGCATTGTCACATCGCGCATGCCTAAGACACCAAGGCACACGACGGGAAGCCCAAGATTCTCGTCATCTGGACGCGCTGCGACCCTGCACGGTCGGCGAGTTCTTCGCAACCTCAATTCCTCAATCGCGAGGAGAGCCGGGATGGCCAATTACCCGACGGACAAGGAAATTCCGAACTTTCGCGAGATTTGCCCCCGAGGGTCATCCACGGGCACGGATAAGGACGACCGACGAGCTGCGCGTGGGCAAGGTGGCATGCAAAGATCGAGGAACCGGGCCTCTTAACAAAAAGCGCATGGAGACCTGTGACGACGAGTTCGTTGCGGCCGCCACTGACTTCATCAAGCGTGCAAACAAGGCTGGCAAGCCCTGGTTCGTGTGGCTGAACACCACGCACATGCATCTATTCACGCACACAAAGCCGAAAAGCGTCGGTCAGGCTGGCCGATGGCAGTCGCCCTATCACGACACCATGGTCGATCATGACAAGAACGTCGGCCAGATGCTCGACCTCCTCGACGAGCTTGGCGTCGCCGACGACACTTTCGTCATGTATTCGACTGACAACGGGCCCCACCGCAATACCTGGCCGGACGGTGGCATGACACCCTTCCGCAGCGAGAAGAACACCAATTGGGAGGGCGCTTTTCGCATCCCCCTCCTCGTCCGCTGGCCGGGCCACGTGAAGGCCGGCTCGACCGCCAACGGCATCGTGCAGCATCATGACTGGCTGCCGACATTCCTTGCCATGGCCGGGGAGTCGGACATCATCGGCAAACTCAAAAAGGGCGGCTACAAAGCCAACGGCAGGACCTACAAGAACCACATCGATGGTTTCGACCTGACCGACTACATCACCGGCAAAACGAAGGAGTGCCCGCGCAACGTGTTCTTCTACTTCAGCGACGACGGCGATGTCCTCGCCATGCGCTACGACAACTGGAAGATGACGTTCATGGAGCAGCGGTGCCACGGCACCATGCAGGTCTGGGCGGAGCCATTCACCAAGCTTCGAATGCCCAAACTGTTCAACCTGCGCACCGACCCATACGAGTATGCCGACATCACGTCGAACACGTACTACGACTGGTTCATCCATAACGCCTATTTCATCTACGCGGCCCAGGCTGGCGTGGCGAAGTTCCTGGAGACCTTCAAGGAGTTCCCGCCGGCGCAGCACCCGGGCAGCTTCACGGTGGAAGATGCTCACTCGGCCCTGGAGAACGCGGCAAGCGGGGCGAACCACTGAACCGGATGAGGGGCGGCGAGCTTTTCGTGGTCCCCGCCCAAGTTCGCCACGCCCGCTTCCCTCTTAGAATTCTGCCCTCCTCGCTTCGTCTCGCTCATGGCGAAGGAGGGCGGGCGAGACTTCGTGGCGCTAGTCGAGCGGATTGCGACATTCGACCAAGACGGAAGTGGCTTTTCGGCGACACGTTGGAGGCACCATCTCAGGAGGTCGATTGAAGGGGTGGCTTATACTCGTAACCGAGCATGCGATCGTCTTGATCGATGCCATGTCGCTCGCCGTAATTGTAATGGGAACGATCGAAGCGATCGTTGGGGGCGTGCGCCTGATGGTCTACGGATCGTCCGAACACCAAAAGCGGGAGCTTTGGCTGCGGTATGCAAGGTGGCTCGTCGCCGGCCTCACTTTCCAGCTCGCGGCCGACATCATCGAAACGTCGGTTTCAACGAGCTGGGAAGTGTTGGGAAGGATCGCTGCTATGGCGGTGATCAGAACCTTCCTCAACTATTTCTTGGAGCGCGACGTACGCGAGATGCAAGCGCGACAGCGCCACGGAACGTGGATGACAGGCTGGTCGGGCCATGGTGTTCACGGGCCATGGTGTTCAATGGACTCGCCGTTTCCACCCTGTTTGCCTTTCGCAAAAATCGACGCCGACATTCAGCAGGGTCATCAAGGTCGTGTTCGAACTTGCCGACGATGTCATGTCGATGTCGAGCGTAAGTTCGCTGAGGCCATGGCGCGCGCTCGCCATGGTGTGGCGTAACAACCCGTCGCAGGCTTAACACTAAATGGACGTCCTAGACATCTTCGCGTGGATCGTCTTGCTCGTGCTCATCGCCAGCACAGTCGCGGTATCATCCGTGGGCGCAGGCGGTTGAGTTAGGTTTAGGCTGGGCTCGTTGACGCGATTGCCCGGAGCATCAGTTTTGCTGCCCGCCGCGACCCGTCCGGTCCATAGCTCCCCACCAAGCGTCGGAGCCAACTGGCGACCTATTAGGCACCTGCCCAAATCCGCGTTGTACGCTATCGGTGTCCCGAAAAGCGTAACCACTGTAACCAGGCTCATAGCCATACACGCCGGCACCGTAGCCCACCTGCGGACCGTAGCCATAGCCTCCACCGTAGCCATAGCCTCCACCGTAGGCATAAAACTCCCTGCCGTACGGATATCTGTCCTGTGCACTTGCAGGAGCGGCGGCTAAAACTGCAGCCAGTATGACTGCTGCGCGAACGGCAACGATAGCAGGGACAGCGATCACATTCATGGTGTCTGCTCCATGCTCTATTTGAGCAGACAGGGGCAACTTTTCCTGGCCCCCAGTCTATTTGGGAAAACCCCCAATTTGCTGGGTATCACCGCTGATGGAGACACCGCCAGCAACCGGCGCCTCGGGTTCTCTGTTCCAGTCCCATCTCGCTTGGGGCAGCCGTGCCACGAGCAGCCTTAGGCTCGCTCATTCGGCGGTTTGATCGATTGGCCAAGGTCGGCACGGGCCTCGCAGAACTCGGGCGACTGCTGCTCTTTGATCACAGTCTTAGGGCCTCCACAGCGATAGTCTCGTTATCCGCAGGCTCGGCCTTGAGCCAGCCAAAGCGTAGGGAAGCGCAATCGGGGGATGGCGCATGCGGCGGGGTGCCTTATCTATCCTCATCCTGGTGGGGGCATCGTCGAGTATCGAGGCGGCGTGCATCGATCCGGCAAGCTTCGTCAATTCCACCGTCAGCATCACCAGAGACTTCGGCGAGGAAGAAAGACGGTCCAATCCTGGTGTGGTGGGCATCCGTGGAACCGGCTGGTTTCTTTCTCCGCGATTGATTGTAACGGCGGCGCACGTTGTTGACGCCATGCACCTGTCCGCTGACAGTTGGAAGGCGATTGAGATCCGCGAACGAGAGAGTAAGTGGTCGATCTCTGCGCGTATTGTCCGTGTGGCGGGTTTGCAAGCCGAAAAATTGGCGGTCCTCGAACTAGAAATCGCGATCCCTAATGCTGCTGCCCTGCCAATCAGACTGGAGCCGCTCGTGCCCGATGAGCCGCTTGTTGGCCTGGCCTATCCGAAAAACAAACTCCGCTTCGCAGAGGGTCGTTTCGTTGAATTCGGAGTTAATGCAAAGGTCGCCGGTGCAGCACTCATGGAGATGTACGACGGCAACGATCGCCTCGTGCTCGACCATGGCGCCTCCGGAGCACCTATTCTGGATTGTGATGGCCGTGTGGTGGCCGTGGTCAGCACAGCGATTACCCAGACGTTGAGTTTTGCATCTCCCGCCATACGCACTTCTACGGCTTGGCAGACCCCCAACGTTGTTTCAATTACGATTGAAACCCTCAGAGACCTGTCCCGCCCTGATTAGGGCCTCAGCTGCAGTCCGCGCTCGCTCTAGGGGCATCTCCGCATTTTGTCAGTACTAATCCTGATTGCACAACTCGCGACAGACGTGCCGATCATGGGCGCCCGAAAATGGCACTGCGGGATCACTAGGCGGCCGATTTCCGGGTCCTCGAATCCGGCCCAACGCAGTTGACCCGTCATGCGTTGCTCGCAGCAGGAGAACGTCATGAAGCGCGATCGTACCCAAACAGACGATGAACACAGCCCCTCTCGTAAGGATGGAGGAATGAAGCGGCGGGACCTTCTATTGAGCGGCGGCGGCTTGCTGTTGGCCGCGTCAGCGCTAACGGCGAGTGGTGGCAAAGATGCAGCGCAAGCGCAACCACAAACCCGAACTCCCGCCTCACGCTCGGGCAAGCAGCCCAACATCGTGTTCATCATGGGCGATGATGTAGGCTGGTTCAACGTCGGCGCCTATCACCGGGGTATGATGTCCGGAAAGACGCCAAATCTGGATAAGCTGGCCAGTCAAGGCGTGCTGCTCACGGATTACTATGCTGAAGCCAGCTGCACAGCCGGAAGGGCAGCGTTCATTACGGGCGAGATCCCATTACGCACGGGCCTTACGACCGTTGGCCAGGCGGGCGCCGAGGTCGGCATGCCGGCGCAGGCCTGCACGATTGCAACAGCGCTGAAAGCGCAAGGGTATGCCACGGGACAGTTCGGTAAGAATCATCTCGGTGATCTGAACAAATATCTGCCGACGCTGCACGGCTTCGATGAATTCTTCGGGTATCTGTATCACCTCGATGCCATGTCGGACCCTTATTGGTACTCATTTCCCAGAGGGCCGGAATTCAACGCGAAGTACGGACCCCGCAATCTGGTGCACAGCTGGGCGACCGACAACGATGACCAGACGGTGATGCCGCGCTGGGGCAAAGTCGGAAAGCAGCGCATCGTAGATGAAGGCCCGCTGGCGCCGTATCCCAACATGGCCAATGTCCCCAACATGACCGAGGGCTTCCAGAAGGCCAACTACAACATGACGACCTTCGACGAGGTGCTGGTCGATCACTCCAAGCGCTTCATGGACAAGGCCAAGAGCGACGGTAAGCCTTTCTTCCTCTGGCACAACACGACGCGCATGCACGTCTGGACCTTCCTGGCGCCGCAGTACGCATCGACGATGAACAGCGACACGAACTTCGGGCTGTACGAAGCTGGCATGAAGCAGATGGATGACGCCGTCGGCGCCATCATGAAGCACCTAGAGGACATCGGTGAGGCCGACAACACCATCCTCATCTTCTCTACCGACAACGGTGCCGAGGTGTTCACTTGGCCGGATGGTGGCATGACACCATTCAAAGGCACCAAGGGCACCGCCTATGAAGGTGGCTTCCGGGCCCCCTGCATCGCGCGCTGGCCCGGCAAGATCAAGCCCGGCGCTGTGGAGAACGGGTTGTTCTCTGCTCTAGATTGGTTCCCCACATTGCTGGCGGCCGCCGGCAATCCAAACATCACCGACCAGCTGCGCAAAGGCACGAAGCTCGGCGACCGCACGTACAAGAACCACCTCGATGGCTACGATCAGAGCGATCTCTTGCTCGACAGGGGCCCGTCTCAGCGTCACGAGTTCTTTTATTTTGCGGGCGCTCATCTAGGGGCACTGAGGCTCGATGATTTCAAGTTTCAGTTCATCCGCCAGCCAGGCGGATGGCCTGGCGGAAAGGTAACTACCGACATGCCGGGCATGGTGAACATCCGCCAGGACCCCTTTGAAAGGACGCCATCCATCAACTCGGAGAACCTGAACAATCTCGGCGGCGGCTATATGAACGATTTCTACGCCCGCGAATTCTGGCGGTTTGTTCTCGTCCAGCAAAAAGTGGCCGAACTGGCAAAGACGGCCATCGATTTTCCGCCAATGCAGGATCCAGCGTCCTTCAACCTCGAAGCGGTGAAGCAGCAGATCGATGCGGCGGTCAAAAACAAACCTGGGCAGTAGGTCGACCGTGACGGCGGGTGCTCCCATAGGGAGCGCTCGCTCCCGTCGCTTGTCCAGGGAGGAGAGCAACATGAGGTCTTCTCTTGTACCCAGCATCAGTCGCCGTTTCCTGATCTCGTCCATGGCGCTGCTTCCGGCTCTCTCGGTATCGTTCTTCCGCTTCACCGCCCAAGCCCAGACAGCTAATCCGCTCCCCTCGTGGAACGATGACCGTGCGAAGCAGTCCATCCTGGACTTTGTCGCCGCCGTGACGCGAGAGGGTTCACCGGATTTCGTTCCAGCGCATGAACGCATTGCGACCTTCGACAACGACGGCACATTGTGGGTCGAGCACCCAATGTATACGCAGCTGGTCTTTGCGCTCGACCGCGTCAAAGCGCTGGCCCCCGAGCATCCGGAATGGAAAAACAAGCAGCCCTTCAAGGCGGCAATCGAAGGAGACATGAAGACCCTGGTGGAATCGGGCGAACGCGGCATGCTCGAGTTGATCATGGCCAGTCATGCCGGGATGACGACCGCAGACTTCGAGAAGATCGTCTCGGATTGGATCACCTCTGCGCGCCATCCCCGCTTCAAGCGGCCGTACACAGAGCTCGTCTACCAACCGATGCTCGAGCTTCTGGCCTATCTCCGGGCGAACGACTTCCAGACATTCATCGTTTCCGGTGGCGGTGTAGAATTCATGCGACCGTGGGCTGAGCGGGTCTATGGCGTTCCACCGCAGCAGGTTTTGGGATCGAGCATCAAGACAAAGTTTGAAATGCGTGATGGAACGCCAGTGCTGTTCCGTCTGCCGCAGGTGAACTTCATCGACGACAAGGCCGGCAAACCCGTCGGCATCAACGAGCACATCGGCAAGCGCCCGATTGCCGCTTTCGGCAACTCAGATGGTGACCTTGAGATGCTGCAATGGGCGACCCGTGCAGGCGATCGGCGTCGCTTCGGGCTGATCGTCCACCACACCGACGCCGAACGTGAGTACGCCTACGACCGCAATGCGCACGTCGGCAAGCTCGACCTAGCACTAGATGCGGCAAAAGTGAACGGTTGGACCGTAGCTAACATGAAGACGGATTGGAAAGAGATCTTTCCTGGCGCGCAAGGTGTCGGCGGCCGGGCGATCAAGTAAAGGAGTGCGTGGGAGTACATCGATCGGCGCACGTCTCTTTGCATCTCTTTCGAACTTGCTCTTGTAAACACCCCGATAGCTGCCGAAGTTGTTGTGCCGCTGCGATTTTCCACCTCGTGCCATTAAATGTTGGGCTTGATGGCCGAACACGGGATGCCTACGTGCGCGGCAATTGACCCGAACAACGCGATTGCTTTACCGCAAAATATTTGCCTTCTCAGAAGCGCGTGATGTTCGCCGGCGGGGGGGTCGGATGGCGTCGAAGGCTGGATTTGTATTCCTCCACGATTTTCAGTGAAGGGCCGATCACCCACTCATACAGCGCTCCGATGTTATGCTCCTCGCGCGGATCCGACTCGATGTTGAAAACCTTCGGGTAGCCGTTCATTGGCGCAGCGCTGCTGCCGGTACCAGGAAGGAGGTGCATCCCACCCCAGCCACTGCGACCGGGTCCCACGTCGGCAAAATACGTGCGGAACTGCTTCCAGCGCACGGCAACGAGATCTGGGCCCACGAAGGTCAGCAACGCGTCACGCCCCCCTGTGCTGCTGTTGCCAAGCAGCAGGTCGGTTTGATCGACGCCGTCGATCGGGCGATCGTCCGGCACCTTGCCCCCCGCCAGCCGAGCGAGCGTCGGTAAAAAATCCATGATCGAGAACATCGCATACGATGATCGCGGCGCAATCCGACCCGGCCAGCGGATCAGCGCTGCGGTGCGTATGGAGCCTTCGCTGACGTCGCCGAGTTCGCCGCGGAAGGGCCCAGGCGACCCCATGTCCGGCATATCGCCGCCGAATTGGCGGACCACCTCGCCCTGGGGCCCGTTGTCGGAAGCGAACACGACGATGGTGTCCTGTTCGAGCCCGAGTTCCTGCAGCGCATCAAGCATTCGGCCGACGATAGCATCTCCCTCCATAAGCGAATCGCCGAATTGGCCTATGCGCGATATTCCCTGGAAGCGCTTCGATGGGAGGTTCGGAAAGTGCGTACGGGAGATTGGCAGATATAGGAAGAATGGCTTGCCAGCCGCCTTCTGGCGGTTGATGAAATCGATGCCGCGATCTACGAGATCCCAGTCGATGTCGCGTCGCACCTCTGCAGTGTAGGGCTTGACCGCTTTAAGCAGCTCGCCCCGTTTGGCTTCGACAATATGGGGTCCTTTGTCGAGCGGAATCTCAAGCGATTTTGTCAGACGGGCCTGGTCGATCATCAGGAATGCGTCCCATGTATCGCCGGGCGGGATGCCGTAGAATTCGTCAAATCCCTTGTTCTGCGGTTGGCTCTGAGGTTCGGATCCGAGATGCCACTTGCCGAACATGGCGGTGGCGTAGCCGGCGTCGCGCAGCATCTCTGCCATGGTGATTTCTGTTGCGGGGAGGGAGACGGGACTTCCTGCTACTGCGACGAGCGACAGCCCAGAGCGGATGGAATAGCGCCCGGTCATGAACGCTGCACGCGACGGCGAGCATCCCGGCTCGACCAGGAATTGCGTCAACCTGAGACTTTCTGCGGCAAGCTGATCAATGCGTGGCGTCGGCGCGCCGCGCAGTTCGCCACCACCATAGGCGCCGATGTCACCGTAGCCAACGTTGTCGGCGAGAATGAAGAGGATGTTGGGTTTCTCGCTGGAAGCGGCGGCGGATGCCGACTTTGGTTGAGCACGCGCGTGCGCTGCAAGTCCCAACAAAGCTGGCGCAGCTAAAAGCGAGCTTCCGCATAGCAGCAAGCCCCGGCGGTCCAAGCTCGTGACGTCACCTTGACGCTTCTCGCTTGGCGTCTCAGGCTGGGGTTGCTTCGCCATCGCAGGGATCTCCGATCGGGCGCGATTGTGCCAGCTCTTCGGGACACTCAAGATCAGTGGAAACCCTTGCCCATCGCTGTGAGTGCCCGCAAAGCTGCTCCTAACCCACGACCCACGGATTGCATGACGGCTTCATGTTCGGCGCGTTTCCAGGGGACCCGCGGTCTGCGACTTGTGGCCCCCTGCGTTGCCCCACAGCAACGTGTTGCGCTCTTCGGCTGACGCAGATGCATCCTCTTATGTTGTGATTTGATGCGAATCACAGTTTTGCGTAGGGACGATCTGTACCCAACTCATCTGCGCGTATCCAACGGCACCGGAGTGATCAATGAGCTTTCGCCAAGCGACGGCGCTTGCCAGCTTGCTGACGCTGCTCGCAACCGCCGAGGCGGTGGGCGCAGACCTTGGCGCTGGCTCTCCCCCAATGCCCGCACCCCCGACAGGGTGGACTGTGAGCGCCACGCCTTATGCGTGGCTTCCCTTTCTGGACGGTAACGCCACGGTCAAAGGGCGGCGTGCGGACATCAATGTCACTCCAATCGAAGTTCTTGAAAACCTCGATGCGATTCCTTGGATGAGCTATATCGAAGCGCGCAGAGGGTCGTTTTCATTTTACAACGACATTGTCTTTGCGAAGCTTGGAGTCGACGTCACCCGAACGAGGTCGCTGGGCGGACTTGCGGTAGACGCAGCACTCGGCGCCGACTTGTCACTGACGATCATCGAGGTCGGCGGCACGTACCAGGTCGCCACCTGGTCTCATACGGCCATCGATCTGCTGGCCGGTGCTCGATATTGGCGACAAGAGCTGGATGCTAACCTGGCGTTGTCAGGTACCTTGAACACGACCGGCCTAGCTTTGACAGGAGGACGGGCAATCGCTCGTTCAGGTTCTGTCGACTGGGTCGATCCAATCGTCGGTGTGCGGCTACGCCACAATCTGGCGCCTGGGCAGGACCTTGTGTTACGTGCCGATATTGGCGGGTTCGGTGCTGGCAGCGAGTTCTCGTGGAACGCCATCGGCGCGTACAGCTGGGACATCGGGAATCACCGTGGCTTCAGCTACAACGGGGTACTTGGATACAGGCTCTTGAGCGTGGACTACGAACGAGGTTCCGGAGTCACGAGATACGAGTACGACGTCCTCCAGCATGGCCCATTTGCAGGGCTCACTGTTCGGTTCTGAGCACCTTCAAAAGTTTGACTTGGGTCCAGAAGCAGACATCGTTGCTGCTTCTACTCGCCGTCTGCTTCACCCGCCAAGAATGCCTGGCTGCCCCCGCCGGCGTCCGCAATAAGCGTGACGCCTATCGCATCCAGGTTCGTCGGGCACGAAACGCGTGCCTCGCCGGCGTGCGTGCGACGGCTGGGGTGCTGGAAGGACCGCCGCGAAACTGTCAACCAAGCTCGTCATCTCAAACTCGGAGGATTGATGCGCGCATCGGCGCAGCGACCATCCTTGGATATTTGTACTGCCCGCAACTGCCTCCGACGCCGCCGATGTACCCGTACACCGGGGCCAGAGGGCTCCGAAAAGCGGCGATTGAGCATTGCGCCGAAAAATGCATCGGCATCGCTACTTGGCTGTGTTCGACTTCCGCCACAACTACCGGATCGCACTTGGCGTCACGATGGCACCGCGCCGCTGCGTTAAAGGCAAGCGCGCTGTCGCCAATTGCGACACTGCCATTCAACAGATGGACGGATACCAGGACGGTCAGAAGTGAGCCGCCGCACGTGTCTTAGCAGGGGCAATAAAGATGCGTGATTGCGCATCGCCGGCAGTAGCGAGGAGGAGACCACCAACTTGTCTCACCTTGTCTCACCTTTAAATCAGTAAATCTAAGTCAGGTTCACTGCGCGCGCGCCCTTGCACGACCGGTTCGGCGCGCGCGGAGCAAGTGGGCGACAAGGTCCGTCCCCCGAAGGTGAGACAGACACGGCGACCTAGCCGCTGTCTCGATTTGCGACAGGGCTCCATCGAAAAGCCGACACGCAACTCATGGTATACTGAGTCATGATGGGGGAGCATGGAATGAGGGGTAGTTCTGCTTATTGGAGCGCCGTGCCGGTTTCGTTCGAGTCCCTTCGGATCGACGCTGAGCAGGTAGCGGCATGCGCAAAGTTTCTACCGCCATCTCCCGACGAGTGGTGGGTCCTGAAGGCGCCGCCCAATCGATCCGAAGGCCCGAAGACTTGGACCACGCCTCCTGAGTTCACTGCGGCTGTCCTTGCTGGTCTTGGCATTCAGCAGTTCGACCTAGACCCCGCTTCTCCCGAGGTGCCCAGCGTGCCTTGTCGTCGTTGGTTCACGGTGCAAGACAATGGCCTCGTGCTGGGATGGGATGGGGACTTCGTGTGGTGCAATCCGCCCTACGAACGTTTGGCGCCGTGGGTCAACAAGGCAATCAACGAACACAAAGCCGACCGTGCCAAGCGGATTGTGATGCTCATTCCAAATCGACCAGGTACAAAATACTGGCGTGCGATAGTTGAGTTTGGAGCCGCCATTTTCGCCCTGGATGGTAGATTACATTTCGGAGGTGCGCCGGATCCCGCTCCCTTCGCGTGCGCCCTGCTAGTTTGGGGGCTCGATGAAAATGAACTGACGACGCTTGGCGCATCCTTGCCGCCGCATTTTAGGATGGCGTTTCGGTAAAACAAGGAACGAGGGAGGACCTTTACCGTTCGCAGGCTTTGGGAAAGGCATCTTCGGTGAATGGCCCACGCCGCTTTGATGCAGTGGTGTTCGATCTCCTCACGGCGCTTATCAACTCGTGGACACTGTGGAATCGCGCTGCGGGATCGGCCACCGATGGCCTCAGGTGGCGGCGCGCTTATCTGCAACTGACCTACACCGCCGGACTGTACCGCCCCTATGAAGACATCGTCCGGCAGGCCGCCGCGCTGGCCCGCGTCGATGCTTCTTGCGCGAGTACCCTGTTTGCCGAATGGAACACCCTGCCGCCGTGGCCAGAAACACGCCAGGTACTGGCAGCGCTTGCCGACCGGGTTCCGCTCGGCGTCGTCACGAACTGCTCGCGCACCTTGGGGGCAGCTGCAGGGACGGTTTGCGGCGTTTGTGACGGCAGAAAGCGCGGGTTTCTATAAGCCGCGCCCGGAACCTTATGATGCCGTGCTTAAGATGCTGGGAACCAATCCCGAGCGTACCCTGTTCGTTGCGGGCTCTGCGGCGGACGTGCCGGGTGCAAAGGGCGCCGGGATGCCCGTCTTCTGGCACAATCGCATGGGGCTACAGCCAGTGGACGACGCGCGGCCGGACTTTGGTGCCGCTAACCTGGAGCCGCTTCTCGAACTCGTTTGACGCGCGAAAGGAATGCCGTGGTAGCCGCCCTGACTGAAATGGAGGCGCCGTGTCTCATCCTGGTGGGGTGGTCGCATGGCGCAACCAGGAGCAAGAGCGGTAAAAGCCGCTCAGTTGCCCCGCGGATTTATCACATTGTCAGGCGGCAAGGTGTCCACCTTGTTCGGGGTGCACCCGGCAAGGCAAACCAAAAGTCCGGCGATGAGAAGGGCGTACCGCATCGGCGCACCTAAGCAAAAGGGCGGTACACCCCGCAACGCCAAATAACCCGCCTGTGGACTACTCGCGAGTAAGCGTCGTGTCCCAATCGGGAGTGACCTGCTCCACCTTCTTGGTACGCTGCACTTGCAGAATCTATGGCGGACCAGTTTCCGTACGACGATCAGGCGGGAGGGCAAGCGTGTCGGAATGCGGGTTTCACCTGATTGCAGCGCGGTGCGAGAAGCGAAAGCCTCACATAAACCAGGGCCTCGAACGTGGATTCGAAGGCCTGATCCTGCGCTAGAGCTCAGCCATGTTTGAACTCTTGTTCTGCTCCCTTCTGACAATTGTTCCGGACTATCTCTATCGTAGGTATGCTCAGGGAAAGCGACTGGGCAAGGAGATTACACTTTTCTCGGTGTGGTTCGAGCTGAGGTGGGGGATCACGAGCTGCGTGATTCTCGCTGTGGGCTTAATTACGGTGATTTTTTACAACCACCCATCCACGCACAACGTGACGTTATTTTTTCGCACCGTTCCGATTCCCCGGAGATCCGTGGTCGCGTTGCCGAAGTCTACATTGGCGCAAGCGGCCCAATCGTTAAAGGAGCGCCAATCTTCAGGCTGGATAGCTCGACGCAGGAGGCCGCCGCGGAGAGTGCGCGCCGGAAAATTGCTGAAACCGACGCAGAAATTATGGTGGCGCAATCCGACGTACTCAAGACTGAGGGCCAAATTCAGCAGACGAAGAGCTCCTACCAGCAGACCGTAGACGAACTCGAAACCAAACAAGAGCTGCAACGGCGCAATTCCGGTAACGTTGCATTCCGAGACATAGAGAAACTTCAGGTTACTCTGGAAGGTCGCAAGGGTGCTATCGCCGCCGCCACGGCTGCAAAACAGCAAGCCGAGGTGCGGATTGCCACGCTACTACCAGCTCAGAAGAAGAGTGCCGAAGCGACACTCGCAGAGGCCGAAGTTGAATTGCGCAAGATGGTCGTCCGGGCCGGCGTAGACGGGCGCGTGGAACAATTTGCGCTGCGGGCCGGAGACATAGTCAATCCGAACACGCGACCAGGTGGGGTCTTGATCCCATCGGGCGCTGGCCAGAGCATTCTGCACGCTGGCTTTGGACAGATCGAAGCGCAGGTGATGAAGATTGGTATGATTGCCGAGGTTACGTGCGCTTCTAAGCCCTGGACCATTATCCCGATGGTGGTCACCGAAGTGCAGGACTACGTGGCCGCCGGTCAATTTCGCGGCGGCGAACAATTAATCGACGCGCAGCAAGTGACGAAACCGGGGACCCTTCTCGTGTCTCTCGAACCTCTCTACAAAGGTGGCCTAGAGGGTGTAATGGCGGGTAGCAGTTGCATCGCGAACGCCTACTCGAACAATCACGCCACGATCGTTTCCAAAGAAACTGGCTTCTTCAAACGCACAACTCTCCACGTTGTGGATGCTCTCGCGCTCGTAAACGCTTTGATCCTGCGCCTTCAAGCGTTGGTGTTACCCATTCAAACTCTCGTGTTTGGCGGGCACTAATGTATCCGGGAAAACCCCGATTGCGCCATGGCCTGCCAGTTGGGTTACTAGCCGGTATCGTGTTCATAGGAAGTGCGAGTAGCTATGGCTCTCCAAGGAAACAAAAACCCGCAAAACGTTCTACTGCCCCGAGAGCGGTCCCTGCTTTTCGGCTTCGCTTCCAGAAACCAGACGAACGCAGGATCGGCGCCGCGGCTTTTTAATAGGCCGTCGGCTGAACAGCACGACTGACGGTGAACGCGTTTACTTTGGTGGCCTTCTTGGCGCGCCCTCAGATGGCGTGCGTGGCATTCAAAATAAGGCTGAAAGCAAGCGAGCAAAAAGTATGACAGAGGCAGTCACCATCGCCCATGTCACGACGACGATACCAACGGACATGCCACCCAATAGATAGATCAGAAGGCACGTTGCTACCCATGTCGCGCCTAAAAATGCCAGCAGGATGCCTGCAATGATGACCATATTGCTCACGACTAGCATCGCGTAGCTTACTCCAGACAATCAAATGCGCAACTCACGCCACAATCTATCAACGAGCGTGCTTACAACGCGAAAGCTGATACCTGGCATCCCAGGCGCAGCAGCTCTGCGAGAGGCCGAGCGCAAGCGTGCTGCCCCGTCGACGTTCCGCAGCGCGTATAGGCAAAGACGCTGCATCGTGCCGGTGCACAATTTCTTCGAGTGGAAGGCAATCAAAGGCGCGTGATTGGCTCTCATGAGCCCGTAAGGGTGACCAGTACAACGCTCATCTTTTTCTTAGCGACCATCCGAGACGGATGCTCACCCAAATGAGAAAGACCGTCGCTCACTCTTTGTGTCATACCGAACCCCACCGATGAGTGGCTTAGCTGCAGGATTCCTATCGCAACCTCCGAAGCAATATAGGTGCCAGCCGTCGGGTGACTATTCGGCCGCACCGCTATCAGTGGGTCAAACGAAAGCGCTCCATGATAGCTTCGCGACCGCCGGGCTGACGCCATTCCGTACGGGCTTCCGCGCAGCTGCACTTCAAATCGGAAGGTGTCGAGCAGGCCGCTCTTGGCGTTGGAGGGGGCGTTCAGCCCACGGGTTTCGAGACGAACAAATCCATCCCCAAACGCTGGGACAGGAACCTTGCTACGAGCTGACCCTTGACGCTGTTGCCGGTACGGTCGAGCGGTGGAGCGAAGGTGCCCAATCCACCCTTGCCCGGCGACACCGTCACGATCCCACCGCCAATGCCGCTTTTGCCCGGCAGGCCGATGTCGTAGAGCCAATCGCCGGAAGTCTCATACAACCCTGCGGTTGCCATGACGGCCAGCGCGTGGTGGCAGACCGTTGGGTCAACGACCCGCTCCTTGGTGAGCGGATTGACGCCGCCATCGGCGAGGGTGGCACCCATGACCGCCAAGTCTTTGGCGCTGACGTTGAGCGAGCACTGCCGGGTGTACAGATCGGTCGCTTCCGCCGGATCGCAATAGATCCGGTTGCAGCTCTGCAGCAGCGTGGCAATGCTCCGGTTTCGGAAATTGGTTTCGCTGGCCGACGCATAGACCTCCTCATTCAGAGGCAGCGTGCGCCCAGCGAAGCGGCTCAAGCCTTCATGGATGAAACCCCACCGCGCTCCCGCGACGCCTGGAACGAGGCTGGTGGTCGCGATGGCACCCGCATTCACCATCGGGTTTGTCCGCCCGTCCTCGCTCCGCTCAACGGCAGCGAGGGAATTGAAGGGCAGTCCGGTACTGTTGGCTCCGAGCTTCTCGCGAGCTTCGGTAGGGCCGATCTCCTGACAGACCAATGCGAACACGAATGGCTTTGAGACGCTCATGACAGCGAACTCGTAGTCGGTGTCTCCCGACCCCGCGATCCTGCCGTCGGTTGCGACCACGCAGACCCCGAAGAGTTCACTGGGCACTCTGGCTAGCGCCGGATAGATGTCGGAGTTTCTGCCTTCGGCGTTCGACTGGAAACGTTTGTGCGCCTCGGCGACCAGATTGGCCACCAGCTCAGAAGGCGGCAAGGTGCCGGTCGAAACGTATGCAGTATCGATAGCATCCCGCCGGTGGAGCATCTGCATTTCGTTCTTCATTGCCAGTGACGGGGTCGCTGCGCGCGTCACCGGCAGCCGGTGAGCGCCACGGTCGGATCAAGGTGAAGCAGGAGCACTGACTGCGGAGACGTCGTCACGAATCGACCGGTCGCTGCCATTTCGATGCGGCGCGAGGCAAACTCCGCAACTCGGTCAGGGTGGCGCACCTTGACGGCGATTTCGACGGCCCTTGCTCCTGCACTTCGCAGGACCTCGTGGCTGCGCGTCCCACTATCTTGATGAGATCCGCGAAGAGTTCTGCATTCGGGCACTCGTTCAAGGCCGCATTGCCCCCCGATAGCGACTATTTCGACGAATGGACACCAGCTGAATTATGCCCGCCAGTACCATGGTCCCACCAACGATTGCATAGCCTAACATGTTGAGGGATAGCCCGATGACACCGATCCCGGCGCCGAAGAGGATCAGACAGAGCGCGACAACAACCCACAGCATTAGTCACCGCCAATCCGTTCAGCTCATCCAAGCAGTGGACGGTATGTTGCACCATCCGCAAAAACCCGGACGAGGATGGCGTGGAGCCCCATCTCATGGCCGCGGAGTGCATCGGGCGACACCGAACGCGCCGTGAGACTGTCTGGGCCAGTGCCCGAGAGCCTAGCATCAAGGTCTTCGCGTTCGTATCGCGACCAGGCCATCGGGAGCCGACCAGTCCACAGTCCAACCCACACTGATATCAGCGCCAGGATGTTTTGTATGGCAGCGAGGGTGGTCAGCGTCTCCGCCGCGGTCGTAAAGAGCAGGCCGCAGACCTTGGCGATGGGGCGTAAGGAACCGGCAACAGCTCGGCCTCGCGCTCTTCGAGCCACCCCTGCGCGCCCGTCCACTGGCACTTGGGACAATGCCGGTTGCGGCAAGGTTATAGGCGATGCTCCGAAGAACACGTCAGCGGACATCATCGCGAGGCTGAATACCGTCGTAAATGCGGCGGAGCCCCGGATCAAGACGCGCCTTGCCGGTCTCGGCGCGACGACGCTGCCTGGCTCGGCCGCTGATTTCGAGAAGATGATCGCTGGCGAGACTGCCAAGTGGATCAAAGTCATTCGCACGGCCGGCATGAACCCCGAGTAACGGGAACTGCGCCTATCTCGTGAGCTTGTCGACTATCAACTGCAGCGCCTCCACGAACTCATCTCGGCGGCGCGTCGGCAACGCTTCGAGTACGCAGGCATCGATCCGCTTTCCGAGGGGCTCTGCCGTCTGCACCAACTGTTGGCCCTCAGTGGTCAGCCTTACCGCATAGGCGCGGGCGTCCTGGCTCGTGCGGCGCCGCCGCAGCAGGCCCTTGCGCTGCATACGCTTCACGATGTCTGCGAGTGTCGAGCGGTCAATTCCAGTCAGGTTGACCAGCTCTGACTGATTGCAGCCCTCGTTGTGTGCAACAGTGATCAGCACCGTGAGCTGGCGCTGAGTGAGGTCATTATCGCCGATCTCAACCATGAACAGGTCTGTCACTCCCTGGCTGGCGCGGTGCAGAAGGCGAATGGGTGATCGGTCGATCACATTCGAAGGTTTGCGCATGGGCCTGGTTCCGCCGGCGTTGTTATAAGAAGGGCCTCGCGCACGCCTCTTGCGAGCGCTCGATGCGAAATGTTCACCCACAAGGGTGATCATGTGGAGCTCATGATATCTGCCGAGCAGATCAGATCTGGGTTGGAGCATCCTGAAAAATAGCGCGAGTTGGCAGAAGCTGTCGCGCCAGAGTGGGTCGGTCTGAATGGCTGTACCGGACGTTTGTTGCCGGCCTGGACGGTCGCCCCTTCTCGAGCCGAAGCCCCCCAGGTCATGAGGACCAGTTGCCAGGCCCTGCCGCTTCCGAAGCCCACGTCTTCCACATCCCGCCTAAGTGTGTAGACCGTCGCGATGGTGCTGGGCGGTCCTAGGCGCCAACGTCCCTCCCAGCACACCGTTACGTCTATCTCCCTAGACCTCTGTTGCCCGGGCCAGTGCGGCCGATGCGGGCGCCCGACCCAACGCGGGGCACGACAGCTCTTCCTCCATATCCGTAGTTCCGGCGCACTACTGCGGCAGCGGCGACAGGACGGCTGCGCACGCCGGGATACCCGTGGTTCCGGACGAGGATGGGACGGGTGATGCCACCGTCGTAGTACGGCGTTGTGTAGGCGACCGCCTGTGGTGTTCCTAGGGCCAGCAGCGGCGCTGCGACCACCATGGAAATTGCTTGTGTTCGCATGGTCATTCCTTTCGGATGGTTGCCGATTGGAACCCATGCCAGCTGCCGGCAGGCAAAGCACTCCGGATAAACCCGGGAAGCGCCTGCCGTTGGACATCCTCACCGACGAAGCGTTTCGCGACTTACTGGAAAAGCCATCGCAGGCCGACCACGCTGAGTGCCTGTTGCCATGCGGCGATCGTAACTCGAAAACCCTTGTCGCTTGGCGCCGCGGACGACCCTGCCACCAGGTAAACAATGATTGCCAATTCAGCCGGAACCAACCGCGCCGCATAGCGTTGCGCCTAAAATGTCGGTGTACGTGGAGGTCTTGAACCGGTATCCCGCTCCCAACTCACGCAACGGATGAGGAAGGGCCTGGTCACACTGATCGACGTCCGCCCCGAAGATGAGTTTGCACTCGGACACGTACCCGGCGCGCGCAACATTCCGCTCAGTGAATTGAAGAGGCAGTTGAAAAAGCTCGATCGCAGCACGGAGATCATCGCCTACTGCCGCGGCCCCTATTGCGTCTTGTCGTTTGAGGCGGTCGCCCAACTCCGCAAACTTGGCTTCAAGGCGCGCCGACTGGAGGAGGGCCTTCCCGAGTGGAAGGCAGCCGGGTTGCCGATCCAGACCGCGTCGGTGACGTAGGCAGCCGATAAGAGTGAATGCACGTAGGTAGGAGAGGATCAGGCGATGGACGAGACGATCCAAACGCATAACCAGAAGCCGGCGTCCGTCTGGAGTTCGGGCGGGAGCGCATACGACGCCATTAGTCGCGGCATCGCAGATTCAATCGAGCATTGCGTCCTGCGTCTCGCACCGAGAGAAGGCGAGCGCATTCTGGATCTTGCCACTGGGACTGGCTGGACTTCCCGGGCCGTCGCACGCCGCGGTGCCAAGGTTGTCGGCGTCGATATTGCTTCCGACCTCGTGGCGGCAGCGAAGGCGCGTGCTGCGGCTGAGGGGATCGACATCGAATACAAGATCGGCGATGCGGAAAAGTTGCCGTTCGCCGATGGCGACTTCGACGCGGTCATCTCAACCTGCGGTGTCATGTTCGCGAGCCGCCCGGAGGCTGCGGCGTCCGAACTCGCTCGCGTTTGCCGAAAGGGAGGTCGCATCGCTTTGTCCACCTGGCTTTCGGACAGCAACCTCTTCAAGATGTTCCAGGTTATGAAACCGTATATGCCGCCACCGCCAAGCCCCGCACCGCCCTCACCGTTCGAATGGGGACGGACCGAGCGCATAAAGGAGCTGTTGGGCCGCGACTTCGATCTCAAGTTCGAGAAGGGCGTCTCGTACTACCGCGAACCGAACGGCGAGGCCGCCTGGACCATGTTCTCGACCGGCTATGGCCCGACCAAATCCTTAGCTGCGAATCTCGATGATTCTCGTCGCGCGGAACTGCGTCGCGATTTTATCGCATTTCACGATGGCTTTCCGACCGAACTCGGCATCTGTGTGCCCAGGGAATACTGGGTGACAATCGGTGTTCGCAAGTAGTGTGCCGAGGAAGGTAGCCCGGAAAATTCTGCCCTATCGGCCGGATAGCGGCGGGGTAGCTCAACCGGAACGGAGATCGGCCCGGCGCTACACGATCTGAACAGGGACTTACTGAACCGGGCGAAGCGATGATGGTCGGGACGGCATCACCTAACTGGTCACTCGCCTTCAGAACGGCGGGAGATCACGTCGGCCGGCGATCTGGGCCAGTTCCACAGCCGGGTTGCTGGCGAATGGCGTTGGTCAGCCATTTGGCCGGTACCTTCAATCTGCAGCGGACACCAGTGGAAGCATGCACGTAGTCAACCGTCCCACCTAGCTCGTAGGGTATGAGGTCACGTATGACGCCCGTGCCGTAGCCGGACGCGCCTGCTGGTCCCGGGGGTGGACCACCCGTTTCTCGCCACTCAAGGATTAGCCCGGGAAGCCCTGCTCCATTCGACTGCCGTCGCCAACGCACGGCAACCTGACCGACGCGGTTGGAAAGGGCACCATATTTGGCTGCGTTGGTGGCCAATTCGTGAAGAACCATAGCCACCGTCGGAGCAGCATCGTGCGTTAGACCCAGCTCAGGGCCTTCGATGACGGTATTGCCGTCATCCCCGCAAGGCGCGAGCTCTGTTCGAACGAGTTCAGCCACATCGACGCCTTGCCAGTGGCTCTTGCTCAAGAGTGCATGAGCATTGGCGAGCGACTGGATCCGGCCGTAGAGCGCCGAAAGAAACTCGTCCGTGGTTCTGCTCCCGACGCTTGCATGCTGCGCAATCGCCATGACGCATGCCAATGCATTCTTCACTCGGTGGTCGAGCTCGGCTATCAGAAGAGCCTTGTGGTTCTCCGATTGTTTGCGCTCACTGACATCGATGCTGACGCCGGTCATGCGCAAAGGGCGCGCGGCATCGTCGTAGGAAATAACGTTGCGCGTCTCGATCCACCTGTTCTCGCAGTCATTCGCCCGGGCAATTCTGAACTCCGAGACGATCTCGCTGCGTTGCTTTCCAACCGCTCGTCCGAAATTCTTCCTCCAGGCGCCTTAAGTCGTCTGGATGAATAAGCGCCCGACTTTCAGTAAGCGACAACTCCGCGGTGTCCTCAGGCAAGCCATAGATGGCGGCAGTGCCGGGCGACAGCGTCGTGATTCCTGTGACATAGTCATACGTGTGACAGCCAACCAAGGCGACTTTGCTTGCCAATGCAAACTGGGCGTTCCGCTCAGCCAAAGCTGCGCCGGTGCCCTTGCGCTCAGTGATGTCGATGGTGACGCCGACTACCCGCTGCGGATGCCCTACGCTGTCATATTCAATGAAGCAGCGTGTCTCGACCCATCGCGTTTCGTTGCCATGACGAGAAATCCGATACTCAACGGTATATTCGCGTGAACGACTGCTGAAAGTGTCGCTTCGCAGCTGCCCTACCCGCGCTCGATCCTCGGGGTGTACCCTGGCCAGGCATTTGCTGCGTGCGACCTTGGCCGTCCCTTCGGGAAAGCCGTGGATAACCGCATAGCCCTCAGAAATCTGCATAATCTCTGTGTCGGTATCATAGGCGAAGCAGCCAACGAGGCCCGCTCTTCCCGCCAGCGCAAGCTGCGCATCGCGCTCGGCCAGTACCGCTTCCGCACGCTTGCGCTCGGTGATGTCGATCTTCACGCTGACGACGCCGACAACCTGGCCGTGCTCATCCGTCAAAGGTGCCGGATAGGGGATGATGGGGATGCGCCTACCGTCGCGCCGTTCGAGGATGCTTTCTTTCCCTTCGACGGCCCGACCTGCGGTCAGGCAGGCCTTGGTGGGGCATTGGTCAATGGGTATCAAACCACCATCGGGGTAATACAGCGACGCAAGGTCGGAACACTTGTCCTTGCCAAGTTCTGGCGTCGCGCCCCACAGATCAACGGCCGCCTTGTTGCAAAACATGATGCGACCGGTTGTATCCGTCGTGTGGATGGCAGCAGGCAGGGCTTCAAGTAGGCGGCGAAAAGCCGCTTCTTGGTTGCGCAATGTTTGCTCGGCGCTCTTGCGCTCTGTTATGTCGCGAGCGGCGCCAAGCATCCTCGCCGGCTTACCCCCTTGAGCAGGCACGATCGAGCCGTCCAGCGCTATCCAGCGTACCTCACCTGCGAACCGATGGCCCGGCGGATAGATCACTCTGTATTCAACGTTCCAGACGCCATTGGTGCGTTGCGCCTCGGCGAACGCAGCGTCGATCCGGTCCAGATCGTCGCGATGAATAAATCGCCGTCCTTTGCGTGTGTTCTCGGGCATTTTGCAGTGCCCATGCAGAAAGGCGGCGCGCGCGTCACATTCGATTCGACCAGAGTGCAGGTCCAAAACGAACGCCCCCAACTGGGCTCCCGATAGTGCCAGCTCCAGCCAGTCATTGGCTTCTCTGAGCGCTGCCTCGTGGCCTCGTCTTTGCTCGAATAGTGCCGACAGAACCAGCGCACAGACGCTTATGCCCAGCACTGCAGCTTGTGCGGCATGTACTCGATTGGAGAGAGGCACACTCGGGTCACCCAGGCGGCCAATGCCAAATGTGATCGTCCACACAATAATCAAAGCAAGAATGGAGGCTCCAGCTGCAGCGAATACCACCGGACATCGGGCGGCAGGCCAAATCAGCAGGGGCAATAGCAGCGCGAGAGGCAAGATGGTGAACCAATACTCCATTGAGAAACCGAAGCCAATTGTGCCGGCCACCGCAAGCACAGCAAGGATCAACAGCCCTTCAGCCAGCTTCCGGGCGTCCGGCAGGTCGTGCAGGGCGCGAATGAACCCGATCACGAGTGGCGCTACCGCGACGATCCCTATGCCGTCGGATGCGAACCAGTTCAGCCACGTGGTCAGGATCGTGACCTCGGAGCCGTGGAACAGGACGAAGCCGGTCGTCCCACCGATCCCCGAGATCGCGACTGCTAGTCCGGTGGCTAGAAAGAAGCCAAGCACACGACGCACGCTATCAAATCGGAAATCCTCACCGAGGTAACGTTCGATCAGCCACGCCAGGAGCATGGCTTCCCCCAAATTGCACAGCGCAAAGACGACTGCGCTGGCGACGTTGCGGTCGCCTAGCAGATTAGCCCCGACAGTGGCGATCATGACGCCGAACGCGACAGGCAACCGCGATGTGGGGCCGAGCGCGATCAACAGGCCGGCGGAGATCCCTGCGGCCGGCCAAAACACGGCGACGCCATCGCTGGGAGTGAGCAAGGCGAGGCTCAGTCGCGCCGCCAGAAAGTAAGCGCAGGCGACAGCTAGAGCGAGCGCAGCCGTCTTGAGCGGAGCCGGCCAAGCACCCGTATCAACGACGATGTCGATCTTCCGCAGATAAGGTTGGGTTTGTTGCATGTGGCCCCTTCCGGCAAAGATCGGGTTGGAAGCGCCTACGTTCCGTGGCCCAGTCGACTGCGACGCTCGCGGGATCGCAATGCGATCAGGCGGAGGACAAAACACGTTGCGGCTATTGGATTCCCGTGATCACCGGGGGCAGACACAGCCAATTCAGGACATCACAGCAAGCCCGTGACGGTACGCTCGACCGATGGCTGAATTGGCTTCAGTGCTCCCCCATGTTGCAGCCAACATCGCTACGGGATTGATCTGAGCCGTCCATCAGGTGTTGTTGGTATTTCTGCGCGGGAAATCACCTTAGTGATGTGCTCACACAGCAGATTTGGTATTCGGTGCTCGAAGTTCGTTCCGCTCAAGCTATCGCCTTAAGCGGAGTTCACGATAGGTCAGTCTTCAACTTGGGGTCGCGTGATGGCAGCTGACCCCGGCCGAGATCTAACCCGATGGCGCGCCCGTCTAAAGTCGCGAAGCGTTTGCAGCCCATGCTGGCGACGTTGATCGACGCACCGTTCGACAACAAGGACTGGGTGTTCGAGACGAAATGGGACGGTTTTCGGTTGGTGGCGGAGATCGAAAAGGGATCCGTGACGCTCTATTCGCGCAGCGGCCTGATCGTCAGCGACAACTACAAGCCAATTGCGACGGCGTTGGAGAAAGTGAAGAAGGACGCTGTCATCGATGGCGAGCTCGTCGCGCTCGATGCGCGCGGCGTGTCACGGTTTCAGCTTTTGCAGAACGCACTCAATACTTCCGCCAATCTCCATTACTGCGCGTTCGACATCATGTTCCTTGGCGGCGAGGATCTGCGCGGGTTGCCTCTTGTCGAGCGCAAGAAACGGCTGAAGGCCGTTTTGCCCAAGTCGCCGCTCATCGTCTACAGCGAGCATTGGCCCGAGAAGGGTAAGCGGCTGTTCAAGGAAGCCGAGAAGCTCGGTCTCGAAGGTATCATGGCCAAGCGGGCGCAGAGTAAGTACCTCTCGGGCGACCGCAGCAAGGACTGGCTGAAGATCAAGACCGTCCGGCGCCAGGAGGTCGTGGTCGTCGGGTTCACCCCACCCAAGCGAACGCGCCCCTATTTCGGAGCGCTGGTGCTGGCGGTGCGGGACAACAACGCCTGGAAGCATGTTGGACGCGTGGGGACAGGCTTCTCGCACGCCATGCTCAAAGAACTGCATGGAAAGCTCTATTCGTTGCGGACAAACTCGTCGCCCTTCAAGCAAAAGGTCAAGGAGGAGGCATCTACGACCTGGGTGAAGCCGAAGCTGGTTGCCGAGGTGAAGTTCACCGAGTGGACCAGTGACGGCGAGATGCGTCATCCCGCATTTCTTGGGTTGAGGGAGGACAAGAAAGCGACCGACGTTGTGCTCGAGAAGCCAAGTCGGCGGTCGTCACTGCCATGAACTTTGGTCGCCCGAGGCGTTTAGCTCTGAACACCTAGGAGCTTAGCCATGGAACCCCTTCGGCAACCGCCGGCCGGGCGGAGGCTGCCACTCGTAGCCTGCGTTCACGGACGAACCGCCGTGCCGGCTGCAACTTTCCGCGCCAGCGGGCGTTGCTGCTTGTTGAATGCAGGAGGCCGAGATGCGTTCTTTCAAGCTTCTAGGACTGATCTCCCTCATGCTGGCATCATCAGTCGTTGCGGCGCAACAAACGTTATTCAATGTCGGAGTGCTAACCTGCACGCTGGTTTCAGGAGAGGGGCAAGCGCGGCCTCTGAGCTGCGGCTTCAAGCCCGCATCAACCGGCGGGGAAGGACGATACGTTGGTATCATCCGAGAGGGCGGAACGAGCCTTCAAGGCAAGCAAATTCTTGTTTGGACTGTTATGGCCGCTGAAGGGATGAAGGTCAGCCCGGAGGCCTTGGGACAAAGGTTCACTAGTCAACCAGACCACCCTGACCAGCTTGTAGGAAAAACAAACTCGTCGATTATTTTGCAACCCGAGACTACCGCCGGCGCCGATAAACGCGGGGCGATAACGGAAATTGAACTCCAAGCTGACCTCAAACCCGGTCTAGCGCATCGGCTTGCGCCGCGCCAACGCTCACGTGCAGCCTGCCCGCACTCAGGAGACCGCCCCACAACCCAAAAGATGCGTGAAATACTGCGCGGCACCACGCGCTACGCGTGCAGCGTCATCTCCTCGCGTGGGTTAATTCAAAACTCTCCCCCAATCCGGGGATGCGCCCACAGCGAACACCTGCCATCTCACGCCGCAGGGAAGGTTCTGTGTAATCGACCCGTTCATGATCCAACTCTGCCGGGACCTTTTGCAGGCCCCGGCTTTTTTTCGCCGCCTGCTTGGTCCCTCAAGTTTGCTCTCACACACCCATAACAGCCACTGGAACGAACGCCCACTATCCGCGTTCGCCCTTCATGAAGTTCAACCACGACAACAAATACGAGCTCGAGCCAGGCGACCATGACCCCGTCCGGCCACCGGGACTGTTCCTTGTCATGGTTGCCGCGGTCGCAATCGGGTCATTGGGCTACGCCATCTACCCGCCCAACGTGAGCGTGCCGCCCAGCCCGACGGTTGGAGGCGGCGGTCCATCCGCGAACACAAATCCAGCCGACGCACCGAAGGGCAAGTGACGCCTCTTATGCCAGCTTAACGGCAGCTCACGTCCTGACGCGCCCATCCTCGAGCTCGCACATCTGGACCGTGCCGATGATGCTGCGCTTGGCGGCTATGACTGGTCCACGCCTGTCGCCTTCGTCCTGGCTTCGGTTGCCCTGTCGATTGCAGCTTTGTTCACTGGGCTGCCGCTCGCCAGCATCACCTTCAACGGAAGCTATCGGGGGCCACGGACTGCGTGGCTACCCTGACGTACGCGAATGATTCTCAGAAGTCAGAGAACGGAGCAATGGTGCGCGTCCACCAACATGCTGCATGCATCCCCGACAACGGCAATCAGGCCGTCGGGCGCTCGCGAGGTGGTCTTACGAGCAAGCTGCATGTGGTCGTTGATGGCTAGGGCTTGCCGCTGCGACTGGGCATCACGGCTGGCGAAGCGCACGACAACCGGCTCTGTTCGACATTGCTGAGTGGCCTATCTCCTCGGACCATGGTGCTCGCGGACCGAGGCTACGATGCCGATTGGATCAGGGCATTCGTCAACGAGCAGGGAGCGTGGGCCAACATCCCGCCGAAGCGCAATCGCCGACAACCCATTTGCTTCAGTGCCCACCTTTATCGTGCGCGCAATCGCATCGAGAGGTTCTTCAACAAGATCAAGCATTGCCTGCGCATCGCAACTCGCTACGATAAACTCGCGGCCAATTACCTGGCGTTCGTCCAGCTGGCATCAATCCGCCTCTGGTTGCGCGTTTATGAGTTCACGACCTAGCTGGTCATCGCTTATGTGTTCTTCGGCGTTGGGCTGCTGTGCGCAACTGCCGGAATGTTTCGCTGAGTGGTGACTAGCTAGCTCACCAACCACGGCACCCCGGAATCTCAGCGCGACGCCTGCGCGAACGGTGAGATGCCAACTTATCGAATGGCCTGCCACACGCTTAGCGCCTTTGTCGCGACAAGCGCCGAATCGTCTGCTTAAAGAGGTAGAGATCGACCGCCAACCGGAGATCACTGCGTCACGACGCTACCTGAAATATTCCGCTCGCGGGGGACCTCCAAAATCCTGTCCCCGCAACCATCTTGATTTGCAGCGCCCTGGCCGCCGGCTCACAGGCGGCCTTTGTACTGTCGGAAATCGCAAGGATGCCAGCTAGGTCCCCCTTCAGCTCTAGGTTGAGGGAACCATCAGCAGGAACAAGGCGCACCTCTTCGATAAGGCTGCGCAACAATTCAAATGCCTCGCTGCCGTGCACCCGATCGCGCAATGCGTCGCCGAGGCGCTCTACCTTCCTGCGATAGATGGTCGCCATGTTGGGGTGGACGAGGGGCTGGGGATGTCCTTGATTGCGCGACGTCTCCGTCAAACGCTGTTTCTCGGCCTCAAGCTCTTTCAACTTAGAGTTCAAAGCGAGCGCGTCTGCTCCAGCGACGATTGCATCCACCAGCCGCACAATCTGGCGGCCGATAGTATCAATTTTCTTGCAAACGACATCGGCCGCAGCAGCCGAGGTCGTTCTCTGTCGATTTACCTCTGCCACGAACTCGCGGGAGAATTCCTCAAACAGCGCGGGCTCCATCAGCCGGGTCTTAAGACCTTCGAGGATAGCATCCTCAACCTCGCCGCCGCGTACTGTTAGCCGGTTAGTGCAGGTACCTCGATCGCGCAATCCCGCGCAGGCGAAGCGATTCAGTCCGTACTTTGTAAAGCTCGCACCACAGACGCCGCATTTCATAAGGCCTGAAAGAAGGTAACGCGGGCGTTGGTGCATCCAAAAGCCATGCTTACGATCAGGGCGGGTTTCGCGCGCCATAAGCCGCTGTCGAGCCTTTGCGGCCTCCCAGAGTTCTTGCGGTACTATCCTGAGGTGTGGGACATCCTTGACGATGTGTGCATCAACTGGATTGAGTTTCGAGCGGCGTTTTCCCGTCGACGGGTCTTTCAAGTAGCGCAACCGGTTCCACACCAAACGCCCAATGTAGAGTTCGTTGTTCAGGATGCCGGTGCCACGAACAGAGTTGCCGTTAATTGTGGAAGGGCCCCAGGTTGCTCCGTAGGGCCCCGAGATGCCTTCACTATTTAACGTCTTGGCAATGTTTCTTGGTGAGACGCCATCGGCGTACATTTGATGGATGCGGCGGATGACCGGTCAGGGTCCTTTGATCCTTGTGCGCTCCCCCTTGTGTCACAAAAAGGTCCCCGTTCGGATCGCCACCGAGGCGTGGCAAGATATGTTGACGGTACCAGCCGATCCTTCGCGCCACGTCCTACGGGATCACCGCGTCGAGGTCCTTCTTTTTGCTTTTCGTTTCTGCAGCGGGGATATGCAAGAGCAGGCCACGAGACCCATCCAGGTGCTGGAAGTGGCGCTTCCAGTTCAAAGCACACAGGTTCTGGGGGCGGAGTGGAATGCACAGCAAGATGTCGAGGGCGATTGCACACTGAGCATCCACGAAGCGAACGCGGCCACTTTTTTTTGGGGCTGTGGCAACGTC
Organism: uncultured Alphaproteobacteria bacterium; assembly: GCA_963814055.1. Taxonomy (GTDB): domain Bacteria; phylum Pseudomonadota; class Alphaproteobacteria; order Rhizobiales; family Hyphomicrobiaceae; genus AWTP1-13. The sequence continues at coordinate 141,980 of CAWFBJ010000015.1, forward strand.
ATTCAACAATCGCTCGGGCAGGAACAGGAGCTTGGCGCGAGTTTCCTTGGACTCCAATTGCCTGAGCAACGACTTGTTCTTCTCCGTAAGATCGAATGGAACTTGAGGGAGCCTGCGCGCCAATTTCTTGAGTTCGATAATCCGCTTGTCGTCGACTGTGCCGTGGTACCGCGCCACCTGTATGAGTGTCGTTGACAGCGCTTCGGGTTCTAACAGATCGTTTAGCGAAGCGATCGCAGTAACCGGAATGCCTTGCTCCCCAAACCTAGTACCGCGCCAAGGTCGATGATCGGCTTTGGAAATCCGTTGCTTGATGGGCCCGATGGGCGCTACGCGGAAAGTGCGGCGCTCGCCCGCGAGAAGCAACGTTGCTCGGAGGCACGCTGGAAGCTGGCGGCGGTCGTTGGCCCTCGCCGAGGTGTGGTGAGCGTTGAAACGCGAGGGAGCTTAGCTGACGTCTCGCAAATCAAAAGACAGGAACCCTTGCCGGAGACAGCCGACGAGCTATGTGCTGTGGCCCAGGACCTGAAGGCAGAGGTCCGTGACATTCGCCTCGGGGCGCGAGCAACAGAACGAGAGCTCAAGCGGCTCAGCGCAAGCGGCGAGTTGGCTCAATACCGGATTGTCCACTTGGCAACCCACGGTGTGCTTGCCGGTCAGCTTGATGGGGCCCACGAGCCAGGCCTCATCTTAACGCCGCCCAGCGAGCCTTCGGAGGAGGACGACGGCTACCTGTCTGCGTCCGAAATTGCCGCTCTCCATCTCGACGCGGACTGGGTGATCCTGTCCGCGTGCAACACAGCGGCGGGTTCGGCAACCAGTGCAGAGGCGCTATCCGGTCTGGCGAGGGCCTTCATCTACGCACAGGCGCGGGCCTTGCTGGTATCGCATTGGGCAGTCTACTCGGACGCCACGGTGAAACTGATTACGGTCGCCGCCCGCGAGATGGCGCGCGATGCAAAGGTCGGCCGAGCAGAAGCCCAGCGGCGCTCGATGCTAATGCTGATCGACAAAGGCGAGCCACAGGAGGCACACCCGGCCTTCTGGGCACCCTTCGTGGTCGTTGGCGAAGGGGCCGCCTCGCGGTAAGGCGGGCTCGCTGGAAACATCAGCCCATGAAGATGCGGGCAAGCAAGCGTGCCGCTCCTCAGGAGCGTTTATGAGCGTCAATCCCTAGGAGGCCGCAGCGGTCTGCTCCCGACTGACACGGTCGGGCCAACACTACTTGATGTACAACTTCGACCGCTGCGCGAGGCGCCTACATGCACGCTGACGTACTGCAAGTACCTTTACTCATCAGCGAATTGTAACAGCACTTCTCCCCCGACTTGCACTGCCACTTGGTCTGCTTTCCGTCCATGCCCTTGGCGACGCATGTCTTGCCTCTCGCCTTCGCCTCAGCGTCCAAACCCATGGGGGCTGCAAGAGCCAGAGCGAACGCACATCCGAAAAGCACAAGCCACCGCGACATGATCTTTCCTCCTGTGAGGGGCTTCACTATCGACAAAGCAGTGTGCTCCGTTGAAAGAGCAATTGGAACAGTCGTTACGCCTGTAGGTAAATTTATCTGTGCGGCGAAGATGAAACTCCCCGTTCAGGACGGACCTCGTCAGCGGGTGCTCTAATGCGATGTGAAACAGCGGTGGAAGCGATGATGCGGAGGTCTATTTCTAGTTAGGGGTTCTTCCAGCACGGCCGCAAACCATGGACCTTCGAGAAAATCCCGAAGGCCTGGTTTTCAAAAGACAATCGTCGAAGCGTTGCGCTAGTCTATTTGCCCACCACGACCAAGTTTGTCCATGCTTTGCCACCATGAAGGCGAGCCGGCAGGATAGGCGTCGGGACTAACGTAAGGATCGGTATAGCCAAAAACGTAGCGTCGATAGCCGTACACGGAACCTGCTGGCCCATAACCGTACACGGCACCCGGCGCCTGATAGCCGTACATGGGACCCGGCGCCTGATAGCCATACACGGGACCCGGCGCCTGATAACCGTACGCGGGACCAGGTGCTCGATAGCCGGGACCTTGAGCCTGGTAACCGGGTTGGCCGGGACCATAGATTTCGACGCTACGGCATCGCCGCGAACCGCCCTCCGTCACGCAAAGTCGATACTGAACTCGTTCCAAATTGCTCTCTGTCGCAGTGGCTGATCCGAAACGGTCCACTGCGCTTCCGAGTGGGGCCGATTGTGCGGTCCCAATCATCGCTGCCAATGTCAAAGCTCCCGCCGCCCCACACATCCACGGTTTTGGTGCCATTAGGTTCTCCTGTGCGTGTTGCGAGCCACTGCTACCGGACGGAGGCTCCGGATCAGTGTGGTCCGGCAATTCCTGACTTTGCCGGTTTCAACGCACCGCAGGCTATCCGATTAAACCCTCCATTTGCTGGCGGCGGCACCTGGCGAGCAAACATCGTTGCCCCAGTCTCTGACCTTCCGCCAACTTAAGAACATTGAGGGACTGACACGGGCGAGACGATACGGTCGGTGCCATGCCCGGCTGCCGCCCGGTTTCAAAGTCCTCTCCTGAGCACCTAACAGTTCACAATCGCTACAAAGTTCGCTACAAACGCCGTCAGCAGGGCTCGAAAAAATCAAAAGATTTCAATGCCGTGTGGGGGCACTCGTGGTCTCCTCTCGACCGCATCGCGGCCTCAAGTGGTGAAAACTCCACCCAAACTGCCGATGTTCCAGAAGAGTTTCTAAGTGACTGATAATGTTGGTCGGAGCGGGGAGATTCGAACTCCCGACCCCTTGCTCCCGAATAAACAACTCTCCCTAAAAACCCTTGTGGTTCAGTGCTGGTTGGAGCCGAATCGTTCCGTTTCGTTTCCGTTGTGTTTACTCCAATGCGCCCCCAAAGCGCCCCCCGTTCTCGTTTCGAGATCGCTTGGCCCGCTTGTGGACCAAAGCGGTATCACTCCAAGCCAACGGGTGAACTTGACCACCCCTGCGAACACCAGCAATGGATCACCATGCCCATAGCGCAAAGTGCCTAGCGATCCGCATGCCCAAAGGTTGGACCGTATCTGTGCGCCGTCGCCCGCGCCCTCGAAGCACTGAGGGTGAACTGTGGGACTGCGCGATTCCCAGTGCTGACGCTGCAGAAAAAGCCGTACGGCGTGCATGCAAGCTCGAAGGCGTCATCCTCATAACGGCGCTTACGCGATTGACCTCAGTCGAAGTCCATGAGCTTGGGCTGCAAGATGGAGAGATAAGGAAGCGCCCCATCAGGTAGCGCTCAGCTCATGGTCAAGCTTAGACGTTGCCTATTACCTGTCGATGCCGTGAAAATCATGCTCGCAAACACTTCCAACTTTAGCGCCGACCCCAGGCCCGCTCAGAAATTTACAAAGCCCCCAAAATACGTAACTTATCCCTAGGCAAAAAAACCGCATTGGCCACTTCAACGGACCGAACCTGATATACTCCGCATGCTTCTGATTGGAGGGGTTTGACCATGCATGTCCTAATCAAGGCGCTTCATGAGACCTGCCGCCAGGAAAAGGCCCAGCTCACCAAGCGCCTCGC
>CAWFBJ010000016.1:0-91758 GCA_963814055.1 uncultured Alphaproteobacteria bacterium
GCCATCACCTTGAAGAGTTCGCACAGCAATCGCGCCTGCGCTTGTTCGCGCAGTGCTCCCCCACCGCGGTGATATCGCAGACGCCCCCGTAGTGCCAACGACCGACCTTGACGAGACCCGCCCTAATCCCCGCTTCGCGCGGAGAGCACTCAAGTCTACAGACTGCCGCAAAGTGCTCCGGATGGTTGCGCTTCAGCGCCAGGAGCAGGCGATCCCGGGCAGTTGAGGCGTGGGAATTGTGTAGAAGCGCGCAAAACCCTCGTCATTGACGAGCTTTTTCGTCGGCCGCCCGGGCTCGCGCGCAGTGCGTTCCAGCAGGTCTGTCCAATGCGCAAAATTGCCATTGGCAAGCAATGCGTATCGCAGCATTTTCAAGGGCGGCAACGAACGCACCCCCAAACCAATTGGAGGCGGAGCGATCGCAAACTCAGCAAAGAGTCGAACGGCCTCCCGACTTGCCACAGCTGCTCGCGGACGACCTCATCCAGACCGTCGATCATGGTGTGCAAGCTCATCTCCGAATACTCTGACAAGGCCCGCTGCACCACGCACACTGGGTCATCTGCGATCCAGTCAGGGCATTCAACCAACGCATGACATTGCTCCATCAGTGAGGGTGGTGCCTTGCGTTTTCCAAGAACCGCATCACCTGATCGATAGCCTCGCCTTGGAGGGGGTGGCTATCAGTTCTGCCCAATCCCCGGATCAGCTCAGCCTGCCGGTCATGAGCAACCTGGCCGTAGCTCGAAAAGGTGGTGAGCACCTGCTCGTGGCCCAGGTTCTGGCTCCAGGCCTTGAACTCCTCGGGCGTACGACACACACGCTCGCCAAGCTGCGCCAACGTCTTGCGAAATGAATGCGGATTGGCATAAGCCAACCCGGCATCGGTGAACGCCTGCTTGAAGATCCGCCTGATAGGCGTTGCGTTTGACCAGCCCAATCGCGCCAAACCATCGGCCTGAAAGCACTTATCCTCATTGATCCCCACCTGCGTGGCCGGAAACAGAGGATCGCTGTCGCCGAACAGCTTGTCCTTTCGCAGGTACTCAACCCAATCCGTGACGATTTGGCGGACCTCGTCACCGACGGGGAAAAACCACGTCGTGATGGTCTTTGAGAATTTGGTGCGCACCTCCCGCGCATCCTGCAGCAGCCGACCCTGCTCCACATCCACGTGCTTCAGTTTCAGCGATGCGATGGCGCCGTCCCGAGCGCCGGTCAGGAGCGTGAAGGCGATCAGGGCACGGTTGCGCAGTTCGATGTCGGTCGCGCTCGGCATTTCCTGCACCACATGCAGGATCTGCTCGAGCGTCGGCACGGGCCGTTCGTGCGTGGCCTTCGCGATCCGGCTCTCTTTTTCCGAGAGCGCGAAATAGTCCGCGTCGGCATAGGTCAGATGTGATCGGTAGCCTTGTTGGCCGGCGAGCCAGTGGAAGAACGCCCGCAGAGCATTGAGGCTCGCGAAAAGCGTGCTGCTGCTGAGCTTCTCGCCTGTGCGCTGACTGACCTGATCGGACAGCTTGCGCTTGAATCCCACGGCCTGCTGGATATGAAATCTTTTGAAGTCGCGGTATTTGGTGTACTCTTCGAACTTGCTCAGCGCGGCTGCTGCCGCGTCGATCGAGTGCTCGCTCAGGCGCCGCGCCTCCTTGAGGTAGATGAAATAGGCGCGCTTGATGCGCTCATTTTCCGGACTGTGCGTTCGCATAGGTTTCGGGCTCCTGGACCAAGTCACTGTTTAGGCAGGGGCAGGCAGTATCTTCTATACGTTGCTCCGCCAGCGGCAGTTGGACTTCGAGATGGCCAACTGACGCGGCCAGCTTGTGCAGCGACACGCGCCTGTACATCTGGCTGCCGCAATCGGGGCAGGTCCCCTTCAGGTTGCCCGAGGCCGGCGTAATCGGCACATAATCGGCCCTGCGCGATACTGGATCCCTAGGAGCACGGCAGCGCAGGCAATAGAACTGCCCGGGCTTGCAGCGCTGTCTGGCGCCTGGCGCCGAGCATGCAAAAAGGCCGAAAGCTTGCGGCCGAGCACCAGGGTCGGGCGATGATCGTCGACCGTCTCTAGCCCCGATTTAAGCCAGCCACGCACCGTGTTCTTGTGCGCTTGGACGACCATCGCGACCTCCTCCACCGTGTAGTTCCTGTGGAGCTTTACGCGGCGCGGATTGACCCGCTTCACCCCCCGTCAATCAGAGCGAGATTCTATCAACGCGCCAGGCAGTGATACGCGGTCCCAACTTTACCGGTTTCGGGTAGCGGCCAGATTTCACACCGGCCCACCATGTCGACTTGCAGACTGGAATAGGACCATGCGGTGCAATAATCGATCTCAATCGCATCAGCCCGCTGAATTCTGTCTGGCTGGGACATGTTGGAATGCCCTCCACGAAATTAGTGAAGCAATGGCGACTTTCCCTCCATTCTTGGTGTTTCTCCGTCATTTAAGTCGAGCATCTGCATCTGTCTCGGACACAGAGTTGGGAGATACAAGGGGCAGGTTTCCCTGGTCATCCGCGTAGAATAGGCGTGAGGCATGATCTTTCTTGAAGCCAGGGCAAAGAAATGGGCAATGCATGGAGGGGGCAAGTGAACATAAAGTCCGCGCGGGGGCGGCTCGCTGCAGCAAAAGCGAACGTTCGGAGCCATTGGGCAAATCGCCCGATCGCGACGATTACCTATCTACCCGTACTGAGCAGGCGAGGCGCATCGCGCGTCATTGGGTTACGCATATCGAGCGGTTACAATCATCGCAGTTTAGGTGGAAGAGCTTGGGGCTGGACCTGACGCGGATCCGCTCTAACAGGAAATATAGGGGCAAGGAATTCAAAGCGGAGGAATTGTATAGCGAACTTGGGCGGAGCTTTTTGATTGGTTTGATCGATATGAGGAGATCGAGCGACTTCTATAATGCACACGCAAAAGGTGAGCGCTCCGAGCAAGTGGTGCGAGAATGAGCGGTGTTCATGCTGCTGCAGATTATCGGGCTGATGTGGCGCACAAACCGCTATCTGGACTTGGGGCTCGATGTCGAACCTCTCTTGCGTTTGCAACGCGCGATTTCAGAGGTCGAACGGCTCGAACGATCGCCTGCTTGTTACGGGTGAGTTTGCTGATCGATTAGTTGGACAGAGATTCTCAAGAGATACGCGGCGCAACATCGAAGTACGGTCGGCCGGTACAGTGGAACTTCTGCTCCGACATGGACACGCGAAGACGCAGATCGCCGCTGCGACGCTGGTTGCGAAGACTCTTAAGGATGGAGGTTTCAAATCTCCAGGTCGCGATGAACAGAGCCTTTCATCAGACACGGTAAAGACGATGGCACAATCGTGCGAAGAAGATCTTAAAATTGGCCGACCGAACAAGTTACGAAGCTTGGATAAGCCCTGCCCACGATGTGGACCGATGTTTTCGCTATATATATTTGTCGATGCTGATGCCATATGAGGCGCCCATGATTGAAGAAATGCTGCGTAGCTGATTTCCGAAACCTCAGTTCGACCCGGACGGAGAGTTGACTGACCTGGAAAATAGATGTTGGGAAGCGCGGACTTGAGATTGAGACCGCGGCAATGCAGCCGATAGCTAGGAGCGACCGTGGACGATCGACTGTGGCAAGTTGCGATCAACCAAGTGCTCTGCGGACTGCAGGGCGCGGAGCTGGATTGCGAGCTGCGCATTGATGATTTGCACAAAAATCTGCCCATGCACTCATGAGTGCTTCCCGTTCCTGCAAAAAATCAGTCCGCAGATACGCTGCCCTCACCCTATGAGCGATTGCATGGGCCAGAGCCGCCTCGCTTACTTCATCCCGCACAATAGCCGTCTCCGCGCACCAATTCTTGAATGCGCTCCTCATCCCGTGAGCTGTTGCCTCATCAGCCAAACCCATGTCGCGAAGGACTTTCGTAAAGGTCATGTCCGAGAGCGGGGTGCCCATTCTTGCGCCAGGAAAAATCAACTCTGATAAGGAAGCAAGGCGCGAGCCTCGCTTAATATCTCCAAGCAACGCTTCGACAGTGGTACGAGGTGGGCCCGCTTCGCCTTCATCCGCTCGGCAGGGATCGTCCAAAGTTGCTTACGCTCGTCGATCTCATCCCAACGCGCGAGCCAATTTCGCCACTGCGCGTTGCCGTTAGGACAAGCCACTCGAACGCCAACTTTGTTGCCGGCTGGCTGTTGTGGATCGCATACTCGCGAGGAATGATGGGATTCGGCGATAGTGCAGCGCCCGATGATGGGTCACTTTGTGGTGGCGCGTTCCAAGCTCTTCCTTTACCCCAACACATGGAGACACGCGATTGCGGTATCCGCGCAAAATCGCAGATTTGAAGACGGCCTCCATGCGTTGAAGCACGCGCTTAGCTGTTTCAGACTTAACGAACCAGAGCGGCGCAAGCAGATCTAGGATTTCCCGTGCATCGATGTCTGCAACCGACCGATCTCCTATAAATGGAAACACGTAGGTCTCCATAGTGGATCGCCATTGCGCGGCGTGCTTGGCATTAGAAAGGCTTTTACGCTTCGCTACGAAGAATGCTTCGAAGGCGCGATGAAACGTGACGACATTTTCCGCGGCTTTTAAGCGAGCGTCCATGCGCGCATTGATCGGATCGATTTCTGCCATGCGTTGTCGTCGGCACTCCGCAGCCTTCTGCCGAGCATCTGCTAGCTTCACCTCGACAAGCGATCCTAAACCCATCTGCCTTTCGCGGCCGTCCACGCCATAGCGAAAGAGCCAGCTTTTGTTGAGCCGTCCCGACGCGGCTCTAGTCACTTGAAGATATAGTCCGCCGCCGTCTGCGTGCATGCCTGGTCGGGCACCATTCACGGCTAGCTGAGACAGCCGATTGGTCGTTCGCGACACCTGCCGCAACCCCCGCGTACCCACGTCTGGACCCACATTCCGTTCGTGGATTGTACCCAACAGTGCCGGACGAGCAAAGCCGCGAGTCGACGTCAATCAACTGAATTTATTAAATTTTTGGACGATCTTGGAGACGCCGGACGCTGGTTGGCGGAGAGGGTGGGATTCGAACCCACGATACCCTTGCGAGTATGCCGCATTTCGAGTGCGGTGCCTTCAACCACTCGACCACCTCTCCCCGTTCGGCCGCGGAGGCCGTTGGTTCCATCGCGCTTGACCCATGGCGGAGGACGCATAGTGAGCTAGCGGCCACGCAATTGGGCTGAACGGACAGTTCCAACCGTGAGCCGGCCGGCGCCGAAGTTCGCGTGACATAAGGGATGGGCGATGGAAGCGCAAGCAGACCGTGACAAGGGCCGACGCACGTAGGGACGCCGCTACGCCTGCGTTCGCCAGCCCCTTGCCCGGCCGTCTGGGGCGATGGCTTGTTGCGCGGTTCAGGCGGTCCGACATTGACTTTGCGAGGGGTCTCGATAATAGTGCCGCGCGAGGTCGGCGCGGTGCTGTGCTTTCCGCACGCAGAACGCGAAAACTCAAGGGAAATCAGTTATGTATGCTGTCATCAAGACAGGCGGCAAGCAGTATCGTGTGGCCGCGGACGAGCTTCTGACCGTTGAAAAGGTCGCCGGTGATGCAGGCTCCAAGGTGGAATTCACCGAGATCCTGATGCTGGGCGGCAGTGGCGATCCCAAGCTTGGCGATGCCCTGAAGGGCGCCAAGGTGATTGCCGAGGTGGTCGAGCAGAACCGCGCACCCAAGGTCATCGCCTTCAAGAAGCGGCGCCGCAAGAACTCGCGCCGCAAGCGCGGCCATCGCCAGCACCAGACCGTGGTGCGCATCAAGGAAATCATCGGCGCCTGATAGCGGCCGGCAGTTCCAAGGGATTTACTATGGCACACAAGAAGGCAGGCGGTTCCACCCGCAACGGCCGCGACACCGCCGGCCGGCGCCTCGGCATCAAGAAGTACGGCGGCGAGCATGTGCTGGCCGGCAACATTCTGGTGCGCCAGCGCGGTACCAAGGTGCATGCCGGGCCGAACGTCGGCATCGGCACCGACCACACCCTGTTCGCCCTTGCGGAAGGCAGCGTCGAATTTGCCACCAAGCGCGGCGGGCGGGTCTATGTCTCGGTGAAGCCGGCGGCCAAAGGCGCAGTGCAATAGGCTGTCGCGGCGGGCCCTTATTCGCGGACGGCTACCAAGCGTGTCGCTGGGCGGGCGCCTCGTCGCATAGCGCTCGATGACAGCCCTGCGCGGACGGAGATTGACTAACCCTTCACGCGCGGCAACGCTCTGCTCATGGTTACGCTTGCTACCGAGCGTCTGCTCTTGCGGCCCTTCCGGCACGGCGATGCAGCCCAATTCACGCGTTTCGCGGGCGAGTGGGCAGTTGCTTCCATGACGAGCGACATCCCCTATCCGTTGACGCAAACGCAGGCCATGGCCTGGCTCAAGCCCGGCCGCGGCGAGGTGCGGTTTGCCATCGAGCTTGAGGGACGGCTGATCGGCGGTGCGGGATACTACCGCCGGCGCTCGGGCGCTGCCGAACTCGGCTTTTGGCTCGGCCGGCCATGGTGGGGCCGCGGCTACGCCACCGAGGCGACCCAGGCCATTGTCCGCTACGGGTTTCAGGCGCGCAAGCTGCCGGGGTTCACCTCCTCGCACTTCGTCGACAATTGGGCGTCGGCGGGCGTGCTGCGCAAGCTCGGGTTCGAGCGCGTCGGCGGCGGCTATATCATAAGCGTCGCGCGCGGATACGACGTCGAAGCCGTAACCTACTGGCTGAGCGCCCAACAGGCCGTGCATATGCCGCCGCCGCGCATGAAAGTGGTGCGCGATGGTGCAAGATGGCGCACATGGCTTGGCCGTCTTTCCGGGGGAGCAGCCTGACCGATGTCCGCGGCAGCGGGCGCGAGGCATGCGTAGTCCATGAAATTTCTCGACCAGGCCAAGATCTACATCGCCTCCGGCGCAGGAGGTAACGGCTCCATCTCGTTCCGGCGTGAGAAATTCATCGAGTTCGGCGGTCCCGATGGCGGCGACGGCGGCAAGGGCGGCGACGTATGGCTCGAATGCGTCGCCAATCTCAACACGCTGATCGACTACCGCTACCGGCAGCACTTCAAGGCGCAGAGCGGCCAGGGAGGCATGGGCCAGAACCGCTCCGGTGTTTCCGGCAAGGACGCGGTGGTTGCGGTGCCGCCGGGTACGCAGGTGTTCGCCGAGGACCAGGAAACCCTCCTGGCCGAGGTCATGCAGCCCGGCGATCGCAAACGCCTCGCGCGTGGCGGCAACGGCGGGTTTGGCAACGCGCATTTCAAGTCGCCGACCAACCGTGCGCCGCGCCACGCCAATCCGGGCCAGCCCGGCGAGGAACTGACGATATGGCTGCGGCTCAAGCTGATTGCCGATGCCGGCATCGTCGGCCTGCCGAACGCCGGTAAGTCTACGCTGCTGGCAACCGTCAGCGCCGCCAAGCCCAAGATCGCCGACTATCCCTTCACCACGCTGCACCCCAATCTGGGCGTGGTGCGCGAAGCCGGCACCGATTTCGTGCTGGCCGACATTCCGGGCCTCATCGAGGGCGCGCATGACGGCGCGGGCTTGGGCACGCGCTTTCTCGGTCATGTCGAGCGCTGCCGCGTGCTGCTGCATCTCGTCGATGCCACGAGCGAGGACATCGCCGGCGCCTATCGCACCGTGCGCGCGGAGCTCAAGGCCTATGGCGAAGACCTCGCCAAGAAGAAGGAGATCGTCGCGCTCTCCAAATGCGATGCTCTGGACGACGACGCCATCGCCGCCAAGCTCGCCGAGCTGAAATCGGCGGCGCGCAAGAAACCGCTCGTGCTTTCCGCCGTCTCCGGCAAAGGCGTGAAAGAGGTTCTCACCGCCGTGGTGCGGGAGATCGTCAAGGGCAAGGCCGGCGAGAAACAGGCGGCGGGAGACGTAGAGAAAAGACCGTGGCGACCGTGAAGCGCGTCGCCGCCGTAGAACTCTAGGGCGTATCGCCGAACCCGCCGCGCCCTTGCTTGTCCATGGCTCGCCACCATTCTGTGGTGCCGGTCCGATAATGCTCCGGCATCGAGTCGTATCCGTATTCCTGGGTGCGCGGAGCAGCGTTGCGCTGGGCCGCGACCCTTTCCTTGTTGGCCGCATACCTCTGCTTCTTCTTGTTCGAGGGCGCGGCGTCCGCCGAAAAGGCAAGGCCGGCGACGGCCGCTGCAGCCAATGCGGCGATGACGATTCGCATGGTCCAATCCTCTGCTGGCTCAATCGGAGAGCCTCGTATAAGCGCGCATCGGAGGCGGCGAAAATCACGACCGTGTGTTGAGCAGAGAGAGCGCCGCCCACCCGTCACGTCGCGTGCAGCGCAGCAGGCGGAATCCCTGCGCGCGATACGCGGCAGCCACCTCGCGCACCTGGTGATCCAGCAGCCCCGACAATATTGCAATGCCGCCATGAGCGATTGCACGCCGCATCGCCGGCGCCAGCTCGATGAGAGGTCGTGGCAGAACGTTGGCCAGCACCAGATCGAAGGGCTGTGCCCGGCGCAATCCGGCATGAGCGAAGCCGGCGGCCGTGATGATGCAGACGCGCGATGCCACGCGATTGAGCCGCGCATTGTCGCGTGCAATCGCCGTTGCGACCGGATCGTTGTCGCTGGCGAGCACGCGCGCGGCCGGCAGCGCTCGCGCCGCCGCAATGCCGAGCACCCCGCTGCCGCAGCCGAGATCGAGCACGTTTGCGAAGCGGCGATGGCGCACGAGGCGGTCGAGCGCCTCGAGGCACAGCGCGGTGGTGGCGTTGTGTCCGGTCCCGAACGCCTCGCCGGCTTCGATCTCGATCGCGCCGCGCCGCATGGCGAAACGTGGGCGATCATGGCTGCCGTGCACGAAGAAAGTGCCGGCGCGGATCGGCGGCAGGGCGGCCTGCGACAGCGCCACCCAGTTCGCGTCCGGCACCGTTTCGAGCGCTGGCCGTCCCAGGCCGGCGTCCTGCCCCGCCAGCAAGCGCGCGATGGCGTCGAGGGACGGCGCCTGGTCGTAGTAGGCCTCGACCACGAACGCCGGCGGCTTCAGCTCGAACAGCGTGACGGCCAGCGCCTGCGGCGCCGACTCGCCTTCCAGGCAGCCCGCTGCCGTCCTGCCGGCGGCGAGATCGCGTGCTTCGATGCGGAGCTTGTAGAGCGGCATGGCGTGGTATTGCCCGTTGCGTCAAATGTCGCAATCCCTCATCCGCGATCCGCATTCATGAAGACCCAAATCGCGTGCCGCACCGCCCTCGCGCCAGGGCTGCGCCGGCTTGGCGCGAGGACGCGCTCCCCCCGCTCCACGGCATGCACGTCTACAAAATGTCTGCACGCGCGGTTGCGCCGGCAGCGATGATCGTCGCACTGCCTTGGATCGGGACACGCAAGGCTCAGGATAAGCTCCGCAAAACGGAATCGCCCGGCCTCCGCCTGCTCGAATGTCTCCGGCGCCGCCGGGCTCGCTTGCCCGATCGGGGCGGAGCCGAATATCGCATTCCCCATCTTGAAGAATTCCGCAACTGCCTCGTCCACGGTTAGCTTGGTGGGAACATCGGTCATCATCGCTGCTCTTTGAGTTGATGGGTGCTTGCGGCACACGCCGTCCGCCCCGCAGGAATCGCCCGCGAGGGTGCGACGGGTACGCGGGTGCCGTACGCGGCAACCCGGGGCTGGTTACCCAGCCCAGGAGACCCGCGCGGGTTTCCCTGAGAGCCTCGCGGCTCCCCGCACCTCACGGTGCCAGGGTTGCCTTCCGGCACCCGCGTTGCGGCGATTTGTGTCCCGGGCCGTTGCTTTGGCTTCCCGCCGCGCCCGGTTGCCCGGTACGGAGCGATCACACCTTGAGCCACTGAAGGCGGCCAGCGCTTCCGCGCCATTACTGGCGCATCGTCGCTGGCGGTCGTCCCGGGCCTCCTGGATCTCGGCCCTCCAACACGAAGGCGTACCTTCCAGGCGCCGGCCGCTTGCCATGTGAGGAGTTGGATGCATCACACCCCGTCGCCGGCAAGCGACGCACGCATCCTGACATGCGCCGCAGGGTGCGGGGATAAGTGCCGCCGCAACTCCGTACGGTCTTGGTGAATTGCGCCCGTTGTCATTCCGGAATTTCGCGATCAGCGAACTATCCGGGACCCAGGGCCGCACAGATAAACCCCGTGGTGAGCCCGTCGAACCACGGCTTGGCGTGCGCGGCCCATCCTTCGACAGGCTCAGGACGACGTCGGAGTAAGCGGCCAGCGTTCACCAACCTCGTGGTGAGCCCGTCGAACCACGGCTTGGCGTGCGCGGCCCGTCCTTCGACACGCTCAGGACGAGGTTGTGCGACGCATGCACACGTCACGCAACCACCCGTCATCCCCGAAGCCGAGCCTCAGGCGAGGCTATCGGGGATCCAGACGCAAGGGCGCCGCGTGCATCTGGATTCCCGCTGACGCGCGCCGCGCTCGCGGGAATGACGCCAGTTGATGCATGGCCAACCGGCCAGCAGACGTCATGCCCGTCGTGTCGAGGACACGCCTCCGGCGTGAGGGCGGGCACCCATGACACCGGGCGGCACGGGATTGCGTGCGAGGTGATGCACGCCCGTAGACACGATGTGCCTGAACTTTTCGCGACAGCGCGCAGAGACGTGCATGGGCCCCCGCCTCCGCGGGGGTGACGTCAGTTGGGAAGGGATCGTTTACCAGCAAACGTCATTCCCGCGGAGGCGGGAACCCAGACACCGAGCCAAAGCCCTGCCGGTGCAGTTTGGCCTAACCGGCAATCTTGGAAAAATCCGCCACGGTCAGCGTCGCTGCGCGGATCTCCGACAGCAGCGCGAGGCGGTTGGCGCGCACGGCCGGATCGGGCGCATTCACCGTCACCTTGTCGAAGAACGCATCGACGGGTGCGCGCAGCTCGGCCAGCGCGCGCATGGCGCCGGCGAAGTTTTCCACCGCGATGGCGCCGCGCGTGTCCTGTTTCACGCTCTCGATGGCCGCCGCCAGCGCCAGCTCCTCCTTCTCGGTCAGCTTGTCGAGATCGTAGCTGCCGGCGTAGCTCGTCTTGTCCTTCTTCTCCTCGTCGCGCAGGATGTTGGTGGCGCGCTTGACGCCGGCGAGCAGGTTGGCACCGTCATCGGTTTGGAGGAATGCGCCCAGCGCCTCGACGCGCTTGACGATCAGCGCCAGGTCGTCCTGGCCGCCGAGCGCAAACACCGCATCGATCAGATCATGCCGCGCGCCCTTTTCGCGCAGATGGACCTTGAGGCGGTCGGCGAAGAAAGTCACGAGGTCAGCCCTGGTGCTTGGCCAGGACTTCATCAGATCATCTGCGTCTGCCTCTGCGTCGTAGACCTTCTGTTGGGTCGCCTCGTTTGCGACATGCAAGAGTCCTCGTGGCTTGTCCACAAGCTGGGCGCTCGCGGCTTCCCTAACTGTTTTAAGGCGGATGCTGATGAAAATCTCAATCGCAATATCGACCACGCGACTAAGGCGCAACCGCAGATCATTCTCCAGCACGATCCGGATCACGCCCAGCGCCGCGCGGCGCAGCTGATAGGGATCGCCGCTCCCCGTCGGCTTCTCGCCGATGGCCCAGAAGCCCACCAGCGTGTCGAGCTTGTCGGCGAGCGCCACCGCGATGGCCACGGCATCGCCCTGCGACTCCAGCGGCACCGTGTCCGTCGGCCCCTTGGGCTTGTAGTGCAGCTCGATGGCGCGCGCGATTTCCGGCTTGATGCCGCCGGCCTCGGCGTAATAGCGGCCCATCAGGCCCTGCAGCTCGGGGAACTCGCCCACCATGCCCGAAACGAGATCGGCCTTGGCGAGCTGCGCGGCGCGCCGCGCATCTTCCGGCACCGCATCCACCGAGCCCGCGATCTGGAACGCCAGCTCGGCAACGCGCTCTACGCGCTCCTTCTGCGAGCCCAGCTTCTCGTGGAAGGTGATGCCCGCAAGCGCGGCCGCCATCTCGTCCAGCGGCTTCTTGAGGTCCTGCTCCCAGAAGAAATTGGCGTCGCTCAGCCGCGCGCGGATCACCTTCTCGTTGCCGGCGACGATCTGCTTGCCGCCGTCCTTCGCGACCAGGTTCGACACCAGCAGGAATTTGTTGGCGAGCTTGCCCGAGCGCGGATGCTTCAGCGAGAAGCACTTCTGGTGCTGCTTCATCGCCGTCATCAGGCATTCGGCCGGCACCGCCAGGAACGCCTCGTCGAACGTGCCCATCAGCACGGTCGGCCACTCGGTCAGCCCCGCGTTCTCGGCCAGCAGCGCCTCGTCCTCGACCAGCGCCAGCTTGTGCTCCGCGGCCAGCTCCCGCGCCTGCTCGCCGATCAGCGCCACGCGCTCGGCCGCATCCAGGATCACCTTGTGCTTCTTGAGGCCCTTGGCGTAATCCGCCGCGCCTTCCACCTCGAACGGTTCGTCGCCGTGGAAGCGATGGCCGCGCGTCTCCTTGCCGCTCGCGACGTCCTCGATCTCGAACCGCACCACCTTGCCGTCGAGCAGGCAGACAATCGAATGCAGCGGCCGCACCCACGTCGTCTTGCCCGAGCCCCACCGCATCGACTTCGGCCATGGAAACTTCGCCGCCACCGCCGGCACAACCTCGGCCACGATCTCCTTCGCCGCGCGGCCGCGCTTCTCAACTCTGACGACGTAGAAGTCGCCTTTCTTCTCGTCCTTGACGACGGTCGCATCCTTGATCGACGCGAGTCCCGCCGATTTCACGAACCCTGCAATCGCCTGCTCGGGCGCATTCACCCGCGGCCCCTTGCGCTCCTCGGAAATATCTGGCGATTTCGCCGGCACGCCCTCCACCACCAGCGTCAACCGCCGCGGCGTCGCGAACGCCTTGGCCTCGCCCGCCTCCAGCCCCTGCGCCTTCAGGCCTTCGGTGACCAGCCGCCGCAAATCCTCCGCCGCCCGCCCCTGCATCCGCGCCGGGATCTCCTCGGAGAACAACTCGAGCAACAGTTCAGCCATGGTGGTGCTCCATCGCTTGCGACGGGCGCCGCGCGAGTCCCCTCTCCCCGCATGCGGGGAGAGGGTTAGGGTGAGGGGCGGCCATGAACTCGGCGGCTGGCGTATGTAGCCGCCCCTCACCCCAGCCCTCTCCCCACGCTGAAGGAATGCGCGGAGAGGTCGGCGATGCGTGGGGAGAGGGAGTTTTCACGATCACGTCCCCGGAATCTGATCGACCGTCGTCACGACGGCGAAGCGGTCGGCGAGTTCGGCCAGCGCCGTGCGATGCAGCGCATCGGCGGCGATCACGCTGCCGCCCGTCGGATCGGGCAGGTCGCGCGTCGCGGCTGCGTCTGCGGCAACGGTCGTCTTGTAGCCGAGATCCAGCGCGGCGCGCGCCGTGGAGCTGACGCACATGTGCGTCATGAACCCGGCGATCACCAGCGAGGTGCGTCCGAGCTTCTTGAGCGTCGCATCCAGATCGGTTTGCGCGAACGCATTGGGCAGCGGCTTCTGCACGGTGTGCTCGCCCGCAGCCTGTTTCACCGCGTCGATCACCGCGCCGCCCCGCGCCTCCAGATCGAACAGTCCGCCCGGCCGGCCCTTCTGCACCACGTGCACCACCGGCGCGCCTGCCGCGCGCGCCTTGGCGAGCAGCCGCGCCAGGGCTTCGGTCGCAGGCTTCACACCCGGCAGCGCCAGCTTGCCGTCGAGATATTCGTTCTGCGCGTCGATGATGACCAGCGTGGATGCGGCCAGTGACGCGGGATTGCCATCGGCACCGGCCATCTGCAACAGCGTCTTGGGCGTGCTCATCGCAACCACTCCTTGTCGATCTCAAACTAGCCTGCAGGCAGGAGGCCCGGAAGCAGGCCGCGCGCGATGTCGGCGGTCGCCCCCGTCAGCGTCAGATAACCGACCCCCACCACGATCAGCGCGGCCGCGAACAGAAACAGCGCCATTCCCTGCCGCCGCAGCACAATCCACGCCGCCACGATGGCCGGAATGGCCAGGATCAGTGCACCGGCGATCTCGGCGGGGATCATTGCTGCACGCTCGGAATTGTCATCCTCGGGCTTGTCCCGAGGATCCAGCGTGCCGTGTCGGCTACCACCGAGAGTTGAGCCGGCGCGCGCAACAACATTCGTTCGAGCAAGCCGCTGGCTGGATCCTGGGCACAAGGCCCAGGATGACACCCGCGGTGAGGCTGTGCGCCATCAATCACTTGAGTCACGCCCCGCCCCCTTCCGTCATAAGCCACGCGCCGCAGCAGGCCTTGGCCAGCTCGCGCACGCGCAGGATGTAGCTCTGCCGCTCGGTGACCGAGATCACGCCGCGCGCATCCAGCAGGTTGAACACGTGGCTCGCCTTGATGCACTGGTCATAGGCCGGCAGCGCCAGCTTGTGCCGCTTGTCGTTGTCGCTCGCTTTCGGCTCTCCGGCTTCGAGCAGCGCCTTGCACTCCTTCTCGGCGTCGCGGAAGTGCTGCAGCAGGATGTCGGTGTCGGCATATTCGAAGTTGAAGCGCGAATACTCCTGTTCGGCCTGCAGGAACACGTCGCCGTAGGTCAGCTTGCGATCGTCAGTGCGGCCGTTGAAGTTCAAGTCGAACACGCGGTCGACGCCCTGCACGTACATGGCAAGGCGCTCCAGCCCGTAGGTGATCTCACCCGACACGGGATTGCAGTCGAAGCCGCCGACCTGCTGGAAGTAGGTGAACTGCGTCACCTCCATGCCGTCGCACCACACCTCCCAGCCGAGACCCCAGGCGCCCAGCGTCGGGCTCTCCCAGTCGTCCTCGACGAAGCGGATGTCGTGCTTCATGGGGTCGATGCCGATGCGGGCGAGGCTTTCCAGATAGAGATCCTGGAAGTCCGCCGGCGACGGCTTCATGATCACCTGGAACTGGTAGTAATGCTGCATCCGGTTCGGGTTCTCGCCGTAGCGGCCGTCCTTGGGCCGGCGCGAGGGCTGCACGTAGGCTGCATTCCACGGCTTGGGGCCGAGCGCGCGCAGCGTGGTGGCGGGATGGAACGTGCCGGCGCCGACCTCCATGTCGTAGGGCTGCAGGATGACGCAGCCCTGCTCGCCCCAGAACTGCTGAAGTGAGAGGATCAGGTCCTGGAACAACTCCTGCGGTCGCAGGACCGATTGGCCCTTGGCGTGCCTGAGTGCGGCCAGTTTTGCGGCTTTGTTCTGCATGGTACGCGCGTGAGCGAGGGTTGGCGCGCACTATACGCATTCCCCCCGACCGGTCACGAGGTTTCGCGCGGCTACAACTTGCCTCTCCCCGCATATACACATATGATGTGTGTAGGAGACGATCGTCATGAACAAGATGGTCCGAAAGCAGTTCTTCATTTCGGCAGAACAGAACAAGCGCTTGAAGGCGCGCGCTGCCGCCACCGGCGTGTCCGAAGCCGAGCTGGTCCGCTCCGGCATCGATCTGCGGCTGGAGCGCGAGGTGGTGGAGAAGACGGATTGGCGCCGTCTCGCCGACAGCCTTTCCGGCTCATGGGCAGAGCGGGAAAACCTTGACGAGGAAATGCGGGAGATCCGCAAGCGTTGGAATCGGCGCGATCAGATCATGGGGCGGAAGGCAAAGCGCTCCTAGATGATCCTGGTAGACACCAACATCGTCATCGAATTCCTTCGTGGAAGCTTGAATGCAGCGGCCTGGTTCGATGCGCTGGACGAGCGCCCGGCGATTTCAGCCATCTCGGTCCTGGAACTCTACGCCGGCGTACGCAGCCAGCGTGACGAGCGAGACATCGTTGCAGTGCGCCAGCAGCTTAGCTGCCTTCCGATCGGCGAGGAGATCGGAGAGCGCGCAGGTTCGATTATGCGGCATTTCCACAAGAGTCACGGGATCGACATCCCGGACGCGGTGATTGCCGCAACTGCCGAGCATCACGGGCTCAAGCTGGCCACGCTCAACGTCAAGCACTTTCCAATGTTTCCGAAGCTGAAGCGCGCGTACTGAGCTGGTGCCGCAGATTAGGAGGCTTTCCGCTCTAACCGTAGCCGCAGGCGCGCCCTCGTCCTGAGCGTGTCGAAGGACGGCTGCGCTTGCCAATGCCGTGGTTCGACAGGCTCACCACTGGGTCGGTGCAGATTGGCCGGCTCAACTTCGAGCCGAAAACGCTAGTGGCGCTTTGGGCGGTAGACGCCGCTATTGGGATCGTATTCCAGCACGCCCATGTCCTTTTCCAGCGCGGTGCCTGCCGCTCTGCGGAGAAGCTCCTCCTCGGTGCGCCGGATTTGGGCCGTGACCTCTTTGGTGGTGCGCGAGAACCAGCGGTAGCCGGCGTACAGGCCCGCTCCAACCAGAGCCAAAACAACAAGCTGTGGCATGTCTTACCTCCAGGTGGCTCTTGCAGCGGCGGGCATTGCCACTACCTCGATCTACAACCCATACCGCGACCAGAGCGCACGCGCCTCGACCGCCGAGACCAGATCATCGGCCAACGACGAGTTAAGCGCAAATCCGTCGTACGAGGCCAGTTGAAAACCCGGAAGACGGCGAAAACGCGACAACAGGCCGCCCTGCACCAGAGGTACGGCTTTCAGCCGCACTTTCGCGCCGTGCAGGGCCTGCATCTTGGTGCGCAAGTCGGCGATACCATCGATCAGGCCGTAGTCCTGGGCTTTGGCCGATGACCAGAACGCGCCGGAGAACAGCTCATCTTCCGGCCCCTTGAGCTTCCCCGCCCGCCGTTCCTTGACGATGCCGGTAAATACTGCGTGAACGTCGCGCTGGAGATCCTTCAGCCGTTCGACGTCGTCGGCGCGCTCCGGCCGAAAGGGATCGAGCGCACCCTTGTCCTTGCCGGAGGTATAGACCCGGCGCTCGATGCCGAAACGCTCGATGAACTTGTCGAGACCGAAGCTGGCCGAGATCACCCCGATGGAGCCCACGATCGAGGACGGGTCGGCATAGATCTCGTCCCCCGCCAGCGCCAGGAAGTAGCCGCCCGAGGCGGCGATGTCCTCGCAGAAAACATAGACGCGCTTCTTCTTCTCTTTCGCGAGCTGGCGGATGCGGCTGAAGATCAGATGCGACTGGACCGGCGATCCGCCCGGCGAGTTGATCACGATCGCCACCGTCGGCAGCTTGGACAGGGCGAAGGCCTTCTCGATCGGGCCTGCCACCGAGCTCATGGCCAGCCCCGGCCGCAAGGGGGTCGCCATGCCGATGGGACCCGAGAAGCGCAGCACCGGAACAACGGGGGCGCGATTGAAAAACAGCATTGATGTTGTCCTGGGCTGAGAATGTGGCGGGGGCGAACGAAAGGCAGATCAAGGATTAGGGGATGCTGGCGCCCGAACTCAAGATGCGGCCGGCGTTTTCCGCAGAGCCAGGGCAGCCCTGTGCCGCAAAATCGCTTCGACGTCGGGCCGGAAACTGTGATCCGTGTTGTGAAGCACCAGCCCCGGACGGAGCTCCAAAGCCGCCCGGCTGCCCTTGATAGCCTGCACGAGCACCCGGGAAGCGGGTTCGCCCTCGCGCGGATGGATCGGCAAAACGACCGCGCCACCGAAGCGCCCGGCCAGCGCCTGGAGAATCGCATGCAGCGCATCGGCACGGTGGATGATTGTGGCGGTGCCGCCCGCGCGTGCCATGCCCGCCATGAAGCGCACCCAGCGGTCGAGGTCGCCCTCCGGCATTGCATTGGCGCCAGCCTTTACGGGATCGCTGGCCGCGGTGCCGCGTCCTTCGATATGGAAGGGCGGATTGGCGAGGACATGATCGAAGGTCTCGGCAGCCAGGCCGAGCGCGGCGAATTCGCTCGAGGGGCGGGCGATGTCGGTCTCGATCAGGCGCACGCGGCCGGCAAGGTCGTTGCGCTCGATATTCCTGCGCGCAAGCTCGGCAAGCCGCGGATTGCGCTCGACCATGCGTCACGCGCGCATGCGCAAGGCGCCGCGCCACAGCCAGGCCCACCACGCCGACGCCGGCGCCGACATCGAGCACCGCATCGCCATCGCCTGCTGCGCACGGAGGCGGCCAGCAGGACGCCGTCCAGGCCCGCGCGATAGCCGGTCTTGGGCTGCAGGATGTCGAGCGCCCCGCCAAGAAATGCGTCATCGGTCACGGAGTCGGTCGGCGCACCGGCGGCCATGGTATCGCTCAAGCGCTGGCCTCGCCGTCGTTGATGAGCCATACTTCGAGCCCGGCCTGTGTAAGGGCGCGCCGTGCTGCTGCCAGGTCAGCCGCATCGACGAGCAGTCCGGCGCGGAAAGGCTCCGATCGAGCCTTCGGCCACACTCATGTGCTTGTCGGCAACAAAGTTGACGATCCCGAGCTCCTGCAGAATCGCCTCGGCGAAACTGATGACCACGGCATCGTTGCTGCGCAGCACCTCACGCATGGCCCAAGCCCTTTGCTGCCGTCGCGGCTGCGATTTGGGGGCGCGCGCACTTCTGTCGCGGACTGTGGGCTTGACTGCTGGGGGCTTCCACCGATTATACCTCGAAGCGAACCAACCTTAGTCGGAGATACCACGCTTTGGGGGTTGTCGTCGCATTCGAAGAGACGCGGGATCCTGCCGAGGGTCTGCGGCCGCTCATGGATATGGTCGCCGATGACATGGCGGCGGTAAACCGTATCATCCTGGACAAGGCCGTTTCCGACGTCGAGCTGATCCCGGAGCTGGCGCATCACCTGATCGATTCCGGCGGCAAGCGCCTGCGGCCGATGCTGACCATCGCCGCCGCCAAGCTTTGCGGCTACGAGGGTGCCGGCCACATCCGGCTGTCGGCGGCGGTGGAGTTCATGCATACGGCCACGCTGCTGCACGACGACGTCGTGGACGACAGCGACTACCGGCGCGGCAAGAAGTCGGCGCGGCTGGTCTGGGGCAACCAGGCGAGCGTGCTGGTCGGCGATTTCCTGCTCGGCCAGGCGTTCCGCATGATGGTCGACGTCGGCTCGCTGCCCGCGCTCAAGATCCTGTCCAACGCGGCAGCCGTCATTGCCGAGGGCGAGGTCATGCAGCTGGCCGCCGCCAAGAATACCGCGACCACCGAGGACGACTATCTCGAAATCATCGCGGCCAAGACTGCGGCGTTGTTCTCGGCGGCGACCGAGGTCGGCGCCGCGATCGCGCAACGCCCTGCTGCCGAGCAGACGGCCCTGAAATCCTACGGCCGCAACCTCGGCATCGCCTTCCAGCTGGTGGACGACGCGCTCGACTACTCCGGCGACAGCGCAAGCCTCGGCAAGGCCGTCGGCGACGATTTCCGCGAGGGCAAGATCACGCTGCCCGTCATTTTGTGTTTTCGCCGCGGCGACAAGGAAGAGCGCGAGTTCTGGCAGCGCACGCTGGGCGAGGGCAAGATCGAGGACGGCGATCTCGAGCACGCCATCAAGCTGATGAAGAAGCACAGCGCCATCGAGGCCACGCTGGAGCGCGCGCGGCACTACGGGGCGATTGCACGCGATGCGCTCGCGATATTCCCCGACAAGCCGCCCACCCGCGCTCTGGCCGGCGTGATCGGTTTCTGCATCAATCGCGCGAACTGAAGACGCCTCAAGCCGCAGGGCTTCCCTGAAACAGCGTCGCCTTGACCCACCAGCCGCTGTGCGCGCCGGCGATGCGGTCGGCGGCCTGCCGGCCTGCGGCTTGATCGGCAAAGATGCCGAAGCAGGTGGGCCCGCTGCCCGACATCGCGGCCAGCAGGCAGCCGGGCTGCGCTTCCAGACGCCGCTTTCATTTCGCCGATTGACGGGCAGCAGGCGTGCAGCGGGACGTTCCAGATCATTGCCGCGCGCGCGCATGTAGTCGAGCAGGTCGCCCAGATGATGCAGTTCGGGAAGGGCCGGCGGCTCCTGGATCGGTGCCGCGGCCGGCGCAGCTCCGAGCTCCCGGAAAACATCGGCCGTCGAGAGCGGCACGCGCGGATTGACGATCACTGCGTGCACCTGCGGCAGACGCGGGACGGGCGCGATGTTCTCGCCTATGCCCCACATGAGCGCCGGCCGGTCACCCAGGCACACCGGCACGTCGGCGCCGAGTTTGGCCGCGATGTCGCGCCAGGGCACGTCCGCGGCGTGGCGTGGATTGGCCTGCCGGACGGCGCGCAGCAGGGCTGCCGCATCGGCCGAGCCGCCGCCGAGACCGGCGGCCACGGGCAGATTCTTCTCGAGACCGACCGAACCCAGGCCGAGCCTCGGCTCGGCATCCCTGCATAAGTGCGAGCGCCCGAATGAGCAGGTTCTCGCCGCCGATATAGTTCGCGAACGGTCCGGCCACGGTCGACGTTCCGCCTCGGCACCGGACTCCAGCGTCACCACGTCGTGGATGTCGGCAAACGTCACCAGGCTTTCGAGCTCGTGATAGCCGTCGGCGCGCCGGCCGAGCACGGCAAGCGTCAGGTTGATCTTGGCGCGGGCGAGTTCACGGATCGCCATGGCGGTGCCTAAAGCGAAGTCTCATATTGCCCGGCCGGGAGCCATGCCAAGCTCCACGCTCCGACTGGCCGCAGCCGCCATTGCGATCACTGGACGAAGGGGAACACGGGATTGACCTCGGTGCGCTTCTTGGCCCGGTCCGGACGCTGCACCTGCTTGTTCCGCTTCGACTGACGCGCGGCCGCCGCGGAGGGCAGTCCGCGCTCCAGCTTGCGCTGGATCTTCTCAGCCTCCTCCGGCTCCGGCTTCAGGCTCAGCGCCTGCTCCCATTGGAACCGGGCTTCGCGCTCGCGCTTGACCCGCCACAGGGCATCGCCAAGGTGATCGTTGAGCGTCGCGTCCTCGGGCCGCAACTCCACGGCGCGTTCCAGATGCTTGACCGCCTCCTTGAAGTTGCCGAGGCGATAATAGGCCCAGCCGAGGCTGTCGACGATGTAGCCGTCGTCGGGCTTGAGACTCACGGCCCTTTTGATCAGCCCGAGGCCCTGCTGCAGATTTCGATTATGGTCGATCCAGGTATAGCCGAGGTAGTTCAGCGTCAGCGCCTGATTGGGACTGAGCTGGAGCGCCTTCTGCAGGTCGCCCTCCGCCAGGGACAACTTCTTCACGCGCTCATAGCACGTGCCGCGCGAGTAGTAGTACGTCCAGTGCTTCTCCTCGGGCCTGTCGATGAGGGCGATGGCACGGGTGTAGTAGTCCACGGCCTCATCGAACTTTTTTTGCCCGCGCATGATGCTGCCGAGCGCCTCGAGCGGGCGGATATCGCGCGGATACTGGCGCGCCAGCTCGTCCAGCAGCGCCCTTGCCTCGTCCACACGCTCGAGCTGATTGAGGTTCAGCGCCTTGCGTATCTCGACACTGACCTCGAGCGGGCTGCCCTTGGGGATGCGATCGTACGCTGCGATGGCCGCTGCGTAGCGCTTGGTCGTCTCCTGGGCGCTGGCGAGCGTCACCAGCGGGAACATGGAATCCGGCGCCAGATAGAGCGAGAACTGCAGGAGGACGACGCCGACTGCCAAGCTGCCCTCACCGGAGAGGGCCTCGCCGAGGCCAAAGAACACCTCTGACATACCCTCGGCGGGCGTGCGCACCAGCAGGTCGCGGGCGCTTGCCCGCCTCGATCTGCCCGAGCAGCGCCCGGATGCTTGGATGCCCTTCGCCTTTTGTGCGCTCGAGATGAGCGTTGATGATGTTCTGCGCCAGCTTTGCATCGCCGGCATGGCCGGCGTGGCTGGCGTAGGCCAGCGCAGATGCGCAGGGTGCGCTGGTCGTTCTTGGCTATGCGCTCATAGGCGGCGCGCGCGTCCGCTGTGCGGCCGGCGACATCGGCAATCAGGGCGCGATGATAACGCAGGAAGTAGGCCGCCCAATCCGGCAGCTTCTGGCCATCCAGCAGATTGAGCGCTTCCTGGAGTTTTGTTCTGCGCCTGATAGATCCAGGCGCGCGCCAGCGTGCTCGTCAATTCACCGATCGGGTGGCCGCTCGCCTCGGTTGAAATGATCTTCGGCTTCCTGGTAGCGGCCCTCCTTGAAGGCCACGAGCCCCAGGAATGCGCGGGCTGTGCGGTGGGAGGGTTGTGCTGCGACCAGCTTGCGCGCCAGCGTCTCCACGCTGGGCCAGTTGCCTTCGCTGGCTTCCATCTGGAACGCATATTCGACCAGCACTTCATTCTCGGGGTCCTGCTGCAGCGCTTTGCCGTAATAGGTCGCCGCCGCCGGCGTGTCGTTCTGGGCGCGCGCCAGCCGGCCGGCGAGATAACTGCCGAGCAACGTGCGGGTCTCGGTGCGCGGCTCGGCGCCATCCCCGATGCCTGCTGCCGCCGGTGCGGCGTTTGCCAAGGCACAGAGACCGAGAAACGATGCGATCCTGAGGAACGCAGAGGAGCGAGCGCGCATGTCACCTCATGTCGGGAGCGATTGAGCGTCCCAGATCTTTCCCGAAAACCGACGCTAACAGAGAAGGCCGTTGCTTGCGACCCCACCAATGCCGGAAACTTAGCCAACCGTACGGCAGCGATTGCCTGATGGATCGCCAGCGCAACGGCGCAATTGCGGCAAATGCGCGACGGCCAGCAAACTAGACATTGTTCGAGCCGGTGTCGTCGCCGTCCAGCCACAGAATCGGTGATCTCCACATCAATTCGCTGTGACGGTCTGCAATCAGCAGGCCGGCACTAGCTGGACCTGAACGCGTGCCGAAGCGCTGCGCCGGCCATTCTGACCAGGCGGTCCGAATCGGCCGCGATCCGGCCCATGCTCAGGAATCCGTGGATCTGCCCGGCGAAGCGTTCGAGCTTGACCGGGACTTTGGCGTCCCCGAGTGCCTTGGCGTAGGCCTCGCCTTCGTCGCAGAGCGGGTCGAAGGCCGCCGTGACGACCAGGGCAGGGGGCAGTTTCGCGAAATTGCTCGCCCTTAGCGGCGACGCGCGCCAATCGGCCTGGTCCTTCGTATCGCGCAGGTAGTGGGCGACGAACCACTGCATGGTTGAATGCCGCAATGGCAGCTGGTCTGCGTGGCGCTTGTGTGATGGCCAGTCGAGGCCCATGTCGGCGCTTGGATAGATCAGAAGCTGGAAAACCAGCGGCGGGCCGCCACTATCGCGCGCGTCCAGTGACACAACTGCCGCGAGATTGCCGCCCGCGCTGTCGCCGCCAACCGCCAGCCGATTGGCATCGATGCCCAGGCGCTTGCCGTTGCCGGCGATCCAGCGTGTGGCCGCGATCGCATCGTCTACGGCGGCCGGAAACTTGTGCTCGGGTGCCAACCGGTAGTCCACTGCAACGACGATGCAGCGCGTGGCGTTGGCGACGGCGCGGCAGGCCTGGTCATGGCTTTCCAGATCGCCGATCACCCAGCCGCCGCCGTGGAAGTAGACCAATGCCGGCTGAAGCTGATCCTTGCTGGCACCTATGCCCCTATACAGCCGTAGCGGGATAGGACCAGCCGGACCGGGCGCCTCGAGCGCGACGACGTCCGCGACCTCGTCGGGATCGGGTTGCAGCACAGGGCGGGACGCCAGGTAGGCTTCGCGGGCTTGCGCCGGCGTCAAGGTTTCCATCGGTGGCCGGTTGGCGGCAACGATCATCTCGCATACGCGCTGGGCGTCGGGATGAAGTTTCTCAGTCGACATCGCTCTTCTCCCCGGCCGATGGCCAACCTCACATGCCGGAATAATTCGGTCCGCCGCCGCCCTCGGGCACCACCCAGTTGATGTTCTGGTTGGGGTCCTTGATATCGCAGGTTTTGCAGTGGACGCAGTTCTGCGCATTGATCACGTAGCGCGGCTGGCCTCCCTCCTCCACCCACTCGTACACGCCGGCCGGGCAATAGCGGTTGGAGGGGCCGGCGAACTTATCGTGCTCGGACCGCTTCTGCAGGTCCATGTCGGCCACCTTGAGATGAACCGGCTGGTTCTCCTCGTGATTGGTGGCGGAGAACGACACGTTGGTCAGCCGGTCGAACGTGAGCACGTTGTCGGCCTTGGGATAGTCGATGCGCCGCGAGGATTGCGCGGTCTTGAGCGTCGCGTGAGTCCGGCTTCTTGTGCTTGAGCGTGTATCCGAGCCCGATGCCCGGGAGCAGCGTGTTGGCCCACATGTCTGCGCCCGAGAGCATGGTGCCGAGGACGGTGCCGAACTTGGACAGGAACGGCTTGGCGTTGCGCACGCGGCGCAGGTCGCGCGCGATCGGACCGGTGAGCACGGCCTCCGGGTAAGCATCAAGAGTGTCGTGTGAGCGGCCGCCGCCGAGGGCGGCGAACGCCGCGTCGGCTGCGTAGATGCCCGACAGCATGGCGTTGTGAGAGCCCTTGATGCGGGGCACGTTCATGAAGCCGGCCGCGCAGCCCACGAGCACGCCGCCGGGAAAGGTCAGTTGCGGAATCGATTGCCAGCCACCTTCGGTGATGGCGCGGGCGCCATAGGCGATGCGCTTGCCGCCTGCGAAAGTGTCGCGAATGACCGGATGGGTTTTGAAGCGCTGGAACTCGCCGTAGGGCGACAGGTAGGGGTTCTCGTAGTTCAGGTGCACGACGAAGCCGACCGACACCAGGTTGGCGCCGTAGTGGTAGAGGAACGAGCCGCCGCCGGTGCGGTTGTCGAGCGGCCAGCCCAGCGTGTGCTGGACCATGCCGGGCCGGTGCCTGTCCGGCTGCACTTCCCACAGCTCCTTCAGGCCGAGCCCGTACTTCTGTGGTTGCCTGCCGTTGTCGAGGTTGAACTTGGCCGTGAGCACCTTCGCCAGCGAGCCGCGCGCGCCTTCCGCAATCACGGTGTACTTGGCGTGCAGTTCGATGCCGCGCTGGAAGTTGTCGGTGGGCTTGCCGTCCTTGCCGATGCCCTTGTCGCCGGTCGCCACGCCGATGACCGCGCCTTTGTCGTCGTACAGCACTTCCGACACGGCGAACTCGGGATAGATGTCCACGCCAAGCTCGGTGGCCTGCTCGCCCAGCCAGCGCACCACGCTGCCGAGACTGACAATGTAGTTGCCGTGATTGTTCATCAGCGGCGGCATGGCGATGTTGGGGATACGAAGTGAGCCGGAAGGTCCCAGATAATAGAAGCGGTCTTCGGTCACCTGCGTTTCGATGGGGGCGCCCTTGGCCTTCCAGTCGGGGATGAGCTGGTTGAGGCCGATGGGATCGATCACGGCGCCCGAGAGGATGTGGGCGCCGACCTCGGAGCCCTTCTCGAGCACCACGACGGACAGTTCGCTGCCTGCGGCGGCGGCGCGCTGCTTCAGGCGGATGGCGGTGGCGAGACCGGCCGGACCGGCTCCGACCACCACCACGTCGCACTCCATCGCTTCGCGCGGCTCGCTTTCGGTTCCATCGAGTGCCATCGGCTCATCCCCGGATTACGATTGTTCTAAGCTCGATAGGTCGTCAGCTTGCCAAGCGTCAAGCATGGACTGGCGTTGCGCCTGTGGCACGCTAGACTGCCGCCATGCTCGATAACGCGCGATCGTCCGAATTGGCCGCTCTGCTCGCCTGGTACCGCGACATGGGCGTGGATCATGCGGTGGGTGAGAGTCCCGTCGATTGGACGAGCCGGGGCGACCGCGTGCCCGGTCATGGCTTCACTCACGCAACCCCTGGCGAGGTCGCTGCGCCGGCCCCCGCTGTGCCGCCCCCCAGGGTGGCGCCGTCGCGGCCCGCCTCTGGTTCCACCATCCAGCCGCCTCGCCCGGCTCCGCCGCCTGCGGCCGCTCCCCGCCAGTTTCCCGCCACCGCCCCCGATGCGGCTGTGATGTCGGCCCGCAGCCAGGCGCGGGAGGCCCGCACATTGGCCGACCTCGAGGCAACGCTCGCCGGCTTCGACGGCTGCAGTCTCAAGGCGACCGCCAAGAGCCTGTGCTTCTACCGGGGCGCAGCGCAAGCACGCCTTATGCTGATCGGAGAAGCGCCGGGACGCGACGAGGACCAGCAGGGCAAGCCGTTCGTTGGCCGTGCCGGACAACTGCTGGACAAGATGCTCGCGGCCATCGCTCTCACCGAAGAGAATGTCCACATCACCAATATCGTCTATTGGCGCCCGCCGGGAAACCGAACGCCCACCCCGCAGGAGGCGCAGGTCTGCCGTCCCTTCCTCGAGCGCCAGGTCGAACTGGTCGCGCCCGACGTGTTGGTGCTGCTCGGCGGCGCGGCGGCCAAGCATATTTTTGATGTGCCCGAGGGCATCATGCGCGTGCGGGGCAAATTCCGCGACGTGACGATCGGCGCGCGCACGGTGCGTGCACTCGCCACGCTGCATCCCGCGTACCTCTTGAGGACGCCGGCTGCCAAGCGGCTGGCGTGGCGCGACCTGCTGACGGTCAAGGCCGCGCTTGCGGGTTAGACCGGCTCCAAATCTCGTCACGAACGCGAATTCCGGCCAAATCCTCGCGGCATGGTGACCGCGCGGTTAATGCCGGGCCCAGGATGACCCCACTAACCGCCATAAGCCATTGTAAGCCCGATAAAAGACCGGAAATTGTAACCTCCTGCTTAAGACTTGCGCAATCGGCGTTGCCTATGATCGCCAATGAACGGCGGTGCTCCTTGTGCTGCTCGTTTTGGGTTTCGGAGTTGAGGTGAGCGTAGTTCCGTGCGTGTAGCGTATCGACAGATCCGTCCGACGACCGTGGTCTATGCCCGCGGTACCGGTGGCTACCAGGTCGCTGCGAAAGAAGCGTGGGAGCGGCTGAACGCCTGGCTGGCCCAGCACCAGGTCCGTCGCCAGGTGAAGCGGGGCTTTGGTCTCTTTCACGACAACCCGCAAGTCACGCCGCTGGAGCTGCTGCGCTACGACGCCTGCGTGGAGCTGACGACCGGCCTCGACGCCGACCCTGAAGCGGGGATCGGCCGGCACATGCTGAGCGGCGGCACCTATGCGGTGCACACCCACGTTGGCGGTTACGCGCGCATGGGTGGGCTCTTCTCGCAGTTGCATAGCGACTGGGTGCCCAAGCAGGGCCTCGCCGTCGACTATGACCGCCCCTTCATGGCCATCCACCTGAACGATCCGATGCTGACCCGCGAGGTGCATCGCCGCACCGAGCTGTGCATTCCGGTGCTGCCGCTCAGGGTGGAGCTGTCGGCGGGTGTCACAGGCGAGAACGATGACTTTGTCGCGCCAGTGCTGCGCCAGGCCGCTGGCTGAACCTGCGCTGTCGCGAACAGTCGCCACCACTTCTTGATCGCATGCATTTTCGGCTCGATCTGCTAAACTTGGCGGCATGCCGAAGCTCGACCAGACCCGCCCTTTCATTCCTGTCCGTATCGCGGTTCTTACCGTGTCGGACACGCGCGGGGTCGCCGAGGACAAGTCGGGCGGCATCTTGGCCGAGATGATCGCGCAGGCAGGCCATGTGGTCGCTGATCGCGCCATCGTCAAAGACGATGTCGCCGCGATCCAAACCAAGATCCGTGCCTGGATCGCCGACGCCAACGTCGATGTCGTGATCACCACCGGCGGCACGGGGTTCACCGGTCGAGATGTTACGCCTGAAGCGGTCAAGCCGCTGTTCGAGAAGGAGATCGAGGGTTTCTCCACGGTCTTCCACATGATCTCGTTCGACAAGGTGGGAACGTCGACCATCCAGTCGCGCGCCTGCGGTGGCCTGGCGCAGGGCACCTATATTTTCTGCCTGCCGGGCTCGCCCGGCGCCTGCAAGGATGCGTGGAACGGCATCCTCGTGCACCAGCTCGACAACCGCCATCGGCCCTGCAACCTGGTCGAGATCATGCCGCGGCTGGAAGAGCATCGCCGCAAGGGCTAGGCGCGGGCCAAATGGCAGTTCGCGAGGCTCCACGCACAACCCTCGTCCTGAGCTTCGTCGAAGGACGGGCTGCATTCTCCAATCCGTGGTTCGACAAGCTCACCACGGGGTTGGAGCGCGTTGCCTGAGGTCGCCAAAGACTGGAGCGGGAGGACATCACCGGGCGCAGTGCGGAACGATATTCAACCCTCAGGTTGAATATCGTTTGACAAGCCGCAATTGAGATAATATTCAACTCCAAGGTTGAATGACAGCGAACGCGGCGATGCAGACCACACTGGATCACACACTGACGGCACTGGCCGACCCCACGCGGCGCGCCATTCTGCAGCGCCTCGCGCAGGGCGAAGCGCGCGTCACCGAGTTGGCCGATCCGTTCGCCATGTCGCTCAACGGCGTTTCCAAGCACATCCGCATGCTCGAGCGCGCCGACCTGGTGCGGCGCCGGCACGCGGGGCGCGAGCACTTCCTGTCACTCAATCCCCAGCCTCTCGACGAGGCCGCGGCCTGGATCGTCAACCAGCGGGCGGCGTGGACGGCCCGGTTGGACACCCTGGAGGCGTTGCTGCGCGCAGAGGACGAAGCGGCCGCAGCCTCCAAACGGCGCAAGCGTCCGCGCGGAAAGCAGAAGAAAATGAGGAGTACACGATGAGCGAGTACGCAACCGTCGCCAGCCCGGACACGGTGCGCCTGGAGCGCGTGCTGCCCGGTCCGATCGAGCGCGTGTGGGCCTACCTCACGGAATCGGAGAAGCGCGCCAAGTGGTTTGCCGGCGGTCCGATGGAGTTGCGCGCTGGCGGCCGCGTGGAGTTCAAGTTCCGGCATGCGGATCTTTCGGCCGAAAAAACGCCGCCCGACCGATTCAAGAAATACAATGAGGGGCACAGCTTCCTTGGCCGCGTCACGGCCTGCGATCCGCCGCGCCGGCTGGCCTACACCTGGGGCGATGAAACGGGCAAGCACGGCGAAGTCATGTTCGAGCTGACCCCGCGCGGCAAGAACGTGCTCTTGGTGTTGACGCATCGCCGCCTCCCCGATCGCAAGGAAATGCTCAGCGTTGCCGGCGGCTGGCACGCTCACCTCGGCATTCTGGAGGATGTCCTCGCCGGTCGCGAGCCGCGGGGCTTCTGGTCGACGCATGCGAAGCTGGAGAAGGAATACGAAAAGCGGTTTGCGGCACCTGACGCCTGACCCAGGGATGAGTAGCAATGAAAAACCTCGAGCTCAGCAAGGCACCGGTCGCCAAGGCCGAGATGCTCATTCGCAAGCCTGTCGCGGAAGTCTTCGAGGCCTTCGTCGACCCGGAAGTGACCAGCAAATTCTGGTTCACGCGGGGCAGCGGACGGCTGGAGCCCGGCAAGCAGGTGCAGTGGGACTGGCAGATGTACGGTTTCTCGGTGCAGGTCGCGGTGAAAGCCATCGAGGTGAACAAGCGCATTCTCGTGGAGTGGTCACACGATGACAGCACCACCACCATCGAGTGGACCTTCACCGCGCGTGACGACGGGACCACGTTCGTCAATATCACCAACAGCGGTTTCAACGGCGAAGCTGACGAAGTCGTCATGCAGGCGATCGGTGCAACTGAAGGATTTGCGTTCGTGCTGGCGGGAGCGAAGGCTCTGCTCGAGCACGGCGTCAGGCTGAATCTTGTACCTGATCGTTTTCCCGATGGGCTCGAGAGAAACTAATCCTGGATCCGGATCATGAGCGCTGATCAGCCCATCGTCGTCCGCGTTACCCGCCACTTCGAGGCCGCACCGGAGCGCGTGTTCGATGCCTGGCTCGATCCCGAGAAGGCGCGCAAGTTCCTGTTTGCGACGTCGACGGGGCAAATGGTGCGGGCGGACATCGATGCCCGCGTGGGCGGCGGGTTCAACTTCACGGACCGGCGTGATGGTGTGGATGCGGAGCACATCGGCGAATATCTCGTGATCGACCGGCCCCGGCGCCTGGTGTTCACGTTCCATACGGAGAAGGGCTCGACCGACCTCAGCCGCGTCAGCATCGATATCGCGCCGCGCGGCACTGGGTGCGAGCTGACCCTCACGCATGAGATCGACTCCAAGTGGGCCGCGTACAAGGACCGCACCGAGGCCGGCTGGACCAGCATTATCGGGGCGCTCGCCGCCACTCTCGGCTAGCCCGCCTGTGCCGATCAGTCAGCCCCGAACTTGGCGCGCTCCAGCGCCACGAGATCGCGCGCGGCGTTGGCCTGATCGAACACGGCGCGGGCGATCTGGCCTGCAAACACGACAAGCAATCCGGTGCCAAACATGCCGGCTGCGCTGGCCAGGACAAACGCCAGCCCGAGACGCGGGAAGGTCGCGGCCTGTGCGAAATGATCGAACCCGATGTAGGCGGCAGGAGCCATGACTCCGCAGCACACCGCGAGCCAGCCCAGTGTGCTGACGAGCCGGGCCAGTGCGCGGCCCGTGCGATAATGATCGCGCGGTGCGACCGCACGCCGGCGCTGCGGCCGCGCGGCGCCGTTCGCGTGCGCGGCGCCGTTGAGGTGCCAGACCTGGGATTGCGTCGCGCCCACGCGGCCAAGGCCATTGCGCGCCTCGGCCGCTTCTGCCGTGAAGGCAAAATGCTCGGTCAGATGGCGATAGAATTGCGCGGCGAGGTCGAGACGTCCCTCGACCTCGGCACGATGGCCCGCCTCCAGCAACTGCGGTGGCGTGAGCTGTTGCGATATGTGCGCCATGGGTCCTTGCACCCCGCATCGAAAAAAGGACCTGGGCTGAATATATACGCGAGATCGCGCGTTGTCGCGTCAGGAATGCGGGTTCGAATGCGTTTGCGTGTATGAACCGATCACCCAGCGTCCGGCGATGGCTGCGCTGCGCGCGAAATCTTCCGCGGTGTCCACGTCCGGCAGAATGGCCACCCGCGCCACCGATAGGCCGCTCAGATTGGCGAGCGTGTCCGCCAGCGCGTGCGGGCTCGACCACCGCACCGCCGCGAAAATTCTGGGCACGCGCGGGCGCCGTCGCAGGCCGACCAGCCAGTAGCCGCCATCGGTGGCCGGGCCGAACACGGCATCGTGCCGGCCGAGCAGACGGAACGCGTCGCGAATATGGGCGGTGCATATGCCGGGCACATCGGTGCCTATGATCACAACCGGTCCAGGCGCGGTGCGTTCCATGATGCGCTGCATACGTACGCCCAGGCCGCCATGGCCTTGCGGCACATGGTCGACATGGCGCGGCCATAGGCGCCAGCCTATGCCGTCATCGGGCGCGACCGCGACCGTCGTATGCCATGCCGGATGATGCGCCATGCGCGCCAGCACGGCCATGGTGGCATGCCGCGCAAAGCGTGTGGCCGTCGCCACGCCGAGCTCACGCGCAAGCCTGGTCTTGACCCGGCCCGCAACGGGAACCTTGGCCATGATCACGAGCCTGCAACGAAAAGGCGCCGCAACTGTGCGCGGCGCCCGTCGTCTCTGTGTGCTGCAGCGCGATCCGGTCATGATCCCGCTGACAGTGCGTCAGGCGCTGATGGCCGTAAAGACGTAGCCGTTGCCATCCTTGGCAAAGGTGCCGGCGCCCGGCAGTCCGTAGTGGTAGCCGGTGATCGTGGCCTTGTCGGCGATGGCGCGGTCCAGCATCTTGCGCCGGTTGGCTTCCGCCAGGGCACCGTCGGTGTCGAACGACCCGTGCCAGTTGGGGTTCTTCACGAACAGCGCCGGTATGTTCGTGATGTCGCCCTGGACGATCAACTGCTGGTTGCCCGACCCCGCGTGATAGCTCGTGTGCCCCGGCGTGTGACCGGGCGTGGCAATCGAGCGGATGCCAGGCACGACTTCCTTGTCGCCCTCGAACGGCTTGACGTTCTTCCACGTGCCCAGCGTGGCCTTGATCCGGTTGGCGAGACCCTGCCCTGCCTGCGGCACGGTGGGACCCGTCCACCACGCAAGTTCCGGAGCCGACACGTGGATCGTGGCGTTGGGAAACAGCTCGGCGTTGGTGTCTTTCGCCATCAGTCCGGAGATGTGATCGGGGTGGAAGTGCGACATCACGATGTTTTCCACCTTGCCGGCATCGATGCCGGCGGCGGTCAGGTTCTTGGCCGCTGCCAAGCCGGCGGACGGCTGGATCTGGCCGGGAACGCCGGTGCCCGCGTCGATCAGGGTCGTCTTGCCGCCGATGGTAACGGCCGTGACGGTGAACGGAATCGGCACGATGTTCTCGGCCAGCCCCGCTGCCTTGAGGGCCGCCTGCACCTCCGCCAGCGCGGCGTTCTTGACGAAGCCGTCCTGCAGCTCGCGGTTCCAGATGCCGTCATAGATTTGCGTGACTTCGACGTCGCCGACCTTGAATTTAACAAAGCCCCTTTCGAGCAGCGACGGATTGGACTGCCCAAACGCCGATCCGATGAACTCGAGCGGTCCGTCCAGACCAAAGGCCGCTCCGGCCGTCGCGGCCGAAATCACGAATCCGCGGCGTGAAATGCTGTGCATGACCCACTCCCTAGCCTGTTGTGTTTTAAGCTGTTGCCAATGAAGCCTGTGCTTCGCATCAGTAGACGACGCGACCAAGACAAGCTTCCACTGTCACGGACATGTGATGGCAACCGGTGAGGCTCACCCGTAGAAGCGGGCGATCACACTGTTCGGCGCGCGCAGGAAATAGAGCGCGAGGCAGGTGAGATTGCGGGCCGAGCGGCGCAGGTAGCCGCTGCGCCTGAAGCGCTGAGGGGCAGTCACAGCGCGCGACTGCAGCATGGTAAGCCGGCGACGCTTGAGCTTGCGCGCGATGTCGACGTCCTCCATGAGCGGCAGTGCGCTGAAGCCGCCGATCTCGGTGTAGAGCAGCTTGGGCAGCAAGAGGCCCTGGTCGCCGTACGGCAGCCGAAACAGAGCACAGCGCAAGCGCACCAACTGCTCCAGCACGCGGGGGCCAAAGCCCACATCGTCCAGCGCAAACCGGAATGCTGCCGCCGTCAACGGGCGCTTGCCGCTGTCGACGGCTTCCATCAGTGCCGTCGCCTCGCGTTCCCAGCCCGGCTCCAGAACCGTGTCCGCGTGCAGGAAGAGCAGCCAGGGGAAGCGCGCGCGATGTGCGCCCGCAAGCAGCTGATAACCGCGCCCCCCGCTGCGGGCGAGAAAGCGGGTGCCGGCCTCGTCGGCGATGGCTGCCGTGCGGTCGGTCGAGCCCCCATCGACGACGATCACTTCCCGCACGATGCCGTCCACGGTCGCCGGCACCAGCGCGGTCAGCGTGGCAGCGAGGCCCGATTGCGCGTTCAACGTTGGTATGATGACCGAGATCATGGGCTCGCTGACGTCCTGCAAACGCGGCGCACTATAGGTGCGGCAGCCCGTGCCATCACCCTCAAACGCAGCCTGCATGTATAAAAAATGTTCTTGTTATGTTCCTAGCATGGAGTTACTCATGAGGGATGGCAGAAGACACCATTCCCATCGACAGCGAGCGGCGCCGGGGGCGAGGCGCGCGCTCAAACCATCTCGGCCGGTTCGAGAGCGAACTGCGCGAAGCGTTCGATGACGGCTGGGAAAGCCTGGGCGAACTCGAGCCTTTCAAAACCCAGGTGCATCGCGAGACCGCCAAGAGCATCATCGCCCGCAACGACAGTCCCGACATCGGCTTCGACCAGTCCATCAACCCCTATCGCGGTTGCGAGCACGGCTGCATTTACTGCTATGCCCGGCCCACGCATGCCTACCTCGGCCACTCTCCCGGTCTCGACTTCGAAACCGGGCTCTATGCCAAGGTGAACGCCGCCGCGCTGCTCGAGCGCGAACTCGCCAATCCGCGCTATGTGCCCAAGGTCATCGCGCTTGGGGCCGTGACCGACCCGTACCAGCCGATCGAGCGGGAGCACCGCATCACCCGATCGATACTGGAGGTTCTCGAGCGCGCCGGTCATCCCGTCGGCATCGTGACCAAGTCGGCGCTCGTCGTGCGCGATAGCGACATCCTCGCGCGCATGGCAAGCCGCGGCCTGGCCAAGGTCGCGATCTCGGTGACCACGCTCGACCGCAAGGTTGCGCGCAAGATGGAGCCGCGCGCCGCCACGCCGCCCCGGCGGCTCGAAGCGATCAAGGCGCTAAGCCAGGCCGGCGTGCCCGTCACGGTGATGGTGGCACCCATCGTGCCTGCCATCACCGACAGCGAGATCGAGAGCATCTTGAAGGCGGCACGGGAGGCGGGAGCGGGCGAGGCGGGCTATGTCCTGTTGCGCTTGCCGTTGGAGCTGAAGGAGCTTTTCCGCGAGTGGCTGGCAACCGAGTTTCCCGACCGTGCCGCCAAGGTGATCAACGTCCTGCGCTCGATGCATGGCGGCAAGGACTACGTCGCCGAATTCGGCGTGAGACAGCGCGGCACCGGCCCCTACGCGGAGCAGATAGGCACCAGATTCAGGTTGGCGGCCAAGCGCTTAGGACTGAACGAGCGTCACCTGCGGCTGCGCACGGACCTGTTCCAGCGGCCTGTGGCCAGGGGCGGCCAGTTCTCGTTGCTCTGACACCGGCGCGGGCCAGCCAGTCAAATTTAATGATGCACCTTAACCATCTGATTATTCAAGAAAAACCCAGGAAACAGGCGCGTTGTGCAGGAAACCATTGCCATATGGACGCCCTATCGCCCGGCACCCTATGTTCCTGTGTCGTTCCAGCGTGGGGATAAAAAACATGAAGAAAAAAGTGAGGTCGAAGGTTGGGGCGTCGGGGACGTTTGTGCGCGCGGCGATTTCCAGTGACGTGCGTTCCTATGTTGTCGATGACAGCGGCAAGCGCTGGCGCTGGGTCGTCGACAACCGCATGCGCGATTACGGCGACATCGATTTCGAGCGCCGCGTCATCCGCATCAACCACGCCATGCACAGGCGCGGGCGCGAGTCGCTGCTCGACACGCTGTTCCATGAAGAGCTGCATCGCTTGTTCCCCAGTCTCGGCGAGCGCGCCATTTGCGCCATGACCAGGGTTCTGCTGCCGACTTTGAGCCCGCGCTATCGCGCGTGGTTGTACTCCCGCATCCGCCAGCGGTAGCGTTCGGCAGTTGCGGTCTGCTGGTCGGCAAAGTGCGATCCGCAACCCCAAAACCCTGATTTGTATTCGAAGGGACCACGTCGGTCCCTTTGACACGTGCGGCCTCTGACGCGAAGCTTCCTCGAGAGGGGCAAGCAATTCGCGGCATGAAGGCGACATTCGAGCTGGAAGCGATTGAGCTTGAGATCCACGGCGGGCCGGTGGCCGGGGTGGATGAGGCTGGGCGTGGCCCGCTGGCCGGACCGGTCGTGGCGGCCGCTGTCATCCTCGATCCCGGCAACATTCCTGACGGCATCGCGGATTCGAAGGTTCTGGAAGCCGACGTCCGCAGAACGCTCTATCGCGAGATCCTGGCACATGCGCGCGTCGGCATCGGCATCGCCGGCGTTGATCGCATCGACAGCGAAAACATCCTGAATGCCTCGCTGTGGGCAATGGCCGACGCGGTGGCTCAGCTCGAGTGCAAGCCCCGGCTGGTCCTCGTCGATGGTAACAAGGTGCCGCCCCGGCTCACGTGTATGAGCCGCGCGATCGTCAAAGGCGATGCGAAATGTCTGTCGATCGCGGCCGCCTCCATCGTCGCCAAAGTGACGCGCGATACCATCATGATCGAGCTGGCGCGCCATTTTCCCGCCTATGGCTTCGAACGCCACAAGGGCTACGGCACCGCGGAGCATCATGCCGCCATCGAGCGCCACGGGGTCACCCCGCACCATCGCCGCTCGTTCCGGCCCGTGCAATTCGCGCTCGGCCTCGTTGCGGCTGACGCCTGAGCGCCCGCTACCTCACCCAGAGTCGTTCCGTTCTAGATGGAACCACAAGCCACACACTCGTCCTCGTCCTGAGCTTGTCGAAGGACGGGCCGCGACTGCAAAATGCCGTGGTTCGACAGGCTCACCACGAGGATGGCGCACGTTGGCCGGGTCTACCTGAATCGGAAAAACTCAAACCAATTCAATTGTAGATGTAGGTGACCAGGAACGTGCGGTCGACGAGCGTCGCTCCGCCGGGCGGGATCGGAAAGCTCGCCTGCTTCACGGCGAACACCACGCTCTGGTCGAGGCCCGGGACGCCCGCGCTCCTGATCAATTGCACCTCCGCGAGATTGCCGGTGTTGGAGAGGAGCAGCTTCACCGTCACCCGTCCGAGCTGGCCGTTTGGGCTCGGCATGGTCTGCCGCAGCGCGCGGATGACGCCACGCCCGAACTCGTCGTTCTCCCCCGACCTGGTCGCACCCGGCGGCCGCGCGACCGCCGCAGCGCGGTCTCCCGGTGCCACCGGTATGTTGGGCATGGTCAATTGCAACGGTGGCTTCTGCTGCGGCTGCTCCTGTTTGGGCGGAATCTTTGCGGCGCTGCCGGGATCGCTCTGTTTCGGCGCCGGTGCCGGTGTTGGTCCCGGTGCGAGCAAATCCAGGCTTTCCTTGTCGATGGCGCGGGCGTTCTTCTGCTCATCGAGTGGACGGGGAGCAGGTGGTGCCGTCTCGACCTTTGGCACTGGGGTCTGCTTGGGAACTGGAGGCTCCGATGCCTTGGGCTGCGGCGGCGCGGCAGGCGCCGGAGGCTGGACAATAGCTGGAGGGGCAGCCGATGCTCCTTCCTCCCGGAAGGTGTTCTTGCTCCTCAGGTCGGCCTCGTCGACCAGCACCACACTGATGCCGTCGGGTCTCCCGCTCCGTTCGCCGATCTGGCGAGGCGATGATCTGGTGACGCCGAAAATCAGCGCCGCATGCAGCGCCGCTACAAACGCCAGCCCGAACCAGAAGCGGTTTTCCTGTGTGCCGGCGACCACCGCCAGGGGTCTGTCGATCGCCAGAACGCGATCGGCCGTTCGCGCAACTTTGTCAGCGCCCATCTCGCCTGCTCGGTCTCATGGACCCGGAAACACTGCATGAGTGCTTAACCCGTCGCGCCTCTTCCTGTGAAGCTGCGCGGCAACGGACCGGGCGCCAATCCCCAATATGGCCCCAATATGGGTTGTCATGTCCGGACTGACAAAATCCATGGAGCCAGCTATATGCCTCGCCCATGATGAAACGCGCCTATGACTGGATGATGCGCTCGGCCGCGCATGAAAAAGCGCCGCACGTGCTGTTCTGGGTCGCGTTCGCGGAAAGCTCAGTCTTTCCCATTCCGCCCGATGCGATGCTGATTCCCATGATCTTGGCCAATCGCGCCAAAGCCTGGGTCTATGCCGCGATCTGCACCGTAGGCTCCGTGATAGGCGGCGTGGTCGGCTATGCCATCGGCTACTTCCTGTACGAAACACTCGGTCAGTGGGTCATCAACGCCTACGGCCTGGCCACGCAATTTGAGGCCTACCGCGCCGCCTACAATGAATGGGGGCTGTGGATCATCCTCATCAAGGGCCTCACGCCGATACCCTACAAGCTCGTGACCATCGCCAGCGGCGCCGCGGCCTTCAACTTCTGGGTTTTCATCGCCGCCTCGATCGTCACACGCGGCGCGCGCTTCTTTCTCGTCGCCGCCCTCCTATATTGGTTCGGGGAGCCCATTCGCGAGTTCATCGAGCGCCGGCTGACGCTCCTGACGACGGTGTTCGTGGTGGCGCTGGTTGGCGGTTTCGTTGCAGTGAAGTACCTGTTCTGAGTCTAATTCGGGCGGAGGCCCCATGCTGCAAGTCATGTCCGGCCTGTCACGGCCGTCTGCCTATCGAATGGGCGGCCTCGTGTTCATCGGCGCCGTTGCCGTAATCCTCGCGGCGCTCGGCTTCGAGCACATCGCCGGCTACATGCCCTGCCCTCTGTGTCTGCAGCAGCGCTATGCCTACTACTTCGCAATTCCTGCGCTGCTTGCGGCCCTCGTGCTGCTGGGGTCTGGCCGGCGCATCGGTGCTGCTGCGATCTTTCTCACCGTGGCCGTTGCCTTCCTCGGCAATGCCGGGCTGGGCACCTATCAGGCCGGCGCCGAATGGAAGTTCTGGGATCCTCCGGCCTCCTGCGCCGCGCCCACGACGCTGCCGAGCTTCGATCTCAAGAATGATAGTTTCAACCGTATCCCGGTCAGTTGCGGTATTGCCTCCTGGCGTTTCCTGGGCCTCTCTTTCGCCGGCTGGAACGTGGTTTCGTCCGTCCTCCTGGCAGCGGGCGCCGCTGCGGCAGCGCTGGAGCTTGCGGACCGCCGCCCTGGCGGCTGATGCCCGGTTGCGGTAGACTTGCGCGGGAAATCAAAACCTTGGCGGGAGGGCAGATGCGCTATCTCAACACCATCGCCGCGCTCGCGTGCCTGATCGGCATACCGGCCATTGTCGCCGCGCAGGGGGAAACCATTCCCGCCTCGGCCCCCACTGATACGGCCAAAATAGCGCAGAAGACTGGCGCCAAATCGAAGGCGCCGAGCAAGGCGAAGGCGGCCAAGCAGCCGCCGCCAACGCCGGCCAAGGAACTCTTTGGCGCCGCCAAGACGCCTGCCGCCATGGCCGCGCGCTCCATCGGCTTCTATGCCAAGGGATGTCTCGCCGGTGGCGCAGCGCTCCCGATCGATGGGCCGGCCTGGCAAACCATGCGGCTGTCGCGCAACCGCAACTGGGGCCATCCCGAGCTGATCGCCCTGGTCGAGAAGCTCGCGACCGAAGCCAAGGCGCACGATGGCTGGCCTGGGCTTCTGGTCGGCGACATCTCGCAGCCTAGAGGGGGTCCCATGCTGACGGGTCACGCCAGCCATCAGGTGGGCCTCGATGCGGACGTCTGGCTCACGCCCATGCCGAGCCGCCGCCTGACCGAGAAGGAGCGCGAGGAACTCTCCGCCACGTCCATGCTGGCGGCAGATCGCGTGTCGGTTAATCCCGAAGTGTGGACCGACGCCCACGTCCGCCTGCTGAAGCGCGTTGCGTCCTACAAACAGGTCGAGCGCGTCCTGGTGCACCCGGCCATCAAGAAGGCAATCTGCACGAGCGCAGCCGCCAAGGAGCCGGATCGTGCCTGGCTGAGCAAGATCAGGCCGATCTGGGGCCACTACTACCACTTCCATATCCGCATCGCCTGTCCGAAGGGCAGCACCAACTGCGAGGCCCAGCCGCCGGTCGGACACGAGGATGGGTGCGGCGCGGAACTCGACCGCTGGCTGGCGCTGATCAAGAACCCGCCCAAGCCCTCGCCCGGCCCGCCCCCACCGGAGAAGGCTCCGATCACACTCGCCCAGCTTCCGCCGGATTGCGGCTCCGTATTGGCGAATGGCCAGGCGCCCGCGCCTCCGTCCAACAAGCAGGCGGCGCCTGCCGGCAAGAAGGCCACCGTCACGAAGTAGCGGCCTTGCTGTTGCCGCATTGCCCGGACGGGATGAGCCGGCAGACTTTGGGAATGCCGGCGGGGAACCGGCGAGGGGCGATGACAATCCTGATTACCGGCGCCACGGGGCTTATCGGCCGGGCTCTTACACAATCTCTCGTCGACAGCGGCCTGCGCCCGCGCGTGGTCACGCGGCGGCCGCATCGGGCACTCGAGGTGTTCGACAGCCGCGTCATGGCCTTTGAGTGGCATCCGCGCACCGAGCCGTTTCCAACGCCTGCGCTCGACGGCGTGGAACGCGTCATCCACCTCATGGGCGAGCCGCTGTATGGTCCGCTGACGCGAGACAAGCGTGCGCGCATCGTCGCCTCCCGCCGCATCGGCACCAAGCGCCTGCTCGAGGCGCTGGGCAGAACGCGCGTGCACCTGATCGTCGCCTCGAGCGCTGCGGTGTATGGCTACGGCGAGGGGCCGCCGGTCACCGAAACGACGGCCGTGCAAAGGCCGAAGGACAAATTGGCTCTCGCGCTGCTCGGCTGCGAAGAGGCGGCCGATCATCTGCGCGAGAACGGTTCGATCGTCACCCTGGTCAGGCTCGGTGCGGTGATCGCGCCGGATGCTTTCCCCGAGCCGCTGCGAGATCTGTTCGATCGCCGCATGGCTTGGCGCAAGGTGCATCCCGACGCCGCCATTCCGGCCATCGACCACGTTGACGCCGTCGGCCTGCTGGCGTGGCTGGCGCAGTCCAGGCCGTTGCCCGGCGCGATCCATGCGGTCGCGCCCGAACCGTTGCGGTCAGTGGCGTTGGAGCAGTTGCTGACCCAGGCCATGCCACGCAACGCGCGTACCGGCCTGCCACGCTGGCTCCTGCGCCAGCGGCTCGGCGTACTTGCCGATTTCGTACACAGCCAACAGCGTATCGTTCCGCAGCGCGCCCTCGACGCAGGCTTCGTGTTCTCGCGCCCCGATCCGCTCGAGAGCGTGCGTGCCGTGCTGGCCCAAACCGCCGCCGACGAGCCGGCGCCGCGGCGGGGTTCGCTGCTGGGCGCCGTGATGCAGCGAAGCTAGTTGGTCAGGCGCCTACCTTCACGCCGACACCCACCGGACAGCTCAGCCCGGTTCCGCCCAGGCCGCAATAGCCGTGCGGCACCTTGGCGAGATACTGCTGATGATAGTCCTCGGCGAAGTAAAATTCAGGCGCGGCAATTATTTCGGTCGTGATCGGCCCGTAGCCGTTGGCTGAAAGCACTTTCTGGTAGGCCGCCTTGGAGGTTTCCGCCGCCTGGCGCTGCGCATCCGAGGTCGTATAGATACCCGAGCGGTACTGCGTGCCGACATCGTTGCCCTGGCGCATGCCCTGCGTCGGGTCGTGACTCTCCCAGAACGTTTTCAGCAGCGCTTCGTAGGTCACCGTCTTGGGGTCGTACACCACCAGCACAACCTCGTTGTGGCCCGTGCGTCCGGAGCACACCTCTTCATAGGTGGGATTGGGCGTCGGGCCGCCCGCGTAGCCGACAGCGGTCACGTAGATGCCCTCGCCCATCTCCCAGAACTTGCGCTCCGCACCCCAGAAGCAGCCGAACCCGAAGATCGCCGTTTCAAGGCCGTCCGGATAAGGCCCTTTCAGGGCGCGCTTGTTGAGGAAGTGCGTCTTGGCCGTCGGGATCGGTTCGGGGCGCCCTTTGAGCGCCGTCTCGGCCGTCGGGATTTCGAGCTTCTTGCGGGAGAAGAACATGAGGCCACCGTGGCGTTAGGAACTGCAGCCTAGATATAGGGTCGCCCCGGCAGGGGCGCTACACTTCCTCTCAAGTTCCGGTGAGGGCCCGGTACCCGGGATGCGGCAGAGGTCGCCATGGCGAGCCGGTCCGTACGCAAACGCCAGCCCGGCCAACCCGCGCACTCACTTGCCGATCGCTGATAGGACCGAAGGCAGAATGCTCGCCGCCAGCCGCGCGTAACCCTTCGGCGTGAAATGGGTCCCGTCGGGCTGCCGTTCGCTGGCCGGTATCGCGCCCAGCATGTTGTTCTCCATGACCACGACCTTGATCTTGCGTGCCGCGAGCCGGCTCTTGATCTGCGCAATGTTGCCGGCGCGGCTGCCTTCCGAACCGCGGCGCCGGTCGTTGCCGCCGGGCTGCAGGATCACAAGCTGTGTGCCGGACGGCACGGCGCTATCGAGAC
This sequence comes from uncultured Alphaproteobacteria bacterium, assembly GCA_963814055.1. Taxonomy (GTDB): domain Bacteria; phylum Pseudomonadota; class Alphaproteobacteria; order Rhizobiales; family Hyphomicrobiaceae; genus AWTP1-13. The sequence goes on from CAWFBJ010000016.1 coordinate 41,021, forward strand.
GTGCAAGCATGCCTCCGGTCGTGTCCCCGTTGATGCCGGCATTGGCAACGGAGGCGTTGACGCCTTTGGCCTTCAGCATGCCCTGCAGATGCGCAGGATAGGCTTCCGAGAGCGAAACGCCCTTGCCTTTCGTATTGCTCGCACCCAGCGCCACGATCCTGACCGACTGGGCGTGCGCGTCGCTCCAAACCGCGGGGAGCGACGCTCCGGCCGCCACAACGGCGCACATCAATACTGACCGGCAGATGACCTGCGCGATCCCGCGGAAATGAAACCTCATTGGCAACCTCCCCTTGAATATTCGCTCAGCTTACCCGGGTTTATGAAATTGGGGGAAGACGTTCTGTCGAGGTCGCGCCGGAGCCGCTCACCGTTTCGACGAGGCCTGGAATGTCAAAGTGCCGGGAACTCAATTGGCGTAGATGTTCACGCGCCGGCGCCGCCGGCCCAGGAAGGCCAGGATCAGGCCCAGCAGTCCGAACAACGCCCATGCTGGAAGCTGCAGTACCCAGAGCACCCCCCAATTCCAGACGCCGGGATGCGAGTAGTTCTGGACGGCGCGCTGCGTGGCATTGAGGGAGGCGGGCGAGACCGCCGACCAGGTCTGATGCACCGTCACAGCCGGTGCCCGATTGGAGCCAGCCAGGCGCGTGGCATCGTTGACGGCGAAAATCACCGCAACAAGCAGAAGGGTGCCTGCCAGAAATCTTAGAAGTGCAGCCATGAACGTCCTGGACCCTTGCTGTGCCCACCGCCACCGGCTTCGCCTGGCGGCCGAACCTGTAACGTGCACCCGCGATTGCGGCCTCGCAATGTTTGATTGGCATGGGAACGGCTTGCGCTCGGGGGGATGACCTCTATAGTGCGGCCGTTTCCGCGCTGCGGGAGGGATGGCCGAGTGGCTGAAGGCGCTCGCTTGGAAAGCGTGTATACGGGCAACCGTATCGTGGGTTCGAATCCCACTCCCTCCGCCAACCATTAAGCGTCACGAGACATCAGAGCACCTCACTATCCCTCGCAAGCGCCTGTAACACCTTCTTTTCCGAGCATGTCTTATCCACAAGAGACCGCATGAGCGGCCAATGCGGACCTTGGCAGCGCATGCCAAAAGGAGGACAGAAAGGAGGACGGGCAGCGGAGGGCGGTCTTGGGAAAGTCGAACCGGCTGACGGCCAAATTCGTCGATCAGATCAAAGCCAAGGGCTCCTATAGGGACGGGTCAGGACTACTCTTGCGGGTGGAGCCAAGCGGGGCAAAACGATGGGTCCTTCGCATCACAGTTGGCGGTAGGCGTCGCGACATCGGTCTGGGATCTGCGCGCGAGGTCAGCCTGCGCGAGGCACGAGAACGAGCACACGATCTGCGAAGGACGGCCCGCAGCGGTAAGGATCCGACGGCCCATCGCCGGCCCCACGATATTGAGGCGATGTATTTCGGGCTGCATCCGAAGCCGTCCACCAAAAGCGTTGTGAGCTTTGGCAGAACCGCAAACACGGGGGCCAGTGGATAAGCACCCTCCGAACATATGCGTTCCCTGTCATTGGCGACCTAGCCGTAGGGATGGTGGAGGCGGCCCACGTCTTGCGTGTGCTAGAACCAATCTGGCTAGCTAAACCTGAAACTGCGCGCAGAGTTCGGCAGCGTATTCATACCGTGCTCGACTGGGCTGTGGCGGCCGGCCATCGCTCTTCATTATCTGTCAACGCAGCCGACGCCGTGCGATCGGGTCTCTCTCGGCAGCCGCGCAATCGCAGGCACCATCCTGCTGTGCCATGGCAAGATGTACCGGTATTTGTCATTCAGGTGCAAAGAGCCAACTGCGGGCTGGCGATCAAACTTGCGCTTGAATTTTTGCTGCTGACGGCGGCGCGGACGGCAGAAACGATCGGGGCGCGTTGGAGTGAAATCGATCTTGCCGCATCGACGTGGACAGTCCCTGCCACACGCATGAAACGCCGATGCGAGCATCGCGTACCCCTGTCCGAACCCGCCTTAAAGATCCTCCGCGAGTGTCGATTGCGATGGCCCAATAGCGATTTTGTCTTTCCCGGGCGAGATGAGCACCAACCCTTGTCCGATATGGCGCTTCTGATGTGCATGCGGCGGCTTGGATTGACTTCGGTGCCTCATGGCCTGCGGTCAAGCTTTCGCGACTGGGCCGCCGACACCCGTCAAGACCGCGATCTTGCGGAGGCTGCGCTCGCGCATTCACTCCCAAGTCAGACGGAAGCAGCATACCGACGTAGCGATCTATTCGAAGCCCGTAGAAAGCTGATGCGTGACTGGGCTGAATTTATCCGTGGGGGGGCCTCTAGTGCCGATCGACAGAACGCCGCATGATAACGAACTGTCGCTCGAACAAGCCCTGGAGCTGACCCGTGAGGCATATGTGCGCCATCACGTGCCAGCATTTCGCCGCCATGTCGAAGTTGTGGGCAAACCACTAGCGGAAAGCTTTTGGATCAAACTTGAGCACGCAGGCAAGGTCAATATCGAGGCTGTAGGACGGTCTTTTATTCATGGGGCCCTTGCCAATTACTCCTCTAGTGCCAGGCTGACCTGGCGCGACAACAGGCGGAAGAAACAGAACAGAATCTCTGCCCTAAAGCATGCGCTCAAACTTGCAGACCAACTCGAAGCTGACCTTGACGATTTCCAACTGATGGTCGGCGACTGTTCCAAGCACGTGCTTGCTTCGCTGCTGCGCCAATTTGTTCAAGACAACACTTCGCCGCCTGGCACCGCCGGTAACGCCGATCATGACGATGACATCGCTCTGGTGCGCGCCTTGGCAGAAGCATACCATCGCGCTGGCGGTCACGTGGCCCGTTCTGTGGACGGCTCATTCGGCAAGTTTCTGCAGCAGGTCTGGACTGCGCTGCCACGCGCTCGCAATTGCGCGACCGCTGAAACATTCGCAGCTTTGTCCAAGCGCATTTCCGACAGCGAGCTTAAGCAGACCCGATCCCTGCCACGTGGCTGGCCCGTAGATTGACCCCGTTTTGTGTCAATTAACTTCCTGGACCACCAAAAATTTCAACGGCATTAGGACCCATCTCTCCAATTGGAGTCATGAGGTTCCTTATGCAGGCATCCGATCCTAAATCAGATCAAACGGCCCCAGGGGTTATGGCATTGGCCCTGGCCGCCGGTGCCGATCCCGTTCTGAATAAGCGCCAGACGGCCGCGCTCATCAACGTTTCGACTTCAACGCTCGATCGGATGATCGATAGCGGGAAGTTTCCGAAACCCCTGGAGCTTTCCACTCGCCGCGTTGGCTGGCTGCTGAGTACGGTTACGGGTTGGACTACCGCTCGTAGTCCCGGGCCGTCAGGTTCCACTTGAGGAGGCGCTGCGATGCTCTTGCGTTTGGCTCATCTGTTCCCAAGAAAATCTTCACCTCTGGCGCCCCTTCCGCCTCCCGAGGAGCAGAGTCAACCTGCACCAAATTGCATTGAAGCAGATCCATGTGACACCGACATGGAGTCGGCCGACACCGACGCAGAGCCGACGTGCACCAATATTCGGAGGCTCCTTGCGCACCACACGGTCGACGAGCACGCGCAGAGGCTTTGGTCCTGGCTTCAGGAGAACGGTTACGTTGGCGGCAGCATCCTGGCGACTGATCTCATGCAACTGCACAGGGAAATGTGCCGAGATCTCGAGTGGTTGATGCGTGCGTGGTCGCCGGTGGGTTGTGCTCTGAGGCGCATGACTACCGGTAGGAAGACGTACATCTGGGAGGAGCACCCGGGGTATCGACGGCGGGTGCGGGCCTATGCTCTGCCCCCCGCCCAGACACCCGGCGCCAAACCCAATTACCGTCGAAAGGCGGTCTAACGCAGTTCAGCCACCTCAAGAGGGACCCCGAGGCGGCCGAACAAGAACCAAATCAGCGATGGCGCGAAGTGTATCGCGGCCGCCATCTCATTTCAACGTGAGACGATGGCCATGGAACACTTCCTGCTGTCCAATAACCATCCCCCTCGCCACGGTGTCCTTACTGGCTTGAGCAAGGCCGTCGCTAAGGATACGCAGGCGCTTGGTCGAGTTCAGGTTGAACCGCACCGGCGCGCTGGTCTGGGCGCCTACCTACGCATCACGCGCAACCGTCGACGCCTCCTGATACCTCAGCGCCTAAGGACGTGGACGGGCCGTGATTGGTTGCGTGACGCCGCCAGGCTTTGGGCGATTGAGTGTAGCCCAGACCAACGCCGCAGCGCGGTGCGGTCGGGCACAGCGGAGGTCTTGTCCAGCGACCCAATTGAACTGGAACAGCGAGTTCTTGGTGCACTTTTGCGCGTACCTGATCGGCATGGGCATTGCGTCCTCAGGAGTGCCGATTTTGTTGAAGACATCCACGCTCGAATCTTTACGGCAATGCGTGTGCTTCGGACCCAAGAACGAGCGCCAACGGCGCCGGCGGTCGCCAACTATGCCGAACAGTTTGGCCACCTCGGGTTCTTCATGAAAGCCGGCGACATCCGGCATGTGAGCCCATTTGAAATCTGGGTTGTCGAGCGCTTGTCAGTACCCGGCTACATTCTCTCACTGGAGTTAACGTTCTGATGGACCGGATCAGCGACGGCATAACAGACGACGACTTTGGTGCGATGCAGGAGAACATGCTTCGGAACAATAGATCCTCCGACGGGATCAACGGTGAAAAGTCAGAGTTTCTGCGTGAGTTGGACCACCCCGATGCCGTCAGGTGGCCTGTCATGGATGAAAGGGTTTTTCGTGGACCGTTGGGCGAGTTGGCCCGTCTTGCAAGCGCTAACACAGAGGCAGATCCAACCGCGGTCCTGGCCACCGCTGTCGTGTGGGCTGGCGCCCTGCTCGGCCGACTGTACTTCTTAGGCGTTGGTGACGACCGTCACCATCCGCGAATGTTCATCACGCTCGTTGGCGCATCATCGCGGGCTAGGAAAGGCACCAGCACTTCACCAGTCCGATCCGTATTCCAGGAGATTGAGCGCATCCTGAAAGCCCGGCCGCCGTTGCGCGTTGCGCACGGCCTTTCTACCGGTGAGGGCCTAATCGCCACTGTCCGCGATCCTAGAGACGACGAAGACAAGGGAGGCGTTGAAGACAAGCGCATTATGGTTATCGAGAGTGAGTTTGGTCGAGTTCTGCGAGCATCAACTCGTCAGGGCAACACCCTCAGCCCGGTCCTGCGAGATGCTTGGGACGGCGTGCCCCTAGGTATCCTCACTAGCGCTAGTCCCACGAAAGCCACAGCTCCCCACATCTGCCTGCTTGCCCACGTGACGCGGGATGAACTGAGCAAACTGCTCGATAATGTCGACGTGTGGAATGGCTTCGCCAACAGGTTCCTTTGGCTTTGCGTGCGGCGGCGAGCTGAGATCCCGTTGCCTGTCGGTCTCTCAGACGCCGATCGCTCACGCATTGCAAACGATATAGCCTCAGCGGTTGAACACCCGCATGGAAAGGACCGCATGGTTTTTACTGAGGACGCGAAGAAGCTATGGGTTGAAAGCTACGGCGAGCTGACACGAGACCACCCTGGCATTCTCGGTGCGGTGACCTCCCGCGCCGAAGCCCAGGTATTGCGGCTCGCGATCATTTATGCCCTCCTAGAGTCGTCCGATCAAATCTCAGCTGATCATCTTGAGGCAGCGCTGGCGTTCCAGCGCTATGCGTTCGATAGTGCCCGCTTTATTTTTGCCCAAGCTGGTGCGGCTCCATTCGATCGTGTGGCCCAGGGCATTGTGCAAGCTCTCCGGACCGGGCCGAAGACGCAATCCGAACTTCACAAGCACTTTAAGGGGCACCTTAAGTCGGGTGCGCTTCTTACGGCGCTACAGGGTCTGCAGGAGCGAGGGCAGGTGACCAACGAAATCCTGCAAACTGGAGGGCGACCGCGCATACTCTGGTCGCTCAGAGATGAGAAGAAAGCGAATTTGCGAGATGAGAAGTAGCGCATGCAAAAGGGTTGGCTTTTATAGCGTAATTCTCAGCAGTTCCGAAGCTTCTCAGGAGCATCCACATACGCTTCACGCGAAAATTCGCAAATTCGCTTTTGCCGCGAAAACGGTGACAGGGATTCGACTGATCGGGGCGCACCGGAATATTTCGGCGGCACGCTCAGATATCGAGACTTTGGAGACTTTGGAGATATCAAGATAGGCGGTCATTGGAGATATTGGAGGACATCAAGAAGGGCCACGTTGCATGGACCACTGCTGCCCTCGATAGCGGACCCGCTGCCAAAGCCATCAGGACTGCTACGCCTGGGGTTCGTTTGCTGGCGGCAAGCCTCTTTTGCCGAGTTATCACTTTTGGACGTAGTGGACGGCCTCTATAGCCGCGGAGAGTAGATGAAAGATGGCGCCGGGCGAACAGCAAAGCTGATAGGCCACGAGAGACGTTCGCTCTCCCATTGTCATGATTGAGGATCGGCGGGCTGAAGGTAAGCGCAGCAGGTAGTCGCCGTAGTTTCGAGGCCCAAGGATTCGTTCTGGGTGCCGTGAGTGGACAAACGCTGAGGTAGGGCGGACTGCTCCCCTGCCGTGACGTACCCAGATACGTCTAGGATTCGTTTTGAGAATCGCTGGCGGCAAAACGCGCCGCTGAGTTAGTTCCGGAAGGCTTAGGCCGATCGCCGCGTAGGGCGAAATTTGGGAGAGAGACGGAGCCGACGCGAACCGAAACGCCCTGCTAGACGCGAGGCGCTTTAATGCCGCAATTCGTCCCGGTTTGGGGTGTCTCTAGTCAGACGTGCGGCAATGGAGGTGGGCACATGATCAAGATACTCCTCACGATTGCGGTACTCGGTTCCATGGGTAGTTTTGCAGGGCTCGCAATGGCCCAGGTCAAACAGGGTGAAACATTCGGCAGCGACGTTTCCTATTTAGCAAAGCTAGAATCGCAGTGCACGCACCGGCGGCGGACAATGCCGCCGGACCCGCGTGACGATTGCGGCAAACTGAACAAACTACGCAGCGATGCGCAAATTGGTTCCGGGCAGGGTGGTGTCCCAGCCAGCAACAGCTCCCAAGCTCCTGGGGCGGACCGGGAACGGACCTGGGAATGTGGGCAATCAAGGTAATGGGACCGGGCCTGGAAGCGGGGCCGGTCAAGGGAAGGGCCGGCGATAGCAATGTTGCTGCCAGCGCAGCTATGTTCGCGCCAATTTCCGGCTAGGACGACAGAGCGTGCCTAGATGCGTCTACGATTCGTTTTAAGAGTTGCAGGCGGCAAAACGTGTCGCTGAAATTTGGGAGAAAGACAGGACGGACGCGATCTCCCCTACCCCATAGAGCGCACTCTACGACGCCTGGGGGCAGAGCTTAGGCTGCGCCGCCTCGCATACCTAGGGGGTTGGGACCTTTGCAAAGTCCTGCAACCTAGTGCTTGTGCTGGTGATGCATGTCTGGGACGTGCGGGTGCCTGTGCCGCAGGCGCGTGTGCCGGTGGGCATGGGTGTGAGGTTCGCCGGGTGGATCCTCGGCGGCATGCTCGTGCTGATGATGCTCATCGTGGACGTGCGAATGAGCATGTTCCATGGGACCGTGCACGTGCTCGTGCTCATGGTGCTCGGTGAGATGCAGCCAAACGCCGATGGCCATCAGCACGCCGGCGGCAAGCAGTTGGACGGTCAACGGCTCGCGCAGCAGCACCAATGCCGCAATCGCACCGAGGAATGGCGCCGTAGAGAAGTAGGCGCCCGTGCGGGCGGTGCCCAGATGCCGCAGAGCGTAGACGAACAATACGAGGCTGACGCCGTAACCCAGAAAGCCGACCAAACCTGCCACCGAGGCAACCGATAGGGCGGGCAGCTGTCCACCTGTGGCCAGCCCGAGAGCGAGATTGACCGGTCCGGCAATCAACCCTTTCAGCTCGACGATCTGTAGTGGGTTGGCAAGCGACACCTTGCGCGTCAGATTGTTGTCGAGGCCCCAGGCAACGCATGCCCCGACGATTGCCAGCGGCCCGAGGATGCCTGACATCTCCGGCCGTCCAGTCCAGGAGAGCACGACGGCACCGGCCACCAGGCACGCCATTCCAAGTGCGATGCGACGATCGAAGTTCTCATGGAACACAAACCACGCCATCAGCGCCGTTGCCACGCCCTCGAGCGTCAGCAGAAGCGAGGCGGCAGACGCGTCGGTACGCTGCAGTCCAGCCATGAGCAGAATGGGGCCAGCGATGCCGCCCGCCACGATCGCGCCAGCAAGGTAGGGCACGTCACTGCGGCCCAGGGCCGCCTCGGAGCGTCCAGCTTGGACGCTGGCAGACCGGCCTATCCGACGCACGATGGCGATACCGACGCCCGCTCCGCAATAGAGGAGGCCTGCCAAAACGGCCGGATGGGTGGTCCCGAGCAGCACCTTGGCCGCTGGCGTGGAGACGCCGAACAGGGCGGCAGACAGCAAGGCCAGGACGACGGCAGAGCGGTTCATGGCGGCAGGCTAGACCTCAATCTTGGTCGGCGACAACAGAAAGGAAGTTCCCTAACGGATGTTCGACGGGCTCATCGCTTACCTTGGTTCACTTCAGGGAGACATTGTCCGCGATCTTGCGGCGCAACTCCGCGCCGGCGGCTTAGGCACCGCTGTGCTCGCCTTCTCGCTGGGGGCGCTGCACGCCCTGACGCCGGGCCATGGCAAGGCGGCACTCGCCGCCTACTTCCTCGGACAAGCAGCCAGCGTGACCAAAGGTTTGCGCGTGGCGCTGTTGGCAGCGCTGCTGCATGTGCTTTCGGGCTTCGCCGTCTTCCTGGCGCTGCGGTTCCTCGTCGGCCAATCGCCGACCTTCCTGGGTCGCGGTTCGCCGGGTTTCACCGCAGTCGGATACGGCCTAATCGTTCTCGCCGGCGCCATCATGCTGGTGCAGAGCCTGCGGCCCAGCAGCGGGCATGACGGCGCTCATGCCCTCACCGCGGGGGTGGGGTTGCTCCCCTGTCCGCTAACGATTTCAGTGCTCGGCTTCGCCTGGGCCCAGACCTCGGTTGCCATGGTCGGGCTCGTGTTGGCGTCGCTGGCACTCGGCATTTCGCTGACCATCGGCACTGTCGCCGTCCTGGCCATCGTCGTGCGCGGCACGATGGGAGCGGCGCTGGCATCCCGCTTGCCTCAGCTGGAGCAAGGTGCCCGGGTGGTGCAGGGAGTGGCGGCCGTCGCAATCATCGTCCTTGGCACCTACACTTTGGCTTGGCTTCTTCGATAGCCTCCTCATCTGAAGTCAAACGTGGCGCTCAACGGAACCGTCCGTCAGGCTTCCCGTGACGCACCATCTCCTGGCAATATCCATAAAGCGCATCTTAGACGATGGCCTCGGCAGCGATCGTTTCGTGGTCGTTCTTGAAGAGGCTTCCGTCTTTGTGGCGGCCTCACGCACGCGCGCATGCGTCATGGGGTATTACTCGCGATCCACGAAATAGCGACTGGGCAGCAGTCGCCCCGAACGTGCTCCAGGGATTCGTTCTGCGAGGCGTGGGTGGGCAAATGCCGTGGTGAAATCAGTAGGGTTCGGCTGCTGACTGCCGGGGGCGTACCCAGAAACGTCTAGGATTCAATCTGAGAGTCGCTGGTGGCAATACGCGCGGTTGCACGAAGGCGGGGCTAGATCGCCGTGTTGGGCCAAATTAGGGAGAAAGGCACTGCGGACGCTGTCCTCCCGCTACCCATCGAGTGGGCAGATAGGAAGCGGGTGTCCCGACGGCGACCTAACGCAGTTGACGCCCTCTTAGTGACCCATCAGACTCGGCTAACGTGCTCGAGCGAGTGGTGGTCAGGACGCAGGCTCGGGATAGAGCGTCAGGATGGCGGCGGCATCCAAGTCGCTCTTACCCTGGGCGATCAGCAGCCGGTAGAGCGTCAGCGCCTGCGTCGCCATCGGCATCGCAAGGTGATGCGCGCTGGCCGCCCGGTGCAGCATCTCCAGGTCCTTGAGAACCTGCCGGGCAAACCCGCGTGGCGCGAAGTCGCGCGCGATCATGCGCTCGAACAGAACGGGTAGCAGATTGGAGCCGGCGTGGCCCGACTCCAGGGCAGCGGGGACCTTCGCGGTATCGACCCCATAGGCCTCTGCGAGACGCAACGCCTCGGCAATCACGCAGTAGTTGGCAAGCACGAGGGTCTGGTTGACGAGCTTGGTCGCTTGGCCGGAGCCGACGGCGCCCATATGCGTGAAGCGGCCGAGCTGCTCCATCACGGGTCGAATGCGCGCAATTGCCTCCCCTTCGCCGCCGGCCATGATGGCCAGCGTGCCGTTCGCGGCCGCAGCAGGGCCACCCGAGACCGGAGCATCAACGAAGCCCATGCCGGACACTGTTGCAAGCGCAGCTGCTATGCGTTTCGTGGTGTCGATCTCGGTCGTCGAATGGTCGATGAGTAGTTTGTCCTGAAGCCACCCGGCCGAGCTGATGCCGTCGGTCCCCAGCACGACCTGCTCCACCGCCGCGGTCGTCGTCACCGAGATGAGGATGATATCGGCAGCGCGGGCGACCTCGGAGGGAGATTTGCACGTCTGCAAACCTCGAGCCGCCGCAGCAGCCACCTTTTCCGGTACGATGTCGTAGCCGGCGACGCGATAGCCGGTTTCGACCAGCCGCTTGGTAAAGGCCTCGCCCATCAGGCCGAGGCCAATGATGCCGACGACAGGCACGCTCATGTGAACCTCCGTTGCGACGCCGCGAGGGAAGGTTTCTTGCCCTTACAGACCGTAAACTCGTGTGGCGTTGTCGTGGAACAACTTGCCGCGTGCCGCGTCTGGCATCTCCCGCGTGATCGCCAGAAAACTGGCGTAGATCTCATCGAAGGTGGCAACGAGCGAGTCGACGGGGAAGTTGGAAGCAAACATTGCTCGCTCCACACCGAAGATGCGGATCGCATCACGCACCACCGGCCCCTGCAGTTCCGCCGTCCAGCGGTGTCCCGGCACACCGAGGCCCGAGATTTTCAGCACGACGTTTCCCTGGGCGGCCAGCAGCTCCATTGCGTTCCTCCAGCCGGAGAGGCCTTCTGGGCTGCGGTCGGCTGGCAGACCCGTGTGGTTGACGATAATGGTGGTGCCAGGAAAATCGCGAGCAAGATCCGATGCAGCATCGAAGTGCCACCAGGGGGTCTGCAGGTCGAAGTGGAGTCTGTGATTGGCGAGCAGGGCAAAGCCCTTGCGCCATTGCGGACAGTCCATGGAGCCGGGCACGCCGCGTCTGGCGTCGCTCCGCCGGGTCGCGGATTTTGGTTTATGGCGCACGCTCTTGACCAGGGGAAACGCGGCCTGCTGTTTGAGCACATCAGCCGCGTCGTCGCGGTCGAGCCTAAACTGGGCCACCATGGCGTTGGGCAAGCCATGCCGAGCGGCCATTTCGTGCACCCATCGCAACTCGCCGATGGGATTGCTGCTGTCCCATTCGGCTTCGACGTACACGGTCTTGACGACGTTGAAGCTGCGGCTGTCGCGACGGTAGTCAGCGGGCAGATAGGTCTTGCGGATCGCCGAGATATCGCCGTAGCGGAACCGCGGCATCGGCTCGTCGCGGAGCCACGGATGCGCCTTCAGCGCAAGATCCCAGATGTGGTGGTGCGCATCAGCGATCGGCAACTGCATTTCAGCATCGGACATCGGCATGGCTAGGCAGCAACGAGCGACGCGGCCGCCGGTGCCGGAGCGTCAAGGCGCGCCCGCCCGAGTGCTTGCGACCGTTCGGCCTCCTCGATCTCGGCCTCGGCGATAGCCTTTGCGAGTGCGGCGTTTAGCGCCTTGGCCGCATCGAGGGTCAGCTCGACCGCTGCACGCGCGGCAGGCGGCAGGCTTCGGTTGATGAAATCTATGGTGATGGCATCCGCGAGCAGGGCGTGGCGCGCGTGGTCGTAGGATACGACCGAGTGCGTGAGCGGGAACCAGTCGATCTCGCCCTTGGCCATGCCGCTTGCAGACGCGATCTCAACGATCGATGTGCACATGATGCCTTACCTCGCCAGATGCTTGCCGAAGAACGCGAACACTTTGTTCCAACCGTCGAGCGCCTGTTCCACCCGGTACAGCGGCCTGTGATAGTAGAAGATGCCATGGCCGGCGCCGTCGTAGCGGTAGAACTCATAAGTCTTGCCGTGCTGCTTGAGCTCGGCCTCGTGCTCGTCCACCTGCTCGGGGCTTGGCGCGCGGTCCTCGTTTCCGAAGATGCCGAGCAACGGGCAAGAGAGGTTCTTGGTGAGCTCGATCGGTGACGTCGGCGTCTTGGCGTTGAGTTCCTCCTTGGCCATCACGACACGGCCGCCCCACAGGTCGACGCAGGCGTCGACATCCTTCTTGCTGCAGGCATAGAGAAAGGCGTGCCGACCGCCGGAGCAGGAGCCGAACACGCCGACCTTGCCGTTATGACCCGGCTGCGCCCGCATCCACTTCACGGCGCCCTCGGTATCGCCGATGACTTGGGCGTCGGGGACGCCGCCCTCAGCGCGCACCTTGGCGGCGACGTCGTCGGGGTTGCCCTGGCCGGAGCGCTCATAGAGGTTGGCGCAGATGGCGATGTAGCCGTGGTGGGCGAACTTGCGCGTCATCTCGCAGTAGATCTCGCTCCAGCCAGGGAGATGGTGGACCAGCACCACGCCGGGGAAGGGGTCAGCACCCGAGGGCTTCGCGACATAGGCTGAGATCGGTTCGCCCTTGTCGCCACCGATCTTTACGATTTCCACGGCCATGCCACGATATGGCATTTTCGCTACCTCCCTAAGAAAGCCGGACTTCAGTCTCCACCCGTCGTGACCGGGCGGTCGAGGTTTGAAACTTAGTCTGCTGTTGCTAGCGACGCCAGCGCAAGCATGGCCAGCAGAGCCCCGCCGCTTCTCGTGCAAACTCAGGCTCCTGCTAGCACGCACTAATCGCACACGGACACGTGTCTATTCCGCCCCGGCAACGCTGACGATACTAGCCGCCGCTCAGATTGGTGAGTTCGTGCGGATTTTGTTGCAGAATTGCCGATATGAAGGTTGTGGGGCGCTTGCCGCAGCGAGCCTAGTGCTTTGGGCTGCTTGCTCTGATGGGAGCGTCGGCTTCGACGCACTGGCATTGATGCACGAGGCGTGTCCACGCGTCGCCCCGCGGTCTAAGCCGCGATGACGGTGAATATGGGTTCAGGTAACGCGCTGCATACAAACAGCTACCGGATGAAGCGCGGTAAATGTACGATGGTACGGCCGGAGTAACGGAGTGGTGTCGTGGCTAACTCGAAGAATCCCACACAGCTAAGACTTCGGGATTGGCCGATGTTTCAAATATCTCCTGGGAAGAGAAAACACCGGCGCCCCGCATCTGACGGCCGGCCGCTGCCGAAGATCTCAGACCTGCTGATGTCGCACCTGCAGGGCACGCCCTCCGAAAAGCTAGCGTGGCTGCAGAAGGAGAAAGCAGCAGGGACGCTCGACGGCGATGATCCTGACGAGATAGCAGAAGCCGAAGCGCTGCTTCGAATGCTCGCGCGTCTATCCGCCTCTAAGGCGCAGAAGCATCTCGACGAACTCCCTTGATGAGGGGCTCAAAGGGACTTTTCCGGCGAGCGATCCGGTGTCGGTGGGTCGCTTCATTGGCACGAAGTTTGGATGAGCAGAGGTGGGCAGAGCGAGCCGTTGTGATCTGAGAGCGTTCGTGCCGATCCGAAATAGGTCGCCCTAGTCGTCTGCCGGCAGCCCCCGCTTGACATGGCACCCGCCCACTGCAACTTGCGAGCTTATGACAGCACCGAGTATCCATTCGCCGCAGCGAGTCGCCACCGAGGCATTCACAGACGCTTCTGCCGCCTGTGAACGGCTCGAACAGATCTATGAGCGCAATACGGCGTTCTTGCGCGAACGTTTCGAGGCACATGTGGAGGGCGAGCCTCTCAAAACTCGTATCCGCGCTACATATCCCTTTGTGCGCATCACGACGTCGACCCATGCGCGCGTCAACTCACGCCTGTCCTATGGTTTTGTCTCGGGTCCCGGTGTGCACGAAACGTCGGTAACCAGGCCCGACCTCTTCCGCAGCTATTTCAGGGAACAGATTGGTCTGCTGATTCAGAACCACGGCGTTCCTGTCGAGATCGGGGAATCCGAGGAGCCAATCCCAATCCATTTCGCCTATCGCCGAAACATCAGTCTCGCTGCGAGTTATTCTGTTCGCGATCGACCGTTGCGTGATCTGTTTGACACTCCTGATTTGAGTGCGATGGACGATGCAATCGTGAACGGCACGATGCAGCGGCAGCCTGGGGCGCCAGAGCCTCTTGCCTTGTTCCGAGCCGCCCGAACCGACTACTCGCTGCACCGCCTGTATCACTACACGGGCACGGATCCGGAGCACTTCCAGAACTTTGTGATCTTCACCAACTACCAGTTCTACGTCGACGCCTTCGCACTCATGTGTCGCGAGCGCATGGCATCGGGCCATCCGGTCGGCGAAGCCTTCGTCGAGCCGGGAAACATCGTAACGCGGAACGCCCGCCTTGGAGGGTCAACGCAGACGAACTCACCACCGCGGACGCCGCAAATGCCGGCGTTCCATCTGGTCGAGCCGGATTTTGGCGGCATTACCATCGTCAATATTGGCACGGGACCGTCGAATGCCCGGAATATCACGGACCATATCGCGGTGCTGCGACCTCTCGCTTGGCTGATGCTCGGCCACTGCGCGGGCCTGCGGAATACCCAGAAGCTGGGCGACTATGTGCTGGCACACGCTTACGTCCGGGAGGATCATGTCCTCGATGATGAGGTACCGACATGGGTGCCGATCCCGGCACTTGCCGAAATCCAGGTCGCGCTCGAACAAGCTGTCGCTGAAGTGACAGGGCTCTCTGGGTTCGAGCTGAAACGGGTCATGCGCACTGGCACCGTGGCGAGTGTCGACAACCGCAATTGGGAACTCAGCGATCAGGACTCCGTTATCCGGCGGCTGTCGCAGTCTCGGGCGATTGCGCTTGATATGGAATCGGCCGCCATTGCCGCCAACGGTTTCCGCTTCCGTGTGCCTTATGGCACGCTATTGTGCATTTCGGACAAGCCGCTGCACGGAGAGATCAAGCTCGCAGGGATGGCCGATGAGTTCTACCGCCAGCAAGTCGGCCAGCACCTCGAAATTGGGCTTAAGGCGCTCGAACGCCTGAAGGCGCAGGAGAGGGAACGGCTCCACTCGCGCAAGCTCAGAAGCTTTGCGGAGGTCGCGTTCCAGTAAAAGACCTGTGGCACACGCTCATCGCTGGCGAGTGTGGTCGAGATGGCGAGGCTGACGCGAAAACCAGCCTCCCGCGCAGGGAACAGCTCTCGGATGATCGCTGCGCAACTCGGCACGAGACCACCTGCGCCAAGCGGACATTCCGAAGTGTCCGGGTCCTTCGTTGGCCTTTGTGCTCGCCTTTTTTTTGTGGTGCGCGCCGTCGCTGCGTCAGCCCTTCTTCGGTTGCCACAGACCCAGCATCGCGCCGGTAGGGTCGGTGATGATGCTGAACGAGCCTGCACCCTTTACCTCGACCTGATCCTTGATGATGGTAGCGCCGAGAGACTTGGCCTTCGCCGTGGCGGCCTTGAGGTCATCGACGTTCACATAGGAAACCCACATCGAACCCGCGTTCGGCATGGGGTTCTTCATGAGGCCGCCGCCGGTGCCCTCACCGACCTTGATCATGGTGTAGGTCATGTCCCCCATGTCCATGTCCTCAAGCTTCCAGTCGAACAACTTGCCGTAGAAAGCTTTGGCCTTGCCGACGTCGGTCGACATCAATTCCACGTGGACGAACGGATTACCCATCGGAGGACCTCCTGTTTGCAACAGAGTGCGGGCTTGCCGCATAACACCCCGTTCGATTTGCAGTTCCGCCCAAGCACGAGGAGTTGAGGATCCTTCGCGTGCGCCTCGATTGACGTGAGCCTGCTTAAAGGGTGGCCGCCCCGTAGTGACGGGCACGGGCTGGGTCCGGATTGGGTCAATAGCGGATACTGCGGCGAGGAATAGTCAACGTCCGCTTTGTGCCAGGAACAGACATCACGGTTGATCCCCGCGACGATCCGTTGAGCAGTTCGACCAAACTGCCTCCTGGGTAACGTCACTGCTGTGGTAGCGCCGAACCATCCGGATCCTTGACCCGAAGGACGGTGTACAAGAGCAGCGCTGCGTAAAGAACAAAACCAGCAGCGACGGCTGCACAAAAACCTGAAACGCCGAGACCAAGCCAATACACGGCTGCGAGCCCTGCGCCTGCGCTCACGATTAGGCGCAGGGCATTGGCGGTCATCGCCGCGACGCCGCGGCCGAATCCTTGGCTCACGAAGAACAAGCCGAGGCCGAGCCCGAAGAACAGGTACGCCGGTCCAACAATCCGAAGATATTGCGCGCCGATGCGCGCTACTTCGGGATCGTTGCTGAACAGGCCCAGCCAAAGGCCCGGTTGCAAGGCTGCGATCAGTCCGATCGTTCCGCATACGGCTGCGATCATGATGGCGCCCGTCCAGGCGATTTGACGCGCTCGCTGATATTGCCGCGCGCCCCAGTTCGTACCCACCATCGCTACAATCGCGGTCCCGAAGCCAAAAGCGATTGGCTGCATGATGTATTCGAGCCGGGCTCCCATCGCGTAGCCAATGGCGGCCTCGGGGCCGAACTGCCCGGCGATGCCTGTCAAAATGACAATGGACAGATTGGTAATGGCCGTATTCACCAAGCCAGGAACGCCGACTTTGAGAATATCGGCAAACAATTCCCAGCGAGGGGCTATGCCGCGGAAGTTCAGCCGCACGATTGAGGCGGAGGAGCGCAGGTAACGAATCATAATCAGGCTGCCGAACGCAAAGGGGATCACCAATCCCCACCCCGCGCCTGCGGGACCAAGCGCCGGGATTGGGCCCCAGCCGAAGATCAGCAGGGGCGTGAGCACGATATGAGCGACGACGCAGCCAACAAGTACGCCCGCGTGCAGGCTCATGTTTCCCGTACCGCGCACGGCATTGCCGAGGAGATTGAGCACCGTGATGCAAATCGCTCCACCAAGGGCGACGTTCGCGTAGGCGAGTGCGTCCGACAGCATTTCGTCGCGCCCGCCCATCCATCCGAAAATGAAGGGAGTAGTCAGCAACATCAGCGTAGAGAAGACCACCCCAAGTACGAGCGCCAATAGTAGGGCGTGGAAGACGAGTTCGTTGGCGCGGTCGCGCTTGCCAGCACCCAGAGCGCGCGCAATCGCAGAAGTCACACCCGCGCCCATCCCGCTGTTGGTGGTTTGCAGAACGAGCATCACAAATGGAAACGCGAGCGAGGCGCCGGCGAGCGCGTTGGTACCGATGCGACCAAGAAAGAAACCATCGAAGACGATAACGCCAACGAACGCGAGGAAATTGAGGATGTTTGGTGCTGCGAGCCGCAGCAAAGTCGGTATGATCGGCCCGTTCAGCAGAAGTTGGGTTCGCGCTGCGGGAGCTGACGGCGCAACGTTCGCAATTGGTGCATGAGCGCTGGTCATTTTTAGCTCTTCTTTGCCGTTGCATCGGAGCCGGACAAGAAGCCGGTCAGGACACGGGAGAACTCGTTCAAATAGGCGCGAGTGCATGAGTCGGTGAGATCGATGGCGGCACCGCAATAACGGCAGCCGATCGCGTTGCGCGCCTTGAGAAGGGCGATTTTGCGACAGCCTCGTTGCCGCATTTTGGACAGGGGATGGGCACGTCGATCAGCCAATCGACCGCGTCGACGTCCATGACCCGTTTTACTGTGGGCGTCATTCAGGCATTCTCTCGGTCAGCAGACGTCATGCCGTATCGACGAACACCGCGGCGCGATGAGATTTGGGCAGGAAGGCATAGATTTTGTTTCTCTTTCGATCGAGCGCCAGCGTATGGGCGCCTGCTTCCGTTGGGACCACCTCCAGACGGCGCATGGTGTCAATGTCGATGACGTCTATGACCCCGGGCTCACCGATGGCCACGTAAAGCCGCCTGGATTGTGGATGCAGGAAAATGACATCCGGAACGCCGCTAAGCGGGACGTCACCGAGTACACGGCCTGACCCTGCGTCAAGGGCGACTAGTACGCCGGCGTCGCAGGCACACAGCAACCGGCCGGTCGCTGGATCGAAGTCCAAGCCGTGCGGCCCGTCCGCCGGCACCTCAAACGCCTTCGATATCTTGGTCGGTTCACGCGCATCAATGGCGATGATCTGGGCCGGAGATGCGATATTGACGAAGAAAGTCTCCCGCGCCGGGTCATAGATTGTCCAGCGCGTCCGACCGGGGACTTTGACCTCGGCGAAGCGCTCCCGGCGCGCGATATCCACAATCGACACCGTATGTGAATCCGGAAGCGCAGTGTCGCCAACGTTGGCCGCGACCAGGATGCCACGAGCTGCGTCGAACGCGAGCCCGTTTGGCTTCACGCCCACCCCGACCTTGAACGCGTCTCGCTCGGCACTTGGCGCGAAAACCGAAACAGTGTCTTCACCTCGGTTGGATGTAAAAACGAGACCGCGCGCCTCGGACACGAGAGCGCCCGCGACACCAGTAAACCCCGGAATCGATTCAACATATCGATCCTGAGCGCAATCAATCACGTCGATCGAATCGTTGCTCGTATGCGCGACGTAGAGACGGTCCGTGGGTGGATGGATGTCCGCGTGATCGAAGCCACCACTGGATCGATTGGCCGGGAGTTCGACGTGACCGAGCAGACGAAGTGCCATCGCTGAAGTCTCCTTCGGCTGCGCTGTTCACTCTGCAGAACGGTATGAAAGAGCGCTAAAGGCCGTGACACTGTCGGCCTTGGTCCACAGTCCGACCATTCCGGCCGCCGCAAAAGTGCTGTCGTCGACCTCGAACAACCGCTGTCCGTTGAAGCTGACCTTGAAGCGGGTGCCCGTGAATTCGACGCGCAGCGTGTGCCATTGGTTGGCTGGCACGGCGATCTTGACGCCGTATCCGCCTTTTTGCCCGATGATGTCGAGGGAACTGCGTGCGCCGTTGACTGTCTTGTAAAGTACGACGTTGTCCTCAAGGGCGTTGGCTCGAACAACGTAGTAGTTGTTCGCATCCTTTGTTCGCCACACCAGCCCGCCGGCGCGATCTTCGGAACCAGAGATGGGCTTGAACATCGCTTCGACCCAGCCGTCCTTGATGCTGGTGCCTTCCTTGAGCGCGAGCGGATAGGTAGCCTTGCCCGATTGTTTGAGTACTAGCCCCTGCGATGGGGCGGTAGTGTCCTTCTCCACGCTCCACTTGGGCGTACCTTTGCCCGTCATGGTGAGCACCCAGCCCTTGGGCGAAGACCCGATCGCATCATTGTCAAACGTTACACCTTGGGCCATGACCGGCACTCCTGCAGCGAGAAACAAACACGAAGCGATTGCACCAAGTCTCAACATGACAGTTCACGCTGCCTTGGCATGCTGTGCGAACAGCCTGTCGGCATTGCTCCAGCGCATCGCGTTCATGAACGTGTCGACGTAGGTGGCGACCTTGGCGCCGTAGTCGATGTGATAGGAGTGCTCGTACATATCGAGCGCGACTATCGGCTGCCCGCCCGCGAGCGTGTGGCAGTGATCAGCGGCCCACTGGTTGACCAGGCGTCGATGGCGCGCCGACCACGACAGCAGCACCCAGCCGGAGCCGCCGCCGAGCGCTTTACCCATGGCGATAAATTCCGCGCGCCAGTGATCGACAGAGCCGAAGTCGCGGGCGAGGGCGGCAGCAAGGTCCTGGCCGGGCACACTTTCGTCTCCAAGTCCATCAAAGAACAGCTCGTGCAGAACCATTGAATTGGTGGCGATCAGCTCCTCGCGCTTCAGCCCATTGATGAGAAACCCCGGTGCGCTTTTGAAATCGAGCTCAGCAAGCTGCTCGGTGATCAAGTTGAGCCGCTTCACCGCGCCGCCGTAGTTGTTTTCGTAGTGGCTGACGATGAGCCTCTCCGACATGCCCTTGACGTGCTGAGGATAGCAGCCAAGTGGCTTCATGGCGTAGGTCATGATCGGTGCTCCAGCTTGGGTGTGCATAATGCGAGCCCCTCCCCCGATCCGGGCAACGGCCTCACGCGCGCCAGAACGGCTTCGCCGCCTCGCGCAGCGCGTCCTCATGGGAAAGGCCGACATCGGCCAGCAGGTAGTTGTTCCGCCCGGCCAGAATCCTCTAGCGCCCGCCGGCCTCGCCAGCAATTCAGCCATAGGCTGATGGTGCGGAAGGCCACAGTCAGGATTGATGAGTTTTGCTCGTATGTGGCTATGCGGCCGGTTGGCACCTCGGGTCCGCGCCTGGAGCCACCTGACCCTAGTCCCGTCATCGAAACTCTCCGTTTGCCTTGATCCACGGAGCCGGACTAATAGAGTCGATGAGGGCTTGGCAGCAAAGCATCGTTTCTCTGCCATGGCCTAGTTTTTCTCATGATTTGTGATCCATGCTCCGCCAACTCCCACCGCTGAACGCGCTCAAGGCTTTCGAGGCGGCCGCACGGTATGAGAGCTTCACGCGAGCCGCTGAAGAGCTGTGCGTGACCCAGGGGGCAGTAAGCCATCAGGTCAAAGCGTTGGAAGCGGAGCTCGGCATCAAGCTCTTCAATCGGGAGCGCCAACGCCTGATAATCACCGAGGCCGGTCGGGAGTATCTGGTGGTTTTGCGAGATACCTTTGATCGCATTGCCGTCGGCACGGAGCGCCTGGTCCAGCGTCAAAGCTCCGGCGTCATTACCGTCAGCACGTCGCCGGATTTTGCCGCCAAATGGCTGGTCAACCGACTGGGCCGGTTTGCCGAGACGCATCCGGGCATTGACCTGCGCGTATCCGCCACGCTGTATCACGTAGATTTCGCGCGCGAGGACGTCGACCTCGCTGTGCGGCATGGAGATGGAAACTGGTCGGGCCTCGACGTCGTACGTGTGTGCACCGAACAGCTGTTTGCGGTTTGCAGTCCAAAGCTGCTCGCGGGTCGTAACCGCATTACAAAGCCATCGGACGTGCTCAAGTTTCCTTTGTTGCATCTCGAGGACAGCAACGCCTGGGCCAAATGGTTCGAGGCGGTTGATCTAAGAGTTGCCGATCATCTGCATGGACCCGTCTTGAATCGGGCCAGCATGGTCATCGACGCGGCCATAGACGGCCAGGGCATTGCGTTGGCCCGCACGACGCTTGCCGCAACGGACCTCATCAATGGCCGGCTCGTGCGACCGTTCGCCGAGGCGCTCCGGTTGTCAAAGGCCTACTGGATCGTTTGTCCCAAGGCCACCTCGGCGCTGCCGAAGATCACGACGTTTCGAGACTGGCTTCTGGCAGAAGCTGCAAGTGACATTCGGCAGCTGCAAAAGTTGAGGTCCAAGAATGTCGAGCGCCGCTCCGCTTGAGATCATTATCTTTGTTGGTGCTTGCTTCACGGGCGCTCTAGTGGCCGGAGTGGCGGGCTTCGCGTTTGGGCTCATCGCATCGGCGATCTGGCTCCACGCCATTGCGCCGGCGCAGAGCGCCGCGCTGATCGCGGCGTTCGCCATCATCATCCAGGGAGCCTCGCTCTGGAAACTCCGGCATGCAGTACAGTTCTCGCGCCTGATCCCGTTCTTCACTGGCGGGGTCCTGGGCATTCCTCTCGGCGCCGAAATTCTGCGCTGGGCCTCCCCCTCAGCAATGCGAGCGTTCGTCGGTGTGGCCCTGGTTCTTTTCAGTGTCTACAGCCTGGTGCGTCCGAGGCTGCCGATTGTGGGCGGCGGCAAGCTGGCCGACAGCGTGGTGGGCGTTGCTAGCGGATTTCTGGGAGGCAGCACCGGCTTGGCCGGCATTCCAGTGATCATCTGGTCGACCTTGCGTGGATGGTCAAAGGACGAACAGAGGGCAGTCTTTCAGCCAGTCGTGGTCGGCATCTTCCTGATGACACTTCTCTGGTTTGGCGGCAGCCAGATGCTAACGCAAGACACGCTCCGCCTGTTTGCGATCGGTCTGCCGGCCGTGCTGCTTGGAACTTGGCTGGGTCTCAAGCTCTACGGCAAGCTCGACGAGACGACCTTCCGGCGTGTGGTGTTAGTGCTTCTTCTGATATCCGGGCTGACGTTGCTGCCCTGGACCAACATCCTGGGCAACTAGAGGATCGATTGACGACCGCTTTGGGTCAGAAGCGGACATCGGCGTGCTTGTCCGGAACGTCTGCTTTGCCCCTGAAAGCAGATATCCGGGAGCATCGCAGCAACAGCCGGAACGAGCGCGACTCGAGGGGAAGCCTTACTTCGCCTCCTTGTTCTTGAAGTCCTTGGCCTCCTTAGCGTCTTTGCTCTCCTTGGCTTTGGGCGGCGGGGGCTGGCGCGGGTAATTGAGCCAGACGAACGCCGGATGATCGCCGGGCATCAGCTCGCCGACCAAGTCGGGCATGATCACCATGCCATTGGCGCCGTTGACGAGCACCACCACGCCCGAGCGCTTGGCCACCGAGCCTGCTGCGAAGCTGATGTAGCGCCCCGCGTCGCCCCAGTGGAAGAACGTGCCGGGGTCGGACTCGAGCCCCCAGCCGAGCCCCCAGGCGACGCGCTGATCGCCCTCGGGCGCGGTGGAGTCGATGCACAGGAAGCACTGCTGCCCCAACCGCACCTGCGGCTGCAGCCACAGACGCGCCGTGGCAGGTTTCAGGCGCGCGCCCGACATCACCGCCTGCATGAAGCGCGCGTAGTCGGCGGCCGTAGTTTGCAGCGAGCCCGCGACCTTGGCGGACGGCGATTTGTACTTGGGTGTCGGCACTAGGTCGGCGTCGTGAGGATCGGCAAAGTTGGCGTCAAACTCGGGTCGCCACACGAAGCTCGACCGACGCATGCGCAGGGGCCCGAACACCAGCCGCTGGGCGAGCGTGTCGACGCTCTCGCCGGTCTTCACCTGCACTGCTCGCTGCAGCCACAGGAAGGCCTCGCCCGAGTAGCTGAACTTCTCGCCCGGCGGAAAATGCGTCTTGAGCGGCTGCTTGACGCTGCGCCAGTTCGGCAGGCCGGTGGTGTGGCTCAGCACTTGGCGCACGGTGATTGTGGCGGCTTGCGGATCTTTCGGCATGAAATCCGGCACGATGCGCGCAAGCGGCTCGTCGAGTGAGAGAACGCCCGCATCGACGAGTTGCAGGACGAGATACGCGAACACAGGCTTGGACAGCGAAGCGCCGCCGAAGATCGTATCGGGATCGGCGGGGTTGCCGCTCGTAGCGTTGCGGACGCCGGCAGTCCTCAGCAGCACAATCTTGCCCTCGCTAATGACGGCGATGGAGACCGCCGGCACGCGGTTATCGGCCATCAGCTGCTGCAGATCGAGGGCCGTCGCGGATGCCGGCAGCACCGCCAAAATCGCAACGCAGGCGAGGCGCAAGCGGGCTCCCGCGCGCGAGGTTCTGCTGCCGGCGCTGCGGCTCATGCTTGGCGCCCGTTGCGCACGCCGCCCACTCCCTCTGACGTTCGCGCTGCTCAAAATCTCCAAAGAAAGCCACCACCGAAGGGCGACGACTTGCCATTGCCGCCGTAGGGGCCGCCCCACGGGTCGGCGGGTCTGGGCTGCTCGCGTTGTCGTACCTTGAGGGCGCCTTGCAGTTCGCCGCTCATAACGACCACAAAATCAGTGTCCTTGCCGGTCTCGATGCTGAGGCCCTCGTCGGAGATGATGAGGGAGGAGCCCGGCAGAACGACATCCGAGATGCGCTTCAACGCCTCGTGCGGGATGGCAATACGGTCGAGGGCGGCTTTGGCGCCGGCGACGTCTGCCGGAGCTGCCTCGATACTGCGGCGAGCCTCGCCCTTGCGCGGGGAGCTTCGCGCGGCAACAGGCTCGGCGGCAACCTTGCTATTGCCATCGGCATACATGGAGACGACGCCCCAGCGCACGCGACCGTCGGCGTTGTCGAACGCGGTGAAGACATAGCTGCCGAACGACTTGTCGGGATCCCGGATGGTGATCGGCCCCTCGAACATCGGCACGTAACCCTGGCGAACGTAGAAGCGTTGCGTCTTGCGGCTGACGAACACGGACATAGGTAGAGTTTTGCGCCTGGCCTCGGACGCGGCGTCTTGTGCGGCATCCCTGGCGTCTTCTGCCGCCTTTGCCTCGTCCTCTGCGGCCGTCGCAGCATCGCTCTTGTTCCGCGCCTGGGATTTCGCGGACCCAAGCTGAGCGTCGGCCTCGGCGAGGCGCGCGGCTGTCTTTTCCTTGGCCATCTCGGCCTTCTTGATGGCTTCCGGCGTGCTGGGCGGCGTGGCAACCATACTTATAGCCTCGAGCGCCTTCTGGGCGTCCTTCAACTGCGCGTCGGCGCGGGCCCGGCTGGCCTCAGCGGCTTGCAGCGCCTTGGTGGCAGATGCGGCGTCGGCAGACTTCCGGGTGGCCACACGCCTGCCCTCGGTGGCCTTACGCTCGGCGGCTTCCGCGTCGGAGGCCTTGGACGCGGCAATTGATTTCAGGTTCCGCAGTTGATCGGCCGAGCCTGCGGCGGCTGCACGCGATTTCAAGAGCTGCGGGTGATCGAAGTTGGCAAGCGCGATGTCGTTGCGCACGATGATCACCCTCATGCCGACATCGGTCAGATCGAACAGCCGCCGGGCGAAATCTATCGGCATGCGCACGCACCCGTGCGAGGCCGGACGGCCGGGCAGCACACCTACGTGCAGGGCAATGCCGGTCCAGGTGATGCGCTGCATGAACGGCATGTTGCCGTCTTCATATAGATTGGAGTTATGGTCCACCTTCTTCTGCACGACGCTGAAGATGCCAACCGGCGTCTCATAGCCGCTCGTGCCCGTCGAAACTGGGGACTGCTGCAACATTCGACCGTTGTGGTCATAGACCGTAATGCGTTGAGCATCGAGCGCGACCACCGCCAGCAGCGGTCCGCCGCCGCGGCGGAAGGGCACCATCTCGCCGCGATCCTCACTGGGAGAGGGCTTGCCGTCTTCCTTGTATGAATCGTATTGCTTGTTTTTGTAACCGCCGTATGAACCAAACGGGCTGCGGTCTTTGCTGAATTGAGCGCTCACGGTCTGGGTATGCGCGAGCCCCACACACAGCGCGATGCCGGCGATGGCCAGTCTGGCGCTGCCCAGCGGTGCGGCACTCTTCAAAGCCATGCGATTCATCTCCAAACGGGATGCTTATGGCATCGACCGGGCAACGCGAAAGCCTGCGTTCTCCATGCGTACGCCGGGAGCGGACGCATACCGATATGCTGAACGAAGTAGCTGGGGGTAATAGTTCCACGCGCCGCCGCGCAAGATGTTGAGCGCGCAAGAGCGCGAGGTGACGGCCGAGCCGTCGGTGGGGGCGCCAGCGTAGCTATCCTTGTAGCAGTCCTCTACCCACTCCCAGACATTGCCGTGCATATCATGCAGACCAAAGGCATTGGGTTTGAAGGAGCCGACGTCCAGGGTCTTCTGTCGATAGATGCCCATCTTGGCGCCGATTCCATAGACGAAATTGGCGTCGTAGTTGGCTTGGCTGTAGTTGATGGTCGGTCCTGTCGAGAACGGCGACTGCCGATCGGTCGCTTTGGTGGCGCCCCGTACCGCATACTCCCACTCGGCCTCGGTCATCAGACGGTAGGGCTTGCCTGTCTTTTTTGCCAGCCAGCTTACGAACTGCTGGGTGTCGTTCCAGGACACATTGATAACGGGACGCTTGCCACGGCCCCAATTGTTGTCGCCGGGCTTGTGCGTGCAGCCGGCCTCAGCCACGCACGCATCCCATTGGGCGAAGGTCACCTCATATTTGCCGACAGCAAAAGGCTGCGCGAAAGTAACCTTGCGTTGCGGGCCTTCGTCCAGATTGCGGCCCCGCTCGCTTGGCTGCGATCCCATGAGGAACTCGCCCGCCGGTACCACGATCATCTCGGGGCAGATTGCGCAGTCGCGGAACGCGTCCTTGGGGCCAGCGACCTCGCTCGCTGGGGTGCCCTTCTGCTGCGCCTCTCCTCCAGACAGCTGGAACAAGAGCAGAAGGACGAATGCAATCAGTGCTCGCACAGTCTGATACAAGAGTTCATGCAAACCTTGGTCAACATCTGGAAGCGGAATGAGCTTGGCCGAATGTTGGACCCAACGCACGCAAATTAATAGTGAGCCAGAAGATCTTCCGCTCCGTACAGCTCGATGTCGGCGGCCAGCACGCCCCAGAGTAGGTCCGCCAGTAGGGCCAGCGGCGAAAGTGCCCATTACTACCGGGTCCCCACAAAAGCCACGGTTCGGCTCATGAGCAGAAGATTTTGTCACGCCGGCTGCAGTGAACCTTCGGCTCGGGCCAGACGTTGCCGATTGACGCCGCAAAAATGACCGCAATTTCTTCGGAAGCAGATGAACGGACAATGTAGCCCAATCGCGGGCCTGACGTCAGCTTGGGGTCAGAAGCAGACGTCGACGAACCTTCTTGCGACGCGCATCGCAGCGGGGATCTTGTTCACTCGAATCTGGCGGGCGACGAGAAAGGCCGGGTGGCATCGACTACAAACATCAGACGAAAACTGCGTGCACGGATGCCTCCCTCGTCCTTCGGAATCGCGATTTGATGGGTGGCCGATTGGACACGTGAGGTCCGTAAATGCTCCGTGGTGGTTGCATCGAGCTGTTGGACGCCTACGGTCCGAGTCGCGACAGCTGGGCTGGGGATGTGGATGCGACGGGAAGTCCTTGCACTTGCGATGGTCGCGCTGTGTGCATCGGCGGAAGCCGGAGAGGCTTTGCGGAGTAGCGCGCGCGATACCGAGGCGCTGCAGTTCTTGAAGAGCTTGCCGCGCGAATGGTCTGGGACGTCGACCCGCGACTGCAAAACCTACGAAGACAAGAATCTCGAGCGGCTGTCGCTGCCATTCGCGGTTTCAGCAGCGGTCTTTTTGCAGGCGTTCGTCGCGGTGCATGGACATGTAACCATCACTTCAGCACACCGCACGGCTCAGGAGCAGAGCTGCGTCTGCGAAGGAGAAAAGGGTCCCTGCGCTGGCCGGCCGCGGATCATCAAAATGAAAAAGAAGCGCGTCGTGGTTCGCGGAACCTCGCGCCACCAAACAGGCCTCGCGCTCGACGTGCGCGCGGGCACCGGCACGGCAGATGAGTTCATATGCATGCACGAGTTCGCGCAATCAAACCCGCAATTCAACGTGCATTTTCCGCTCGGCATGCGGGATAAACCGCACATGGAACCGGCCAAAAGCGGCGACGCAAGAGTGCGTGTTGCTGGACTCGGATCGATGATGCCTGTTGTTACCCCCTGCGTTAGGATGAAAGTGATGTTGGTGGATGCTGTGCTGGACTGATCCCGCCGACGATTTTGGCCAATGCGCCGCGCGGCAATACTAGCGGCCCACAAAGACCCCAAAGCGATAATGCGCCCCGGTCCGTTGGTTTTGCAGATTTACTAGGTTCGAGTTCAGCTCGAACAATAATGCCTGGTCCACGCAGCCCCATCATATTCGGGCGCAATGCTTTAAGGCCTGGGCTGCTTCCGCCCGGCTACGCAAATTTGGTTTTACGCCGGCCGGTGCCCGAGTGGAAGGCGGCTGGATTGCCGGTCCAAACAGCAGGACTCGACCGGCTACGCTCGACCAAGTCGCTTGTCACAAGTCTCGACGAAACACGTCGCGAGGGACTGCCGAAAACGCGACGCGTAGTGTCCGCAATCCCAGCCCTCCCCCTCCTAGTCATAAAAAAACCCCGCCGAAGCGGGGCCGTGTAGGCAAAAACCGATTGCTTGCACCCTACATGACAGCTTCCTTGAGATCCTTCGATGCCCGGAAGGCAATCTTCTTGCTGGCCTTGATCTTGATGGCTTCGCCCGTTGCAGGGTTTCGCCCCATCCGCGCCGCGCGCTTGCGTACCTGCAGGATGCCAAGACCCGGGATGCGGATGCGCGAGCCTTTCTTCAGATGCTTGCCAACATTGGCCACCATCTCGGTCAACATGATATTCGCCTGCGCCTTCGGAAGGCTATGCGTCTCGGCCAGTGATGCCGCCAAGTCCTTCAGTGACACCGTGTCTACCTTTTTTACAGCTGCCATGTCGTTGTCTCCCCTTGCATTGGACACCCCCTGATACGCCAACGTTCATCGGCATTCGCGGCCGTCGTAGTAGGAATTTGTTGAAAAACGAGCATTTTGCAGGATTTCAGCGCTTCTCACGCGACGTCGGCCTCGCCTGTTCCGAGTATCAGGATCGCGTTTTCCGCAACCTCCAGTGCAATCGTATCCAACTCGATGAATTTTCAAGGCGTCGGGTTAGTTGTGGACGTAGTGGACGCCCTCTATGGGCGCAGGGCCTGAAGGACTGAAGGGGCGGGCCGAGGCCATGGCGGATAGTCGCTCGCCGTCCGAAGCGGACGTGGCCGCGCTCTTAGCGCGTCGTCCACTTTGCCAAAGCGGACATCAGTAGGGCCTCCGCTGCGCTACCTTTCAGCAGCGCAGGTCGATGAAGACCTTGGCGCGATAGGCTGCCAACGTAGCCAGGTGGTCGCTGTTGCTGTAGCCGTGGCGGGCCAATCCGAAGATGGTCTTGCTCATCACCTCGCGCACATCGTCGCGATCTGCTGCGCTCGTCGAGTGCTTGACGTTGTCCCAAGCGGTGTCGAAGGCACCACAAAGATGCCTTAACGCTGCGGTGTCGAACCCCGCTCGTGCATTACGCATGTTGAAACCCCGCTTCCTACTTGGGACTCACGCTAGTCGCATAATGCGACCATTTCCTGACAATTCCTTATGTCGTCCGCAGCAAAAGATGTTGCGACGCATCTATTGATACGTGATGACCCGCTTAACGTGGCGAGCTTCGTCCATCGAGATGTTCACTGATTCTTCGAATGCTCCTTGAACGACCTGACCACCGCAACGCAGCGCAAGCCATCGTGCGCTGAAAAACAACTACTTGGTTCACGACGGGAGCGCCGACGCTTACGCAGTATCGCTCCGGCTGAGGGTGTTGGAGGAAGCCTTGGGCCAGATCGCCGTGTAGGGCCAAATTTGGGAGAAAGGCCCTGCGCACGCCGATCTCCGCTACCCATCGAGTGGGTAGCGGGTGTCCCTTGCCGACCGAACGCAGTTGACGCCCTCCTAGGACGCTAGGCGCCTTGGCATGTGAGTCCCCCAATAGGGGCCTCGCTGTCAACGACCGAGCCTTTGGCCCAAGCCATGATGGCCCTAACGTCCGACGGCAATTCTTGGCCTAGTCCCCCCATGGAACTTTGCCCACGCAAGATCGTACGGCGCCCGAACTGCAGTCAAAACTGGCAAGCTTATCGAGACTGCGGCGGACAATGAGGCGAGCAGACCCCACCAAGACTCTCGGCACAACCGAACCGGTTCATGATGACACGCTCATTGAGGATTGGCCCGGACCCGACTATCGTGAGAGGCCAGCCTCCGGCAGTCGAAGGAGCCTAAATGACCGCTAGCTTGGCACCTGGCGCTGCCGCCTTTCCGCGAAAGCCGCTCCCCAAACGGTTCTGCAATCTCGACCGACTGTTGCAGGCCCTCAAGGCGCGCGGGCTCGACGGCATCGTGGCAACGCTTCCAAACAACGTCTTTTATCTGACCGGCTTCAACGGCATCGCCCACAAATCGGACGAGCCGCGCGTCTGCGCGATGATCCTGTCACGGCATGCGCCCGATCACCCGATCATAATCGTCGCCGACTACTACCTCGCGACGTTCTTGACGCAGGAGACATGGGTCGAGGACATCCGGCCCTTCCGCGCCGTCATGCTGCCTCTCGATCTGCCTTCCAGCACGTCCGACATCGACCGGTTTATCCCGCTGCAAGCTAGAGGCAAACCCTGGATTGAGAGCGCGCGCAAGCAGTACACGCTCGATATGGCGAGCGCGCTGAAAGGTGCCCTCAAGGAGCTGAAGCTCGACCGGGCGAAGGTCGCTTTCGACGATTGCGGCCTCGGCCTCAGGCTGGGCCTTGAAGGAGCGAGCGTCGTTGACGGATACGATCCCATGATGTTTGCGCGCTCGATCAAGACGCCGGCCGAGTTGGAGTTGCTCCGGCGCGCGACGAGGCTCAATGAGATGGCCATCCGCAAGACCGTCGCTTCCTGGCAGAAGGGGGCGACATGGCGCGATCTTAACATCGCCTATCTTGTTCCGTCGCCGAGCTTGGCGGCTTCGTGCGCGATCCTGGCGGCATGGTCTGGGGGCACCCGCGCGGCACCGAGCAGACGATTATGCTCTCGACCGCGTTCGAGGACAGCGAAGTGGAGCCGGGGACGCACGTGATGTTCGACTGCCACGGGACCATTGATCTCTACTGCTGGGACGGAGGAAAAACCTGGGTCGTCGATGCTGAGCCCGAGGGCGACGCCAAGCGCTGGGCCAAGGCCACAACGGCTGTCGCAGAAACATTGGTTGCGGCGATGAAGCCCGGCGCGCGCATCGCTGATCTGCAGGCGCTCGCGCGTGTCACCTACCGGAAGGCTGGCGTTCCCGACCCTGACCGCGCCCTGATCTTCTTCCACGGTCTCGGCCTCTCACACATGGAGCTGGAACTCATGACGGCCGATGGCAAGGCGCACGGCGGCAACTGGTTGCTCGAGGAGGGCATGGTCGCTCCGATCCACTTACTGTATCCGGGCGGCCAGTTCGATCGCTCTTGGTGCGAAGAGGTTGTCGAGATCGGCAGAGACGGCGGCAAGCCTCTCTTCTCCTGGGGATACGACCCGATTACCGGGCGGTAGTTGATGTTCTGATGCGATTGAGAGACCCGTGAACCAGACCGACCGCATTCTGACAACCCACGTTGGCAGTCTGCCGCGCAGCGAAATGGTGTGCGATGTCGTCCAGGCGCTCGATCAGGGCACGCCCGTCTCGGACGAGCTGTTCGATGCCGTCATCAGCGAGGCGATCGATGTTGAGGTCGAGCGCCAGAAGCGGATCGGCGTCGACATCGTTTCGGACGGCGAGTTTTCGAAGATCACGTACGCAAGCTACGTCCAGCACCGGCTGACCGGATTCTCCGGCACCAGCCCTCTCGTTACGCCGGCCGATCTCGATGATTTTCCCGTGGCCGCTGAACTGTCCCGCCGAAGGCGCACTCCGACCGCAAATTCCAGCGACCCACATGCACGGGACCTGTCGGCGTGCGCACCTGTGCACCGCTCGAAGGTGACATCCGACGGATGCTGGCCGCCATCGCCAAGCACAAGCCCAACGGAGCCTTTCTCACGTCAGCCTCTCCGGGGCTTATTGCCATCTTTCACCCGAACCGGTTTTATCCCACGCACGCGGCCTACCTCCGTGCGCTCGCGGCAGCTAGATGCGTCTAGGATTCGTTTTAAGAGTCGCTGGGGGCAAAACCCGTCACTGAGGATGTTTGGAGGAAGGCCAGGGTCAGATCGCCGCGTGGGGCCAAATTTGGGAGACAGTACGGACGCGATCTCCCCTACTCCATCGAACGGATAGCCTGATGGGGGTGGGATGCCGTGTCAGCTACAGCGCGATAGGAAGCCCTGAGGCGGAGGCGATGTGCTGAACGGGCGCTTGGCCAGTTCCTGACTTTGTTGACGGTCCCTGTGGAAGACTGCCGGGCGCCCTTCCTGCGAGAACTCTCCTCCCATCCGCCCAGGGTTCGTTTAAGGAGTCGCTGACGGCAAGATGCGTCTCGTCAGGGGGAAGGTGAGGGTCGGATGAAATCGCCGTCCAGGGCCAAATTTGGGGAATCTGGTTTGCGCATGGCCACTCGGTCCAACCCTGCGTAGTCGAGCCGACGAAAGCAGTGGCTGCCAGCAATCGGATCAACCAAACCAGCAATGCCCGGTCGCAACTACTTGAGTACCTCGCATCCATGGTCCAACTTGAGAGATGAAAAGGGCGAAGCGGATGGCACGCTCTGGCTTGAACCAAACCACAAGAAACTGGCCGTTGGCAGTGATCTGAGGCCCTTAGCGCGTCATCCGCTGAAAGCAGACATCCGCCAGCATCGCGGCCGATGTCCACTTAGTGCCAGAAGCAGACATTGCCGGTTTATCCTTCGCTCAAGCTGGCGCGATAAATATAGAGCGCCATCGCCGCAACCAGCGCCGGCAACAGGATCATGTGAACGAAAGCAACAACTTTCTTGAGCCGCGGCGCCTGGGCGACGACGCGGACCACGCGAAGGATCGAAATGCCGATCATGAGGCTGACCGCCATGTAAGCGAACAGGAAGATCTTATCGGAGAGTGTTGTGGAGTCGGCGTCGAGCTTCGGCAACGCTAGATAGAGCGCCACCGACGAAAGTAGTGCCGTAACCTGAATGGTGACGATCGCCTCGAAATGGACCGAGGGAATGAAGATCGAAAGATAAGCAACCGCCAGGATAAAGGCGAGCGGCACGACGACCCTCAGATAGTAATCAGTGGTTTGCCGCTGCATCAACCACACAAAGCTTGCCTTGTAGAAAGGCACGATACTCTGGCGGTGGGTCCAGGCATCGATGGTGGGCACGAAGTCCTCATCGTAGCCGACGAAGTCCTCTTTTGGATTCCAGCCGTCGGTAATTACAGCTCTATCGCGCAGGGAATGCGGTGGTGGCTGAACGATGAAGGGTGCGTCGCTGGATCTCGGCTGAATGTCGACGGCGAAGCGTTGGGTATCGAACGGGTAGTTAGCAAGGCGCGGTTCGTACATGAACTTACCGGAGACCAGATAAATCTTCATCTCTGCTGGGAAGACTTCGCTGGGGCTGCCGTCGTGTAGCGTGCGGATGTTAAGCTGGCGGCCATTGGTCTTGGGGTCCAAGAAAGCGTTTGCGAACTCAATCTGTTCGATGGATGCGTTTTTGCCCCGCATCGATATGTAGAAATCGGCAAAGAAGCTCTTGTCGTTGTCGTCGACGCGAAAGGTTCGGATCAAATCAATATCGACGTAAAGCGTGTTCACCCACCTATACTTGTCGTTTCTGAGCCGCACGAACTGCACCGGCGCCAGCTGGGAAGCACCTAGACCATTGGGCCGCATAACAATGAAAGGAGTGCGGTCGGCTGCTCGGGAGGCTGATCTGAAGGACCAATTCTCGAAACTGCCCCTAAAGGCCCCGCGCCCGGCGGCATAGGTGGTCTTGAGCCGCTCAAGCATGTAGCTGCGAAGCCCTGCAACATCGGCTTTCGGATCGGCCCCTTTGAGCGCGTCGGCCACCAAAGCAACCATGTCGGCAAACTGCGTGCCCCGCGCTATCGCGCGTATGTTGCGGGTGTTGAATACATTGGCTGCGTCCTCGGAACGCGGCTTGCACTCTCCCTTTGCCCAACCGGGTGCCTGCGGAACTTTGGCACCTTCAAACAGCCACCGATCAAGTCCGTTACGTACGACGCGCTGACGTACACGGTCACTGAAGACATCCGGTAGGTCATCCCAGGCCAGCTGGAATATGTCGCCAGGATACTCCGGCGTTCCCCCTTCCAGGATGGTTTCAAGGCGAGCCGTTACGAAGATGGAAGGTGTCAGCCCTGCGTCGGTTAGCGCTGCTAACATCGACGCGGTGCGAATACCCCCCACGAGGAGAACCACAAGATCCGCATTCTTTTGCTTCAAGTCTTCAATCGTCGCGGCCACCTCGGCTGCATCGAGCTTGTTCTCCTTCGCGGTCAGACGATGATCCGCGATGAGTGTTGTACCAAGGACCTTGGCGAGACCGTCGCCGAGACTTGAGCTGATTAGGGCATTCTTCTGTCCAACAAATGCAACTCGCTGGATGCCTCGTGATTTGATGAACTCCACGATCACAGGGACACGGTCATCGTCCTGGGAAGGACGCATGGTGTAAACATTGGCTTGGTTCTGAAAGACACTATTAAGAGCAATATCGGACAGGAACGGGATGCCGCTGGAGCCAATGGCGCTGCCAAGGACCGTGAAGGTAGCTTTTGCACGCGTCGCGGAAGTAAGGCCCACCAT
The DNA here is from genome assembly GCA_963814055.1 of uncultured Alphaproteobacteria bacterium. Lineage (GTDB taxonomy): Bacteria > Pseudomonadota > Alphaproteobacteria > Rhizobiales > Hyphomicrobiaceae > AWTP1-13. Next base: position 74,845 of record CAWFBJ010000016.1, read on the forward strand.
GGCAACGGTGTGGGGGTTGGCGAGCGCTTTTTTCACATTCTCGAGGGTCTGCTCCTCTTGCTGATTGTCATCCAGGAATTGTAGTTCGATCTGGCGGCGCGCTATCCCTCCCGACGCGTTGATCCGATCGCGCTCCGCGATCGAGAGTTGCCGGATTGCTGCTACTTCGCCGGAATCAAAACACTGATCTTTGCGGGAGCTGACGAAGATTGCGATCGAGAGGGGCTGCCCCGTGGCACCCGACTGCGCGTGCAGGGGCGGCGTTTGCATGACCATACCGAGCCACATGCAGCCGAAAAACATCCCAGTCCTAAAAACAACGGTTTTCACTCGGGCTGCCTCCGTTTCCGCTGGGAATTGCAAGGAGAGCGAACGCTATCCAAAACGGTATATTAAACAACCCAGCGGAAAAAGTCTCACACACGCACGCGGCGCGGCGCGCGACGGATCAGTTCATGGGTGCGATTATTGCTGTCTCTAGCGGCTCGTCCCAGTGATTACCGCCGGTCGTCGCGTCGATGAGCTGCGCGCTGACGCGCAATGCGACGGCAGCAATTGCGAGCGGACGACCGAATTTAGTTCCTACGTCTGCTTTGGGTCAGAAGCTGACGTCGGCGCGCTATCTCGCGAATGTCTGCTTTGCCCCTGAAAGCGGACATCCCAGGCAGACCCGCGATGTCCGCTTTGTGCCAGGTGCTGACTCATGCACCGCAGCAAATGCCGTTCACGGATTGCGGGGTTTTAACTAGCACAGGGTGCGTAAAGGTCTTCGAGCGCCACCTTGGTATCGTTCGTTCAGGTCGCCAAGTGGGGCGAAGGGTATAGCCGATCGGATCGGCGGCCCCTGACATCGTTCTTGCCCCAATTCTCCCCAGCACAAGCTCTGCGCATGTGCTCATTTTTTGCGCACCTGCGATCGCGCGCTTAGCAATCTCCGAGCAACGCCGGGCGCAACACCCTAAGAACGCTTCTCTTTTGCGCCCTTAGGTTCCTGGCACGGCGATTGCTCCTTCTTAACCAGTCCGTCACCGGCCGCACGGGGCTCAACTCGCGCGGCTATTGCCGTTGTGAGCCGTGGAAGGGGTGCCCCGATGAGTTTCGACAACCCATTCGATGCCGCGCGAGTCCTCAACGGCAGCGGCTGCGCCTGCGGGCAACACGCCAGCCAGGCCGAACACGACGGCGCCAGCTCATCGGACGCGCGTGTTGCCCGAGTGGTGGAGTCGGCGGTGGTGCGGGCTCTGTTCCCCGAGGATCACACGCGCCGTACCTTCCTGCGCACGGTCGGCGCCTCCACGGCGCTAGCGGTAATTTCGCAGTTCTTCCCCCTCGGGACTGCGATGGAGGCTTTCGCTCAAGCCGGTGCGCCCGAGAAGAAGGAGCTGAAAGTCGGGTTCATCCCGATCACCTGCGCCACGCCCATCATCATGGCGCATCCCATGGGCTTCTATACCAAGCACGGCTTGAACGTGGAGGTGGTGAAGACCGCGGGCTGGGCGGTGATCCGCGACAAGACCCTCAACAAGGAATACGACGCGGCGCACATGCTCTCCCCGATGCCGCTCGCGATCACGCTGGGCGCCGGCTCCAATCCGATCCCCTACACGGCGCCGGCGATCGAGAACATCAACGGCCAAGCTATTACGCTCAGCGTCAAGCACAAGGACAAGCGCGACCCCAAGACGTGGAAAGGCTTCAAGTTCGCGGTGCCCTTCGACTATTCGATACACAACTATCTCTTGCGCTATTACGTCGCCGAGCATGGCCTCGACCCCGATACCGACATCCAGATCCGCGCGGTCCCGCCGCCGGAAATGGTCGCAAACATGCGCGCCGACAACATCGACGGCTTCCTCGGCCCCGATCCGATGAACCAGCGCGCGGTCTACGACGGCGTCGGCTTTATCCACCTGCTGTCGAAGGAACTGTGGGAGGGGCATCCCTGCTGCGTCTTTGCGGCTTCCAAGGAGTTCGTCACCCAGACGCCTAACACCTATGCGGCGCTGTTGAAGGCGATCATCGACGCCACCGCCTTCGCCGCTAGACCTGAGAACCGCAAGCAGATCGCCGAGGCCATCGCGCCGGCGAACTACATCAATCAACCGGTAACGGTGCTGGAGCAGATCCTGACCGGCACCTACGCCGACGGTCTCGGCAATGTGAAAACGGATCCCAAACGCGTCGATTTCGACCCCTTCCCCTGGGAGTCGTTTGCGGTGTGGATCATGACCCAGATGAAGCGGTGGGGTCAGATCAAGGGTGACGTGGATTATGCAGGCGTTGCCCAGCAGGTGTTCCTGGCCACCGACACCGCCAAGCTCATGAAGGAGATGGGGCTCACCCCGCCGAGCGCCACAACGAAAACCTTTGTCGTGATGGGCAAGACGTTCGATCCCGCCAAGCCGGAGGACTACATCAAGAGTTTCGCCATCAAGCGCGCGGCCTGAACCGTCGGAAGCGGACCCATGCAGCAGATGTGGCTCAATGTGCGCGCGGGTCTCGTTTCGCTCCTTATCCTGGGCGTGTTTCTCGGCGCCTGGCACATCGCGACTGCGGGTTCTGGCACCGCTGTCAAGATGGACCCCGAGTACGCCAAGCTCATGGGCTTAACCGCCACGCAGGGCAAGTCCGCCATGCCGGGGCCGGCGGAGGTCGGCGCCAAGATTTGGCAGCACCTCAAGGATCCGTTCTACGACAAGGGCACCAACGACAAGGGCATCGGCATCCAGCTCGCCTATTCGATCGCGCGCGTCCTGCTCGGCTACCTGATCGCGGTGGCGGTCGCCATCCCTATCGGGTTCCTGATCGGCATGTCGCCGCTCATGAACCGTGCGCTCGATCCCTTCATCCAGATCATGAAGCCGATCTCGCCGCTGGCCTGGATGCCGCTGGCGCTCTACACCATTCGCGACTCCGGCATTTCGGCAATCTTCGTGATCTTCATCTGCTCGGTATGGCCGATGCTGATCAACACCGCCTTCGGCGTCGCCTCCGTGCGGCGCGAATGGCTCAATGTCGCCAAAACGCTGGAAATGAACCCCGCCCGCACAGCCTGGCGGGTGATCCTGCCGGCGGCGGCACCCACCATCTTCACGGGCATGCGCATCTCCATCGGCATCGCCTGGCTGGTGATCGTGGCCGCCGAGATGCTCGTGGGCGGCACCGGCATCGGCTACTTCGTCTGGAACGAGTGGAACAACCTCTCCATCACCAACGTCATCACGGCCATCCTCTTCATCGGCGTGATCGGCATGCTGCTGGACCAGCTCATGGCCAAACTGCAGCGCATGGTGGCCTATGCGGATTGAGCGGGTAAATCGCTGCCGGAGTTCCCCTCCCCCTTGTGGGGAGGGGTTAGGGGTGGGGGGAATCCCTACCACTGTCGTTCTGCAATACCCCTCTCCCTGTCCTTCCCCCCCGGGGGAGAGGGAACGCGCTGGCGCTCACGGCGGCGCCGATGACCAAGCCTTTCATCAGCGTCGAGGGGCTGACGCGGCGGTTTACGGATGCGTCCGGCAGTGGCGATCTCACTGTGTTCGAGGACCTGTGGTTCGGCGTCGAGGAGGGCGAGTTTGCCTGCGTGATCGGGCACTCGGGCTGCGGCAAGTCGACCATCCTCAACATCCTGGCCGGCCTCGACGAGCCCACGGCAGGCCACATCATCGCGGCCGGCAAGCACGTGCAAGGTCCAAGTCTCGACCGCGCCGTGATCTTCCAGGGCCACGCGCTCATGCCCTGGCTCTCGGCGCTCGGCAACGTGGAGCTCGCCGTTTCTTCGCGTCACCCGGGATGGTCGCGCGCCCAGATTCGCGCGCACGCCATGAAGTATCTGGCGCTCGTGCATCTCGACGGCGCCGAGCACAAGAAGCCGTCACAACTCTCGGGCGGCATGAAGCAGCGTGTCGGCATTGCTCGCGCGCTCGCCATCGAGCCCCGCATGCTGCTGATGGATGAGCCGTTCTCGGCGCTCGATGCCCTCACGCGGGGCTCGCTGCAGGACGAGGTGATCGCCATCCGCAATGCCACGCAGCAGACCGTCTTCATGATCACGCACGACGTCGACGAGGCGCTGCTTCTCGCCGACAAGATCCTGCTCATGACCAACGGACCGCAGGCCTGGGTGGCGGAGATCGTCGAGAACACCCTGCCCAAGGATCGCACGCGCGCGGAACTGCACAAGCAGCCGAACTACTATCCGCTGCGCAACCACCTGATCGAGTTCCTCGTCACGCGCTCGCGCGAGCTGGCTCTCCATCCCGAGGCACGGCCCGCCGACCGCAATCCTCCCGTCATCCGTCCAACCGCAGCGTCAGTGTCACATGTATCGACGGTCTCTAACCCCCAATCGCCCGGGCCAGCGCCGGTCCTCCATCTCGCGGCCGATCACGTTTCCGCGGCGTAAGCTGCTGGGCGAGAAGGGCACGCCGGCGGTCGAGCCGCTGTTGCGCTCAACGGCGCGGCGCCCGTCCAATCGTTTCGTCCTCACGCAAACCGCAACCAAGGGAGCAACCGCCATGCGACGCGAAGAGCTGACCGAGAAGATCCTCGACATCAAGCGCGAGAAAGGCTGGACCTGGAAGCAGATCACCGACGAGATCGGCGGCATGTCGCCGGTCCTTGTTGTCGGCGCGCTGCTTGGCCAGATGAAGCTCGTCAAGCCGCTGGCCAAGAAGGCCGCCTCCCTGTTCGGTCTCTCGTCGAGCGAAGAACGGATGCTCAACGAGGTGCCCTATCGCGGCACGCAGATGCCGCCCACCGACCCGCTGATCTACCGCTTCTACGAGCTGGTGATGGTCAACGGTCCGGCCTGGAAGGCGCTGATCGAGGAAGAGTTCGGCGACGGCATCATGTCGGCCATCGACTTCAACATGGAGATGGAGCGCGAGCCCAACGCCAAGGGCGACCGCGTCAAGATCACCATGTCCGGCAAGTTCCTGCCCTACAAGTATTACGGCAACGAGCAGGGCATCCAGGAATACGGGGTGAAGGAAGCGTAATGATGCCAATGTCTCAGATGGGTCAGAAGCGGACGTCGGCAAGCTTTCTCCGGAATATCTGCTTTGCCCCTGAAAGCAGACATCTAGCATCGTAGGCGATGTCGGCTTAGTGCCAATAGCGACATTGGGCGGCTTGTCTCGCCCCTAGCGTTTCCTCTGCTGATGAACACATCGGGTGCGAGCTGCGAGCGTGATTTGCACTTGGGCCACAACAGCTTTCAAGGCGTGGCGTTTGGCATTCTTGAAGCAGCCATATAGCATGTCAGTCGCCGCCCGGCTTCGGTGCAAACAACGCGAGATGGGGAGAAAACGATGACAGAGCGCACTGTAAAAGACCAACCGCCAGAATATCGTCACACGGATGAACAGCCATGGGAAACGCTGCGCTGGCCGGGTCAAGAAAGCAAGATGATGTATCATCCGCGCCCCGAGCGCCCCACCGAGCCGAACGCCGGCCTTGTCCGCTACGAGCCCGGTTCACACCATCCGCGCCACAGGCACGACTTCGCCCAGGTCTGGTACATTCTCGAGGGTGAGTTCAAGATTGGCGAAAAGCAGTACGGTCCCGGAACAATGGTCTTCCACCAGGATCCTCATTTCGAGGAGCCGCTTTCAACGGAGACCGGCGGTTTGATGCTCTTCGTTCAGTACCCTGGCCCGACCACGGGAGGTCGACCGATCTACGATGGTCGTTTCAACATGGCGGCACGCCGGCCCGTGGAGGAAGAAGCGGTCGACGTGTGACGACCTCCGTCCACGGTGATACGCGACAGTGATTGGGTGAGTGATCAATTTTGTGGTTGCGGAACTCCAATTTGGGGACCGCGCCTTCCTGTGACCTAGCCGCCGATCGAAGACCGCGTCGGTACGAATGTGATCATGTGTCGAGGACACAGTCGGTGACCTCGCTAAGCGGTCTTCGCTCACTAGTCGCTCGATTTCTTGCCGATACCGCCGCGCGCGGTGCCTGGTGGCCCAGCGTTGGGAGAAGCGATAAATGGAATGCGATGCATTTCAGTATTCATCACGTTGCCATTGACGGCTATGAGCGCCGACAAGATGTAGCGGCCGGGCGGGAGGCGGCCGGTCAGGTCAATCTGGAAACTGGCATCGGTCCCAGGCCGCGCGACGCCAACGAGCGCGACACGCCCGTCCGCACCGGTCACCACGTAACGGCATTCTGGCGCGGCGAGTTTCAGAATCGGCCCGGGAACGGATTGCAAGGGCATGCGCAATAGCCGATAGCTGCGCTGAAATTTCTCGGTGACTTCGATGTCGCCGGAGATGGTCAGGCGCTCGCCGCTCCATGCCACAGTCGTGACAAATGCGCGGCGCGGCATAGCGTAGGCATCGTAGGAGCCCACGCCCAGCGGATAGGTGAGGTCGCGAAACGCCTCCAGCGTTACGCTCTGCGGCGCCCAGCTCTTGAGCTTGTAGGGCCCGTTGGTCACCAAGAAATGACCGCTCGCCTTGTAGAACGCTGACAGCGCACCCCACCGCCGGCGCGCCTCCTCCTCTCCGACGTGGGCTAGCAAGGCCTGCGGCCGGAAAGCCTCGCGCTCAAACTGTGGTAGCAGCGATGCCAGCTTGGCGTTCATCTCGCCTGAGCGGACGAGATCGAGCCACGGGACGCCGCGCCGTGTCGCCTCGCCCTGCGAGAACGCGGCCCAGCCGCGCGTCACTGCCTCCTCCATCAACACCAGCACGTGCCAGGGTAGCGTGCTCCAGGGCGGCGCCACCACCGCGTTCCATTCGGCATCGCCGGCGGCGAAATCGAGATAGACATCGACGGTAAAGACCTCGCGCACGAAATTGACATCGCCAACTCGGAATGACTTGGAGCCAGCGTCGACACCGACAGCACGCACCGCGACGAGATGCCGGCGCAGGGGCGTAGTGGAGGCATCGATTAAGGGGTCGTAGAGAGCGTCCCCGCCTGCACCTCGAGCACTCCACCGGTAGGGGAACACGTAGGCGTAAAGCAGATCCGCCACACTCGTCTTTGTCTGGTCGTGAAAGGCCGAGCCGAGCATCTTGTAGGTGAGCTTCATCCCGGCGTTCTTGTCCAACCCCGGCGACGCAGAATGACTGCCCTGGTGGCGGAAAAACACGGCGTCGGGTGGAATCGCGATCGCTTCGCTCGCCACGGCGGAAGGCTCGGTGACTGCCCGGCTCTCCACGATCGGCTCGGCGGTGATGGACAGGCCGATGAACGTATAGAGCACCATCAGCGCGGTCAGCGGCACCTGCGTGGTCAGCGCCAAGCGATGCGGTTCAAATACGCCGAGCGCCCGCACGTGGGCGAGATAGACGGCCATCACGTGGCCGGTGACGATGGCCGCAACGGCCGCGTACCAAGCAAGGCGCGCGCCGGCGATGGCGATGTCGACGCGATAGCCGGCGGTTCCGAACAGGTTCCAGCCAGTGCCGAGCGGGTCGGAAAGGAGCGGAATGATGTATTGCCCCTGCACCAGGAGGAACACCAGATAGTGCGCCACGTGATAGCCGATGGCGATCGGGACCAGCGTCAGGGCGAAGTTGCGGGCGATCTCGAGCGGCGCGGGGCGGCCGGACGCCACCCAGCTCATGACCGCGCATATACCGAGATAGGCGCCGAGAAATAGCCCCCAAAAGGCGACGAGGCCGACGGTTCTAATCACCATGCCGCTCGTTTCGTCCGCTCCCGGCAGGCGGGAACGCAGCGCGCTTTCCAGCTCCGCCCACTCACCGGTGCCTATCAGCCCGTCGTAGAGCACGGTCGCCAGAAGCAGCAGCACGAAAGCCATCATCGACGTCGGCACCGGACGATCGTCGAGCAGCCCCGCGCCGGGCTGCCGCAGCAGCAGCCGGCCGTCTTTGGCCTCGGTCGGCGCGAAGCGGGCGAAGGTGCCAAACACCAGTGAGAACACCTCGCCGTTCTTCAGCCAGATGTCGCGGCCGAATACGAGCATGCCAGCCCAAGTCAGGGCCGAGTAGGTGATCGCCAGCCAGGCGATGTCCGCTGGCACGGCCGCGTTGGGATAGACGAGCTCGGTCCAGCAGAACGCCAGCAGGAGAATGCAGGCCGGCCACACTCCCAGCTTTTGCGGGTAGGGCCGCCCCCAGCCGAGTTCGCTTGTTCCGCGGAGGCGCCGGTGCAGCCATTCGGCCGCATCGAAGACGGTGCGCCAGGGATTGACGAGCGCCCAGATGTCGCCTGCGAACGCCGCAACGTAGGCAAGGCCCATGAGCTCGATGGGGTGGCCACGCCCGCGCAGCCAGCGTGCGAGGCGCCGCATCTGGGTCAACTTGCCCGAGCCCTCGACGCCCTCGAACGTGATGAGCACTCCCCGCAACCCGGCGACCTCCGGCAGTGATGGCACTCTAGCACGAGGCCCGCCGGCGGCCGGCGCCCGGCGGCCGATGCAATCCTGGCAATTCACCCCCCGGTCCGTTCTAATAGACCGATGACGACGTCGATCCGCCGTACCGCGTTCGTGCTCGCCGCCGCCGTGACGACTGCCCTGGCGCTCCTGGTGGGGACACCGGCAGAAATGCATGCCCAGGACACCATCACGCGCGAGCAGGCCGATACCCTGATCAAGGAGATCCGCGAGTTGCGGCGGGCCATCGACGGCCTGCGGGCGCCGGCTCCGCGGGCCGGCGGCGAGCGCCCGCCCGACGAGAAGGTCCGCGTGGACATCGCGGGGGTGCAGGTGCTGGGCCGGGCCGACGCGCCGGTCACGCTGGTGGAGTTCACCGACCTGGAGTGCCCGTACTGTCGCGCTCTTCCACGTCGGCGCCTTCGAGCGGCTCAAGCGCGAGTACATCGATACCGGCAAGGTACGCTTCGTCAGCCGCGACTTCCCGCTCGACTTCCATCCCAACGCCCGGCCCGCCGCGCTGGCCGTGCGCTGCGCCGGCGAGCAGGGCAAGTTCTGGGAGATGCGCCACGCCGTCACCCTCAACGCCGCCGCGCTGGGGGCTCCGGTCTACGACCGACTGGCCGCCGAGCTGGGAATCGACGCCGCCCGGTTCTCGGCCTGCATCGCCGCCGACCGGTACCGGGCCGAGATCGACCGCGACATGGAGGAGGCGATGAAGGTTGGCGTGAACGGCACGCCCAGCTTCGTCCTCGGCCCCACCACGCCCGGCACCGAGGTCGAGGGGCTACGGATCGTCGGCGCCCAGCCCTTCCGGTCTTCGAGTCCCGCATCAAGGCCCTGCTCGGCGAGCGCTGAGGCGGGACGCCTTCCCCGGCGGCCTCACATCCCCAGCAGCGGAAAGATCGTGCGCTGAACCGCCTCGACCTGGCGGTCGGCGTAGTCGCTGACCGCGCGGTGGATCTCCTCGGGCAGGGCCTCGGCCGGCGGATCCCACAGCCCGAGGGAGCCGAAGTCGTGACGCCGCACGTCCTCCGCGAACGCCTCCGGCAGCGTGGCCGGCAGCTCCACGCCGTTGAGCACCGCCCAGGCCGCCGTCCAGGCCCGCGCCACGTTGCGGATGTCGTAACCGCCGCCGCCGAGCGCGACCAGCCGCGGCGCCACTCGCACGATGCGCGCGACAGCCGCGGCGAAGCCCTGGATGTCGAGGGCCAGATGCGTGAGCGGGTCGGTCCGGTGCGAGTCGATGCCGAGCTGCAGCACGACCACGTCGGGCTTGAACGCCTCCAGCAGCGGCGGCACCACCGCCTCGAAAGCCGGCAGGTAGACGTGGCGTCGGTGTAGGCCTCCAGCGGCAGGTTGACCGAGTAGCCGACGCCCTCGCCCTCGCCCGCCTCGTCCACGAAGCCGGTGCCGGGGAAGAGGCGCTCGCCCCGCTCGTGCGTGGAGATGGTCAGCACGTGGGGGTCGCGTAGAACGCGTACTGTACACCGTCGCCGTGATGGGCGTCGATGTCCACGTAGGCGACGCGCAGCCCGCGCTCGCGCAGGCGCAGGATCGCCAGGACAGCGTCGTTCACGTAGCAGAAGCCCGAGGCGCGAGCGGGCATCGCGTGGTGCAGCCCGCCCGCGAAGTGAAAGGCGCGGTCGACCTCGCCGCGCGCCACGAGGTCGGCGGCCAGCAGCGACCCGCCGGCCACCAGCCGCGCCGCCTGCCACAGGCCGGGGAAGACCGGATTGTCGCCGGGGCCGAGGCCGAAGCGCCGCCGCGCGGGCGGCGGGCGGCCGCTGTTGGCCGCCTTGAGGACCTCGAGGTACTCGGGCAGTGGAAGACGGCGATCTCGCGCTCGGTCGGCGGGCCCGGCGCGCGCACGGTCGGCCCCGGTAGCGCGCGTGAGCCCGTAGGCCTCCATCAGGCGCCAGGTAGCCCGAGCCGCTCCATGCGCAGCGGGTGCTGCGGCCCGTAGTCGAAGCGGGTCCAGGCTTCGGAGTAGACGAGCGCGGTCTTCAGGATCGGCGGCGCGAGGCCGGCTTGGACCGTGGGTGGGCCGTTCGAGGTGCGGCCTGGCTCCGTCCAGTCGGCCGGACTTGCCGCCGGACTTCTCGAGGAGCTGGATCTTGGTGATCGTCACGCCCCGCTCCAGCGGCCTTCACCATGTCGTAGACAGTCAGCGCGGCCACGCTCGGCCGCCGTGAGCGCTTCCATCTCCACGCCCGTCTTGTCCACGGTGCGCACGCGCGCCTCGATCGCGAGCTCGCCGCGCGCGGCGTCATCGTCGAACGCAATGTCCACCCCGGTGATACGCAGCGGATGGCACATGGGAATCAGATCCGAGGTGCGCTTGGCGGCCAGGATACCGGCGGTGCGGGCGACGCCGAGCACGTCGCCCTTGGGGGCATTGCCCTCCTGGATATCGCGCAGCGTGGCCGGACGTCATGCGGAGGACGGCGCGGGCGACGGCCTCGCGCACCGTCTCCGGCTTCGGCGGAGACATCGACCATGCGGGCGTCGCCCTGCGGGGTGAGGTGGGTCAGACCGCGGAACACTCGACCGGCGGTGCTGCGCGGCGGCGCCGTCGCGATGGGCGGCGGCGCCCGGACACGGCCGCCGGGGCTCAGGCGGTGACGCCGGAGCGGGTGCTCCGCATGATGGCCTCCATGCGGTCCTTGGCCATCAGCTTCAGCTTCTTGAGCTCGCTGATCCGCCAGTGTTGGTCCGCCGAGAGCGAGGCGTGATCCCTCAGGGCCGCCAGCTCGTGCTCGTAACCCTGGTGCTCGGTCCGGAGGCGACGGAATTCCTCGTTCTCGGCCATGAGTCGTTCGATGAGATTCTCCTGATTCATCGTGTCGACCTCCCTCGGCGGCGGGCACTTCGTAAAACAAACAAAGCCAGCGTCACCATTGAACGCTGGCCTCGTCGACTGCCTGTGTCGATACTGTCCCCCGTCCATCCGTGAATCACCACCGGCTGCGGGTGCTTTCCTTATAGCTCCGGACCTGAGGGGGTGTCAAGCGATGTGGCCCCCGGAATCACGTGCGGCGCGCTCGCCTTGAACATCGCCGCAACGCCATGCCTTCAACCAGTCCCAGGTCGCCAGGGAGCGTGATGTCACCGTCGCCACCAGGGGAAAGCCGCACTCGACCAGGACGCGAACACCGGTGTCGGTGACGGTGATCGCACGATCGAACCGGCCAGCACGTTGCGGGCGCTCGAGGCGTCGCCGTGCTCGCGCGGCAGCACGAGCGTCACGTCCTCGGGGCGGATGGCCAGGCGCACTCGGGCGCCGATCTCGGCCGGCGCGGCCGCCTCCAGCGTCGGCCGGCGACCTCCACCCGGGTGACGCCGGCCTCGCGGCCGATGACCCACCCAGTCACGATCGTCTCCACGCCGACGAAGCGCGCCACGTCCTCGGAGGCGGGGGCGTGGAATACGCGCGCCGTCTCGTCGAGCTGGCAGGACGGCCGCCGATGAGCACCGCCACCCGGTCGGCCAGAGCCTGCGCCTCGCCGCGATGGTGGGTGACGAGCACGGTGGTGACGCGGTCCTGGCGCAGGACGGTCCCGAGGTCGGCGATGAGCGCGGTTCGCGACGGCTGGTCGAGGCTGGCGAACGGCTCGTCGAGCAGGAGAACCTCCGGCTCCAGCACGAGCGCGCGAGCCAGCGCCACCCGCTGCGCCTCGCCGCCGGACAGGGTGCGGGCCGGCCGCGCGGCCAGCGCGCCGACGCCGAAGCGGTCCAGCCACCGCGACACGCGGCGCTCGACCACGGCAGCGGCACGCCGCGGAAGCCCAGGCCGAGCGCGACGTTGGCGGCGACCGTGGTGTCGGCCAGCAGCGGCTCCTGGAACACCGTCGCCATGCGCCGCCGCTCGGCCAGCGCATCGCGCGCGTCCACCGGCCGGCCGCCCACCAGCACCTGGCCGGCCTCCGGACGCTCCAGCAGGCCCAGCACGCGCAGCAGCGTGGACTTGCCGCTGCCGTTGGGACCGATCACCGCCAGCACCTCGCCGCCGACCACGTCGAGCGCGGGCACGTCAGGGTGAAGCCGGCGGCGTGGCCGTGGCGGACGCCCCGCAGCGCAGGGCCACCGTCACGAGGCGACGACAGCCGTCACGCCGGCAGCACGTGGATCGACCCGCGGTGGATCGAGAACTCCCAGCGCCGGTCCCGCTCGATCTCGAGGATCTCGTACACGAGGTGGGGCACTTCGACTTCCAGGTCCCAGGCGCCTTGCTCGGGCGGTCCGGGCTCGTCGAGCCGGATGCGCAGCGTCCACGTCGTGCCGAAGTCCTCGTCGTGCACGACTCGCCGCGCATGAGATTCATGTGGTGGCCCATGTCGGCCACCATGCGGTCCTTGCGGATGAGCCGGACGTACTCGGGGCGGATGAAGAACGCCAGCGGGGCTCCCGCCGACGGCAGGTAGGATCGCGTCGGCGAGTTCACCGCCTCCAGCGTCTGGCCGCGCCAGCGGAGCTGGATGCGATCGGGCGTGGCCTTGATCACGGTGCCATGCAGCAGGTTGGAATGCCCATGATCCGCGCCACCGACTCCGAGGCCGGCTGCCACAAGAGCTCCGCACGCGGCGCCGACTGCACCACCCGCCCGCCGTCGTAGACGACGATCCGATCGGCCAGGCGATACGCCTCGGTGAAGTCGTGGGTCACGACCACGGCCGCGGTGCCCCACTCGCGGAGCACCCGGACGAGATCGTCCCGCAGCGCGCGGCGCAAAGGCAGGTCGAGCGCCGAGAACGGCTCGTCGAGGAGCAGCAATGCGGGCTCCGGCAAGAGCGCGCCCAAGGGCAACACGCTGACGCTCGCCTCCGGACAGTTCGGCCGGGCGGCGCTGGGCGAGCCCGGACAGCCCCAGGCGCGCGAGGACCTCGGCCGCCCGCCGCCGGCGCTCGGCGCGCGGCCGCTCGCGCAGACCGTAGGCGATGTTGTCAGCGACGGTGAGATGCGGGAACAGCGCGTAGCCCTGGAAGACGTAGCCGAGCCGGCGGGCCCGCGAGACGACGTCGATGCCGGTGGCCGCATCGAAGAGCACGCGGTCGCCGATGACGATCCGGCCGGCGTCGGGCCGGACCAGGCCCGCGAGGCAGTCAAGCGTGAGTGTCTTGCCTGAGCCTGACGGGCCGAAGAGCCCCGTCACCATATCGGGCGCGTCCCAGTGGACGTCGAGGTGAAGCCGGGCAGCCGCTTCAGGGCAACAGAGAGCACGTGAGTCAGTAGCGCAGTCGCACGAAGCGCCCTAGCCCGAGGAGCAAGACGACCACGAGGCCCACAGCAGCAACGCCAGTCGCGTCCTCGGGCATCTGGTTGGCCTGGACGTGGTCGTAGATCGCCAGCGGCAGGGTCGGCGTCCTGCCCGGGATGTTTCCGGCGACCATCAGCGTGATGCCGAAGTCGCCGAAGGCCCGGCAAAGGCCAGCACGGCGCCGGCCATCACCGCGCGCCAGGCGAGCGGCAGCGTGACGCTCCAGAAGACCGACCACTCGCTGCTCCCCAGCGTGACGCGCCGCCGCCTCGAGGACGGGGATCGACGGCCTCGAAGCCCGCCTGCGCCGCCCGGATCAGCAGAGGGATGGAGGCCACGCAGGCGGCCAGCACCGCGCCCCTCCATGTGAACGCCAGCTCGATGCCCACAACGTCGAGAACCCGTCCGATTGGCCCGCGGGTCCCGACGAGCACCAGCAGGTAATACCCCAGCACCGTCGGCGGAAGCACCAGCGGCGTGATGACGAGGGCGGCCAAGAGATCGCGGCCGGGGAACCGGCGCCGTCCGAACGCCCACGCGACCGGCACGCCGAGCACGAGAGTGATTGCCGTCGCCACGATCGACACCTGCAGGGAAAGCCAGAGGGGGAAGAGATCCACCTCAGAACTCGCCGGGCAGCAGGAACCCGTAGCGCTTCATCGTCGCGCGGCCCTCGGGGCCGTTGACGAACTGGATGAAGGCCGCGCCGAGCTCGGGCCGCGCGCTACGCCGCACGACGGCGACCGCCTGGTCGAGGCGCCCGTGCAGCGCCGGATCGATCGGCACCCATTCGATCGCCGGCACGTTGGCGACCGACAGCGCCACGATCCCCGCCTCCGCGGCCCCCGACTCCACGAACTGCAATGCCTGGCGGATGTTCTCGCCGTACACGAGCTTGGGCTTGACCGCGTCCCACACGCCGGAGGCGCGCAGCGCCTCCTCGGCCGCCCGGCCGTACGGGGCGTGCGCCGGGTTGGCGATCGCCACCCGCCGGACGCGGGGCTCCTCGACCTGGCCGGCCCCGCCGCGCGGCGGTCGGGTAGACGACGCCGGCGTCGACCTCGCCGCGCGTGTCTTCTTCGAGCCGCCCTTTGCCAGGAGCTCGTCGATGAACGTCTGGTTGGCGGCGAAGAACACGTCGGCCGGGGCGCCGTGCTCGACCTGTTTGGCCAGGTTGCCGGTCGGCCCAGAACGAGGTGACCTTGACGCCGGCGACCTTCGAAGCGCGGAACCAGCTCACGGAACGCGAAGGCGAGGTCAGCGGCCGCGAACACGGTGAGGGTGGGCGGCGCCGCCCCGGGCGCGGGGCTCGCGAGAGCAACGCTGAGCAGCACGACGCAGACGAGCGCGGTCCTCACAACCCGCATGGTAGGCTCCTGTCCGGCGATGACTTCGCGGAATTCCAAGCAGCGTATCCCTCGGCGCCCGGCGCATCAAACGGTTGCCCCAACATACTGACGGCACGCGTGCGCACGAAGGGTGGCTCGAGGCCGGCGGCCGGTTCGTGATGGGCGACGGCGGGTTGCGCCTTCTTGAGGGAGTCGCGCGGCTCGGCTCGCTGGCCGCCGCCGTCCGGGACATCGGCTGGTCGTATCGCCACGCCTGGGACGTCCGTCACGAGACCGTCCTGGGAATGCCGCTGCTCGTGCCCCGCCCCGGCAAGGGCCGTCACCGGGGCGCCGTGCTCACCGAACACGGCCGTCAGCTGCTCCTCCGCTTGCGGTCGCGCGCGGGCGCGAGTCGAACGCGGCTCTGGGGGAGAGCCGCCCCACGCTCGACGAGATCGCCTCGCGAGGCGGGCTGGGCGGCGCGCCAGGCGCCGCCGCGTCACCGCGCGTGCCGCTGCTGGATCGGCGTCAGCGCCCAGTTGACGCCGAAGACCAGCGCCAGCAGCAGGATCGACAGCGCGATGGCGACGTCGAAGTTGCCCTTGCCGGTCTCCAGCACCATCGCCGTGGTGAGCGTGCGCGTCTGGCCCCTGATGTTGCCGCCCACCATCATGGAGGCGCCGATCTCGGAGATGACGCCGCCGAAGCCGGCCATGACCGCCGCCAGCATCGGCAGCCGCGCCTCGCGGAGCACGACCCACAGCATCTGCGCGCGCGAGGCGCCGAGCGCCAGGAGCTGCAGCCGGAACTTGCGCCGGCACGTTCTGCACGGCGGCCAGCGTGATGCCGGTGACGATCGGCGAGGCGATCACCGCCTGGGCCAGCACGATCGCCGCCGGCGTGTAGAGCAGCTCCCACTCGCCGAACGGGCCGCTGCGCCAGAGCAGGATGCGTCACGAACAGTCCAACGACGACCGGCGGCAGCCCCATGCCGGTGTTGACCACGCTGACGACGAGCGTGCGGCCGGGGAAGCGGGTCAGCGCGAGCGACGGCGCCGGCCGGGATGCCGAGCAGCAGCGCGAGCAGCGTGGCCGTGCCCGAGACCTGCAAGCGACAGCCAGAGCACCGCCACGATCTCGCGGTCGCCCCCGAGCAGCAGCCCGACCGCCTGGCGGACGCCCTCGACGAGGACGTCCACCGCGCGCTAGAAGTCCTCGTCCTTCTTCGGCCGGCGATCGGCACGAAGAGCGGCTGGCCGTACTTGTCGACGCCGAAAGTCTTGATGACGGCCTGCGTCTCCGGGGCCAGCATGAAGTCGGCGAACGCCTTGCCGCCGGCCGCGTTGACCTTGGGGCCGTTGGCCGGGTTGACCTCCATGACCGAGTAGATGTTCAGCAGCGAGCTTGTCGCCCTCGACCATCGGCTGAGGTCGACGCGCTTGGCGAACGCCAGCAAGGTCGCGCGGTCGGTGACGGTGTAGCCCTGCCGGTCGTTGGCGATGCCGAGCGTCGCGCCCATCCCCTGGCCCGACTCGATGTACCAGGGCGCGGCCGGCGTGACGCCGGCCTCCTTCCACAGGCGCCAGCTCGAGCTGTGCGTGCCAGACTTGTCGCCGCGGGAGACGAAGCGGCGCCTGCCGCCGCGATCTTCTTCAGCGCGGCCGACCACGCTCTTCTCGCCCCTGATCTTGGCGGGGTCGGCCTCGGGGCCGATGAGGAGGAAGTCGTTGTACATGACCAGGCGGCGGTACTGCACTTGCCCTCCGCCATGTACTTCTTCTCGAGCGTCGGGCGCGTGGACGAGCATCACGTCGGCCTCGCCCCGCGCGGCCAGCGCCAGCGCCTGGCCGGTGCCGACCGAGATCGTCTTCACCCGGTAGCCGGTGCGCTTCTCGAACAGCGGCACCAGCACGTCGAGCAGCCCGGTGTCCTGGGTGCTGGTCGTCGTGGAGAGGATCACGGTCCGGGAG
>CAWFBJ010000017.1:0-729706 GCA_963814055.1 uncultured Alphaproteobacteria bacterium
TGCTCGCGTCGATCGCGGTGACGATGGTTCGGCAGCGCCGCGAACGCCGCGGGGGCTAACCTTCTCGCGCAGGGTTGGGTCCGCCGCGAAGGGTGCATCTTCAGGTGCGATCGCTCCTCACCCTCGTGCACGCCAGCGGCGCAGGCGGGGCGTCCCGAGGTGGGCCGGGTCGAATGGGGGAGGGCTGGCGTCGCGCCACGATCGGCGCGGTCGCTCAGGGCCGCGGACCGAGCACCGCCATCAGCCACCGCCACGCGATCCCGCGCACCAGCACGCACTCCATGCCGAGCGTGTCATCGCGGCCCAGCAGGCGGCGGAGCGGTCGGGCGCGCGAGCCAGGCAAGCGCGAACGGGGAATGCTCCGCCGCGAGCACCCTCCGCAAACCCCGCCCCGCTGGCGGCGGCGTGAGGCGGTCCCCGCACCGCACGAGCAACACCTCGACGGTGTCCCGGGGCTCGGGGTCGGTCGGCGAACGAGATGCGGCCTTAGCTCCAGCCGCGGTTGCTTTCCCGTATAGTTTTGCCGCCAATTCCATCGTGATAGATGTCGCGGAGCGCAAACTTTACTACGTCCTGTCCGACAACAGAGCTTACGCCTATCCCATCGGCGTTGGCCGCGAAGGGTTTGGCTGGACGGGCACGGAACTCGTCAGCCGCAAGCAGATGTGGCCGGACTGGCATCCGCCACCTGAGATGCGCGAGCGCGATTAAGTCTGCCGGAGAAATATCTAGTCTGCCGGAGAAGATGACCGGCGGATTGAAAAATCCGCTCGGTGCGATGGCTCTGTATTTGGGCGCCACACTATATCGTATTCACGGCACAAACGACGCCAATTCGATTAGGCGGGCCGAGTTGTCCGGCTGCTTCCGCAGGCTCAATTCCGCAGTGCTGCACCTGGCATCCATAACCGAGATTGGAACGCCGGTAACCGTGGTCACCGCCCTGCCCAGCCAGCAGCAGGTGAGCCGTGCAACGGAACCGCAGGTGCCTTCCGCCGCAGTCGAGCCACGCGCGCTATCGCCACCGGAACCGCTCGCCGCCAGCAACAATCGGGCATCGCCAAATAACGCACCGGACTACCGCAGCTTGCGGGACTATACACTTCAGACCAGATGAGCACGCCATGAGAACGCCACTTGCCATTCCGTTCACGCTCGCCGCCGGTCTGCTTTCCCTGGCAAATCCTGCACACGCGCAACCGAGCGACTGGTCAGAGCACCGCAACGAGAAATATGGCTTCAGCCTGAAGTATCCGGGGAAGGTCTTTACGCTCGAACGCACGTCCGAAGCAGGTGATGGCCAAGTATTTGTGACTCAGGACGGACACGCACGTTTGCTCGTAGGCGCGCTGGTCAACGAGTTTGGCTTTACGCCGGTCGCTTATCAGGACCACGTCGCCCGCCAGTCCTACGGCAAGTTCAAGGTGACTTACCGGCCGCTCGGCAGAAGCTGGTTTGTGCTATCGGGCGAAGGTGACGGAAAGATTTTCTATGAAAAGGTGATCTTCAGTTGCTCTGGGCGGCTCATCAACAGCTTTGCGATGATCTACCCGAAAGAGCGCCGCGATGTATTTGATCCATTGGTCGAACATATAGAAGACGGCTTCCATGCAGGTGCTACATGCGACCGCAATCGCTCTCCGGCCGTTAAACGCGAAATCCCCGCTACTGATCCAGGTGCGAAGCGGTCGCGCCAACAGGTCTCGCGTAACCGCAAACAGGTTGAATCCGCACCCCAGACAGATCGCGGCAATTGGATCGTGCGAGGCCGGGCCGGGCCGGGGCATGTCATTTTGCAACAAACAAGCCCGCCATATGAACGCAAGGTCGTGCCTGGACAAGCTTTTTAACTCGAGATCAGTTCCGACACGACGTCGCCGGCCACCGGCACAAATCCGATCAGACCATCCAGACCCATGCGGATGTTTGTACCGGGAATGACAAACGCACCGTCCATCAGCCGCGCCAACGCTTCAACACGCGCAAACCGATTGTTCGGTGCTGACCTTGTGGATCTGATGATCGGTGCGCATGTGGTTCACCTCGCCGTACGAAGCGCTGCAATGGTGACGATGCCACCCGCAGCAGGTCCAGTCGTGCGCTAGGAAGTCCGCCGACCTTGGAAGCCGCCAAAAACCGCAAGCAGAATGACCGCGCCAAGCGTCGCTACGACGATGGATGGCAGGTTGAAACCCTCCGCGTAGCGAAAACCGAGAAGGCTGTTGACGACCAAGCCACCAATGAAGGCGCCAACAATGCCGACGATCAGATTGGTCAGCAGGCCGTGATTGCGGCCGGTGATCCGTTCGGCGAGCCAACCGGCGAGGATACCGACGACCAGCCAGGCGATGATACTCACTGCTGCCTCCTTCACGAGTGCTGAACTAAAAACGCTTGCGCTCAAGGTCCGTTCCGCTGCGGGCAAACCGTTTCGCACTGCACCTCCAGGGTGTGTGCAAACTCGCCTTTTCGAACTAAGCGCGACTTGCAGCGTTGTCAGCGTGAGCCTCACAGGAGATTTCTATGACACACCAGAGAGCAGAGTACCCCCTCGACTATTCAGCGACGGCGACCAAAACGGCCGGTGACCGCTTGCAGAATGCCGCCGACGCGGCAGCGGATAAGGCCGTCGAGGTAGCCGCCAATGCCCAAGAATTGGCAGGTAAGGTGGTGGACCAGGCCCGCGAGTACACCGACCAGGCACAGGAAGCCGCCAAGAACTTCAAGCCCTTTGTCGAAAAGTCGATGAAGGAGCAACCGATGGCCACGTTGGCGGTAGTTGCCCTCATCGGAGCCGCGCTGGGCGCACTCTGGAAAAAGTAGTCCGATGAGTGCCCCCTTGGTTGTCACCATTCCGCATGGGCTCGGCAAGGAGGAGGCCTTGCGCCGGGTCAAGCCGGCCTTGAGCAAGGCCTCCGAGAGCTTCCCCGTGCTCAAGGTGGAGCACGAAGTCTGGTCGGGCGAGCGGATGGATTTCCGGGTGCGCGCGATAGGGCAGGTAGCTGCCGGCAATGTTCAGGTGGGCGAGAATGATGTGCGGCTGGAAGTGACGCTGCCGTGGCTACTACACAAGTTCGGTCAGGTTGTTGAGAAAACGATCGCTGGCAAAGGCCAAATCCTGCTGGAAAAGAAGTGATGCCGGGGTGGACCCTTCAGCGACAATCGCCCGGTGGAACGAGGATGCGACTGCACGGTTTATCAAGGGTCTTCCGCTATCTGCGACGGCAGCCAATGTACAATGACCACTAAACCCGCAGCGCTTTTTATCTTTTTGTTGGGCGCCGCCATCCTGGCAGTGCCCCTGGTCTCGACCGCGACCCCACTCGTACCTTCAGTCAATGCGGTTCGCGATTCGTCACCGCCCCTCGTGCTCCAGACGCAGAACTGGTTTTTGGATTTGTTTCGCGGCGGCGGGCGCGATCCATCCAGAACAAGAGCGCCAAATGAATTCGAGCGCAAGCCCGATGACATTGGAGTTCCGCAAAGTCCAGCAGGGACATATCGCACGCTGTGTGTGCGTTTCTGTGATGGTTTTTATTGGCCAGTGAGCCACTCGACGGTCCGCGCCCACTTTTCCAAAGATGCCAAACAATGTGAGGTCGGTTGCCCCGGCCGGTCGCAACTGTTCGTGCAGCGTACGGGCAGCGAAGACGTTGAAGGTATGGTTGATCTCAAAGGCGTTGCCTACACACAGCTCAAGAACGCGCTACGCTACCGTACAGAGTATGTACGGGATTGCACCTGCCGAGGCAATCCGTGGGATGCCGAGGCGATTGCGCGCCACCGCGCCTACGCGGAAGCTGCCAAATCGGTGCAGGAAAAGTCAGGCGTAGACAAGAGGCCAGCAAACACTGCCAAGACCAAGTCCCAATTCGGTCCGTGGGCCCGTGCCGAAGCTCGGGATTGAATATTGCTCCGGCACAAAGTCGCCGAGCAGTACACCGTAGTTGGACCTAGTAGTGTCGCCGCATAGATCGACCGCTTTAAACCGTCTACACGTTCCCCGATTAAGCTAACACGACCAACGCCGGGGTCTTGTAACCCTGCGTTAGTAGTGTAGTCCGCTGCCTGCACATCGCCAGGCTTTAACCCGGCTTGAGTTAGCCGTGCATGCTCGCGAACGGCCGACACGATCAGCGTCAGCGTGCCGTGGCCCGCATTCTGCTTATTCGCGAACAACTGAAACCCGCCCTGGTCTCCATGGTGCCACTCGGTGAGACCCGTCATCGGCTGAGCATCCGGCCCTCGCCCGAAAACGGTGATGAACCATTTGCCGTCTGGTCCATTTTGTCCAAAGCTGTGGTTATCGGCGCACACGGCGCTTCCAGACAACGCTGCGGGCAAATCTGCAAGCGTGAGCTTTAGCTCGAAGGCGCCTCTTGGCATTGCAGCACGACTGCAAGAGCATCAGGGAAAAGCAAACTCGGATTCCTCTCCTTATGGGTCTCTCATATTGCGAACGAACCGAGACCTGGAGCGTTGTCTCACATCAATGAGGAAGGCGACGCTCATGTTGAAACAGATTATCCGCACGGCGGTTATCTCGGCCCTCGGAGCGAAGCTTGCCAAGGGACGCTCACCGTTAGTGGCCGCTCTCGTGACGCTGCTCGCCACACGCATGCTAACTGGACGAGAAGAATCCGAGCCGACGAAGGTGCCTTCACCCGGCCAAAGCGGACTCGGTGAACTGGTCGAGAAGTTCCGGCAAGGGGGATTCGAGGACATCATCAAATCGTGGATTGGCACCGGCACGAATAAGCACATAAGCCCCGGTCAACTGCATCAGGCCCTTGGGCCACAGACTGTGGAACACCTGTCGCGCACTGCCGGAATGCCGCAGGATGACCTCCTTTCCCACCTTTCTCGCCTGCTGCCGGACATCATCGACAGGCTCACGCCAAAGGGTCAGCTTCCCCCGCGAGAGACCTCGCGGAACGTTGAACGGCTTCAGCAGTTGTTCCACCAGCACTTCCAAACAATTCGCGAACTCTCGACGGATACTCCGCCGTGGGGCGACGCACGCAACCAATGAGAGTGAGGCGCTGAGTGGCACGTCATCTTCTTCAACGTATGCAGACCCGGAGGGCAAGATTGGCGGACTGGTCACCCTCGGGGCACTTGCCCTGGCGGGCAGCGCGCAATCGTCAATCGCCAGGCGGCGCAGGCTGAGAAGGCAAATCCGCCACGCGGGTCGTTCGTCACCAGCAACGGCGTTCGCTTGCACTACATTGAGCGGGGAAGGGGCCGCCCGATCGTCTTCCTGCATGGCAACGGCATGACGGTCGAGGACATGCGCATCAGCGGCATCATGGATATTGCTGCGGATCATTCATTTCGCGCCATTGCGTTCGATCGTCCGGGATTTGGGCATAGCGAGCGCCCACGAGTGACTGCATGGACAGCGTCCGCCCAGGCTGCGTTGCTGCCGGAGGCGCTCGAACTCCTCGGCATCGATCGGCCGATCGTCGTAGGCCATTCGCTTGGGACCATGGTGGCGCTGGCACTGGCGCTCAATCATCCTGACCACGTCGCCGGTCTCGTGCTGGCTTCCGGCTACTACTTTCCCAAGGCGCGGGTCGATATTGCTCTGTTTTCACCACCCGCCATCCCGCTGGTTGGTGACCTTCTTTGTTACACGGTCGCTCCCTTGATGGGGGAAGCCATGGCACCTCGCATGATTGCGAAGATGTTTGCTCCCCAGGCCGTGCCGAAACGGTTTGAAAGGGAGTTTCCAATGGCCTTGATGGTGCGCCCGTCACAGATACGGGCGTCGTCTAAAGACGCAACCCACATGATTCCTGACGCATTGGCCATGTCCGATCGCTACGGGGATCTTGACTGTCCAATAGCCGTGCTTTCGGGCGATGCCGACAAGGTGGTTGATTTTACGGAGCATGCTCTGAGGTTCCACGCAGCGGTTCCTGGCAGTGTTCTGGATGTCTTCCCGGGCGCCGGACACATGATCCATCACGTCGATCCCGCACGTGTCATGCGAGCAGCAAGCGCAATGACTTTAAGGCCGACGACCTCTCGCACCGCCGAAATGGCCGTCTAACCCTAATCGACGCGAAGCCGTTACTCGCGGCCGCAGTGAACCAGTCCACACCGGGAGCGTTAATGTGTTGTGCCGAAAGGAACGGAACCCATGGCAAGCCAACGAACCGACTATCCTCTCGACTACAGAAATGGATCACAGCACCCACAGGACCGTCCCCATGACCTTGCAGACGCGGTGACAGATAGGGTCAAAGAAGTCACCGATAGCCTGCAAGAACGGGCCGGTCAGGTCGCTGACCAGGCCCTCCGGTATGCGGAAATGGCTCAGGATGCGGTGAAGCAGTTCAAGCCGTTCGTGCAGAAGTCCCTCAAGGAAAAACCCATGGCAACGTTGGCCAGTTTCGTGCTGGTGGGCTTTGTCCTGGGAGCGATGTGGAAGAAGTAACGCCCTTTGCAGGGCTCTTTTTAAGAAAGGCTAGCGCATGAACCAGACATCTGGACCTTCAGACTATCGTTCCACCTCAAGCCCAACTGATCCCTCCCAATTGGAGGGCGTGATGGACCAGGTATCAGAGGCGGCGCAGGACGTCGGCGCGTTTGCGTCCGAGGTCGTGGGGGCCATCAAGGAACGCCCCTACGCGACCATGGCCGTGGCCGGAGGTCTGGCATTTGCCATTGGCGCACTGTGGATGGTTCGGCGTCAGCAACCGCAAACCACCTACGAGGCGATGCTCTCGCGGCTGCCGTCACTTCCCGACCGCAACAGCCTGTTGCCTGCGCGCTGGCGCTGAGTCAGCGATAGGCACCGGGCGCGGGCGGCTCAAAGCCGTTGGGGCGAGGGCGCATCGTCTCGGTGTCCTCGCCCTCTGACGGCCAGAATAGAGCGCCGACTAGCACCAGCAGCAGGACCAAGGGGAAGTTGCGGCCCAGAACCTGCGCCACTTTCAGGGCCGACGATGCGCCCCCAGGCATGGTGAACAGGGCACCAAGGAGTGCGAGGGGAGCCTGTGCTGCAACGTCTGTCGCCACACTCGATGTGTCAGCCGCTTCAGCGGCCTCTTCGGCCACCTCTTCCTCGTGTTCCTTGAACGACACCACCAAGGCGGCGATGACGCCGATGGCGGCAAGGCCTCCAGCCATCAGCAGATAGCCGGTCACGTACCCGTATTGATTGACCAGCCATACCGTAAGGGCAGCCAAAGCAAAACCGAGCGCAATGACGAACGGTACCGCCACGGAGGCGCGCGCAACATATTTAAGGACGAGCGAACTTGCCGCCGACTTGGCGTCATTGATCAAAGCGCGAAACATGGTCGGCCCTCGGCTTACGTCTTCCAGATAGCGCCGAGGACAAACCCTATCGCTGCGGCAACGGCCAAGGTTGCCATGGGCTGATCCTTGATCGACTTGTCGAGGGCGCCCTTCATGTTGCCGGCGACGTCCTGTACGCCTTCGGCGGCCTGGCGTCCTTGATCCGCAACGCGGGAGGCAACGCCTTCAGCCGTATCGGCGGCGCGCCTGATCTGATCGCTCGCCTTGTCCTTGAGGTCAGACATCGTGTCGGACCGGCCGTGTGTGCTCTGTGCCATGGGAAATCCTGGGTTAGGGTGTGTTAGCTAGAAACGCTGCGGTCTTCGCTTTGTTCAAAAGATTGTCACGAGCGGGCTGCGCCGACCTCATCAGCCATCCTCGCCCTCGGGCACCAATCGGTTTGCCGCGACCTTCGGTATTATCCCTAGCGGTCTGATGCTCGATTTCGGCATTGATCTCGGCCCCGGTCAGCACAACGATCGTGGAAAGCCACATCCAGATCAGGAAGCCGATGATCGCGCCCAGCGAGCCATAGGTTGCATTGTAGGTGCCGAAGTTTGCTACATACCACGAGAGCAATAAGGGCCCGGCAATCCAGATGCCGGCGGCAATAGCACTGCCCCATGTGACCCATTGCCATTGCGGCCGCTCACGGCTTGGCCCAAAGCGGTAGAGACAGGCGAAGGCGAATAGGATGGCGACAAACAATAGCGGCCAGCGCAGCAGGCTCAGCAGGTAGGCGGTCGAGCCATCCGGAAATCGGAGCACCTTGAGCGTCACCGGTACAACGACAACGCCGCCGATCGCAATCAACACCAGTCTATTGACCGCCATCAAGTGTGTCAGGACGAGGCGGCGCCTCTACTCACCGTTGCGCTATTGGTCCGCGCGCGGCACGGCGCCTGACGCCGTCGACGAGGATGCTGTCGACGCTTACATGCGATACAGAGCTGACAGCACGGCTCTGTCAGTCGATGCTGCTGCCCGCCGCGGTATAGCGCGCACTTGGAACGGTTGTGTTGGCACGATAGCTGGCTGGCCGGCGCGAAAGCTCAAAGAGCCAGCTTGCAAAGAGACGACTACCGGACCTCGTTGGGAGGCATTTCCGGCGCAGTTGCAAGCTGATGTAGATGTCTACCTTTCGGGACTTCGCAAGGTGCGCAAGTCCGTAGTGGGGCGCCGCTATCGCCCCTGCAGTGGCTCGACCATTAAAGTCCGGCGGGCACGGCTGGTCGCCTTTGCACGCAAAGCAGTGGCAAAAGGCGTTCCCATTGAGAAACTTTCATCGCTGCGCAACTTGCTGTCCGTCGACGTGGTGGAACACGTACTTCACGAGTATTGGCCGGACAGGGAGCAGCAGCCTTCAGTTTATGCCATCGACCTAGTCGCTTTACTTGTCAGCATCGTCTGCGCGATCCCCGATATGGACGAGGCGTCCATTGCGTTCTTGGATGACTTGCGGGCCGAACTTGAAAGCTATCGAGGCGGTGGACTGACGGAAAAAAATCTAGCGGTCATCCGTCAGGTGATGACGCCCGGCATTTGGGCCCGTGTTGTTGCGCTGCCGACTCAACTGATGCGCGAGGCGCGGGAGTATCGCCGCGACTCGCCGATCAAGGCTGCTGTGCTGGCACAGATGGCCTGTGCGATCGGGATCCTCACCATCGCGCCGGTTCGCCTCGGCAATTTGGCCCACATTACGCTCGACACGCATTTGTTTCGCCCTGGTGGGCCGGATGCACCTTACTGGCTGGTGTTTCCGCACTATGATGTGAAAAATAGGATGCGGCTCGAGTTTGAATTCGATCAGCAGGGCACCGGTTTGATCGCTGAATATGTCAACGATTACCTTCCCATTTTGCGGCGCGGTTCAAACGAGCTTCGGTTGTTCCCCGGTGCAAAAGGCGGACATAAGCAAGCGGCAACGTTGAGCCTGCAGATCACCAAGTGCATCCAAAAATGCACTGGGCTGCGGCTGACCGTTCACCAGTTTCGACATGCCGCCGCGGCTCTTATTCTGCAGGCAAAGCCCGGCAACTATGAGTTCGTTCGACGCGTCCTTGGGCATAAGAAAGTCCAGACGACAATCAATTTCTATGTCGGTCTGGAAACAACGCAGGCCACGCGTCTGTTTGCGGACATAGTCCGCAAACAGCTCGACTTTGCACCGGAGCCTATCTAACCCATGACGCATCCCACCAGAGCCCTCCCAACCTGCCACGCGGCGTCGGCGGCACGTTCGCTGCCCTTAGCTGAATGGCCTGTGTCGGAGCGTGCCGCCTGGGAACTTGCGCGTGGGCCGAAGCGAAGGTTCAGCAGTCCACGACTGGGCGATGAGACGTGCAAAGATCTCGTCCGACGGTATGGCCAGTTCCTCAACTATTGCAAACGTACCGGGAAACTCGATGAGTGCGCTGATC
The DNA here is from genome assembly GCA_963814055.1 of uncultured Alphaproteobacteria bacterium. Classification (GTDB taxonomy): domain Bacteria; phylum Pseudomonadota; class Alphaproteobacteria; order Rhizobiales; family Hyphomicrobiaceae; genus AWTP1-13. Next base: position 9,729 of record CAWFBJ010000017.1, read on the forward strand.
CCGGCACTCTCGTGACGCAGTCGGCCATCGCTGGTTTTGTTTCTGAGCTCCAGTCTCGCGTTGGCTCGGTGACCGTTGCGCAGTCCGTTTATAAGGTTTGCCGCGCCGCCCGTCTAGTTGCTCCAGCGCGGGATTTCTCATGGCTCTCCGAAATTGCTCAAGATCTGGCGCTGCTCGCAGAGCCAATGAACAAGTCCCCTCGAGTTGTGATGACAGAGCGGCTGGTCGAAGCCGGGCTTACTCTTTTGGGCGAAGCTACGTTGGCCACAACAAGGCCTTTGCTTAGTCATTCGCTTATGGCTCGGAACGGACTAATGGTCGCAATGCTGGCCGTTTGCCCCATTCGGCTTAAGAACTTCGCCGCGCTTGAAATCGGACGATCATTCCAGCAGCACAACGGCAGTTGGTGGATCGTCCTCCGCAACACAAAAACGAGGCGGCCCGACGAGCGACCGGTACCTAACTATCTCAACATTGCTATCCAGCAATACCTGGAGATCCATCGCCACGCCCTACTTGCATGCGGAGGCGTGCGCGGAAAGTTGAATCATACTGAGGATGTGGTGCTTAAACGCGAGGGAGCCTTATGGGTCAGCCGATTAGGCACCAGATTGAGCTATGGCCAGGTTGAACGGGCCATAAGTGAGACCACACGCGCAACGATCGGAACAGACGTCAGCCCACATCTGATCCGCGCTTCGGCTGCAACAACAGCCGCCCTTTACGCAGGTGACATGCCGAACCTTGCCAGTGCACTGCTGCAGCATACGCGCCCGTCTGTCACAGAAGAGCACTACAACAGAGCAAATTCGCTTTCCGTCGCGACACAGTTTGCCAGACTGGTGAGAAGTCTCTGAAGGCTATCATCATCACGTCACTCGTTGAACTAGTCGACCTTGCCCCGAGTCCCCGAGAGGGTGCGGGCGAACGCTGTAATGCGGACAATCATTCGAATTTTCTGCTTTCAGGGGTAAAGCAGACGTTGTGCTAGGGGCGCAATGACGTCAGCTTTTGACCAATTCCAGACTATTCGCGATCACCACTCTGAAGTCTTGAGGCAGTATCGGAAAGCCCAATCGAACCAAGGTCGTCGTTGACTCGGTCGGTCGACCGACTATGATGTCTCTGAAGGATGCTCCATGGTGCGCGAGGTTCGCGCCCGACGATGGAGGATTATTGATGGCTTGGTTTGCAGTCGGCGCGGCAGCCGCGATGCTCGCCGTCATTATGGGAATGCTCGTCAACGGGGTGACGGCCTTCTTTGTGCCGATGGAGACCTCGGAAGGATGGGTCCGCTCCGATGTCGCCGCCATCAATTCGTTTGGATTGATTGGGCTCGCATTTGGCAGCGTCGCCATGGGCAATGTCGCAGGTCGCCTGAGTATGCGCGCGACCTGCCTACTTGCCGCGTCAGTGATGGGTGTTTGTCTGATCGTCGCATCACAGGCGACATCGCTCTGGACGCTATACGCACTTTTCTTTCTCGCCGGCGCTGTCGGAGGCGGCACCTTGTTTGCCCCGACTTTTGCCTATGTAGGGAACTGGTTCCCAAAGGCGGCCGGCGTGGCGATCGGTGTGGCAGCCGCTGGTCAGGCGATTGGTCAAGGTGGAGTTCCGTTCCTGGCAGCCTATCTCATCGAGGCGTTCGGCTGGCGACATGCGATGCTGTGGCTCGGCTGCGGGACTATCGCAATTCTTCTGCCCCTCGCCTGCGGCATGCGCCAGGCACCGGCCGCGGCCGTTGCCTCCTTTCTCGAGCCGCAACTTCAGCCCGCGCTGGTCGTGCCGCTGCTCTCGGCGGCGATCTTCTTCTGCTGCACATGCATGGCGGTCCCGCTGATGCACCTCATGCCGCTAATTCAGAGCTTCTGCATACCTTCCATCGATGCGGGCGGTGTGATGTTTGCCATGCTCCTGGCCGCCATCGGTGGGCGCATCGCCTACGGAAAGCTTTGCGACGTGATCGGCGCAACGAGATCGTGGCTTGTGGCGTCAGTCCTGCAGACCGTCGGCGTGCTCGCCTTCACGCAGTTCGGGACCTTGGAAGCCTTTCTGATCTTCTCGCTGGTTTATGGCTTCGCCTATGCCGGCGTCATGACCTCGCTGCTGGTGGCGACGCGCGCACTGACGCCGGCGCAAAACAAGGCCACGTGGATGGGCATCGTCCTCTCATTCGGCTGGCTTGGGCATGCGTTCGGCGGCTTTCAGGGCGCACTGGCCTTCGATCTGACCGCAGGTTACGGGACCAGCTTTGCTGCGGGCGCACTCGCAGGGGTCATCAATCTTACCTTGCTCAGCATGCTTCTTTGGTTGACACGATCCAAAGTCCGCCCGCCCGCTTTCGCGGTCTAGCGCGAACTTGAGGAAACGTCGGTTGCAGGTCAGGAGCGGTTCGCCGCCAGCAATCGAGGTGTCGCATGTCAACTTAATGCTCTCCAGCAACAAAATTGCCACAAGATTGGTTATTGTACAGCACTCGGAACTTTAACAGGGAGGCACATCATGGCCGACAGCACAAATGTCAACAACGGCGTCAACGTCCAGGCATTGCTCGACGCGCGCGACGCTCTCACCAAGGCTCCGGAAGCCGCGCAGTTCAAGTGGCGCGCGGTCTGTGAATGGAAGAACGGCACGCACAGCCACTCGACCGTCGAAAGCTTCTACGGCCTCGGCGCGGAGCAGAACCGCAAGACCACCTTCAACTTCGATGCCGATCATCCGGAGGTCTTTGCATCCGAGGACAAGGGCGCGACGCCGGTCGAATTAGTTCTGGTCGGGCTGGCAAGCTGTCTCACCGCCGGCATTGCGGCGGTGGCGCAGAACCGGAACATTCAGTTGAAGTCCGTGAGCGCGAGCATCGAAGGCGACATGGACCTCGCGGGCATTCTCGGCATCGACAGCGAGGTGCGCAACGGCTTCAAGGGCATCACGGTGAAATACAAGATTGACGCCGACGCGAAGCCCGAGGACATCGAGGCGCTGGTCGCGCAATCGCAGAAGAGGTCGGCGGTCTACGATATCGTGACCAATCCGACCAACGTCATGGTCGTGGTGAACTGATCGCGGCGGCCTTCACGCCTCTCCACCAGAAGACGGGGATTGGCGCCGTGACGACTGTCACCGCCGTCATCATCGGTGCGGGGCACGCGGCTCTTGCGATGAGCCGCTGCCTCGCGGAGCGTTCTATCGACCACGTTCTCCTTGAGCGCGGCGAAGTCGCTCAGAGCTGGCGCACCGAGCGATGGGACTCGCTGCGTCTGCTCACACCCAACTGGCAGAGCCGGCTGCCGGGATTCCGCTACGTCGGCAACGACCCTGACGGTTACCGCACGCTCCCGGAGGTCGTCGACTTCATCGCTGGTTACGCGAAATCGATCTCAGCGCCAGTGCGCACGCACACCACCGTCACTTCGGTGCGTAGCGACGGCTCGGGATATTTCTTGCGCACCGACCGCGGCGAGTGGCGGTGCCGCACCGTCGTCATAGCCTCGGGCGCGTGCAACATCACGCGCGTGCCGAGCTTCGCGGCCAGCGTGCCGCCATCGGTCGCGACGCTGACCGCGCAGTCGTATCGCAATCCCCTACAGGTCGCTGACGGCGGTGTCCTCGTCGTTGGTGCCTCGTCGAGCGGCACGCAGATCGCGCATGAGCTTCAGCGCGCTGGGCGCGCGGTCACGCTCGCGGTTGGGGAGCACATCCGCGCGCCGCGCCTCTATCGCGGCAGGGATCTCGAATGGTGGATGGACGCCGCCGGCGTGCTCAACGAGCGCTACGATCAGGTCGATGACATTGCACGCGCGCGGCGGGTGCCCTCGCTGCAGCTTGCCGGCACGCCGGACCGCTCAACCCTCGACCTCAACGCCCTCTCCGACGTCGGCGTAAGGCTGGTTGGTCGTCTCGCCGGCATCACGCAAGACGGAAAGGCGCAGTTCTCCGGCTCGCTGCGCAACATGTGCGCACTCTCCGATCTTAAGATGCGTCGCCTGCTCGATCAGATCGACGAATGGGCGCACGCGAACGGCCTCGATGGAACGGTCGACCCGCCGGATCGTTTGCCGCCGACCCGCGTCGAGGAGGCGCCCGCGCTCGGCATGCACCTCGTCAAGAGTGGCATCAAGACGATCGTTTGGGCGTCTGGCTACAGACCGGATTATTCCTGGCTGGAGCTGCCGGTTCTCGACCGCAAGGGCTACGTCTCGCATGATGGCGGCATCGTCAGTGCGCCCGGCGTCTACCTCATGGGGATGCAGTTCCTGCGGCGCCGCAAGTCTGCGCTAATCGACGGCGCTGGTGACGATGCTCGCGATCTGAGCGCGCATCTCGCCGCCTACCTCGACAACGCCGATCGACGGCTAAGGGCGGATAGGGCCGGATCTTCATCAACAGCGTGAACGCGGCCAATCAGTTTTTGGCACTGAACGCGCGTTCGTGGCTCTATCACTACAGTTGTCTGACAACTTATGAAGTTCTATCGCTTCGGGGAACAGCGGCGGTCAGGACTTTGCCTGTCCGATGGCTGCGTTGTGCGGGTCCTCTACTGTTCCCCACTTAGCAAAAATGGCGGAATGAGCAGGTGACAGCGATAGATGATCGGTGGCCGGTTTCAACAAAGCCGGATACGGCAGGCCGATGGGACTTAGACGCCCCGTCAGATGACGTCACGTCGTCAAGGCAAACCGTTGTCGGGCTCTGACTGCTTGCGAAAGTTCGTCGGCTGGCGCGTCCGGACAATAAATTCTCATGCTTCGATAACCACTGGAGGGATTAGGAGTGAAGCACATCGCGGAATTTGCTCGGCGTCATGCCCATATGCCGTACGAAGACGGCTGTGAAGTAGCTGTGAGAAAACCCAACCGCCTTCGCCACTTCACCTATGGACATTCCGCCATCATGCAGCAGGGCGCGCGCGTGGCGCAGTCGTTGCTCCTGGACATATCGGTAAGGAGATTGATTGGTTGACTGTTTGAAGGCCTTCGCAAAATGGAAAAGGCTCATACCAGCAGCGTCGGCGATGTCCTGCAAGGACACCTCAATCGCAAGATTCGCGCGTATGAATTCCTCGGCCCGCTTGAGCTTAGCCGGGGCTATTGTGTACGGCCGTAGTTCCTGCTGAAGATGATCCACATTGGAATGAGCGCCAATAAGGTGGGCAGCAAGCTGCTGCGCTAACGTATCCGTAACCAACCGGCTACCAGGGCTTGGTTCGGAAATTTCTTTCAGCAGTTGATGAGCAATGCGCTCAAGCACGAGATCACGAATAACAAATTGCGGCACGATATCGACGAATTTTGCGTCGCGATTGGTGCTCTCCTCAATTGCATGATTGAAAAGCCGCCGGTTCAAGAAAACAAGAACAACATCGCCGGGCTTGGCAAATACCCAACGCGTATCCGCGTCAGGCGGCAGAAGAGAAAGATGTCCCGCCGCCCCGCACCCGCTCACTCTCTTGCCGTGGAGCGTCCGTTCTACCTGCATATCGGGACCATAATTAACCCCGAACGCAGGAACCCCCAAAGCCGGAAGTGTGACATCTATATTGCGCAGCTGAAAACGCGTAGCCGCTATTACATCCCAGTCATTCTCTGGGCTGACGAGTGCGACTTCCGCACCTGCAAGGTCGTGCACAACCTCTAACGCTGCCCATTCCGGGCGGCCGGGCTCGTCATCTACCATTCACATCCTCTAGCCCGCACGCAGCTACGCGGAGCATATCGCTGAAATGAGTGACAAGGGAGACGATCCGTCAACGCAGATAAAATTCCCAAGATTGCAATAATCACGTGCTGACGCCACGATTGAACTGTCGCAAGATCATCCCGAAGAAGCCAAGCGATGGCTTCTCTGGGCGCTCCTTTGACCCGCACCGAGGGAGTGCCTGACAAAGGAGGGCGACTGAAGCGCTTGCTTCGTCGTCCTCTTTTCCCTTTCCGTTTGCGCCTGCAAGGAGGGCACAGAATCAGGCTGATCTCCGAGAAAATCGGTCAGGCGACGCCGCGAGCGCAGCCATGACGCAATCCGAACCCCAGCAACCAGGTTGCAGCGGGCAATCCATGCTGGAGAGCCTCTTGTCCGCTTGCCTCAGAGTTGCGAGCCCAGGCCAAGCCTCTGTAGGACGGCGCGCGTTAGCCGCTGGCAGCGCTCGCCTTCGAACGGGAAGGTGTCCTTGAGCGCAGGCGCCAATTGTTCGTGTAGCGCATGCTGTAGTCGCGTCCGCGCGCGGTGGAGCCGCGTCTTGACGGTCTCCGACCAATGGAAAGCACGCGTGCCGTTTCTTCGGTGCTCAAACCCTCAACGTGCCGCAATATGAAGACTTCACGAAATGCTGATGGCAGCGCATCGATCGCGTCCCTCTAGCAAGATGCGGATTTCCCCGAGCGCGGCCTGACGCTCGGGATCCACATGTATTGCTCGGCCCGGAAACTGGATGATCTCGCCCATGGTGTTGTCGTCCAGTTCACTCAACGGCAGCGTCTCTCGCCGTCCCCGCAACCGACCTTGTGCCTCGTTGATCACGATCCGCGTCAGCCAGGTGGCAAGCGCGGCTTCTTCGCGGAAAGTTCCGAGAGCCCTGAAAGCGCTCACGTAGGCGTCCTGCACAACCTCCTCGGCTTCCCAATCGGTGCCGGTGACGCCTCGAGCAGCGCGAAACAGGCGCTGGTTGTTGCGGCGCATGATCTCGCCGAATGCCGCTCCGCTTCCGCCACAAGCAAGCCCAATCAGCTCGCGTTCACTCGTCCGCTCCAATGTCGGTGTCGGCTTCCTACGCAGCGGCCACATACGCTCGGCCTCTCGGTTCGCGCATTAGATGTCGGAACTGATGAAAAGGTTCCCGTTACCGGTTTTCTGCACCGCACGATCGAAGTCGGGAACCTTTTGCTCGATCACTCCATCTAACGCCCAGTCAACGCGACTTAGTTGTCAGGGAGGTGACCATGGCACAGGCTGTTTCGACTTCCATCATTGGACGGAGCGTGCTCGCTGGGCTGACGTTGACGGCCGCCCTCCTGGCCGGATTGTTGGGCACGGACAATGCGTACGGGCAGGCCAAGGAACCCACGCCTGAGAAGAGCCTGTATGAGCGGCTGGGCGGCGTGTTCGCCATCGCGGCGGTAGTGAATCACTTCAGCGACGCCGTCGTGAAGAACCCCATCGTTGGCCAGAAGTCCAAGAACCCGCAGCTGCGGGATTGGCACACCAAGAACCTGAAAAGGCTGCCCGGCCTCAAATTCATGCGGACGCTGTGGGTCGCCGAGGTTTCGGGTGGGCCCTTCAAGTTCACGGCCACCAAGCCAGGCAAGACTGCGCTTGGCCTCGAGGAGGCCCACCGCGACCTGAAGATCTCCCCCGCCGAGTTTGATGAGGTCGCCGCGGAACTCGGACGGAGCTTGGATTTCGCCAAGGTCCCGAAGCGCGAGAAGGGCGAAGTCCTGGCGGCCTTTGCCGCCCACAAGAGCGAGGTCACCGCCGGCTACGTCGCGGCAGCTAAGCGCCGCTGAAGCATTTTTGTTTCCCGGTCTAGATCTCGGAAATTTGTTTTTCCGTTCCCGGAACTTTTTGGCGGCGGTAGTGCTTGAAGAACTGCCCACCGGTGTGGGTGCGAACCATTTTTCTGGAGAGAACTTATGCGTGCCTCGACGGTGCTGATAGGTCTTGCGCTGGCGCTTGGTTTGGTCGCGCCTGTGCACGCTCAGAAGGTTCTTACCGGCGCTGATGCCTTTGGCACCTGGGAGGGCGACGCCCCCGGTGTAAGCCGGCACATCAGGCCCGCCGATCTGCCACCGCCAACGCATCATGAAAACGATCCCGAAGCTCCGGATTTCGATCTGAAGCCGAAGGTTGTCGACGCGCCGCAAGGCAAAATGCCGGATGTACCCAAGGGCTTCGCGGTCCAGGTGTTCGCCACGGGTCTGAAAAAGCCGCGCGTCATGCGGATCGCACCGAATGGCGATGTCTTCGTGGCGGAAACCGAGACCGGACGCGTCCTGATCTTCCCCGGCGACGCAGCCAAACGGCGGCCAGGCGACGCCCGAAGTCTTCGCCGACAACCTGGAACGTCCCTACGGCATCGTGTTCCATCCGCCGAGCGCACCCAAACACGTCTATGTGGGCGCCGCGAACCAGGTCGTTCGCTACCCGTATCGCAGCGGCGCCCGCAAGCCCACGGGGCCTGCCAAAGTCATCATCGCGGATATCCCCACGTCGCGCCATTGGACGCGCGACTTGGAAGTTTCCCGGGACGGCAAACGCCTATTCGTCTCGATCGGCTCGGCTTCCAATGTTGCCGCCAAAATGCCGGAAAAAACCCGGGAGGAAATTCAGGCCTATGAAAAGAAGCACGGGGTTGGCGCGGCCTGGGGCGAGGAAGAGAACCGGGCCGTGGTTCGCGTGTTCGATCCGGAAGGCAAGACCGTCCGCAACTATGCGACCGGACTGCGCAATTGCTCCGGTATGGCCATCCAGCCGGGCACCGGCACCCTATGGTGCACGGGGAACGAACGCGACCATATCGGTCCCAATCTTGCGCCCGATTACCTGACCACTGTAAAGGACGGCGGCTTCTACGGCTGGCCCTGGTACTACATCGGCGGCCACGAGGACCCGGCCCACGCCGGTAAGCGTCCAGATCTCAAGAACAAGGTCCTCGTGCCGGAGGTTTTGATCCAGGCGCATTCGTCAACTCTTGACTTGGTGTTCTACGACGCAAACGCGTTTCCGTCCGAGTACCGTGGCGACGCTTTCGCCACGCTACACGGGTCGTGGAACAGGGAAGGGAGGACCGGATACAAGGTAATTCGCGCCCGCATGAAAAATGGCAAGCCGACCGGCGTGTATGAAGACTTTATGACGGGGTTCGTGCTGGACGAAGCCACGGTATGGGGCCGGCCGGCCGGCATCGCGGTCGCGCGAGATGGGTCTCTACTCGTCAGTGATGATGCCAACGGCACAATTTTCCGGGTCACACACAGCTCTTCCCGCTAGACCTGGAATGCTCTGCTCCTCCTGCATTCGGTTCTGGAGAGCCGGAACTAGCCCACCATGCGGCCATCGCCCCGTGAGCGGCGCCCATGTGTGTCCTCAATCGATTGACGAGACCGGTGTGAACGCGGCGACACTGGCTATGTCGGCTCTTGGCACAAAGCAGACCTTGACCGGTGTGCTACGGAATGTCCGCTTTCGGGGGTAAAGCAGACGAAGCGCGGAGCGCGCGGTGACGTCTGCTTGTGACCCAAATCCGACATCGTCAAACGGCTACGGCAACGACGTCCTCACTGCAGGGCCCGCCCTCCTGTGGCGTCCGTCGCAAGCTCGATGTCGTTAAGTACCCATGCTTTGTCGAAGAATGGCTCGGTCGGGCCATAGAACCGGAATATCGGGAACCAACCTTTGCCGGCAACTGTCCGTATCCAATTAACATCGGTATTCGGTGCGTCAGGACCGAAGTAAATGTCGATTTGGCCGTCGGCGTTGACCTTTGGTATGGTGTAGGAGCTCACCGACGGTAGCGGCTGTCCGTTCTGCAGTTCAGAGCGGCTCAAAGCATCATAGACGACCACCGACCAAAACGCTTTTGCTGGAATGTTTGGCGGGACCCGAAGTTTGTAGGTCTTTGCTCCATCGAGAAAGGCGCCACTGCCATCGCGATAAGCCCACAGGTATTGAGAGCCTTGGCCGACATTTTTTTCCATCATGGCTGGGGTATTGCCAGCGGCCATATAATAGACGTTGTTCCGCGCGTCGACCTGCGGTGTGCCGTCCTGGAGGAATGTGTAACTCGCACCGGAAACACCCTGCCACTTCCGGTCGGGATAATAGAAGCCGTCCGGGGGCGCACCATAGGTGTTGGCACGCGCTATGGCGCCACCGATGCGCGCGGCCTCTGACAGCAACGCCTTCGCGCTGTCGTCTGGACTGAATGGCTTGCCCTTCTCTATGCCGATCGCCTGCATTTGCCAGCGTTCCAGCGGATCGAAAAGTTCGCGCGGTTCTTCATCGACAAGCATGGCCAACAGCTCGAAGTAGCGGAGGTTATCCGGAAACAGCGTGTCGATGTCCTTGTTCGAGCCGTTCATGAACTGCATCGGTGGCGGCGAAGACGCGGATTTCAGTGGGTAGACCTTGGTCTGCTTCATGAGCGCCACCGCCTGATCGGTCTTGTCGCCAACCTGAAACCCTCGCATGGCGAAGGCAACGGAGTACGTGGGCGAGCGCGAGACAAAGTAGCCCTTAGGCACGTTGCCATTATAGTTGGGGGGCAGGATCACGAATTTGCCGCCCGTGCCTTTGTCAGGCCCGAGGGGACCGATGTCGGTGATGTAGCGCTGAAAACCATCCTGCACGAAGCCCAGCATTTTTGCGGGTGCTTCAATGACCGCGGGGCCATTGGTCTTCAGATCGATGTGACCGAGAGCGTAGACTGTTTCGGTATTGGCCGTGAGCAGGAGTGTCTTGGCATCCATCAGGTTTTCCCAGATCACGACCTGCTGTGGCGTCTTCGCTCCAAAGGCGCGCATACCTTCCCTCAGGCCGATCTCACTCACACGCATCATCTGCGTGGTGTAGACCTCGATGGCGCGGTTCAGTTTCTGCGTTTCCAGTAGGCGCGACCCGGCGTCGCCGACGGGATAGCCATTCCTGAACTCGAAGTCCCCGTAGCGGGATTTCAATGTCTCGTTGTTGAGCCAGCCATGTGGATCACTCTGTGCATGTGCGGGCATTGAAGCGCCTAATACGGCTGCGAAAGCAACAATCGAGGCGATGACCTGATGCATAGAGACCTCTTCATTGTGAGCGATAAATTCTTGGAAAGCAGCAATGCTCCCTCGGCGAACGCTGGCGCGGCCACCTGGCATTAGTGGTCGATGGTTGAATGATGTGCGGTCCACGCCAATAGGAAGAAACCCTGATAGCCGCGAGGTGGCTTTCTGTAGATTGCAAGCAACTCCGAGGTCCGTTCTTGGCACAAAACTGACGTTGACCGGTGCGCCTCAGAATGTCTGCTTTCAAAGGCAAAGCAGACATTCCGGAGATAGCTCGGCGATGTCCGCTTATGACCCATTTGAGACATCAAGACGGCTTGCTTTCCTCGCAAGTTTCATCCATATGCGCTGCATGACTGTCGCCGTGATCACGTTCGCGAACTTGTGGTGGCGCTCCCCTTAGGAGCGGCACGGCTTTGTCATTCACCCAACCGTCGCCGCCGTTCATCGGCTTGCGAGGTTGCTTACATCGACAGTCTGATTGAACGGCGGTTCCTATCTGGAGAACCGCGATGCAACATTCGTCAGCCACCCTCCCTATTATCTTGACCGGCGACAGAACCACCGGCCCGTTGCACCTGGGGCACTACGTCGGTTCGTTGAAGAACCGGGTCACCCTACAGGCGACGCACCAGCAGTACCTACTGCTGGCGGATGCCCAGGCACTCACGGACAACGCCCACAATCCCGGTCGGGTGCGTGACAATGTCCTTGAGATCGCGACAGACTATCTTGCTGTCGGAATCGACCCCAACGTGACCACGATCTGTTTGCAATCGCATCTCCCGGCGCTTGCCGACTTGACCCTGCTGTACATGAACTTTGTCACGGTGGCGCGGCTTGAGCGCAACCCGACCATCAAGGACGAAATCCAGGCGCGCGGCTTTGGCAGAGATATTCCTGCAGGCTTTCTCTGCTATCCCGTCGCCCAGGCCGCCGACATCACCGGTTTCAAAGCGACGATTGTACCAGTTGGAGAAGATCAAGCTCCATTGATCGAGCAAACCAATGAGGTTGTTCGCCGCATCAATCGCCAAGCTGGTGTTGAAGTGCTGCCAGAAGCCCGCGCGCTTATTCCGCGCGTTGGACGCCTTCCCGGCATCGATGGCAAAGCCAAAATGAGCAAGTCGCAGGGTAATGCAATTCAGCTATCAGCCACATCCGATGAGATACGTGAGGCTGTCCGGCGTATGTTCACCGACCCAAACCATCTAAAGGCATCCGACCCTGGTCGCGTCGAAGGTAACGTCGTCTTCACGTACCTGGATGCGTTCGATGAAGATCACATTGCGGTTGAGGACTTGAAGGCGCGCTACATCCGCGGCGGTTTGGGTGACAGCGTCGTGAAGAAACGTCTGGATGACGTGCTGCAAGCACTTCTAGCGCCAATCCGAGAGCGTCGCCGCGCCCTCGCTCGTGATCCGGGCCATGTGCTGCAAGTCGTCAAGCGCGGCACCGCGCGAGCGCGTGAAACAACAGATGCCACTTTGCGAGATGTTCGCGCCGCGCTTGGCCTTTTCATCCTGGATTGAACGGATTGGGGCCACGCCAGGCGAAGGTCTAGATTTGGCACAAAGCCGACATAGACAGGAAGCGTGGGGATGTCCGCTTTCAGAGCCTAAGCAGACATTCTGGAGAAGGCTGACCGACGTCGAATGTCGCCATCGCAAAATCTAAGCCGCTTTTTTCCTCCAACTCGGAAAGCAGCGACATCACATGCGTTCCCCAACGTTCAAGCGCTGCCTTCCTTTCGGCCAGAAACTCATGCCGCTGATATACGGCCGCGACCCCTGAAATGGTCCCGCTCTGATGGTTGAGCACCTTGTCGGCCACGTGAGGTGGGACACCTAACCGGGCCATGCCCGAGACGCACGTTCGGCGCAGGTCGTGCAATCGCCAGTTTGTGACACCCGATAACCGATCGAGCTGGCGCTTAGAAGGACTGAAGTTTTGGAATGGTCGTCTGCCAGTTGGCGAGAATACAAAATGACCCGCCCCCGTCGCGCGATCGAGTACGCAAAGCGACGCCGCAGAGAGATGTACGATGTGAGCCTTGCCATTCTTGGTGCGGGAGCCGGAGAACCTCAAAACCCGGTTTGCAAGGTCGATCTCGCCTCTTCCAAGCGAAGCGATTTCTTGCCGGCGCTGACCAGTGAGAGCCAATAGCTCAACAACATCTCCGTACGGATAGCCTATCTGTCGGGCTGCTCCGACGACCTGTACCAGTTCCTCGTCCGAAAGTACCCGGTCACGAGCAAGCTCTTTCGCGGGAGCACGCAGACCGTGCGCTGGTGAGACCTCCAGGACAGCCCTTCCCACGCACCAAGAGAAAAAGCTTTTCGTAACTTTGAACAACTTGTTTGCGGCGGCGGGCGTTCCGCGCGCCATCACCCGCATCACAACCTCTATGATTTCTCTCTTCTTCACCTCGTGCACGCTCCGCGCTGCCCAATGGACAGCTACCTCGCGCCGCAACAAGCTGGCAACCTCTGCGCCTGATCGGTTCTTGGACAGGTGCTCCGATACATACGCCTCGATGAGGTCTCCGACCTTATCTGCGACATGGTGGCGGCGGGCTTGCTGTTTTTCAGCGGCAAGGTCTCGCCCTTCAAGCCGAGCTGCGAACACACGTTGCGCGGCGATCCGCGCCTGATGCAGCGTCACTTGGCCCAAGGGTCCGATGGTATACTTGCGTACACGTGATCCGGTTCCGGCAACCCGGTAGAGCACTACAAAGACCTTGCGTCCTTTGGGGGTGACTTTGATCCCAAACCCAGGTTGGCCGCTGTCCCAGTAGATGATGTCCTTCAAGGGAGTCGGCAACGCATCGATGACGCTCTTCGTGAACTTCACCTTCGGCATCGCGCGTTCCCGTCATGGGTTAGATTGCTACCTCCATCGCAAATAGGTAGCGGCGGAGGTCAACCTCCGTCACCAACGATGATCGGCCATCTGCACGAGCGCAAGCATATTCAAGGTGTTATCCATCTTCAGGAAACGGCATCTATGGTGGTACACGTGTTACCCTCTCCCCATGAAGGATGGGGAGAGGGAAAAATGGGCGATGCTCCGGCTTTCGTACGAAAGACGCTAAGGCGCATTCCGGGATGACGAGTTCTCAACTTCAGCCCGCTGCGCATGCTGCTGCCGCCCCAGCGCCAGGCTCAACCCCAGCCACGCCACCGCCGCCGGCAGCGTGACCGCGACGATGGAGCCGAAGCCCAGGCCCAGCGCGCGGAAGCCGTTGAGCACCCAGGCCGAGGCCGCATCGCCGCCGCGGAACACCACCGTGTCGTTGAAGTTCTGCGCCTTGTATTTCTCTTCCGGCTGCACGAGCGTGTAGAGCACCTTGATGGCGGGGCTGGCGAGCGCAAAGGTGATCGTGCGCTCCATGGCCAGCACGGTGACGACCACGGCCAGCGTCGGCGAAATCGCCAGCGCAATCAGCCCCAGCGTCGCCGAGGCCGGCAGCGCCGCCGCGGAGATGCCGACGCCGAACGTCTGCATGATGCGCGCGGCCAGGAACACCTGCACCAGGATCGTCAGCACGCTCACCGCCAGGTCGACGCGTGCAAACAGCTCCACCCGCGCCGTTCTGTCCGTCAGCGTCTCGCCGACGATGCGCGCCTGCTCCAGATAAAAGAACGTGCCGACGAAATTGCCGATCAGGATCCACAAGGCGATCTTGAACAGGTAGGGCGAGCGCCACACGGCGAGCGCGCCATCGAGCAGGCCGCGCCGCCCAACGGGTTCCTCCTCTCCTTGTCCCGCCGCAACACCGGCGAACAGCCGCCGCAGCATCAACGCGGCCGCGATCGACACCCCCAGCAGCAGCCCGGAAACGATCAACAGGTTGTTGGGTCCCACCAGCCGCACCAGGCCCTGCGTGATCAGCGGTCCGGTAAAGGCGCCGGCGCTGCCGCCCGCGGCGATGAAGCCATACAACCGCTTGGCCTGGTCGTGGCGCCACAGGTCCGACATCAGGCTCCAGAACAGTGACACCACGAACAGGTTGAACACGCTGACCCAGACGAAGAATGTGCCGGCCACCACCGTGCCGTGGATGCCGGCCTGGAACGCCACCCAGAACATCGCCAGGTTGGCGATGAAAAAGCCGTACATCACCGGCACGATGCGACGCCGGGGAAAGCGCGACACCACCCAGCCGAACACCGGCACTGCCGCGAGCATGACCAGAAACACGATGACGAACAGCCATTTGAGGCCGTCCTGCCCGACGGTGACGCCCATCTCGTCGCGCAATGGCCGCAGGATGTAGTAGGCGCACAGCACCGAGAAGAAGTATGCAAACGACCACAGCATGCTCGCGATCTCGGCGCGTTCGACCTCGACGATGCGTGCCAGGGCGCGCTCGAAGGCACGCGGGTTCTGCGGCGATGGATGGTCGGATGATGCGGTCAAGGACGTTCCCCGTGTGCGGGATGCGCGCATGCTAGCCGTCGCCCGTTACGCCATTGGGCGTTCCCTCGCAAGGCTGCACCGCCTGTCGTTTGTGCGCGATCCCGTCCTGCTGCAGGGCCGGGAAGGGCGCTGGCACTGGCCCTGGGCCATCAACGGGCTGCTGCTGACCGCCCTTCTGTTTGTCTTGCTGAGCCTTGGTGTCATTGTCTTCGAAGACGTGGCGGTGCGGCAGAACTGGGTGCGCGGCGGCTTCCCGCAAAACGTTTTTCCCCTCGATCCCGCCCAACCCATCACCTATCTCGACGTACTGATCGCCTCCCTGCCCTTTCTCATCGCGCCTCTCATTGCCCTGCCGCTCGCCCATGGAGTGTCCTGGCGGCGGGCATTTTCGTATGGCATGGGGTTCCAGTGGGGTCAGTTCTGGCGCGCGGCGCTGGCGCTTCTGCTCCTCGCCCTGCTGGCCTTGGCGCTAGGCTACGCGCTCGAGCCGCAGCAATACCGGTTTCCCGCGCGACCGCCGGGCCATCTTTTCTGGATCGCCTTGGCCCTGGTCGTGATCTTCGTGCAGTCCCTGGGCGAGGAAGTGATGTTCCGGGGATACTTGCTGCGCGCCTGGGGCGCCGTCCTCCCCTTCCGGCTGCCGGTCACGGGGGCCGTGATCGCGCTCTTCGTCACTGGCCATCTCTGGAACGAGGATCTGCAGCGGGATCTGCTGGTCAACGTGATCTACTTCATCGTCGGAGAGATCATCGCCTACACCGTGCTTTTCCGCACACAGAACCTGGCCGCCTCCGCCGGCTTGCATTGGATGAACAACGTGCTCGCGCTGGTGACACCCACGGTGCCGGGCCAGCCCACGGTCCTGGGGCTCGCGATCTACACCGATCCCGTCTACATGGCGGGCGGCAGCCGCCTGCTCGACCCGCTGACGCACGCGGCGGGCATCGTCGGCGTCACAGTGCTGCTGACCATGTTCTTCTGGCGCCGCTCGCCATTCTACCTGGCGCCCGCGGCGGACCCGGCGCGTCCTCCGGACAGCGCCGGCTACGAAATTGCACGCAGCTAGAGCGCGTAAACCAGACAAAGCGCGAGGCTCGCCCAGACCGCCGCAGTGAAATACAGCGACATCCAGGCAATCTCGTCTTTCCACTGGGCCAAGTCATGCGTCACGACCCAACGCGTGCTCGCGTCCCGCAGCCCCTCGAGAGGAGCCAGGCCCTTACCGCCATCGGCGAGGCCGTTTTGCCATCGGTTCAGGTACATGGGTACGTCGATGGTAATCAGAAAAGCCAGAAACACGGCAATGCCGACGATCGCGACCACGATGGCCCAGCGAATCACACCGTCGAACTCCGGCAGCAGCCAGCAAAGGCCGATCCCGACCAGCAGGAAGGTTACCGCCCAGATCGAATTTTCGATCGCATTGGCCAGATAGTTGGTCGTCAGCACCCCGTACCACGAGCAGCACTGGGCCACGACGATCAGCGGCACGATCACCCAGGCGATGTTCAAGGTGGTGTCCACGCCGGCTACGCCACCCAGCCGGTGCAGGACGATGGCCCACTGCGCCGCGAAGCAGATCTCGGCAACGGTCGCCACCGACCGGCCGACGGCAACGCTCGATAGCCAGGTATCGAACAGGCAGATTCGCTGCACGTCCGCGCGCGGGAGAAACGACCTGAAGGCGCAGCCAAAGACATAGGCGGCGCACAGGAACAGCATGAACTCCATGTCGGGTGCGCTGCCGCCCGACGGCTGTGTGCGGAACTGGCGATACAGCAGGAACCAGAGCCCGATATTGACGCTGCTGGCCAAGGTCAACAGAGCCCACCACCAGGCCACAGGATTTGACCGCTCCCGCCACAGCAATCTCATGCGCCGCTCCGCGTGTGATCGAACTGACACCTCATCGTCGTAATAGTGTCACCAATCCCGGCGGGTCGCGAGAGGTATGTTCAGGGCATTGTCACACTTAGACCGACATCGGTCCGCGGCGCGGCTTGTCGGTCGCCACCGTGCTGTCGGTGAGAAGCACGCCGCATTCGGCCAGCACCTTGCGATGCTGGTCGGGCGGTGCCTGCATCACCGCCTCTGCCAGCCGCGTCACCTTGGCGAGCGCCGCCGTCGCCTCGGTGCGTGCGACCCACGCGCACGTCTTGGGCCACCGGCTTTTGTCGGGCTGCACGCGCGCCCATTTGAGGTTGCCGAAGGGAATGGCGACGGCCAGGTCTGCGATCGACACGTCGCCAGCGAGAAAGCCGTCGGCGGGTGCAATCCCTCTCCAGATAATCCATGACCTCCGGCACCTGCTCGGCCACGACCCGTGCGATCTTCTCCTTGTCGCGCGGTTTCTGGAAGATGAAGGGCAGGATCACCGCCTCGTAGAACACGCGCCAGATGAACACGTCGGCCATGCGCGTGTCGGAGAACTCCTCCAGCCAGCGCGCCTGCGCACGCTTGGCTGCATTGCCCGGCAGCACGGAGGGTTTGGGATAGCGTTCCTCCAGGTACTCGCAGATCACCGTGCTGTCGCAGAGCGATACCTGGTCGTCGATGAACACCGGAATGCGCCGCAAGGGCGACAGCTCGCCGAACGCGTCGTTGCCGAAGAACGGCACGATCGGATCGAGCCGGTAGGGCACGCCCTTCATCTCGCACACGGCGAGCACCTTGCGCACAAAGGGCGACGCCGGCCCGCCGATGATGGTTGCCGTTTGTACCTCAGTGCTCATGGATTTTCCCCTCGTGACGGTGACGCACCACTATACGCCGTTCGCAGCCCAGTCGGATGAGAAGCTCGCTCGGTCCCAGCCCCGTGTTGCCCCCTGTCCCTACCCTGACCTGCTCCCGCCTCCGCCCTGAGCTCGTCGAAGGGCGCCGACGGCGCTGGCCACTGCGGCTCGCTCGTGGTTCGGCAGGCTCACCACGAGGTTTCCGAGCATCTGCGCTTGACTCGCAGGCCATGCGGCGTAGGGTCCGCGCGCTTCGCAATAGGGCGGGGCACAATTCGAACCCATAGAGGCAGACATGGGCGCGCTCCCAGCCGGATTTCTCGCCGACAGCGTCAACCGCATTTCCCCCTCCCAGACCATCGGGATGGCGACGAAAGCGCGCGAGCTGAAAGCGAAAGGCCGGGACGTGATCTCGCTGTCGGCGGGCGAGCCCGATTTCGATACGCCCGACAACATCAAGGACGCCGCCATCCGCGCCCTCAAGGAGGGCAAGACGAAGTATACGGACGTCGACGGCATCCCCGAGCTCAAGGCTGCCATCTGCGCCAAGTTCAAGCGCGAGAACAGCCTCGACTACAAGCCCTCGCAGATCTCGGTCGGCACCGGCGGCAAGCAGGTGCTCTACAATGCGCTGCTGTGCACGCTGAACCCCGGCGACGAGGTGGTGATCCCGGCGCCCTACTGGGTGTCCTACGCCGACATCGTTCTGCTCGGCGGCGGCAAGCCCGTGTCCGCCAACTGCCGCATCGAGGACGGCTACAAGCTGAAGCCGGAAGTCCTGGCCAAGGCCATCACGCCCAAGACCAAGTGGTTCCTGTTCAACGCGCCCTGCAACCCGTCGGGCGCGGCCTACTCGAAGGCCGAGATCAAGGCGCTCACCGATGTCCTCATGAAGCATCCGCACGTCTGGGTGCTGACCGACGACATGTACGAGCACCTGCTCTACGACGACCACGTGTTCTACACGCCGGCCCAGGTCGAGCCCGGCTTGTACGAGCGCACGCTCACCTTGAACGGCTTCTCCAAGGCCTACTGCATGACGGGTTGGCGGCTCGGCTATGCGGGCGGACCGGAGCCGCTCATCAAGACCATGTGCAAGCTGCAGTCGCAGTCCACCTCCAACCCGTCGTCCATCACGCAGTGGGCGGGCGTGGAAGCGCTCAACGGTCCGCAGGATTTCATCCCGCGCAACCGTGAGGCGTTCAGGGAGCGCCGCGATCTGGTCGTGTCGATGCTGAACCAGGCCAAGGGCATCAAGTGCCCGAAGCCGGAGGGCGCGTTCTACGTCTATCCCTCCTGCGAGGGCGTGATCGGCAAGACGACGGCCAAAGGCGTCAAGATCAACACGGATGAAGATTTCGTGCTGGCGCTGCTGGAGGAGGAAGGCGTGGCCTGCGTGCAGGGCGTCGGCCTTCGCCATGAGCCCGTTCTTCCGCATCAGCTACGCCACCTCCAACGCGGAGCTGGAGGATGCCTGCGGCCGCATCCAGCGCTTCTGCGGCAACGTGCGGTAACACAAGTTCCCTCTCCCCATGCTTCTGCAGCATGGGGAGAGGGTCAGGGTGAGGGGCGGCTCCAAATATCGCATCCCGGGGCTTGTCCCCGGGATCCAGCGCGCATCGCAGCGCGGAGCAAGCTGAGGACTGAGATCCCGGCAACAAGTGCCGGGATGACAACCTAATGCTCTTCCTCCTGAAAATCGCCATCACGCCGCTGCTGGTGGCCGGCCGTGTCGATGGCGGCGCGGTGGTGGGGGCCGACCGTCGGCGGCATCCTGATGGGTCTGCCGTGGTTCACCGGGCCCACGCTGTTCGTGCTCGTCCAGGACAAGGGCATCGACTTCGGCGTCGCGGCCTGCGTCGGCATCGAACTGGGCGTGGCGTGCGTGGCTGCATTCATCCTCGCCTATGGACTGATCTCGATCTTTGCCCGCTGGCCGTTAAGTCTTGCGGGCGGTATGGCGGCGTTTGCGGCCAGCGCCTGGATGGCGCAGCATCCCGCTCTCCTTCCAGGGGGCGAACGTGGCGCGACAGCGCCGCTCTGGGTGGCGTCGGGCGATTGGCCTCGTCGCCCTTGCGATCGCTCTCCTGCTGCTGCCGCGTCCGCGCTCGATGCCGGCATTGCAGGCGCTGCCATGGTGGGACATCCCCATGCGCATGCTGACCACGGGTGCATTGGTTACGGTCATCCTGCTGACGGCCGACGTCATGGGGCCGCAGCTTTCAGGCATCATGGCCACGTATCCGGTGATCGTCACCGTGGTCGGCACCTTCACCCACCACCGCTGGGGCCGGGAGGCCGTGTGGCGCATGCTGCGTGGGATCACCGCGTCGCTTGTCGGTTTCGTCGCTTTCTTCCTGGTCGTCGGGCTCGCCCTTCCCGGCTTCGGCCTCACCGTGTCGTACTTGCTCGCAGCGGCCGTTGCGCTGACCATGACCACCGGCCTGTTCTTCTTGAACCGTGCGCGCGCCGTGAGCTAGGACTGCAGTTCCTCTTCTGTCGATCGAGGTGCAATCATGCGAGTTCTTGTTGTCGGTGCGACGGGTTACCTCGGCGGCGCCGTGGCGCTGCGTCTGGCGCGGGACGGGCATGCTGTCGTGGCGCTCGTGCGCGATACGGCCAAGGCCGAGCCCCTGACCCGGGTCGGGTCTCGCCCTTCGTCCGGGCTCGCTCGACGATGCCACGGAGTTGAAGCGCGCCGTGGGCGACGCCGACGCCGTCATCAATGCGGCCGATTCCGATCATGCAGCCGGCGTCACCGCGATCCTTGAAGCGATCGCGGGCACGGCCAAGACCTTCATCCACACCAGCGGCATCAGCGTGACCGGAGATCGCGCCGCGGGCGCCGGCGGCGGCATGATCCGCGACGAGGACACGGCCTATGAGCCGATCCCCGAACGCGCCGCACGCTACGCCATCGATACCGCTGTGCGCGGCGCGGCGGCGCACGGCTGCCGCCCAATCGTTATCTGCTGCCCGCTGGTTTATGGCCCGCCGTCCTGGCCCGGACGCGAGAGCGTGCAGCTTCCGCATCTCGTCAAGGATGCGCGCGAGCGCGGCGTCGCCCGCTACATCGGAGCCGGCGAGGCGCGCTGGAGCCATTGCAACGTCGAAGACATAGCCGAAGCCTATGCGCTGGCTTTGGCAAAGGGTCAGGTCCGGCGGCGCTCTACTATCCGGAAAACGGCGAGCAGTCCTGGGCCGAGCTGGCGGCGCGCATCGGCCGCGTGCTGGATGTGCCGGCTGCAACCTGGACGCTGGACGAGGCGATTGCCGCCTGGGGGCCGCGCGCGCTGTGGACCTACAGCTCCAATGCCCGCACCCGCGGCGTGCGAATCCGCAAAGATCTGGGGTGGACGCCCCATTCTGACGATATCGATGAGGACATTCGCCGATTGGCAGGTAAAATCCTCTGAACGATAACGGACCGCACGGGGGGCGACGCCTGCGATGAATGCACCGGATGGAACAGTCTATACCGTCGAGGCCTACAACCTTTCGCACGCTTCGGAAAACAAGATCCACGACGACGCCGTGGCGCAGAAGCTGGGCTTTTCCGGCGGCCTCGTGCCCGGCGTGGAGGTCTATGCCTATGCCTGTCATCCAGCCGTGCGCCGGTGGGGGCGGGACTGGCTGGAACGCGGGCAGATGGAGTGCCGCTTCCTGAAGCCCGTCTATGACGGCCACGCTGGCCCTCGTGACGGCGAAAGCGTCCGATGGCGGTCTCGACATCAAGGTGGAGAGCCAGGACGTACTGTGTGCCACCGCCGAAGCCTCGTTGCCCGAACGCGCCGAAGCGCCGCCGATTCATGCCTACGTGCTGCGCGAGCCGCCCGCGAACTCGCCCTCCCGCTGACGAGAAGAGTCTGGCGAGCAACACGTGGCTCGGCACCCGGCCTTTTCAGCTGACACCTGACATCTCCGCGCAGTATCTGCGCGATGTGCGCGAGGCCGATCCGATCTACGCCCGCGAAGGCCTGGCACATCCTGGCCTGCTGCTGCGCCTGTGCAACCTGGCGCTGCGGGAGAACGTGGTGCTGCAGCCGTGGATTCACACCGGCAGCAAGGTCACGAACTTCGCAGCCGCCCGTGTCGGCGACGAGCTGTCGGCCCGCGCCCGCGTTGCGGCCAACTACGACCGCAAGGGTCACCGCATGGTCGATCTCGACGTGGCCCTCATCGCCAACGGCCGCACCGTCGTCGCCCACGTCCTGCACACCGCCGCCTATCGGCTGCGCCAGCTGTCGGGGAAATAGGCGGCATCATCCTCCACCCGTCATCCCCGAAGCCGACGCCTTGGCGGAGGCTATCGGGGATCCAGAACCACGCGCCAGTCCGCGGCTGGATCCCGGATAGTCTCGGCTGTGCCTCGACTTCCGGGATGACGGGTCGTTGAATCACTCCGCCACCGGCAGCCGCTTGCGCAGTTCGGCCTTGTGGATCTTCTCCAGCGTCGAGCGCGGCATGTCATCCACCACGAACACCGCGCGCGGCACCTTGAAGTCGGCGAGCTTGGCCTTGCATTCGGCAATGATCTGGCCGGACAATGCCGCGCGTGCCGCCTCACCGGCGGCCGGCGCCGCGATCACGAACGCCACCGGCACCTCGTCGAGCATGCGATGCTTCTGCGCGACGATGGCGCACTCGTACACGCCCGGCACCAGCGCGATCACCCGCTCGATCTCGGACGCGGCGACGTTCTCGCCGCCGACCTTGAGCATGTCCTTGTCGCGGTCGGAAAACGTGATGTAGCCGTCGGTCTCCAGCGTCACACGGTCGCCGGTCATGAACCAGCCGTCGGGCGTGAAGCTGTCCGCGGTCGCCTGGCGGTTGCCCAGGTACTCCAGGAACAGCTGGATGCCGCGCCAGCCCCAGCATTCCAGGTGCCCCGTCTCGCCGGGCGCAACCGGCGTGCGATCCGGTCGCAGAATGCGGATGCCGTAACCGGGCGCCGGCCGGCCCGTTGTCATCGAGCGGTTGCGCAGCAGCGCATCGCCGATGATGCCCTGGCTCACCGTCTCGGTCATGCCCCACCAGCCGATCGAGCGCACGCCGAACACCTGATCGAACGGCGACTCGTTGGCGGCCATGCCGAACATGCGGAAATGGTGCTTCGGGATAGGCTGCTGCGCCAACGCCTTGAGGAAGAACGGCAGCATCGACGCCCAGGTGCAGCGGTTGCGCAGTGCGATGTCCCAGAAACGCGAAGCCGAAAATCTCGGCATCAGCACCACGGTGCCGCCGGTCCACATGGTCGGCAGGATCGAATAGGTGCGCGCGTTGGTGTGGAACGACGGCATCATCACCAGGTGGATGTCGGTCTCGTTGAGGTTCTCGTGGATGGCCGACGTGCGCGCGCCCCACAGCGCATTGCCGTGCGTCCACAGCACGCCCTTGGGCCGCGAGGTGGTGCCGGAGGTGTACTGCACCGAGCCGTGCCGCCACGGATCGGGCTCGAGCTTCGGCAGGTCCGCCGGATCCCCGTCGAGCGTCGAGAACGCATCCGCCTTGCTGGGCCGCAGGTTGGCCGGCGCCGCGCCGCCGTCGGCCAGATGCTCGGTGACCGCGAGCCATTTGATGCGCTTTGCATGCGCCGCAACGGTCTCGGCGAGCTCGGGTTGCGTGATGGCCGCCACGGCATTGCAGTTGTCGGCGAAGTATTCCAGCTCCGCTCCGGCCGAGCGCGTGTTGGTAGTGACGGCGACGGCACCGAGCCGCGCGCAGGCGAACCACAGGAATTCCATCTCCGGCGAATTGTCGAGGTGCAGCAGGACGTAGTCGCCGGCCTTGATGCCGCGCTTGTGCAGGCCCGCCGCTACCCGCAGCACGCGGTCGCGGAACTGGCGGTAGGTCCACGTTTGCCGTTCGCCCTCGAACGGCTCCCAGACCAGGAACGGATGATCGCCCCGCGTCTCGGCCCGGAAGTCGACCAGCCAGTCGACGTCGCGCCCGGCGAACGGATTGACGAGCGGCCGTGCGTCCTGGGAAAATCCGGGCACGGCGATACTACCGCCCGGCAAACTTCGGCTTGCGCCGCTCGTTCACGGCATCGACGCCTTCCTTGAAGTCTGCGGTCTTGCGCAGGCGCGTCTGTACTTCGAGCTCGTGGTCGGTCGCGGCGCGCACGCGGTCGGCGAGGCCGGCGCGCATGGTGGCGCGCGTTTCAAGCACGCCGAGAGGTGAGTTCTCTGCGATCTCCGCCGCGAGCTTCTGCGCCTCGCTGCGCACGTCTGCCTGAGCCACCAGCACGTCGGCGAGACCCATCTTCACGGCCTCGTCGCCCGCAATGCGCCGGCTCGTATAGAACATCATCGCCGCCCTGGATGGCCCGATCAGCGCGGGCAGGGTGTGCGTCAAGCCGAAGCCCGGATGAAAACCGAGCCGCGTGAAGTTGGCGCAGAAGCGCGCCTCCGGACAGGTGACGCGCAGGTCCGGCACCATCGCCAGACCGAGCCCGCCGCCGACAGCCGCCCCGTGAATGGCTCCCACGATCGGTTTCTTGGTGCGGTAGAGCCGCACCGCCTCGATGTAGAGATGCCCGGCGTGGCCCGACTCGGATTTTTTCACCAGCACGTCCTGGATATCTGCGCCGCCGCCGAGCTTGGCGCCCGCGCAGAACGCCGTGCCCTGCGCTGCCAGCACGACGGCGCGGCAGGCCGGGTCCTTGTCGAGCGCCTCGCAGGCGTCCGCGATCTGCCGGATCAGCTCGATGTCGAAGAAGTTGTGCGGCGGACGCTGGATCTCGATGGTCGCCACCAGATCCTTGAGATCGACGCCGATGTCCTTGAATGGGCCCATGTTCGTTTCCTCGACTGCTTATGTGCCAGCACCATAACGTGCGCTGAAATGTTAGGCGATACGGCCAGCCCGAAATTGTCCAGCGGCTAAGGCGTCGCCAGGTCCAACGTCATGAAGACGCTGTTCGGATCGGGCTTGTAGGTGTCGAAAGGCGGGCACTCCGTGAAGCCGAAGCCGGTATACAGGGCACGCGCGGGCGCGAACGCCGCCATCGACCCGGTCTCCAGGCTGAGCCGGCGATAGTCGCGCGCGCGTGCCTCTGTCACGATGTGCTTCAGGATGGCGACGCCCACGCCGCGACCGCGATGCTTCGCCGCCGTATGCATCGACTTGATCTCGCCATGGGCCGGATCGATCTCCTTCAGCGCGCCGCATCCGATCAGGTCCGCGCCCTCCCACGCGCTCCAGAAAGTCACCGCGGGCGCGCGCAACCCGTCGAGGTCGAGAGCATGGGTGCTTTCCGGCGGCGAGGCGCCCCGGCAGAACGCGAGATGCGCCCGCAGGAGGTCGGCAATCTCCGGTCCCCTGAGGTCGTCGATCCGGATCTGCAGGGCAGCGCTCACGGCCGGCATCTTTAGGCGGGAATGCCGGCCGAGTGCACGGCGACGAGGCGGGTCCGTCCGTCGTCCTCCACCCACACTGCCAGCGCGTTGCTGTCGACCTTCTTTGGGGTCCCTCGCACGTTGAGATCGATCTTGAGGCGGCAGAACACGAGCCCGCAACCGCCCCGGATCACCATCCTTTCGTTTTCGCGCGCGATGTTCTTGTATTCCCACACTTTGTCACGCACACCGGCGATGTAGCTCGCCTTGGTGTCTACTACTCCGCTCGAATGCGTATAGGTGAGCGCATCGTCGAGCAGCTTCTCCAGCGCTGCAACGTCGCCCGCCAGCATCGCCGCGTAGCGCTGCTCCTCCAGCGCGCGTATCGCTTCTGTGCTTGTCATGTCCGAGCTTCCATCTTGATCCGGAACTCCAACCCAGTGGTGAGCCTGTCGAACCACGGCGTTGTACGCGCAGCCCGCCCTTCGACAGGCTCAGGACGAGGCCGTGCTCGCGGCAAGGGAGTTTTCATCTCAATCCCAGCCCACGCGCGATGATGCCGCGCAGGATCTCGGTGGTGCCGCCCTGGATGGTCAGCTTGGGCGCGATCAGCGTCGCGAATGCGAGCTGCTGTTCGAAGGTGGCGCGGTTGGCCGCTTCTTCCTCGCTGAACGCCGCCAAGTCGCGGGCCTTGTGCGGCAGCTTCTGCTCCCAGATGGTGCCGACATCTTTGACAATGGCTGCTTCCACCACCGGCTCCTTGCCCGCGTGCAGCATGCCGGCCACCGACACCGACATGCGCCGCAGCGCATGCACCTGGGCCACCAGCCGGCCTAGGCCTTCGGCGCCCCGGACATCGGGCTTCGGGCCCAGCACCCGCACCAGCTCGGTCAGCACGTAGTAGGTTTCCAGGAACCGCTCCGGGCCGCTGCGTTCGTAGGCGAGCTCCGAGGTCGCCTGTTTCCACGCGCCGTCCACTTCGCCCAGCACGTGGTCGTCGGGCATGAACGCGTCCTGGAACACCACTTCGTTGAAATCGTGCTGTCCCGTCATCTGGTAGATCGGGTTGACGGTGATGCCCGGCGTCTTCATGTCGACCAGGAATTGCGTCAGCCCGTGCCGGCGGTTCTCCTTGGTGGAGGGCGATGTGCGGAACAGGCCGATCATGTAGTGGGCGTGGTGGGCGTTGCTGGTCCACACCTTGGTGCCGTTGATGAGCCAGCCGCCGTCGGTCTTGGTGGCCTTGGTGCTGGCCGCGAACAGGTCGGAGCCCGAATTGGGCTCGCTCATGCCGATGGCGAAGCACACCTCGCCGCGGCAGATGCGCGGCAGCACGTCGGCCTTCACGCGTTCGCTGCCATATCGGATCAGCACCGGGCCGCTCTGCCGGTCGGCGACGAAGTGCAGGCGCACCGGTGCATTGGCGACCCGGAATTCCTCGGTGACGACGTAGCGTTCCAGGAAGCTGCGCTCGCGGCCGCCGAACTGTTTGGGCCAGGTCATGCCGATCCAGCCCTTGGCGCCCACCTTGCGGCTGAACTCCTCGCTGTAGCCGTGATCGTTACCGGCCTCGTGCGGGTTGAAGGTGCCGGCCGCGACCTCCTTGGCCAGGAAGGCGCGCACTTCGCCGCGCAGCGCCGTGCATTCGGGAGGGAGGCGAACCGGATCGAATGTCAGTTCTGTCGTCATCGCCTCACCTCGCCGCCAGCATCGGCCACAGCGCATCGGCGCCTTTCGCTGCCACGTGGTTGCCGAGTTTCACCGCCCAGTAGCTTTCGTTGCCGAAATCGTCGCGCCACGCCCATAGCCGCTGCGTGAAGCGGTGCAGCGTGTGTTCCTTGGTGAAGCCGATGGCGCCCAGCACCTGATGGGCAATACCCGCGCCCTCGCCTGCGGCCTCGCCGACGCGAATCTTGGCGGCAGCGGTTTCGAGAAACACGCTGTCGTTGAACATGGTGGCATGGGCCATGGTGTCGGCGGCCGAGCCTGCGGCCGCCATGGCCACGGCAACCTCGCCGGCCAGCCGCGCAAGGTTGTGTTGCACGGCTTGGAACTTGGCGATGGGGCGCTCGAAGGCGACGCGCTCGTTGGCGTAGCTGACCGACGCATCGAGGATGGCTTCCAGCGCGCCCGCCATCTGCATGGCGCGCACGGCCGCGCCCATGAGCAGGAGCGAGTCAGCATCGATGCCAATCGGGCGCGTCCCTGACAGCGATCGGCTGCACGCCATCGAAGTTGACGGCGTTGAGCGCATCGCCGGCAATGCTTGCGCCATCGGCAATGCGGGCAGAACCAGCTTCGATCAGGGCCACCGCCGCCCCACCGCCCTCGCGCTCCGCCAGAACCGCCAGGTGCATGGCGTCCTTGGCGAAGGGTACGGCGCGCAGCCGGCCGGCAAGTGTGCCGCTCTTGGTCAGCGTCAGGCGGTCGCCGTTGCGCGTCGGGCCGCACGACATGGCGCCCCGCGGTGACGAAATGCCCGCACGGCCGAGCAGCCATCCGGCCAGCATGGTTTCCGCCACGGGCAGCGCCACCGCGAAACGCCCCGTTTCGCGCAGCACCGCGAAGCCGTCGGCAAGATCGGCACCGGCTCCGCCGAGTTTGTCAGGCACCCAAGCCAGCGTGAGGCCGGCTTCCTCCAGGGCGGTCCAGGCCGGCCCCTTCCAGTTTTCGCCGGCCGCCTTGTTGACCGTCTGTGGATCGCACAGATCGCGAAAAATCCGCGTCGCCGTTTCGGCAACAATGCTGTCGCTTGCCATTCGATCGTTCCCACCCGAGCTTCTTTCTTAGCCCGGCGTCATGAGGCCCACAACAGCCCCTGTCATCAGCGTCGACAGCGTCCCCGACACCATCGTCTTGGCCCCAAGGCTTGCAACCTCGGCGCGGCGCGCGGGTACCATCGCCGCTATGCCGCCGATCATGATGCCGAGACTGCCGAAATTGGCAAAGCCGCACAGCGCATAGGTCAGGATCAGCCGCGACCGGTCCGACAGGGCTTCCGGTGCCACGGCGGCGAGCTGCAGGTAAGCCACGAACTCGTTGAGCACGGTCTTGACGCCGAGCAGCGCGCCCGCCTGCCCGGCCTCTCCCCACGGGATGCCGATCAGCCATGCCAGCGGTGCAAACAGCCAGCCGAGCATTTGCTCGAAGGTGAGCTTTACGCCGAACGGGGCCGTGACCACCCCCAGCATCTGGTTGGCCAGCGCCACCAGCGCCACGGCCACGATCAGCATGGCCGCCACGTTGGCGAGCAGCAGCACGCCCTCCCACGTGCCCTGCGCGATCGCGTCCATGCTGGAGCGCGGCGGATCGTCGATCGTTATCTGCATCGATGTCCTCGCTGCCGGTGTCGCGGCCGTGGCCTGCCTTTTCCGGCACCATCAGCTCCGACAGCATGAGCGCCGCCGGCACGCTGATGACAGACGCGACGATCAGGTGGCCCGCCGCGCCGGACACCGCCGTCTGCATGATGGTCGCGTAAATCGCGAGCACCGTGCCGGCCACGCCCGCCATCCCCACCGTCATGGTGGCGAACAGGCCCGCGCGGCTCATGCTGGCGAGGTAGGGCCGCACCAGCAGCGGCGCCTCCACCATGCCGACGAAGATGTTGGCCGCCGCCGATGTGCCCACCGGTCCCGAGACGCCGAGCGTGCGGCGAAGCCCCCAGCCGATGCCGTGCACGATCTTCTGCAGGATGCCCCAGTGATAGAGCAGCTTGGAGAGCGCGCTGATCACCAGGATCAGCGGCAGCGCATGGAACGCCAGGATGAACGTGCTTTCCGGCCGCACCGTCTCGAACGGTGCCGGCGCGCCGGCGAGATAGCCGAACACCACCCGCATGCCGGCAGCGGTCGCGGCCTGCAGCGCTCCCACCAGACCCGCCGCCCAGTCGAAGGCGATGCGCACGGCCGCCACGTTCAGCATGATGCCGGCGATGAGGAGCTGCAGCCCAAGCCCCGCCAGCAGCAGTCGCATCAGGCGGGCCGGTGCTATGGCGCTCCTCCGCTCAGAGAGAAGCCAGGCAATGAGCGGTATGGCCACCAGCCCGGCGAGGCTCTGCGCTTGAAGTGTCATGTCGCCCGGTTCCCCATCACGCCGCGCACCGCCGGCGCGTCAGTTTGTAGGCGAAGTCATCTTGAGGCGACAACGTGGGGACCCGCGCCGGCATCGCCTTCCTTAGCCAGCCTTGGTACGACAAGGAATTATCTCGCCTGGTCGTTTTCGGCGCGCAGCAGATGGGGCCTCGAAAATCGCCAAATAGCCGGCGTCACCGGCAAGCGTGTGAAACCCCACCTGCCGGTACCCGACGGCAGACAGTTCGCAGCGCAACAGATCCGGCGGCGTGCCATGCTCACTCGTCGGTTTGTCGAGGTCCACGATCCCGACGCGGCCGCCCGCTTTCAAAGCAGGTGCGAGATTGTAGAGGAACGCATAGGGCTGCGCGACTTCGTGATACATGTGCACAAGGGTTGCCGCGTCGAGCGAGCCGGGAGGGAGCCGCGGGTCGTGCGGTTCGCCCAGCGCAAGCCGCACGTTTTGGATGTTCTGGCGGCCGATGTGCCCGGCCAACTCTGCGAGATACTCTCTCTTGACGTCTTGGGCGATGACGCTTCCGGAACTGCCGACCACCCTGGCGAGTCTGATGGCGTGGTAGCCGCTACCGGCGCCGATATCACCGACCGTCATGCCGGGCTTGATGCCCAGGTGACGGACAATCTGCCCGGACTCGTCATTGGCATCGCGTTTCTTCTCGTGGGACCGGGTTGAGCTGACGATGTCGGCTACCGGTCGCCCTGCGCTGGGAAACGCCTGCGTCGGCGCTCCAGGAGGCGCGAGGTATTGCGCCTCCTGTGCACAAGCCAGCGAAGGCGCGCCGCCAACTGCCGCCAAAAGAATGAAACCGCATCCGATTGTGCGCAGACGCTGGGTTTGCATTCGTACTCTTAGCGACCCCTTGCGAGGTTGGCGACCCTTGCCCGCAGAAACGGCACACCTCACCGCGCCGGCCGGACGGCTAGCAGCGGCTTGCTCACGCCTTCCACGCCCACCAGGGCCAGAGCGGTGAGCAGGACGTGCTGCGGGCCGAGATGGGCATCGGTGGCTTTGTACCACTCCCTCGGCGAGTGCCAGCCGCCGCCTTCGCCCCCTCCGCCCAGCGTGACGGCGGGAATGCCCAGCGACATGGCGATATTGGAGTCGGTGCTGGAGCCCGCGAACGTCACCCGCGCCGGCTGGCTGACGGCGCCGACCGCGCGACGCGACGCCTGCACTATGGCTGCGTCCTCGGGGATGGCACCGGCGGGCCGGGCCCCGATCAGGTTGAGCTCCACGCTGATCTTGTCGGACTTCCAGCGTTTGTTTTCCTCGGCCGCGGCCTCCTTGATCAGCGCCAGCACCTGCGCCTCGACCTTGGCGAGTTCGTCGGCGTTGTTGGAGCGCATGTCGATGGCCATGCGCGCTTCGGCGGCGATGGCGTTCACCGAGGTGCCGCCGCGCACGGTGCCGACCGTGAACGTGGTCTTGGGATCAGCTACCGTCTGCACGTCGGAGATTTTTGCGATGGCCCGTCCCATGGCGTGGATCGCGCTCGGCAGCCCGAATTCCTGGAAGCTGTGGCCGCCGGGGCCCTTGAAGACGACCTCGTAGCGCTGGCTGCCCGTGGACTGGTTGACGATCCGGTTGATGCTCAGTCCATCCACGGAGATGAATCCGTCGATGTCCTTGTGGTCGCGAAACAGAGCCTTCACGCCGCGCAGATTGCCCAGCTCCTCCTCGCCCACGGTGCCGACGAACATGACGCTGCCCACCGTTTTCAGGGCGTTCTCGTTCATCGCCTTGAGCACGGCGAGGAGAGCGGCCAGCCCGCGCAAGTCGTCGCCGATCCCGGGCGCCAGTAGCATGCCGTCCTTCTCCTTGACGCTGACGTCGGTGCCTTCGGGGAACACCGTGTCGAGGTGAGCGGAAACGACGAGCTTGGGGCCGGGTGCCGTGCCTTTGCGCACGCCGATGACGTTGCCCTCGCCGTCGATGGCAGCATCGGCGAGACCGAGTTCCTTGAAGCGTTTCAGGAAGTAGCCGGCGCGTACGCTTTCCTTGAAGGGGGGTGCCGGGATCTCGGTGATCCGCTTCTGCTCTTCGAGCGTGCGCGCATCATCCGCCTTGATGTCGCTCAGAGCCTTGGCGACCGGAGCGCTGGCTAGTACGGCCTGATAGGTCGTGTCGATCGCCGCGGCATTGGTCTGCGCGAACGCGTAGTCGCTGCAGGATATCAAGCCTGCGAGAGCAATGGCTGGGCTGCCTGCACGCCGGATCAT
Source organism: uncultured Alphaproteobacteria bacterium (assembly GCA_963814055.1). Taxonomy (GTDB): domain Bacteria; phylum Pseudomonadota; class Alphaproteobacteria; order Rhizobiales; family Hyphomicrobiaceae; genus AWTP1-13. The sequence goes on from CAWFBJ010000017.1 coordinate 41,294, forward strand.
TGTCACCTCCGTCGATTGTTCCCGCGGGAGCCACTATGCGCCACGCCCGCGACGGTGCCTACTGCCTGGATCAGCCGAGCTGCCGCCGGCTGCCGGCGACGCGACGGGTCGCGAGCACCTTGTCGATACGCCGGCCATCCAAATCGACGATCTCGAAGCGCCAGCCGTACGCCTCCACAGTCTCGCCGATGGCAGGGAGGCGACGCAACTCAGCCAGCAGAAACCCGGCTGCGGTGTGATAGTCGCGCTTGGCCGGCAGGGTGATGCCGAGCTGCTCGGCCATCTCGTCGGCCGGCATGGCGCCCGACAGCAGCCAGGAGCCGTCGTCGCGCGACACGGCATGGGGCTCTTCCAGCTCGGCATCGGACCGGAACACGCCGGCAATCGCCTCCAGCACGTCGGCAGGCGTGACGATGCCCTCGAAATGCCCGTACTCGTCGTGGATCAGCGCCATGGGCACTTCAGCGTCGCGCAGCGTTTCCAGCACGTCGAGTGCGTCGGTCGTGTCGGGAACGATCGGCGCCCTGCGCACATGCGCGCGTACGTCGACAGGCTGGTCGGTCAGCAGCGCGACCAGCAATTCGCGCGCCCGCACCACCCCGATCAGGTGGTCGGCCGAGCCTTCTCCGACCGGCATGCGTGAATGGGGGCTCGCCAGCAGGCGCGTCCGCACGTCGGCGGCGTCGCCATTGGCGTCGATCCAGTCGACATCGGTGCGCGGCGTCATCAGGCCCCGCACGGGACGGTCGCCGAGCCGCAGCACGCCGGAGATCAGCATGCGTTCGCCCGCTTCGAGCACGCCGGCGCCTTCGGCTTCAGCGATCAGCGTCTTGATTTCCTCTTCCGTCACCGTGCTCTTGGCCGGTTGGCGCTGCCGCAGCGCCCAGAACACCGCCCTGGTGGACACATCGAGCAGCCACACCGCGGGCGCGGCGAGGCGCGACAGCGTGGTCATCAGCGGGGCCATCAGGCAGGCGATGGTCTCGGCGTTGCGCAGCGCGAGGTTCTTCGGCACCAGCTCGCCGATGATGAGGGAGAGATAGGTGATGAAAGCGAATACGACGACGTAGCCGAGCCAGCCCGCGGCGGTGTAAGGCACGCCTTTTTCAACCAGATAGTCCGCAAAGTCGCCCGTCAGCGTTGCGCCGGAATAGGCGCCGGCGGTCAGTGCAACGGCAGTAATGCCGATCTGCACGGTAGACAGGAAACGCCCCGGATCGGACGCCAGCGCCAATGCGCGGTTGGCGCCGCGGCGGCCTTCCGCGGCCAGCGCCTTGAGCCGGGAGCGGCGCGCGGACACGATGGCGAGTTCGGAAAGGGCGAACACGCCGTTCAACACGACGAGGAGCAGCACGATGGCGATTTCGAGCACGGCTTGGAAGGCCGGCTTTGCTCTTTTTCGCCGGTCCTCTCCTCTGTGGTGGAACGTGGAAGCAAAACAGAGTTGCGCCGTGGGGTCAACTGACGGGGCTGGTTACGGTCTTCGTGCTGGTGTGGATGGCGCGGCTTGACTGGCCGACAACCCAGCATCTGAAGCGCAATCGGTCGCGGGTAGCAGCTTCCTGGTTCCACCTGCAAGGAGCGGTCGGCCGATGTAGCGGTCGAGGTCGCCACGCCACCACAGGCGCAGTGGCTCCGCAAAGCTGATCATGCGCGCGTCGGCCTCCGCTCTACGATAGCGCGGATCGTATTTCCAAACCCGCCACGCGCACAGGTAGCGGATACGCCACAGCCGCATTGCGCCGAACACCTGGTGCCAACCGGGGAGGGCCTGGAGCGCGCTGATCGTCGCCCGGTGCAGTCGGCCGAAGGTCTTCCAGTACCAGTTGCCGAACAGCAGATCGGCGGCCTGGATCCACAGCCGCCGGACCACCGGCACCAGAAAAGCGATGGGAAACACGATGAGCAGGAAGTGCAGATAGATCTGGCTGGCGATGAGAACGGCGACGATGGCGAGCTTCCAGAACAGATGCAGCCGCTGCCATCTGTTCCTCGCCAGCGTTATGGCGGCCTTGAGCCTGCCGCGCCAGCCGCGTGCCCGCCGCAGGCGGTCGTCGTTCAGGATGACGCTGCCGGCGTAGCCCAATCCCACGCCGGTAAGCAGCTTGGCGAGGCGAGAGACCCGCCGCACACCCACACCCTTGGCCAGGATCAGGACAAGACCGCCAAACAGCCTGATGAGGCCGTTGACCACAAAAGCCAAGGCGTTCCAGGCGAAGCGGGTCGCAGCGCCGACGGCTTCCTCGCCTGTGAAATAATGAATGGTCAGGTAAGCGGTGACGACGAGGGCGGCGAAGGTCGCAAACCAGCCGAGACTGTGCGTTTTCATGATGGCCTCAACAATGGCCCATCGAAACCGCGTACATGCGCAACGTCATGTCATGGCGCTGTGGTGCGCACGATGGCTCACGGCGCCACGGGCCCGCAGGCCTGCGTCTCTTCCTGTAACCAGGCCTTGACCTTCTGCAGTGCGGCGTCGTGATCGCATCCCTTGGCCACGCTGGCTTCATAAATGGCGAGCTGGCGGTCGGCGCTGGTGCCGCGCGCCAGGATGGTCTCGACGTGCTCGACTTCTCCCAGGCAGTCGAGCGCGGACGCATAGCGCCGCAGCATCTGCACCAGCCGCCGCGCCGCCGCTGCCGCATCGATCGCCGGGTGCTCCCGGAAGGGGTCGATCAGCTCGGCGCGCAGGCCGAAGCGCTGCACGCGCCATTTGTTTTCTTTTGCCAGCGCCCGGCTCGGCGAATTGATGCCGCTGTTGATCGTGCGATCGGCCATCAGCGCGCACACAAGACAGCGATAGAGGGCGGCAACGGTGATGGAATCCTCCAGCGAGGTGCAGGCATCGGGGATTCGCAGCTCCAGCGTCGGGTATTTGTGGGACGGGCGAATGGCCCACCAGATGTAGCTCGCGTCCCGAATGACGCCGGCTTCGCGCAGCACCTCGATATAGCCGCGGTATTGCAGCCAGTCGGAGAACAGCGGCGGCAGGCCGGTGCGCGGCAGCTCGTCGTAGGAGGTCAGGCGATAGCTCGAGAAGCCGGTGTTCATGCCGCGCCAGAACGGCGACGACGTGGAGAGCGCCAACAAGATGGGCAGGAACGGGATCGCCCGGCGCATGACGTCCAGGCGCAGATCGTCGTCGGGTACCTCGACATGCACGTGCATGCCGCACACGAGGTTTCTGAAGCCCAGGATCTGCAGCTCCGCCATCACCGCGTCATAGCGTGTCTTGTCGGTCTGCTGCTGCAGCGTCCAGTGCGCGGTGGGATGCGTGCCTGCCGAGATGACGGCCAGTCCGCTTTCCCGCCCCGCGTCCGCCAGGGCGCGCCGTGAACGCTTCAGGTACCGGCGCGCGTCGGCAAAGGTGTTGCAGACGGGCGTTGCCGCCTCCACCTGGGACTGCAGCATCTCGCGATGCACCAGTCCGCCGGACAGTTCCTTGGCGCGGGCCAGAAAGGCGGCATGCGCTTGCGGTTCGAGCACCTGCGTGTCCTCGCAGACGACGAAGAATTCTTCCTCGATGCCGAACGGAAAATTCATTCCATCACGCCTCTCCATGGCCCAGACGTGCTTCGTGAAGCCAATCCCGGAATCAACGTTTGTCCACGCCCGGAGTATCCCGGCGTGATGATGGTATGCCCGCTGAAATCACTCTTTCAGGCAGTGCTCGCGCTACATAACTCCCCCAAGCGCGAGAATCGCCTCAAGCTTAACCACTGCCGCCGCAATCGGGCAAAATAAAGCCGCATTCCGGCAACGCATCGGCTCAATGACGTCCCGGCTGCGAAAAGCAGGTCCCACGGCGCCGGCCCGGTATGGCGCTCACTTTTTCGGTGGCGGCTTGCCTGCGCGGGGCGGCAGAGACTTGAGGTAGGCCGCCATCGCTGCCCGGTCCTCGGGCGTCAGTTTTGAGGTATTGGAGATCACATCCGACATGGTGTCGCCGACGGAGGCGCCATCGGGCGCGAGCCCGCTTTCAAGGAAGAACTCCATATCTTTCGCCGACCAGGACGGGATGCCGTCCGCATGAGGCGTAATGTTCGGCACCCAACCCTTGCCCTCGGCATCCACACCACCCGCAAACCGGCGGTCAGCGATGATCCCGCCGAAGAAGTTGCGCGCGCTGTGACACTCGGCGCAGTGGCCCGGGCCTTCCACGAGATAGGCACCGCGGTTGAGGACGGCGCTCTTGGCGGGATCGGGCATGAAAGCCTTGCCGTCGAGATACAGCAGTTTCCAGAGGCCGAGCCCGCGGCGGATGTTGAACGGGAAGGGCAGCGCATGAGGCTCGGAGGCGACAGCTTCCGCCGGCAGGGTTTTCAGGAACGCGAACAGGTCGCGCACGTCGTCCACGGACATGCGCTGGTAGGAGGTGTAGGGAAACGCCGGATAGAGGTGCTCGCCATTGGGCCCGACGCCGCGCAGCATGGCATTGGCAAAGGTTTCCTCGGACCATGCGCCGATGCCATACCGTGCGTCGGACGAGATGTTGGGTACCTTGAAGGTGCCGAACGGGGTCGCGAGCGCCAGCCCGCCGCCGAGCCGGCGATGATCGTCCTGCTTGGGAATGGCGTGGCACGAAGCGCAACCGCCAATATGAAACAGGGTCTCGCCGTTGGCCAGATTGGCGGTGCGGGTCTCCAACCGGTGCGGCCAGGCAGACGGCGCTGTCAGCACATAGAGTGCCACCCCGATCGCCGCCGCGAGCAAGCCGAGAACAACGAGAGCGCGAGCCAGCATGATGTCTCCGGCCTAACAGCCTTGTTCACGCCCAGCCTATGATCGCCGCACGCGCGCTCTGCAGCGCGTGCGGCGAATCTGGCTGCAAGCTGTCGACGCGCGCTACTTCATTTTCTTGAAGCTGTCGGCCAGTCGGGGCGAGAAGCCATCCGCGTCCTTGTGACATCCACCGCAGCTGCGCACGACTTTTGGATATTCGGCTTTGAAAGTTGCCTCATCCTTGATCGTTGCCGCCGCTGTCTTGGCCGTCGCCATGAAGGTATCGATGGCGGCGTTGAACTCGGCCCGTGCACTCCAGATCTTCGGGGACGCGTCGGTATCGCCGGTCTTGGAGTTGTCCGGGAACAGGTCTTTCAGTTTGGCCGCCTCGGCCTGGTACGTCTTCAACCCGGCTTGAACCTTGGCGAGATCGAAGGGCTCTTCTCCCTTCGACATTTTGAAGGGAGGCGTGCCCGCCTTAGCAATGTTCGTCATGGCCGCCCGGCGCTGGGTTATCGCGTCCGAGTTCTGAGCGTAGGCAATGATTGTCCCGGTTCCCAGGATAGCGCCGGTCCCGATCGCGATGAGAGCGGCTACGCGTCTAAGCATCAAATCCTCCCGATTTTCATTAACGGCAGCGCAGACCCGCGACCAAAGCAGGCTAGCCTATGCATTCACTAGGCAATTTAGAATACTTCGAGACTGCGACCTGTAAATGTCGGCCGTGCGCACTTTATTTTGAGGCCCGGTCGGGAATAATATGGTCGGGTCCAGCGTCCGCGGGGTAATGACTGCGCGTTGGGGGGAAGGGAAACTGCTTGGCCTCTCGCCGTGAAGCCGTCGCCGCCGAGATCCCACGCCTGCGCCGGTATGCGCGGGCGCTGCTTGCCGACGACGGCGAGGCCGACGACCTGATCCAGGATACGCTCGAGCGCGCGCTGGCTCGTCTGCCGCAGTGGCGCGAGGGCGACAATCCGCGCAAATGGCTGTTTTCGATCCTGCACAACCTGCATGTGGATGGGCTGCGCCGCAAGTCGCGCCGTCCGCCGCACGTGGGATTGGAGAGCCTTGGGGTCGACCAGTCCGCACCGTCCGCCGACGGTGCGAGTGGGCGCGACCTCGACAATGCGCTACAGCTTCTGACCGGTGAGCAGCGACAGGTGGTGCTGCTGGTGGGCCTGGAAGGCCTGAGCTACGCGGAAACTGCGGAAGTGCTGGAAATCCCGGTCGGGACGGTAATGTCGCGGCTTGCACGCGGCCGGGGACGGCTGCGGACGCTGATGGACTATGAGGGCGGCGACAAGAACGGCCGCGCATCGCTGCGGAGGGTCAAATGATCGCCCCGCACCGCATCACGGAAACGGAACTGCACGCCTTTGTCGACGGCGAACTGACGCCCGATGAGCGGGCCGAGATCGAGGCTGCGCTGGCGTCGTCGCCGACGGACCAGGAGTTGGTGCGAGAGGTGCGCGAGATCAACGAGGCTCTGAGGCAGCGCTATGCCGGCAGCCTCGGCGAGCCCTTGGCGCCGGCCTTGCGCAAGCCGCTTGCACGCCTCGGGCGCAGGCAGGTCTTGAATGCGCGTACGCTCGCACGGTGGGCAGCCGCGATCGTCATCCTGATCGCGGCCGGTGCGGCGGGGTATCTGGCGCGTGGCCTGCTGGCGGAGCCGCGTAGTCCCGAAGCAGCGTTCGTGACGACGGCACTGGGCGCGCATACGCTTTATGTTCCGGAAGTGCGCCATCCAGTCGAGGTCAAAGCCGATGAAGCCCACCTCGTGCGCTGGCTGGCCAAGCGTGTCGGCGCGGACGTGCGTGCGCCGGCGCTCGGCCCTCTCGGGTGGCGGCTGATGGGCGGCCGCTTGTTGCCTGACCATGGCTTGCCGGCAGCACAATTCATGTACGAGGACGCCAGCGGCCGGCGTCTGACGCTTTACGTGCGCAAGGAAACCGGGCTCAACAACACGTCCTTCCGTTTCCATGAGAAGGACGGCTTCGGCTCGTTCTATTGGATCGACCGGCCGCTGGCATATGCGCTGTCAGGACGGCTGTCGCGGGACGAGTTGATGAACCTCGCCAACATCGTGTACGCGCAGTTGGAGACCCAGGATGCCAATAAGGCCTCCGGCGGACAGGGACAACCGCAGTAGGCGGTACGCGTTCAGTAAGGCGACGGCTGGTATTTGTGGTCCACGGGCACGCAATTGCGATGTCCGGCCTCGATGCACGTCTGGATGCGCGAATAGGTGGTCAGGCTCTCCATCAGCCACGCACCCAGCACGACAATGCAGACGAGCACCAGGAATGCCGCCAAGTTCTGCTTCATGCGCATCCGGTCGCCGGCATCGTCGGGATGGGCGCGGGTGTCACGGGGCACGGCATTTGTCAGCGCCGGCGGCGGCTGGACAGTCCGCCCTGCCCGCAGCCGGGAGCGCGCAGCTTTGAGTGATATGACGTTCATGTCCGTCATCGGTTGCCGCTGTGCCGTGACGATCTTGCCAGATGGCCGGTTCGCGCTCAAGGTCGCCGCATGACCTTTACCAGCCGTTTACGCGCTGCCTGGAATTGCGCCGAATGCCGGCTCTACCGGCGGCTTGCGCTCGCGCTCGTTGCATCCGCATTTCTTGTATGGCTGCTGCCGGCACAATGATGAGCCGATTTACCACCGAGCAAGGCTTCAAGGAAAGCGACCGTGCGGCCATCGTGGCCCTGCTGCGCGAGTATTGGGCCTATCTCGGCGTTCCAGTGTGTTTTCAGGACTTCGATGCGGAAGTCGCAGATCTGCCGGGCGTTTATGGGCCTCCACATGGGCAGATGCTGTTCCTGCGTGACCCGGCGGACAATGGGTTGGCCGGATGCGTCGCGGTGCGGCCCGTGCCCGGCGTTCCAGACATGTGCGAGATGAAGCGCCTCTATTTGCGGCCTGCCGCGCGTGGAAAAGGCCTCGGCCGCCATCTCGCCGTGGCCGTGATGGACGAGGCCCGGCAGTTGGGCTACCGGCGCATGTGCCTGGACACGCTTCCCAAGCTGGAGGAAGCGCAAACGCTTTACCGCTCGCTTGGATTTCGGCAGGTCGGCACGGCTGGGTCTGATCCAGTTGTCGTGCTTTACGAGAGGGACCTCACGCTTCCATGAGCGCTGACCTGGTGCCGGATCAGCGCTTGCGTCTGCCGGACGGCCGCATGCTGGGGTTTTGCGTCTACGGCGAGCCGGCAGGCATGCCCGTGGTCTTCCTGCACGGCACGCCAGGGTCACGGCTTCAGATCGCGTTTGCCCACGAGGTCTGCCGAGGACTGGGCGTGGCACTGATCGCTCCGGACCGCTGGGGATATGGATTGAGCGAGGCGCCGCGCGATGTGGTCCTCAGCGCTTATGCCGACGACATGGCGGCTCTGATGGATCACCTCGGCCACGCGCGATTTTGCATCGGCGGCGTATCGGGGGGTGCGCCGTACGCAGCCGCTGTTGCCGCCTGTCTTGTGTCCCGCGTGCTCGCCGTCGCCTTCGTAAGCCCGGTCGGCCCGATCGCGGATGCCGGGTTGGGGCAGGCGCTGTCACGGGTGCATCGGTTCAATTTCACCATTCTGCCCCGCTACCCGCGCGTCATGTCGACGGCCTTCCGCGGCTTTCGCTGGAGCGTGCGACGGACGCCATGGCTGGCGGCACGTCTGCTGACGTCGCGGGCGGCGCGCATCGACAAGCAGCTGATTGCCCAGCCCGAAGTCTCCAGGCGCGTACTCGGCAGCTTCGATGAAGGCTTGCGGCCGGGCACGGACGGACCGCAGATCGATCTGTCGATTTTCTCGCGTCCCTGGGGGATCGACCTTGCCCGCATTTCCGCCCCGGCGCGCGTGTGGATCGGCGGCGCGGACCGGGACGTTCCAATCGCGGCCGTACACGCCCTGGCCGCGCGCATTCCTCAATGCGTCGTAACCGAGCTGGCGGAGGAAGGGCACCTGTGGGTGGTTGCCCACAATGCCGACGTGCCGGAGTGGCTGCATGCGGTCGCGTGCGCCAGCGCCGGGTTGGCTGACTGAGCGTCACAACGCAAAAGGCGCCGGACTATCTCCAGCGCCTCGACAATATTCGGTTTGGCTCTTGTTCAGGCAGGTGAAGCAGGTGCGCGCCGCCCCAGGAGACTGAGCATGGTCCTGAACCATTCCCCTGACTTATGGGGACGTCCCGGCCCTGGTTTGCCGAGGGTGACCGCTTCACTCGGCCGCCAACCCGTGGTCTCGACCTTTACTTCGGTCTTGACTTCCTCGTAAGGCTCATCGGAAGCCGCCATCGCGAAGCCAGCCGCCCGAGCCGCGCTATTGAGTGTTTCCATTCCCATGGCACTTTAACTCACTAACTCAAGTGTGCGTTCCAGTTGAGCACTTGAGCTTCACTGAAATCTGCGGCGTGTTCGCCTACAGCGTTGCACCGATTATGATTTAGCGGGTCATTGCGGCCGCAGGTCAAGATAAATATTGCAACAATTCGTGATTAAAAAGTTTCGCCGCTGCACAATACTCAGCATCGGCAATGCGCTTTCTAGTCCTCCGGCTAGGCGGGCGTGGATGGAAGAGCCAAGGCAAACAAGCACTTCCGTTTGCTCGCGGAATCCTTCGCAAATGCAGCACATTGCCTCTGTGTTTCCAACAACAGGCGTCTCGTACGCTTCATTCGCGCAGCTACAACTTCGCCCGCACCGGCACTGAAACTTAGCCGGCACTGGCAGTGCAACCGGCGTGGCCGGAATGGAGGGAGACAGCGCCCGGAGTTTTCGGGAAGTTCGCACGACCACGTTTCACGCGCGTTGGCGTTCGTGCCGATGCTCATGCGTTGAACAACAAAATTGCGCGTTCGCGCTTGCACTCGCTCCGGCCCGGGTTCACCATACTGTCACGCGCCCCGCTAAGCTCAGGCGCGGGCGCGCGAGCTTATGCGTCCGTTTGCCTGGGCTGATCACGGAGGATCCCATGGGGCAAAATGGTGGCACTGCCGCCCGCAGCTCCCGCTGCATCGCACTGGTCGGGCCTTACCTCTCTGGCAAGACAACTCTGCTCGAAGCCATTCTCGCCCGTACCGGTGCTGTAACGCGTCAAGGCAAAGTTAGCGATAAGAACACCGTGGGCGACGGTGCGGCCGAGGCCCGCGACCACGGCATGAGCGTCGAGCTCAACATCGCCGACGCCACATTCATCGACGACAAGTTCACCTTCATAGATTGCCCCGGCTCCATCGAATTCCAGCACGAAGGCGCCCTCGCGCTTACGGCCTGCGATGCCGCCATCGTGGTGTGCGAACCCGATCCCAAGCGTGTGCCGGCCCTGCAGTTGATCCTCAAGCAGCTGGAGGATCGCGGCATTCCTCGCTTCCTGTTCCTCAACAAGATCAACTCGTTCGACGCCCAGGTGCGCGACATCCTCCCCACGCTGCAGCCGGCCAGCGCCAAGCCGCTCGTGCTGCGCCAGATCCCGATCTGGGAAAAGGGCGTCGCCTCGGGCTTCGTCGACCTGGCGCTGGAACGCGCCTTCGTCTACCGCCCGCAGGCCAACGCCGAAGTCATCGAGATGCCGGCCACCGTCAAAGACCGCGAGACCGAGGCCCGCTTCAAGATGCTCGAGCAGCTTGCCGACTACGATGACGAGCTGATGGAGCAGCTGCTCGGCGACGTCCAGCCGCAGCGCGGCAAGGTGTTTGAGGATCTCGTCAAGGAAATGCAGGACGGCTTGATCGTGCCGGTGCTGCTGGGCTCGGCCGAGAACGGCAACGGCATCCTCCGGCTGCTGAAGGCGCTGCGCCACGAGGCGCCGTTCGTCGAGACCACGGCCAAACGCCTGAAACTGGAAAACGCCAAGTCCGCGGCGCACGTCGTGAAGACCATGTACACGCCGCATGGGGGCAAGGTCAGCGTCGTGCGCGTTCTTGCCGGCGAGTTCGGCGAAGGCACGGTCCTGCAGGGCGCACGCTCCGAAGAGCGCGCCGCCGCGGCCTTTTCCCTGCTCGGGCAGGATGCCAAGAAGCGCGCGCCTGCCAAGGCCGGCGAGACGGTCGCACTCGGCCGGCTGGAGAAGGTTCTCTCCGGTGAGACCCTGTCGGCCGAGAAAGGCGGCAGCATCCAGGTTCCGACACCTGAGCCGACGCAGCCGGTCTATGGCGTCGCCATCGGCGTCAAGGATCGCAAGGACGAGGTGAAACTCACGGGTGCGCTTGCCCGGCTGATGGAGGAGGATCCTTCGCTCAGCCTGCAGCACGCCAAGGAGACGCACCAGATGGTGCTGTGGGGACAGGGCGAGATGCACCTGCGCGTCGCGCTGGAGCGCCTCAAGCGCAAGTACGGCGTGGATGCCGAGTCCAAGCCGCGCCATTTGCCCTACAAGGAGACCATCCGCAAAGGGATCGAGATTCGCGGGCGGCACAAGAAGCAGTCGGGCGGGCACGGGCAGTTCGGCGACGTCGTGCTCGACATCAAGCCGTTGCCGCGCGGCAGCGGCTTCCAGTTTGCCGAGACCATTACCGGCGGCGTGGTGCCTCGGTCGTTCATTCCTTCAGTAGAGATCGGTGTGTCGGACTATCTGCAGCGCGGACCGCTGGGCGGTTTCCCGGTGGTCGACGTGGCCGTGACCTTGACCGACGGGTCCTACCACTCGGTCGATAGCTCCGACATGGCGTTCCGTCAGGCCGGCCGCATCGGCATGTCGGAAGGCATGCCCAAATGCAGCCCGGTGCTGCTCGAGCCGATCATGGAAGTGGAGATCGCGATTCCCTCAGAGGCGACGGCGCGCATCAACGGCATGATCCCGCAGCGGCGCGGGCAGATCCTGGGGTTCGACTCCCGCGAAGGCTGGCCCGGCTGGGACGTGGTGCGAGCTCAGATCCCCGAGTCGGAAATGCAGGATCTGATCGTGGAGCTGCGCTCGGCAACCGCGGGCGTCGGCACTTACACGGCCAAGTTCCATCATCTGGCGGAATTGACCGGCCGCCTCGCCGACAACGTGCTGAACGCGCACAAGGCTGCGGCTGAGTAACAACACCTGTCATCCCGGAATTCCGCGCAAGCGGAATATCCGGGACCCAGGAGTTTCAGGGAGGCGTGGTCGCCGGGTCCCGATAATCGCTCCCGCGACTTCCGGGACAACGCGGGTTAAGGCGAGCGGCGCCGCACGCCATCCTTGATGAACACCCTGAACGGCGTCGTCCCCGACATGCTGCCGTCGACGGCTTGCCATTTGCCGTTGGTGCACAGGACACCGCCCTGCACCGGCACCACGTCGAACTCGATCTTGTTATAATAGACCTTGCCGCCAGGCTCGGTAGCCGTGAAGTCAGTACGGCACTTGTCGCTGACGGCTATGGGGTCGTACCCGCCGATCATGATGCCGCCGCCGCCCGTGCTTTCGAACGGGGTCTGCAGCGACGCCCAGCTTTCGTAATTCTCCTGGGCCGACGCGGTCATCATCGCGAGCGGTATGAGGATTGCCGCCACGGCCACCCCGATGCGCATTGAAACCGGCATTGCGTCCTCCCGCGATGATTCGCCCCGGACCGGAGCTGTGGTGGTTACGAGTCACATGCGCACGCGGTTCATGCCTGCGCCCTCACGACTTGGTGAGCACGCGGACGGATCCTCAGGCCGCCGTCCGCCGGGCTGGGTCCAGGACCTTGCGAAAGTCCCTAGGCTTCAGCGCGATGCTCTCCAGCGTGTACCGGTCGAGTGCGCCGAGAAAAGCATCGAGCGCCTCGGTGAGCGCATGCGGCAACCGGCAGCATCCGGCGATGACGCACTGGTTTCCGGTCGAGAAGCATTCGACCAGGGCGAAGTCCGGTTCGGTCGCTCGCACCACGTCGCCGAGGCCGATTTCCGCAGCCGGTCTGGCGAGCTTCAGGCCGCCCGAGCGGCCGCGCACGGCCGTCAGGTAGCCTCCGCGTGTCAGCGCGTTGACGACCTTCATCAGGTGCGCCCGCGAAATCCGGTAGGACCCCGCCATCTCCTCGATCGTCACGAGGCGGTCGCCGGCGGCGTGCGCATACATCAGCACGCGCAGCGCATAGTCGGAGAAGGTCGTCAGCTGCATGGGTGACCCTGCGTCAGAATGCAATAAGAGTCATCCTTGACATATGTTTTCTGCGAGGGCTTCTTCGCAAGAAGATGCATTGAAAATATATCTAATGACCGGGTGGTCCATGACCTTCGTCGTCACCGAGAACTGCATCAAGTGCAAGTACACGGACTGCGTGGAGGTCTGTCCGGTCGACTGCTTCTACGAGGGCGCCGACATGCTCGTCATCCATCCCGACGAATGCATCGATTGCGGCGTCTGCGTGCCCGAGTGCCCGGCCGAGGCCATCGTCGCCGACAACGAACCCGCCGCGACGGACTTCTGGCTCGGGATCAATCGCAGGTATGCGGATGTGTGGCCGAACATCGCGACCAAAAAGGCGCCTCTGCCAGGGGCGGACGCGCAGAACGGCCGTGCCGACAAGGTTTGCGGGCTGTCAACCTGTCCCGGCGTGACGGAAGAGGTGGCATGACGCGGATCGCGGCGACACGCCTGGCATGACCCGCGATCCGCATCCCAAGGCGCCAGGAACCCCGGCTGGCATTACCGAGCCGATGATCCAACAGCTCGTGCACGCCTTCTATGCACGAGTGCGCGCCGATCCGCTGCTGGGCCCGATCTTCAATGCGGCCATTCAGGATTGGGACATGCATCTCGAAAAGCTGTGCGCCTTCTGGTCGTCCGTCGCGCTCATGACCGGGCGCTACAAAGGTACGCCCATGGCGGTGCATGCCGGGTTGCCGCAGATTTCGGCGGAGCATTTCGGCCGCTGGCTCGCGCTGTTCCGCAGCACCGCGCACGAGGTGTGTCCGCGCGACGCGGCACGGTTTTTCGTCGACAGATCGGAGCGCATTGCCGAATCGCTGCAACTGGGCATTGCCCTGCATCGGGGCCAAAGTATCGTTCCGGAACGTCCTGGGGGAAAGTGAGAAGAGAACTGCAAGGCCTCACGGTTTGCCGGGTTGTGCCGCAGTGATCCTGTCGGGAAGGTCGAGGCCCACGCCGACAAGGTGGCCGAACAGGGCATACAGCTTCTGCACGTCGACTGCGGGCAGCGTCGGGCGCAGGATGGAGGCGATGTTGGAACGCAGGTGATCGATGCTGCTGGTGCCGAACAGAACGACGTCGATCCCCGGCTCGTGCCGCGCGAAGCGATAGGCGGCATCGACGATGCTCTCGGCGCCGCCCTGGTGCACCAGGAACCCGAGCGGGTTCTTGTTCTCCGCCAGCGTGCGCGGCAATTTTCCTTCCGCGACGAGATCGGCGATGGTCTTCTCCAGCAGCCCCGGCCTGCTGAAGACGTTGCGCACCGCAAACATGCACAGCGTGCCGACCTTGTTGGCGCGTGCCCGCTCCAGCACCGGCTTGCGCGCGTTCTGGTTCATCATGTGAAACGCCAGCATGACGACTTCGAACAGCGGCTCCTCCACCGCCCGCTCCAGCATCTTGTGCTCGGGATCGCGCGGCCCCGTCTCCGACACGGCGAGATGGCGGAACTTGCCTTTCTCCTTCTCGCGCAGCAGCGCCGGCACGATCTCGCTCATGGCCCGGTCGTAGGCGGTGGGAGAGAGTCCGTGCAGGTGAAAGATGTCGACATAGTCGGTATCGAGCTTCCTGAGCGATGCATCGAGACAGGCCACCATGTCCGCGCCGGACTTGGGTCCAGCGCCGCTACCGAGCAGGCTCTTGGTGGAAATCACGACGCTGTCGCGCGGCCGTCCCTTGATGGCCTTGCCGACGATGGGCTCGGTCTCGTAGTTCTCGGCCGTATCGAGAAAGTTGACGCCGAGATCCATGGCCTCGCGCACCAGCGCGATCGACTGGTCCTCGGTGAGCTTGCCGAGCCCGATGCGGCTGTTGCCGCCGCAGCCAAGTCCCGCGACGCTGACCTTCAATCCCGTCTTGCCGAGCGTGGTGTATTGCATCGCATCCCTCTGCTTGGAGCAGTTCCGTCGAAGCCGTTGGACCGACTGTCATACCGGGGCTTGCCCCCGGTATCCAGCCATCCGCGAGCGCCGGGAGCATGCAATCGGCAGCGTCAGGCACACAACCGCCGACGCTGCCGGGTAGGGTTGCGCAAAAGGCGGGATACTTGCCTTACCGGTGCTTCGTATCGAACTGCCGTGCCCACTTATCGGCCCATGCGTGCAGCGGCAGGAAGGTCTCGAGCAACTCCTTGCCGTGCGGGGTCAGGCCGTAGCCGTCGTCTCCGTGCGCAACGAGATTGGCCTCGCGCAGTTCTCTGAGCCGCACGTTGAGCACGCTCGGATTGGTTTCGGCCGCTTCCTGCAAGGCCCGGAACGTGAGACGCCGATCGCGCAGCTCCCACAGAATGCGCAGCGTCATGCGCCGCCCCAGCAGGTCGAGCAGCACCATGATCGGCCGGCCGGTCGCGGAACCACGCACGCGCTGCGCGGGCTTGGGTGCTGGCATGCTATTATTTCCATAGCTAAAGCGAAAGGATCATGCTAAGGAAAACATAGCACAGGAGACGACCTATGTCCGCCATCCCGCGCATTGCGCCCGCAAACGCCCCCTATGCACCCGAAGTCCAGGCCCGCTTCGACGCCCTGATGCCGCCCGGCGTCGAGCCGCTGGTGCTGTTCCGTACGCTGGCCCGTGACCCGCGTCTGTTCCAGCGCTTCATGGGCGGCGGTCTGCTGGATCGCGGTCACCTGACGTTGAGGCAGCGCGAGGTCGTCATCCATCGCGTCACCGCCCTGTGCCGCTCGGAATACGAATGGGGTGTACATGTCGCCTTCTTCGCCAAGCGCGCTGGTCTCGATGCCGATCAGCTCCACTCCACGGTGCACGGTGGTACAGATGACGCCTGCTGGAGCGTCGAGGACCGTCTGCTGATCCGCTTCTGCGATGCGTTGCACGCATCCTGCAATGTCGACGACGCGCTGTGGGCTGAGCTACGCGGCACGTTCAGCGAAGAGGCTATGCTCGAGCTGCTGCTGCTCGCGGGTTTCTATCGCACGGTGTCGTATCTTACGAACGCCCTGCGCCTGCCCCTCGAACCGTTCGCCGCGCGCTTCCCGGTTTGAGCCAGGCTCCGAATTCTCCTGACCCAATCAGCTGTTCGGCGGCGGCGTTGCCTTGCCCCAGACCTGCTCCAGGCGCTGCACGCGGCCGCAGCCGTGCTTGTAGAACTGGTACCGGGTCGCATTCTTCTTGTAGTAATCCTGGTGATAGTCCTCGGCCAGATAGAATGGCCCGGCCGCCGTGATCTCGGTGACGATCGGTTGCTTGAAACGTCCCGACGCCTGCAGCGCCTGCTTGGAGCTTTCCGCAATCTTCTTCTGGGCTTCGTCGCGATAGAAAATTCCGCTGCGATACGGGTTGCCCTTGTCGCAGAACTGACCGGCCGCATCCAAAGGATCGATGTTGCGCCAGAACCAGTCGACGAGCTGCTGATAAGTCACCTTGCCTGGATCGTAGGTCACCTCCACAGCCTCCGCATGGCCAGTGGATTTCGTCATCACCTGTTCATAGCTCGGGTTGGCCACCTTGCCGCCGACAAATCCGGAGACTGCAGTGATCACACCGGGCACTTTCTCGAAGGCTTCCTCCACGCACCAGAAGCAGCCGCCGGCAAAGATCGCGGTTTCGGTCTTTCCGGGGGCTACGGAAGGTGGGGCTGTCTGCGCGACCGCGCCCGAGACGGCGGCGAGAAATGCCAAGGGTAGCAGCCAGCGCAGCACACGTGAAAATCCGAGCATGCGCTATCCTTTCTTGTCAGCACTGGCAGACGACGCACCCTCGGGCGCGAACTTCATCGCCACGCCGTTCATGCAGTAGCGCAGACCCGTGGGCGGCGGCCCGTCGTTGAACACGTGGCCCAGGTGGCCGCCGCAGCGGCGGCAGTGCACCTCGGTGCGCGTCATGAAGAAACTGCGGTCGACGGTCGTCGCCGACGGCGTTTTCCAGCGGCGTGTGGAAGCTGGGCCAGCCGGTCCTGCTGTCGAACTTGGTGGTGGACGAGAACAGGGGCAGGTCGCAGCCGGCGCAGGAAAAGGTGCCGGCCCGATGTTCCTTGTCGAGCGGGCTGGTGAAGGCGCGCTCGGTGCCGTGACTGCGCAAAACGTAGAACTGCTGCGACGTGAGAAGCTTGCGCCATTCCGCGTCCGTCTTGGTCACCTCGAACGTCGCCTGCTTGGCCTCGGCCGAGGCGTGGCGCGGGCGGAACATCGCTGCGAGGGCGCCGAGGGACACACCCGCGCGGAGCAGACTGCGGCGGTCGAACATCCTGTTGCACCTCCCTGTAGCGGCCATGCACCTTCTCCAGATGTGGCCCTTTTCAAGCTCTGGATCATATGGGATCGAGCCCGCAGGAGCGAGTCGCATCGCGTTCACGGACCATCAAGAGTGCGTCAGGAGTTTGGCGGTTAGGCTAAGCCGCAACCGGGCGTTGGCGGGGCCGGCGATCCTCGAGCAAGGCAAGCATGGCGGTCGCGGCCATGAAGACGACGGCGGCGCCGAAGATCCAGCGCGGGGAGCCGTTGTCCATCAGCCAGCCGAACAGCAGCGGCCCGACGATGCCGCCGATGTTGAAACCGGTCGAGACGATGCCGAACACCCGTCCCGCCGCGCCGGGTGGGGCGGCCTTGCGCACCAGCATGTCGCGCGACGGCTGCACCATGCCGACCAGCAATCCGGTGAGCCCCATGGCACCGATCAGCACCAGCGCGGGAAGCGAGAAGATCGCGATGCACAGCGCGATCAGGGCGGAAAGGCCGAAGCCGGCAGCCGCCACATCGCCATGGCGCCGCGTCCTGTCGGCGAGCGCGCCACCTGCCAGTACGCCCGCGGCCGAACCGGCGAGGTAGGCCGTCAGAGCGGCAGTTGCGACCGCCAGCGACACGCCGTGGCCGGCGATCAGGGCGACGACCGAGAAGCTGTACATGGCGCCATGCGCCAGCGCGAGCAGGGTGAAGAACCCGGTGAGTGCCAGTACCGCCGGCGACAGCACGCTGGCGGCGCTGCCAGTCGCGCCTGCTGCGTTGCCAGCCTTAGCGCGTGTGTCCGCCTGCTGCTGATCTGGGATCAGGAATACCACGGCGGCGGTCGCCCAGGCGAGCAGTCCCGCGCAGACGAGCGACGAGCTGAGGCCCCCGACGGCCGCCAGCCCCAGCAGCAGCGGCGGTGCGATGGCACCGCCTGCGAAACCTGCGAACGTGTGAATGGAGAACGCTCTGCCGATGCGGTCCTCCGCGATGCTGTCCGTCAGGATGGCGTAGTCGGAGGGGTGGTAGACGCAGTTGGCAAGGCCGGCCAGCACTGCCGTCACGAACAGCCAGGCATACGTGGTGGTGAACCCGAGCGACATGAAAGCCAGGCCCCCGAGCATCAGCCCGGCGATGAGAACGATCTTGGCGCCTACACGGTCCACCAGGAAGCCCATCGGCGCCTGCGTCACGCCCGTCACGACGTTGAACGTCGTCAGCGCCAGGCCGAGTTCGAAGAAGCCGACATTCATCTGCTCCTTGAGCAGAGGCAGCAGCACCGGCAGCACCATGATGTGCAAATGACTGATCAGGTGCGCGCCCGAGACCACGACCAGCGTTTGCAACTCGCTGGCAGCGGGGGCGATGCGCTCTGTCGTGTCCGTTGGCATGCAGTCGTCCGGGAGCTCAAATCTTCGGCAGCATGCCTAACATGCGGTGACGCGGCGGGACTATGCGAATTCGCCTGGGCTGGCGCGCCGCGGACGGACCTCTACGGCATTGCGATTGCCAACGCTTACCCGACGATCGGCACCGGTCTGTCCACCACGATCTGCTCTGTGCTCATGCGGCAGCGAAGCGCAATGGCCTCGACGCCCGCGGCGGCGGCCAAGTCGAAGGCCGCGCCATAGGTGGGATCGACGTCGCGCGCAAAGGCCAGCTTCTTGGCATCGCCGCGCTGGATCAGGTAGACCATCACGGCGCGATGTCCCTGGCGCACCATGTCGCTCATCTCGGCGAGGTGCTTGGCGCCCCGCTCCGTCACCGAGTCCGGGAATTCGGCAAGCCCGTGCCGGCGCGAGAAATGCACGTTCTTCACCTCGACGTAGCACAGGCCCTTGTCGGCGCAGTGCAGCAGCAGGTCGATGCGGCTGTTCTTGCCATACTTCACTTCGCGCTTGGCCTCGGGATAGCCGGCCAGATGTTTGACGCGTTGGGCTGCCACCGCCTCCGCCACCAGCTTGTTGGGATGGTTGGTGTTGATGCCGACCAGCGTCGGCCCCTTGCCGAGATCGGCTTCCACCAGTTCCCAGGTGAAGCGATACTTGCGCGTCGGGCTGTCGCTCTCCGAAAGCCACACGATCGAGCCGGGCGCGACCAGCCCCATCATCGAACCGGTGTTGGGGCATGTTGCCGTAATCAGCCGTCCGTCGTCCAGCCGCACGTCGGCCAGGAAGCGCTTGTAGCGCTGGATCAGCGTGCCGCGAACGAGGGGGGAGGGGAAGCGCATGGCGCGCGGACGTTATGCCTGCTGACGCATGCGGTGCAAGCCGTTAGATTTCCGGCGCCGGCGCAGCTTTTCGATCACGGTGGATCATGATCCTCGTCCTGACCCAATGCTTTCCGCCGGAGACCGGAGGCATCGAAAATCTCGTCGGCGGTTTTGCCGCGGCGCTCGGCGAGACCGGGCGCAGCGTGACGGTGATGGCGGACCCTACGGATGGCGATCGGACATTCGAAGCGCATCTCGACAACGTTGCCGTGCAGCGTTTCGGCGGCCTGAAGCCGTTGCGCCGGCGGCTCAAGGCATGGTCCGCCGGACGCCTGATCGCCAGGGGCGGCGTCGAGGCCGTTTTCTGCGACAGTTGGAAAAGTCTGGAATTGCTGGCGCGCACTGAGGTGCCTGTCGCGGTGATGGCGCACGGCATGGAATTTCCGCCCAAAATTTCGGAGCGCAAGCGGCAGCGCATTGCGCACGCCTTCTCCAAGGCCGCGACCGTCATCGCCAACTCGCGCTACACCGCCGACCTGGCCCGACCCTATGTGTCGCTGCCGACGCGCCTCGTCATCGTGCATCCACCCATCCGCCCGCAGCCGGCGCCGGGCAGCGCCGCCGCCCTGCAGCGGCTGTCGGCGCTGACGCAGGGTGCCCGGCCGTTGCTGGTGGGTCTGGCCCGCCTGGAGCCGCGCAAGGGCTTCGATCGTGTCATTCAATCGCTGCCGGGGCTGGCGCAGAAATTTCCCGGCATCAGGCTGGCGATTGGCGGCGGGGGCGGCGATGCCGAGCGGCTCGAGGCGCTGGCGCGGGAAGCCGGCGTCGCCGACCGCGTGCATCTGCTCGGTCGCGTCGGGGACGATGACAAGGCGGCGCTGCTGGCGTCAGCCGACCTGTTCGTCATGCCGACCCGGCGGGAGGGCAACTCGGTCGAAGGCTTCGGCATCGTCTATGCGGAAGCTGCCTGGTACGGCGTTCCATCGCTGGCGGGTTCGGACGGCGGCGGCAGCGACGCCGTGGCCGATGGTGAGACCGGCCTCGTCGTCGCGGGCGAGAACCGTGAGGCGATCGAAGCAGCCATCGGCGGCCTCCTCGCCGACGACCCCCGCCGCAAGGCGATGGGCGAGGCGGCGCGTGCGCGCGTTGTGCGGGAGGGAACCTGGCAGACGGCGCTGGCCCGCTACCTCGATGGAACCTTGCGTTCGTGAGCGCCCGATGGCACTTGATCGCACGCGGGCTGGCAGCGCATAGGCTGCAGTGATGTCCCCTGTGCAAACAGTTGCGCTGGATTCGATACGCAGAGGTGATGCATGACCGCGACTGAAACCGATGGCATCGTCACCGCCGCGCTCTGCGTGATCGGTGACGAGATCCTGTCGGGGCGCACCAAGGACAAGAACATCGGCTACATCGCCGACCATCTCACCGCCATCGGCATCCAGCTCAAAGAAGTCCGCGTCGTTCCCGACGAGGAGCCCGAAATCGTCGCCGCCATCAATGACCTGCGGGCGCGCTACACCTACGTTTTCACCACCGGCGGCATCGGGCCCACGCACGACGACATCACCGCCGATGCCATCGCCAAGGCGTTCGGCGTCGGCATCGACGTGGACGAGCGCGCGCTCACGCCGATGAAAGCCTATTTCGAGCGCCGCGGCGTCGAGCTGACGCCGGCGCGCCTGCGCATGGCCCGCATTCCGTTCGGCGCCGAGCTGGTTGAGAACAGCGTATCGATCGCACCGGGTTTCATGCTGGGCAACGTCATCGTCATGGCCGGCATTCCCTCCATCATGCAGGTGATGCTGGACGCGGCCACCAAGTACCTCAAGACCGGCAAGAAGATGCTGTCCGCCGCCCTCGATCTGCATCGCCCGGAGGGCGAGATCGCCGGCATGTTCGAGGAGCTGCAGAAGCGCTATCCCGACGTGCCCATGGGCAGCTATCCGTTCATCCGCGACGGCAGGCCCGGCACCCAGCTCGTCCTGCGCTCCACCGACGCATCTCGGCTGGCGAACGCCGAAAACGAACTCAAGGTGTTGCTCGCAACGCGCGGGTGGATCTGATCCAGCGTGCGCCAACCCCGTGGAGAGCTTGTCGGACCACGCCTAGGTGCGTGCGGCCCGTCCTTCGACGGAACTCAGGTCGAGAGCGTTGAACTACGCCACCGGACTCGGTTCCGCCGTCGGGCCCGCTGTCTCTGACCGTGAGCTGCCCGCTTCGTCCCCGGTCGCAGGTTCCGCATACAGGTCGAACAGCAGATCAAGCGTGTCGAGGAAGGTGGCGACGAGGTCGAGCAGCGTGCCCAGCCGAATGCGGCCGGCGATCTGGTAATCCTCGGTGATGGCAAGCCGCGGCAAGCCTTCGAGCCCTGCCGCATCCGCAGCCAGCAGGCCACGGCCGCGCAGGAATGTCAGCGCGGCATCGGCGGACTGGAAATCGCGCGCATCGGTATCGCCGAGTTCGGCCGCCGCATCGGCCAAGGGGCGCCGTGCCCGCCACGAACAGCGCGATCAAGGGCCGCAGGCGGCTCTCGCTGCGCTTCAGTTCTTCGGCCCGCTTGCGGGCCTGCAGCAGGCGTGCCGTCATCGCGTATTCGAGCGTGCGCACCGTGCTCAGGAAATCGTTGAGGTCGCGGTTCTGCCGCATCCAGTCGCGCAGCGGCGACTTGCCCGCCGGCGTGTCGAGCGCGACCTTCTCGGTCAGCAGGTCCTCGCCCATCGCCAGGGCGGCGTCGAGATGGTCACCGAGCAGATAGATGCTGGGATGCCGCTGTTCCGGAGCGATTGAGGCCATCGTCGTCCCTCGCATGGCTAAGCCGCACGAACTCAAGACTGATTCGTGCGGCCAACCAATGTCCGAGAGAGATTATCAACCGGCCAGTACGAGAGCGTTTTCGACTGAACCTGAACCCGCAATCCACACGCCATCGCTGTCATCCTCGGGCTTGTCCCGAGGATCAACCTCTCAACAGGCGACGGAGCATGCCGGTAGCTGGATGGTCGGGACAAGCCCGACCATGCCAATCGGAAGGTTTGGATGCAGCAATCGCCGGAAAGCAGCTAGCCGGCGAGGACGGCAAGACCCGTGTCGACCGGTTGCGATGTGAGAGAGACGAGGCGGGCCAGCGCGCTCTGCGCTTCCGTCTCGCTGGTGAAGACGCCGACCACATCGCGCGGGCCCGATGACGGGGTGCCGCTGGCGGTGACGCCGACGCGCGTGAGAACGAGTTGACCCGACGGATAGCGCACCAGTTCGTAATCCGAAAGTTCCATGACCACCCCCTGCAGAGATCCAAGAACTGCGAATTCAAACGCACCTGACCGGTGCCGCCGCTAACCGGGGTCACACCCGGCCGCTGGACGGCATCACATAGTTGTCACACACACTTACGTCAATGGGCTCGTTGCTGGCCTGAACAGGCATTCACCTAACGGCGCAATTCGCCCAACATGTAAGCACACGCGCCGCTCCAGCAGCGTAGCGCGAGTCGACGAAACGGCTATGGTGGCAGCGCCGGTTTTCAGGGGGTGTGTGGCCGATGCACAAGGTCTGGATCGAGGCGGCGTTGAACGGTCCGTGGAGCCGGCGCCGCCAGCCCGGAATTCCCGACACCGTCGACTCGATTGTGGCCGAAGGCATCGACTGCGCCGTCGCCGGCGCCTGCATCGTTCACGTGCATGCCTACGACGGGGGCGGACCTCAGACCTTCGACTGGCAGGTCTACGCGCGCATCATCGACGGCATCCGCGCCAAGGTCGATGTGCCTGTGTATCCCTCGATTCCCACGGCCGGCATCGGGGTCGGCCCTTTGCCGGACGAAGCCGCCGGTCGGTTCGCGCACGTCGAGGCTCTTGCGGCGGGCGGCCTTCTGGAGTTCGCCGCCATCGATCCCGGCAGCGTCAATTTCACTGAACTCGCCATTGGCCGCGACACGTCTGCGGCGCCCACCTACCTCAACCCCGAATCGCACATTCGTCACGCACTGGCCTTCGCAATCCGCTACCGCTTTCATCCAGCCTACGCCATCTACGAGCCCGGCTTCACGCGGTCGGGGGCTGCGCTGGCCCGCGCCATGGGCACCAAGACGCCGATCTATCGGCTGATGTTCTCCGAGACGTTTGCCTACGGCTTTCCGCCGAAGCCCTATGCCTTGGCCGCGCACCTGGCTCTCTTGGACGATGAAGCGCCCGGCGCGCCGTGGATGATCGCCGGCCTCGGCGTCGACATCCGCCCGCTGATCCCCGAAACCATCCGCCGCGGCGGCCACATCCGCGTCGGCTTGGAGGATGCCCCCTTCGGCTCCACGATGAGCAACGTGCAACTGGTCGAGGAAGCCGCCCACCTCATCCGAGCCGCTGGCGCCGAACCCGCCACCGTCGCCGACATGCGGTCAACGCTGGCCGCGGTTGGTTAGTTGTCGGCAGTCAGCCCGGCTGCCTTGATGATCGGCCACCACTTCTCGATTTCGGCTTTGTGGTAGGCGGCCAAGCCCTCCGGCGTCTGCTGCTCGCGCGAGGCCACGTCCAGGCCCAGTTCGGTGAACCGCGCGCGCATAGCCGGATCGGCGAGCGTTTGCACCATGGCGCCGTTGAGCTTGGCGATAACATCCGCCGGCGTTGCTTTCGGTGCGAAGAAACCGAACCAGCCCGACATGTGCAGGCCGCTGATGCCGTTCTCGTCCGAGGTAGGGATGTCGGGAATGGCCGGCGAGCGTTTCGGCGAGAGGTTCGCCATCGCCTTCACGGTGCCTGCGCGGATCTGCGGCAGCGCCACGGCCGCCTGCACCATCAGCAGATCGACCTGCCCAGCGAGCAGATCCGTCATGGCGGGACCGGCGCCGCGGTAGGGCACGAATTGAACCTTTGTGCCCGTCGACTGCTCGAGCAGGATGCCGCTCACCCGCGCCGCGGCGTTCTGATTGACGTAGTTCGCCTTGCCGGGATTCTCCTTCATCCACGCCACGAGACCTTTCAAGTCGTCGGCCGGCAGCGTCTTCTTGCCGATCAGCAGTTGCGGATTGATCGAGATCAGCCCGATGGGCGCGAAGTCTTTTTCCGGATCATGGTTGAGCTTGTAGATGATGCTGCCGACATGCGTGTCCCACTGGCCGATGTCGATGGTGTAGCCGTCCGGCGCCGCGCGCGCGACGCGCCCTACCGCCGTCGTGCCGCCCGCGCCGCCCACGTTCTCGATGATGACGGGCTGGCCCAGCACCACCTGCATCTTCTCGGCCATGATGCGCGCGACCGCATCCGTCGATCCGCCCGGCGGGAATGGCACGATGAGCGTTATAGTGCGCGAGGGGAAGCTTTGCGCCTCGGCGGGTGCAGCCGCACCGGACGCACACAACGCTAGCCCAATCGCAATCAGCAGCCGTCTCATAGCGCAGCCTCCCGAGGAATTATTGTCAGTATTGCCCGCGATGATAGTCCACACTCATCCCGCTGGGGAAGCCGCAGGGGAAATATAAAAACAAAGTCCCCGCCATTTCTGGCGGGGACTTGAAGAACGTCGCGTCTGTGAGAGCTTCAGCTACACCCGCTCGTCCCGCCGCACGTGTCGCACTTGAGGCAGGTGCCGTTGCGCAGGAGGGTGAAGTTCCCGCACTCGCGGCAATCCTCGCCCTCGTAGCCCTTCATCTTGGCTTCCGCCCGCCGATCGGCCTCCAGGTTCTCCTTGGACAGGCGCGCCTTGGTGCGGCTGTCAATCTGGTCCTGCAGTTGCCGCGCGAGCTCGGCGACGGACTGCTCCTGCTGCAGGGCCGTCAGGGCGCCGACCGCCGTCTCCATGCGCGCCTTGGCGGGCTGGAACGCGGTCTTCACCTCCTGCTGCAGCGAGGCAACCGGCCCGGCGATCTCCGTTTCCTTCCCTAACTACACCCGCTCGTCCCGCCGCAGGTGTCGCACTTGAGGCAGGTGCCGTTGCGCACGAGGGTGAAGTTGCCGCACTCGCGGCAGTTCTCGCCCTCGTAGCCCTTCATCTTGGCTTCGGCCCGCCGATCGGCCTCCAGGTTGTCCTTGGACGAGGCGCGCCTTGGCGCGGGCGTCGAGCTGGTCCTGCAGCTGCCGCGCCAGCCTCGGCCGACGCGACTGCTCCTGCTGCAGGGCCGTCAGCGCGCCGATCGCCGTCTCCATGCGCACCTTGACCGGCTGGAACGCCGTCGCCACCTCCTGCTGCAGCGAGGCAACCGGGCCCGGCGGGCTCGGTCTGCTCGGCCACCGCCACGCTGCTGGTCGAGCGCAGGGCGAACACGCGGTTCTCCTGGCCGCGCAGCAGGCCGCGCGAGAGGAACTTGGCGGCCGCCGGCGGCGGCGCCTGCTCCTCCAGCTCCTCCTCCGACGAGCCGAGACCCGGTGTTGGCGACCTCGCTCAGATCCACGTGGGCCAGATCGTTGCGGCCGAGGTACGACACGGCCAGCTCGCGGAAGATGTAGTCGAGGATCGAGGTGGCGTTCTTGATGGTGTCGTTGCCCTGCACCAGGCCCGCCGGCTCGAAGCGCGTGAAGGTGAAGGCCTCCACGTACTCGTCCAGCGGCACGCCGTACTGCAGGCCGAGCGAGATGGCGATGGCGAAGTTGTTCATCAGCGAGCGGAAGGCGGCGCCCTCCTTGTGCATGTCGATGAAGATTTCGCCGAGCCGCCCGTCCTCGTACTCGCCCGTGTGGAGATACACCTTGTGGCCGCCGACGGTGGCCTTCTGCGTGTAGCTCTTGCGCCGGTTGGGCAGCTTCTCGCGCTCGCGCATCCGCTCCGCTCGACGATGCGCTCCACGATCCGCTCGGCCGCCACGGCCGCGCGCGCCGCCATCGGCTTGTCGGCCATGAGCTGCTCGGCCACCTCCTCCGCCTCGTCGGCGTCGTCGGCCAGCAGCTGCGAGTTGAGCGGCTGCGACAGCTTGGAGCCGTCGCGATAGAGCGCGTTGGCCTTCAGCGCGAGCCGCCAGGACAGCATGTAGGACTCCTTGCAGTCCTCCACGCTCGCGTCGTTCGGCATGTTGATGGTCTTGGAGATGGCGCCCGAGATGAACGGCTGGCTCGCCGCCATCATGTGGATGTGGCTCGCCACCGACAGGAAGCGCTTGCCCTTGCGGCCGCACGGGTTGGCGCAGTCGAACACCGCCAGATGCTGCTCGTCGAGGTGCGGCGCGCCTTCCAGCGTCATCGCCCCGCACACGTGCTCGTTGGCGGCCTCGATGTCCTTCTTGGAGAAGCCGAGGTGGGCCAGCAGATCGAAGCCCGGCGCGTTGACCGTCTCGGCCGGGATCTTGAGCGTCTCGGTCAGGAACTCCTCGCCGATCGTCCACTTGTTGAACACGAACGAGATGTCGAAGGCCGTCTTCAGCGCGCCGTCGACCTTGCGCAGGATCTCGTCGGTGAAGCCCTTGGCCTTCAGCGTGCCGTGGTTGATCGCCGGCGCCTGCGCGAGCGTGCCGTGGCCCACCGCATAGGCTTCGATCTCGGCGAGTCTCGGCCTCGCCGTAGCCCAGCGTGCGCAGGGCCTCCGGCACGGCCTGGTTGATGATCTTGAAGTAGCCGCCGCCGGCCAGCTTCTTGAACTTCACCAGCGCGAAGTCGGGCTCGATGCCGGTGGTGTCGCAGTCCATCACCAGGCCGATGGTGCCGGTGGGCGCAATCACGGTCGACTGCGCGTTGCGGTAGCCGTGCTCCTGGCCGAGCGCGATGGCGTTGTCCCAGGCGCGCTTGGCCGCCACGATCAGCCGGTCGTCGGGGCACGAGGCCGCATCGAGCGGCACCGGCGCGATGGCCAGCTTCTCGTAGCCGTCCTTGTGGCCGTAGGCGGCGCGGCGATGGTTGCGGATCACGCGCAGCATGTCGGCGGCGTTGGGCTCGTAGCCGGGGAAGGTGCCGAGCTCGCCGGCCATCTCGGCCGACGTGGCATAGGCGACGCCGGTCATGATGGCCGACAGCGCACCGCAGATCGCGCGGCCCTCGGGGCTGTCATAGGGAATGCCCGACGCCATCAGGCAG
Organism: uncultured Alphaproteobacteria bacterium; assembly: GCA_963814055.1. Classification (GTDB taxonomy): domain Bacteria; phylum Pseudomonadota; class Alphaproteobacteria; order Rhizobiales; family Hyphomicrobiaceae; genus AWTP1-13. The sequence goes on from CAWFBJ010000017.1 coordinate 68,495, forward strand.
CCGCCGATGTTGGCGAAGCCCAGGCCCAGCGTGCGGTAGCGGTAGCTCAGCTCGGCGATCTTCTTGGACGGGAACTGCGCCATCAGCACCGAGACTTCGAGCGCGATGGTCCACAGCCGGCAGGCATGCTCGAAGGCATCGACGTCGAAGCGCTTGTCGGCATCGCGGAACATCATCAGGTTCAGCGAGGCGAGGTTGCACGCCGTGTCGTCGAGGAACATGTACTCCGAGCACGGGTTCGACGCGCGGATCGGCCCCGACTTCGGGCAGGTGTGCCAGTCGTTGATGGTGGTGTGGAACTGGATGCCGGGATCGGCCGAGGCCCAGGCCGCAAAGCCGACCTTCTCCCACAGGTCGCGCGCTTTGAGCGTCTTGACGGTGCGCCCGCCGAGCCGCGCCGTGAGGTCCCAGTCCTTGTCGTCGATCACCGCATTCAGGAACTCGTCCGTCACGCGCACCGAGTTGTTGGAGTTCTGGCCCGAGACGGTGAGATAGGCCTCGCTGTCCCAGTCGGTGTCGTAGGTCGAGAACTCGATCTCCTTGTAGCCCTGGCGCGCGAACTGGATGACGCGGCGGATGTAGTTGTCGGGCACCAGGTCGCGCCGCGCTTCCTTGATGGCGCGCTTGAGAGCCGGGTTCTTGGCGGCCTCGAAGCAGGCATCGCCCTCCGCCTCGCAGTTGACGCAGGCCTTCATGATGGCCTTGAGCCGCCGCTGGCAGATCTTGGAGCCGGTCACGAGGGCCGCGACCTTCTGCTCCTCCTTCACCTTCCAGTCGATGTAGGACTCGATGTCGGGGTGATCGATGTCGACCACCACCATCTTGGCGGCGCGGCGCGTCGTGCCGCCGGACTTGATGGCCCCTGCGGCGCGATCACCGATGCGCAGGAAGCTCATCAGGCCCGACGACTTGCCGCCGCCCGACAGCTTCTCGTTCTCCGAGCGCAGCTTGGAGAAGTTCGAGCCGGTGCCGGAGCCGTACTTGAACAGGCGCGCCTCGCGCACCCACAGGTCCATGATGCCGTTCTCGTTGACGAGATCGTCCTCGATCGACTGGATGAAGCAGGCGTGCGGCTGGGGATGCTCGTAGGCCGACTGCGACGCCGTCAGCTCGCCCGTCTCGTGGTCGACGTAGAAGTGGCCTTGGCCGGGACCGTCGATGCCGTAGGCCCAGTGCAGGCCGGTGTTGAACCATTGCGGACTGTTGGGCGCGCCCATCTGCATCGCCAGCATGTAGCGGTGCTCGTCGAAGAAGGCGCGCGCATCGTCCTCGCTGGTGAAGTAGCCGCCCTTCCAGCCCCAGTAGGTCCAGGTGCCGGCCAGGCGGTCGAACACCTGGCGTGCGTCGCTCTCACCCGTCGAGCGGTCGTTGAGCGGCAACTCGGCGAGGCGCCGCTCGTCGGCGGTGGAGCGCCACAGCCAGGACGGAACCTGGGTCTCTTCGGTGCGCTTCAGGCGCGTCGGCAGGCCGGCCTTGCGGAAATACTTCTGGGCGAGGATGTCGGCGGCCACCTGGCTCCAGTGCTCGGGCACCTCGAAGTTCTCAAGCCGGAAGACAACGGAGCCGTCGGGGTTCTTGATCTCGGACGTGGCGCGGCGGAAAGGGATTTTCTCGTAGGGTGATTTGCCCGCCGTCGTGAACCGCCGCTTGATCTGCATAGGAAAACCCCCGAAAAATTCCCCGCGCCAGCCATTAAGGCGGCGTTACAGGCGTGTTGCTGTCATGTCGGTCTGCACGCGAACGCAACGGCACACGAGTCAACGAGACGGGCCCGGCGAGATTCGCTGAGCCCGAATGGCGCACCGACAGGGCGCGCGGACGCGTTAAGCCACTAGGAAAGCAACTGGCGTTACTGAGACGATCCGAGCGCAACAAAAGTCGGTCGGTTGGCGACGGCTACCGGGTTCCCTCGTTCCAATCTCCTCGGCAGCGTAGGGCCGTGTCGCGGGCGCTCAATCCGTCCGATTGGCACCCGTGAGAAGCACACTATGACAATTCGAAGGCATCGTCATCTTGTAGGTGCCAGCCGAGCGAACCACTAGATGTAGATGGTTTGGGGGAAAACTGGGCATAAGCTGTGAGGGAATCAGCCGCAAACCCGCGTGGCTTCGGCATTGGGCGGGGCCGGAGCAAATTGTTCGCTCCATAGAGCAGAAAAACGCGCGTCGGCTCTTCAACAGAAGATACCTAACTCGATTCCGATCCTGCCGGTCTGTGGCAGTTCTGCCGCCCGCGTAGCGTCGTGGACAGGGCCCCGCGACGGTGCCATAAGCCGTCGCATCGTGAAGCCCGGTACAAGGCGGGAAAGCATGGGCGTTTTCAGCGAGATCTTCAGCTGGTGGGGCGGCAACACCTGGTCCAACCGCATCTACACGCGGCTCAGGGGCAATCTGGTCGGCACCGACGGTATGGGCAACCACTACTACGTCCAGAACAAAGGCGTTGGCCCGCTCGGCGTACCGCGCCGGTGGGTCATCTACAAGAATATGGCGGAGGCCTCGCAGATACCGCCCGAGTGGCACGGCTGGATGCACTACATGGTCGATACGCCTCCGACCGAAGAGGACTACACGGCGAAGCCTTGGCAAAAAGAGCACCGCATGAATATGACGGGCACGCCCCAGGCCTACCGGCCGGCCGGCAGCATTCTGGCCAGCGGCAAGCGTCCCAAGGCGACCGGAGACTACAAACCCTGGCGGCCGTCGGGCGAGGCAAGCAAGACTGCCCGGTGACGTCATGTTCCGGCGTCACGCTGGCGCCACGTTTTTCGCACCTCGTGGGTGGGCGAGCGCACTGGCGATTGCGGGAGTCATGAGCGGACGCTTGATGAGCAGACTTGGCAAAGCGCGCTTGCCGATGCTGGTTGCGCTGGTGTGTCTGTTGGACGTGCCCGCGCACGCACAGCGCGTCGACAACGCCATCGCGGTGTTTGCCGCTCTCGACAAGGTGACGGCCGCCGTCAAGCAACTCACGGTTCAGCTCAATCAGACGGGCGATTTCCGCACGCTCAAGATCACGCCGCGCGCCTGCTACACGCGCGCTCCGACCGAGCCGCCGCGCACCTCCACGTTCGTGGAGATCGACGAGGTGATGTTCGACGGCAAGGAGAAGCGAATCTTCACCGGCTGGATGTTCGCCGAAAGCCCAGGGCTCAATCCGCTCCTGCATCCGGTGTTCGACGTGTGGCTGACATCCTGCTCGCAGCCGCAGCGCGCACCAGTGGCGAAGGGGCCGCAGCAGGCGCCTGGTCCTGCAGTAGGCCCCGGTCCCAACACCGCACCGCAACCCCCGCCCGAAGATGACGTGCCGCGGCGTCGTCGCGTGCCGCGCTGATCAATCTGCGCGGCCAAAACCCACAGAGCCGCTCTATTCTGCGTGATGCGCCTTCGCGCCTCGATCAAGAACGATCTCGCCCTAGTGTAGCGAGGATGTCCTCGGGGCTTGCGTCCATTGGCAAGGCTGAGAAATTGGCCTCGTGCGCCAGTGCCTTCTCCAGCAGCTTGTGGAATTCGACACGATCGATCTCGACGGTGCCGAACTGCTTCAGGTGCTCGGTGACGAACTGCGTATCGAGCAGCGAGAAGCCGCCGCGGATCAGCCGCGCGCACAGATAGACGAGCGCAACCTTGCTGGCGTCCCGTGCGACCGAGAACATGCTCTCGCCGAAGAAGGCGCCATTGAGCGCCACCCCGTACAGGCCACCGACAAGCCTGCCGTCTGCCCAGGTCTCGACCGTGTGGCAGTGGCCGGAATTGAACAGGTCCCTGTAGAGGCCGTGAATTTTCGGATTGATCCACGTCGTGCGTCGGCCGGGCCGCGACGCGGCACAGCCCGAGATCACGCCTTCGAAGTCCGTGTCGATCCGGATCTCGTAGACGGACTGGCGGACCGTCCGCGCGAGCCGGCGCGGCACATGAACGCTATCGAGCAACAGGATGCCGCGCTGTTGCGGTTCGATCCAGTACAGGGCCGGATCGTCGGCACTCTCCGCCATAGGAAAGATGCCGCACGCATAGGCCTTGAGCAGCACCTGCGGGGTGATCTCGATAACGATGTCGTCGCGCGAGGCCATGCGCCAATCTCGTCGGCCCTGGGGTCAATCCGGTGTTTTTTGCACCGAACTGTGGTCTTGCGTGGGCTTCTGCAGGAAACGCTCCAGCCAATGGATGTCATAGAGCCCATTGGCGATGTCGGGTTCGTTGACGAGGTCGGCGAACAACGGAATGGTAGTCTCGATGCCGTCGATGACGAATTCGGAAAGGCAGCGCTTCAGCCGCATCAGGGCTTCGTTGCGGTTCTTGCCGTGCACGATCAGCTTGCCGATGAGGCTGTCGTAATAGGGCGGTATGCGATAGCCCTGATAGACGCCGCTGTCGACGCGTACGCCAAGCCCGCCCGGCGGATGCCAGTAGGTGATGGTTCCCGGCGACGGCCTGAAAGTCCGCGCATTCTCCGCATTGATGCGGCACTCGATGGCGTGCCCCGAAAGGTTGACTTCGCTTTGCTCCAGTGTGAGCGGCGCGCCCGATGCGATCCGGATCTGTTCGATCACGAGATCGAGCCCGGTGATCATTTCGGTCACCGGATGCTCTACCTGGAGACGCGTGTTCATCTCGATGAAGAAGAACTTGCCGTCCTCATAGAGGAACTCGACGGTGCCGGCGCCACGGTATTTGAGCTTCCTCATCGCCGCCGCGACTGTTTCGCCGATCTTGTGGCGCTCGTCGGCGTTGAGGGCCGGGGAAGGCGCCTCTTCCCAGATTTTCTGATGGCGGCGCTGCAGCGAGCAGTCGCGCTCACCCAGGTGGATGGCGTTGCCTTTGCCGTCGCCGAACACCTGGACTTCGATGTGGCGCGGCTTTGCCAGATACTTCTCGAGGTAGACGCTGTCATCGCCGAAGGCTGCCTTCGCCTCCGCCCGCGCAGTCTTGATGGCGCTGTCGAGGTCTTCGGGCGTGTGGGCCACCTTCATGCCGCGACCGCCGCCGCCGGCCGCCGCCTTGACCAGGACCGGATAGCCCATGTCCTTGGCGACCTTTGCGGCTTCGGCAAGGTCTGTGATCGCGCCGTCCGAGCCCGGAACGACAGGGATTCCGAGGCGCTTGGCGGTCGCCTTGGCTTCGATCTTGTCGCCCATGATGCGGATATGTTCCGACGTCGGGCCGATGAACGCGATGTCGTGGCCTTCCAGGATTTCCGCGAAGCGGGCGTTCTCGGACAGGAAGCCGTATCCGGGGTGGACGGCGTCGGCCCCCGTTATCTCGCAGGCGGCGACGATGCGCGGGATGTTGAGGTAGCTTTCGGCGGCCGGTGGCGGGCCGATACAGACGCTTTCATCGGCCAGACGCACGTGCATGGCGTCGGCGTCGGCGGTTGAATGCACCGCGACCGTGGCAATGCCGATTTCCCTGCAGGCGCGCAATACTCTGAGCGCGATCTCGCCGCGATTGGCGATCAACACCTTGTCGAACATCGGTGCGAGACGGCTCCGCAAAACGCTATTCTATGATCGCCAACGGCTCGCCGAATTCCACGGGTTGGCGATTGCCGACCAGGATACGGGTTACCGTTCCGGCCTTGGGCGCCGGGATATGATTCATGGTTTTCATCGCTTCGATGATCAGGATGGTCTGACCCTGGGCGACGCGTGATCCGATGTCCACGAAGTTGGCGGCGCCGGGCTCGGGCGCGAGATAGGTGGTGCCGACCATGGGCGAGCGCACGCAACCTGGATGCGCAACCGGGTCGTCGACGGCAGCCTTCGCCTGGTCTGCGGAGGTTGCGGCCGCCTGCATCGCGGCCGGCGCCGCTGCCATCGCTGGCGCCTGCATCCTCAACTCGCGGGCAACGCGCACCCGCAAGCCGTCGCGATCGATCTCGATCTCGCTCAATCCGGTCTCGTCGAGCAGCTTGGCAAGCTCGCGGATCAGCTCCTGGTCAACGCCGGCCTTGCCCTTGTTGTTCGACATCAGTTGCGTCGGTTCCTTCTTGACCTGTTCGGCCCGCATGCTTTGCTATCCTAGCGTTTGGCGTCTGCGCTGCTTGCAGTCTTGGCAAGCAGGTCCGCCATGGCTTCGATAGCGAGCTCGTACCCCTTGGGGCCGAACCCGCAGATTAAACCTTGCGCGGCCGGTGTCACATAGGATGTGTGTCGAAAAGGCTCGCGCCGGAACACATTCGACAAGTGCAACTCGATCACGGGCCGGTTGACGGCATTCAAGGCATCGAGAATGGCTACCGACGTATGGGTATACGCACCTGCATTTAGCACGATGCCGTCGGCTTTTTCGCGCGCTTCCTGGATCCAGTTAACGAGTTCGCCCTCGGCGTTTGACTGACGGAAGTCCACCTCCAGGCCCAAATTCCGGGCGCGAATTTCTGTTCGGCGGCGGATATCCTCAAGCGTTTCGGTTCCGTAGATCGCGGGCTCCCGCACCCCGACGAGGTTCAGGTTGGCCCCATTCAGCACATAGATCGGCTTGGACATGGGCCGCCGCCTGAGTTGTTGACGCCAGCCGGTTGCAGTGTGCATTGCACGCACCTGCCCGACGGGGCCGTTTAACAGCTTTCGTCAGGCTGGAAAAGGGTAGGCCCGCCGGTTTTGCATAGGAAATCAATGCTGTTGGCAGATTCGCGGGCGCAGCCTTGGCATGCCCGCTAGCAGACCTTGCAGCCCTCCTTGCGGACCTCTGCCACCGTCTTTTGCATCTGCTCCAAAAGGTTCTCCGGCGCGCCCGGGATGATGCGGTCGCCGACCAGGAAGTGAGGCGTGCCCTGGATTCCGAGTTTGGCTGCGAGCGCCCGGGTTTCGTCGATCTCTTTTTTCACATCGGGCGAGGCCATGTCTTTGCGAATCCGAGCCATGTCGAGGCCTACCTTCTCGGCGACGCGCAGCGCCGCGGCCTCGTTGGTCTGGCCTTGGGCCTCCTGTATGGCGCGATGGAACTCCCAGTATTTGCCCTGCATCTTGGCAGCCAATGCCACCTTGGCTGCTTCCTCCGACCCCTTGCTCAGAATGGGAAACTCTTTGAGGATCAACTTGACCTGCTTGTCCTTTTCGACCAGCTGGGCCACCTCATGGAATGCCTTCTTGCAGTACGGGCAGTTGTAGTCAAAGAACTCGATCACGGTTACGTCGCCCTTGGCATTGCCGACAACTGGGGAGCCGGAGGGGCGGAATATCTCTTTCGCGTTCTGCTGGATGGCCAGGGACGTGCGCTCGGTCTGGATCTTGTCCATCTTGGCTTCGAGCGCGCTCTGCACTTCCATCATGACTTCGGGATTGCCGAGCAGATAGTCCTTGATGATGGCCTCGACTTCCTTGCGCTGCGCCGCGTTGAGACCCCCTTCCGTCGACGCCGTCTTCTGAGGCGCAGCCTGGGTAGCTGGAGCCGGCGTGATAACGGGCTCGGTCTTGGGCGCCTGTGCGTCTGGCGGGGGAAGCTGGTTCTGCCCGATGGCAAGCACAGTTCCTATCAACAGAATGGCTGGAGCAAGCAGCGCGCCGCCCTTCTTCGAGCTGAGGGCGTCGACAATAGCGGCGAGCGTCATTCAGAACTCCTGTCTCAGGTGAAGGGGTATGCGAGCCCCTTGTACTTCACTATGTCTTCGGCGCTTTGTATTTCGTTATGTCTTCGGCGCGAAGCCATTCGGGCGTGCCGCGCTGCAACTTGGCCAAGGCGCGGCCTGCAAACGTTTGCGCCTGCTTGACATTGCCTTCCTCGAAATGCCCCTGCGCAGCCGCAAGGTCGGCTTGGGGATACTGGCCCTTGCGGTAGAACGCCGTAGCGAGCTGGTGATGCGCGGGCGCGTGCGAAGGGTCGGTTAGAATCGCGCGCCGCAACAACGACATGGCTTCGTCGAGTAGAGAGGCATCTTCAGTGGCCATCATGGCTTGAGCAAGCTCGACCTGAATCAGGGACTCGGTGCCACCGGCCAGTTGCAGGGCCTTGCGCAAGTTGGGAATCGCCTCCCTGTGCTTGCCGCTCCAATAGTAGAAGCTGCCCTTGATCTCCCAGAAAAAGGGATTGTCCGGCTTCTCCTTGATGAGCGCGTCGACCTCGCCCAAGGCCTGGTCGCACTTGCCCGAACAATTGCGCGCGATGGCGCGCGCATAGCGCGCCGGCAGGCTGTTGTCGCTCGCCGGGTATCGATTGAGCACCGTTGTCCGGCCTTCGAGATAGCCTGAGATCTTTGCCCGTGCCATGTCGTGCCGGAGCTGCAGCGCGGACGGATCTTTCTGGTCTGCGTATGGGCTTTTGGTCACCAGGTCCCTGAGCCGCGCGATACGGTCGGCCGCAACGGGATGGCTGCGCACAAACGTGTCCTGGTGCGTCGCCGAGACGTATTCCTGCTGCGCGAAGCCTTCGAACGTCTCGAGCATCCCGCGGCCAGATTGCCTCGTGGCCTCGAGGAATTTCACGCCAGCCTGGTCGGCAGCCAACTCCTGCGCGCGCCGCTCGCTCAACAAAGACCGCATGATCATTTCTTGGCCGCCCATCATGACGCCGCCGCCCGCGCTCCCGACATCGCGCGCAGAATCGCCGCCCGACACGGCGCCGCCGACCATGAGGCCGATCCCCAGCACCATCAGCAGCAGGGCCTTGGTCTGATCACGTGCCACTCGGGTTCGCAGCGCGGCCATGTGCCCGCCCGTGATATGCCCGGTTTCATGCGCGATCACGCCGATGACCTCATTCGGCGTCTTCGCCTGCAGAATCGTGCCGGTGTTCATGAACACGTTGAGGCCGTCGATCACGAAAGCGTTGAAGCTCTCGTGCCGGACGATACGCATCGTGATGTGCGAGCCGAGACCTGCTGCCTTGAAGATTGGCCGCGAATAGTCCTTGAGCAGGTTCTCCACCTCGGTATCGCGGATCAGGGGAATGCCCTGCGCGGCGGCGGGTGCAGCGGCCGCGCTCGCTGCGAGGGCGTAGGCAATCGCCAAAAATCCGCAGAACCAATTGTGAAGCAAGCTTCGCGGCATGTGTGAACTCCGCACAGCGCGCCTGCGGCTTCCCGAACCGCGGGGGGAACAGCAATCTTGATTCTGCTGCACGCTACGACCCTCACGCCGGTAGCACTTCAAAAGCGATTGTCGTGGCTTTACCAGCGACTAGGAGGCCGGCTCTGCCTAGGCAACTCGGGCCGGGCCGACTATAAGCCCCGTTCCGCCGATGCGCCAACTCACATCGGCGCGCGCCGTTCTGGGCCGTGATGCCGCTCCGCAGGCTGTTGCGGGCACTAGGGCGCAACCATGGCGGTTTGAGGGCTCGCGAAGGCTGGGGACGATCCATGACGGCAACACCACCGAACACCCGCTCGGTCGCCAGTCTGCAGGCTTCGCGCCGCAGTGCTGTCCCTTCCTTCATCGTCATGGACGTGATGCAGGCAGCCGCCGAACGCGAAGCGCTGGGACACAAAGTCATTCACATGGAGGTCGGCCAGCCTGCCACGCCGGCGCCTCGCGCCGCCATTGCGGCTGCAAGCCAGGCCCTCAAAAGCGAGACGCTCGGCTACACGCTGGCCCTGGGGTTGCCCGCGTTGCGCGAGCGCATCGCGCGACACTATGCGGACCGGTATGGGATCGCCGTCGAGCCGGAGCGTGTGGTGGTGACGACAGGCTCGTCGGCCGGGTTCGTGCTGGCCTTCCTGGCGTTGTTTGACGCCGGTGCCAAGGTGGCCCTGCCGTCGCCCGGCTATCCCTGTTACCGGCACATTCTGACGGCGCTGGGCCAGGATTCCGTGCTGCTGAACACGGGAGATTCTACGCGCTGGATGCCGGCGGGCTCCGACATCGACGATGCGGTGCGCCAGTCCGGCGTGGCCGGCCTCGTCGTTGCAAGCCCGGCCAATCCAACCGGCACGATGCTGGAGCCGGCACGCCTTGCCGAGATTGCCGCCGCGTGCCGGCGCAACCGCATCTGGCTGGTGTCCGACGAAATCTATCACGGGCTGACCTACGGCATGCGTGAAGAAACAGCGCTTGCCCACTCCGACGAGGCCGTGGTCGTCAACAGCTTCTCGAAATACTTTTCGATGACGGGCTGGCGCATCGGCTGGCTGATCGTGCCGCCAGCCATGGTCCGCCCGATCGAACGTCTCGCGCAGAACTTGTACATCTCTCCGCCTGCGGTCGCCCAAGTCGCGGCGCTCGGCGCGTTCGATGGTCTGGAGGAGCTGGAAGCCAACAAGCGGGTCTATGCCGAGAACCGCGCGCTGCTGTTGGAAGCATTTCCCAAGGCCGGACTGCAGCGCATAGCGCCAGCCGATGGCGCCTTCTACCTGTATGCCGACGTTGGCGATTTCACTGAGGACAGCCTGGCGTTCACAAAGGAGATGCTGGCGGATATCGGCGTTGCCGCCACGCCCGGCATCGACTTCGATGCCGGGCAAGGCAGCCGCTATGTGCGCTTCTGCTACGCGGGAGCCACGGCTGACATGGTCGAAGCGGCGCGGCGCATCAACGGCTGGAGCCGGCTGCTGCGCGCGCGCCCCTGATCGGTGTCACGGCACCCCGCTATTTGCAGGCGCGGGCTGTGGCGTTGCACTCGTAGAGCAGACCCTTCACTTCGCACTTGTTGGCGACGGGCCCGATCTTGACTCCATCGCCGAGCTTCGCCTTGGCAGAGTTTTTCATGGCGGCTTCCGCCATGAACGAGGCGAAGCCCTCCAAAGCGCCCGTCCCCCATCCGCCTGCCTTGATGCATGGAGCGGCAGCAGCGCCCCCCACAAGCGCTACGGTCAGGCCGGCCAACAGCGCAGCGCGCACGAATATCGTCATCGCTCCCCTCCATTGTCTGAAGGGGTGCATAGTGGACCCACAATCGCGGCGCCGGCAAGACTTGGAGGCGCAGGCCGCTACAACGAAGCGGGCTATTATGCGCCCGTGAAGCGTCGCTGCCACCACCCCTTGCGGGTCGGTCTGGAAGGATCGTCATCCTCGACCGCCTGTTCGCTATGGGGTGCCTCGCGCTGTCGTTCTTCGGGTGCGACGGGAGGAGCAGGTGCCACATCCGGGCGCCGCGTCACTTGCGGCTCCTCGACGGCGCGGACGGCCTCGACCGGTTCGCTCCATCGCGATTCCCGGTTGTCGCCGGGATGTTGGTCGCGAGCCGCGTGTGCGGATTCGTTGCGGACCCTGTCAGGGGCGTGCGGTGGCTCTGCGGCCGGTTCACGCGGCGCATCGGTGTCGGCCGCGTGGTCCGGAGACTTCAACTCAGAACCGTTGCCGCTGTGCCCGGCCGGGTCATCGGAATGACGCGGCGCATCTCGATCGCGACCCCGCCTGCCGCCGCGCCGGCCCCGGCGCCGCGGTCGCCCACGGCGCTCATCGCCCTTATCGTCGCCGAACGGCACCGAGGGCTGCTCACCAACTCCCGGAATTCCCTCGGCCGCATCGGTGTAGACCTCTTCGGGGCCGCGTTCCTGGGCTTCCTGCATGTCGTTCGCTTGGCTTTCGTCGGCCTCGCCGTTGGCCGCAAACCTGGCCTGTTCGCCCCTGCCGCGCTGTTCGCCGCGATCCTCGCCCCGGCCCCGCCCGCGACGCCGCCGGCGCCGTGGCCGTCGCCCGTCACCTTCACTCTCGCCCTCGACGGGCTCGACAGTGCGCGCTTCAGCTTCCTCGCGCGGCGCCTCTTCGCCTTCCTGTCCTTCGAAGCCCCACGCCATGTTGACCGCGACGGATCGCTCGGCCGCCTTCTGCGGCGCAACCGGTGCCGACGATTTCTCGATGGCGAAATTGGCGCCGTGCATGCGGGCGCTGGCCTCCACGGTGATGGACACACCGTGCCGGTGTTCCATGTCGGTCACGAAGGAGCGCTTGTTGTTGAGAATGTAGAGTGCAACGTCCGCGGTCGTGACCGCCGTCAGGGACGAACGCGCATCCCGCACCAGATGATCCTCGATGGCACGCAGCACGGCGAGCGCCACCAACTCGGTGGAGCGCACAATGCCGGTGCCCTGGCAATGCGGGCACTGCGACGTCGATCCCTCCACAACGCCTGTTCTGAGCCGTTGGCGCGACATCTCCAGAAGGCCGAAGTGGCTGATGCGGCCCACCTGGATACGCGCGCGGTCGTGGCGCAGTGCATCCTTGAGCCGGTTCTCCACCTTGCGGTTGTTGCGCCGTTCCTCCATGTCGATGAAGTCGATGACGATCAGCCCCGCAAGGTCCCGCAGCTTCAACTGCCGGGAGAGTTCCTCGGCCGCTTCCAGGTTGGTCTGCAGGGCGGTTTCCTCGATCGAGAACTCGCGGGTGGACTTGCCCGAGTTGACGTCGATTGAAACCAGGGCCTCGGTCTGGTTGATGACGAGGTATCCGCCCGAGCGCAACGTCACGTAGGGGCTGAACATGGCGTTCAACTGCCGCTCGATATTGTAACGCGCGAACAGCGGCTCGGTGTCCTCGAACTTGATGACGTTCCTAGCCTGGCTCGGCGAGAGCATGCGCATAAAATCCTGCGCTTCCTTGTGCGCCGGCTCGCCAGCCACGAGAATCTCGTCCGTGTCCTTGGTGTAGAGGTCGCGGATCGAACGCTTGATGAGATTGCCTTCCTCGTAGACGAGACATGGCGCGGTCGACTGCAGCGTCATGTCGCGCACGTTCTCCCACAGGCGCAGCAGATATTCGAAATCGCGCTTGAGTTCCTGCTTGGTGCGGGCTGCGCCCGCGGTGCGCACGATGAGGCCCATGCCGTCCGGCACTTCGAGTTCGTGTGCGATCGCTTTCAGGCGCTTGCGATCCTGTGCATTGGTAATCTTGCGCGAGATGCCGCCTCCGCGACCGGTATTGGGCATCAGCACGGTGTAGCGGCCAGCCTGCGAGAGGTAGGTCGTCAGCGCCGCGCCCTTGCTCCCGCGCTCTTCCTTGACCACCTGCACGAGAATGATCTGCCGGCGTTTGATGACTTCCTGGATCTTGTAGGAGCGCATGCGCCGCCGCGGCCGTTCTGGCACTTCCTCCAGCGCATCTTCGGAGCCGACCTGCTCGGATGAAGCCCCTATGTCTTCGGGTGCCTCTGCGGAGTCACCAGCAATCTCTTCGACGTAGTTCTCACCACCGCCATTGGTACCCTGCGGCGGCTCCGCATGGGCGACTTCCGGCGCGGTCCCGGACGGTTCGCCGTCACCTGCCGCCGGTTCCTGCTCTTCGCTGCCGCCCGCAACGGGCTCGCTGCTGCGCACGTCATCGTCGGAATACGCTGCTGCAGATGCCGCATCCCGCCGGTCGCCATCCTGCTCGTCGGCAGGTTCTGGTGCGTGATAGTCCTCGCGCCGGGCGCGCGCTTCTGCGCGAGCATCAGCCTCCGCCTCGGCCTCCGCCTCCGCTTCGGCCTCTTCCTGCAGGAGCGCCTGCCGGTCGGCGAACGGGATCTGATAGTAGTCTGGATGAATTTCGCTGAAGGCCAGGAAGCCGTGACGGTTGCCGCCGTAGTCGACGAACGCCGCCTGCAGCGACGGCTCGACCCGCGTGACCTTGGCCAGGTAGATATTGCCCCGCAGCGGCTTGCGGGCGGCTGATTCGTAGTCGAACTCCTCTACGCGGCCATTGCGCAGCACCACCACCCGAGTCTCCTCGGGATGCGTGGCGTCGATAAGCATTTTGTTCTTGTGTTCCATATTTCAAAATCCCCGGCGCGAACGCGGAAAGCACGCGGCTCTCCCTTGGCATGGCCGTGCAAGGCCGCGCCGCTCGTTACTGCGCCAATTTTGGTTGCGATTTGGGAATCGTGACAGTGAAGGGTGCGTCTGCGACCTATCGGCGAGCGGAACGTGTCCGGCGAAACCGGCCAGGCGAAAACGCAAGGCCCGCGCGCAGCTTTTGGCTGCTCGCCGTTCTCCCTACGAAATGAAGACGTTTCCGTCATGATCCACGTTGATGCTCGGGGCACCGAAAAGCCTTCCAAAGCTTGTCACCCCGAAAGTTATGCCCGACAGAAGGGCGAGCTCAAGCGGACTTGAGCGGTGGTCCGCACACACCGTCCCCCGCGCCGGTCCTCGGTCGGCGGGAGGCAGAGCCCGTGAGGGCAGAAAATTGTGTTGCAGTGCTCGAAGCCGATTGTCCACCAAGGCCACGTTCGCGCCCGGGCAGGCAGCCCGACTTCGTTTACGGCAACCAAATCCGTCGCGGAGTGCTTGGCGTGCCCTTCTCTGTCGGCTGCAGTCGTGGCGGCGAGCCTGCTCGGCTCCGGGCTTGACTGCACACCTTAGATGGGCACCGCCAGCAAAGGATGCGGCGGTTTGCGACAGTTTATGTATGCCCTCACCCTGTCCGAAGCAAGAAAGTTTTCGGGGAAGGAAGGCGAGGCCTCGCAGCCTTGTCTTGATATAGCCTTTGATTCGACGAACATCCGGTTAAGTTTATGCAGCAACGGCCTGGGCGAGGGGGAGATAGGCGTTGATGGCAGCGCCCCGTAAGCGATGGGTGGGGGGCTTGGCGCGTGGGGCGGCTTGTCTGGCCGGCCTCATGGTTTCATCGGGCGCCTTCGCCCAGTCGACGGAGATCCGCAAGGCACCGGCCGCCGAGCGCAAGCCGGCGCAGTCCGAAATCAGGAAATCCGCCGTCAAAACCCCAGATCAGCCGAAGCCTGGCGCAACGCCGGCCGACTGGTCAGTGGAGGTGACAGAGCGCACTGTAACGGCAACTCATAGCGAGATTGGTGGCAACGAGCAGCTGACCCGCTTCTCGGTCGCATTCTCCAGCGCCGTGCCTTACCAGGTGTTCACGCTGCCCAATCCGCATCGAATCGTGATCGATATGCCCGACGTGGGTTTCCATCTGCCTCCGGCAGAAGGACAGGAAGGCAAGGGTCTGATCCGCGCTTTCCGCTACGGCCTTTTTGCTCCTGGCAAGTCGCGTATCGTGATCGACATTACCCGCCCGGTGCGCATCGAAAAGCACGCGATGACGGCGCGTCAGGGCAAGGGTGCCCGTTTCAGCATGGATCTCGTTCCGACCGACGAGGCCAGCTTTCTGTCCAAGGCCGTTGCGCCTCCACCGCGCGCAAAAGGGCTGCGCCGCGCCGACGACCTTCAATCCAAGGCAACTCCTCCCGGCAATGCGAAGCCTATCGTCGTTGTCGATCCCGGCCATGGGGGCGTCGATCCGGGATCGCTCAGTGGCGGAGTGCGGGAAAAGGACGTCGTGCTCGCTGTTGCCGACCAATTGCGCCGCGCGCTGGAGGCGACTGGTCGCTACGACGTGCATATGACGCGCACGACGGACGTATTCGTATCGCTGGATCGGCGGTTGGCCATCTCGCGCGAGAGATCGGCCAGCCTGTTCGTTTCGGTCCACGCTGATAGCGTGGGCGAGGCCGACATCGCCGCTGCTGTGCGCGGGGCATCGGTCTATATGCTGTCGGAGGAGGCATCGAATCGCCAGGCGCAGCGCCTGGCGGAAAAGGAGAACTCCGCCGATGCGCTGGCTGGCGCTGAGAGCGGCGAAGAGGAGGAGACCGAAGTCAACTCCATTCTGAGGGACTTGGTGCGGCGGGAGACGGCGAATTTTTCCGTCGACTTCCGGGGCCGCCTCCTCTCCCACCTGAAGCGAAGTGTCGCCCTTTCGCGCGAGCCGGCACGATCGGCTGGCTTCAAGGTTCTGAGGCAGACCCAGTGCCCATCAGTACTCATCGAGCTGGGGTATATGAGCAATGAGCATGACGCGAAGCTGCTCACCAGTCCCGATTGGCAAAAGCGAGTCGCGGCATCGATCAGCACCGCAATCGGCGAGTATTTTGCCAAGCGGGCCGCCCTGCTGCCCTAGGACCGCCCCGTCCGCTCAAAAGCGGCTACAGCAAGGCTCAAGATCGCACGTCCCGGTCAACACGGCATGAACCAAGATACGGCCTTTTGCCGCCACAATCCCTACTAATGTGCAAACCATCGGGCGTCGCGCTTGCTGCGGGCAAAGCAACGGACTAGACAGCACGAAATGTCGGGGTTTTCGTTGCTATGAGACCTGTTCAGATCCTGCCGCCGCCGCCACCTCGGTCCAAGAGGCGACGCAAGAAGCGCAGTTGGCTGCTCGGCCTTCTCACGTTTGCATTCGCGTCGGGCGTCGTGCTGTTCCTGGCAGCCTCGTCGGTCGTCGGTTTCTACGTGTGGAAAGCGTCGCGCGATCTGCCGGATTACGAGCGGCTCGCAAAATACGAGCCGCCGGTGATGACGCGCATCCATGCCAATGACGGTGTGTTGATGGCGGAGTACGCGCGCGAGCGGCGTATTTTTGTGCCCATCAACGTCGTTCCGAAAATGGTCATTCAAGCGTTCCTGGCGGCCGAGGACCGGCGCTTCTATGAGCACGGCGGCTTGGATTTCACCGGTATCGCGCGTGCGATCTACAAGAATTTCCAGAACTGGGGCAAGCGGCGGCCCGAAGGCGCATCCACCATTACCCAGCAGGTGGCCAAGAATTTCTTGTTGTCCAACAAGCAGGACCTGGACCGCAAGTTCAAGGAAGCGTTGCTGGCCATCCGCATCGAGCGGACCTTCCCCAAGGAGAAGATCCTCGAGCTCTATCTCAACGAAATTTATCTCGGCATGGGCTCGTATGGCATCGCTGCCGCTGCTTTGAACTACTTCGGCAAGGAGCTGGCGGAATTGCAGCTCGAAGAGGCGGCCTATCTTGCCGCCCTGCCCAAGGCGCCCAACAACTATCATCCTTTCCGCAAGGCCCGGGAAGCCACGGAGCGGCGCAACTGGATCCTCGATCAGATGGCGGAGGCTGGCTACGTTCCCGCCGATCAGGCAAGGGCCGCCAAGGCCAAGGCGCTCAAGGTCAACATTCGCCCGTTCGGCACGCAGATCTACGCCGCCGACTATTTTGCCGAGGAAGTGCGGCGCCGGCTGGTCGAGATGTACGGTGAGGACGGCCTCTACGGCCGCACCGAACGCACCGGCGGAGGCGGCGATGGCGTGAACGGCGGCCTCTCGGTCAGGACCACGCTCGACCCCAATATGCAGAAGATCGGACGCAGGGTTCTGATCGACGGCCTTGTCGCTTTCGACCGGGAGCGTGGTGGCTGGCGCGGTCCCGTCCAGCGCATCGACGTCGCCGGCGATTGGGGCGTGCCGTTGTCGGGCATCGAAATTCCAACCGACCTGCAGCCGTGGCGGCTCGGCGTGGTTCTGCAGGCCGACAGATCCAAGGCCACGATTGGTCTGCGCCCGCATCGTGGGGCTGATGGCAGCCTCGCCGCGGAGCGCGAGGCCGTCGAGATTCCCTTCGATGAGGTCAAATGGGCCAAGGCCGCCAACCGCGCCGCCCCCAAAGCAGTGACCGATGTCCTCAGTCAAGGCGATGTCGTCTGGGTCGCGCCCAAGAACGCTGCACAGCCAACGGGCGTCTGGTCGCTCATGCAGATCCCCGAGATCGGCGGCGGCCTCATTGCCATGGATCCGCACACGGGGCGGGTGCATGCGGTCGTCGGCGGATTTTCTTTCTCGCAAAGCCAGTTCGATCGGGCGCTGCAGGCCAAGCGTCAACCCGGTTCCTCCTACAAGCCGTTCGTGTATGCGACGGCGCTCGACAACGGCTACAAGCCGACGAGTATCGTGCTCGATGCGCCGATCGAGATCGAACAAGGTGCTGGCAAGGAAGTTTGGACACCCAAGAACTACGATGGCACCAAGTCCTATGGTCCCTCGACGTTGCGCGTCGGCATCGAGAAGTCGCGCAACCAGATGACGGTACGGCTCGCCCAGGACATGGGCATGCCGATGATCGTCGAGTATTCCAAGCGTTTCGGCGTCTATGACGACCTCTTGCCGGTGCTCGCGATGTCGCTCGGTTCCGGTGAGACGACGCTGGTCAAGCTGGCGTCCGCCTACTCGACGTTTGCAAACGGCGGCAAGCACGTGCGACCGACGCTGATCGACCGCATCCAGGATCGCTGGGGGCAGACCATCTGGCGCTACGACGACCGCGATTGTCCGGGCTGCAAGGCGGAAAGCTGGAAGGGCCAGGCCGAGCCGACTCTGCCGGATGACGACCGCAAACAGATCATCGACCCGCACACGGCCTATCAGATCACCTCGATGATGGAGGGCGTGATCCAGCGTGGCACGGGAACGATCATCAGGCAGATCCTCCCCAATGTGCCGATGGCCGGCAAGACGGGCACGACCAACGATGAAAAGGATGCCTGGTTCGTCGGCTATACGCCTGACCTCGTGGTCGGTGTCTTCATCGGCTACAACTCTCCGCGGCCGATGGGCAAAGGCATGACCGGTGGCCATGTCGCCGCGCCCATCTTCGCGCACTTCATGAAGGCTGCATTGGCTGACAAGAGGGCGGTGCCATTCCGTATTCCGCCCGGGGTCAAACTTGTGCGCGTGAGCCTGCGAACGGGGCTCAGGGTGCAAGGCGGGGAGGCCGATGCGATGCTTGAAGCTTTCAAGCCGAACGAAGACCCCGACGATG
Organism: uncultured Alphaproteobacteria bacterium; assembly: GCA_963814055.1. Lineage (GTDB taxonomy): Bacteria > Pseudomonadota > Alphaproteobacteria > Rhizobiales > Hyphomicrobiaceae > AWTP1-13. Next base: position 86,919 of record CAWFBJ010000017.1, read on the forward strand.
CCTATTCGATCATCGGCTTCACCAACGAGAGCGGCGGCTTCATCAATCCCGCCGATCCGGCCGAGCAGCCGCGCAGCCTGAATCAGGGCCGCAGCGTGTACTGAGCCGGGCTGACTGGCGTGTGCGTCGCGGCGTTTACAGCGCGGTTCCGTGCCTATATCAGTGCCCGCTTTGCTGGCTGTCATGCACAGGTTTTCAGGAGACTACCCATGCGGGCCGAAGCCGAGAAACTCGCCGAAGCCGTTCGCCAATCCCTGACGCTGCTGCGGAGGCATCTTTGACTGGGATACCGCGCAGGAACGCTTGGCCGAGCTCAACAAGCGCGCTGAAGATCCCAAGCTCTGGAACAACCCGCAGGCTGCGCAAAAGGTGATGCGCCAGCGCCAGTCGCTGGACCGGTCCATAACGGCCTTTCAAAAACTCGAGCGCGATCTCGACGATGCGGTCACGCTGATCGAACTCGGCGAAGCTGAAAAAGACCAGGCCACCGTCCAGGAAGGCGAGGCCACGTTGCGCAAGCTGGCGCCGGATGCGCGTCGCCAGGAGGTCGAGGCACTGCTTTCGGGCGAAGCCGACGGCAACGACACATACGTCGAAATCCACGCCGGCGCCGGCGGCACCGAGAGCCAGGACTGGGCGCAAATGCTGGCGCGCATGTACATGCGCTGGGCCGAGGATCGCAGCTACAAGGTTTCCCTCGTCGAGGAGAGTGCAGGGGAGGAGGCCGGCATCAAATCGGCGACCATTCTCCTCAAAGGCGAGAATGCCTACGGCTGGCTCAAGACCGAGTCCGGCGTGCACCGGCTGGTGCGCATCTCGCCCTACGACAGCAACGCGCGGCGCCACACCAGCTTTGCCAGCGTATGGGTCTATCCGGTCGTCGACGAAAACATCGAGATCGACATCAAGGAGAGCGACTGCCGCATCGACACCTATCGCGCCTCCGGCGCCGGCGGCCAGCACGTCAACACCACCAACTCGGCGGTGCGCATCACGCACATCCCGACCAACATTGTGGTCGCGAGTCAGCAGGAGCGGTCCCAGATCAAGAACAGGGCTATTGCCTGGGCAATGCTGAAATCCCGCCTCTACGAGTTGGAGCTCAAGAAGCGCGAAGACAAGGCCAATGCCGAAGCTGCCTCCAAGAAGGACATCGGCTGGGGCCATCAAATCCGATCGTACGTGCTGCAACCCTATCAGCTCGTAAAAGATTTACGCACCGGCGCCCAGAGCACCGATCCGCAGAAGGTACTGGATGGCGACGTCGACACGTTTATCGAGGCCGCACTGGCGCAGCGCGTATCGGGCGGTGGACCGGAAACAGTGGAGGATATCGACTAGGTTTGCCGACTATCCATCCAGCAGGCTGCTTATCGACGCGACAAGGCCCTGCTGACACACCTGCTGGGGCACGTAGCCGCAGGCGACCTCGAGGGAGCCGCGCCACATCATGTCGACCGCCACGTAGAGGATGATGGCGAGGCCGACCCAGGTGATCCAAGGGAAGCGTCCGAGCAGCCTGGCGATGTAGGTCGCGGCGACGGCCATCAGCACCACGGCGACGGCCAACCCGACCACCAGCACCCAGGTGTGGCCTTTGGCGGCGCCGGCGACCGCCAGCACGTTGTCGAGCGACATGGACACGTCGGCAATAATGATCTGGGTGATCGCACTCCAGAAGCTGAGCGCTGCCGCCGGCCGCTCGTCGGGGCTCACCACCGCCGCGCCGAGAGACGCAGGATGAGGCGAGTGATAGCTGATTTCGCGATACATCTTCCAGCACACCCACAACAGCAGGATGCCGCCGGCAAGCGTCAGTCCTACGATGGCGAGCAGCTGCATGGTAACGCCGGCAAAGGCGATGCGCAGGACGACGGCGCCCGCGATGCCCCAGAAGATTACCCTTGCGCGCATTTCCGGCGCGACCCTGGAGGCGGCAAGACCGACGACTATTGCATTGTCACCGGCCAGTACGACGTCGATGACGATGACTTGTGCGAGTGCGATCAGCTGCGGGTAAAGCGCGTCCATCGGTGCTCCGGTGGTCCTTCGGCGTATGCGTTGGAGGGTGGCGAGCGATGTGGCTTAGTTCGCTGCGGAAGCTAGGCCGTGCGCTTGCATCCGCTCGAACTGGGCCAGGGCCTCGGGGCCGTCGCTCAAGAGTGCTGCGGCGAAGCCGAGGAACACGCATGCTCCGGCAATGATCCACGCCGTCTTGTGATGCTTGCCGATGCGCGAGCCCGCCAGAAACAGCGCCGCTGCAACGGCGAAACCAGCGCCCAACAGCAACAGGCTGAACAGGGGAAGCGCCAACGGTCCGGCCAGCACCTTTGCGAGCGCAATGGCTGCGCCGCCGGCGACGAGCAGGGGAAGCATCCAGCCGAGCGTTGAGGAATCGTGTTTTGCGACAGTCCCGGTCTTTACCGCGTAGGTCGACATCGTTTCACACCCTTGAGTTCGGACTATTGCGCCCGCTGACGGCGATGCCGCGCGCCAGCAGCGCCAAACTCAAGAGATAATGAAGCCTCGCAGCGCCGGTTATTCGCAGCGATCGGGGGGTAGAACTACGGGGTTACGCGGCCGAGCCGGATCGCCTGCCGGACGAGCACGGCGACGCTTGCCGCCTGCATCTTGTCCATGATCTGGACGCGATAGCTTTCGACGGTGCGGATGCTGATGCCGAGCCGCGAGGCAATAGCTGCACTCGTAAACCCTTGCACGACGAGTTCCATGACCTCGATCTCACGCGGCGTGAGCCGGTCGATTTGGCGGCGCAGTTCGCCGAGCGATTGTTCGCGTGCAAGCTCATTGAAGGCGCGCGCCAGGCACCGATTGATGGCGGCCAGCAACTGGGCGTCGTCCACCGGCTTCTCGATGAAATCCTCCGCTCCGGCCTTGATGGCGGCGACAGCCATGGGCACATCGGCATGGCCGGAGATGAGTACGACCGGTAGAGGTAAATTGCGGCGAGAGAGTTCGCGCACGAGTTCGATGCCGTCCATGCCCGGCATGCGCACGTCGGCTACGATACAGCCCGTCTTCGGCTCAGTCAGGGCGAGCAGAAAACTGTCGGCCGACTCGAAGGTTTCGACACTGTATCCGAAGACCTGCAGCATTTCCCCCAGTGCGTGGCGCACCGCCTGCTGGTCGTCGATGACAAAAACTGTCGGTGTGGTCATGCTCAAGCCTGCGTCTGCAAGGGCAGCGAGAAGCGAAATTCAGTAGCGCCGCCTTGGCTCGACTGTAGCCAGATCCGGCCGCCATGTGCCTGTACAATATTGGCGCAGATGGAAAGGCCGAGGCCAAGGCCGTCGATTTTGGACGAGGACAGCGGCTCGAACAGCGGGCGCCCAGCCGGAACACCGGCGCCATTGTCGATCACGCTGATCTCCACCGTTCTTCCCTGATCTGCCAGATGCGCCTGAACGCAAATATGCCCATCGGATCGGTGGGTCTCGGCAATGGCGTCGATGGCGTTGCGCACGAGATTGAGAACAACCTGCTGTAGCTGGATGCGGTCTCCGAAGATCGCAGGAAGCGGTTCGGCAACGTCGAGCTCTATGCGGGTATTCCGGGTTGCCGCCTCTGGCTGTGCGAGGACGAGCGCGTCATCCAGCATGGTGCGGACGCTGAGGGTGCTGAAATGCGGCTGACCGCGGCGCAGGAATTCACGCATGCGGCGCACAACGCCGGCGGCGTGATCGATCTGGGTCACGAGTGTCGACAGGTTGGTACTTGCTCTTTCCAGATCCGCAGACGGTGCGCGCAAAAGCTGTTGCGCTGAGCGCGCGAGCGCTCGGGCAGCAGTCATGGGTTGATTGATTTCGTGAGCCAGCGCGGATGCCATCCCGCTCACCATGTTGAGACGCGCGGCACGCGTCGCTTCCAATTGGCTCTCCTTGAGGCGCATCTCGGCCCCGCGTGTGGCCAGATCGGCTTGCTGGCGCTCGCTGACAATCACGCCGACCAGCAGGCCGGTCATGGTGAGGACAAACATCACGATCTGGAATTCGGTAAATGCCGGAGCGCTGTAGCCATAGGCTTTCAGCAGGGCCACCAGGCCAAGTTGTGTGGCGGCGAGGGCAAGGCAGGAGCCATCTATTCCATGCCGTACGGCGACGGCAACCACGGGCACGAACAACAATGAGAAATACTTGTAGTCGTTGGGGCGATCACTGCCCACGATCATCCACAGAGCAAATCCGGTTGCCAGCAAGAAAAGCAGGACCTCGATGACGAGTGCCCTAGATATCGCCTGCGGCAAGTCCCGCCATCTCCCGGACAGGCGCAACAACAGTGGGGTGACCACCGCAATGCCGAGCACGTCGCCAACAAATAGCGGCAGGGCAGAATTGCTGAGGTCGCTGATGTCGAGTTCGTTGGTGGCCAATAGCAGCCCGGCTAGCACTACGGCAACGATCGCGGCACCGACGGCGCCGGCCGTCAGCAGCACAAGCACGTCGCGGACATGGCTCAGACCGACATCGAGCCGCAGATAGCCGCGTGCGAGCAAACCTGCACCGGTGTAGCTGGTGGCCACCACTGCAGCTATCGCCAGGATGATCGGCCAGGCGAGATCGGTCTGCAGGACGAAGATCTCTGCGATCAATACGCAGATGAACAGCACCAGGCCGTAGACGGGCCCTCTTAGGACAATCACGCCAAAGGTAACGCCGAGACCGGGATTCCAGGGCGTGACCGGTACGCCCTTGTGCTCATGTATAAAGCTCGTCCATTCCAGCACGACATAGACAAGCATGAGCGCGCAGGCAGCCACGGCATCGGACGCGCGAAGCGAGCGCGCGAACGTCGCCATCGCGCGCGCGCCGTCTCCATTTGAAAGCTGTCTCGACAGTGTGCGAATGCTGAGCATCAATTCTGAAGTCGCATCTCCCGGCCGGAGATTCAAGCAGCGGTGCCACGCAAGCCTTATTTCGCCGGCGGTGTGCCAAACGGCGTGCTCGTTGCCGGTCCCTCGCCCCAGACCAGAATGGTTGCCTGCTCGTCTTTGGCGCCGTCGAAATGGACGCCCTTGGCGTAGTGGATGACGTGACTTCCTGCCGGCATCGGCACAGTCGCATCCGGCTTGAATTCAGGCCCGGACCCCACCCACCAGGTCCCTGACAGCACGATGAAGAAGCGGTCGTTGGGATGAAAGTGCGGCCGGCTCATCTTGCCGGGCAACCACTGCAGCAGAACGGCGTACGGCCCGGACTTGGAAGGGTCGCCCTGCAGCACGGCGGTGCGATTGCCCGATGGATTATCCTTCCATGCGATCTGGTCCGGAAGCTTGAAACCGACAATGGCTGGATCGAGCGTCGTTTGCGCCGGAACTGACAAAGAAAGTGCGGCCAGGGTGAAACCTGCGACCAGCGCGCGCACAACAAGGGACATGAGTTCCTCCGAACGCGTTTGTTTCTTGAAAGGGTTGTCTGCAACATCCCACGCAACCAAGTGTCCCTTTCCGGATGCAACAAAGCAAGGGCGCCATGGCCGATCCGGAACCTTTAGCTAAGCTGGGAATTGAAGCTCACTACTGCTTTGATGCCGCTCGATCGTCTGATCGCGTGGGCGAGGCTATCTTGTAGTCCCTCTTCTCCTGACGCGGATGGCGGATGGCAAATCCCAAAGACGAGCAGACGCAGCTCCCAACCCACGGCGCCGCAGTTTTGCCCAGCGTCAAGGTCGACAGCTATAATCTGGAAGTGGAGGATGAGGAAGGATTCCTGGGCGACAAAGCCAATAGGGACGCGTTCTGGGAAATTCTCGATAAATGGCGCAAGCCGCTGCAGGATCAGGATCCGCTTGGTGACAAACCAAGCGAGGAGATCGGCAAGAAGAAGCTCGCCGCCCTACTGACAGACGGCGAACCCGAAGCCGCGGGGATTGTGCAAAGTGCCATTGAAGACTTTGCGCAGCAACTCGCTCTGGTCATACGCCGCTTGTGCGTCTCAAGAGCTGGCGCGATACGGAATGTCTCGTCATCGGTGGCGGGTTCAGCGGTAGCAGGATCGGTGAGCTTGCCGTGGCCAGGGCAGGCCTTCTGTTGAAGGCTGACGATGTCAATGTCGATCTCGAGCTTATCCGCAGCGACCCGGACGAAGCCGGACTGCTCGGCGCCGCTCATCTCCTGCCCGCGTGGATGCTCAAGGGCTACGAGGGCATCCTTGCTGTGGATGTAGGCGGCACCAACATTCGCGCCGGCATCGTCGAGCTGAATCTGAAAAAGGCGAGCGATCTCTCCAAGGCCAGGGTCGCCCAGTCCGAGCTGTGGCGGCATGCCGATGAAGAGGTCAAACGCGATGATGCCGTCGAGCATCTGGCGGGCATGCTCAACGACCTGCTGGCCTGGGGACGGAAGAACAAGATTCCTCTGGCCCCTGTGATCGGCATCGGCTGCCCGGGGGTTATTCACGAGGATGGGTCCATTGCGCGCGGTGCACAGAACCTGCCGGGCAACTGGGAGAGCAGTCGGTTCAATCTTCCTCGCTCCATCGCCGAGGCCGTGCCCCGCGTCGGCGACCACGAAACGCTGGTGGTGATGCACAACGATGCCGTTGTGCAGGGGTTGAGCGAACTGCCTTTCGTCAAGGATCGTACGCATTGGGGCGTCCTGACCATCGGCACGGGGCTTGGGAACGCACGCTTTACCAACCGCCAAGGGGGCAAGCCCAAAGCCTCCAAGAAAGACTAGCCCACTGGACCATTGCCGCCTGGATTGGCGCCCGTTGGCGTGGTCAAATGCCAGCCAGCGCGACGCTTGCAGAGGATGCCGGCCATGATTGAAGTACATCATCTCAACAATTCGCGCTCGCAGCGCATCCTCTGGCTGCTGGAAGAACTGGGACTTGAGTACGACATCGTGCGCTATCAGCGCGATCCCGTGACCCGTCTCGCTCCCCCAGCCATCAAGGCGGTGCACCCTTTGGGCAAGTCTCCGGTCATTCGCGATGGTGACCTCGTCGTCGCCGAATCCGGCGCCATCGTCGAGTATCTCGTGGGCAAGTACGGAAATGGGCGACTGGCGCCGGCGGTCGATTTCAACTCGCCCGACTACGTTTCATATCTGCAGTGGCTGCATTTCGCGGAAGGGTCGGCGATGCTGCCCTTGCTGCTGAAACTGTATGTGGGCCGCCTGAAAGAAGCTGGGGCACCGTTGGCGCCGCGCATCGAAAGCGAGCTCAAGAACCATTTCGACTACATGAGTGGTGCGCTCGGAGACCACGACTATTTCGTCGCCAACACCTTCTCTGCCGTCGACATTCAGCTCTCTTTCGTGCTCGATGCCGGGGGCTCCCGCGGGCCGCTGAAGGACTATCCCAACCTCGTGCGCCTCGACGGGCGCCTGCGCGCCCGCCCCGCGTATCAACGTGCGATCGAGCGCGGCGGGCCCTATGAGGTGGGGCGGTAGCAGCCGCTAGGACCGGAAGGCCGCGTGTTGACGCCGCAAGTCGTCGAGCGCCTGCAGGGCTGATGCAGGGAGCGGCCCCTTGTCGGCAGCGGCCAGGGCTTCTTCGAGATGCCCTGGTTCGCCGATCCCGACCACAATGGTGGAGAGGAGCGGACAGGCGAGACCAAATCGCAACGCGGCCTGGGCGCCCGTTCCATGCTGTTGCCCGAGCACGTGCAGGGCGGCTTTGGCGCGCGCTTCTTCAGCCGCGTCCTCGGCATTCGCCGTGATGGCGACCTCGCGGCCGTGGCGCTCGCTCGACGCGAGGTGCCCGGCCGCCAAAATGCGGATGCCCATGACGCCCATGTCCTGGGCCGCGCACCGGTTCAGGAGGCCATCGAAGTCGGTGGAGTTCCAGCCTGGCCCGGCACTTGCCATCGCGGTTGGATTGAGCAGGTTGTAGTAAATCTGGACCGCATCGAAGCGGCTGCTGTCGATCACCTGGTGCAACGGACCGGGATCACCCAGTCCGGTCAGTCCGATCCAGTCGCACAGGCCCTGCGCGCGCAACTTGTCCATGATGTCGGCGATGCCGGCCGAACCCAGAACCTCCTGCACGGTCAATCCTCTCGTGTCCCGCCCCTTGTTGGCCGCGTCGACCACACGGCTGTGCAGGATGAGGAGAGGAATCGACTGGAGACCGAGCCGCTGCAGACTGGCTGTGACTGAGCGCTCGATCTGCCCGGCGAAGTCGCCCGCCGACGTGTCGATGTTGAATTTGGTGGAGATGCGCGGGTGCTTTTCCTTGGCGGCGCCACGCAGCCAGCCGCCGATCACCGTCTCGGAGACGCCGTTGCCGTAAAGGGCGGCGGTGTCGATCCAATCGATGCCCGCATGCAGCGCCCGGTCGAGAACCGCGTGGCGCTCCGGCTCCGAGCCGCGGATCAGCAGCCCGCCGACCCAGCCGCCGCCGAAAGTCAACGCAGGCACCTCGAGCCCTGTTCTGCCGAAGCGTCGTCTTTGCATACGCGTCTCCCTCTGCCAGCCGGACAGGCAAGCCTTAGCACACCATGATACACCATGGGGGGTGGCCGCCATTTGACGCGGCGCATCGGGTATCCGACTCTACCGGTTCGAATCCTGCGAGGCGTGGGCCATGGCCGCCGATCCGGCAAATGCGAGTTCCAGGGACGTCGGGCCGGGGCGGCCTGACGTCCACCTGCGCGTCGTCGCGACCACCGGCTTTTCCGATTACGCGCTGCTCGACAGCGGAGATGGGCGCAAGCTCGAGCGCTTCGGACGCTTCACGGTGCAGCGGCCGGAGCCGCAGGCGCTCTGGCGGCCCGTGCTGGACCCCATCCAATGGGTACGGGCCGACGCGACCTTCAAAAGCGGCAATGCCGATGAAGACAGCGAAGCTGGGCGCTGGCACAAGACCAGTCCGCTACCGGCGACCTGGCCGATCAGCGTGCACGGCATTACCATGTTGTGCCAGCTTACCAGCTTCCGCCACTTGGGCATTTTCCCCGAGCAACTGCCCCACTGGGAATGGATGCTGGACTGGCTGCGGGGCGTGGGTGAACCCGCGCGCGTGCTCAACCTCTTTGCCTATACGGGCGCAGCTTCGCTTCTGGCGGCAGGCGCCGGCGCCGAGGTGACGCACGTCGACGCCTCCAAGAGGGCGATCGCCTGGTCCAAGCAGAACCAGGCCGCCTCCAAGCTGGGCGATGCGCCGATCCGCTGGATCCTCGACGATGCTCGCAAGTTCGTGGCCCGCGAAGTGCGGCGCGGCAGAAGCTATCATGTCATTCTCATTGACCCGCCGAAGTTCGGGCGCGGACCGGAGGGCGAAGTGTGGGACGTGTTCACGCATTTGGCGCCACTCCTGCGCGACTGCGCAGCGTTGCTTGCGCCCGGCCGGTCCGCACTGGTGCTGACCACCTACGCCATCCGGGCGTCAGCGCTGGCGACCGACGGACTGGCACGCGAGTGTCTCGCGGAGCGCGGCGGCGTGTTCGAGAGCGGCGAACTGGCGGTCGTCGAGCAATCCGGCGGGAGACTGCTGCCGACTTCGCTGTTTACGCGGTGGACGAGCGATGAAACCGCCCCCTGAGCCCGTACGCGGCAGCACGCGCGCCATCACCAGCCTGCAGAACGAACGCGTGAAGCTCATACGCTCGCTGGATATGCGCAAGGTACGGCGCGAGACTGGCCTGTTCGTCGCCGAAGGCGCTTCGGTGCTGGTCACGGCGCGTGACGCCGGGTGGAAGCCCAAAATGCTCGTGTTCCTGGCCGGCAGCGCCACATCGGGTATTGCGCGCGAGCTGCTCGATTGGGCCCAAGCAGCGGGGGCCGAGTGTCTGGAGGTGTCCGAGGCCGTGCTTGGCAAGCTCGCCGCCAAGGACAATCCGCAGACCATGCTGGGTGTGTTCGCGCAGCGCCGGCTGCGCGCGCCCGTATTCGAGAGCGTGCCGGCGGACGGCCTATGGATTGCGCTGGAAGGCATCCGCGATCCCGGCAACCTTGGCACCATCATCCGCACGGCCGATGCAGTGGGTGCGGTGGGCGTCGCCTTGATCGGCAATTGCGTCGATGCTTATGCGCGCGAAACCGTGCGCGCCACCATGGGTTCGATCTTCAACGTGCCGCTGGTGCGCATGACTCTGGACGAGTGCTTACCATGGGTGGCGCGCTGGGCCGGCGACGTCGTGGGCACGCATCTCAGTGCGACCGAGGATTTCCGCAGGCGCGGCTACCGTGCCCCGGCGCTTCTGCTGATGGGCAGCGAAGGGCCGGGCCTGTCCGCGGAGCTCAGCGCGGCCTGTACCCGGCTCGTCAAAATACCGATGGTCGGACGCCTCGATTCCCTCAATCTGGCGGTTGCAACGGGGCTGGTGCTTTATGAGATCGCCAAGGACCGACTGCGCCTCTAGGCGCTTCAGCTGGGCGCCACCATGCCGTTGGGACTTTGCGGTACCGACAGGGGATCGTTGGACCGGCGCGACTTGCCCTCGAAGTAAGCGCCTTGCTCGATCGTCAGCGTCTTGTGGAATACGTCGCCTTCCACGCGGCTTGCGGCCTGGAAGGTCACACTGTTGCCGCGGACGGAACCTTGCACGTTGCCGCGGATCACGATCTCGTCGGCAATCAGCGCACCCGTGATCATGGCTTGCTCGCCAACCACGATGCGTGCAGCGTAGACGTCGCCCTGCAACTCACCGTCGATCTGAACTTCGCCCGTGGATTCCAGGTTCCCGGTTATCGACAGGTCGGCGCCGATGACCGAGGCAACGCCAGTTGCGCGTCTTGGCTGGGCGGGTCGTGTGCCTGGTATTTGCGGTGGCCCGCTGTTGGGCAGAGCTGGACCGTCAGGTTTCCTGTTGAACATCGATACGCGCTCCGAACTTCTGCTCATCGAGGGTGCGGGCCGTTGTTGCAGCTTGCTCGCGTGCCCGCCTCCAAACCGGCGTGCTACCGCATGTGCGCGCGCCGTCGCGGGCCCGTCTTAACATGGATCGCACCGCCCGCCATAGGGACTGTTGGTGAAGGGTTTAGTGCCTTCCTTTGGACTTTTTTTGCGGCCAATTCTGCTTCGTAGACTTGCGCGCGCTGATCTCTCAAGATGATGATTCTCCGCCCCGGGACAGCTGGTCGCGTGCGCAGCAAGGTTATTGCCCGCGGCAGCGCTTGAGCTGAATTGCGAGTGCAAGAAGATCGTCGCGTGGGCGCGGCTGTCCGCGTAGAACCATCAGCAGACCAAGGAAGCGTGGTGACCAGGACCGGGGGGGGCAGCAGAACGGCCGGCACTCGGGCCAACAGAACGTCCACCGTCAGGACGCGCGGGTCGCGTGCGCGAACGCGCAGCGCCGCGTCGTTCGTGGCCAAGATGGTAATGGCGGGGTTCTTCGCCCTGATCGTGGTGGCGGGACTGACGTATGTGCGGCTGATGCACAGCCCAGTAGCGCTCAATTTTCTTGCTGCCACATTTGCAAGCGGCATCGCCGAGGAATTCTCCGGCACTGGCGTCAGCATCGAAAGCGTCGCTCTGCGGCTGAACGACAACGGTTTGCTGCAATTCGAGCTGGGCAACGTTCGCATTACCGACGCGAGTGGTGAGCCGCTCATCATGGCACCCACAGCGGCGGTTTCGCTCAGCCGGAGAGCGATGGTGCGTGGCCGGATCGCGATCGAGAGCCTGGATCTGGTGTCGGCCCGCCTCACGCTGTTCTATTCCGAAGAGGGAACGCTCTCGCTCAAGTTCTCTTCAGCGCAGCAGGGAGCCGTCACCAGCTCGCCTGCGTTGCGTGGGGCCGTGGATACAGCGCAGCCGGCCGCTGCTGCACCGGCGGATGCCGACTGGACGCTCGGCCGCATCGATCTTGTCAAAGCGATCTCAGAGGCTTCCGCGCGAGCGCGCCGGCGCGAGCATGCCAGCGCATACTTGCGCGAAATCGGGCTCAGATCCGCGACTGTCGTCGTTGACAACGGGGCCCGCAAGAGCATCTGGCGCGTGCCGGAATTCGATCTGGATCTCGACCACCGGCGCAGCCGCAGCTCGTTCGCCGGCCGTGCCAAAATCGAGTCGCTCGCGGGGCCTTGGGAACTCAACTTCCGCGCGTCCGAGCATGTAAACACGAAGGCCTTGAATCTGACTGTGTCGGCACAGGGACTTGTGCCGCGAGGTTTGGCGCGTACCTTCCCGCAGCTTGTAGGCCTGGAAGGGCTGGATGTGCCGCTCTGGGCCGAGGCGCATCTGGAGTTAGCCACCTCGGGGGAGATACTTGCCGGCAAGATTGTCGTCGACGCCGCGCCGGGCACTGTAGCCCTGCCCTGGCTCGCGGCGACGCCGATGCGCATTGATGGCGCCCATGTTGAACTGTCCTACGCTGGCGCCACGCGGCAGTTCGAGATCGCGCCATCCGTGCTCAACTGGGGTGACAGCCGCCTGCAGTTCACCGGCAGCATTGTCCACGCTGCACAAGGGGCGGACGGGCCGGGATGGCATTTCAACGTGAAGTCGACCGAGGGCTGGCTCGCTGCCGAACCGCCCTACCTGCAGAAGCTGCCGATCGACCAGATCGCCGTACGCGGTTTTCTCGAACCGGATCATGGCCGCATCGTGCTCAGTCAGTTTTTGCTCAAGGCCGGCGGGGGAGAAGTCAGCGCCCAGGGCGACGTTTCAGATGTGGGCGGCGCACTAAAAGGTCAGCTCGATGCCAAGATCGGCTCGATGCCAGTCGCCACGTTCAAGATGCTGTGGCCAAGCTGGGCTGCGCCGGGTACGCGCGGCTGGGCGACGCGAAGGCTGGTGCGCGGCAATCTGCTGGCCGGCCATTTCAAGGTCGTTCACGGCTCCGACACGACGCCAGCTGCTTGGGCGCCGGTCGGCGCCGGTGACCGCGTGTCGCTTGCACTCGAGGGGGCTGACCTCGGGCTGATGCTGGTCGACGGGTGGCCGGCACTGGAGATTCCGCGTGGGCTGCTGCGAGTGGAAGGGCGCGCGGTTGAGTTTACGGCGCCGGAAGCGAGCATGACGGCGACCGACGGCCGCAAGTTTGCGCTCAAAGGCAATTTTACGGTTGATCTGGACGAGCCGATGCCGCGAGCGGGTCATCTTGCTCTGAAGGCGCAGGGTCCTCTTTCGGTAGCGCTCGACATGCTGGACCAGAACACGCTGCGGGCAGTGCAGAGCGCCGGTCTTAGCCTGGCGGGCATCGACGGTAAGCTGGAAGCGAACGTGAACGTCAAGCTGCCGCTTGGACCCCAGTTGCAGCCCCGCGATGCCGTCGTCGAAGGCAAGGTGCGGGTCAGCGACGGCAAGGTGCGCAACGTCCTGGGTTCGTTTGACGCTCAAGGCGTCAACCTGGTGGTCGACATGAGCGCGACAGCGGCCGAGGGCAAGGCGGAGTTTCTCCTGAAGGGCGTGCCGGCAAGGGCCAACTGGCAGCGTGTTTTCGGTGTGCCGGCGGAAAAGCAGCCGCCGCTGCGCGTGACCGCCACGCTCGACAACAACGAGCGAACACAGCTTGGTCTCGATATCAACGACATCGTGGAGGGCGAGGTCGGAGTCGAGATAACCGTCGCCCAGGATGCGCAGGGCGAGCGGGACGTTCATGTTCGTGCCGATCTTGTGAATGCGGAGTTGTTTCTGGAAAGTCTCGCTTGGCACAAGCCGAAGGGCCGGCCCAGCGTGTTCGAGTTCGATCTGACCAAAGGCAGCGTTTATCCGACCGAGCTGCGCAATGTTAAACTGGTCGGAGAGAACGTTGCGATTGCTGGCTGGATGGGCGCAGGGTCGGATTTCCGCATCAAAGAGTTCCGGTTTCCGCAGTTCTCGGTCAATGTCGTGACCAGCCTCGAGGCGCATGGAAAGCTGCGTGCGGACAATGTTTGGGACGTGACCGCCAAAGGTCCCACCTATGACGGCAAGGAGCTGTTCCAGTCGTTCTTCGACATCAATCTGGCGCCCGACAAGGGCTCCAAGACGCGCCCGGGCCTGGATTTGCGTGCCGAGATCGACACGGTGGTGGGGTTCTACGACACCTCCCTGCGCGGGGTGAAGGTGTCGATGCAAAAGCGTGCTGGCAAGATGGCCCAGCTCGATGCGCGGGGCACGCTGTCCGGCAACAAGCAATTCGAGGCCAGCTTGCGCCATGAGCAGGGGCGGCCGCGAATGCTGAATGCCAGGTCGTCCGATGCCGGCCAGGTGTTCAAGCTGGTAGGCTTCTACCCGCATGCCGTTGGCGGCGACATGAACCTCGATGTCAACCTCGACGGACAAGGTGTGGCTGAGCGCACCGGTTTGCTGACTGCGACACGCTTCCATGTCCTGGGCGATGCGATCAGTGTGCAGAACCTGCCCAGCAACGAAACCACAGCCGCGGCGCGCCGTAATGTCGTGCGCGAAAAGTTTGAGTTCAACACGCTGCGTGCACCGTTTTCGGTAGGCCACGGACAGTTCGTTCTGCACAACGCCGCCATCGAGGGGCCGCTGGTCAGCGCAACCATGCTCGGCAAGCTCGATTTCAGGACACGCGTGCTGCAGGTGGGCGGCACGTTCACGCCGCTCTCTACGCTCAACAAGATTTTCTCGGAGATACCGCTGGTCGGCGACATCGTAACCGGGCCCAAACGGGAGGGCGTGTTCGCCATGACCTACGCCCTGCAGGGCAGCCTCGAGAACCCGGAGCTTGTAGTCAACCCATTCTCGGCCATCACGCCCGGCATTACGCGCGAACTCATGCAGATCACGCCCTCGGATCCGCGCATCGTGCCGCGCAAGCCGCCGAGCGGCAAAAACGAGAAAGGCGCGCGCTCTTCCAACTCGCCCGCCATCGGGCCCCGGTCGAAGGACAGCCCGTCCGATGGGGGTGGCTGGTCTTCCGACCTGAACCAGAACCGCTGAGCAAGCGGACGGTTGCAGGCGGCAGACGTGCATCGCGGGCGACGCCGCGCTCCACCACGCAATGACCGCTTTTTGATCCGCCTGGCGCCCCAAACGGGATAGGCTGCGCAAACTCGGCTTCGCAGGTTTGACCTGCTTACTAGGCCACAATCAGTAGCTTTTGTCGGAGAGGATCAACATCATGGCTTCCATTACGAGAACCGCCAGCGCGCAATGGGAAGGCACCGGCAAGGAAGGCAAGGGCATGCTTTCCACGCAGAGCGGCGTGCTCTCCACCACACCTTACGGCTTCAATACGCGCTTTGGCGACACCAAGGGCACCAATCCAGAGGAACTGCTTGCCGCATCGCACGCGGGTTGCTTTACGATGGCACTGGCCTTCGCCCTGACGGCTGCGGGCTTTGCGCCGACCAACATCGCCACATCGGCCGCAGTGACTGTTGAGTCTGACGGTCCTGGCTTCAAAATCTCAAGGTCTGCGCTGAAGCTGGAGGCGACAGTGCCCAACGTCACGCGCGAGCAGTTTCAGAAGATCGCCGAGGGCGCCAAGGCCGGATGCCCCATTTCCAAGGTACTGAACGCCGAAATCACGCTGGACTGGCAACTCACCTGACCGCCGCGATCACGGATGGACGGGGGGCAGATGCCAGGGGCCCGAATCCGCCTTCGGCAGAATGCATCGCGTTCCGCAAAAGTTCTTGATTTGTTCACGTGAACATGCAACCTTCCGTGTGCCGTTACTCGGGAGGCGTCCGATGTCACAGGGATGCGGGGCAAGGTCCGATCAATATCAGGGGCGGGAGCCACTGGTATGGGAACGGGTCACGTGGCGGCAGGGCGATGGTCGCTACGTCTTCGAGGTCGCCGAGGGCGGGCTGCATGCGACCCTCAGTTCGCCGCACGATACATCGCTGACGTTGCCGATGGTTGCGTGGGAAGGGCTCCTCGATGCCCTCGCAGGTGCCCGCAAGACCCGCGCGCGCGGAGAGCGGGGCTTTCCGGTTCGTTCGGGCGCGCGATGGTACGAAGGCGAAGCCGGCGAACTGGTCGCCGGGTTCAATGCTGGCCGCACCATTCCGCAGCTGGCTCGGGCCCACAATCGCAGCGAATTTGCGGTCGAGGCCCAGCTGGACCGCATGGGACTCTGGGATCGCGTGGCCCGCCGGCCGGTTGTGCGCGGGCAAGGTCGCAGCGGGTCCGAGGAGCTGCTGGAGGTTGCGCACAATGGTCGGGGCGCAGGATCGGCGCCAGTTCCCTTGGCCGAGGATCAAGACTAGGCTCGTCAGTCCGGCAGACGGGGCGGCACCTCACGGAGGAACCGCCATGGCAACCTACATTCTGCTGGCCAGTTACACTGAGCAGGGTATCAAAGGCATCAAGGACACGGTGAAGCGCACCGACGCAGTCAAGGACCTGGCGAAGAAGTCAGGCCTCACGATGAAGGAGAGCTACTGGACGCTTGGTGCCTACGATGTCGTCGCCGTATTCGAAGCGCCCGACGATGAAACGATGACCGGCTTTTCGCTTTCGATCGCCAAGCTTGGCAACGTCAAGACGCAGACGCTGCGTGCATTCTCGAGCAAGGAGATGACGGGCATCCTGGGAAAAATGCAGTAATTCTGCCCGTCAGGGCCGCGCGGAACCCACGCTCTTCGGGGGACATCGCATTGGAGAGGTCCCCCGAAGGGACGGGATCATGCGATTCACGCTGATCGATAGCGTTGCTGCAACGGCAGCCCTGCCGGTCTACAGGCTCTTGCCCTCGAACGGGCGTGGGCTGAGCTTGGCTATGTCGACATCGTCGAGGCAGCGCACGTTGACGGCGAACATGTCGGTGCCGTCCTTTGCCTTGCCGCGGGCAAAGGACTCCACACCGCAGGTGCGGCAGAAGACGTGATGAATGACGTGTTTGTTGAACCGATAGTCGCCGACCGCGTCCAAGCCGTTCAGGAGCTTGAATTGCGTGGGCTTGACGAAGGTGAGCCAAAGGCCCTGTTTGGAGCAGATGGAGCAGTTGCAAGCGATGGCCTGGGCGGGGTCGGTGGTTGCTTCGAAGCGCACGCGTCCACAGTGGCAGCCGCCGGTGTAGGTTTTTCCATCGGCCATATTGCACCTCCATCGCTCAACAATTAACGCAATGGGGCCGTTGTTTAGTCCTCCCAAAATCGATGGCCCGCTGCGCGGCACGTGCATGCGGGCTGGCCTCCTTCCGCACCAGCCGTTCCAGCGCTACCCTATCGGCAGAGAAACTGGAGAGCGCGTCACACCATGTCCAAAGCCGGGCCCGGCCCAACTTCGCGCATCTACTTTTCGCAGCGGTTGCGCCTCCACTACGTCGACTGGGGCAACGCCGAGGCGCCACCGCTCGTGCTGGTACACGGCGGCCGGGATCACTGCCGCAACTGGGACTGGGTAGCGGCCGAACTGCGCAGGGACTGGCACGTTATCGCACCGGATCTGCGCGGTCATGGCGACAGCGAGTGGTCGAAAGACGGCACCTACATGCTGGCCGGCTATGTCTATGACTTGGCCCAGCTCATTCATCAGCAGAAGCTGGCGCCGGTCACTCTCATCGCCCATTCTCTGGGCGGCAATATTGCCCTGCGCTACACGGGCTTGTATCCCGAGAACGTGGCAAAGCTGGTTGCGATCGAGGGTCTCGGTCCCTCGCCCAAGATGCTTGCCGAACGGTTTGCGGCAGGCTTCCCTGATCGCATGCGCGCCTGGATCGAGGAGCAGCGTGGCCTGTCCGGGCGCTTGCCCCGCCGCTATGCCACCATCGAGGATGCCTGGAAGCGCATGCGCGAGGAGAACAAGCACTTGTCGCCCGAGCAAGCGCGGCATCTCACGCAGCACGGCGTCAATCAGAACGAGGACGGCACCTACAGCTGGAAGTTCGACAACTACGTTCGGTCGTGGCTGCCCTACGACATGCCTGCTGCCGACGTGGAAGGCCTATGGGCGCGCATCAGCTGTCCTACACTGCTGGTCTACGGCAAGGAGAGCTGGGCTTCCAACCCGGCCGAGGATGGCCGCGCGGCCCATTTCAAGAATGCGGAGATCATCGCCTTTGAGGGCGCCGGCCACTGGGTGCATCACGACAAGCTCGCCGAGTTCCTGGCCCTGACACAACGGTTCCTCAAGGCAGCGGCTGACGGGCATAGCGCAGAGTGATGCGGGGATAAGACCCGACCCTCAAATCCAGTGCCTCCCAGGATTGATTCCGCGGCTTTTCACCCTCATGTATGCAGCCGAAGGCAAGGTAGAACGTTGCCAGGGTCGAGCGAGCATGGCCCGGAAGTGTTGTCATACTGTGGAGGCGGTATCGCGGCCACGTGTATGATCCGGCCAGGTCGTTGCGGGCGTATGGCTGTTCTGTTTACTGTCGTTGGCGCCTATAGGCCCACAAGGGAGGCATGATGCCCTGGTTTCAATCGATACGGCGGTCGGCAACTGGAGCAGCGCTGGGCGCCCTTGCGCTTGCTGCTTCTACGAGTGGTAGTGCCGCTGATCCCCTATCGGGATTGAGCGGCAGCTGGTCGGGGGCTGGGCAATTCCGGCTCGAGAATGGCCGTTCGGAAGCACTCCGGTGCAGTGCGAACTACACCCCCAAGCGCGAAGCCCTGGGACTGTCGCTGCGCTGTGCCAGCGCGTCCGGGCGGATTGAACTGCGCGCGCAACTCGTCTCGCGGGGCAATCGCGTCTCCGGCACGTGGGAGGAGCGCAGCTACAATGTTGCCGGCAACGTGTCCGGCATTGGAGCCGGCAACAGCTTGCGCCTGGGGATCAATGGCGGCGGCCTATCCGGGTCGATGGTCGTGACGACGACGGGCGGGTCCCAGTCCATCTCGATGCGCACGGACGGCGCGGCCCTGCGCGGCATCAACATAAGATTGCGCCGCAACTGACGGCTCAGGTCAGAAACAGATTGGATTGGCGCTCTTCGCCGATCGTGCTCATCGGCCCGTGACCGCAGATGAACGAATAGTCGTCGCCGAGCGGCAGCAGCTTCGTCTTGATGGCGTTGATCAGCGCTTCATGGTCACCATAAGCGAAATCGGTGCGGCCGATCGAGCCCTTGAACAGCACGTCGCCCATCAGGATGAAGCGCTGCGCTGCATTCACGAACACGACCGAGCCGCGCGAATGGCCCGGGCAGTGCAACACGGAGAATGTATGGCCGGCTATGGTGGCGGTATCGCCCTCGTCCAGCCAGCGATCCGGCGTGACGTTGCGAACGCCGTCCATGCCGAATTGCAGCGCCTGTTCCTCGAGGCCTTCCAACAGGAAATCATCGGCCCTGTGCGGTCCTTCGATCGGGACGCCGCCGAGAGCTTCCTTCAGCTCCGCGGCGCCGCCCGCGTGATCGATGTGTCCGTGGGTGAGAATGATCTTCTCAACGGACATTTCCGCTTTGGCGATGCCCGCCTGGATGCGGCGCACATCTCCGCCCGGGTCCACCACCGCACCGATCATGTTCCCGTCGTCCCACAGCAGGGTGCAATTCTGCATGAAAGGCGTGACGGGAACGATGGCGGCTTTGAGGGGCATGGGCGGTCCTGCGTGGGGGAAGCGACGTACCTAGCCCAAATGGGACCCAGGGTCCAGCCGCGGCGGCGCCGGCAACATCCTGGGAAGAACGGGGCTAGGCGAACCTGATCGGGAGCTTGCGCGGACCGCGCACGGTCCCCTCCGACCACGTCACCTCGCCGTCGAGACGGAAGTCCGGGATGCGCTTCAAGAGTTCTTCCACGGCTACCGTCAGCTCCATCCGAGCGAGGTTGGAACCAATGCAGCGGTGGATGCCGAGGCCGAAAGCCGCGTGCCGGTTCTCCTTGCGGTCGATGATGATCTTGTCGGCGTCGGGGAACATCTCCGGATCGCGGTTGGCGGCCGGGAACGACAGCATGACCATCTCGCCCTGCTTGAACCTGCAGCCGTTGATCACAGTCTCCTGCTTGACCTCCCGCGCCATGGTGACGGGCGCATAGGCACGCAGGAATTCTTCAATGGCAGTCGGCATCAGCGACGGGTCGGCGACGAGCCGCTGGCGATCCTCGGGATGCGTGGCCAGGTGCCAGATGCACGAGCCGATGCCGCTCCAGGTGGTGTCGATGCCAGCCACTAGCAGGAGCCGCAGTGATCCCAGCACGTGGTTGTCCTTGAACGGCGCGCCGTCCGGATAGGTCTGCTTGACGAGGTAGCTGATGAGATCTTCGCCGGGTTGCTTGCGCCGCGCCTCCATGTGCGGCCGGAAGTAGTCCGTCATCTCCTCCAGGCCGCGCATCAGGCTGTCGTAATCGGTGATGCCCTCGTTCAGGATGGCGTTGATCCAGTCGCGGAACAAGTCGCCGTCCGTCTCGGGCACGCCCAGCATGTGGGCGATGACACGGACGGGAATGTGCTGGGCGTAGTCGACCGCGCCATCGAAGCCATCCTTGTCGATGAAGGAGTCGATCAGCTGATTGCAGATCACGCGCGCCTTCGGCGTCAGCGCCTCGATCGCCTTGGGCGTGAAGGGCGGCAGCAGCACCATGCGCGCCACGCGGTGCTTGGGCGGATCGGACGTGATCGGCGGCGCTCCGCCGCCCAGCTCGTGGTGTGTCTCCCGGATCGCAGTCCGGCGCGAGGAGAAATGCTCCGGATCATAGGCGACGGCGCGCACGTCCTCGTAGCGCGTAGGAAGGTAAACGCCGTTGAAGCGCTCGGTGTGGGCGATCGGGCAGCGCTGGCGCAACTGGTCCCAGATCGGAAACGGGTCTTCCACCCATTGCTGGTCAAGGTGGTCCCAGTCGGTTGCCCAGTCGGTGACGAGTGGGCGGGTGCGCTGCTGCATGTCGCTCTCAGTTGAATTTGATGGGCAACCTGCGCGGACCGCGCACGGTGCCTTCCGACCACGTTACCTCCCCGTTGAGACTGAACTCGGGGATGCGCTTGAGCAGTTCCTCGACCGCAACGGTCATCTCCATGCGCGCCAGGTTGGAGCCCACGCACCGGTGGATGCCGAGGCCAAACGCGGCATGCCGGTTTTCCTTGCGGTCGATGATGACCTTGCCGGCGTCCGGGAACATTTCCGGGTCGCGACAGGCGGCGGGGAATGACAGCAGCACCATTTCCCCCGGCTTGAACGTGCAGCCGTTGATCTGGGTTTCCTTCACCACCTCGCGTGCCATGGTGACGGGCGCGTAGGCGCGCAGGAATTCCTCGATGGCCGTCGGCATCAGCGCCGGGTCCTTGACCAGCCGCCGCCGGTCCTCGGGTGTCCTGGCCAAATGCCAGATGCAGGAGCCGATGGCGCTCCAGGTGGTATCGATGCCCGCGATCAGCAGCAGCCGCAGCGAGCCGATCACGTTCTCCGGGGTCAGCTTCTCGCCCTTGAACTCGACGCTGCTGAGATAGCTGATCAGGTCGTCGCCGGGTTTCTTCAGGCGCTCCTGCACGTAGGCGCCGAAATACTGCTGCATCTCGCCGGCGGCCTGCACGGCGATGGCGACATTCGGTGATCCCATCTTCCAGGACCATCTTGATCCATTTGCGATAGAGGTCGCCGTCGCTCTCAGGCAGGCCCAGCATGTGGGCGATGAGGCGCACCGGGATTTCCTGGGCGTACTCGACCGCGGCGTCGGCCGTCCCACGCGCGATGAACTTGTCGATCAACTCGTTGGCCAGGGTCCGGGCTCGCGGCTCCAGTTTCTTCATGGCGTCGGGCGTGAATGGCGGCAGCAGCACCATGCGCGCGGGGCGGTGCTCCGGCGGATCGGATGTGATGGGCGGAGCGGGAATACGCGGCGGCGGGGTCTCGCGCACGATGATGCGGCGCGACGAGAAGTGTTCGGTGTCGTATGCCACCGCGCGCACGTCGTCGTAGCGCGAGGGAAAATAGACGCCCATGAAGCGCTCGGTGTGGGCGATCGGGCATGTCTTGCGCATCTCGTCCCAGATCGGGAAGGGGTCGTTGACCCAGCTTGGATTGAGATGGTCGAAATCGGTAGCCCAGTCTCTGACCGGCGGACGCGCACTCATGGCTTCCCCCTCACTTTTCGATGATCTCGACGGCGAATTCAGGACAGTTCGACTGGGCCAGGTAGGCCTTTTCCTCCAAGCTGGGTGGCACCGTGCCGTCGCCGACCTCGCGTGCGTTACCGTACTCGTCGAGTTCGAACAGCTCCGGGGCGACGGCCTTGCAGCGATTGTGGCCCTGGCATTTGTCGGGATCGACGCGGACTTGCAGACCCTTTGGGTCAGACATGGGATGTCCTCCTTGCCTCGCGCGGTGGCCCTTGCGGGTTTTGATTGACGTAAACGTCAGTCTGGCGCGACGCGCGGCCGCGGGCAATACGAAAAAAGAAAACCACACAGACTCGGGCCAAATTGGGTTGGGACGGAACAGCCGACGGTAGCGGCTTGATATTTCATGGTGTTGCACCGCCGCGGCGAGCCCTTGGGCTCAAATGAAGGGCGCCACGCGAGCGCAAAAAAATAGGGAGCCCGTTGGGGCTCCCTGAAGTAAAGCGAAGGGCAGGCGAATTGGGTCTGATCTATGCTCAGGCGGCGACAGTGTTGCTGTTGCCTGGATCACGCAGCACGTAGCCGCGACCCCAGACGGTCTCGATGTAGTGCTGACCGCCGGTGGCTGCTTGCAGCTTCTTTCTGAGCTTGCAGATGAACACGTCGATGATCTTGAGCTCAGGCTCGTCCATGCCGCCGTAGAGATGGTTGAGGAACATCTCCTTGGTGAGGGTGGTGCCCTTGCGCAGTGAGAGCAGCTCGAGCATCTGGTATTCTTTGCTCGTCAGATGCACCCGCTGATTGTGTACTTCGACCGTCTTGGTATCGAGGTTGACCTTGAGTTCGCCGGTTTCGATGACCGACTGGGCGTGTCCCTTGGAGCGGCGGACGATGGCGTGAATGCGCGCGACCAGCTCGTCCTTGTGGAAGGGTTTGGTCATGTAGTCATCGGCACCGAAGCCCAGTCCGCGTACCTTGTCCTCGATCCCAGCCAGGCCGGAGAGGATCAGAATGGGTGTCGAGACCTTGCTGACGCGAAGCGTCTTGAGGACCTCGTAGCCGCTCATGTCGGGCAGGTTGAGATCCAGAAGGATGATGTCGTAATCGTAAAGCTTGCCGAGGTCGACGCCCTCCTCGCCGAGGTCGGTCGTATAGACATTGAAACCCTCGGATTGAAGCATCAACTCGATGCTTTGCGCTGTGGCGCTGTCGTCCTCGATCAGAAGGACCCGCATTTTGTTCCTCTCTTCCAGACCCGTTCTCGAGTCCCGCTGCCCAACGCCCGAAGAGACCACGACGCTCAGGCTAAATCGTTCTTAGGAACTTAGACGCCACAAGTTAACAAAACCTAATTTTGCATTACGAGTCAGCGCATTTTTGGACAACTCGATCACTGCGGAATAACAGCTCCGCTTACGCTGGGTTTGGCCAACCCGACGCATACGCCACTCCGGTGCGGCCAAGCTTGCCGCCGGATGGTAACTCCAAAGTTGTCCTAAAAATCCCCCGCCTCCGTAGCCTGCTCCCGCCGTCCCCTACCTTTGTGAGACCAAGGTGGCTGGATCAGACTACTCAAGGCTACTTAACTGATTTGCGGCATGCTCCCTAGAGGGTCGATGCAAAAAAAGCCCCTCCGCTATGCTACCGTTGAGAAGCCGGTGACCAGCGTTGCTTAACCGCAACTTAAGCGCTCCTTGCGTACACTGTCTGCATAACCGGGGGCGCTGGTTTGCCGTAGAATTGGCGCCATTGGCACGTCAATTGCTGTGTGCAATGGGCGCCGTCAATAATGAAACGAAACCATGAATTTCTGTCCTCCGGGGCTCATGCAAGGTTCAAGGTGTTGGGGTATCGAGTAATGAAGCCACGTGATTCTGCTTTGAGGGCGAAGCGGTTCGAGGCCGCCGAGAAGGCCCGCAAGGTTGCTTCGCTCGAAGCGATGATCCGCGATTTCGAGACGATGGTTTCCGAGCTGTCCCGGCAGATCGCCGCGGAGGAAGAGCGGACCAGCATCAAGGACCCGGCTCACTTTGCCTATTCAACCTTTGCCAAGGCGGCCGCTCAGCGCCGCGGCAACCTGGGGGCCTCTGTCGCCGACCTGAAAATGAAGCTGGACGTGGCCAAGCGAGACCATGAGGACGCGGCGTCCGAATTGACAAAGCTGGAACCGGCGGATGATCGCGACCGTCTGCTCCGCAAAGGTGATCCGCGCGCCATGGCGAGTTGACGCCGTAGGCGCTGCTGGTCCCCAGCCGCTGGTTTCTCACACAAGACTTTGCCTATAGTCCCGTTGCCGGGTTGCGCCGCGTTCTCTATTGCGGGCTCGAGCAGGCCACCGTGGGGGCGAGACATATCAGTGCCATGCAGGGACCGGGTTCCATTTCACTCATTCCCGTTGTGCTGCTGACGGCGGCCTGTACATCCTCTTTGCCGACGCTTCCGTCAGCTCCTCCACCCTCTTCCCAAGCCGGCAACGCGGATACTTCGCAGGCCCCGGCGGAGGTGGTCTCGATCGTTCCCGGCAATCCGACCGACGTCTATGCGCTCGTTGCCCGGGGTGCTTTGAGGTGCTGGTTCGGTGCCGATGGCCCTTTGAGACCGACCCACGTGTTCCACGCCGAGGCCGAGTCGCCCGCCAAAGGGGGCGCTGCTGAAATGGTCCTCCACGAGCGTGATGAGACCATGCGCGACAAGCGGGGCGCGCGTGCTTTTCTGGTGTCTTTTGCAGGCGCACCGGCAGGCGTTCGCGTAGGCGTCACCATGCCGAGGATGGAGCAGCAACTTGCCCAGCTGATGGTCAAGGATGTCGCGGCCTGGATCAAGGGCGGCACCGATTGTGAGGTGAGAAAGCACATGCCGCCGCAGCCGCTGGCCACGGTTGTCGGGAAGGGCAATTCGGGTGCGGGTAAAAGCCGCTGATATATATATCCGGTCGCGGCAGCGCGAATTAGGATCGGACGCCGCGCAACTGTCGGCGGCGCCCTGGTTTCGTTGCGGTGCGCCTAGTCGCGATACTCCTGCACGCGCGTTGCGCGCAGTCCGGGCAGACCGTGCCGGTCGATTGACCGCTGCCAGGAAAGGAACTCGTCGACGGTCAGCTTGTAGCGCTCGCAAGCCTCTTCGAGGCTCAACAAGCCACCACGCACCGCGGCGACAACCTCGGCCTTGCGCCGGATGACCCAGCGCTTGGTTTCCTTGGGCGGAAGATCGGCTACCGTGAGCGGACTGCCATCGGGGCCGATGACATAGCGCACGCGCGCTCTATACTGTTGTTCGGTCATGATACTCGTTACACTCTGTCAGACCTGCAACCACCTTAGCTCAACGCGATTAAAATCGACCTAAACGATTAGGTAAATACTTGGCGAACGCTTGGGTCAATATTCGGTATTGTTATGGTTAATTTGCCTCCGTTGCGGGAATTCTTTAGCGCCAATTCATTCTTCGCGGCTGGTTCGGGTAGCGGCGACAAAAAGAGGTGCCATGCCGGTACGATTGTTGATCGAATGGAGGAGAGCGGTTGCTGTTCCCACCAGAAAGGCTTCGCTGCAGAGAGATACTGTGCATGGGGCGCGCAAGGGCGGACGTCATCACCGGCTTGCTTTGCTGCCCCATCGCATTCGCCTTGATTGTGCCCGCCGCCGCGGCCATAGTGCCTGCGATCACGCAGGGGAAGGCCAATTTGCTCGGCTCCATGTATCGCCTGTTAACCTGAAGCTCCGCCATGGCCAGTCCCATTCAGCCGCATAACGGCAAGCGCCGGTCTGCGTCACGTGCGCGGCGCGTCGTCGTTGCCATGTCCGGTGGCGTCAACTCGTCGGTGGCGGCTGCCTTGCTCAAGCAACAAGGAAACGACGTCATCGGCGTCACCTTGCAGCTTTACGACCATGGCGAGGCCGTGGGGCGGCGGGGGACCTGTTGCGCCGGCCAGGACATTCACGATGCGCGCAGGGTGGCCGACAAGCTTGGCATCCCCCACTACGTCCTGGACTACGAACAGCGCTTCAAGGCTACGGTCATGCAGGCTTTTGCCGAAAGTTACGTTGCCGGCGAAACCCCAGTTCCATGTGTTACCTGCAACCAGCAGATCAAGTTCCGCGAGCTACTGACCACGGTGAAGGATCTCGACGCCGAGGCGCTCGCTACCGGGCATTATGTCGAGTTGCGGACAGGTGCAGCCGGACCCGAACTGTATCGGGCCTGTGACGGCGATCGCGACCAGAGCTACTTTCTCTTTGCTACAACGCGCGCCCAGCTTGCCTCCCTGATGTTCCCTCTCGGCGCCATGCCCAAGAGCGAGGTGCGAGCCCTGGCCCGCGATTTTGATTTGCCGGTAGCTGACAAATCCGACAGTCAGGACATCTGCTTCGTTCCGCAGGGGCGGTATACGAGCATCGTCGAGCGCCTGAAGCCCGGGGCTGCGGAGGCTGGCGATATCGTGCATGTCGATGGCGGCGTGCTCGGTCGCCATGAGGGGATCATTAATTATACCGTCGGCCAGCGCCGCGGGCTGGGCGTTGCGGGACCCGCACCGCTCTATGTGGTTCGCCTCGATGCCGACAGGAAGCGCGTCGTCGTCGGTCCGCGCGAAAGCCTGCGAGCGCACTGGATCAGCCTGAGGGACGTCAACTGGCTGGGCGACTCGGCCATTCCCGACGCTGGACTTGATGTCGCTGCGCGCATCCGCTCCAGTGCGCGACCGCAACCGGCTACGGTATTTGCGCAAGGCGGCGCTGCCAAGGTACTCTTGCACGACGGGGAGTATGGTATCGCCGCAGGGCAAGCTTGCGTGTTCTACGCAGACACATCATCGCGTGCGCGGGTGTTGGGCGGCGGCTGGATCGAACGCGCCTTGAGCCGGAGCGAGCAGTCCGAGCACGCACGGGCGGGATTGGATGCTGCAGCGGGGGAACCCGTACGTATGCGGCAGGGTTGATTTGGTGTCTTGAGGGAGAGACTGGCCATGAAGTCGATGCTGCGTTCGGTCGAACAGCGGGCGCCGAAGCTACTGAAGCGCTTCGCGGACGCAAAGGGCGGTACGCAAATGGATGAGCACGCCATCCGCAATGCCTACCGTCGCTGGGCTCCCGTCTACGACAAGACTTTCGGCATTGTTGCGTCCGAAGGGCGCAAGCACGCGGTCGAGATCATCAACAAGCGGCACGGACGGGTGCTGGAAGTGGGTGTCGGCACCGGCTTGTCGCTGCCGGCCTATCGGCGCAGTCTCGAGATCGTTGGCATCGATCTGTCGCCGGAGATGCTGGACAAGGCGCGCGAGCGTGTGGCCGTCGATAGACTAACGAACGTCACCGGCCTCCACGAGATGGATGCCGGCGACTTGAAATTCCCCGACGCCTCTTTCGACACCGTCGTCGCCATGTACGTGATGACAGTCGTGCCGGACCCCGAGAAGGTCATGCGCGAACTCTCGCGCGTTTGCCGCCCGGGTGGAGAGGTTCTGATCGTGAACCACTTCAGCTCCGACGACGGCATGCGCGGCTGGGTAGAGCGGCGCATGGCGCCTTTCGCCGACAAGCTCGGCTGGCGCCCGGTGTTCGACGTGGAGCGTGTGCTGGTGTGCGAAGACCTGCAGTTGCTGGAAAAGCGCGGTCTGCGCCCCTTGGGCCTCTTCACGATGATGCGCTTCAAGAAGGCGAGCGAGGCGAGGGTGGCCGCGTAGAGACGTTGGGCCGATCGTCGGCCTTCGACAATGTGCAGGGCCCGGGGGGCGTGCGGTTCAGGATTGGTATCCACGCTCTGTAGAATGATTGCGCGCCCCAGCTTGCCTTGACAGGTCTGAGCACCGCTCCTTATATCGCGCACGCTTCAGGCTCTAGTTCGGTCGCGACGCAGGCGTCAGGCTAGGGAGCAGGAGGCCCCACTACGATTGTGGCGGAGTAGCTCAGTTGGTTAGAGCGGCGGAATCATAATCCGTAGGTCGCCGGTTCAAGTCCGGCCTCCGCTACCAATTAAATCAATAGCTTAGCCCTCTTTTTCCTGCCAAACGTTGTCGCAAATATCGACGACAGAAGACGATAAAAATCAGTGAGTTACCGCAAGCGACCGTTGCGTCCTGCGACAACAGCGCGACAATAGCGCTCCGTCGCTTGGAGGCAGTATGACCCACCGCAATTTTGAAGAGCATCTCAGCGAGCTCCTTGAAAGGGAGATCGAGTGCGGCACACAGCTTTCTGACCCTCTGGTTGAGTTGCTGGCAGACAACGCTGAGGCGATGGCCGAACTTGAGGCGGAAGGCCTTGCGATGGACGTCGAGCAGGAAGCCATGCTTGCGAAATGGCGGCCGGAATTTGAAGAGGCTAGGTCGTTAGGCCAAGCGATTTTTGAAGAAGAGCAGCAGGCCCACCGCAGAAAGCGGCGGGCGAAAGGTGCTCCAGCGTTAGAGGCCGCCAGACGGGCGCTGGCCTGTGCTTTTCCGAGGGGCATTCCCGATAGCGCAATCTTACGGCCCACGCAGTTGTGCGACGTCATCCACCCACTGATGCCCTTCCGCGTATCTGACAAGACGATACTAAGGGCTGCCGGCCGGTGCCGGTGAGGTAGAAGACACTTGTCCTATCTGTCGTATTTGTCGCGTGCATTGGCAGCGCCGGTCCTCTAAGTCGCCTTCCGTTGTTCAACGACGGGAGTAGTTCTCCATGGAAACCTATGCGTCGCTGCAGGCCGTCAAGGCCATTGCCGGTGACCATCCTGCTTCGGAACTCGTCGGTAATTTCGCGACTATTGCCGAGGACCGTTTGGAAGGTGCACTAGCGATTGGACAATTCATCGACCCCTGCATGACGGCACGCGAAGCGCGGCGGTTGCTGGATCAGGGGCACTACCCATGTTGGCGCGAGGGCCGAGTTTACGTGGCGAGCAAGACCGCGCTACTTTTGCACTGGCGCGAGAAAACCGCGCAAATAAGAGGGCAATCGGCAGCCAAGCCGAAAAACAAGGGTGTGCGACGCGGGTATCGTTAGCAGCGCTAGGACGCTCGTTCCTTTTCCTCGGCACGGGGAGAAGCGAGTGCATGCGTCGCTCTCTTTTCGCTGCCGCGGAAAAGCACATGCAGCGGCCTCGCTCATCGACTTAGCTGCCATCACGAACAAATTTGGCCATGATCACGTCAAACTCGAGGGCGTCGAAATTAGGTGTGTCACGCGCCGCAATCTTTGGCGACGCAGGACCTAGGTTGAGGCGCGCTGGGTTTGCCGTTCTGCCGGCCAATGGCAAGTCCCCCCTTGTGGCGGGCTTCAATAAGTGGAGCAACGCGCCTGGCCTTACCACAGTCAATAAATGGGCTGCACGCAGTCCAGAAGCCGACGTCGTGTACGTACCCAGTCTAAGTGGCACAAAGCGAGGTGGTGACGGCATAATTGTCATAGATGGAGATGATGACGCTGCTTGCGGAAGGATCGCTGAAATATTCGGAGATACGCCAGGCAAAGTTCTTACGAAGCGCGGCTGTCACTTCCTCTACCGAGCTGTTGGACGCAGCCTAGGCGCTTTGCAAAGCCTCAAGGCATATGGGCTCAACGCCGATGTAAAACACGGCAGGTCGATTGTAGTGGCTCCGCCGAGTTGCCACGAGAAGGATAATGCTTTCGAATATTCGTGGGATGGCTGCGATGAGACGGTCATAGGCCATTTACCGCTTTTCAGCGTGGCTGCTCTGCAAAGCTTGATAGATCGCTCAAACCCTCGGCCAGAACCCGTTTCGGTTCTGGAGCCCAGGTTGAAGATCTCAACCCAATGTAACAATACTGCCCCCCCGCCGCGTCAGGGTGGACTCCTGCGGAGTTATTCCAGAGGACTCGAACTCAATCGTTATTTATGCAAGCAGGCCTGGGCATGCGAAACGTACGAAGCTCTCTTGGACTGCGCGCAAACTTTCAACCTGTCTTTAACGGACCGCGGGCTGGAGCCGCTTGATCAATCCGAGGTTGATGGAAGAACGTTAGCCGTTTGGAGAGACTGGGAAGCTGGAAAGTTGGTTCGATGGCAAGGCTCTCGGTCTGTCGCGGCAATCGATGCTGAACAAGTCAAAGACTTGGTTGCAGAGCCCCATGGCGGCGATGCTGTTGCCCTGCTGATGCTTCTACGCGCAGAGCATCAAGCTCGAATTGTTCTACGCGGCGAGACGTTCGCCCTCAACGTTAAGGCAATGGTCAAGGCCGAGACGATGCCTAGTTGGACGCTGGAGCGGTATCGCAATGCGATAAGCACGCTGCTCAGGAAAGGATATCTGCAAAAGGCGGAAGAAGCGCACAACTCGCGCAGGGGCCGCGTTGCGGCGCAATTCACACTTCGTCAGTGAAATGGCCGCAGCCCAATAAACTGTGCAACACGGCGACGAAACCAGTTCGGGCCAACACTGTAAAGGGAGATCAACCGGGCTTACCGTTGCTCCCAATACTCACACGTCAGGCGCTGTGGCTTCCAACTCGTGGGCGTGGACCGTCCAAGCGCAAGGGGGTAGTGGTTGGACAGTCTAGGTGTGGAATCTATCAGCAAAATCAGAGTTCAAAATTCGCTGCCCACGGTGGGTCGGCCGCGCAGCGGGCGAAAGTTTGCGAGCGGCAGTTGATGTCCCAAGGCCTTGCGTGACCGTCTTGAGGTTCTAAGCAGTCCGAACTGAAAGTTTCACGTGGAACATACAACAGATGACGGACTGTCGTGCCGCATAACATTAGCCGCCGAGCTGAACTCGGCCGCGTCTTGTACGGGGAGAACGAGAATCGCCATAGGCAATCGAACATACCTCTGACTTCAAGTTGTCGAAGGATTGCTCATAGTCATTGCGGGCGGTCCGACCTCGATACCGGCCACTGCGACGGCTCAGCCTGTGATCGTAGTGCATGGCGCATTACTCCCCTACGTTTCGCGTGCACCTGGTAAAAGCGCTACGTCACGTAGAGGCGGGAACCGACATGCGGAACATGGTACGTCTCTCTTCTCGAACGCCCATCCTGCCGCCGCCACGACACCGGCGGCGAGACCGAGAAACAAACCGCCGAGAAGGAAACCCCAGCTTGCACTGAAGTCTGGGTACCAGACGAGGTTCAAAGGAAATACGACAAGATCGCGCACACACGGTGCGGTCACAATTCGATCATGGCCGCGACGTCTGATCGAGCACAAACGGAAACACCATAGGGAATCGAACAGCAATGCGTGCCTCGGCAAGCGTTGGGTGCAGGATCTCTGGCTCGGCAAAGAGTGAGCTTGGGCACTACCGGCCGCGGTCTTTCGCTCAGGAGGTGACGGTGCGAGCGGAGTGTTCTTCAATGGCCTATTTGATCGGCTTGGCATCGCGGCGGAGATCAAACCCAAGCTCAAATCCATGCCGGCAGGTACACCCAGTGCGGAGGCGGTTGCTCGCGGCGAGGCGGAAATTGTGCTGCTTTCCGTCCCTTCCATTCTTGTTGTTTCTGGAGTCGACCTAGTAGGACCTCTCCCGCCAGACCTGCAGTACTACAGCGGCTTTGCAGCTGGTGTGGTCTCAGCCAGTAAGGAAGCGGACGCTGGCGGAGCATTCATAAAGCTGCTTGCCTCGGAAGAGGCTTTGCCAGTGCTCAAGGCAAAGGGGTTGGAACCTGCCAAGTGATCGTTACGATCGTCCTGCACACTTGGCGACTACTCGGCTGACACCCACGGCTGACGGCTGCTCGGCGCCCGACACCGAAATCTCAAGTCAGGCAAGTTCGTCCGCTTCGGGTCAAGAGCGGACGCCGTTGCGGCTCCTGTTTGTTGTCTCCTTTACCCCTGAAAGCGGACATTCCGGCGGCCGGGCGAAGCGTCAGCGCGGCTATCTGAGCCCGCGTAGCTCACGCCGGGCGCGCGGAAGGCCACACCTGTCGGGCGCCGTGTGCCGGCACGACGCTCAACATGTCTTTGCATGCGACCGGCCGGCCCGAGCGCATCCCCTCGTATCACTGTGATCACTGAGGTCCTCAGTTGCCGACGAAAGTTAGTGCCGGGGCTTGTGCCCGCAAAAATGCCTCGGTCTCGTCTGACAACTGTAGGGCAAAAGGGTGGGATCGGGAGGCGGGTATCGGCCCGGGCAGAGGATTCATCTTAGGCCGCGCATCAGCACAAGGTGCACGCAGCTTTGGAAGGGAGGAAAAGAATGCGCCGCTTTGCAGGCCCAATCTGGTGCCTCGCTACAGCCCTGCTGTGGGCGCCACAGGTTGCCGCGCAGATCCCAGTGGACAGTTTCGTCGTGGCCCAGGCAGGCGCCCCGAAGCGGGCGCAGCCGCTGCCCCCCAAGCCGGTCAGCGAGGAGGAACTCGCCAAGGCGGCGCGGCTCAACAACTGGACGGTCGGCCTCGCCGGCGGGCTGCTCGAGGGTACGTTCGTGCGCTACGCTGCCGATCTCGGCAAGGCGCTCGACGACGCCGACAACCTGCGTGTTCTGCCGATCATCAGCTACGGAGCCGTCGGTAACGTCACCGACCTGATCTATCTGAAGGGCGTCGATTTTTCCATCACGTATGCCGACGTGCTGGATCACTTCAAGAACGTAGAGAAGATCCCGGGCATCGAGCGCCGCGTCAACTACGTCATCCCGATGTTCCAGGGCGAGGTGCACATCTTGGCCCGGCCGGAGATCAGGTCCTTAGCGGATCTGGCGGGGAAGACGGTCAACTTCAATACGGTCGGCAGCGCGGCGAACTACACTGGGGGCATCGTCTTCGATCGTCTCGGCATCAAAGTGGAGCGGCTTTTTCTCAACAACTCCATCGCAGTTGAGAAAATGCGCAATGGCGAGATCGCTGCCCTCGTCCACGTCGTAGGCAAGCCGAACGATCTGTTCATCAAGATGAAGCCCGAGCCGGGCTTTCATTTCCTGCCGCTGGAGTTCACGTCGAAGTTCGAGGACTATTATGTCCCCGCCGAGCTCACATCCGCGGATTACCCGAACCTGATCCCGCAAGGCCAGCCCATCGAGACGATTTCGGTCCCGGCCCTGCTCGCCGTCTACAACTGGAACAAGGACACACACGCGGAACGCTACCGGCGCTGCGTGCGCTTCGTGGAGTATCTGTTCGACCGCTTCGACAAGCTGCGCGCTCCGCCCTACCAGCCAGGCTGGAAGCAGATCAACTTGGCCGGTACCGTCCCTGGCTGGACGCGCTTTCCGCCCGCTCAGGAGCAATTGGACAAGATCGCGGCCAAGTCCGCCGGCGTCGATCCGGCGCTGGCGAGGGCGCAGGCTGGCCGTGCGGCGCCCAAGAGCGCGGCCGAACAGGAGCGCTTGTTCCAGCAATTCCTTGAGTGGAGCAAGAACCGGGAAAAGCAGTGACGGCGCACGCCGTGTCGGGCGGCTCGCGCCAGTCGGACAAGTGTCCGCACGGCAAGTGACTGGGGAGATACGTGCCGCTGTTCGGGCCTATGCCCCGGTGCGACAAGTCTGCTGCCACGCCGCACGCGGGGGGAGCCGGCGTGGGTGGCACGCGGCCGCCCGGCAGGGTCCTTTCCAGCATTGGCATCGCCCTGACTCTATGCGCCTTTGCGGCCATCGTTTCTGAGCCGCAGGGGTGGCGAGCCCAAGCGCAGCAGCCACAGCGCGTGGTGATCCGTGTCGCCCCGATGACGCAGGCCGAGCCAACCTCCAATACGCGGCTCGTAATCCAGGTCGGACCGCGCGAGGCGATCGCGGCCAACAGCTTCATCCGCATTCGCGGCCTGCCTCCGACGGTTGCCCTCACCGAGGGCCACGTCATTGCTCCGGGGGCCTGGGCCGTTCCGCTGACGGCCTTGCCCAACCTCACCATCATCCTGCCGACCGGACTGCAGGGGCAGTCGGACATTGCGATCAGCCTCGTGACCGTCGACGGCACCATACTTGCAGAGGCGAGAACGGTGCTGGTTGTCGTCGCTGCCCCGGCCGGGCCCAGTGCCCACGAAGCGCAGTCGCCTCCCGCTGTGGCCGGCGTGGTTCGAATGCTTGCTCCAGCCGAACTTGAACGCGCACTCGGCCTGCATGCCAAGGGTCAGGAGCAGCTGGAGCGTGGCAACATCTACGCTGCCCGGAGGTTCTTTGAACGCGCGGCGGGGATCGGCCTGGCGCAGAGCGCGGTTGCGCTCGCGGATACCTACGATCCCGACGAGCTGACCAAGCGGAGGGTCGTTGGCATCGAGCCCGACGTCGAGGCGGCGAAGAAGTGGTACGAGAAAGCGCGCGAACTCGGAGCTGCCGAAGCCTCGGATCGCCTGCGGCGCCTGGGTGCGCGGTAAACTTCGTCGTCCGGTTGGGGTCAGAAGCGGACGTCGGTGAGCCTTTTTCGGAACGTCTGCTTTGCCCCTGAAAGCGGACATTCCAAAGCATCCCAGGCAATGTCCGCTTTGTGCCAGCACCCGACCTGAGCATGTGCAGCAAGTGCAATCCAAAGGCGATTGTTCAAGCACACTGACACCGCTCCCATCAGCGTCCTTTTATCTTACGCCACACGGCAAAATCCTCGCGGCTCTTGTCATCTGTTGCGGGATAGAGACCAAGGATAGAGCGCCCCTCCAGCACCTTCTCGGCTACGAAATCCTCGTAGGCCGTCATCTCGACTGCCTCGTCGGCGATTTCGTCGGCTAAATGCGCAGGGATCACGACGACCCCATCACAATCACCGACGATGGCGTCCCCCGGGAACACTGGGGCATCGCCACAGCCAATCGGCACGTTGATATCGATCGCTTGGTGCAACGTCAGATTGGTCGGTGCCGACGGGCGGGCATGGAAGGCGGGCATGGCCAGTTTGGTTATGTCCCCTGCATCCCGGAATCCGCCATCAGTGACAATGCCTGCTCCGCCTCGCACCATCAGTCTCGTCGCCAAGATCGCACCGGCGGAAGCCGCACGCGGATCTTTGCGGCTGTCAATCACCATGACCGCGCCCGGCGGACATTCCTCGATCGCCTTCCTTTGAGGGTGGCTGTGGTCAAGGAAGACGGAGATTGGATTCAGGTCTTCTCGCGCTGGGATGTAGCGCAGCGTGTAGGCCTCGCCGACCATGGTCGACTTCGAAGGATCGAGCGGTCCCACGTCTTGGACCATCTGTTTGCGAAAGCCGCGTTTGTATAGTGCGGTGCTTATGGTGGCAGTGCTGACAGTTTTGAGCTTGTCGCGGGTATTTGGCTTCAGCCCCATATTGTTGTCCTCGTGTTCCGCACTCAGATGATTACCGCTCGTCGACTGGTTTGCCGAAGCTGGTCTACCGCGACGACCTCGACGTCACTTCTTAAGGGACACCGCGCCCCCGACATGCTGCTAGGGCTGATCAGCCGGTTCGAGGGCTTTCACATATGACAATGCCTCTCGCTAGGCGCCAAGAGGTCCCACTACGGCGCCTTTATGCCCGCTTTCTCGATGATGCTAGCGTACGTGGCGCGCTCCCTTTTCAAGGATTCCTCGTAGGCCGGGCCCGGCAATTCCGTCTGCACAACGCCGAACTTGACCAATGCAACGCGGACAGCCTCATCCTTGCCAACAGCAACAAGTTCATCGATTAGCTTGTTGACGATGTCGGCTGGCATGTTGGCTGGACCGACCCAGCCGAATGCGGGCATCTGCTCGAGACCGGCGATGGTCTCACCGATCGGCTGAATTTCCGGAGCCAGCGCGTAGCGGCCTGGCGACGTGATAGCGATTGCGCGTAACTTGCCGGCACGCACCTGCTCGATGGCGACCGGGAAGTTGTCGCACGCAACGTTGATCTGACCGCCGATTAAGTCCTGAATCGACTGGTTGGACGCGCGGTAGGAAACAGGTGCCATCTTGACCCCGGCCGCATTGGCCAGCATCTCGCCACACAAATGCTGCGTCGTGCCAATTCCCGACGTCGCATATGGTGTGCCGGGGTTCGCCTTCAGCCAGGCGATCAGCTCCGTCAAGTTGTTGACGGGAACAGAAGGCGTGACGATCCAGATGTTTGCCAACGCGGCCATGCCATAGAGGTACGTAAAGTCCTTGTCGACGTTGAAGGGAATTTTCTCCTTGAGCAGGACAGGATTGATGGCAATGCCGCCCGAAGTGGCAACTGCGATCGTGTAGCCGTCGGGTGCAGACTTGACTGCGGAGTTGAGGCCTGTGACGCCACCCGCGCCCGCTTTGTTCTCGATGACAAACTGTTGGCCGAGGCGCTTGCCGAGGTGTTCGGCGAAGATACGTGCCATGACGTCGGTGTTACCGCCAGCTGCGAAAGGAACGATCACCGTGACCGGTCGCGAAGGCCATTTGTCCTGGGCAGTTGCCGCACCGGAGCAAAGCGCGGCGAGAGCGACGATCAATGATGCCAGAAGGCCTTTCATGCGTTTCCTCCCAGTTGCTTGGTGCCGGGCGGCGCCTTGCTCAAGTCATGAGGTAGCCCGGATATTTCTCCCCAACGCCGGACTGAAGGCGAGCGAGCGCGAGAGATGATCGCGCACGCGAAATATAGCACCGGTCTTTTTAAATGTCCGGTTTGGGTCAGAAGCGGACATCGGCGACCCTATTCCGGAATGTCTGCTTTGCCCCTGAAAGCAGACATTCTGAGCGTGCTGGATAATGTAGGTGTAGTGGAAGCAGTAACGATCTTTTTGGTTTGATTGGATCGCGGTCAGGCTCGCAAAGCGCGCCGTCTAGACGGTCACGCCTTTGTTTGTAGGTTGTCGACCCAACCGTGCTAAGGCTTGTACTCACGCAGCACCGAGCCCGCCTTAGCTTCGCGGGCTTTGCCTCCCAGTCGATCATTGCGCTTGTTGCGAGCCCTTGAGGATTGATCGACGCTCGGGACACTCGCGGCCGCCACCGTATAGGGCCGATCTGCCTCCGGCAGTTGCGCTTAGCCGCGCCAACAAGGCTACCCTATGGATCGTCCGTTAGTCGGACGCGTCATCCTCATCGTCGAGGATGAACCGCTTATTGCTCTGGATATAAAAGATGCCTTCGAAGACGCTGGAGCGATGGCAATCATCGCCCGCACTCTGACTGCTGCCCTTGTCGAGGTTGAGGAACCAAGCCTGTCGGCAGCCATCGTGGACCACGCACTTGGCGATGGTAACAGCGCCGAGCTTTGCGGGCGCTTGACGACACGAAACGTCCCGTTTGTCACCTACAGTGGCTTCAACCAGCTTGGCGCGACGTGCAACGCGGGTACGCATGTAAACAAACCCGCGAGTTCATCGGTGCTGGTGGCAACCGTCGTGGGATTGCTTGCGAGCCGACCGATTTCGAACTGACTTAACTGGTACGGCGGCGCTAGGCCAAACGGATCCAGGTTTTAGGTCAACGCCGTCCACAACCAGACGGTCGCGAAGGCAAGGAGCCACGCCCCGACTATCACAGCAAGCGCGCATGCGAACATCAACTCGACGAGCCGGTTGACTTTGTTTTGCTTCATCTCATGCGCGTTTGGGTTTGCTTGCGGTCGTTAATATCGCCGCCTAATCGTCTTTGGCGCCTAGTGCTTCACCGAGGTCGGCCACGACCTCTTTGCCGAGATCTCGCAGCAGGTCTTCCATCTCGGGAAGCAAAGGTTCCTGCTCAACACCCTCAAGGCGCTGTTTGATGCCGTTTCCAATGACCTTCACATCGGCAGGTAATAGTATCAGCATTTCCTCTGCCAGCGATTGTACACGCCATTGCGCAACGCTTAGCGTACAAAAGCATTGCACTCCTAACCTAGATCAGTCCCCGCGAGAGCAGGGAACTTCGTCTGATCAAATGTACGGGTCCAAAATTCACTGCGAAAAGCTTTCGCGGAGTTAAAACACCGATAGGTGGTATACCTCCAGGGTTGGAAGTGGATTTCTCCTCTTCCCAACATGAAAGGCCAAAGGCCATGGAAATACCATCTCAAACCAAACCTGCAATTTGGGGTGCCGTCGGCGGAGCGATACTGACGCTCATGGTGGGATTCTATTGGGGCGGATGGCATACCACCAGTTCGGCGGAGCGCATGGCAAAAGAGGTGTCCGAGAAGAAAGTCATCGCCGCTCTTGCTCCTTTCTGTGTCGATCAATTTCTCAAATCTGCTGACACCACACAAACAGCCGCACTGCTAAACCTCACAACCAACTATGAGCGCGGCAGTTTCCTCGAGAAAGGTGGCTGGACGGGGTTGCCCGGCGCGAAGGAGACAAATTGGGGCGTTGGCCGGGCGTGCGCCGACCTGCTGGCTTCAGTCGCCAAGAAGTAGAATAACCGATCACTCTCCATGGCGAACTCGGCTGCGCGATCTCTCGATTCGCGCAGCAAATGCCGAAGCCCTTGCATTTCAAACTGCGCCAGGCAGGTGGTCACGACGAACTTTTGGCCTAGGCCTTCATCGTGCGTACGGTTTCGAGCTGGGTGAGGAAATGCTTCGCGCTTTGGAGAACGCCTTGCACGGCTGGGAAAAAATCAGTGAGTGCCGATACGAGCGCGGATCTTGGGCGTTGGCCAGGTCGGGCAGATGGTCCGCGATTGGACCCGTAGCGAACCTCACAAATCAGTCACGTGGTTACCTTCGCAACTCAGGCTTGTCCATTCGCAGATTTACTTCAGCGGAGTTAGCTGCAAGGGCCGTGGGCATTGAGCTTGAGCGCCTGGCCAAGGCCGTCCGGCTACGTACTTAAACTGAGAACTCTTCGGGCAAACTCAGCCAAAAAGATAAGTCCTGCGTCACGCGGCTTCGAGGCATTGTCTGCTTCGCCTCCCGAAACAGACATCCCGTAGCAGACCGGCCGACGTCCGCTTTGTGCCACAACCGGACGATGCCGCGCACGGTCAGTCCGTATTGGAGACATCGAGCGATACTGCAGCGTCATTTGGGAGAGATGCAAAAAAGCGGACGAAAATCGTCACGGAAGGCGGCAGACGGCGAGGGTGCAGAGCGTCCGTATAGCGACGGCCTTGCACCCACTCATCATCACTTCGGCAGGCTGGCCGACGGGGCCGCGGGCGGCGGGTTGGTGACGCCGTAGTGATCGGCCAGAAAATTCCCCGTATTGATGGTAGTCGCCGGCTGCGCGCGTTCCGGCAGCATGGTGCCGTTCCAGGCCTCCCAGTCGCCCTTCAGCCGATCGAAGACGGCTCTCTCCCGATCCTTGAGGTTGGCCCTCTCGCGCGGGTCTTGAACCACGTCGAACAGAAATTCGTTGCCTTGGATCCGCAGGTACTTCCAGTTGCCGTCGCGGAAAGCGCGCTGTGAACCGAACTTGTACCGCCAATAGAGCTTGCGCGGGTGCGGCGGCGCGCGGCCGGCCACGATCGGCCCCAGGTTTTCGCCGTCGGATGCATAGGCTGCGTCCGGTGCGGTGCCGGCGGCCGCCAGCAGCGTCGGCAGCCAGTCCATCGTCGCCATGACCTGGTCGGAGACGACTCCCGCCGCGATCCGTCCGGGCCAGCGCGCGATCGCCGGGATGCGAAGGCCGCCTTCGAGCAGCTCCTGCTTCATGCCGGAGAACGGCCATGTATTGGAGAACCGTTCGCCGCCATTGTCGCTGGTGAAGACGACGATGGTGTTGCCGGCGAGGCCGCTCGCATCGAGCGCCTGCATGACGCGGCCGATGTTGGCATCCAAGCTTTGCACCATCGCTGCGTAAGTCCCCTGCGTGCCGCCGTCGCGATGCAGGAGATCCCGGATCCGCCTCGAACTCGGCTTCGTCATCAGGGCCTTCCCATGGCCAATGGGGTGCCGTGAAGTGCAGGCTCAGCAAAAACGGCTCTCTCGACCTGGCGTATCCCTCGATCATCTGGACCGCCCGATCGCCGAGCAGGTTCGTCATGTAGCCAACTCGCTCAACCGGGACCTCCTGCTCGTGGAGTTGGCTCGCGAGCCCGGGTATCGGGAGCTGGTAGGCCTGGAGGGCGTTCACACCATGGTTGAAATAGTCTGCACAGCACCCGAAGATTCCGAAGAACTGATCGTACCCGCTCTTCAATGGACTGAAGTCCGGCAGCGAGCCGAGATGCCATTTGCCGACCAGCGCGGTGCCGTAGCCCACCTTCTTCAGCAGTGACGGCAGGGTGGGGTGGCTCGGCGGCAGGCCAATATTCTGCGGGGTCCGCGGAGAAATGGGTTCTTCGAGCCCGACCGGCAAACGAGCCTGATAACGCCCGGTGATGAGCGCAACGCGTGTCGAAGAGCAGTCGGGGGAATTGGAGTAGGCCTGCGTGAACCTCAGGCCCTCGATGGCCAGCCGATCGATGTTCGGCGTCGTGTAGTCGCGCTGGCCGTAGCAGCCCACGTCGGCGTAGCCGAGGTCATCCGCCATGATGAAGACGATGTTCGGCTTTGCCGATTGGGCCCAGCCGGGGCGACCTAGACTGATCCCCGCCAGCGCCAATGAACCTGCGGCGGTCGCTTGAACAAATCGACGCCGAGAAATCGTGTCGTGTTGCACCATGGCCGTTCCTCCTCGCAAACTGTGCGGCGTCGATCTCGACCGAGCCCGTCCGGCGGCACTTGAACCTCGTGTACGAGTGCGTGAGGATGCCCGCCGGCGGCGGTCTGCACCTTCAGACGAGCTTCTTTTTTCTTACAAGGGGCTTCTTTTTCCGCTACGCGCGGGGCATGCTACGCTGACCAGCGGTGGGGCACTCACCCTGTCCGGACCGCGCATGCGCTATCTGTTTGAAGACTATGCTCTTGACGCGGACCGGCGGGAATTGTGCCGGCGAGGCGACGTTGTTCGGCTCGAGCCGCAAGCCTTCGATCTCCTCGAGCACCTGATCCGAAACCGCGAGCGCGTGGTCAGCAGGGACGATCTGATCGCCTCCATCTGGAGCGGGCGCATCGTCTCCGAGTCGGCCATGACGACCCGCATCAACGCAGCGCGCTATGCAATCGGCGACACCGGCAAGGCGCAGCGCCTCATCAAAACAGTGCCTCGGAAGGGCATCCGCTTCGTAGGCACGGTGCGTGAGGAGGCGGCCAGCGGGAGCCTCGGATCGGACGCGAGCTTGCGACCGCCGACGCCCTACCTCGCCCTCCCGGACAAGCCCTCAATTGCGGTTCTCGCCTTCACCAACATGACCGGCGACCGGGACCAGGACTACTTCAGCGACGGGATCACCGAAGACATCATCACCGCTTTGTCGCGTTTCTCCGAGCTTTTCGTGATCGCTCGCAACTCGAGCTTCCAGTACAAAGGAAGATCACCCGACATACGACAGGTCGGCCGCGAACTCGGCGTGCGCTACGTTCTCGAAGGCAGCATCCGTCGCGCCGGTGACCGGGTTCGCATCAGCGCGCAGCTTATCGATGCTCTTACCGGCGCTCACCGTTGGGCCGAGCGCTACGACCGCGAGCTCAAGGACGTCTTCGCCGTTCAGGACGAGGTTTCGCGGGCAATCGTTGCGGTCCTGGTCGCCCAGGTCAACAAGGCCGAGGCTGAGCGCACGCTGCTGAAGCCGCCGGCAACCTGGCAGGCGTACGACTTTTTCATGCGCGCTTCGGACGTTTACAGCAGGATGTGGTCGCCGTTCAACGTGGCCAAGCTCTATGAAGCGCGGCGGCTCCTCGAGCGCTCCATCTCGCTCGATCCAAACTATGCTCGGGCCTATGCCACGCTTGCACATACTCACCTGACTGCTTGGGTCCACGCGCTAGATGAAGATTGCTTGAGCCCCGCGGCCCTCGGGCGTGCGCTTCGGCACGCTCGGACGGCCATTCAGCTCGATCCCAGTCTCCCGACCGCCCATGCTGACCTCGGAACAATGCTAACCTTCGATGGCCAGCATGAGCAGTCCATAGCCGAGTTCGAGAAAGCCATTGCCCTGAACCCCAATTTTACGGATTGGCGCTTCGGGATGACGCTGCTTCGCGCGG
The DNA here is from genome assembly GCA_963814055.1 of uncultured Alphaproteobacteria bacterium. Classification (GTDB taxonomy): domain Bacteria; phylum Pseudomonadota; class Alphaproteobacteria; order Rhizobiales; family Hyphomicrobiaceae; genus AWTP1-13. The sequence continues at coordinate 128,509 of CAWFBJ010000017.1, forward strand.
GAGAACCCGCGAGGGCCACCCGGGTCATCGAGACACACATGCGATACGACCCGTTTTGCTGGCCATCGGCACCGGGCCAGCTGGGGCTCGCCCGCTATTTGCTGAAAGAATATTGGCAAGCCCTGCCCCCCTTGCGCGAGTGTACGGCCCGGGCTCCGAACATGAGGATGGGACACGTCTGGCTGGCGGCCAATCTCGCGCAATTGGGCCAGCTCGATGAGGCCCATGCGGAGGCAGCCGAGGTCCTACGGCTCGACCCGAAGTTCACGATCGACGGTACGCAGAGGCAATTCAGTCGTTTCAAGCGCCCCGAGGATGCCGAGCATTTCTTTGACGGCCTGCGCAAGGCCGGCCTGCCGGTGAGATAACAACGTTGCCATGCTGGTCTGGCCGATCGTTCAGCCGCCCGAGAGGCGTGGACGGCGTCAGCTTTTCTGGCACCGGGGGTACGCGCGGGAGGGACCGCTTTGGGTCAAAAGCGGACATGCTCTGTCTTTTGGCACATTGTCTTCTTCGCCCCCGAAAGCGGACATTCGCGAAGACCGCGGCTGCTAGCGAGTAGGGCTTGTTCGGGTCCCCGCTGAGGGTTTTCACCGATACCCAACCTACACGATTAGCCGGATCATTCGTGCACGGACGCATCGCGCGCTGCTGTTGGGGAGACGCTTGCACTTTCGTGGGTATACAGCATGCAACATGCGCTCGACCGTTTAATCGAGAGCGGAGGGCGAAGCGAAAGGCAGCATCGCCCGTGCCCGCCAGGAATGTTGTTCATTCCCGGTGGAACCTTCCGAATGGGCTCCGACCGGCACTATGCGGAAGAAGCGCCTGTTCATCGCGTTACGGTGGACGAGTTTTTTATCGACCGCATACCGGTGACGAACCGCGAGTTTCGCAAATTCATCAACGCTACCGGCTACGTCACCTTTGCGGAGATCAAGCCAAAAGCCGAAGACTATCCCGGCGCGCTGCCGCACATGCTCAAGGCCGGCTCGCTGGTGTTCACGCCGCCGAAGCATGCGGTCGACCTGAGCGACTGGTCACAATGGTGGAATTTCAAGTTCGGCGCCGACTGGCGAAGGCCCTACGGCCCGCGTTCGTCCATCAGCGGACTCGCTGATCATCCGGTCGTGCACATTGCTTATCGCGATGCGGAGGCCTACGCGCGTTGGGTGGGCAAGGAACTCCCCTCAGAGGCTGAGTGGGAATTTGCCGCGCGCGGCGGTCTCGACGGCGCTGAGTTCGCCTGGGGCGAGGAGTTCATGCCCGGCGGTCGCGCAATGGCGAACACGTGGCAAGGCGAGTTTCCCCAGCAGAAGGCCTCGATGCACGGCTGTGAGCGCACGACGCCGGTCGATGTCTTTCCTCCCAATGGCTATGGCCTCTACGACATGATCGGCAACGTTTGGGAATGGACCAGCGACTGGTACGCGCCCAAGCACGAGCGCGACGCGCCGAAGGCGTGCTGCATTCCTGAGAATCCACGCGGCGGACGGGAGTTCGAGAGCTACGACCCGTGCCAGCCGCTGATTTGGATTCCACGCAAGGTGATCAAGGGCGGTTCGCATCTGTGCGCGCCGGAGTACTGCCAACGCTATCGCCCCGCGGCGCGCCATGCCGAGCCTGTCGATACCTCGACCAGTCATCTCGGATTTCGATGCCTAATCCGGGCTAAGAAAAACAATGAGAATGGCCCACAGGGAGAAGTACCAACCTTGGGTGACGGCAATCTTGAGTAGCATGGCAACAGTTGGGATCGTTTTCGCGTGTGTGTCCTGCGGCGCACTGTTTGGCATGGTTCTTCGCCGCGTTTTGCCTGCAGACCATCTCAACGACGATTCCAAGGATGTGGTGAAGCTTGGAATGGGCCTGCTAGCGACGATGGCTGCCCTCGTCCTCGGCCTGCTTATCGCCTCGGCCAAGGGCCAGTACGATGCGCAGCGTGACGGCCTTGATCAAATCTCAGCCAAATTGATCCTAGTCGACGCGGGGCTGGCGCAATATGGACCGGAGGCAGCAAGCGCTCGGGATTTGCTCCGTCACATGGTCGCAGCCGTGCTGGACCGCATCTGGCCACAGGATTCGTCTCAAGCTTCCTCGTTGACCGCTCCGGATACGACGGCAGGCGGTAGGACGGTCTACGACTCGGTTCAAAAACTCTCGCCACAGAACGACATGCAGCGCAGGCTCCAATCTCAAACGCTGCAGCTTCTTCAGGAACTCGGCCAGACCCGCTGGCTGCTCGCCGCGCAGAACGAAAGCCGAGTCGTCCCGCTGCCATTCCTGATGATCCTCGTGTTCTGGCTCACGGTTCTGTTCACCAGCTTCGGACTCTTTTCGCCACCCAACGCGACGGTCGTCTGCGCTCTTTTCGTATGCGCCCTTTCGGTTTCGGGAGCGATCTTTCTTATTCTGGAACTGAGCCGACCGTTCGCGGGACTGCTGCAACTTTCCAGTGCCCCGATGCGTCACGCCTTCGCACGCATCGGACAGTAGCTTTAGCCGCAAGTCACCTAAGTCAGCAGTGAGGAAAGGAAGATGAGCGAGGACAGATCGGACCAAAAGCCGCAAGGCAATCCACTACCCCGCGATGGAATTAAGCGCCGCGACCTGCTGCTCGGGGGAACGTCACTGATTGCGGCGGCTGCCGCTTCAAGCACGGTGCTCCCGGCAGAGGCCCAAGAGGTTCTGCCTTTCCCGTCCAATCCGTCAGGAAGCACTGCCAACCGGACCATGCAGGAGTTTGTCTACAGCCCGCGTCCCGCCGTGCGCCGCCTGTCGGCCAATGCCCCGAACATCCTCATCGTCATCCTCGACGATCTGGGTCCGGCCGTGCCGAGCACCTACGGCGGCGAGATCAACACGCCAACTCTCGACCGCATCGCCAAGGGCGGCGTTTCTTTCAACCGGTTCCACACCGCCGCGGCGTGCTCGCCGACCCGCGCCGCATTGCTAACGGGACGCAATCATCACCGCGTCGGCAGCGGCCAGATCACGGAGTTTGCCAACGACTGGGACGGCTATTCCGGTGTCATCCCGAAGTCGAGCGCGACTGTCGCTGAGGTTCTCAAGAATTACGGCTATGCGACCGGCGCTTGGGGCAAGTGGCACAACACGCCAGCCAATGATACCTCTGCCGCCGGCCCGTTCGAGTACTGGCCGTCCGGCTATGGCTTCGAATACTTCTACGGTTTTCTCGCCGGCGAGGCGTCGCACTACGAGCCTCATCTCGTGCGCAACACCACCGTCGTTCACCCAAATCCGCCGGCCCCGGGTAAGCAATATCACCTGAGCGAGGATCTGGCCGACGACGCCATCACCTGGTTGCGCAATCAGAAGGCGTTCCAGCCGGACAAGCCGTTTCTCATGTATTGGGCGGCCGGCGCGAGCCATGGCCCATTTCACATCACGAGGGAGTGGGCGGACAAATACAAAGGCAAGTTTGACGACGGCTGGGACAAGTATAGGGAGCGCGCGTTCGCGCGGGCCAAGGAGAAGGGTTGGATTCCGCCGGATGCGCAGCTCACGGAGCGGCCGGAATCCCTCGCCTCTTGGGACAGCATTCCGGAGAACGAAAAGCCGTTCCAGCGCCGCCTGATGGAGGTGTTTGCCGGCTTTACCGAACACGTGGACGTCCAGATCGGTCGCATCGTCGATGAAATCGAACGACTTGACCATGGCGACAACACGCTCATTCTCTACATTTGGGGCGACAACGGCTCGTCGGCCGAAGGCCAGAACGGCAGCATCAGCGAACTGCTGGCACAGAACGGCATCCCCACGACCATCCAACAGCACATCGATGCGTTGAACGGGCTTGGCGGGCTCGACGTGCTCGGCTCGCCCAAGACGGACTGCATGTATCATGCCGGCTGGGGATGGGCGGGCAGTACCCCTTACAAGCACACGAAGATCATCGCCTCGCACTTCGGCGGTACCCGCAACCCCTTGGCGGTGCGCTGGCCTGCCAGGATCAAGCCCGATGCGACGGCGCGCCCACAATTCCACCACGTCAACGACATCGTCCCCACCATTTACGAGGTGGTCGGAATCACGCCACCAAACATCGTGAATGGAATCCCGCAGGACCCGTTCGACGGCACGAGCCTCGCTTATGCGTTCGGCGACGCCAAGGTGCCGGGACGCAAGCGCACGCAGTATTTTGAGTTTATGGGCAGCCGCGCCATCTACCACGACGGCTGGATGGCGTCGGCCTTTGGTCCGCGCACCCCTTGGGTCCCGGGCCTGCCGCCCGGCATCCGTGAATGGACACCCGATAAGGACCAGTGGGAACTCTACAATCTTGAAAAGGACTGGTCGCAAGCCAACGATCTCGCCTCCGAAATGCCGGCGAAGCTCGATGAGCTAAAGCAATTGTTCCTGATCGAGGCGACCAGGAACAAGGCGCTGCCGATCGGCGGTGGTCTCTGGAGTGTCGTCCTGCATCCGGAACTGCGGGTCGCCCCGCCCTACACTGAGTGGACCTTCGCTGGCAATATGACGCGGATGCCGGAGGTCGTCGCGCCCGCACTCGGCAATAAGAACAATCTCGTTACCATCGAGGCGGAGATTCCGGCAAACGCCAACGGCGTGCTCTACGCTCTCGGCGGGTTCTCCGGCGGCCTTGCGACCTACGTGAAGGATGGGATGCTCTATTATGAGTACAATCTGTTTTTGATCCAGCGGACGCAGATTGTCTCAAATCAGAAGCTTCCGATCGGCAAGGTCAGGATCGAGGTTGAGACAACCTATGCTGTCGCAAGGCCGGCTGGACCTTTGAACGTAACCTTGAAGGTCAACGGCGTCCTCGTCGCTAAGGGTGAGGTGCCGGTCTCAGCTCCGCTGCTCTTCACCGCCAACGACTGCCTCGACATCGGCACCGATCTCGGCTCGCCGGTGTCGCTCGACTATTTTGACAAGGCTCCCTTTGCTTTCAACGGCAGGATCAATCAGGTAAAGGTGAGGTACCTCGGCAGCGAGGCAGGGTCGCGGGCTTTGCGGTGAATTTTGCGAGACGTACAGCCGGTTTTTTGTGGCCGCGTTAACGTCGCGGCCGAGGGTGCGGGATACAAACAGGGATTGATCTTGCGTCGCCCTTTCCGTGTGCATGCAATCGGTGTTGCCTGGCAACAACGTGCTCCAATCGATTGAGCCGGTAAGCTCCGCGCAGCGGTCTGCACCGCAATTGTGAGTTGCAGCGAATCACAGGTGACCATACCCAGCAGTCGACTCCGTTAGTGCCGCGCGCGCTCTCAAAGACGAGCAAGGAGGCCGGCAATGCGCAATTTCAATCAGCAACTTGGCTTGGCAGTCCTAGGTTTCCTTGGCGCAATCGTTGGCCAGCTTCAGCCGTCGCTTGCCGCAGATCTGGGTGGCGCCACGCCGCCAACCCACGTGCCATCGGAGGACCAGCGGGCTTGGACCATTAGCGTGACGCCCTATGGCTGGCTGACGTTTCTGCGGGGTGAGACGGGTGTCAGGGGCCGCACCGCGGACATCGACGCCAATCCGATCGACGTGCTTGAGCACCTCGCCGCTGTGCCGTTGATGGGTTACGCCGAGGCCCGCCGCGGTCCCTGGGCCTTCTACAACGACATCTTCATTGCCAAGTTCGGGATCGATGTGAACCGTGCCCGAAGCTTCGGCGCGCTGACCCTCGACGCGTCGCTTGGCCTTGATTTGGACCAGACCGTAGTCGAGGTCGGCGGCACCTACGAGATCACCAAATGGCGGTCTGGCGGCGGCGGTCCTTTCTCGGGCGTGTCGGCAATCGATCTTCTGGTCGGCGCCAGATATTGGCGGCAGGAGGCCGCGCTGAGCCTGGCATTGACGGGAACTCTCGACACCACCGGGCTCGTTTTGAGCGGCAGCCGCGCGATCGCCCGTTCGGGCTCGGTCGATTGGATCGATCCCGTCGTCGGCGCCCGGCTGCGCCACCAGCTGGCCCCGGGACAGGAACTCGTGCTGCGTGGTGACATCGGCGGCTTCGACGTGGGTAGCAGATTTTCCTGGAACGTACTGGCAGCCTACAACTGGGACATAGCCACCCGCCACGGCGTGACCTATGGAGGCGTTCTTGGCTACCGCCTGTTGAGCGTAGATTATGAGACGGGCTCCGGCCTCTCAAAGTACGAGTACGACGTCCTCCAACATGGGCCCGTCATCGGACTGACGGCGAAGTTCTAAGATTTTGCGTCGATAACGTAGCAACGGGGGCGTTGTCACGAGCGCCCGCCCAGATTTCCGAGTTGGGTCATGAGCGGACGTGACGCACACGCCTTCGCATGTCTGCTTCAACCCCGAAAGCAGACCCGAAGACTGCTGCAAATGTCCGCATTGTGCCAAGCGACGAAGCCCCCAGAAAACCTGTTTCTGCCGTCAGCGCTGCGCCTTTTGCTCCACAAAGCCTCGTCCCACTCTCCCTCTCAGATGCCGCTTCCAGTTATTCTGATTATCTATATAATCAGAACAGAATTGAATGCTGAAAAAGAGCTATCCATGTCGCAAGACGCCCCCGCCCCCGCCACCGTCCCGCATCGCGTCGTCAGCATCGCCCATGCAACCCGTGCCCAGAGCGACGAGGAGCTTCTGGGATCCTGGCTCGAATTCGTTGAACTCGGCGCACACGCGGCGCAATTTCGAAGCCACTGCGCGCCGCTTCCTGGTGAACCTAGCCGTCAGCTTGCGCGAGGCTACTGTGGAGGACGTGCGCGACGCGCTCCGCGCCGTCACCGCGGGCTCGGCAGAGAGCACCGCGCGCCAGTACGTGCTCCGGATAAAATCGCTGCTCGGGTACGCACAAGCGCTGGGCTACACGCCCTTCAATGCCGGCGCCCGCATCAAGGTTCGCTCCGATGCCGGCCATCGCGGCGCCAACCTGGCCAAGCGCATCATCGGCGAGACCGAGGTTGCACTGCTGGTGCGGGCGGCACCATCGAAGCGCGACCGGGTGCTGATTGAGACGGCTTACGCTGGCGGCTTGCGCGTGTCGGAGATTGTTGCCCTAACCTGGGCGGACGTGTTGCCGCGTGACGGCGAACGGGTGCAACTCTCGATCACTGGCAAAAGCGGCGTCGTGCGCCAGGTGTTGTTGCCCAAGGTCGTCAGCAGGTCGCTCCTGTCGCTGCGCGGCGATGCCGGCACCAATGATCCGGTCTTCCCAAGCACCCGGAGGAACGGCGGGCAACTCACCGAGCGCGCGGTGCATGCCATGGTGAAGCGCACTGCTGCGAAGGCCGGCGTCAACCAGGCAATCTCACCGCACTGGTTGAGGCATGCGCACGGTTCGCACGCGATCGACCGCGGCGCGAGCTTGCCGGAGGTGCAGGCCACCCTCGGTCACAGCAACATCTCCACCACAAGTGGTTACTTGCACGCGCGGCCCGACAGGTCGAGCGGGCTTGTGCTCGATATGGGCATCTTTGTTCGGTAAGGGACGGCGGCACGTCATGGAGCGATTTCAGCTTGATGATGGAATTATCCGGCAGCATCTAGTGCGCACCGCGTCGGCTGCGTACCGCTAGCAGAAGGTCGGTCCGCTCCCGAAGGTACGTTTGTGCCTGGAGCCACCATGCCCCGCAGCAGTGCTACTATGTCCGCCGGCTGTGGAAGCTGACGGTCAACTCTAGGCGAGTGCGCAGTTGCCGAGGAAATGGCGTTCGCAAGGCCGTCGGCGCCGTAACGGCCGATCGCCAGGCGTCGAGACCTCATCCGCCCGCTACTGTACGCAATCGCCCCTTTAAGATCGCGGGCTTCTGCCGATACAAACGTCAGCTGCGACCGCGAACGATGCGGCAGTTGGAAGGACCGGAACGGCCCTCTAAATTCTTACAATTTCCCAAGGTCATCTCCATGAAATCCCTTTCCCGTAGAACGTTTGTGGCAACGATGCCTTTTCTCGGAACGGCGTTTTGCACAGCGATCCGCGCGCAAGGCGCAACGTCGCCGGAAAACGTTGCAACACTGTTCCAGGATGTTCGGGTCTTTAGCGGCAGCAGCGACGCGTTAAGCGGCACCATGAATGTTCTCGTTCGCGGGAACACGATCGAGAGAATTTCACGCGAACCGATACCGACAAACTCCATCGCCAACACCCGAACCATTGCCGGTGGCGGACGCACACTCATGCCTGGACTGATCGACATGCACTGGCACACGATGCTCGTGCGGCCGACACCCGCGGCACTCCTGACGGGAGACGTCGGCCACCTCAACCTGGAGGCCGGCGCCGAGGCTACGGCCACATTGTTGCGGGGCTTTACAACGGTTCGTGACATGGGTGGGCCGGCATTCGGCCTCAAGCGCGCCATCGACCACCACGTGCTTCCAGGGCCGCGCATCTATCCGTCCGGCGCGACAATCACCGTCACCAGCGGTCACGGAGATTTCCGCCAGCCCTTCGAGTTGCCGCGCGTTCTGGGCAACCCGCAGTCACGCGGAGAGGGGACCGGCGCGGCCATGATCGCTGATTCTCCGGACGAAGTCCGTGTGCGCGTTCGCGAGCAGCTCCTGCAGGGCGCCTCCCAAATCAAGCTCACGGCGGGCGGCGGTGTGGCCTCGCCCAACAGCCCCCTCGACGCATCCACCTTCACCGAGCCTGAACTGCGGGCCGCCGTTGAAGCGGCCAGAAACTGGGGCACGTACGTTGCAACGCACGCCTATACGCCCGTTTCAATTCAGCGCTCGATTGCTGCAGGCGTGAAATGCATCGAACACGGCCATCTGATGGACGAAGTAACGGCCGAGCTGATGGCCGAGGAGGACATTTGGCTGAGCACGCAGGCTTTTCCCGATGAATTGGCCGACGCGTTTCCAGTGGGCTCGCAAGAGCGAGCCAAGGCGTTCGAGGTGTTCGCCGGTACGGACAGAACGTTCGAGCTGGCGAAAAGGTACAACATCAAGACCGCATTTGGCACGGACATTCTATTCTCTGCGAAGCTGGCGAAGCGTCAGGGTGAATTGCTCACCAAGCTCGTGCGCTGGTACACGCCGGCAGAAGTTCTCACCATGGCAACTGGGACAAACGCACGACTGCTGGCGCTGTCGGGCAAACGCAATCCCTACCCAGGCCAGCTGGGCACGGTCGAGGAAGGCGCACTCGCTGACCTGCTGCTCGTCGATGGTGATCCGATCGAAAACATCGAGCTGATTGCGGATCCTGGGAAAAACTTCCTCGTCATCATGAAAGATGGACTTATTTACAAAAACACCTTCGAGCCCAGCATGGCGCTCACCGGCAACTGACGAGGAACGCATGATGCGGTGGTTCTATGTGGCTGTGATTGCGGCTCTGGCTGCGGTAACCCTGACTTTTGCCGTTCAGAACCATCAAAGCGTCACCGTCTCATTTCTCGGTTTCTCGATGAGCGCGCCGTTGGCGCTACTCGTTGCGGTGATCTACCTCCTCGGAATGGCAACGGGCGGCAGCGCATGGGCGCTGATGCGTTGGGCGATCGAGGGATCAAGGTCGGTTGAACCGGCCGCGCGCTAGAGAAGCCGCTGCGGCCGCCTGGCGGATCTCAAGTTCGGCGCACCTGCCAGGCGAGTTGGCCAAGAGCAAATCCCTCGACGATCAACTGGATGCCGAGCAAAGCGCCAAGAACCCACACCGCAACCGTGGGAAGCTGTGACCAAAGATAGAAGGCCAGCAAGATTCCGACGATACCGCTGACAAGCACCCAACCCCAGTTTGGGAAGGGTCGTATGGTCAAGGAGAAGATTACTTTAGAGAAGCCTTCGACCAGGAAGAACACGATCAGGATGAGCGTAAGCGAGAGAAGGCCCACCCCCGTATCTCGCAGGAAAAGCATTCCGACAATGGTGAACAACGCTGCCGAGACGAGCTGAATCCAGAAATGCGGCACATTACGCGCGTCAATGAGGCTGAAGCCCTGCAAAACTCCGGCGATAATCAAGAGCCATCCGAGGAAACGCACTACCGCCACCGATGACAGGGCTGGATAGATCAGCGCGAGCAGTCCGGCGAGTACCATCAAGGCGCTCTGGACAAGATACCAAAGCGAATGCCGCTTCACTGCCTCGCGCATCTCATCGCGGAACACCTGAGAGGCGACTTCCAGTGACATCGACATGATTTCGCTCCGTGTAACGGCGCGTTGGCCGCGAACGCGGCGACGACTTCTCGAAACTCTGCTGGGAATCGACACGCCGAGACTTGGGCGGTCCATCGGGGTTACTACCCGGATTTCACGGGTCCGTGCCCGACCTTGCGCGGACTAGGCATTCCAATTGCAATATACCTGAGACCACAAATACCCGCGTACTACCTCAGGAGTCTCCGTGCCGTGGTTTGGCACATTGCCGAATGGTCAGAACGCATTCCAAAGCTATGTTTCATACGCCTGTCGGCGGGAGTGCGGATGTCGCAAACTGCGTTCTGCATCATGGTCGTCCTGAGCATCATCGCGCTTGGGGAAGCAACCACTCAAAACTTCCTCAGCGACGGAGCGCAAGCGCGCGGTGGCAGAGTTGCTATCAGAGGTGCACGCGCTATTGGAAGAAACCGTCGGCGCAATGTCGCGCCCACTGCAGCGCGAGGGGCTACCACCGCGACAATCGTTCGATGCCATGATGGCCTTCCCCAAGACGGTACTGTGCCGCCGCACTAGCAGGCGCCAATACCGAGTATGGCTGGTCGAAGTCATGCACTGTCTTGCGTTAAACGGCCGTCAGGGTGGACACGATCAACGCCGACAAAGTTCGATTTGAAAGTGAGTTGTCGCGATGTTTCTTTTGAAGAAGGTGGGTGGTCTGGGATTTGTACTACTAGGCGGTCTAACGGCTGCACATGGTGGCTCCGCTGGTCGGGTGTCGGAGATTTCGCTTGGCCTGTTCCTCATCGCAGTGGGCGCACTGTTGTTATTTACGAAGGTTGCACGCCGCAACCACCCACAGCCATAGAACTGCACCGCATGACCTCAGCCCCGCCGCTTGCGCCGGAGCGCCCCCCGTTGGGACCTGGATGAGGGTTTGTTCCGATAGGCCGAGAGGCAACGGACGTGCAACAAATGAGAGCGACCCGCTTACCTCATGGCGTTGACAGGAGTTGTGCGATGCTTCGATGGCGCGCTCAGTCCCCACAACCATGATTGAGCAGAGAACTAATCGTATTAAGCCGAGGATCACCGCACTCCAAGTCAGGGACAAACGCAACGGGCGGCGGCGCTAGGAGCGGTAACATTTTGCTGCATATTCCAAAGTCGGGAGTTGCTCCGAGAGATGAGGAGGGCGCCTCGACAAGTGTGCTCATCGATCCCCGTCTAGGCGACGTGGAGGATGACGCGTCCAGCACGAAACAACGGTCGCTCCTTCGTATCGCGGGCAGTCTCTTGGCAGAGATCAGCCTGCCAAAACTGGCGCTGGCCTGGGCTCTTCTCGTCGCGTTGCCCAGCATACTTCTCGGCCTTGCTCCGTTGATCGTCTCGGGATGGATTGCGGTCCTGTCCAGCAAGATCGCAGGATCGCTTGGCGGGATTTGGCCGCTACTTCTGCTCACGGTCGTTGTCGCATGCGGATGGTGTGGTGGGCGGCCTCTGCTTCGCGCCGTTGAGCAAGCTTTCTGGTCGCTGAATGCGCTGGTTATCCAACCGGGTTACGCTCTTTGCCGCGAGAGTTTGCGACATGTGGCCGAGAAACTCATCTCCTTGCGTGCCGGTGTCGAGCAGCGCAACCGCTTGCACGCCGCCACAGCCACGGGTGCTGGAATTATACTGTGCGCAATAGCTCTGTGGGTCGTAATGCTCGCCTGGCCGGCCTCGCGCTGGATTGGTGGGCTCGCGGATCTGGCCTCGCCGCATCGGCTGATCGCGCCCGCAATCGCCAACGCCATCGTTCTCTTGGGTAGCTATCTCGCGGCAGCCTCCCTTGTGTGGGGGATCGCCGATGCAACGATGGATCAGCCGCGAAACCTTGGGGCGTTCGACCGGCCGCCAAAAGGTCGTACGTGGCGCGTGGCGCATCTTTCAGACGTGCACGCTGTCGGCGAGCGGTACGGCTTCCGCATCGAGAGTGGGCGGTCGGGGCCGCGCGGCAATGAGAGACTGATGCGTGTGCTCGACCGGCTCGAGGCAATTCACGCCGAGCAACCACTCGACCTAGTCCTTATTACAGGGGACATCACCGATGCTGGGCGCTCGGCAGAATGGGCCGAGTTTCTCGCCCTGTTAGCCACCCACCCGCGGCTGGCTCAGCTCACGTTCATGCTGCCGGGCAATCACGACGTGAACATCGTCGACAGGGCCAATCCAGCGCGACTGGAACTTCCCACAAGTCCCGGCAGACGACTGCGCCAGATGCGCGCCCTTTCGGCCATCGCTGCAGTCCAGGGCGACAAGGTCCGGGTGATCGATCCATCTACGGGGCGTATCGGCGACACACTGTCTTCCGCCCTGGCCTCCAACCGCGAGGTTATAGCCACGTTTGCAAACGTCGGAACGCTGCGGCTGTCGGCTGGATTGGGGCGCCTCTGGGCTGACATGTTTCCGATGGTGTTGCCGCCCGATACCGAGGACGGGCTGGGCGTCGTGCTGCTCAATTCGGCCGCAGAAACGCATTTCTCCTTTACCAACGCACTTGGACTCATCCCGGCGCAGCAAGCACGCGGGCTCGCGGCGGCAGTTGCACAGTTTCCCAACGCCAGATGGATCGTGGCCCTCCACCACCACCTTGTGGAGTATCCAAAGCCAGCCGCGGCCTTCTCGGAGCGGATTGGCACCGCTCTCGTCAATGGAAGCTGGTTCGTGCGTCAGCTTTGGCAACTGGGCGACAAAGTCGTGACGATGCATGGCCATCGGCATATCGACTGGATTGGGGAGTGCGGCAGGCTGCGGATCGTTTCGGCGCCTTCTGCGGTCATGGAAGCGACCGAAGACAATCCGACATGCTTCTATATCCACACATTGGCGGCTGGACCCTGAGAATCGGCTCTGCTTGTTGACGCCCCAGCGCGTAGACATCCCTGGGATTAAGGCGCAGGTCTGAAGCGTTTCAGCCATGGCTTCGCGGCCACCGGTGCGATTTCGGGCGCTCCCAGCAACTCCGATATCCAGCGGCTTGAGGGGTGCTGCGCGCAGAAGATTAGTAGGCTGAGCGTGATTGGTACTCCGATGAAGGCCCCGAACAAACCCCACAGGAAAGTCCAGAAGAACACGGCAAACAGCACGACAGCGGGAGAGATGCCAAGCGCGCTGCCGGAGACGCGCGGTTCTATATAGCTACCAACGACAAACTGGATGATATTGAGGCAGGCGAAGACTGCCAGGGCAGCCTGCCACGATTCAAACTGCGCCAACGCGAACAGCGTCGGGAACATGGTTGCGATGAGCGGCCCAATAAAAGGCACGTAGTTTAGTGCGAAAGCGATAACGCCCCATTCGGCCGCGAAATGCAATCCGGCGAGGGTCGCGAAGGCCCAGACCAGTACGCCAGTTATCGCGCTCATCAGCGTCCTGACCAACATGTACTTGCGCAGTTTGGCGGCAGCCGCCTCGCTGCCGTCGACCAGAATGCGGGCGGCATCACGGTTCGCCATTGCCTGGATTTTGCTGCGGGTGCCGTCGACCTCCAGCAGGCCAAGCATCATGTAAACAAAGACGACCAGCCAGAACCCTATCGTCGTGCTCACGCGCCCGGTAACCTCCTGAGTGGCGCGCACCACCCATCGGACATTGAAATGCTCAGCCCACAAACCTGCCAAGGCGATGCCATGCTCGTCCAGCCATGCCTCTGCCTGGTCATAGAGGAGCTGGAATCGTGCCGCATCGCTGACCAACGACTGTCCTACCCGCCCGAAGCCCCACGCGATTAGCCAGGCAAAGGCCACAAATACGACAAGGGTGAGAAGCATCACTATCGCCAGAGCAAGGAGGGTCGGCAGGCGCGAGTTGAGATAATTCTGTAGCGGCCACACGATGGCTATGCTGAAGAGCGCCATGGCAACGGGCGCGAAGACTGTGCGACTGAAATAGGCGGCAGTGAAAATGGCAATCAGCGCCATCAGATTAAGTGCTGTGGGACATTTCGGATCTGCCGACATATGAACCGTGATAGATGCGAAGAGTGGCAGATACGTTTTTTTGAGGAATCCGCTTGATCCACCTTCGCCATAATGTTGCGTTCCGGCGAGGTGCGCGACGACTTTCTGCCCACCTTCTCTCAAATCAGGAGTCACCGCGGGCGCGATAGTGGTTTCCCCTGAGCGACCTGAGCGCGATAAACGCAATACTCGCACGACCCGTAAGACGGGTCGTCTCCGGGAGCTGCCAGGTTCAGGAAACCGGACAAACCATCGGAGCTGCGTGATGAGCGAACTCGTAGTCCTAGACTTCGACGGTACCAGCACTGCCGACGACGTTCTTACCAAGCTGCGGAGCATGCAGAAGGAACATCTCATAGACTTGGAGGATGCTTGCATCGTGGTTCACACCGATGCTGGGAAAATCCAGATCAAACAGGCGCTGAGTTTAACCACCTTGGGTGCGGCGAGCGGCGCAAGCACAGGGATGCTGATTGGTGCGCTCGCTGGCTTGCTGCTGCTAAATCCGCTCGCCGGGATGGCGATGGGCGGGCTGGCGGGCGCGGGTTTTGGCGCATTGTCTGGCTCGCTGAGCGACTACGGCATCAACGACGACTTCATCAAAAACCTTGGCAAAACGATTCCTAAAGGCTCTTCGGCGCTATTTATGCTGATCAAGAGCTCAACACCTGACAAGGTTCTTCCAGAAATTGAACCGTTCAAGCCACGGGTTCTAAAAACTTCGCTCTCCAAGAAACAGGAAGGAGAACTCCGCGCCGCCCTGGGGAAGCAAGTGGCTGCATAGTTAGGGGATTTTCGTTCGGCACCCCCACAGATCCAGTAGACACGAAGCCTGCCCGCTTCTGATTTCGAACCCGCGCTCTACAGCGTCTGAGCCGGTAACTAGCCGGTACGCAAACGCAATCAGCAGCGCCAAGCCCAGCAGGATCCGTCCAGGGGCATGCCGTCAAACCTGCTCCAGCAGCTCGTCAAGATCGAAGGTGGAGCGACGGCCGAGATCGGCGATGTGGGCCTTCAAGAAAGTTTCGGCGCAGCGCCGACCTTCATCGCGCAGCAAGCAAAGAAACTCCCATTCGGCGTTGAGCTTGGAAGAATAGCCGAGTTCCGTCATCCAAGTGCTGGCGATGCGGTGGATGCGCATCCGGGCCCAGAGTTTTCCCTCGCAGTTGCCGGCATCGGCCACTTGTTGCAGGACAGCCATCATGCGCAGTTCCTTGAGCAGCGTGGCGTTGAATGAAACTTCATTCACTCGATTGATGATGTCGCGCGCCGAACGCGGCGTCCCTGGGCGTGCAATAGGGTTGACCTGCACAATAATCGTATCGCTCGCGCTGCACTCGCGTACCAGGGGGGTGATTGTGGGATTGCCAGCAAAACCGCCGTCCCAGTACGGCTCGCCGTCGATGTCGATGGCCTGGAACAGCGTTGGCAGGCAGCCCGAGGCTAGAAGAACATTGGACGTCAGCTCTGCGTTTCGAAACACGCGTCCGCGTCCGGAGTGCACATTGGTGGCGGTTACGAACAATTGGATTGGGGCGCGCGCCACGCGCGCGAAATCAATGCTCCCGGTCAAAATGTCATCCAGGGGATTGACGCCGCGAGGGTTGAGATCATACGGCGAGAGCATGCGGGCCATCAGGTCAAGTGCGAGGAACGCCGGCGATGAATCCATCGTCCACCGACCCATCAGCATATCGAGAGGGCTGCGGCGGAAAGGGCTCAGCAGCGCGGCTTGAGAAACACGGGCCCAAAATTCCTGGAGCGCAGTTCTTGCGCCGTTCGGACCGCCCGCAGTGTAGCCGTCGGCCAAGACAACGGCGTTCATGGCACCAGCGGATGTGCCGGAGATGCCCTCAATTCGCAGCACGGGCTCCTCGAGCAGGCGGTCCAGCACCCCCCACGTGAATGCGCCGTGAGCGCCTCCTCCTTGCAGAGCGAGATCGATCAACAAGGGGCTTTCATCACAAGCATGAGGCACAACAGCGTTCACCGCGCCTCGCGCTGATTTGAGCGACCCTTACAACGAGCGACCCACAGCTTTCGGATCAAAACAATCTCCAAATGATACCACGGCACATGGCCTTTCCACCCCACCCTCGCGTCCTTGTTCTCGTTGATAGCTCAGCATGCAGATGCACAGGCTTGCATCCGGGAAAGCCTTGAAATTGGTTGGGACAATCACGACTCGTAAAGCGGCCTGCCGACGTTCTGACCGGCTCGATTGTGGATCTCATGATTGACGTAGTCGTTGGCGACGCTTCCAAGCGAAACCCAGTTATCAGGTGCGCTCGCTGATCCTACATCTGCTGGCACAACTGGCTCAGTCAATCGACCGATCCTGGCCGTCGCGCCAAGGCCCGTGAAATGGAAAAGGCCGCCCGCAGTATGCTGGAGGCCATGTCCGCTGACGAGCGCGCGCTTTATTCGTTGGCCAAACTGCGGGAAGTTCGCGCCGACTTCGACAGGTTGAGCCAGCGATGGTCGCAACTGAACGTGGGCGAGAGTTTACGGAGGCGTGGCTGGCAACGCCGGGAAGGGGTTAGGCGAAACGCGTACCAATGCGTTGATGCCGTAGCCAGAAACCGGGAAAATCAGCTACGTCCACCGTCTCCCTTATGCCCGGTTGTCACCCGGCGCGCCCCATTCTAATGCGTCCACCTTCATGAAGTTCCGATTGCGGTTCGGTGTCGCCGCTCAGATGGGGTCTCGGTCGCGTATGTAGCCAGGCGTTCTACGTCGAACTGCCCCGTTCTCGACAGATCGAAGAGCGCCACCGAGCCAACGCGCTGAGGCCATTTTTGATCTATATGTACCCACACTGCGGCATTACTGCGCTATAGGCTTTTCACCCGGATCATGGAGTGACTTATGAGAATTGATCAGTTGGAGGATCGCATCCTGACGGATGCCTACGAGCTGTACGACGAAGCATGTCTCGACCTGCGTATTAGCGAGAACTTACAAACGGTGCGGGCGCGCGTCGCCCGGCTAAAAGATCTGACCGATCAGTTGGCGGCGAAATAAGCGCCTAAGTTTCGCTTGCGAGTGGTCTAGAATCACCGAACGAATTTAGGACAGAGAACTCACGTGGCTGGTTCATTGCGGCTGGTTTCTCAGCGGCGCCGGTGTTAGCGGACATGGGCCATGACGCAAGATGCCAATGCGACATAGCTCTCTGTAAGATTGGCTTCTTCGATGCAATCAACCCGCATCGTTTCATTCGCCTCTGGCCAGTAGTCCTCCAGCTCGGCAAGGCCAAGATCGATCACGAGACACGCCGCAAAGCGTGTGTTATCCGCGGTATCGGCCCCCGTGCGTCGTTCGCAGAAGGCTTGCGTATCGTAATCAGGGATCTCTTGCGCAACCGCATCAGCAGCGAGACAGCCGAAGCAAACGATGACCGCTGCAATGAATCGCATAGGAGTGTCTGCAAGTGACCCGAACGCATTGTAAGGCGCAGAACTCCCTGTCACCTCGGAGCAAGGAAAGACATTCCGTCTCTTATTAGGCTGTCACCGCCCGAGACCGAAGTTTGGCTCGCAACCGAGCGATGTAGCCTGGACGATGGGAGGCGCGCAGACCGCGCCGTTGCCGGCGTGTTGTCTAGCTCGGCTAGAAGATGAGAAACGGCGCGCCGAGCAGTCGAGAAGCCGCACTGTCCCGGCCGCCGCACGAAGAAGGCGGCCATCTAAGTCATTCAGGGTCGCCTTCGCGCGATGCTCCAAGGCTACACGTTGGCACGCGGTCGCTTGACCGCTCAGGTACCCATCAGCGCGCGCTCGCCAGCGGCCAACACCTCCGCTTCGTCTTGAGAAGGGAACAGGTGGCCGTAGCGATCGGCGGTCATGGCGAGCGTGCTGTGACCCATGCGGACCTGCACGGTCTTAAGCGGCAGCCCGAGGCCGCCATCCTGGGTGCGCGCCGCGCACCACGAGCAGAAGAAATGCCGCAGCGCGTGCAGACCACTATATTTGGCCTTCATGGCCGGGATGGGCTTGTCGTTGTCGTCGAGGAACGGATTGCCCTTCGCGTCGAGCGCCATAACCGGGTTGCCAGCGTCGTCAATCACCGGAGTCGATACACCCGCGGTAACCTGCAACGGCCACCATTGGCGCTGCACGAGGTTGGAGTGCGAGGCGGCCCGGCCCTTACCGGTGGGAAACACGTAGTGCAGTTCCTTGATGGGCTCGCCGGCAGCATCCTTCCGGCCGGTATGGCGCAATGGGCAGGCCAGCTTCCACTCTTTAAGCGCGTTCACAACGAGCATGGGCACCGCCACAGTCCGATGCCCGGCCTCACTCTTGGGCTGGTCAATTCCGCCCCATAAGTCGGCCCGCTGGCTCACGGTGATGCTGGCCTTGGTAAGATCCACGTCCTGCCATCTGAGGCCACGAAGCTCTGACGCCCGCAAGCCGGTGAGTGCAGCGGTCGAGAAGAACGCACGCCTAAACCCCATGGCCGCGTGCAGGACCGCCTTGATCTCTGCCGGTGTGGGGATATCAACGCCGACGGTGAGCGGCTTCCTACGCTCGCGAGTGGCTTTGGTACGCCGCTTGCCGCGGTTGGCGCGCATCTCGCGCACCGGGTTGTGCATGGCGAGCCCGCGCTCCTGAGCCTCGGCGACGATGCCGCCGAGGCTCGATAGCACCTTGCGCGTGAGCGCGGGCGAGCGGCCCTCGTCGCGCAAGTTACCTTCTAAGGCACGGATGAACGGCACGGAGAGCTGTGACAGCTTCACATCGCCAATGAACGGGGCGATGTGGAGGTCCAAGTGCTCGCGGTTCTGCTTAAGAGAGGACCGGACCAAACCGTTTTCCTTGCCGGTCTGCATCCACAATTCGCCGGCTTCCGCGACCGTCGCGCTGTCGCTGTCGGCGATGTGTGTGCCGCGTTTGATGCTCACGCGGGTCTCTGCGGCCCAGCCCTCAGCCGCGCGCCTGGTCCTAAACGTCTTCAGCCGACGCTTACCCTTGAGGTCGAAGTATTCGACAACCCACGCTGATTTCTCTTTGCCCTTCCACGTCCACTTGCGCTGCCTGACGCCCAATTTCGTGCCCTCCGCCGTCCGCTTCGCGACAAGAGAGCGACAACAGAATTCAAAAATGCCAATAAAATCGATGTTTTTTCAACAACCCTGACGCAATCATAATCCGTAGGTCGCCGGTTCAAGTCCGGCCTCCGCTACCAAGTCCTTCAAGGACTTAGCAACGCAGTCTCCCGACCAACGGAACGTTTTGCGGGAGATTTGCGGGACTCGTCGCGCAATGTGCCGCGCAGCACGACGAGTTCAGGCTGCTCACTCCCGCTTCCGCACACCGTGTTTGCTGCCTCGATGAGGCGAGACAACTCGGCTGCGGAGTAGTGGGTGGTCACTCGGCTCGAACAATGCCCCAGCAGGTCCTGGCGATCCTCGAAGCTCACGCCGGCCGCGCGCAGGCGGCGTCCAAAAGTGTGCTTCAGATCATGAACGCGAACTTGCGGTAGAGCCGTCCGAAAGACGGGCTCTTTTCCAAGCCGAGGTCAACATGCGATCGCTCGGCGCATCACGATACGCAAAGACGTGCGTATCATGCAGGCCGCGGCGCCGCCCGATCACGGATGCCGCCACTGTGTTGAGGACAACCAACCGGTCGGCGCCGTTCTTGACGCGGCTGCCCGGGACTATGAAGACCGAAGTGGCCATTGCTGGCACAACGACCTCCCATTCCCAGCGCAAGCTGCAGACCTCGGAATCACGGCAGCCGGTGTTGACGGCAAACAGGGCCATGTCACGCAGATGCTCTGGCAACTCGTGAAACAACCGCTCTTGCTCGTCCCAATTGAGCGGATATGGCTGCCGCTTATGGCGGTCAGGCAGGTAGCTTGATCTTGGGCGGCGTCAAAATCCAGGTGAGACCCTGATCATCCATCCACTCGCTGGCCGCGAGGTTCAGAATGCGCCGAACATTACGACCCTGTTCGTGGCGCTTTGTCGGGTGCGGCGCCGGTGAGCCCAGGCGCGCCTTTCCAGCCAATACCGTGAAGCGCACATCGTCACTCAAGTCATGGCTCCCCTCCACGACCCACTGGAGGTAGTCCACCGGAACCGCGTCGAAGCGTTACCGATGGCCTCGTCGGCTCGCTGCAACGAACACTTAGGCAAAGACGCCTTCTAGCGGCCTCACGGCGCGGCTATCCGGAAACACTTCTGTCTCAAGCGTGGCCTCGCCGAGCCCGAGCTGGGCAGCCAGTGCCGCCTTGAAAAGTGCACGCAAGTCGAGCGTCGGACGCAGGTCGCGCTCTTCGTACAATGCGCGTTGGCCAAGGCCCGGCCAATCCGAGATGACACGTCCTCCCCGCACGGCACCGCCGGCGACGAAAGCGGCTCCTCCCGTCCCGTGATCCGTTCCGCCCGAGCCGTTCGGCGCTACGGCGCGACCGAACTCCGTGACGATGAGCACCGCAGTGTGCCTCCAAACTGGGCCGAGCGTTGTCTTGAGAGTGGCGATGGAGCGGTCGAGCAGGCGCAGATTGCGCGTCAACTGGCTGTACTCGCCCTGCTGGCTGATGTGCGTGTCCCACCCGCCGAAATCGATGGTCGCGACCCGTGGGCCGTCCGGCCTGCCGAGGATCTCTCCCGCTGCCTTGGCAAGCTCCACGACTGGCGTCGCCCGACTGCCCATGCCACCGGGATCATGGCCATGCATCATGGTTTGCGCTTCGCGCGCAACGGCGAAGGATCGGCCGAGCAGCGTGTCATCGCGGTACAGTGCTTCCAGCCTGTCGAGCAGGTCCGCATCGGGTGCCGGCAGCTTGGAGGGTGACCAGGAACCGATCTGTGCCGGGCCGCGCAGCACGAGCGGCACGTTCGGTCCGAGGGCGAAGCCCAAGGTGCCGGAGCGCGTGCTGCCGTTACCGCGATCGGCCGTACCAAGCGCGACATTGAGCCACCCGGACTCGCGGCCGAAGGGTTTGATCATGCCGTTCTCGAGCAGGTTCTGCGCATCGAAATGCGAGCGCTCGCGGTAGGGCGACGCGACGGCGTGCAGCACCGTGAGCTCCCGCGCGGTAAAGAGCTTGTGCATCTCCGTAAGATGCGGGTTCAGGCCGAAGTGGCCGTCGAGATTGAGTGCGCCGCCGGCCGTGCCAGGCGAAGCGACGGCGAGCGGGCCTCGCTGCGCGGCGTACTGCGAGTCCCCGAACGGGGCCACAACCGAGAGCCCATCCATCCCGCCGCGCAGAAACATGAACACGAGACGCCGATCGGTCGCTCGAGGCTCCGGCGGCGCCGCGGAGAACGTAAGCCCGGGCAAGCCGATGAGCGCGGCGGTACCGCCGAACATACGCAGTGCTTGTCGACGTGTTTTCATGCCTACCTCCGCTGAAATTCCGGACTGGCGAGCCAGAGCGCCATACCCTGCTGCCGACTTTCCGCGCGCGCTAGGGCGTGCCGCGTCGGCGCGCCCAGTGCCGGGCCATAGCTCGCGTCGGCAATGCGCAAGGGATCAACGCGGGAGCCGATACGCGCCGCGACGATGCCAGCCCATTCGATGCGTTTCCAGAGTGCGTCGCCGCCGGCCCAGGCCGCGGCCGTATCGGGCCAGCCTTGCGGCGACGGCGCGAAGAAAGGCCGCTGCCCCATGCCGCGAAGCGTGCCGTAGAGCCCACGCGGATCGGCCGCGCGCAATCCGGGCAGCGCGCGCAGGCACGACACCACATACTCGATCGGTGACTTCAGCTTGGCCAGCGGTTGCTGCCATGCCTCCGGGCAATCGAGAAGTGCTTCGTAGACCGTGGGCAGGTGGCCGCCCGAGTCGCGGAACGCGCGCGCGATGCGGGCGACTGCCTCCGGCGGCGGCTCATCCGCGATGAAGTGGCGCGCGAGCTTGGTAGAGACGAACGTGGCGGTCGCCGGATGGACGGCGATGTCACGCAGCACCGCTTCGCCCTGCGCCATACCTTCCTGTGGATACCTGTTGCCGAGCAAATGTCTTGGTCCGGGCTCATGCCGTTCGGGATCGAACACAAAGCCAGGGCTAACCTCATTGAGGTCAAACATCGTCGGGCGGACAGTCCAGCCGGTGAGCACACGTGCGAACTCGGTGACGTCCGCTTGGGTGTAGCCGCCGTTCACGCCCAGCGAATGCAGCTCCAGGATCTCGCGCGCGAGATTCTCGTTCAGGTCCCTGGGTGCAGGAAACGCAGTGCTCCGGCTCGCGCGCAGCCCCCGCGCCCGCCAACCCTTGCGCACCGAGAGATGGTTATCGAGGTAGAGGATCATTGCCGGATGACGGCTCGCGGCCAGGAGCATGTCGGCAAAGTGCCCGCCTACGTGCGGCCGTATGGCTTCACGTTCGAAGCTGCCGACGAGTGCAAACACCAGTGCCTTTTCCGCGGACACCGTGAAATGGTTCGACCAGAACCAGACCAGGCGCTCCCGGAAAGGCGTCGGCGTCGAAGCCGCCGCGGCGAGCCAGGCCGACACTTCCGCTTGCATGATCGGGCCGAGCTGCTCGCGGAACGTCCCTTCCACTGTGCGTGAGGCTGCCCCGGACCCGTCGCTCATGGCGTTGCGTGCCGTCCCTAGGCTTGCGATCCAGCGTGGGTAGGCCTTCAGGCCCTCCCCGGAGCTTGCGAGCGTGCCGAACTCAGGGATGGGCAACGCATCGTCTTTGATCTGCTTGGTCAGCCAGCTCCGCGGGTCGGCGGCAGCGGCGGCGAGTTCACCTGGCGCGGCACCCAGGCCGAAGCGATTGACCGCGATGATGGGTTCGATGCTCATGGATCATTCAACGGGCCGGAGTGGAAATTCCTTCTGCGGGCCAGAAGAAAACGAAGCCGAAGGAAAATGGCTTATCGCACGTTGAATAGTGACTCGATAAGGCAGGTGACTTGAACCTGCTCACAACTCGCGGGTTCGATGAAACCGCCGGACGACGCGCTCGACCATGAGTTGATGATGGCCGTGGGCAGGCGCGACCACAACGCCTTTGCCCGCCTCGTCGAGCGCCACTACGGCTGGGCACTCGGCTTCACCGACCGCTTGCTGGGCACGCGCTACGAGGCAGAGGACTTGGTGCAGACGGCCTTCCTGCGCGTCTGGCACGGTGCCGCGCGGTGGGAGCCGAATGCCAAGTTCAGCACGTGGCTATACCGGGTCCTGCACAACCTGTGCATGGACCAACTCCGCGCCCGCAACGCGGCGGCCAGCGAGCCGCTCGACGGCGCGGTTGTCGAGACACTGGCGGACGAAGCGCCCGACAGCGAAGAACGTGTGTCGGGCTCGCAGCGCGATGCACGCGTGCGGGCGGCATTGGCCAGGCTTCCCCCCCGGCAACGGGCGGCGCTTGTTCTTTGCTACTACGAGGAGCGGTCGCAGGCGGAGGCCGCGGCGCTGCTTGGGGTAAGCGAAGGCGCCTTGGAATCGCTGCTTTCACGCGGGCGCGCCACGCTGAAGAAATGGCTGCGGGACGATCTGCAATAGGGAAAAGCCCATGGACCTTGATCGATTCAAAAAGTGCAGCGCCGCCTACGGTGCCGAGCGGAGACGCTGGCCGCAGCGCGAGCAACCGCTGTATGATCGGTTCAGCAATACATCGGAAGGCTTGGCGATCCTCGCCGAAGCAGCTCGTACCGACCAGTTCCTCGACACATTCGAGCTTGCGCCTGCAGATTCGCTCCGGGTGCGTCAAGTCTATGCACGGGCACGGCCTGCCTGGCATCGCCTTGGCAAAGCGACTGCAGCCTTGGCAGCGAGCGCGGTTCTCGGCTTTCTCGTCGGGTACTTCCAGGTGCATGGCACTTCTGACGCCGGCGCCGTGGCTCAGCTCTTGCTGGGGCCCAATAGCTTACAGGAGATCGGACTGTGACCACTTGGCTTGATAACCGCCGCATGCTCACCGTGCTGCTCTTCGTATCGCTGGGTGCAAACCTCTTCTTCGGCGGTGTGCTCGCAGGGCGAGTTACGGGAGAGGCGACACAGGACTCGCAGACCAAGCGGAGCATTCATGCGATGCTCGCGCCACTGCCGGACGCAAAGCGCGAGCTGGTCCGCCGGGAGATCAACACCGCGATGCCTCAGATGCGCCGGCAGTTTGCCTCCTTGCAGAAGGCGCGCACCGCACTTACCGAGGAATTGGCTCGCCCCA
Organism: uncultured Alphaproteobacteria bacterium; assembly: GCA_963814055.1. Classification (GTDB taxonomy): domain Bacteria; phylum Pseudomonadota; class Alphaproteobacteria; order Rhizobiales; family Hyphomicrobiaceae; genus AWTP1-13. The sequence goes on from CAWFBJ010000017.1 coordinate 152,689, forward strand.
CACTGGACACTGCTGCAATCGAGCGTGGCTTCGCCGACGTGCAGACACATACCGCCGCAATCAGGTCAGAGCTGCAACAGGCCATGATGCGCGCATTGCCAGCCCTCACGCAGGAGGAACGGCGCACCATGGTGCAGGCGCTGGCGCGACAACGGAGCGGAGGCGCACTGCCGTTCCCCTAGGAACGCGGGCAGTACTCCTTGTGCATCGCCGCGTGGACTTCAGAAGTGGGTCAGGATCTGCCGGTCCGCCGGCGTCAAACGCACGGCAGATGAACCCCCGAAAGCTGCCGCTAACGCCTTTTCTGCAACCTACGAACAACGTCTGAGAGTGTGGAGCGATCGACACCTGGGCGTTCCGTCAACTGCGTCTGGTTTGGCCTCTCTGCCTCATCGATTGCGAACAAGTTGGACCTAAATCTCTGACCTGCGGCCGAATAGAGGACATTCAGCAAGGTCGTGTCCTTGACGAACCCCTCTGCAGACTGCAGATTCGCAGCCATAGCTTAGCTGTGGGGAACTGTCATGCGCCGAACACTGCTTGTGTTAGCGCTATTGTGTGTAGGAACCGAGGCTCGTTGCGAAAGTGCGCTAGCGCAAGGAGCAACGGCAAACGGAGGTTACATTCATAGTTTCTCTTTCAATTCTCCAACCCAGGCGCAAGCAGTGCAAGAAGCTTTAAGCAATTGTCAGCGTGACGGTTTCAATTGTTTTATCTTACGCCAGTTCAATAATACGTGTTTTGCTCTGGCGTACGGCTCAACCGGGGGCAACGGTTTCGATTTCGGCCCGACTGTAAGGACTGCGCAACAAAATGCACTCGGTCAGTGCAGAGCTGCAGGGAACCCTGGCTGCCATATTGTCCGCAGCTTTTGCGATACGGTCAATGAGGCTGCAATTGTCGCGCAACAACGAGCAGAGGAAGAACGGAGGCGGTTAGAGGAGCAAGATCGCGTCGATGCGGAGCGTGAGCGGCAGGAACGCACCGCGCTGCATGCGAGACAAAAAGCGGAACAAGAGCGAAAAGCGTTGGAAGAACTTGAGGCAAGGCGGAGACAACAAGAGGAACAGGCTCGTTTAGTTCGACAGGAAGCGGCACGCGTCCAACTCGAGCGCCAAATAGAAGAACAAAAATTGGCAGTGCTTCGCAAATTCAGCCAAGAGCGCGAAATGTGCCGCCAATATCACATCGCCAATTGTGATGCGGCGTTGCAATCTCCTGCCGCGACCCAACAAGATCGCTCTGACCTCACTAGTTGGCGCAGTATTGCAGAAAAATTCAACGCCGATTACCTGGCCTGTCAAAAGGGGGTCGCCTCGGCCTGTGATGCGGCGCTTGCTTCTCCCGCCGCTTCTGATCAAAACCGCTCGCTCCTAAACCAGTGGCGGGTCGAAACCTCCTCTTACCGCCGTGCCTTGGCCCTAATGTCATCCTTGCTGCAATCAGTGCAGACCGCCGGGCAGCAGTTGTGGACAACGTTTACGGATCTGCCCGCATCCACCAAAGTAACCGGGGCAATAGGTGTTGTCCTCGCACTTGCGCTGGGCATCATGGCTGGGCGCATGCGCGCGTTGGGCAACCAGCCGGTCCAAGTCGTCACCCTTCCGCCCCAGCCCCACGAGGGTGCGCTTGCATCGGATGAGAGTGGGCCCGCCAATCCTCCGGCAGATCTCGACGAACGCGCAAAGGCTGCGAAAACGCCGGCGGCCAGGGAGCAGGGAAGGGCAGCTGCACTTTTTGAATTGGAAGAACTTGTGAAGGTTAGGAGTGCGTTCGGCAATCAGCCAGCAGCAATAGGGAGCCAAGTCGTCGCATCTCCCCTTCAGCTCTACGAGGGCGCGCCTCAATCGCATGAAGATGAACTTACTACTCCTCTAACTGATCCCGAAGAACACGCTAAGGCTGCAGAGACGTCGGGCGAGGAGGGGGGCGTCATGAAAACTGCCAAGCCGGCAGCCCGGGAAGGCGAAAAAGCAGTTGCACTTTCGGAGCTGGAAGAACTTGTTAGCCTTTTAAAGCTGCCACGATAGAGGAGCTTTCGATGCGCATCCTTGGAGCAATACTCGTAGTCGTTGGACTTCTGATCTGTCTAACTATTATTGGTATTCCAATTGGTCTCATTTTGATTTTTGTCGGCACGCTTTTAATAGTGTTCGGGAGTCGTCGCCGGACAGTCATTACCAACGTTGTTCAAGTTTCCACAACTCCAGGGCAACAATCGGTTCGTATGGAGGACGACACGGGTCGAATGGTTTCTCCGCCTCGTCACTCAGCCATGATTGACGTGACCCCATCGAAAAGTGGAGTCAGCCTAAACAACCTGACAGCCGAAGACTACGATCGCGCGAAGTGGCACGCGCTGCTCAAATACGATGGTGATATAGCCAGAGTTGCTGAGCGCTTAAATGTCCTCGGCCAGCATAGGGTGGACGAGTTCGCCAAAGCATACCTTGCCATCAACGACAAATCTTATCTTCCCATAATCTTGGAGAAGATCATTGCACAGGCGCGAAAAGAGATCTGAAATAGAATAGGAGGCTGTTTAGGCGCGCTCGCAATCGGCGCAGTTGCAGCCCTGGGGGCGAGCAAGGGCGGAGAGCGCGAGCTGGACGTCCTAAGGCAGCAGCGTGAAGGGCAAGGTCGCCTGCTGCCGCTTCCGAAAGAGGCCTCTAGTGCGCAATCGACAAGCAGCAGAATTCCGACGGGAGATTCGCGGGATTCGGTGATGCATTGTGCGCGTCAGTGGTGCAGAGCTTTGCAACGGGCGTCCTGCGGACCGATCTCGACCTGCAGCAAGCCAACTTCCACATGACGGAGCAACGCATCGTCCTCGGCGAACCGCCGGAGGTCGATGAGGGAGATGATCAGGCAGATGCTCGAAAAGAAGTGACAGCCGCGGAGAGGTGGGGCGAGGCGCCATTGAACCGGTCCGACGAGGGCCGGTTTTCTATTGTCTTAGAGGATATCTCACCTCACGTAGCGACCCTGGGTTCTGCTTAGCAGTTTCAACAACAAGCACGACATCACCTTCATCGATGCAGTCCACTGAGCGGCGCCTATTCCCCCACCGGCGGGGCCTGATCATCGTCATGACGTTAGCGACAGCCTACGTCGCCAGCCATTTTTTCCGCGCCTCCAACGTCACCATCGGCCTGGACCTGCTGCGCGACCTGTCCATCGGACCGGAAGCACTGGGCGGGCTGACGGGCGCGTTCTTCTTCGGCTTCGCGGCCATGCAGATCCCCTGCGGCTTCCTGTTCGACCGCTACGGCCCGCGCCGCACCGTGGTCGGCATGCTTTTCCTCGCCACCGTGGGCGGTGTCGTTTTCACCCTGGCGCCGACCTGGCCGATCCTGCTGACGGGACGCGTGCTGATGGGCGCCGGCTTCGGTGTGATGCTCATCGGCAGCATGGTGGTGATCTCGCGCTGGTTCCCGCCGGATCGGTTCTCCACCCTCACCGCCATCGTCCTGTCCGTCGGCTTGCTGGGCAATCTGGTTGCCACCACGCCGCTAGCCTGGGCCGCGCAGGCCATCGGCTGGCGCGCGGTGTTCGGCGTTGCCGTCGCCTTCACTGCGCTCGCCGCAATCGCGGTGTGGCTGGTGGTGCGCGACGCTCCGCCCGGCCACCCATTCCTGGCACGCACCCCTGAGCCGCCGCGCCAGATGCTTCAGGGCCTGATGGAGGTGCTCGGCAACCGCCGCTTGAAGCCCGTCCTGGCGCTCAACTTCTGCAACTACGCCTGCACGTTCACGGTGCAGGGCCTGTGGGGCGGCCCGTTCCTGCGCGAGGTGCATGGCCTGAGCCCCATCGAGGCCGGCAACGTCCTGCTGCTCGCCGTCGTCGCCTACCAGATGGGCATGCTCGCCTTCGGACCGCTGGACCGTCTGCTCGACACGCGTAAATGGATCGCCTTTGCCGGCACGTCGGTGAATATTTGCATCCTCGCCGTCCTGGCACTTGCGTCCCAGCCGCCGGTGTGGGTGCCGATCTGCGCCATCATCGGCATCGGCTTCTTCAGTGCCTCCAGCACCATGGTGTTGACGCATGCTCGCGGGGTTTTTCCAGACCGGCTGATCGGCCGCGGCATTTCAACGATCAACACGGCGGTGATGCTGGGCGTTGCGTGCATGCAGTCGATCTCCGGCATCATCGTCGGCGCCTTCGAGCCGCTGGCTGACGGCGCGCGCACGGAGACCGCATACCGGGCGCTGTTCGGCGTGCTCACCGCGGTCCTCATCGTCGCCGTCGCGATCTACAGCCGCTCGCAGGACGTCAAGCCCAGCGACCAGATGCGTGACAACAGGCAGTAGCGCGAGGCCTGAGGCGAGCGGACCTCGCGCACCAGGACCTATCGGACCTTGACATACTTGCGCAGGACGCGGGGGCGCGGCTCGCCCGCGAACACGCTGCCGTGCTTGTCGACGGTACCGAACTCCGGACCGCTCCCGGTTTTGGTACGGGGGTCGCCGCCCTGGTCGAGAATGAAATACCTCACCCATCCCTTTTTCATTGGCAGGAAACTAGAGTAGCTTGGCATACCACGCGGCTTAAGCTTTACTGGTCTTCCGCAAACAGGGGCCACTTCTAGCCGCCGCCATGAAAGCCCGCCAACTGATTGAAGGCGCTACGTTTGATCCGGCGCAATTGAAAGCCATCGGGCAGGCCTTCGATGATGTCTGGGAACAGATCGCACCAGAGGTTAGCGCGCGGGCTGGTGCGGTAGAAGCCGCACGCTACAGGCTGGCCCATTTGGTGCTGAGCGTGGCCAAGAAGGGCATCCTTGAGCGGGATAAGATCAAGGACGAAGTGCTGCAACTGGTGCAAGCCTCGCCGACCAAGCAGTGATCGACAAGGACCGCCCTTCCTGAGAGAACCGCTGGCGTCAATCCAGTTTCACTGGCGGCTCGTCTTGCTTTGCATCGGGATCGGTTTCGCGTTCAGCAGCCGTCTGCTCGCTGATATTGAAGGGCTTCGTGCCCGGCTTGCACTAATCGGTCCCCACGCTGCCGGGGGCCTTTGTAGTTGACCGCGACGCGTGGCTTTTGAGACATAGCGTCCTGCATTTGAGCATGCTACGAATGGTCAGTCGGCATCATATTGTGCCGGTGTGTGCGGAGTAAGAAAATGATTGGACCATCAAGTAGTTCGTGGGTTCTTGCCGTTTGGGCAATGGGTACATTCGCCATATTGGGCGCAGTGGCGTTGTTTCCGATCTAGCCGATCGCTGGAATTTGCGCTCTCAAAGGGGCGCAGCGCACATCTCGCCTCCTACCTGCTGGCTGTACCCCCATGTCCTCCATACGCACAATCTCACGGACCATTGTCTTGCTGATGGTAGGCACGGGCCTTTTCATTATCGGCAGATGGCTGTGGTCTGGCGGAGTGCTCAGTAGGGATAACGTTGCTGTCGCCGCTCTTTCAACAGCAAGTGGCCTCGTCATAGCATTTGTCCGAGAGTTTTGGATAAAGCGCTGGTAGGCCGAACTGATCCCAGGTCTACGCCACTTGCTAAACAAATGGCACCCTGACTCTGAACGAACAGGGTGCCACCACGCTATGGCCCTTGGGGGACGGACACGAGGGGGAGTGTCCGTGGGCCGATCGCATAACGGCATGGGCGCCATGATGGTTTCATGACTTGGGCTGCGCGTCTGTGGATAACCAGGAATATGCCCGGTCGGTTGTCGTTGTCCGTTGTCCGCTCGCCACACGGGCGGATCAACTCAAGGGCGCCTTCCCCACAACAGGCGCCCTCTCTTTTCGCAGCGACCGATCTGATCACTGTTTATCACACGCTTGCGAGCATGCCTTCCACTACAGCTGGAGCTTCCTATTTCGTGATCACGAGGCAGTAAACCTCGCTCGCAAAAACAAACCTTCGGAGATTGATCATGAAGACCATTCTTTCTGCGCTTGTCGCCTTGTCCTTCGTTGCTGGCACCGTTGCTCCGGCTGCGGCTTACGAAGGCTTCTCGATCAAGACGCTCGACCAGGACGGCCGTGGCGGTCACGTGAACTAAGCTCGCTGCGTACTCGGTAGGCCCGCTGGCAGAGATGCTGGCGGGCCTTTCCGTTTACAGGCCGGAAGCCAGCTAGCCTTACCGATCACTAATACTGTCCGGCTGTCCCGATTGGTCGTCTCCGCAGTCGGATAGACTGGGCGAAGGCAGTCGATGGCGTTCGATTGTCTTCGCCTCTTTGCTTGAGGATGCAGGCTCGCGCCTCATGATCGCGTTCGCTCCCACCACTGGCCCTACGTGTGAACCTTTGCGCAGTGCCCAGCGACTAATCGTGGTTGCTAGCGCAAAGAAGGAGACACGGTCATGTTTCGAACACTACCGCTTGGCCTCGCCGCAGCGTTGGCCGCCACGGTTCTTGCGCAAGGTACTCCAAATGCCGCGGGGGCACATGGGTCTGGCATGGGACCGGGAAAGGTGCAGTTTACTGATCTCCATATCCCAGCGAAGCCCAGCGCGGCGCCATCCAAGTGGGACAAACCCAAATGCGGCAAATTGGGATGCAAGATCAAGCAACGCCACAAGCATTGGCCCTGAACACGGAGCGTCCACATTGATGGTCGCGGTTTTTTGGCTCGGTGTGTGGAAGTGCAAAAGCAAAAGGCGCCTCATGCGGGAATGAGACGCCTTCGACTGTGACCTCGCTCGGTGCGGGGTTGAGCTGGTCGGCGGAACAACGGCCAGAAGCCAGTTTTATTCCTTCGCTGGTTTGGCTATCGCCAAAATTCCCATCAGCGCGGCTGACCTTCCAACTCTGCGAACCTCATTCTTAGCTCCACGCGCCGCTGCCCAACACGCATCGCCTGCTGCTGCATCAATCGCAATGCTGCGGCCTCTCCCTGTTCGGCTCCCACACGAGCCACCGAGTCCAACGCGTCATGCAGCCATTGCCATTCGAGGGCGACCTCTTCTTCCCTCGCTCGCAGTTCGGTTCGATGGGTGTGCGGCGGAGCTTGTCGCCTTGCAGGCGGCTCACCAATGCGTCGCGTGTGCCGCCGATGAAATAGAGCGGCAGCCGCGGAAACAGGCCATGCCGGATGTACAATCCCTGCGACACGACATTGAACGTGAAGGTGATGAGGCTCTTGTTGGTCGCGCCTGCCTTCCTGGCGTGCTCGAAGATTCGCGTCAGCAGTTCGTTGCCGACACCGCGGCCTTGTTGGCCGGGTGCGACGAACAGCTCCGCCAGAAACCAGAGGTCGCCACACACCCAACTCAGGGCGAAGCCGACGATGTCACAATCTGCCTCGGCCGCCCGCACGCCGTCGGCATCATCCTTCAGGGAAAACAATTGGAAATCGGGGGGACGCAAGGTGGCCATGGGCCCAAAACCGTGACGCTCGGTCAGGTCGTTGATACTCCGAACGACGAGCGCTTCCGCTCACTGTAGTTCCTCAGCGCGTGCAGGCCGAACGACAAGGGGCATTGGCGCGATCTCCCGGACAGAGCCTGCTCATGTTAGAGCAGACGACCGCGGCAAGGCCAACTCCTGCGCGCATCAGCCAAGGGAGAGCGTCAAAGGCAGAAAGATCTGTGTCTCGTTCGCTTTGGGTCAAAAGCTGACGTCACTGCGCACTCGGAATTCGGTCCGCTTTGCCCCCGAAAGCAGACATCCCGGAGCAAATCGACCAATGTCAGCTTTGTGCCAGAAGCAGACATAGACCGCTCGTCCACTGAAACGTCCTACATGATGATCCTCGGCACAGCTCGAATAGCCGTTCGCTCAGCTGGCTGCGTTGCGGGCTCGATCCATCCGCTTCGCTCGATGCAAGGCACAAACCAGGACGCTGTTGACGAAGGCTTTTGCCGCTCCAGAGCGGCGATGCTGGGCCCAGCCGGCAGATCAGTAGCGCATGCTACATTCCGCCTACCCTTTGCTTGTCTCGGAGAGCAGACCAGATGCGCTGCGGCGTCATCGGCAGGTCGAGATGAGTGACGCCCCGCGACGACAACGCATCGAGCACGGCGCTGACGCCGGAAGGCAGGGAGCCGGCAACGCCCGACTCCCCTGCGCCCTTGACGCCGAGCGGGTTGGTCGTGCACGGCACCACGTGGTGATGCACGGACAACGCCGGTACATCGGTGGCGCGCGGCATGAAATAGTCCATGAACGAGGCCGTCAGCAACTGACCGTCCTCGCTATAGATCACATGCTCACCCAACACCTGGCCCAGGCCCTGGGCGATGCCGCCGTGGATCTGGCCCTCCACGATGGCTTCCTGCAGCATGTTGCCGACATCATCGACCGCCGTGTAGCCGACAACGCTGACAACACCTGTGTCGGGATCAATCTCGACCTCGCAGACGTGACAGCCGTTGGGAAAGCTCATCTGCGGGGAGACGAACTTGGCGGCGTTGTCCATCCCGCCCGCCAGCGCTTCAGGCATCTCCTTGCTGCGCATGCGCCGGGCCAGCTCGAGGATCGGGATGGTGCGGTTGGTTCCCCGCGCGTGGAAAACGCCATCGTTGAAGTCGATGTCGCCCACGCCGGCGTCGAGCAGGTGGGCCGCACCGGCCTTGCCGTTCTCGATCGCCTGGTCGCAAGCAAGCGCGGTGGCGCTGCCTGCCATCATTATCGAGCGGGAAGCGACGCTTGGCGTTCCGACCGGGACCTCGTCGCTGTCGCCTTCCACCAGTCGCACGGCGCCGTGCTCTATGCCGAGCCGTTTTGCCACCAAGGACACGAACGTCGACAGGTGTCCCTGCCCCATCGCCTGTACGCCGGTGCGCACGGTGACCTTGTCTCCTTCCTCGAAGCGCAGGTCGACGGTTTCTTCGAGGATACCGCCCGCAACCTCCAGGAAACAGCCAATACCAATGCCGCGCAGCTTGCCCGCGCTCTCGGAAGCGGCGCGCCGGGATGGAAAGGTGGCCCATCCTGATTTTGCCAAGGCCGTGTCGAGAACCGTAGCGAAGTCGCCGCTGTCGTAGATCGGTCCGTTGGGTGTCTTGTAGGGCATGGCGGCCGGCGCGATCATGTTCCGCCGCCGCAGTTCCGCGCGATCGATCTTCATGGCGCGCGCGGCCCGATCGATCAGGCTTTCGATCAGATAGAGAGCTTCCGGACGTCCGGCTCCGCGGTACGGGCCCATCGGCGCAGCGTTGGTGAGCACCACCTTGGTATTGAAGTAGATCGACGGGAAGGCATAGACGCTCGACAGGCAGTTCTTGGTATTCCAGGTCGTGATGATGGCGACGTAGGTCGTCGTGTAGGCGCCGATGCCGACGTAGGTGCGCGCCTTGAGCGCCAGGAAGCGGCCGTCGGCGTCGAGTGCGAGCTCACCCTCGAGCACGCCGTCGCGGCCGTGGGTGTCGGCGAGAAAGCTTTCCAGCCGGGTGGCGGTCCATTTCACGGGCCGGGCGGTGCGGCGCGCGGCATAGAGCAGGGCGGCATACTCAGAGTAGGTCTGCACCTTCATGCCGAAACCGCCGCCGACATCGTGCGTGAGCACCCGTATTTTTTCGGTGGGAACCTTGAAGACGGCCTCGGTCAGGATCTTGCGCACCACCGCCACGCCCTGCGTAGGCGCCATGAGTGTGTAGCGCTCAGACTGCAGGGTCGTACGTTGCGAGCGCAGCGCGCGGCTCCATGGCACTCGGCGCCAGCCGCGTGTCGAGCAGACGCACACGCTCGACATGCGCAGCGCGGGCAAAGGCCGCATCGACGCCGGCGGCGTCGCCTTCCTCCCAGTCGAGGACGATGTTGCTGGAAGCCTCCGGCCAAATTCGCGGTGCGTCCTGCGACATCGCGCGTGTGACGTCGCTGACGGCCGGGAGCTGCCGGTACTCGACCGCTACGGCTTCAGCTGCGTCGAGCGCCTGGGCCACCGTCTCGGCGACAACGAGGGCCACCGGCTCGCCGACATAACGCACGCGGGTCGCAGCCAGGACCGGCATGCTGGCTGAGACCATGGGCTGACCATCCCGACCCGTAAAGATCGCCAGCGGGGGAATGGGGCCGATGCCCGCGTCGACCAGCTCCTGGCCAGTTATGACGGCAAGAACACCCGGCATTCCAGCCGCAACAGAAGTATCCACCGAGACGATGTCGGCATGGCCGAAGGTCGAGCGCACGAAGACGCCATGCGCCTGCCCTGACAGATCCAAGTCGTCGGTAAATCGGCCAGCGCCGGTGATGAGGGGGACATCCTCCAGGCGCGAAGCCGACTGGGCCTTGCCGAAACGAAGGCCGGCTGCTGCAGATGCGGATGGCGATGTTTCAGGCTTCCCGTTCTTGCTCCCGCGTTGCCACATGTCTCCTCCGGTCACAGATCTTTTTGCACGCGTCGACCGTTCGCGAGAGTGGGCCGTTGTGCCGATCAGGCAATGCGGTCTTTCGCCCCTGCATCGGTATACAGTCTGTTTGGTGCATGCTAACAGTTTGCTACAGCTATTGCATCGTCGCCACGCGACGAATGGTGGCGATAAAAAAATCTTCGGGGAAGGGATTATGTCCAAGCAACGTAAGCAGCTCAGTTTGGTGTGCGTCATCGGCGCGGGCCTTGTTGCACTCGCGATCGGATCCGGCGCCGTCAGTGCCCAGAGCAACAGCTCCATAAAAATCGGCGTCCTTGTGCCGCTCACCGGTCCGCTGGCGACGCCGGGAAAGGACATGGACGATGGCCTGAAGCTGCTGTGGGAGCAGTCCAACTTCCAGGCCGGCGGGCGCAAGGTCGAGCTTGTGACGGCCGATACGACGTGCAACCCCGATCAGGCCCTCACGCAGGCGCGGCGCGTCGTGCATCAGGAAAAGGTGCATTTCATTCTCGGGCCGCTGTGCGGGCACGAGGGTCCCGCGGTCGCGCAGGTCAGCAAGGAGACCGGTATCCCGGTCGTCATGGATCCCGCAGGTGCCGACAACGTCACCCAGTGGAACCGCACGCCGACCGTCATCCGCACGGCGACATCGTCCAGCCAGATGGGCCATCCTTTCGGCGACTACCTCTACAAGGAGCTGGGTGCCCGCAACGTCACCTTCATCGCCCAGGACTACACCTTCGGCCATGAGGTGGCGCTGGGCGCGGTGCAAACATTCAAGGAAGCCGGCGGCAAGGTCGCCAAGATCATCTGGAACCCGATCGGCACCAAGGACTACGGGCCGACCATCGCCTCCATCGATCCCGCATCCGATGCCGTCGTCGCCGTCGTGGTCGGGGCAGACCGCGTTCGCCTGTTCGAAGCCTGGTTCAACTTCGGCATGGAGAAGAAGTTCAAGATCTACGGCGGCTACTGGATGCACCAGGATGTGCTGCCGCAGCTGGACGAACGCGCCATCGGCATGATCGGCAATTCGCTGCACTATGCAGCCGGGCTCGACACGCCCGAGAACAACGCATTCACCGCGGCGTTCGCCAAGAAATACAAGCGGCTGCCGTCCTGGTTCGCCGAGTCCGCCTACACAGCGGGCCTGTGGACGAAAACGGCCATCGACAAGATCGGCGGCAAGGTCGAGGACCGCGAGGCGTTCCTCAAAGCCATGCGCTCCGTCGAGATCAAGGCGCCGCGCGGACCGCTCAAGCTCGACGCGTACGACAACCCCATCCAGAACGTCTACGTCTCGCGCATCCAGAAGATCAAACACCCGGTGTTGGGCGAGGTGATGACGAACGTGCCGGTCAAAACCTACACGGCTGTGTCGCAGTTCTGGACGTGGTCACCCGAGGATTACTTGAAGCGCGGACCGTACAAGCGGTAGTTGCGGCGTACCTATTGCTGCGGCGGCGTGCCTGACAGTGCGCCGCCTCAGCTCAGCGACACCCGGGTCCCATGCACAACGCCATTCTTCAGGCGATCAACGGCGTCTCGCTGGCGGCATTGCTGTTCCTGCTTGCCAGCGGATTCACGCTGACGTTCGGCCTCATGCGGGTCGTCAACATGGCGCACGGCGCCTACTACCTCCTCGGCGGCTACATCGGACTTTCCATCACCCGCTACACCGGAAGCTTCGCGCTCGGCATCGTCGGCGGCGGGCTGGCGATCGTTCCCCTCGGCTTCCTGATCGACCGCTTCCTGATCCGCAGGACAGGAGAGAACCATCTGGCGCAGGTGCTGCTCACGGTCGGCATCGCCTTCGTCATCGGCGATGTCGCGCTCAAGATCTGGGGTGGCGACAACCTGAAGGTGCCGACGCCGATGTTCTTGCGCGGCGCCATGGAGCTGCCCGGCGGCATCATCTACCCGACCTACCGCTTCGTGCTCATCCTGTTCGGCATCGTCGTGGGACTGTCGCTGTGGCTGCTCTATCGCAAGACGCAGATCGGCGCGGTGGTGCGGGCAGGCGTGGATGATCGCGAGATCGTCAGCGCCATGGGCATCAACATCGATCGGCTGTTCGTGCTGGTCTCGGCGCTGGCCACGTTCCTCGCCGGCATGGCGGGCGTGGTCGGCGGCGCGTTCCTGACGCTCTATCCGGGCGCGGAATGGGAGATCCTGATCTACGCGCTGGTGGTGGTGATCTTCGGGGGGCTCGGCAGCCTGGAGGGAGCGATGCTGGGTGCGCTGATCGTCGGCCTGCTCGACGCCTACGGACGCTGGCTCTATCCGGACTTCTCCTACTTCGTGCTGTTCGGTCCCATGGCCATTCTCATGCTGTTCAAGCCGCAGGGCATCTTCGGCAGGAGCGGATGAGGATGCAGGACAATCAAATCCGTATCGTCATCGCGTGCCTTGGCTTCGCCGTCGCCCTGGCAGCGCCGGTCGTGGTCGGGCCGTTCTGGATGACCCTGCTCACGCAGATGTTGATCTTCGGTCTGCTCGCGCTCGCCGTGGATCTGCTCCTCGGGCATGCCGGACTTTTCTCGGTCTGTCACGCTTCGTTCTTTGCGGTCTCGGCCTACACCGTCGCCATCCTGCAGGTGCGCTACGGCCAGCCGACCATTGTTGCCGCACCGGCGGGAATCCTGGCGGGCACCCTGCTTGCCTTGCTTTACGGCGCCGCCGTGCGCACGCGCGGGGTGTATTTCATCCTGATCACGATCGCGATGGGCTACATCATCTGGGGCGCCGTCTACCGCTGGGCCTCGTTCACGGGCGGCGACAACGGCATCACCAATGTGCCCGCTCCTGCCATCGGCGGCGTCGCTCTCCAGTCGCAGACCGCCTACTACTACTTCGTGCTGGCCGTCGTGATCGCTTGCGCAGCCGGCTACCGCATTCTCGTGCGATCGCCCTTCGGCTTATCGCTGCGCGGCATCAAGGGCTCCGAGAGCCGCATGCAAAGCCTCGGGTATCACACGACGTCGCACCTGTATGCGGCGTTCGTGATCTCGGGCGCGTTGGCGAGCCTCGCCGGCGTCCTCTACGTCTACTACAACCGGTTCGTGAACCCGGTGGCCGCCTCCTTCAACATCTCCATCGAGGTTGCGCTGATGGCGATCGTCGGCGGATCGGGCACGATCCTCGGACCGTTCATCGGCGCCGGCGTCATCCTCGGCATGCGCAACTGGGTCAGCAGCTTCCTGGAACTGCACGCCGCGGTGATGGGCCTGGTGTTCATCATCACCATCCTGTGGGCGCCCACTGGCATCATGGGGATCATCGGCCGCGTGTTCGGCCGGCGCCGAGGCACGGGGGGCAAGCAGGTATGACCGCGGCCGCAGTGGAGGTGCGGGACTTGTGCAAGGCCTTCGGCGGCATTCGCGCGGTCAACGGCGTCACGTTCGAGGTCGCTCCCGGCGAACGGCGCGCCCTGATCGGGCCGAACGGTGCCGGCAAGACAACGCTGTTTCACTGCATCACCGGGACTTTGCAGGCGACCTCCGGGCTGGTGAAACTCTACGGCCACGACGTCACGCGGGAGCCCGAACATCGACGCACCAAGCTCGGCATGGGGCGCACCTTCCAGATCACCAACGTGTTCACCGATCTGACGTTGAGCGAGAACATGGCGCTTGCCATCATGGGCACGGACAAGCGCAAGTGGGATCCTGAGCCGTCCGGTGTCTGCGTTCCCGGCGGTGCGCGACCAGGTGCTGGCAGGATTGTCGGCAGTGGGTCTCGGCGAGCGGGTCGATCACAAGGTCATGCGGTTGTCCTATGGAGAGCGGCGCCAGCTCGAGCTGGCGCTGGCGCTGGGTACGCAGCCGAAAGTGCTGTTCCTCGACGAGCCCTGTGCGGGATTGTCGCCGAGCGAACGGCAGCGCATCTTCGCCATGGTGCGGGGATTGCCGCGTGACATCACCGTCGTGATGATCGAACACGACATGGACGTCGCTCTCGGAATAGCCGACCGCGTCACCGTGATGAACCGCGGCCAAGTCATGGCGGAGGGCACGCCCGAGCAAATCCAAGCCGACCCCCATGTCCGCCAGGTGTATTTCGGCCATGCCTGAAGCGCTGCTCACCGTCACCGACATCCACACCTACTACGGCGACAGCTATGTCCTGCAGGGGCTCAGCCTGTCGCTGCCCAACGGCCGCATCGCCGCCATCCTCGGACGCAACGGCATGGGCAAGACGACGCTCGTGCGCTCGGTGGCCGGTTTGACGCCGCCGCGCAGCGGGGACGTCGTCTTCCGCGGCCGCTCGTTGCGGGGCATGCCGCCCTATGCCATCGCCCAGCAGGGCATCGCCATCGTGCCGCAGGGCCGGCGCATCTTCAAATCCCTGAGCGTGCGCGAGAACCTGCTGCTGCCGACCAGCCTGCTCGCGCGCGCCTCTTCCCGCGCGTGCCGATGCGCCTGCCGGCAAGCGCTGGAATTTCGAGGAGGTGCTGAAGGAGTTTCCGCAGCTCGCCGAGCGGATCGACAATCCGGGCGGGGCGCTGAGCGGCGGCGAACAGCAGATGCTGGCCATCGGCCGGGCGCTGATGGCCAATCCCGAACTCATCCTCATGGACGAGCCCTCCGAGGGCCTCTCGCCCCGGCTGGTGCTGCAGGTGCAGGAGATCATGCAGCGACTGCGGTCGCTGGGGCAGGCGATCCTGCTCGTAGAACAGAATTTACAGCTCGCACTGACGGCTGCGGACGATGTGTACGTGTTGTCCGCCGGGCGGTTCGTGTTTCAGGGAACGGCCGCCGCTCTGGCCAAGCAGACCCAGGTGCTCGATCAGCATTTAGGCGTATCGAGCGTGAAGACGGCCTGAACCCACGACAAACGAGCAACGGCAATGGCGACCCATCACATCCTCAGCCCGACACCCGCCACCGTGCACTGGGGCTTCCTCGACGCGAAAATCCCTCCGCGCCTGACCATCGACTCCGGCGATACAGTCACCATCGAGACTGTTTCCGGCGGCCTGGCCGATGTCGGCGACAAGTCCATCATGCTGCCTCACCATCGCGAGATCTGCGAGCAGCTGAAACCGTCGCCAGGCCCGCATATCCTCACCGGACCCATCGCGGTACGTGGCGCCGAGCCCGGCGACGCACTGGAAGTTCATATCAAGGCGATCGAGCTCACCGTCGACTGGGGCTGGAACTTGATCCGCCCGCTGCGGGGCACGCTGCCCGAGGACTATCCCGACTTTCGCTGCCGCATCATTCCCATCGACCGCAGCGCCATGACGGCGAGGCTACCGTGGGGACCGAGCATTCCACTCAGCCCTTTCTTCGGCATCATGGCCGTGGCGCCCCCGGCGCGATACGGGCTGTGTTCCTCGGTCGAGCCGCGCGAGTTCGGCGGCAACATGGACAACAAGGAACTGCTGCCGGGCACGTCGGTCTACTTCCCAGTGCTCGTCCCCGGCGCCAACTTCTCGGCCGGTGATGGGCATGCCGTGCAAGGCGACGGAGAGGTCTGCCTCACTGCGCTGGAGACCTGCCTGAAGGGCACGTTCGAGTTCACGCTGCACAAGGGCATGGTTCTCCACGTGCCCCGGGCCATGACGCCGACGCACCTGGTCACGATGGGCTTCGATGCCGACCTCGACGATGCCGCCAAGCAGGCCCTGCGCGAGATGATCCGCTGGTTGGTCGCCCTGAAAGGATGGAAAGCGGAGGAGGCCTACGTCTTCTGCAGCCTCGCCTGCGACCTCAGGGTGACGCAGCTGGTCGACGGCAACAAGGGAATCCATGCCATGGTCGATCACACCCTTGTGCAGTAGAGCACTTCATTTTTGGAATGCTTGCGCGTTAGGACCCTGAAGTTCGTAGCAGGTTCGTCAACGTCTGTTTCGGGTCAGAAGCGGACATCGTCGCACAGGGTAGGGGATGTCTGCTTTGCCCCTGAAAGCCGCTATGTGCCAAAAGCTGACATGCCGTACTAACGTCGGCAATGACACGGTCCGTAGTAGTGGTCGGTCCAACGGGACCTATGCCACATTTTCCAGCAATCTCGTGTAACTTAGCGCTGTACCTTTGTCTTCGCTATGTCGAAATCGCCTGTCTCCGCGTCAGTGCGATGATCCCCGGGGCAAGTGAAACCAATGATGACGACGATCGACTCTCAGGTGCATGTCTACGACCGCAACCATCCCGATCGGCCGTGGCACGGCAAACTGACGGGGCCGCCGGCGGTGACGGGCGATCAAATGGTGGCTGAGATGGACGCTGCCGACGTCGATGGCGCGATCCTAGTCTCCGCCTACGCCATGTACCACTACGATCCGAGCTACGCGCTTGAGGTGCGCAACCGTCACCCGTCTAGATTTGCCGTCGTCACTCCGGTGGATCCGGCCGATCCCGCCGTCGCCGACGTTATTGGGAACTGGAAGGCGACGCCGGGCGCCGTCGGGGTGCGCATGCTTCTGGTACGCAGCGGCCTCGCAACCGATCCGGATGATCCCGGTCTCAATCTCGTGCTGGCGACGGCGGCGAAGCATTCCCTGCCCCTCAACCTGCACATTGCCGGTCGGCTCGATCAGGGCATCGAGCTGATCCGGCGCAACCCCGACACGCAGGTCATCGTCGATCACCTCGGCCTCGTGCAGCCGCACGTACCACCTGTGCCGGCCGATCCCTGGGCCGAGCTGCCCAAGGTGCTGACACTGGCGGAGCTCAACAACGTCGTCATCAAGATCAGCGGTGCCTGCACGCTCTCGCGCGAATCCTACCCGTTCAACGACATCTGGGACCCGGTGTGCCGTATGATCGACGCTTTCGGCATCGACCGCTGCTTGTGGGGCACGGACTGGACGCGCGCGATAAATTTCTTGACCTTCAAACAGGGCGTCGACGCCTTCCGCGCGACGAACCGCATCTCCGACAGCGACAAGGCCAAACTGATGGGTGCCAATACGGCCCGCGCCTACGGCTGGGTCGCCGCGGAAGGCATAAGCCTTGCGTCACTTCTTGCTTATGCCCGCCGCGCTGGCCGCAGCCCGCATGTCCGCGTAGTCGCGCTTTATGAAGGCGGCAAACCCGCTGGGCGTCATCTGCTCGGGGGTAGCCAATTCGGACCCAGTGCCGGCGAGTTTCTCTGCAGCGCCGCTGCCGGGCGCAAGCCCGACCGAAATTGCCGCCTCCCACTTGCTTAGGATCTCGGCTGGCGTCTTGGCGGGGGCGACGATGCCAATGAAACTGCGCGCCTGGAACCCCGTTATCCCTTGCTCGTCGAACGTCGGGATATCTGGTCCCAGCTTTGGGCGGCTCGCGCTCGCGACGGCAAGGATCCGCGCTTGCCCACCCTTGTGCAGCTCCATTGCGGTCGACAGTTCCGTCATGGCGCCGTCGACGTTGCCGGTAATGACGTCCGGCAGAAGGGAGCCACCGCTCTTGTAGGGCACGTGCGTAATGGCGGCGCCGGTTGCCTGCTTGAAGCGCTCCACCGTCATATGTGTGGCGCTGCCGAAGCCGCTGGTGGCGAGGTTAATGGGGCGCGTCTTGGAGAGCGCGATCAAGTCGACAACCGATTGCAGGTTCAGCGTGTTGCTGACAATGAGAACGTGCGGCACGTAGCTGATCATCGCCACCGGTGCGAAGTCGTTGAGCGGATCGTAGGTGACATTGGCATTCACGAAAGGATTAATCGTCAGTGGCCCGTTTGAGCCGACGAGCAGGGTATAGCCGTCTGGCGTGGCGCGGGCCGCGAACTCGGCCCCGACGCCGCCCCCTGCCCCGGCGCGGTTGTCGACCACGACGGGCTGTCCAAGGGCCTTGTAGACCACTTCGGCAACCACCCTTCCATTGATATCGGCATTGCCGCCGGCTGCGAACGGAACGATCAGGCGAATGGGGTGGTCAGGGTAGCTTTGCGCCCATGTCTGTTGTGAAGAGGTGCCGATGGCGCCTAGGACGGCGATGACGGCCATTACAGTCCGCCGTGCGCTTGTCATGTTCCCTCCGAGTCAGCAGCGAGCTGGCTTTCTGCCCCGATTTAGCCGGCACCATCCTATATCCGCTGCTCGTGAAATACACAGAGCCGCATTGAACAATAAGCATAGCGTCAAAAACGATGCTCTGGTTCACTACGGCGGACAGAGTTCTGAGTTCCCCTCAATCAGTTTGCCCACGCTGGGAATATTGCGATGACACCCATAGCCTTCATCGGATTTGGCGAGGTAGGGCGAACTTTTGCCCGGCAACTAATTGCAACGGAGCGCGTGCAAGTTTCTGCCTACGACATTCTGTTCGACGATCCTCGGCAGAAACTCGCCCGCATCGCCGAAGCGGAAGCCATCGGCGTGAGGGTCGCTCCGACGCCGGCAGACACGTGTAGGGGTGCACGCGTCGTTTTCTCCGCCGTGACCGCCGCAGCCGCCAAGGCAGTTGCAAAGACGGCCGCCAGCTACTTGCGCCCCGGTCAGATCTTTCTTGATGTCAATTCCGCTTCGCCAACGACAAAGAAAACCTCGGCTTCCCATGTCGAAGCCGTTGGCGCCCGCTACGTGGAGGGCGCCGTCATGGCCGCCGTGTCTGGGCCTGGCCTGAAGGTGCCGATCCTGTTGGGCGGGAGCGCTGCTCCGCTGGCTGCCGATTTGCTCAACGCGCTTGGCATGAACCTTACGCCTGTTGCCACCGAGTATGGCCGGGCCTCGGCAACCAAGCTTTCTCGCAGCATCGTCATGAAGGGGATGGAGGCAATACTGATGCAAAGCGTAGCCGCAGCCCGACACTGGGGTGTCGAGCAGGAAGTGATGGACAGTCTCCAGAGCACCCATCCCGGAATTGACTGGACCAAGCTTGCGGCTCGCTGCGCCGAACGCGCCGGCAAGCACGGCGTTCGCCGCGCCCAGGAGATGCGAGAGGCGGGCGAAATGGTGCAAGACATCGGGATTGATCCCGCTCTATGCCTGGCTATAGCGGATGTGCAGGATCGGGCGGCTGTACGCTGACGCGTCCCGTCACCGAGCTGGCAGTATTGTCAGGGCGAGACCCATCTTGGAAGGGATCTTTGGCGAAGGGCTAACAGATTGCGACCCTCAACGAACCCTGGGCGTGTCGTGCTGGTGGCCTCGCTGATTCTTGGCAGCCATGCCTTGCACGATACATTCTCGGTCATTCGCTGGAAGGCCGCCGGAATACAGGCAGACGGAGCTTGAACTACACACTTCTCAAAAGTCGCGATCACGCTGTTCCTCTCCCGCGCCTCCAGTCACCTGGCTGATCTTCAAGCAGAGGTGGGAACACGGGGCTGCGACTAGAGTTAGGCCAAAGGAGTGCCCTGAACGGAGAGGCACCCATGCCGCGACTTATGGAAAACCCCAAGCATTGGCGCGAGCGTGCCAACACTATCCGCTCCCTCGCGGAGCGCACACCCGACCCCGAGGTGCAACGCGGCCTGCTTGAAAGCGCCAGAGAATTATGAGCGGCTTGCTGAGCGCGCCGAAGGTCGTGCGGACCCAAAGAAGGCAAACTAGAGCCGCAAAAGGAACCACCGTTTCCTCCGACTCGTTCTGCGGGGTGGGAAGGGATTGTACGTGGAAAACCTTGTCCTCGCCGGGCGCTCCATTCTTCTGGTTGAAACCGAACTCCGCATTTCATATTTCATACCGAGACGGCATATCCGGAACTTCGGCAATGGCCCCAAGCGCTAGTGCTGACCAAGCCAAAGACCAACCGGCTCATTGCGACAGTCGCTGGACTATTTCGGTAGAGTCCTGGCCGTGAGCGGTCTTGTCACACAGGCAATGGAGGCGTGACAGGGCTGTCGTTCGTCACCTTGGCTCCGTAGAATGTCCTCGTGTACCGAGCGGGTTTGCTCGCGGTCGATAGGATGTCGTCGCTCGTCCCAACAGGCCAACGACATTGGACACCTACGCTGTGGACGTGGCGGAGCTTGCCTTGGCGCTTGATCCTCGCGACGCGATGCCGGCGATACGCGTAACGTCGCATTGAGCGACAGCAAGTGCGCCAATGTTTCTGCGCTCCCCCTAGGCGACGCCAGAGCGCACGGCCACTAGGCGGTTCTCGACCTCGGTGACGCCGGGGATAGCGCGCACCAGGTGCTCGACGTTACCAATCGGACCCACCGTCGTGCCCGTGAGCGTGACTTTGCCCTTCACGACGTCGATGGTGATCGGCAAGCTGATGCTGTCACCCAGTGCAGCACGCACCCGCGACTCGATGAGCTGGTCGGCGAGCATCGACCGCGTTTCCTCGGTCTCTTGGAATTCTGGTCTCTCGGCGAGTACCCGCACCATCGTCACGCAGGTCTCAACGGGTACGATCGCGGTGTTGAGCACCAAATGGTAAAGTAGGGGGTTCTGCCAATCGACGCCGAAAAAGCTGCGCACGAGCCCCGCGTGCGCCGCATCGCTGCGTTCGATCTCCCGCCGGGCCGGTGCCACGTCCGTGACGCCGAGCCGCTGCATCATCACTCGCTCGCGAAAACCCTTATCCGCGCACAGGCGCACTCGGAGCACATGGGGTATGTGTCGCAATACGCCGGTCGCCCCCCAGCCGCGGATCACAACGTTGCCCTTCCTGGCAAGCTCGAGGATTTCCTCGGCCGTGTAGCGGGATAGCTTCTCCTTGTCGATTTTCCAGCGCTCCAAGAGCGAGGCCTCGCCTTCGAGATAGCGATGGACCGCGCTCTCTTGCATCCCCAGCCGCTCGGCGATGTGATGCTCGACAAGCTCGTGGTGAACTACCGTAAGACCCATCTGATCGGCAAGAGCTGCGGCGACATCCTTGCCGAGCGACCCCATCTCTCGCGTCATTGCGATCACAGCCATGGAAATCCTCCTGTCGGTTCCTGGCGGCGCGGATGCACAATCAAACCACGCCTGCGCCAAGTCTTAGCCAGCTCTACCTCCGTACCGTGCACCCCGACCGGCAACCGAGCCCGCCTCGGTCGGGCCCTTTTCTGAACGCAAGCTCAGCTTGGTTGCACGCTCCAAACCGGAGGCGTGAACCGGGGCGGCGAACGCCTGGACGGGGGCCGTCGAGGAGGCGTTCGCCGCGCATGTGTCGCGGCTACTGGCCGGTCTGAGGCGCTGTTGCCTCCACGCTATCCCCGGAGGCAACCTGCGTGCGCTCGGCTGCGGGCGGGCCGAAATACACGATGCCCAGGAGGAGAAGCATGATGGCGCCGACGATGAGACCGGCCGAACCAATGCTCGGGGTCGCCACATCCAGTTCTCGACGCCAGTGGGGGTCGCGCGCGAGGTCATCACGCCTGCGGAGAAGATCAAGGTCCATGGCGGGCTCTCCTATGCGACTAAAGTCGTAAAACGGCCCAGCCGTGCTTAGGTTCCGCCTGAAAAAGAGTGCGTCGGATTGTGCAATGCGATCGCGGCGCTGAGCCACCATGCGGAACGAAGAGGGGGCAGTGTCGTTACACAAGGGGGGCGTACTTTATGCGCAGTCGCAACAACGTCATGAGGTAGTCGCCATGATCAATGCTTTGCAAATCAAAGAGCACATGGAAGTGAAGGGTTCCGACGGCAAACATGTCGGTACGGTGCTTGGCATCGAATCCGGACAGGTCAAGATAGCGTCCGGCGGCATGGACCATTGCATCGACATCGGAGCGGTCGAAGCGGTTGAAGGTGACCGAGTTACACTAAAGAAGACTGCCGGAGAGACCGTGCGGACTTGGCACTAGCGACATGCCGGCCAGTCCTTGAAAATGAATTCACTCCTCGATGAGCAAGAGCGCATGCAACGGCGGGCCGATCCGTCATCCACCCGGTCTCAAGGGTAGTACCCCGGACATGCCTTCGTGCCATTGAGTACACGGCCTAACCCGTACTTCGCCTCCTTGCCGTTCCTAGGGTCCTTGCCCTCCTTCGTCTCCTTGGCCTTGGGCTGCGGGGGCTGGGCGGGTAGTTGAGCCAGGCGAACGCCGGATGATCGCCGGGCATCAGCTCGCCGACCAAGTCGGGCATGATCACCATGCCGTTGGCGCCGTTGACGAGCACCACCACGCCCGAGCGCTTGTCCACCGAGCCCGCTGCGAAGCTGATGTAGCGCCCCGCGTCGCCCCAGTGGAAGAACGTGCCGGGGTCAGGCTCGAGCCGCCAGCCGAGCTCCCGAATCTTGCACCAACAGCGTACCTGCCGAGCTGTTCACGCCGGTCAGAGATCTGCCATTGGTGATTTCTGTCGCACGCTCGTCACATGGGCGTGAGCGAGCAATGAGGAAAGCGCTGAAATCCTCTCTCTCCAATCTCTCATGACGCTGACTGATGATGTTGAGCGTCGAATCAGAAAATTACGGGCACTAGCCGGCCTGCCCACTACTGATCGGCCCCCACCGAGTGGTCCGACCGCCTTGCGAAGGCGCGAGTTCTCAGTCTCCAGATCCTTTAGATGCTTCACCTGGTCCGTCTTCAGGCCACCGTACTCCTGCCGCCAGCGGTAATACGTCACATCCGCCAATCGAGCGAACGGCGTCGGCCTGACTCTGTCCTTGCGATACCAAAACATCGACCTGCCGAAGCTTCGCGACGGTCTCTTCAGGCTTGTGCTTCTTCCTCGGCATAGCGGTCCTCCCCAATGCCAAATGGCATACATCAGCTCGGAACACTTCAAGGGAGGAGGATCAACGCGCGAAAGCTTCTCAAGAGCCACTGACTGACGATGGGCGTGTTCGGCGGACGACCAACTCACTCGCGGCCGCGGCGTGGATTAATCTCCCGCTGCTTCCTGAGATGTTGCCTCGACGGCCACAAGCTTCCAAAACGCTGCGATGCGAGCGGCGTCGTGAAATTCATCGATCTGCGCAATCCCGCCGTCGCGGAAACGGACGACCTGACGGTATTTGCCGCTCAGTACGTGGCCGGTGGCTTTATGCTTCACGAAGCACGCAACCGTTGCTCTCGCCTCTTCATTCCTGAAAGCAAAACTTTCGACGACCGACATACTCTCTGTGACATCAAGAACGGGAAGCAGAAAGTCCAACATTGCTTTCCTGCCCACCGCAACAAATGGTTGTGTGCCAGTCGGCCCGATATTGCAAGTATAGCGGATATCATCGCAATAGCAGGCCATCAGGGCCTCCATATCACGGTTGCCCCACGCCAAGTGCGCTGCATCCACTAAGACTCGCGCTGCGAGGGCGTCAGTCGTCATGGAGAAAAACTACGTGAGCATTTCGCCATGGTCAACGCTTCGTCGAGAATGGCTTTGGCCGCCTCCAAGTCCTGGCAGGCGCGTTTGCACGCAGCCAACAGCAATCCTGCAAACGCGGCACCCTTTAGGGACGACCCGTTTGCGGCTCGACTAAGTCGTCTTTGACCTGCTGTAGGATACGCTTGATGGGCAGGTGAGGACGCACCACGCGGGCAGCACCCGCTGCGGTCATGCATGATGCAGCCAACTTCAACTGTTCAATGCTTTGGTTGAGTTCGTCTTTGGCTTCCCGCGCTTGCTGCATGGCGGACACACAGCGCCAAGCCAACGCTGCAACAAACAGAAAGACCCCGGCGGCGGCAACGACGGTACTCATGACTCCCTCCGTCACGCGCCCCTTCGCCCAGCACCAAGCTAACAGACTGACTTGGTGGAAAGTGTGTCACCTTGAGCTTTGCGGTGCACCACAATCGCCACCAGGCGCCACTGATTTCCAAATGTCTGCTTCGGGTCGAAAGCAGACATCACTGCGACCTTGACGTCTCGTCTGCTTTGCCCCTGAAAGCAGACATCCGGAAACAGACCTGTCGATGACAGCTTTGTGCCACTAACGGACATTCGTTCATGGGCTAAACCCGTAGCGTGCAGCAGGCCGCGCGAGTCGAATCCAGCAACGGGTCAGGGAGGCAGCGTTGGGATGAAGGCGACATCGCCTTGCAGAAGACCGTTGAGATGTGCGCAGCCATCTGGAGCATCGCTGAAGTGCCGGTAGGCGTGGGCCGCGAAATAGAACGGGTCGAAGAGCAGAACGTTGTCGTTGAGGAAATATTCATTCGGACCAGCGTTGTTGGGGATGGCCAGTAGGAACTTCTCCCGCTCGTCCGCAGGCAGCGATGCGATCTGCAAGGCATAGGCTGGGTATTCGTAGGCGGCGTGACTTGTCGGCTGCCGCTTGAAGTTCTGGTGCATAACACCATGCACGACCTCGTGCACGATGAGGCTCCGGTAGAAGTCGCGGCGCGGAAGCTCGCTGTAGGGCGTGCCAGCAACGAGGGCCGGAACGCTCGCCTCCTGCGTTGTGAAGATTGTTTCAAGCTTGTTGTCGAAAAACCCGAAAATACTGCGCTTGCTGAACGGATGCCGGACGTCGCGCAGGATCTCAAGGCGCAGCGGCCGGCGCAGAGCGATACCGCACTGGCCCAACAACTCCAGCGCGGTGCCGGCTGCAGAGCACGCTACGCGGTGCTCATCGGATGATTCCGCTATCACGTCGACGGGTATCGCCGGACAGCGCGGGTCGGCGGCAATCTTTGCTGCTAGTGCAAGAATTGCGGGCTGGGCCGGGTATACGGCCGACCCTGCCGAAGCATCCGGGGTGCACACATAGTCGGCGCCGCAGGCCGCGGGCGCATCTTGGGCCTGCAGGGTGAAGCCCAAGAGGCAAAAGACAGAAAAGACACTCCATCGGGCTGTGCGTCTCATGGCTTGCTCCACGATCGTCATGGGTGTTCCGACGGCCACACGCGTTGGCTCGGCGGAAGCTGCGAGGGACGAGATGCCCTGGCTGCATGAGCTGGCGACTAGCACCCGCATTCGTGGACTGCCGTGGGAAGGATTCCGAAATTTGCTGAGATGCCCTGAAATCGCTAGAGTGCGGCGGGTTTAGTCGAGTGGCATCAGATGCTTGCTTCACCTCCCCGCATCCTGCGATTTGACGCTTTCGCGATTGATACAGTCCGCTGCGTCCTGACGCGGGATGGGTCAGAGCTTCCATTGCGGCGCCAGTCCTTCGACGTCTTGCGTTACCTGGCCGAGCGAAAGGGCGACGTTGTCTCAAGCGACGAGTTTGTTGCGGCAGTTTGGGCTGCCATGCCTGCTGACCCCAACGCTTCGGTAGGGCAGTGCATCAAAGAGATCCGCCGCGCGTTGGGAGATAACGGGCGCTGGATCATCAAAACGGTGTCAGGCCGTGGCTATGAGTTCGTGGCGGAAGTCACGCCTCTGGCACAAAGCGATCAACGGAATTTCGCATCTGCCCAATCAAATTCATGTCCACAAGCAAGCTCGAATACTGCGGGGGCCGCTTCTTCAGCAGTTGTGAGCGACGGACGACTACCAACTAGCGAGACGGCTACACTCCTTGTTCAATTGCAACGCCTCGCCCAACGTTTCTGGCAACTGGCCATACCTGTTCTCCTTGTCGTTGTGGCAATTGCCTTCGTCGTCCTCTGGGCGGGCATGCGGGACCGCAGTGCGCCACTTGACGCCCAGGGAGCGTCGCCCTACCGGTTGCTCTCCTTGATTGTCCTCCCATTTCAAAATCTCGGCGGCGATCCGGAACAGGAGTATTTCGCTGACGGTATCACCGACGGCTTGATCGATGGCTTGTCTCGGCAAGGCGCCACCGTCATCGCCCGCGGCACCGCTTTCAGTTTCAAGGGACGTCCCATCGACGTACGGGAGCTTGGCCGCGACCTCGGTGTCCGCTACGTGCTCGAAGGGACAGTCTACCGGTCCGAAGACCAGGTTCGTGTGACAGCCCAGCTGGCGGATGCCACCACGGCATCGATTGTTTGGACCGAAACATTCGAGCTTGAACGACGCGATCTTCCGAAGCTGCGGGATGATGTTGCAGCGCGGCTTGCTCTGATCTTGAAGCTCAGCATCATCCACGCGGAAGGCGCGCGGACTGTTCAAGATCCCGAAGCTGCTGACTTTCTGATGCGAGCGTGGTCGCTCTTTTACCGCGCGCCAAGACGCGAGGTGGAAGGGCCGCGACAGCTGTTTCTGGAAGCGTTGCGCCGGGATAAATCGCTCAAAGACGCGTGGACCGGCTTGGCCCACACTTATCTACGCAACGTACGCTTCAGCCCGACTGCTGACCAAGACCTTCAGCGGGCAGCTGCAGCAGCCGAACGCGCAATAACCCTGGATCCTCGGTGGAGCTTCTCTCACCTCGCCATGGGTTGGGTGCACTATGAGCAGAAGCGGATGAAGCAGGCGCACGTCGCATTTCACCACGCCACCAAACTGAATCCAAATGAACCCCATGCTCAGGCAAGTCTCGGGGCCGCAAATACTATGCTTGGCCGCCCTGAAGAGGCGTTTGCGCCAGTGCAACGGGCTATGAGATTGAGCCCGCGGGACCCATCTTTCGCGACGTGGCAGATGTTCATCGGCGTGGCGCATCTTCATCTTCGTCAAGATATCAAAGCCGTGGATTGGTTGAGCAAGTCGGCAACCTTGAGCCCCACCGACCCGTTCGCGCGTCTGTTCCTAGCCAGCGCATTGGCCCTCAGCGGGAGAGTGGAAGAAGCTAAGCACGAGATGGGTGAACTTCGTCGGCTGATCCCCCAATTCACGCTAAGCCGCTTCAAGGATCGCGAGCCTTCCAACGAGCCCCCATTCCTGACGCAGCGGGAGCGCATACATGAAGGACTGCGCCTTGCCGGGGCTCCCGAGTAGAATTGCCGCAGGGATTTCACGTGCCCGCGTGCCTGACGTCGCGAATTTCCCACGGCGCAGCGATGTCCGCAGCGGGCCAAACTTGTAAAGTCCGCTCAGGGTCAGAAGCTGACGTCGGCGCGATTGTTCGTGAATGTCTGTTTTGCCCCCGAAAGCAGACATGCCGAACCAGACCCACTGATGTCAGCTATGTGCCAATTCCTAACTCATGCAGCGCAGCGCGATGCGCCAACGGAGCGAAGGCGCAAGGCGCGATACTCGGCGGGGCGCACTCTTAGCAAGACCCCAGCGCCGGGCGCCGGTTTGCAGGCCAGGCGCCCGGCGCTAAAGTCCGAAGCGTCACTTCGGCCCAGCGTAGGACCAAATCGCTGTTGAGAAACTCGATCACCGCGTCCTCTTGTGCGCCGGGCTGACCGCCGCCTATGGCGCCCGTGGCGACAATCAGGTCGCCACGGTCTTGAAGCATCATTTGATGTCGACGATTTCGACCCAATTCGTGTCCTTGCCCGTCGGATATTTTTGCAACAGCTTCAGGCCGCCGTTCGCCTCGATGGCATAGACCGAGATCGTGCTCGACTGCTGACCGCTCACCACCATGAACTTCCCGTTCGGGTGGATGCGGAAGCCGCGCGGTTGCTTTTCGACCGGTGTGCTCGAAAGGAGCGTTAGCTTGCCAGTTGCCGCGTCGACGCTGAAGGCGCCGACCGAGCTGCCCGTGCGCTCCGCCGCGTAGAGAAACTTTCCGTCGGGCGTCAGGTGCAGGTCGGACGCCCAGATGTCGTTCGACACGTCACGTGCTGGGCCGCCGGTGCCGGTTGGCACGCGCGGTGCGCCCGGTTGCAGCTTGCTGTCGCCCGGCAGCGCCGATGCCTCGCTCACCTGTGTGAGCAAGCCAGTTTTCTGATCGAGTGCGAGCGTTGTCACAACCGCGGTTAGTTCATTCAGGAGATAGACGAACTTGTTATCGCTGGAGAAGACAAGGTGGCGCGGACCGGTCTTGGATTTCATCTGGACGGTTGCTGGCGTATTCGATGAAAGCTTGCCCGTCTTCGCGTCGAAGCGAAACTGGAACACCTGATCGGTGCCGAGATGGGGCACGAACGCATACTGGTTTGACTTGTCGGTGAGGATCGCGTGCGCATTGAGTGCCGTCGGGATCACCTGCAATTCCTTGCCGACCTTACCCTCCTTGCCGATCGGATTGACCGTGACCTTATGGCCGCCATAGGACGCGCCGAGCAGCCATCTTCCGGATTTGTCGGTGGATATGTAGGGCAGGCTTTCGGCGAGCGGCGCTCTGGCGACGAGTTTCAGTGCGCCCGTCGCGCGATCGATCGTGTAGGAAACAGCGGAGAAAGGCTGCGATCGGACTGCAGCGAAGAGGAAGCGCTTGTCGGGGCTCACGTTCATCGGCATGACGAGCTTGCCGGCTTCGATGGCAGCTCCGGGTTTCAACGTGCCGTCGTTCTCCATCGTGTACATGCCGATGGTACCGTCCTCTGCATTTGAGACATAGACATAGGTCGCTGCTTGCGTTGGGCCATCCCAAAGACTGACTGACAGCGCTAATGCGGCAATGAATTTCCAATTTCCATGCATTGAAACACCTCTTCTCATACGTTTCGTGCGGCGCGCAACGGTGATTGTAGCAGTAGATGGCAGATGGGAAACGGCTATCAAATGTCGGGAACGGATCGCTGGATGCCTGAGCCCCGCGATCGCCGAACGATTTGCGCTCGGGCTGACAGATTGCGCTGAAGTCCGCCGGCCGCTACCTCCGTCGCTCTGCGGCCGGCGTGTCAATTGCCTCTGTGGCTCACTTCATCGGACGGGTCTTTGCCCACTCGGTGTACTTCTTGGCCTTGGCGTGGATATCGGCGAAGTATTTGGCGTACTCGTCGCCCACCATAACCTTGATGGCGATGCCCTGGTCCTCGAGCTTCTTAGTGTGCTCGGGGTTCTCGATGGCTCTCTTCAAGACGTCGCGCAGCTTGGCCACGATCGGGGCCGGCGTGTCTTTCGGCGCGGCGATGCCGCGCGTGGAGCTGGAGATGACTGTGGGGTAGCCCAGCTCTTTCATGGTCGGCACGTCGGGCAGGAACTTCGAACGCACGTCATCTGTTACGGCCAACGCGCGCACCTCGCCGGACTTGACCCGCGTCACGATGCTGCCGACGTTGTCGAAGGCGACGTCGATGTTGCCTGCCATGATCTCCTTGAACTGCGCGGCGCCGCCTTCCAGATGCACCAGGCGGAATACTGCGCCGGGGGCTGCTTCCTCGGTCATCAGGATCGCAAGATGGTCATCGGACAGGATGCCCGTGGTGGCCGCGCGCAGGGTGTTGGGTGCCTTCTTGGCGGCATCGATCAGGTCCTGCACTGTCTTATAGGGGCTGTCCGCCTTCACCCAGATGACGCCGGGGTCGAGCACCTGGTTGATGATCGGCGTGAAGTCCTTCTCCGTGAAGATGGCCTTGCGCTCGGGGTCGAGGATGACCGTGTTGGTGGCAGGCAAATTGATGAAGCCGATGTAGTAGCCGTCCGGCCGCTGGCGAACGAGCTCGGTCCAGCCCACCTGCCCGCCGGCGCCGCCTTTGTTCACCACCACGATCGGCTGGCCGAGCTCCTTCTCGGCGATGGAGGCCACGATGCGGGCGGCGATGTCGGTCGAGCCGCCGGCTGGAAAGGCGACCATGAGCTGAATGGGCCGGGTGGGATAGTCCTGCTGCGCGACGGCGCCAGCAACGGCAGCGGCGAGCGCCAGGCCGGCGCCGAGGGTGATTGTTGCGAACCGTGACATGTGACGTTCCTCCTCACTTGCATTGTTCTCAGGTGGACGATGCCTCACGCACCTCGGCCGGAGCCAATCGCAGCGCCGAGGCGAGCAGGATCAGCGCGCCGACGACGAGCAGCCCAAGGCACAAGGGCCGGGTGTAGAAGATCGAGAAGTCGCCACCCGACATCTCCAGCGAGGTGCGCAGCGATTTTTCGATGAATGGGCCTAGTATCAGGCCGAGCACCAGCGGCGCGATCGGCAGGTCGATCTTGCGCATGCCGTAGCCGATGATGCCGCAGGCGATCATAACGCCGACGTCGAAAACGTTCTGCTGCAGGCTGTAGGCGCCGAGGACGCAGAACAGCAGCGTGCCGACAGACACATACTGATGAGGCAGGTGCAGAATGCGTGCCCAAAGACCGACCAGCGGCAGGTTCAGAACCAGCAGCAGAATGTTGCCGAGGAAAAAGCTGGCGATCACCGCCCACACGAGATCGGGGCGCTCCTGGAACAGGAATGGACCTGGCGTCAGGCCGTTGACGATGAAGGCCCCCATCAGAACGGCGATGGTCGGCGAGCTTGGAATGCCCAGCGTCAGTAGTGGAATCATCGCCGCGTTGGCATAGGCGTTGTTGGCCGATTCGGGCGCGGCCACACCCTCGATGGCGCCCTGGCCGAATTTCTCAGGGGTTTTGGAGATGCGCTTCTCGAGCACATAGGCGACGAAGGTTGGAATGATGGCGCCGACGCCTGGAATCAACCCCAGGAAGAAGCCGATGCCGGTGCCGCGCACGATGGCGCCCCAGGCGCGGCGCCATTCCTCGCGCGACGGCATCAGTGACGTCAGCTTGGTAGCGACGATCTGGCGCGGCGGGCCGCCGATGGTGAGAAGGATCTCGGCGACGCCGAACAGGCCCATCACGACGGGGATAAAACCCAGGCCGTCGTAAAGGCTCGGCATGCCAAACGTAAATCGCGGTGCACCGCGCACCGGGTCGATGCCGATCATGGCGATCAGCAGCCCGAGCACGGCCATGGCAAGTCCGGCCGCCAGCGAACGTCCGGCGAGGCTGGTCACGAGCCCGAGGCCCACCAGCATGAGAGCGAAAAACTCCGGTGGGCCGAAGCTGAGCGCCACGCGCGCGAGCGGCGGCGCGACCACAACGAGGGCAATGGTGGCCACGATGCCGCCCACGAACGAGCCGATGGCGGCAATACCGAGCGCGGTACCGCCGCGACCCTGCTTGGCCATCTGGTGGCCATCGAGGCAAGTCACGACCGAGGCGGCCTCGCCTGGCACGTTGATCAGCACCGACGTGATGGTGCCGCCGTACATGGCGCCATAGTAGATCGCCGACAGCATGATGAGCGCGCCGGTCGGATCGAGTCTGAAGGTGAGGGGAATCAGGATGGCGGTGCCGGCGGCCGGGCCGAGCCCCGGCAACACGCCGATCAGGGTGCCGAGGATGCAGCCGATCAGGGCGAAGAGGAGGTTCTGCCAGCTCATGGCCGCCGCCAGGCCGGTCATCAGGTGCTGCAGGGTGTCCACCGGCTAGCGTCCTGATCGCGAAATTCGTCGCATTGTGCGGCGGGCTCGGAACGAATTTCGCGATCTGAAGGATACTAGCAAATCAAGGATTCTAGTGTGATTCAGATCGAGAAGTCGGCTCACGAGCCTGGCCCAGCGCGATGCAGCGGACTTCTCGATCATCACACTAGCCCCTCAAATCCCCAGCGCGCCGATCGGCAGCGGCACCTTCAGCCAATAATAGAAGACGTGAAACACGCCAAAGCTGCCGGCAACCGCAGTTAGCGCGACAGCGATCAACGAGCGCGCACCGAGCACGAGCAGCAGGCCGGCGATGAAGGGCAGCATGGTGAGGCGGAACCCGAGGGGCTCCAGGAGAGCCGCCGCCACGATTAGCGCGACGAGCACGGCGCCAGCTTGCAAGGCCGCCTGCCGATTGGGAAGAATCTCGACCGCGGCATCCGCGAAGATGCTGCCGCGCGCGAGCTGCACCAGCATGGCGCCCGTGAGAGCGATCCCGATCAGGCTCAGCCAGAAGGGGAAAAAGCCCGGGCCCGGGCCCAAGGCGTCAGTCAGCGAGTAGCCAAGCGAAGTGACCAGGGCGGGGATGAAAATGCCCAATAGGCAAATGCATGCAACTTGCCAGCCGCGTCGCACAGTTCCTCCCTTCGGCCTTTATTCTTTAGACGGAGGCTAGCATGTCACGTGCTGCGGGACAATCGATCCGGCCGATGTCGGCTGTGGGTCAGAAGCGGACATCGGCATGCCCTCTAAAAGATATCCGCTTTGTGCCAGAAGCTGCCGTTGATGGATGCATCAAGCGAGCGCTGAGGCGACGGGGGACAGGTTGCGCCGCCTCGGTGCGGCGAGGTAGAACTCGGGCGCCGCAGGCGGTATCCTGATCACAGACCACGCCGACCGCACCGGAGCCGAGCGTTGCAGGACTTCGACTATGCGTGCCCCGCCACCATCGAAGACGCGGTTGCCGTCTTGGGGAACGACGGCACGCGAGCGCTCGCGGGCGGGACCGATCTGATTCCGCAGATGCGCGAGGGGCGCCGGCATGTCGCGTGCGTTGTCGATTTAAAGGGAATTCCCGAGTTGACCAGTATTGCGGCGCGCGCCGACGGCAGTCTTGTGCTCGGTGCCGCCGCTAGCGCCTTCAGCGTCGCAAGTCACTTGGCGGTCGCGTCAGCCTACCCCGCCGTCGCTCGGTCGGCGCGGCTGATAGGTAGCCTGCAGGTGCAAAATCGCGCCAGCCTCGGCGGCAACATCTGCAACGCGGCACCATCGGCCGATGCCGTTCCGGCGTTGATCTGCCATCGGGCCAGCGTGCGCGTCGCAGGACCCAACGGATCTCGGGATGA
This sequence comes from uncultured Alphaproteobacteria bacterium, assembly GCA_963814055.1. Taxonomy (GTDB): domain Bacteria; phylum Pseudomonadota; class Alphaproteobacteria; order Rhizobiales; family Hyphomicrobiaceae; genus AWTP1-13. The sequence continues at coordinate 185,237 of CAWFBJ010000017.1, forward strand.
ATTGCTCGAGACCTTCATTCGGAGCCCCGGCAAGACGAGCCTCGCACCAGGCGAATTCCTACTTTCGATCGTCTTGCCGCCTATCACACCGAGGTCAGCAGGCACCTACCTGCGCTTCACCCCGCGCCGCGAAATGGATATCGCCATAGCCGGAGCCGCCGCCTGGGTGCGTCTCGACGCGGAGAGCAGGATCGCGGAGGCTCGAGTTACGCTTGCGTCGGTTGGGCCGACCCCGATCCGCGCAACATCCGCCGAGCAGCATCTCATCAGCAAGAGACCGGCGTCAGCCTTATTCGAAGCTGCCGGCCGCCTTGCAGCAGGCGATGCGCGCCCGATCTCCGACACGCGCGGCTCGGCCGACTATCGCCGCTCGCTGGTTGCCGTGCTGACAGCGCGTGCGCTGGCTGAGTGCTGCGCGGCACTGCAGGTGCCGGCATGAAGACGCTCATTACCTGCACGGTCAACGACGAGGAGCACACGGTCCTCGCCGATACACGCGACACGCTGCTCGACCTGCTGCGCGACCGCATCGGGTTCACCGGCACCAAGGAAGGTTGCGGCAACGGCAACTGCGGCACCTGCACGGTGATCGTCGACGGTGCTGCCGTCAACGCCTGTCTCGTACTCGCCCGCGAGGCACCAGGTCGGGACATCGTAACTATCGAGGGCCTGTCGCTGGGCGGGAAACTGCATCCCATCCAGCAGGCGCTCGTCGAGCACGGCGGCACACAATGCGGCTTCTGTACGCCGGGCGTCGTGCTATCCGCCAAGGTCTTGCTCGACAGCAATCCCAACCCCACGACGCACGATGTGCGACACGCCATAGCCGGCAACATCTGCCGCTGCACCGGCTACGACAAGATCGTCGATGCCGTCATGGCGGCCGCCGCAACGCGACGAGCTTCGGAGCGGTAGCGTCATGGACACCCGGCAGAGCGTTACCCTGCAAACGGTCGGCAAACGGCTGCCGCGCGTCGATGCGCGTGAGCGCGTAACGGGTGGCGCCATCTACCCCGCCGATCTCAAGCTGCCGGGCATGCTGCATGGCAAGACGCTGCGCAGCCCGCACGCGCATGCACGCATCCGGCGCATCGATACCACGCGCGCCGAGGCCGCGCCGGGTGTGCTGGCCGTGCTCACCGCGGACGACTTCCCCAAGTTGGAAATCGGCACCAGCATTCCCATGGGCGAGACCGGCTACGACATGTGGATGGTCGCGCAAATCAACATGGCGCGCGAAAAAGTCTTCTGGGTCGGCCAGCCGGTGGCGGCTGTGGCCGCCATCGACATACACGTTGCCGAAGCGGCGTTGGCCCTGATCGAGGTCGACTACGAGCCGCTGCCGCCTGTCGTCGATATCGCCGCAGCGATGGTGGCCGATGCGCCCGTGCTGCACGACCACGTCTTCACAAAGGGCGTGGAACCGCGTCCGCGCTCGCCGAGTAATATCTGCTCCCGAACCGTCATTGCACGTGGGGATGCCGCGCGAGCATTGGCTGCCACGTCGGCCGTCGCGGAGATCAGCGTCGCGATCGATACCGCCCATCAGGGCTACCTCGAGCCGCAGGTGGCTGTGGCCGAGGTCGATGCCAATGGCTTCGTGACGGTGTGGGCATCCACGCAGGGCCAGTTCACCGCTGAGCTGATGATCGGCCGCATGCTCGGGTTGCCGCTGTCGCAGTTGAAGGTCGTGCCGCTGGAAGTCGGAGGTGCGTTCGGCGGCAAGATCATCATCCACGGCGAAGCGGTGGCGGCGCGTTTGGCCCAGAAGTGCGGACGGCCGGTAAAGATCGTGCTCACACGCGAGGAGGTGCTGCAGGGCGGCTCCGGTCCTCCCGCCGCAGCGCTGATCGACATCACCGTCGGCGCCGATCGGGACGGACTCCTCACCGCGATCAAGGGCACCTACCGCTTGGACGCCGGCGGCCTTCCCGGCCTTAGCCCGTCTCTGGTCATGCAGGCTTCAGCCGCGCTCTACCAGTGTCCCAATCTCGACCTGCAGGGCTTCGATGTCGTCACCAACAAGCCGCGCACGGAGGCCTATCGCGCTCCGTGTGGCATCCAGGCGGCTTTCGCCATGGAGCAGGCGATGGACGCGCTCTGCCAGCAGCTCGACATCAATGCGCTGGAGTTCCGCAGGCGCAACGCCTCCGTCACCGGTAGCCTGATGCCCATCGGCACGCCGTTCCCTTCTATTGGCCTCACGACTATTCTCGACCGTGTTGGCACCCATCCTTGCTGGACAGATGCGCTGCCACAAAGGCGCTATCCGCGCGGCCGCGGCCTCGCGCTCGGCTACTGGCGCGGAACTTCGATGACCTCGGCAGGACACATTACCATTGCCGGCGACGGCCGCCCGATGGTCACGATGGGCGCCGTCGACATTTCCGGCGTACGCAGCACAATGGCCCAAGTGGTAGCAGAGGAGTTCGGCCTGCCCCTTGCAGACGTACATGTCCAAACCGGCAATTCAAAGTCGGTCGGCTACACTGATGCTGCCGCCGGCAGCCGCGTTGCGCGCACCAGCACGGCGGCGCTTGTGGAGGCCAGTCGCGATGCCCTGAGCCAGCTGCGAACCCGCGCCGCCGAGAAGCTGCAGTGCTCACCCGCTGAGCTCGACTACGCGCAAGGCTGCTTCCGTGTGCGCCAGCGCGCCGGCGCCGCCATCACTCTCGCTGAACTCATGCAGGCGACATTGACCGACGGGGCTGTGGTCGGTCGCGGCGTCTCCACCAAGCTGCCGCTCGGAGTCGAGATCGGCGCGCATGTCTGCGACGTCGAGGTCGATACAGACACCGGCCTCGTCACCGTGCTGCGCTACACGGCCTTCCAGGACGTCGGCCTAGCGCTCAACCCGATCGCCGTCGAGGGCCAGATGGCCGGCAGCGTCGTGCAGGGCATCGGCTGGGCGCTGATGGAGGGCTTCGACTACGGCCCCGACGGACGGCTGCGCAACGCCAGCCTGCTCGACTACCGCATGCCGACGGCGCTCGACGTGCCGCCCATCGAGTGCGTGATCATCGAGACGCCGGTCCCCGGCGTGCCCTATGGTGTGCGTGGTGTCGGAGAGGTGCCGATCGTGCCGCCCGCCGCGGCTATAGCCAACGCCATCGCGCGCGCCACCGGCGTCCGCATCCTGCAGATGCCCATGACTCCCGAGCGGGTACTTCGCGCGCTCCGCGGATGATGCAGATCCAGGAAGCGGCCCCGTAATCCCCAGTGCTCCCGGCCGGGCCATCCCTGACCATGGATGCCTCGATTGTTGCCGCTATTGCGCGGTCCAGCCGCCGTCGAGCGTCAGGATCGAACCGGTGGCGAAACGACTCTCGTCGCTCGCGAGAAACAGAATGCCAGCGGCAATCTCCTCCGGCGTGCCGAGCCGTCCCATCAATTGCCGCTGCTCCAGCCCATGGCGGATCGCTGCCGCATCGGGACTCTTGGCCAAGATCTCGGAAAAGTAGGGCGTGTCGATGGTGCCGGGGGCCACGGCGTTGCACCTGATGCCATCGTCGACATGATCCATGGCAATCGCCCGCGTTAGTGCCGCGACAGCACCCTTGGATGCGCAGTAGGCAGCGCGGTTGCGAATGCCGACCGAGGCGACCACGGAAGCCGTGTTGACGATGACGCCCCCACCGTTGGTCTTCATGGCCGGAATGGCAAATTTGGCGCACAGAAAGACGCCGCGCACGTTGACGGACATCAGGTCGTCCCACGCCTGCTCGTCGGTCTCCACCACGCTGCCGGCGATGCCGTAGCCCGCGTTGTTGACGAGCACGTCGAGACGGCCAAACGCCTTCATGGTCTCGTCGACCATGCGGCGCGCGTCCGCCGCCTTGGCAACGTCCATCTTGATCGCAATCGCTGTGACACCGTGCCTGGCACATTCTTGGCTGACTGCCTGCGCGGCGTCCTTGCGCTTGTCGGCGATCGCCAGCCGCGCACCCTCGCGTGCGAACAGCAGAGCCGTAGCGCGACCGATGCCGGAACCGCCGCCGGTGACGATACAAACCTTGTCTTTCAGCCGCCAGGACATCAGGCCTTGTCCTTCACCCAGGCCAGGATGTGTTGTGCGACGCCGACCAGCTCGCCGCTCTGGTTGACGACCTTGATTTCGCTCCTCGAACGCCGCTTGACCGGATCGACCTCGGTGATGGTGTAGGTGAGCGTGACAGTGTCGCCGATGTAGACGGGACCCAGGAAGCGGACCTTGTCGTAGCCGAGCGACACCGCGGTCTCGTCGCCAGCGGTGCCGTGACATTTCTCGATCATCATGGAGGAGCAAGTGGAGGCGAAGCCGATCAGCAGCGCACCATGGGCGATGCGCTTGCCGTACTTGGAGCGCGCCATGTACTGCTCATTGACATGATTGACGGCGAAGTCGCCGGTGATGCCGGCGAACAGGTAGATGTCGGTCTCGCCGACGGTCTTGGCAAAGGTGACGCTGTCGCCTGGCTTGACGTAGAAGTCGCTCATGGCGTCTTGCTCCTGATCGTTTGCCCGCCCGCCGCGGGCCTAGCGTTAGCGCCTTCCTCGCCCTCCGCCCAGCGTGAAATACGGAGCAGACCAGCGGGCACTTGCACGCCTAGCCGTCACGGAGCTTGATGACGTTCGCACGCGCAAGAGCCGCGATCTCGCTGGCGCTCAGTCCGATCTCCCTCAAGACCTCCCTCGTTTGAGCACCAAGCTGCTGTGGCGCCAGCCGGACCTCGGCGGCCTCGCCGTCATAGAGAACGGGGTGATTTACCAAAGTGAGCGGCGCGCCGGTGTCGCCGGTGCCGGGTACGGTCACCAAAGACTTCATGTGCTTGACTTGGGGATCATCAACGATCTGCGCATAGCCCTGCACCGGTGCATACCAGATCTTGAGTGGCTCCATGCGGGCAGTCCACTCGGAGGTCGGAGCGGTCTCGAGCCGTTTCGCGATCATCTCGGTGATCTCGTCTTGCCGGGTCCAGCTGTCCTCCTCGGTAAAGGCCGCGAGCCTCGGCTCGCCGATGGCCTCGCCCAGCGCCTTCAGCGGGGAAAGCGAGAGGGCAAGATGGCCATCCTTGGTGGCGTAGACGCCGTAGGGAGCCGCGAAATACCAGCCGGCGACATGACGGTAGGCCTGCGTAACGGGCGGTCTCACCGGCGCGTTGATCCATGCGACGAGCGACTCTGCCTGCAGGTCCAGCGCCGATTGCATCAGGCTGGCGTCGACCCGGCAGCCCTGTGCCGTCCGCTGCCGGCGCACGATCGCCGCCAAAATGCCCATGGCGAACAATGCTGCGCCGTGGTGGTCGATCACCGACGCGCCGGCGGGGCGTGGACCAGTCGCCGCCTGACCGGTGATAGCCATCATCCCGAACAGAGCCTGGGCGAGCAGGTCCTGTCCGGGTTTTTCGACATACGGGCCATCTGGGCCATAGCCGGAGGCGGAGGCGTAGATCAGGCCGGGCTTGCGGGCTTTAAGCGCCTCATAGCCTAGCTCCAACTTTTCCATCACGCCGGGGCGGAAATTCTCCGCCACGACATCGGCGGTATCGATCAGGCGCAGCGCGATCTCGCGCCCTTTGGCGGATTTCAGATCGATGGCGACGCTGGACTTGTTGCGGTTGGCGCACAGGTGCAGCGCGCTCTGCCCGTCGGGGAAAATATTGCCGCCGGACCAGTGACGCTGCCAGGCGCCATCTGCGTTCTCGACCGAGATCACGTCAGCGCCCAGATCACCCAGCGCCTGGATACCCATCGGGCCCAGCAGGAAATGGTTGAAGCTGACGACGCGGATGCCCTTCAGCAGGTCCAGCATACAGGTCCTCACGATGTGCGGCAGGCTGCGGGAGAGCCGGAGCGGAAACGGCGACGTTCGAGCGTGGAGACTTGAATTGATCGTCACGGATTTTTTCAGTTAGCGCAAGAATACAGTCGCTGAAGTGGGCGCCGTGCAGATCAAGCCATAAGTTGCTTGGTCATTCGCCAGAACGCCACACCGACCAAGCCGTGGCTGCCCGACATCTGCTTTTGTATTTCGGCGCCATGTTGCCAGGACATGCGCTCGTAGAAGCGTCGCGCCCTGTCGTTGCCGACAATGCAATGCAACTCGGCCACTTTAGTGCCGGACCTGGCCATCTCAATTTCAGAGGCCGTGATGAGTTCCGACGCTAATCCAGACCCCCTGTGAGCAGTGGAAACATAGAATTGACTCAATAGGTGATCCTGCCACGATGCGAACCCGGCAATCGATCCAGTCCGCTCTGCGACGAGTGTCGTGGCGAGCAAAGCGCTCATGCGTTCTTCAAAGAACTGTGGCGTGCGGAGCTTGCATTCCTCGGGCGGCATAAAAGGCGCCTGGGTTTCATGCCAGACGGAATGGTAAATTGCGGCCACTTGCGGCACATCTGCTGTTAGAGCATATCGCGGCATGACCGCCTCGTGCTGATGCATCTCTGATCTGAATGGCGCACCTTAGTGGTCACCTTCACGCGTGCCGAGTGTCCCTCGGCGCCACGGAAGTAACAACCTCAGAACACCTTCGCCTCGATCAAAGTCTTACGGCTCAGTGCCAGAGCCGACCATCGGCTGGCCCCTCGCTATGGACGTGGGCGGCAAGCCGCAGAATGGCTTGGCCGCCCGGTGAGCGTGCAACTTGCCTACAATAGGATGATCCGCGTCGGCGCCGCTGTGTTCGTCCGTTCTGGCGGACACGCAAGAAATGGCGCATACTGAGCCTCAAGAAAATAGTCAAAGGGAGGGAATTATGCTGCGCGTACCATCGCTGTTTCTTGCGACCATTGCCGCGATGATCCTGGCCCCGCCACTTGGGCTGGCGGAAACGCCCAAACGTGGCGGTACGCTCAGTTTCGCCGCCGTGGCCGAGACCGCCGCGTACGACTGCCATGCCTCGCAGACCTTCGCGCTGTTGCATCCGGTGACCCCGCAATATTCGCTGCTGGTCAGGTGGGACGCCACTGAGAAATCGAAGGTCGTCGGCGACCTTGCCAAGAGCTGGACAATCGCTCCGGACGGCCTCACCTACACATTCACGCTCCACGACGGCGTCAAGTTCCACGACGGTTCGCCGCTGACCTCGGCCGACATCAAGGCGACCTTCGAGCGCATCGCCACTCCGCCCGAGGGCGTGATCTCGGTGCGCAAGGAGCGCTTCGCCGACGTCGCCGCCATCGAGACGCCGGACCCGGCAACCGTCGTCTTCAAGCTCAAGGCGGTCAACGCCTCGTTCCTGGCCCTGCTGGCCTCGCCCTTCAACTGCGTCTACAGCGCCGCCAAGCTCAAGCAGAACCCGAAATACCCGGAAACCGAGGTCATGGGCTCGGGCGCCTTCCAGCTCGTCGAGCACGTGCGCGGCTCGCATTGGACGGGCAAGCGGTTCGACGGCTACTTCCGCAAGGGCCTGCCCTACCTCGACGGCTTCAAGGTCTACTTCGTCAAGGACACGGCGGTGGTGCCGGGGCTGCTCGGCGGCCAGTTCGACGCAGAGTTCCGCGGCCAGAACCCGAGTGCGCGCGATCAGCTCCTGGCCAAAGCGAAGGAGCGCTTTGTGGTGCACGAGGGTCCGTGGGCCACCGTGATGCTGCTCATCTTCAACACCAGCAAGAAGCCCTTCGATGACATCCGCGTGCGCCAGGCCCTGTCGCTGGCCATCGATCGCTACGCGGGCGGCACCAATCTCTCCAAGATCTCGATCATGAAGCATGTCGGCGGCATCATGCGTCCGGGCTCGGAGTGGGCGCTGCCTGACGCGGACCTGGAGAAGCAGGTCGGCTATTCCAAGGACATCGAGAAATCGCGCGCCGAGGCGCGCAGGCTGCTGAAGGAAGCCGGCGTCGAAAACCTCAAGATCAAGCTGTTCAACCGCACGGTGGCCGAGCCCTATACGCCGACCGGCATCTTAGTCATCGACGAATGGCGCAAGATCGGGGTATCGACCGAGCACATGCAGGTCGAGACCAAAGTGTATTTCGACAGCCTCGTGTCGGGCAACTTCGACGTGGCGATCTGGCCGCTGACCGAGCCCGCCGACGATCCGACGGCGCAGCTCTACTACTTCATCAGCCACCAGGCATCGACGATGAGCTACGCGCGGCACGCCGACAAGAAGATCGACGAGTTCTACGAGAAACAGAACCGTACGCTCGATCCCGCCGAGCGCAAGCGGCTGGTGCAGGAGGCCGACCGCTATATCCTGAGCCAGGTGTACGAGGTGCCCATCCTGTGGTGGAACCGCATCATCGTGCATCACAAGAAGATCAAGGGTTGGACCATGTCGCCCAGCCACTTCCAGGGAACCGCCCTGATCGACATCTGGCTCGACGAGTAGGCGCGACGCGATGACGGTGAACACGCCCCGGCAGCAGGAGGCCGTGCCGAACTCGGCCGGCACCGATCTGCCCAAGCTCGAGGCGCCGCCGGGTGCCTGCGATTGCCACATGCACATCTACGATGCGGCGCGCTTCCCGCCTGCGCGCCCGGGCTCGCGCATGCAGGCGAACGCCAGTGTGGAGGACTATCGGCGCTTGCAGAAACGGATCGGCACGGAGCGCACGGTGATCGTTCAGCCGGCGGCCTACGGCACCGACAATCGCGTCACGCTCGATGCCATCGCGCAGCTCGGCAATGCCCGCGGCGTGGCGGTGGTGCATCCCGACGTCTCGGACACGGAATTGAAGACGCTGCATGAAGGCGGCGTGCGTGGTATCCGCTTTACCGTGTTCGATCCGGCGACCGCGGTTACCAAGATCGAGATGATCGAGCCGCTCTCGAGGCGCATGGCCGACATCGGCTGGCACGTGCAGATCCATATGCGCGGCGACCAGATCGTCGCCAACGCCGACATGCTGCGGAGGCTGCCGTCGACCATCGTCATCGATCACATGGGCCGTGTGCCGTTTCCGGAAGGCACCAGCCATGCCGCCTTCAAGGTCGTGTGCGAGCTGATCGACCGGGGCAAGACGTGGCTGAAGCTGTCGGGCGCCTATCAGGACACCAAGATCGGTCCGCCGACCTACGCCGATGCCACCGGCCTCGCACAGGCCTACGTCAAGGCCGCGCCCGAGCGCATGGTGTGGGGCAGCGACTGGCCGCATCCGACGGAGAAGGACAAGCCGAACGACGCGCTGCTGTTCGATTTGCTGTTACAATGGGCGCCGGATGCCGCGACGCGCCAGCGCATCCTCGCCGACAATCCTCAGGCACTGTACGGCTTTGCTAAGTTTGCGTGAGTTGTCACGGATGACCAAGGTTCGCCTGGCCTATTCTGACGTCCGCTCTGAGTTAGAAGCGGACGTTGTCCCATGAAGTTTGAATGGCCGCTTTACCTCTGAAAGCGGACATTCCGAAGCTTTCAGATGATTGTACGCTTCGGCGACCCCTCAATTTTTGAGTTCTAAACAGCGCAATGCCGATGAGTTTCGGAAGCCCTCGCCATGCATCTGTGGCCACCTACCAGCGCAGCACGCGATGTCCCGCAAGGGCACCGGTCAGAGTCACCAGGGTCACGGCCAGGGTATACCAGATGGCCACGAATAGGGGTGAATCGTCCGGGCAATGGGTCGCGTAAAGCGCGGCCGACAGGCCGCCGGCCAGCAGCCCGGCGACCGCGCCCGTTGCCGCGGGGGACCGCGGGGCACCGGCCCGCAGGGCGATCAGCAGGGCCACGAGCGGTATGGTCGAAAGCAGTGGAATCGCACTCAAGCACGTGCTCGCGTAGAGGCCGACTGCCCGCTCGTACCAATGCTCCGGCGGTATGACCACGAGTTCGTAGAATACCGCTACGGCCAGGAGCGCGGGGGCGACGGCGATCCATCCCACGACGTCCCTCAGGCGAACCTCCGGGCGGGCCAATTCGAGGCATGCTCGCCAGGCACATGCCATGCAAACGAGTGCCAGCGTGAACTTGAAAGCGAAGCGCCACGTTACAAAGGCGCTGCTCAGGTCGGGGCGGACACCAAGGGCAAAGGCAAACAGCGCTGCCGCGACAAGAGCGCTGAGCGAGGCTGCGCCAAGAACGCGCTGCGCGGGTGAATGCCGCGGCGGAGAAGCATCCTGAACCAGAGCTTCGATGAGATCATCGGTCTTCATGGCTGGTCGTTTCGCATTGCCTTTGAGAGGGAGTGCAAGGCGCGATGCAGCACGACGCGAACCGCGCCTTCCGTCATGCCGAGCCGCTCAGCCACCTCACGGGCGCTTTGTCCCTCGAGTGAAATGGCGACCACAACGTCGCGTTGCCGGCCCTTGAGTTTGCCGATGGCAGCATCGGCGTCCAGCCGGCTGGCAACCGATAGCGGTTGGTCGGCAACGAGCGAGTCACTGAATTCGTCAATGGGGATGTGTTGCTGGCCTCGCCCCGATCGCCGCAGATGATCCAGGAGCTTGTTATGGGATATGGCCCGAACCCACGGCAGCAACGGCTTGTCCTCGATCCATGTATGCCGCTTCAAGTGCATGGCGAGCAGCGTCTCTTGCACGATATCCTCAACATCCTCGATCGAAGAGCCATAGCGCAAGAATGCTTGCCGCGCGGACCCGCGCAAAATCGGCGCGAGCAGCCGCAGCAGATTGCGATACGCGTGTGCGTCGCCGCGGTTGGCGGCGCGCATCAACTCGTCAAGTTCCGCCTCCCGCAGCGTCACGTGCTTATCCCTTATTCGGACGCCACCGGCCCGCCGTTACACGTCCGACAAAAAAATCCACGCGAACACAAAACCGTGACGAGTGTAACGCCGAAGGCGGTTCCTGCGAATTACCCTGTGTCGTCGCGACGGGCAGTGAGGGATTTGCGTGAGCTTTCGCACATTTGATAGGGGGAATTCCAGCACAGCCGTGGCAAACCTCGGCCGGCCTGCGGCTGACGCGGCGCGCCGCCAAGCGAACCCGCACAAGACTGTAGCTGGGCACGATGTGGCCCCCCGCGACAACCGCATCGCCGTCCAAAACCCCCACCCCGAGACAATCGCCGCCCAGGCGGGCGGTATTGCGGATGCTGCTACCGGCGGCCTCGTTCCGCCGATCCACGTGGCGAGCACTTTCGTGCGCGATGCCGACAACCAGTATCGGCGGGGCTACTGCTATGGCCGGGCAGACAATGCGACCGTTCGCCAGGTCGAGGGCGTTCTGACGGACTTGGAGGGCGGGGCCGCGACCCTCCTGTTCGGCTCCGGCATGGCCGCAGCCACGACAGCGTTCCTGGCACTGGGGCAACCGGCCCACGTCGTTGCGCCGACGGAGATGTATTGGGGACTGCGGCAATGGCTGGTGGATGAGGCGCCGCGTCATGGTCTCGAGGCAACGTTTGTCGATGCCGGATCGCCCGCAGCATTGAAGGCCGCTATCCGGCCGGGCCGCACGCAACTGGTCTGGGTCGAGACGCCATCCAACCCGCTGTGGACCATCACCGACATGGCCGCCGCGGCACAGATCGCCCATGACGCGGGCGCCCTCCTGGCCGTCGACTCCACGGTATCAACACCCGTGCTCACCCGGCCGCTGGCGTTAGGTGCGGACCTGATCCTGCATTCGGCAACGAAATACCTCAACGGCCATTCCGATGTGGTTGCCGGGGCCATCGTGTTCGGCCGGATGGCCCACGAGTTCGAAGCCTGCGCCAGGCTGCGCGGCATGCTCGGCGGTGTGCTTGGGCCTTTTGAAGCCTCGCAGCTGTTGCGGGGATTGCGCACACTGCACGTGCGTGTCCGGCACCAAAGCGCGGCAGCAATGACGATTGCGCGCCACTTCGCCGATCACGCGCAGATCAAGCAGCTGCTGTATCCGGGACTTCCTTCTCATCCCGGCCATGCCGTGGCCGTCCGGCAAATGCAGGGCGGATTTGGTGGGATGCTGTCGATGCGGCTCCGAGGCGGCGAGAACGCTGCCGTCGCCGCCGCCGCGGGAATGCGCGTCTGGAAGCGCGCGACATCGCTGGGCGGTGTCGAAAGCCTCGTCGAACATCGATCGAGCATCGAGGGTGCAGGCAGTCCCTGCCCGCCCGACCTGCTGCGCTTCTCTGTCGGACTAGAGAACATCGATGACCTGATCGCCGACATCGAGCAGGCATTTCGACGCCTGATCTTCATGAACAAGAGCGCAGGATGAGGCCATGAGCTCTGTCGCAGTAGGGATTTTCTGCAAGACACCGGCTGCGGGCTTTTCCAAGACGCGCTTGTCGCCGCCCCTCCGCCCGGAAGACTGCAGTGCTCTCTCGGCGTGCTTCATCCGTGATCTCGGCACCACGATTTGTTCGCTGGGCAGCGATGTGACGCCTTACGCCGTCTATACGCCGGTCGGAACTGAGCCCGCGCTACGTGCTTTGCTGCCCCCGCGCTTCCGCCTGATGCTGCAGCGTGACGGTGAGTTCGGCACGCGCCTGTCGCAGGCCATCGCGGACTTGCTGCAAGCAGGCCATGCGGGCGCAATCCTGGTCAATGCCGACAGCCCAACGCTTCCCGCATCGATCCTGCAATCGGCCGTCAACGCGCTGCTCAACAAGGATGCCGTCGTGCTCAGCCCGTCGTTTGACGGCGGCTATACCTTGATCGGATTGTCCCGGCCGCACGCCCAGGTGTTTGCCGACATTCCCTGGAGCACATCGCACGTCCATCGCCTGACAATGCAGCGCGCCGCCGAGATCAATGTTCCTGTCATCAATATTCCGGGCTGGTACGACGTCGATGACGCGCAGACCCTGCATTTGCTGGAGACTGAGCTCGCGGGCGGGCGCCTTCCGTTCGCCGATCCTGGCCTGAGGGGGACCGAGGCGCCTGCCACGCGCCAATTCCTCGCACGCCGGCTAGCGCCGCTGGAGGCAGGGGCGTCGTGGTGATCGCCACACAGACTTCGATCGTGACGGCCCATCGCCGCGGGCAATCGTCGTTGCTCGTCCTTGGCGGCCTTGGGCTGCTAATGCTGGCGTTCGTGGCCGTCGCGCCCTGGATTTTACGCACATACGATTACGCACTCTTTGTACCGGCGATCGTTCTCTCGGGCGCCATCACAATGGCAGCCGCAGCGCTGGCGCCTTCCGTGCCCGAGCGGTGGGGGCTGATCGTGATCGTGGCGATGGCAGTCGCGATGCGGCTGCTTGTCGTCGGTCAAGAACCGTTCCTGTCCACGGATATCTATCGCTACGTGTGGGATGGCCGCGTGCAGGCCGCAGGCATCAACCCCTACGCCTTCGTGCCGGCCGACGAAGCCCTAGCGTCCCTGCGAGACGCTGCGATCTATCCCAACATCAATCGGGCGGACTATGCCGTCACCGCCTATCCGCCGGTCGCGCAGATGTTCTTCTTTGCCGTGACGCGCATCTCGGAGACCCTGACGGCAATGCGCCTGGCGATGGTGGCCTGCGAGATCGTCGTTGTCGCGGTTCTGATCGATTTGCTGCGTCGCATCCATCTTCCCGTCACCGCCGTCGTGGCCTGGGCCTGGCATCCGCTCGTGATCTGGGAAATCGCCAACAACGGACATGCCGATGCTCTGATGGTGGCGCTGCTGATGATTGGTGTGTGGCTGCTGGTTCGCAATCGGAGAATCGCAGGGGCCATCGCCGTGGCGCTCGCCGCTTTGGTGAAGCCGTACGCCGTCGTTGCGCTGCCTGCTTTCTGGCGGCCGTGGGATTGGCGCGCGCCCGCCGCTGCGGTTGCCGCCGCAGCACTCTGTTACCTGCCCTATGCGGGTGCCGGAAGCGGTATCCTCGGCTTCGCGACGACCAGCGGTTACTTGTCGGAGGAAGGCTTTACCGACGGAGGCGGCTATTGGCTGGTTGCGCTGGCACGCGCTGCGGTTGGCGACCTTCCCGGACTGACCATCGCCTACATGGTTTGCGGTCTCGCCGTCATGACGTGGCTAGTGCTGCGCGGGCTGTCGCGCCCGCATGAATCACCGCAACAAGCGCTCCTGCACATAGGCACGCTGTTGATGGCAGCGCTCTTCATCCTGTCGCCCAACTACCCGTGGTATGTCCTCGCCGTCGTGCCGTTTGCCGCCCTTGGCAGCGGCGCTCCCGCCTGGGCCATGACGCTGGCGGCGATCCTGCTCTACAAGCCGGCAATGCTTCCAGGTCACGAACTGGCCTGGAAAACCATCGCCACCCTTCCCTTTGTCGTCGCCGTTGCAGCGCGCCTATTGCCAGGCGCCTCCATCTTCACGCGCCTTCGGAGCGCAAACGCGGATCGGCGGAGGGCGTAGCTCATGCAGCTTGGAGCCATCAACGCCATCGTTTCCGTTGTCATTCCATGCCTTGACGAGGAAGAGCCCATAGCCGGCGTCGTTCGCGAGGTGTTGGCCCAGGGCGCCGACGAGGTGATCGTCGTCGATAACGGCTCGCGTGACGCGACCGCGGCGCACGCTCGAGACGCCGGCGCGAGGGTGATTTCGGAACCTCGGCGCGGCTATGGACTCGCATGCGCTGCCGGCGTCGGCGGGGTCCGTCCTGATGCGCAGATCGTGTGCTTCCTGGATGGCGACGGCAGCGACGTGCCGGCATTTATGAGCGCGATCACATCCCCGATCGCGCATGCAGAAGCCGATTTCGTCATGGGCTCGCGCCTGCGCGGCAATCGCGAACCCGGCAGCATGACGCCGCAGCAGATTGTTGCGGGGCGCGTTGCCGGCGCACTCATGCGGCTCGTCTGGGGCGTGCGGTTCACCGACATGTCCCCGTTCCGCGCCATGCGCGTCGACGATTTGCGGGGCCTCGGCATGAGGGAGACGACCTATGGCTGGAACCTGGAAATGCAGATGCGCGCGGCGGCGGCGGGGTTGCGCATTCTCGAGGTTCCCGTGGACCACAGGTGCCGCCGCGGTGGCGTTTCCAAGGTTTCGGGCAACCTGAGCGCCGGCCTCAGTGCCGCGTGGAAGATCACCACCACGTTTCTCCGCCTCGCAGCGACCCTGCGCACAAAGCCTGAGGGTTTGCCCGTCGATCGTCGCCAACAGCAGGACAAGTCCGGAGCCATGCATGTGTAGACGGACAAAGACGGCTACTCTGGCCATCGTTCTGAGCCTGGTGGCAGGGCCGGCTCTGGCGCAACAGCATCCTGCAGGACGGATTGTCACGGCTGCAACCAGCGAGAAGCCGACAGCCGAGAGTGCGCCCAAAGAAACGCGTCAGCTTTCGCCCGAAGAAAAGATGCAGCGGCGGTTTCCGCAGCCGGCCCGAGTCGGCGACCTCATTGGCTTGCGCTTGCTCGACGACAACGATCGCACCATCGGCCATATTAAGCTCGTCGTCAGAACGGCGGCCGGAAAGCTTCAGCTCATCGTGACCTACGGCGGCTTTCTTGGCTGGCGTCAGCGCCTGGTGGCCGTTCCGATCGAGGTTGTTGCCATCGCCGGCCGCCAACTCGCTGCTCTCGACATGACCAGGGCGGAGTTCGAGTCCGCACCAGCTTGGAATGAGGCGCTGACGACGCCGGTGGCTGCGGACGATGTCATTCGAATTGCCTTGTACAAGCGCTGACCATGAAGAGCACGGCAACCATCTTTGATGCAAACGGCACCGACAACCTGACGAGAAAGACCAATGGCAGACGACAGCATGGACTCACCGCAACAGCAGCTGACGCGTCCTCTGCATCCGCTGCCGCTCCGCCTCATGCATTGGACCAATGCGGTTGCGATGATCGTCATGATCGGCAGCGGCTGGCAGATCTACAACGACGAGGTTTTGTTCGGCTGGCTTCACTTTCCCAGCTGGATCACGATCGGCGGCGGAGCCGAGGGCGCCCTGCAGTGGCATTTCCTGGCCATGTGGATCCTGGTGCTCAATGGTTTTGCCTATCTGGCATACGGGCTGAAGACCGGCCGCTTTCGGCGCATGCTGCTTCCGATTCATCCCCACGAGGTGCTGCTGGAAATACGCAAGGCGCTTCGCCTGGATCTCGAGCACGAGGATCTTACCCGCTACAACGCCGTGCAGCGCCTGCTGTATGTCGGCATCATCGCCGTCATCATCGTGCAGGTCTTGTCCGGCCTGATCATCTGGAAGCCGGTACAGTTCTCGGAGCTGTCGTTTCTCTTCTACGACTTCCAGGGCGCGCGGCTCGCGCACTTCATCGGCATGGTCGCGATCGTCGGGTTCGTTCTTGTGCATGTCGCGTTGGCGCTCATCGTGCCGCAGACATTGGTGGCGATGTTGAAAGGCGGTCCCCAAGTTCCCAAGAATCCGGCAGAAGCAACCCTGGAAGCGGATGCGTCCGCACATCTCAAATCAGGATCGGCTGGGTAGAACCATGGCACTTCGCACACCCTCGTCTTCCATCTTCCGCCCCAAGCGCGGCATCGATCAAAGCGTGCTGGAGGAAAACAAGCAGCTGGTCGATACGATCAACCGGCGCAAGGTTCTGCGCGGCGCCGTCAGCCTCGGCGCCCTGTCGATGCTCACCGGTTGCGACGTTACCCGTCGCGACTCTGTCCAGAGCGTGCTGCGAACGGTGTCGCAGTGGAACGACCGCGCTCAAGCGGCGCTGTTCAGGCCGAACCACCTCGCACCGACGTATGCGCCTTCGCAGGTCGTCAAGCCGCCGCGCTTCAACGCCTATTACGATGTGGAGGACGTCGCACCGGTCGACGCTGCCAGCTGGAAGCTGGAGCTAAGTGGCCTGATCGAGGACAAGCGGCCCTGGACGGCCCGCCAGATCTACGAACTGCCCGAGCAGGAGATCATCGTACGCCACATCTGCGTAGAGGGATGGGACTACATCGGCCAGTGGTCGGGCGTGAACCTGCGCCACTTTCTGCAGCGCATCGGCGCCGACCTGACGGCCAAATACGTATCGTTCCGATGTGCCGATGACTACTACGGCAGCATCGACATGCCGTCCGCACTGCATCCGCAGACGCTGCTCGCCACCAAGTATGCCGGCGAGCCCATCACGGATCCGTTCGGATTTCCATTGCGCCTGCGGACCGCCGTCAAGCTCGGCTTCAAGAATCCCAAGTGGATCACGGCCATGGAGGTCACGAACACGTATCGGGGCGGTTACTGGGAGGATCGCGGCTTCAACTGGTTCAGCGGCATCTAGTGTGCCCGCACAGCGAGAGGTAGGCAAACTCATGAAGGTTCTCGTTACCGGGGGCGCCGGCTTCATCGGCCAGCATGTTGTGCGTGAATTGCTTGCCCGGGGACACGAGGTCCGCGTGATGGATTCGTTGCGCGCCGACGCCCATGCGGGCCGCGCATGGTCGCGGCCGCCGGACATCGAGATTGTGGAAACCGACGTGCGCGACGCCGGCGCCCTCGACCGCGCGCTCGACGGCATAGAGGCCGTGGTGCATCTGGCGGCGAAAGTCGGTCTCGGCGTCGACGTTCAGGACCTACCGGATTATGCGTCCTCCAACGACGTGGGCACAGCGGAGCTTCTCGCTGGCATGGCTCGGGCCAATATAAAGCGCCTGACGCTGGCCAGTTCGATGGTTGTTTACGGCGAGGGTCTCGGCAGATGCATCGAGCATGGCGCCACAACACCGGGACCACGCACTAAATCGGCCCTGGCTGGAGGACAGTTCGAGCCGCCTTGCCCGCGATGCGGCAGGCCACTTGAGACTGCGCTTGTCAGCGAAGACGCCCCGATCGATCCGCGCAACGCCTATGCGAGCAGCAAAGTCGCGCAGGAGTTCTATGCTTCCAACTGGGCGCGCGCGACCGGCGGCTCGGTGGCAGCTATGCGCTACCATAACGTCTACGGTCCTGGCATGCCCCGCGACACGCCCTATGCGGGGGTCGCTGCCATCTTCGCGTCGGCACTGCGGCGTGGCGAAGCTCCCAAGGTATTCGAGGACGGCGGGCAACGACGTGATTTCGTGCATGTCCGTGATGTCGCTGCCGCCACGGTTCAGGCCTGTGAAAAGCATGTTTCAGGCGTACGCGCGTTCAACGTCGGCTCTGGCATGCCTCGCACCGTTGGCGATATGGCGCACGCACTTGCAAAGGTACTGAACGGCCCCGCCCCGATCGTGACCGGGCAGTACCGGTTAGGCGATGTGCGGCACATCACGGCGGACTCGAAACGGCTCAAACGCGAGCTTGAATGGATGCCGCAGGTTGAATTTGAAGACGGCTTGGCCGAGCTCATCGCGTCATAGGTCCATGTTCCGTGCCGTTTGTGTTTTCGATGCATCGAGCCTGGCTTCGTCCGACGCCGATCGCTCTTGTACCATTTGCTTCGTTTCCGAAAGCAGACACTCTGAAGTATCGCCGCTACCTGTCAGCTTCGAGCGGTCGTCGCCCATGACAAGGGTCTGCCTAAGCCGAGTCGGCGATGAGATAGCCGCAAGATAAGCCAACCGCGGTCTCTCTAGGCGGCGGGGCTTTCCGCCTTGCTGAATTTGTCGTGTTGTGCTGTTGGCATGGAGAACTGCAAGAGGCGCCATGCCGGCGATCGAGAGTTGCCGGATTGCTGCTACTTCGCCGGAATCGAAACACTGATCTTTGCGGAAGCTGATGAAATTGCGATGGAGAGTGGCTGGCTCGTGGCTGTGCCACCCGACTGCGCGTGCAGGGCCGGCGTTTGCAGGACCATGCCAAGCCACATGCAGCCGAAGAAAAACCCAGACCAACTATCTACGGTTTTCACGTGGAGCTGGCTCCGTTGTTGGAACTCCGCTCTGCTGAAATTGCAAAGGGGCAAACACATACGAAACCGTATATTAAACAACCCAGCGGCAGAAGCCTCACATCACGCGCGCGGAGCAGACCAGCCAATGCCCGCATTGTGCCAGAAGCAGTCGCAACCGCGACCGTTTTTCGTCATCTGCTTTGCCTCTGAAAACGGACATCGCTGAACATATTAGCCGCTGCTGGCGTTGTGCCGGGAACTGACAAAGGTTGGCTCTCTCAAAGGGTGCCGCAAATCAGGAACGAGAGAATGAAGGAGGTGATGGGCGCCAACTACCGCCTCGTCGTTCGACCGTCACCGATAGATGGAGATGGTGTCTTTGCCGGCGAAGACATCCCCTGGGGCCGCAAGATCATGGAGTATAAGGGCGCCGTGATCGATGACAAGGAAGCGCAGAAACGTATTGCGGCTGGTGCTCCGGCAATCATGGAGCTTGGGCCGGACCAGAACATCGACGGGTTCGACAAAGGCAACGGTGCGGCGCTCATCAATCACAGTCGCACGCAGGTCAACTGCTTTCTGTTGCGGGAAAAGAACAGGGTGTGGCTGGTCGCGGGTGTCGAGGGCATCAAGGCCGGCGATGAACTCACCTATGACTACGGTTCGGACTATTACCCGCGCAAGGGCAAGCGGGCCAGATAGCGGGGGCTGCTTCGAGGAGTCCGGAGACCCGTCCAAGTAGCTGCAACCCGCTACGATGCGGCGGTTGACGGGTTGAGTTTCCGGATTGCCGCGTGGGCAAGAGGATCGAGTCCGGAACCGCCCCGCTCGACATGGAGAGCGATCACCTTGCGCATATGCGGGTCCCAGAATTGCTGGATGGGAGTGGCAATCTGCGGCACGGCCCGTGCCTCGCCCTGTACGGAGAAGAACTTGGCAAAGGAGACCATGGCGCAGGACGCCGATGTCCCGCCAATCGGTTGTTTTGATGGAATGATCGGTGCCGCCGATGACCGTCAGGCCGCTTCGACTTTGCCGGCAACTCCAGCTCTTTGGCGCACTCGAATACGGCCAGAACCAAGGTCGGAACTACCAGCGAAAGACGTTGCTCATCCAGTCATCGGCTGGCTGCGTGCGCGGCGGCGGGGCCGGGCGCGAAGCGGCTTGCTCCGCCTGACTCTGTGACAAGACGGTTGTGGGCCATGTCAGCGAACGCTTTGCAAGCGGCCCGCGATCTCCCGCGACGCGCCTGCGCTCGGCGTGATCCAGAACCTTTGCATCGTACTGAGCTACGGTCTGCACGTCTGCCTTGGGCCGGATGTGAACGACTTTGTAGCCACGAGCCTTCAATTCGGCGAGGAGCGTCGGCAGGGCGCGCGCCGTCGAGACTTGGATATCGTGCATCAGGATAATGCCCTTGCGCGACTTGGCGAGCCCACCCAGCACGCGGCCGACGACAGCGGAAGCGCTGTGCGTGAGGTAGTCCTTGCTGTCGACGTCGATGCTGAACGCCGCAACGTGCCGGTCGACAAAATGGCGAAGCGTGCCTTGCGTGTCCCTGAGGTACGGGAAGCGGAAGAAGGGTGCAATGGGCTTGCCCAGCGCATTCTGCACCGCACTGATCCCCATCTCGACCTCGACTTCGGCCGCAGCCGGGCCGATCTGATGCAGATTGGCGTGCGACCAGGTGTGCGTGCCCACCGTGTGCCCCTGTTCGGCGACGTATTTGACCATCTGCGGGTCGGCAAGCGCCATGCGGCCGACCATGAAGAATGTCGCCTTTGTGCAATGCGCGGCCAGAGCGTCCAGAATTGGCTTGGTATAGGCGCGCGATGGACCGTCATCGAAGGTCAGGACCACTTCGCCGTCGGCCAGGAAGCTCGCGTCCTTGTACTGGACGCCGAAGCGCGGGCCGGCCTGCGTGTCGATGACGACGGTTCGTGACACGCCAAGCTTGGTTGCATCAGGTGTGCAGGCCGTCTGCGCAAACGCCGGCTGCAGCGAGCCGCCCATCAGGCATGCAGCGGCAAGGCACATGGCACGTACGGTGCGCATTCCTTCGACTTCCCCCAAATACTTCCGCCAAGGCACGAGACGCGACGTCTCCTGTGCCCCCAATTGCGCCAACGCGGCGACGCATCGCTTGTTACACTAGTTGAACCCGAGGGTATGTGACCAGAGGGCACCAGTCTGGGGCGGCCAGAGGAGGGGTGGAGACCGAGGTTCCTCTCTGGGCTTGCTTGCGCAACGCAGATGCCGGCCGGAAGCTGGGCGTAGTGTCCCAAGGCAACGGGATGGGGATGGCGCAACGGAGCGGGCAGTGGTATCGGCAGCGGACGACGCATGAGGCCGCGCGCGGCGCCCCTCGGGCGGAACAAATCGCATGCAGAACGAAGGCGAGAATCGGCAGACCGCCGCCGAGCTGGCGCGGCCCATCGGCGAGGCGCTTGCCGGTGGCAATGAGTCGCGGTCGCGCGAACTCGCGCAACACCTGTCCGCGCCCGATCTCGCCGACGTCATCGAGCTGCTGGACCCGGAGGCGCGCGCGCAGCTCATCCGCTCGCTGGGCGATGACTTCCCCTACGAGGTTCTCTCCGAACTCGACGGCACCGTGCGCGACCAGCTCCTGCACGAGCTGCCGAAGGGCGTTCTTGCGAAAGCTATCACCGAGCTGGAAACGGACGATGCCGCATACCTGCTGGAAGACCTTGATGAGGCTCAAAAGCAGGAGATCCTGGCGCAGTTGCCGGCTGGCGAGCGTGCCGCCCTCGAGCGCAACCTGGAATACCCCGAGGAGACCGCCGGCCGTCTGATGCAGACGGACTTCGTGGCGGTTCCTCCCTTCTGGACGGTGGGGCAGGTGATCGACCACATGCGCGAGGCCGACGATCTCCCGGAGACGTTCTCCGACATCTACGTCGTCGACCCGACGCACCACGTGATCGGTGGTCTCGATCTCAGCCGGTTGCTGCGCACCAAGCGTGAAGTACCAGTCGAGAAGATCATGGATGCCAACCGCCAGGTGGTACTGGCGACGGCCGACCAGGAGGCGGTGGCGCGCCAGTTCGAGCGCTACGACCTCAAATCGGCCCCCGTTGTCGACGCCAACAAGCGCCTGGTGGGCGTCGTGACGGTCGACGACGTGGTGGAGGTGATCGAGGAAGAGGCCGACGAAGATCTGCGGCGCCTCAGTGGTGTGGGCGACGAGAGCCTCGCCGACAGCGTCATGTATACCGTGCGCAACCGCTTCCTTTGGCTGTTCATCAATCTTGGCACGGCGCTGCTGGCATCGTCGGTCATCAAGCTGTTCGATGCCACCATCGATCAGATGGTGGCGCTCGCCGTGCTGATGCCGGTGGTCGCCTCCATGGGCGGCAATGCGGCGACGCAGACCATGACCGTGGCGGTGCGCGCGCTCGCGACCCATGAGCTGGGTCCTGTCAATTCCACACGCGTCATCCTGCGCGAGGCTTCTGTCGGCTTAGTGAACGGGCTCGTCTTCGCCGTGCTCGTCGGGAGCATCGTGCTGTTTTGGTTCGGCATTGAAACGCTTGGTATCGTCATCGCCATGGCGCTGATCTGCAACTTCCTGGCGGCGGCGCTGGCCGGCATACTCATACCGCTCACGCTTTCGCGCTTCGGCTTCGATCCGGCGGTGTCGTCGGGTGTGTTCGTGACCATGGTGACGGACGTGGTGGGATTCTTCGCCTTCCTGGGGTTGGCCTCGCTGTGGCTGCTGTAGGGTGGCGCTGCCGTAGTGCGCCTATGGCGGCGAAACGGCGCAATGCGGTGTCGCTATTGCGCCCCGCGGGAAATCAGCCTTAGTTTTGCCAATCCAAACTCTCGCGGGGATGCGACAGGGGAAAGCCATGAGCGTGTCTGTGCGGCGCCTGGAAGAAAGAGACAAGGCCGCGTGGCTTGGTCTGTTCAAGGGCTACATCGAATTTTACAAGGCGACCCTGACCGATGAGGTGATCGAGGGGACATGGCAGCGTCTGATGGCAATGGAGTCGGACTTCCACATTGCGCTCGTTGCCGTTGACGCGGCAGATCATCCCATGGGTCTGGCGCATGTGCTCTTTCACCGTTCGACTTGGTCGCCCACGCAGTATTGCTATCTCGAGGACCTGTTCGTGGATCCCAAGCAGCGCCTGAAAGGCATCGGCAGGGCGCTCATTGAAGCTACCTACAAGGAGGCCGACGCGCGTAAGTGCACCCGCACCTACTGGGCTACCCAGGAATTCAACTATCGCGGTCGCGCCCTGTACGACCAGGTGGCAACAAAGTCGCCGTTCATCCAATATCGCCGGTGAGCCGGTGTCAGACCGGTGGGTCTGACGCCTTGACTTCGCCGGTTGGAGTTGACGTTGCCTAAAGGAGTCAGACCCGCGGTCTGACACCAAAAACGAGGTATCCGATGAAAACCCGCGCTGCCGTTGCGTTGGAGAAGGGCAAGCCTCTCCAGATCATGGAGGTGGATCTGGAAGGGCCGAAGGCTGGCGAAGTGCTGGTCGAGATCAAGGCCACGGGTATCTGCCACACTGACGAATTCACGTTGTCGGGCGCCGATCCGGAAGGGTTGTTTCCAGCCATCCTCGGGCACGAGGGCGCCGGCATCGTGGTCGATGTGGGCTCTGGTGTTACCAGCGTAAAGAAGGGCGACCATGTCATCCCGCTCTACACGCCCGAGTGCCGGCAGTGCCCATCGTGCCTCTCGCGCAAGACCAACCTGTGCACGGCGATCCGTGCGACGCAGGGCCAGGGCGTGATGCCGGACGGCACGTCGCGCTTCTCCCTCGGCGGCAAGAAGCTGCACCACTACATGGGCACCTCCACGTTCGCCAACCACACTGTGCTGCCCGAGATCGCGGTGGCGAAAATCCGCGAGGACGCGCCTTTCGACAAGGTCTGCTACATCGGCTGCGGCGTCACGACCGGCATCGGCGCCGTTCTCAACACGGCAAAGGTGGAACCGGGCGCGAAAACCATCGTGTTCGGTCTCGGCGGCATCGGTCTCAATGTGCTGCAAGGGCTGAGACTTGCGGGTGCCGACATGATCATCGGCGTCGACATCAACAATGCGCGCAAGGAGTGGGGCGAGCGCTTCGGCATGACACACTTCGTCAATCCGAAGGAGGTCGGCAGTGATCTCGTCGCCCATCTCGTCAACATGACGAAGAGCGGGGCGGACCAGATCGGCGGCGCCGATTATACGTTCGACTGCACGGGCAACGTGACGGTGATGCGCCAGGCGCTCGAGGCCTGCCATCGCGGCTGGGGCCAATCGATCGTCATCGGCGTGGCACCGGCGGGCGCCGAGATTGCGACGCGGCCCTTCCAGCTCGTCACCGGTCGCGTATGGAAAGGTACCGCCTTCGGCGGTGCGCGTGGCCGCACGGACGTGCCCAAGATCGTCGACTGGTACATGGACAAGAAAATCCAGATCGACCCGATGATCACGCACACCATGCCCCTATCCGACATCAACAAGGGCTTCGATCTCATGCACGAAGGCAAGAGCATCCGGAGCGTGGTGCTGTTCTAGAATTTGCGGGCCCAGTCAAAGCGATGAAGCGGGTTCTCAAGTGGGGTGGCGCGGCGGTCGGGGCGATCGTCCTACTTCTCCTTGTGGCGGCCGGGACCGTATACGGCCTACTGCGAAATACGGTGCCGGCCGCCTCGGGCTCGCTCGTTATCGCCGCGCTTTCGGATACCGTCGAAGTGGTGCGGGACCGCGAGGCAGTGCCGCATATTTTCGCCAAGACGACCGATGACCTTTACGTCGCGCTCGGGTTCGTCCACGCCCAGGACCGGCTGTGGCAGATGGAATTGCAGCGGCGCACCGGCCAAGGGCGCCTGTCGGAAATATTCGGGGAGCGCACCTTCGGCACCGATGTCTTCATTCAAACCCTGGATCTTTACGGTCACGCGGAGAGGTCCATGGCTGCTCTTCCGCCAGAGACCAAGCGCGCGCTCGAGGCGTATGCGCGCGGTGTCAACGCGTACATGAAGCGCAGCGCAGGGCTGTTGGAGCCCCAGTTCCCGCCAGAGTTCCTGCTGCTCAGGTACCAGCCGGAGCCGTGGCGGCCCGCCGACAGCCTCGTGACCAGCAAGCTGATGGCGCTGCAGCTCTCCACCAATCTCAACCACGAGCTGTTGCGGCTTGCGCTCGCGGCACAGGGCCTGAACTCCGCTGAGATCGAGGACCTGATGCCCCTCGACGCCGTGGATCGCCCGCCGCCGATGCCGGAGCTCGCGCAACTCTACCCCTTGCAGCGGCCTGCAGCCCCCCAGCGGCGAGCGTCAGTTTCCACTCAACTCGACGACGTGATCGGCAGCGGCGCATCCAACAACTGGGTCGTGTCGGGCGCGCGCACAAAGTCGGGAAAACCGCTACTGGCCAACGATCCGCATCTGCGGCTCGCCGCGCCAGCGATCTGGTATCTGGCACACGTCGCGCTCGAGCGTCGCGGGGCAAGCACCGCCAATGCGGTGGGCGCCACCCTTCCCGGCATGCCGCTCGTCGTGCTCGGCCGCAGCGACAATGTGGCCTGGGGGTTCACCAACACCGGCCCCGATGTCCAGGACCTGTTCATCGAGAAGGTCAACCCGGACAATCCGCGCGAATACAGGACGCCCGACGGCTGGACGCCCTTTGCGGTCGAGGAGATGACCATTGCCGTCAAAGGCATGGACGTGCGTAAAGTGGAGCGTCGGCGCACGCGTCACGGTCCAGTCCTTCCAGGGTTCTATCGCAATCTCCAAGGCCTCCTCGGCGCCAACCATGTGGCGGCGTTGCAGTGGACCGCACTCAGCGACGACGACACCACCATCGCTGCCGGCATGTTCAATCCCGATATGCGCAGTGTCGGCGACTACATGGAGCTCATGCGCACGTTCGTGGTGCCGATGCAGAGCATGGTGGTGGCCGATACGAGTGGAAAAATCGGCATGATTGCTCCGGGCCGCGTGCCGGTGCGCGACCGCGGCAACAAGGTCGCCGGCCGTGCGCCCGTTCCTGGATGGGATGCGACATACGACTGGAAGGGCTTTCTCAAGTTCGAAGACATTCCGCGTGTCGATGACCCGAACGTCGCTGCGATTGGTACGGCCAATGCGCGCATGGTTGATCCCGACTATCCGCACCACCTGACGTACGATTGGGACGCTCCTTTCCGGCAGCAGCGCGTGAAGGAGTTGATCTTCGACCACGACAAGCACGACATCGGCACCATGCGCGCCGCCCAGGCCGACGTGCTGTCACCTGCGATTATGAAATTGCAGCCCCTGATGATCGCAGCCGCGCAGGCCGGCGGCTCGGTGGACAACGCGGTGCTCGATCAACTCACCACCTGGGACGCCACCATGCGGGCTGATAAGCCCGAACCTCTCATCTTCACAGCCTGGGCGCGCGAGGCGGTGCGGGCTATCTATGCAGACGATCTGGGTCAGGCCTTCGACCGCTATTTCGACACGCGCGCTACCGCGCTGATCCGCCTGCTGGAGGGCAAAACCACGGGCCGCGACTGGTGCGACGACCGCACCACGCCCGAACGGGAGCGTTGCGGGGCGATACTGGCTGCAGCTCTCAATCGCGCGTTGGCCGACCTCGAGGTGCGTTACGGCAAGGACCGCGCAGCATGGCGCTGGGGGCCTGCGCACTATGCCTTTGGCGAACACCGTCCGTTCAGCGCCGTGCCATCGCTCGCCAAATACTTCAGCGTCGAGGTGCCAAGCCCGGGCGGCAACTACACGCTCAATCGCGGCAAGGTGGATTTCGACCAGGATCCGCCGTTCGCCAACCGCCACGCGTCAAGCTATCGCGCCATTTACGACTTCGCCGACCTGGAACACTCGCTCTACATCCACACCACCGGCCAGTCGGGCAACCCGTTGTCGCCCGACTACCGCTCGTTTGCGGACCGCTGGGCCAGGGTCGACTACATCGAGATCGCGACCAAGCGCGAAGAAATTGCCAAGGCGCCGCGCGGCACCTGGAAGCTTACGCCAAAGTAGTAGATCGCAAACTCGGCGCTTGCCTCGCGCGCGGCCGCACAGTAGAGCGCGGTTGCCAGAGACTTGGCCAGGAGCAGACTAATGCGGATCATCTTGAAGTTCGCGACCGCGGGTATAGTGGCAGGTTTGCTGGCGGCAACTGCGCCGGCGTATGCCAAGACCTGCAAAGATACGGTCACTGCAAAGGCTCGCTCGGCCGCCCAGGTCAGCGACGCCTCTCGCTTGCGCCGGGCGCGCGACAATGCCATCGCCAACTGGAGCGCACGCGCGCGTGACACCTATGGCTGGTCCTATCGCTTCTGGCGTCGTTCCGACGAGCGCAATGTCGAGTGCGGCGGCGGCGAGGGTGCCAAGCATTGTACGGCTTCCGCCAAGCCGTGCCGGTTGCTCTGATTGCAATCGCGCAAAGCTACGCGGAAAGTCGCGCAGCAACGCTTGATCGCGCGCGGGCCAATGCTGGCGGCAGGAGCGACCCTCTGGGCGACGCGTGTGGTTGGCACGCTGAAAGCGCGCCGGGTCAGGACCCGCCGCGCTTGTCAGCAATTCTGACGAGAAATCCCGTCAGGCTTTTTGGATTTGCCCGGCCTGCTTGCCGCGGCCCTTTCGGTCGTCTTCAAGTGTGAAGGTGACCTTGTCGCCCTCGTTGAGCGACCGGATGCCCGCCGCTTCGAGAGCGGTGGCATGAACAAATACGTCCTTCGAGCCGTCCTCGGGCGAGATGAAGCCAAAACCCTTGGCGGCATTGAAGAACTTGACCGTTCCGGAGATTCTCACAGCTAAAAGCCTATTCCGTTGTGCATGAGGGGAGCCTGCCAGAATGAGCCACCGCACGGCCCGGACAACTCGCCTTCCGGACAGTGCACTTAGCCGCTAGCGGCGCGTGTCCGACCGGAAGATGAGGGCGAGGCCCACCATGGGCCGCACCGGCAAACGGGGTATGGGCTTCCGCGAGGCGAATTACAAGCAAATCCCGGGATACCCGCTCGAATGGCAACTATCGTGAAAATGGGCATTTGAAAGACCCAAGTTCAGAATCCGCGTCAATTTAGCGTTACAAGTCATGCTTCTATCTGACGCTTTGCCGAAGCAATCCCCGCGGCCCATATGCTCGTAACGGTACAGACGCCCCTTGCGGCGCCGCCTTACTGGCTTGCGCCGAAGGGATGCCTTGCATGCTCGGAACAGTTTACGTCGATTTCGACGGGACCATCGCCCCTGCCGATCCCACCGATGCCTTGTTCGATCGCTTCTGCGATCCGTCGTGGCGCACCTTCGAGCGGGAATGGCAGGAAGGCCGGTGCACGTCGCGCGTTTGCCTGGCCAGGCAGGTGGACCTGCTGAGAGCGACGCCCGACGCCATCGACGGGTTCCTGGCGACGGTTACCATCGACCCGCAGTTTGCCGCGTTCGTGGATCTCTGCCGGTGCTGGATGTTGCGGGTTGTCGTGCTGTCCGATGGCCTGGACCGGGTGGTCGGTCGCGTGTTGCGCGCCGCCGGTGCGGACCTGCCTTTTTTTGCCAACCGCTTGGAGTGGCAAGGGGGCGATCGCTGGGGACTTGCCTTTCCGTTTGCGCGCAGTGGCTGCACCGCGGAGTTGGGTAACTGCAAATGCGGCCATCGTGCCAGCGGCAGGCATCGCGCACTCGAAATCATGGTCGGCGACGGCAGATCGGATTTCTGCATCGCCGAGAACTCGCATCTGGTTCTCGCCAAGGGCCGGCTTGCGGCTCATTGCCGGTCCGAAAATCTTCCGCATTGGCCGATCGAAGACTTCTCGGATGCGACCATGTTCCTGAGCGACTGGCTTACCAGGAACACGCGCAGGTCTGCCTGAGCACCATCGCGCAGCACGTTCTGCAGCCAATTGGAAGCACATGACAATCGCAAATCACAGCGAGACCTTTCGTGGCGGACCGGTCGGCTTTCTGCTGATCCATGGTCTGGGCGGCACGCCCGCGGAACTGCGGTTCGTCGGCATCGGCC
Organism: uncultured Alphaproteobacteria bacterium; assembly: GCA_963814055.1. GTDB lineage: Bacteria > Pseudomonadota > Alphaproteobacteria > Rhizobiales > Hyphomicrobiaceae > AWTP1-13. The sequence continues at coordinate 213,788 of CAWFBJ010000017.1, forward strand.
TTTCGAAGTCGGGCTATACCGTGCACTGCCCGCAACTCGCGGGACATTGCGGAAGCTTCGAGGAGCTACGCGCAACGGGCTGGAAGGACTGGTACGCGACGGTGCAGGCGACGCACACCGAGCTGCTCAAGACCTGCGGGACGGTGATCGTCGGCGGCCTGTCGATGGGGGCCATTCTCGCGCTGCACCTGGCAGCCGAGCGGCCCGAGAGCGTGCACGCTGCAGCGCTGTTTGCTCCCACTCTCAAGCTCGATGGCTGGGGTGTGCCCTGGTACAGCGTCTTGTTCAATCTGGTGAGAACCAGACGCGGTGCCGATTTCGTCACCTTCTCCGAGCGAGAGCCCTACGGCATCAAGGACCCGCGCGTGCGCGCGCTCGTGACGGCCGCCATCAACGGCGGCGACAGCTCCAAAGTAGGGCAGCTCACGAATCCGGGCAGCGTCATGCTGGAGATGCGCTGGCTGGTTAACATCGTGAAGCGCGAGCTGCGCCAGATACGCCAGCCGACCCTGATCGTCCATCCCCGCCATGACGACCGGGCAAGCCTCGGCAACGCCGCCTACCTGCAGACGCAACTCGGCGGACTGGTGGATACATGCGTGCTCGATGACAGCTATCACGTCGTCACCATCGACCGTCAGCGCGACCTTGTCGTGCAACGCACTGCCGCGTTCGCAGACAGTCTTAGCGAGCGCTTGCGTTCAGCCGCGAGCAGACCTTCCAGGCGCGCGCTCGAGCAGACGGCCTGATTACGCGTCACGCGTTGCCGCGGTTCTCGCGCCAGACGCCGATCTTCTCCTGCACCGGCCGGTCGGAGAAGCTGAACAGCACGGCCTCTTCGTCCGCCTCGTGTGTCACGGGTTTCCAGCTTGGGGCGACGAAGATGTCCTTGGGTCCCCAATCGAACGTCTGCTCGCCGACGCGTGTGCGTCCCCGGCCCTCCATGGCCACGTAAACAGTCGCGTCGGTCGACCGGTAGAGGCCGGTCTTGAAGTTTTTCGGCAGGAGCTGGATGAAAGTGCCCATGGTGGGCATGGCGTGATCGCCGGTCGCCGGATTGGTGTAGCGCATCTTGATGCCGTGGCAGGGGTCGAGTGGCCCCGCCTTGGTGAGTTGCGCCAGTGCCTCGCGCGTGCGGGCATAGGGATAGTTGAAAATCGGCGAGGTGGTGGAACTGGCGCCGCGATGGTCGACCGGAAGCAGGTTGGCGCCGTAGCGGGCCGACGAATCCCCCACCGGCTTGGCGATCGGCTGCTCCTCCTCGTCGTGATGCTCGATGAAGGACGCATCCAGCATCTGGATGATCGGTATATCGAGGCCGTCGAGCCAGAACATCGGCTTGTCGGTGTGGTTGCCGTGATCGTGCCAGGCCATGTAGGGCGTGATGATGAAGTCGCCCGGATGCATGGGCGTGCGCTCGCCGTCGACGCTGGTATGCGCGCCCTCGCCTTCCAGGACGAAACGCAGCGCCGACTGCGAATGGCGGTGTGCGCGCGCTACCTCGTGCGGCATGACGAGCTGCACGCCCGCATAGAGTGAGGTGGTGATCTTGGATTGCCCGCGCAGGCCGGGATTTTCCAGGATCAGCACGCGGCGCTCGGCTTCCTTGGCTGTGATCAGGCTGCCCGCCTCCAGCATGGCCGCGCGGATTTCGTCGAACCGCCACAGTGCCGGCAGGCAGCCGCTTTTCGGTTCGGGTGTGATGAGGCCGCTCAGGACAGCCCACAGCGGCGTCATGTTCTGCTTGTCGATGCGGGCATAGAACGCCTTGCGCTCGGGCGTTTCTGCGGGGGCGTGGTCCATGCGGTGCGTCCTCAGGTGTCCTCGCCGCGCACTCTAGGCCGGTGATGCGCAGCGGTCCATGCGGCTGTCACGTCCAAACTCCGTACCCGCCCTGGGCTTGTCGCAGGGCGCTGACGGCGCGCGCAATTGCAGCGCCCGTGGTTCGAAAGATCACCAATAGGCTCTTATTCGCAGAACGCGCTGCGCCGGCGCGGGGCCAGGTCGAAATGGAAATGGTTGCGATGTGCCTCGTTGGCCTCCGGACCCAGCACCGTGCCGAACGTCCCGCAGGCTCCTTTGTGCAGGCGGCGCAGGAAAGCGGCTTCGACGTTTGGCCGGGTCGCATCGTTGGCCGTTGCCGTCGTCGGCGTGCCCTTGGCGCTCACCTTGGCGTCGGTTGCCTTGATGTCCACGCCCTTGCCGAGTTTCTGCAAGCCGGCGGTGCGCAGCGATCCCCGGCGGACTTCTTCGGCGCGCCGCTCGGCCTCTTCTCCCAGCCGTTCGACGACGTCGGCCTTGCGCTCGGCCTCGTCCTTTTTGCGCTGGGCTTCCGCCTGCAACTGCTTGCGCTTGCTACGGGGTGCCTTGGCCGCAGCCCTTTCTGCATCCGTCGCTTCTTTCTGAGCCTGCTTCGCGGCGCTCCGTGCAGTTTCCAACGCTTCCTTGTCGTTCGGTATTGCAGCGGCAGTCTTCGGCTCGGCGGACCGTTCTTTCTGTTCCTGCGCGGCGCGCTCTTTCTGCTCGCGCAGGTCGCGCGCGGTCATGCCCCACTTGTTCAGGACGTCGATGGTGCGGCCGTCGGCGGTGACGAAACCCATGATGTCGATGGCGTTTGCTAGCGCGTGCTCGCTCAAGCGGTCGCTGTGCGCGAGACTGCCGTTGCGATTGCGGCAGGAATAGCCGCCCGTGCCGCGCAGCCGCACGATGGACGTACCGAGGACTTCCTGCGCAGTGGGCTGCAGGGTTTTTTCGATCCACGTATGCAGGCTCGCGACCATTGCGCAGTTCAGCATGGGCGGCGGCTGGAACTCCACGCGACTTGCGCCCGAGCCGATGCGTTTGAGCATCACGGGCGCCGGCGCGCCGCACTGTTCATGCTTGACTGCCGGTGCGATGTCGATCTCTGCCCCCAGCGGCGCGACGCGCTTCAGGCAGTCCTTGAGGGCCGTGATGATCTCGGCCTCCGACCATTCTTCGGGCACAGGCGGTTCTGCTTTGCCGGCGGTCTTGCCAGCATCGGACTTGGAATCAGGCACGGGCGTGGTGGCGGTCGCCGTCTTGGCGCCGGCCTTGCCGGCATCGCCGCTGTCGGGTTGCGACTGCTGCTGGGCCCGGCGCCGCCGCTCACGGGACACCCTCGCTAGGATACGCAGCGACGCATCCGATTGTGGAGGTGCTGCCGAGCTGGCATCGGGAACGGGCGGCGGCGTCCGCAACGTCGCTTCGAGCTGCAGCGGCGCCTGCGGCACGAGGACGGGCTTGGCGCGCACAACCTCGACGGGGGCGCTGGCGACAGCTACCGGGGGAAGCGGCGATGCCCGGTTGGCAAGGGTCGATGCCGCCCGATCGGGCACCATGGGGATGAGCGCAAGGCCCAGTAGTGCGATGATTGATAGATTGGTGGACACGGACTCCAATGCCTTCGAGAGCGTCGCAATTTGTTTCGATAAGTACTCTTTGGAAAAGTACTTGGCCACAAACGCCATGCCCACCGGCCGCCCGCATTACACATTGGAGAGATGGTTAACTGTGCAAGAAGTTTGTGGTGGAACAATGGTTTCTAGAGCTGCGCCGTAGCGGTCACCCGCCCCGGCTACAAGGTAAACGTGCAAGCCCCCTGCTCGGTTTCAGCTTGCCGATGTGACCTGCCGGCCTCAGCTCGTCGGGCCGTCCAGCTTGCGCGTGAGGTTTTCGAACTCGCGGCGCAGTTCCTCGTTCTTGAAAATTTGGTCGAACGTCGGTGCCTCAAGTTTCTGGATGGCCTCAAAGGAAGCTGCCGCGTCACGCATCAAATTGCGCAGCTGGTAGCTCGCCTCTACGGTTTCGAACGTATTGTCGGCGATGCGCAAGTCGTGCGTCGCGCGCTGGCGCGCCTTGGCGATCTGCTCGCGCTGCTGCAGCAGGTAGCGGCGGTAACCCTTGGCGGCGTCCTCGGCCAGGCGCTGGCTCTCCCGGTTGCCTTCCAATGCCCGCTTCTGGTCTTCGCGGTTCTCGAGCTTCAAGAGCTCCGCCGTCTTGGCGCGTGCCTTGCGGATATCGACTTCTATGTCGGACAGCTTGGGCAGGTACTGCTTGTCGATCTTGTCGATCAGCAGGTCCTGCGAGTGCACGAGCAGAGCGAACAGGGCTGCGTGCATGGCAAAATATTTGCGCGCCGCGCCGATATTCTCGCCCGACGCCGTCATCAGCTTTCCGAGCTGGCCGTCGATCATCTTGGCGGAGTTGAACACTGCAACCAGGCGCACGAGATCACCCGAAAGCACGCTGTCGAGCAGCAGATCGACCTGCTCGGGTGAAAGCTGTATGCCGGCCTTCTTGAGCGCCTCCTGCACCTCGGCCTTGGTCTTGGCGATGTCGCCGCGGTTGAGATCGATCCGCCTCTTGGTCTCGTCGATGTCCTTGCCGAGGCTGTCGACCGTGTCGGTGACGTACCCCGGCAGCATGCCGTCCTTCGGCGCGATCAGCTGTTTCTCGCGCAGTCTGACGATACGGTCGTCATGCTCGCGGATGTTCTTGCGTAAGCCCTCGATCTTCTTCTGCAGGTCGACGACCGGCACGTCGGTGACGACACCCAGCGCCGAATCGAGCAGCTCGCGGATCCTGCGCTCGCGATCCTCGCGCGTCTCCGTCCAGATCGGCCGCACGATGTAGTCTTTTTCAGTCGGCAGCTTGCGCGCTTCACCGCGGTTCCTGGCTGCGTCCTGCAAGAGGGCGTCGACGGCCTTCATCAGGCGCTGCGCCTGCTCGCTGTTGGCGTCGGCGTCGCGGTTGGCCGGCGGCTCAGGCGCGGCGGGAGCCTGTGCGACAACGGGCGGCGTCTTGGCGGGCGGTGCGGAAGGCGTCACCTGCGCCTGTACAACCTGCGCGCCAGTGTCAGTACGCTTGATGATATCGCCGATGCCGTCGCGCGAACCGGGCTGCGTGCCCGTCACAACGGCGATGGCCGTCGCGCCGGCCGCAAACACCGGCATCATCACCCAATGGCGGACCAAAGAGAGCATGCCGCACCTCCCACTCTTGTTGCTGAGATGGGGTTGGATTCAGGCTTTTTTGTGTGATCAGGCCACGTTTTACTTGTTGACGCGCGCGTTGGCGGCAGCGATGGCGCCAAACAGCTCCTCGTTGACTTGCCGGGCGTCGGTGAGAACGGCCATGTGGGTTATCGCAGCGCCGGGGCCCTTGAGTTTGGCCTTCTGCAGAAGCGGATCGAATGGACGATCGCCAAGATCGAGTCCGAGCCGCAACTCGGTCGCGTGCAGCGTGAGTGCGGCGAACTCGGCCGGTGCACCCAACGACAGGTAGCCGGCCTTTGGCGTGATCATCAGATTCGGCAGGCGGTTGCGCATCTCGGCTTCAAGCAAATGATAAAGAGGGCGGTAGCCTTTGGCGGCAGAAATCAATTTCTCCATCGCCTCGCGATCGCTTGCCGCCGGCTCGGCGGAGAGTGTTGGCAGCGGCGGCTGTTTCGGAACGGGCACGGGCGCCGCCGGACCGCTGGCAGGTGCGGATCGCGGTTCCGCGTCGCGTGGTCTTGCGTGGGGCATCTTGGGGGCAGGGTCGGATGAGTAGATCGGCTTGCCGCCGTTGCGATGGATGCGCTCCAGCCAGGAAGCGCGTGCGAAAGGCAGGCTCTGCTCCCGCAGCCAGTCGATGATTTCGTTCTTGTCGGTGAAGCCCTGCGCTGCGATCGCAGCCATCCACTCGCCGAGATCGCGCCCCGTGCGGGCTTTCAATCCGCTCAGGAACTCCCGCTCTTCCTCACGCTCGTCCTTGGCCATCCCGGGCCATCCCTCATTTCTAGAACCAACGCCGCGTGCGCTCCTTATAGTCGAGATAGGCTTGTCCGAAACGGGTCTCCAGGTGTCGCTCCTCGGGACGGATGGCGAGCACGTACAAGGCGATCGCGAACAGCGGCGCCAGGATCGCGAACCAGATATTGTGCGTCAGTTCGGCGAGGCCCAGGAAGACCAGCACCTCGCCCATGTAGATCGGATTGCGCCGGAAGCGGAATGCGCCCCCGGTGACCAGCAGCTCTGCGCGCTGGTTCGGCATGATCGTCGTGCCGGCGCGCCACAGCGTGAGGAAGCCCCAGGCAACCAGGGCGATGCCGGCGGCGCCTACCCCGTAGCCGATGATGCGGGCTGGCAGGTCGTCCATTCCAGGCCAAGCGAGCGGGTAAAAGCGGCCCAGCAGCACGCCGGCCGCCAGCGCCGCGCCGACAGTATAGGGGGCCAGGGAACTGCGGCGGGGCGATCGGCCTGCGGTACTTGCATTCGTGTCCCGGTTCGGTTGCGTTCGCACTATGAGTTCTCGCCGGCCCGCGCGTAAAGGGCCTGCCACTGCCTGGCCGACGCAAAAGCCTTGCGGGGGCACGACGCGAGCGCTAGCCAGTAGGCAAGCCTGCAGGGAGAGACCGCCCCATGATCCCCAACGACTTTCCCGGCCCTGAATTTCGACCTCGGCGAGACGGCCGATCAGCTGCGCGCGAGCGTGCGCGGTTTCACCGCCGACGAGGTGGCGCCGCTGGCGGCGGAGATCGACAAGTCGAACGAGTTCCCACGCCAGCTGTGGACCAAGATCGGCGATCTGGGGCTGCACGGCATCACCGTGGAGGAGGAGTACGGCGGGTCCGGGCTCGGCTATCTCGAGCACTGCATCGCCGTGGAGGAGCTCAGCCGCGGATCGGCGTCGATCGGGCTGTCCTACGGCGCGCACTCCAATCTGTGCGTCAACCAGCTTCGCCGCAACGGCAACGACGCACAGAAGCGCAAGTACCTGCCCAAGCTGATCTCGGGCGAGCACGTCGGTGCGCTCGCCATGTCGGAGTCGAGCGCGGGCTCGGACGTGGTGTCGATGAAACTCAAGGCCGAGAAGAAGGGCGACCGCTATGTGCTGAACGGCACCAAGTTCTGGATCACCAACGGACCCTGCGCCGACGTGCTGGTGGTCTACGCCAAGACCGATCCGAACGCAGGGCCGCGCGGCATCACGGCGTTCCTGATCGAGAAGGGCTTCAAGGGATTCTCGACCTCGCAGAAGCTCGACAAGATGGGCATGCGCGGCTCCGATACGGGCGAGCTCGTGTTCCAGGACTGCGAGGTGCCGGCCGAGAACGTGCTGGGCGACGTCGGCAAGGGTGTCAACGTGCTGATGAGCGGGCTGGACTATGAGCGCGCGGTGCTGGCGGCGGGGCCGCTCGGCATCATGCAGGCGGCCATGGATGTCGTGATCCCCTACGTGCACCAGAGAAAGCAGTTCGGCCAGGCGATCGGCGAATTCCAGCTGGTGCAGGGCAAGCTCGCCGACATGTATACGACCATGAACGCCAGCCGGGCCTACGTGTACGCCGTGGCCAAGGCCTGCGACCGGGGCGAGACCGCGCGCAAGGATGCGGCCGGCGCGATCCTCTACGCGGCGGAGAAGGCGACGCAAATCGCGCTCGATGCGGTGCAGCTGCTGGGCGGCAATGGCTACATCAATGACTTCCCGACCGGGCGGCTGCTGCGCGATGCAAAGCTGTACGAGATCGGGGCGGGCACGAGCGAGATCAGGCGGTGGCTGATCGGGCGCGAGCTGTTTGCGGAGAGTGCGTAGGAAATCATCGCGGGCGCGTAAACTCAGATACCAACGTCATTCCCGCGAAGGCGGGAACCCAGTACACTTGGTGGCACGGGCTGGGTGATAGCAGATGGCGGCTGTTGGAGCGGAAGGAAGAATGAACCAGATCGACATGCAGCAGGACGCTCGGGCACGTGCTCCGTTCGGTGCTGTCCGCCACGACTGGACGACCGAGGAAATCCTCGGCCTGTTTCGGCTGTCCTTTCCCGAACTCATTTACACCGCCCAATCCATCCACCGGCGCCATTTCGATCCCGACACGGTGCAGTTCGCCCAGCTCCTCTCCATCAAGACCGGTGGCTGCCCCGAAGATTGCGGCTACTGCGCGCAAAGCGCCCATTTCGAGACCGGCGTGAAGGCCACCAAGCTGATGGCCAACGAGGAGATCGTAGCGGAGGCGCGCCGCGCCAAGGACAACGGCGCCACGCGGTTCTGCATGGGGGCGGCGTGGCGTTCGCCGAAGGACCGCGATGTCGACCACCTGTGCTCGACCATCGAGGTGGTCAAGGGACTCGGCATGGAGACGTGCATGACGCTCGGCATGCTGACGGCCGAGCAGGCCCGCAAGCTGAAGGACGCGGGGCTCGATTACTACAACCACAATCTCGATACCTCGCCCGAGCACTACGGCAACATCATCACCACGCGCACCTATGCCGACCGGCTGGAGACGCTGGCGCATGTGCGAGAGGCGGGCATGGCGGTGTGCTGCGGTGGTATCCTCGGCATCGGCGAAACGGAACGCGACCGCGCCTCGATGCTGCGCGAACTGGCCAATCTGCCCGAGCATCCCGAAAGCGTGCCCATCAACATGCTGATGCAGGTGGAGGGCACGCCTCTAGCGCACGCCAAGCGCGTCGATGCGCTCGACCTCGTGCGCACCATCGCGGCGGCGCGCATCACCATGCCTGCTTCCGTGGTGCGGCTGTCGGCTGGGCGCGAGCACATGAGCGACGAAGCGCAGGCGCTGTGTTTCATGGCCGGCGCCAACTCGATCTTCGTCGGCGACAAGCTGCTCACCACCGCCAATCCTGGACGGAATAAGGACGAAAGCCTGCTCGCCCGGCTCGGAATGCGTGCTGAAACGCCGGATGCGCCGATAAAGCCGGCCTGATCGGCCTTTTTCTTGTAGTGGACTGTGCCTTATCCCCGCGTTGGGCGGGATCGGTGGCATACCGATCCGCCGATGTTGCGCGCCTGCGTTTCCCCGGTCTACGGTCAAGCAAAGAAAAATCAGCAAGGGAGTGAGAAATGTCTAAGCGCATTGCGATTGTCACAGGCGGCATGGGCGGTCTGGGCGAGACGATCAGCACAAAAATGGCTGATGCCGGATATCAGGTCGCGGTCACCTTCTCACCTTTGAACAAGACGTCGGACAAGTGGATCGCCGGCATGAAGGAGCAGGGCTACGACTTCAAGGCCTACGCCTGCGATGTGACCGACTTCGAGTCGAGCAAGGCGTGCGTGCAGAAGGTGAGCGCGGACGCGGGTCCGGTGGACATCCTGGTCAACAACGCCGGCATTACCAAGGACATGACTTTCCGGAAGATGGGCAAGTCCGATTGGGACGCCGTGCTCAAGACCAACCTCGACTCAGTCTTCAACATGACCAAGCATGTCTATGACGGCATGATGGACCGTGGATGGGGCCGCATCATCAACGTATCGTCGGTCAACGGCTCGAAAGGTGCATTCGGGCAGACCAACTATGCGGCCGCCAAAGCCGGAATGCACGGCTTTACGAAATCGCTGGCATTGGAATCGGCAAGGAAAGGCGTAACCGTCAACACCATCTCGCCGGGATACATCGGCACCAAGATGGTGACGGCGATCCCCAAGGAAGTTCTCGACAGCAAGATCCTGCCGCAGATCCCGATCGCCCGGCTGGGCAAGCCCGAGGAGGTCGCCGGGCTGATCATATACCTGTGCTCCGAAGAGGCCGCTTTCGTCACGGGCGCGAACATCGCCATCAACGGCGGCCAGCATATGCAATAGCGCTGAGGAGATGTTGCCGCCCCTCGGACGCGCAGCACCTGCAAGGTGCGTATAGACCAGATGTAACCGGAGGAAGCTTGCTCTTGCGGCCGGCGTTCGGCTACTGTTCCACCATCAGGAGCTACGGAAAGCGGGCACTCCCGTTCGGCCAAGCGCTCCTCTTTTTTTGTTCTTCCTACTTGAGAGTTTTTTTGGAGCTGGCAATGAAACCGGCGATTGCAGTAGTAGCCCTTGCTTGCACCCTTCTGTCCGGCGCGACGGCGTTTGCGCAACGGCACTATTCCTTTGAGGAGGCATGCCGAAACGCCGGACAGACAACCGGCGCATGTGCGCCACAAGCAAAGCAAGTGCAGCCGATGGGCTGCCTCAAACTGCAAGGCCATGCCTTTCATCCGGAGAAAACGGCTGGAGACTGCGTGCAGACAACGCTGTCGCCGGTCCTGGACGCCGAGATCCTCGTCGAGCTGATTGGGCTCGAGAATGTCGACAAGATAAACCAGCTCAAATTGACTATTGGGAGATCGGCCGGCATCAACAATGCCATTGCCGGGTTTCATAACGGGTCGCGGATGATCATCCACGATCCGCAATGGGCCAAGGCGGCCACCGCGGAATTGTATCTCGTGCTGGGTCATGAAATCGGCCATCACTTCTGCGGCCACACGCTCAAGACGTTCGAAGGGCGCCCCCAAGAAAAGGAGCTGGAGGCAGATCGCTTTGCGGGGGCGTCGCTGAAGCGATTTGAGATCTATCACCGCAGGGCGTTCCTGGCAGATGGCTTGAAGGCCGCAGCGCGGCTCTATTCGGATGAAGGCTCTCGGTCGCATCCGCCCAGAGCCGCTCGCATCGAGGCAATCAGGCTCGGCTACAATTCCGGTTCTCCTTGCGGCAGCCTTGCCCCGGGCATTCCCGGCTACAGTCCGCAACCGCGATAGGCGCACTGCTTGCCTTACAAGACCAAAATACGGGACCGACGCGGCATGGCGAGGTTCAAGTGGAGGACGGTGCATCGCGTTGCGGCGCTAGTGATCCTGCTGTTTGCCGTGGTGGTTGCCGCCCCGGCGCAGAAGCCGGGCCAGTTCAGCGGCGATTTGGTGCTTAAGGCATTGCCCGACGGACGTACGATGGAATTGGTGCAGCCATTTTCATACATTGACAGCAAGGGCGTGGGCTGGACCGTTCCCGCTCGTACCAAAGTGGACGGCGCGTCCATTCCGAGCGTGTTCTGGAGCATCATGGGCGCACCGTACACAGGCAAGTACCGGGAAGCCTCCATCATCCACGACTACTATTGTGCGACCAGGTCGCGCCATTGGAAGGCTGTTCACAAGGTCTTCCTTGATGGAATGCTCGCGCGTGGCGTCGACAAACTAAATGCACAGCTGATGTATCTGGCGGTCTATCGATTCGGCCCACGATGGGATTTCGATGTGGATGCCTGCTTCTGCAAAGGCTGCCCTGCCTGCGCCAACCCAATCCTCAAGCGCGTCTCCAAGTACAATCCCAAGTACAAGGATGCCGATTTTCAGGAGCTCCGCAGCAAGCTGATGGCCGGGAAGTCCACATTGGAGCAACTCGAGGACGATGCGGATTTCCAGCTCAATACCGAGGTTCTGAAATCTCGTTAGTGAGGGCCGCCCGGCACGCAGGACTTCAAGCTGGGATGATCGGGCGTCAAGTGCCGACAACGCATGGCCCCGGTGCTGCGGGGGCAGCTTGTCCGGCAGGTCGCAGGGATAGCCTACTGTGGTTCCATGAAGCATAACGATCTTGAAACGCACGGCCGACGGCAGCGTTGACCGTACAGTGCGGGCCGCGCTCCATCGCGGCAGGAGAGGAGCACTCCGACATGAAGACTGCAGAGTTCGACCCTATCGTCATCGTCGGCATGGCGCGCACGGCGATGGGCGGATTTCAGGGCGCATTCGCGCCGCTCACTGCACCGCAGCTGGGCAGTGCCGCCATCAAGGCGGCGGTGGAACGTGCCGGGGTTAGCCCCGGGGACGTAACGGAGGTGCTGATGGGCTGCGTGCTGCCGGCCGGCCAGGGCCAGGCGCCGGCCCGCCAGGCTGCGCTGGGTGCTGGTCTGCCCAATTCCGTGCCGTGCACCACCGTCAACAAGATGTGCGGTTCGGGCATGAAGACTGTGATGATGGCCTATGAGGCGCTGCATGCGCGGCCCACGGACATCGTGGTGGCGGGCGGTATGGAGAGCATGACCAATGCGCCCTACCTGCTACCCAAGATGCGCGCCGGCGCACGGCTGGGCCATGCCGAGGTCAAGGACCACATGTTCCTCGACGGTCTGGAAGACGCCTATGACAAGGGCCGCCTGATGGGCACCTTCGCCGAGGAGTGCGCACAGTCCTACCAGTTCACACGGGAGGCGCAGGACGCTTTCGCCATCGAGAGCCTCAAGCGATCGAAGGCCGCCAACGAGAACGGTGCGTTCGCCAAGGAGATTGTGCCCGTTGCCGTCAAGACCCGTGCCGGTTCCGTCGAGGTCACGCAGGATGAGCAGCCGTTCACGGCCGACCCGGGGAAAATTCCCAAGCTCAAACCGGCCTTCCGCGAGGGCGGTACGGTCACTGCCGCCAACTCCAGCTCCATCTCGGATGGGGCGGCGGCGCTCGTGCTGATGCGCGAGAGCGAGGCGAAGCGGCGCAACCTCACGCCGCTTGCAAAGATCAGCGGCGTCGCCAGCGTCGCCCAGGCGCCGGCGTTGTTCACCACAGCGCCGGTGGGCGCAGTCAGGAAGCTGCTCGAAGCGGTCGGCTGGAGCGCCAAGGATGTCGGCCTCTACGAGGTCAACGAGGCCTTCGCGGTCGTCACCATGGCGGCCATGCGCGATCTTGGCGTGCCGCACGAGAAGATGAACGTACACGGCGGCGCCTGCGCGCTGGGGCACCCGATAGGGGCATCCGGTGCGCGCATCATCGTCACGCTGCTCGCCGCCATGGAGAAGTACGGCGAGAGCAAGGGCGTGGCGGCGCTGTGTATCGGCGGCGGCGAGGCGACGGCCGTCGCGGTCGAGCGCATCGCGTGAGGACCATCCACACCGAGATCGGCATCGGTGCGCCGGCGGCAAAGGTGTGGGACGTCCTGATTGCCACCGACACGTGGGCCCAATGGAATCCGTTCGCGAAGGCGAGCGGGCGCTTTGCGGTCGGCGAACGCGTGGCCGTGACGCTCACGCCGCCCGGCAAGAGCGCGGTCACGATGCGACCGATCATCGTCAAGCTTGACGAGGGCCGTGAGCTCAGGTGGCTTGGGTCACTCGGCATCCGTGGCCTGTTCGATGGCGAGCATGGCTTTCGCGTCGTGCCCGAGGATGTCGGCCGCTGTCGCTTCGAGCAGTTCGAGACCTTCACCGGCCTGCTGGTCGCGCCCATCATGTGGATGGTCGGCGAGGCCACACGCCAGGGGTTCGAGGCGATGAACCGCGCATTGAAGGCGCGTGCCGAAAGCATCTGACGTGGAGCGGTCTCTTCGTGTTCTTCATCCTGGCCAAGGTTTTGTGGTTTCTGCTGCAGCCCTCCTCGCTGATGCTGGCAATGGTGATTGCCGGAGCAACGCTCGCTTTCACCACATGGCGGCGGCTGGCGCGCGGTCTTCTATGGGGCGCGGTCGCGGCTCTGCTGATCTGCGGATTGTCGCCATTGGGTGACGTGCTGATCCGGCCGCTCGAACAGAGGTTTCCCCGCGTGGAACTCGACCGACCCGGCGCTCCAGTCACGGGCATCATCGTGCTGGGTGGTGCTGAGGACAATCACGCCATGGATGCACAGCAACTGGCAGCGCTGAACGAAGCCGCGGAGCGATACACGGAGGCCGTGGTTCTGGCGCGGCGCCTTCCGGCAGCCAGTCTCGTATTCTCTGGCGGTTCCGGCGCATTGCTGACGACCGAGCCACCGGAAGCCGAGGCGGCTGGCCGCCTGTTCGAGGCTCTGGGGATAGCCAGGGACAGGATCACGCTGGAAACGAAGTCGCGCGACACCTGCGAGAACGCGCTTTTTTCGGCGCGTCTGCTCGAACCGCGCCCCGAACAGCGTTGGCTGCTCGTCACCTCGGCTTGGCACATGCCGCGTGCCATGGGCTGCTTTCGCCGTGCAAGGTTCGCGGTGGAGGCCTGGCCGGTGGATTATCGCGCGCCGCGCCGCCTCAGCCTGACGCAGTGGAACCGTTCGATCTCCGAGGGTCTCAGGCGGGTTGATATCGTGGCCCGCGAATATGTCGGCCTTGCCGTCTACTATCTGGCTGGCCGGATCGACACAGTGTTTCCGGCACCGTAAGTCCGGCGCCTGGAGCACGATCGCTTCTTAATCGAAGCACCTCGATCGGGCGCGATCCAGCTCTAGTATTTCTTCCCGATGGGATCGTTGGGGCGCGCGAGCTCGGCATCTATATCCACCGTCGGGCAACCCTTGGCGGCGAGATGCTCGTTGTATGCGTCGAGTCGAGCACGGTCGCGCGACATACTCGGCGTCCCGGTCCAACCCTTTCTTTGAATGGCGCATGTAGGGTGACGGAGCCTGGTTGGCGGCAACGGCCAGATCGGACGTCTTCACCTCGTTACTTCTGTCTTTAAGGCGGCTGATCGTGACCATCATGGAGCCGGTGGTGCGCTTGCAGTCCATCAGCTTTTCCTGCTCGGCCATCTCGTACTGGCCGTCGGTCATTTCGCCGCTCTTCATCGCCTGGGCGTGCTTGCCTTTCTTCTCCTTGAAGGGCGGTGGCGTATAGCCCGGCACTGCCGCCGCGCAGGCGGCAAGCAGCAGGAGGGCGATGCAGCAGGAAACGCGAGTGAGCATGGGTTCTGGGCTACCTGATTCGCGAGGACGGGTGCCAAGGAAACGTGGCGCTGCGAGGGCGGCCGGCGTAAACAGGCGCAAGATGCTCAATGGCACCGTCCGGTGCCCGCATTTCGTGAGGACGCAAAGTGCCGCAAAAGATTACCAAGACCGTGAAATCGATGGTGGAGGCCGCCCAACGCGAGATCGAGGAATGCCGGCCGCCGACGCCGTAAAGCTGTTCGGGCGGGACGATGTGGTGCTGGTGGACCTGCGTGACCCGCGCGAGCGGGAGCGTGACGGCAAGGTGCCCGGCACCTTCAACGTCACGCGCGGCATGCTGGAGTTCTGGATCGATCCGGAAAGTTCCTACTACAAGCCGCGGTTTGGCGAGGACAAGAAATTCGTGTTCTTCTGCGCCGGTGGCTTGCGCTCGGCCTTGGCTGCCAAGACGGCGCAGGACATGGGGTTGAAGCCCGTCGCGCACGTGGTGGGCGGGTTCAAGGCCTGGAAGGAGGCCGGTGGTCCGGCCGAGCCTGGCGAGGGGAAGAAGGACGAAGGGAAGAAGTAATCGTTTGTCATCCCGGAATTCGCTGCTAGCGAATATCCGGGACCCAGGAGCCACACGCACGCGCGCCGACCGCGGCCCTGGGTCCCGGCTCGTCGCTCCGCTTCGGCCGGGATGACAGTTGGAGCGAAAGCGAATGCCGAAGATCAACACGTCGATTTCCACCTCATCCGAGGAGTTCAAGGCCAATGCGGCCGCCATGCAGGCGTTGATCGCCGACCTGGCGGCCAAGCGGGCCGAGGCGTCCTCAGGTGGACCCGACAGGCTGCGCGAGCGCCATACCGCGCGTGGCAAGCTGCTGCCGCGCGATCGCGTGCTGCGGCTGATCGATCCGGGCTCACCGTTCCTGGAGCTGTCGCCGCTGGCGGCGCTCGACCTCTACACCAAGGACATCCACGGCGCCGGCATCATCACCGGCGTGGGGCGCGTCTCGGGGCGCGAGTGCGTGATCGTTTGCAACGACGCCACCATCAAGGGCGGCACTTACTTTCCGATGACGGTGAAGAAGCACCTGCGCGCGCAGGAGATCGCGCGCGAGAACCGGCTGCCGTGCATCTATCTGGTCGACAGCGGCGGGGCCAATCTGCCGCAACACACGGAGGTGTTTCCCGACCGCGAGCACTTCGGGCGCATCTTCTACAACCAGGCGACGCTCTCCTCGCTAGGCATTCCGCAGGTCGCCTGCGTGATGGGCTCGTGCACGGCGGGCGGCGCCTACGTGCCGGCCATGTCGGACGAGAGCATCATCGTGCGCAAGCAGGGGACGATTTTCCTCGGCGGCCCGCCGCTGGTGAAGGCCGCCACCGGCGAGACCGTGAGCGCCGAGGAACTGGGCGGGGCGGAGGTGCATACGCGCCAGTCCGGCGTGGCCGATCACTACGCGCTCAACGACGATCACGCGCTGGAGATCGTGCGCAACATCGTCGCCAACCTCAACACCGTGAAGAAGGTCGACATCGCGCTGCGCGAGCCGCGGCCGCCCGCCTACGATCCGGCCGAGCTGGACGGCGTGGTGCCGGGCTCGCTGATGACGCAGTACGACACACGCGAGATCATTGCCCGCCTCGTCGACGCCAGCGAGATGGACGAGTTCAAGGCCAACTACGCGCAAACATTGGTGACGGGCTTCGCCCACATCGAGGGCATTCCCGTTGCGATCCTCGCCAACAACGGCATCCTCTATTCGGAGACGGCGCTGAAGGCCACGCACTTCATCGAGCTCGCCTGCCAGCGCAAGATCCCGCTGTTGTTCCTGCAGAACATCACCGGCTTCATGGTGGGCAAGGCGGCGGAGGCCGGCGGCATCGCCCGCGACGGCGCCAAGATGGTGACGGCGGTCGCCTGCGCGCAGGTGCCGAAGGTGACGGTGATCATCGGCGGCTCGTTACGGGGCCGGCAACTACGCCATGTGCGGGCGCGCCTATAGCCCGCGCTTCCTGTTCACGTGGCCGAACGCGCGCGTGTCGGTGATGGGCGGACCGCAAGCGGCGAGCGTTCTGGCCACGGTGCGGCGCGAGAACATCGAGGCCGAGGGGAAAAAGTGGAGCGCGGAGGAGGAGGCCGCGTTCAAGAAGCCGGTGCTGGAGAACTTCGAGCGCGAGGGACACCCCTATTACGCCACCGCCCGCATCTGGGACGACGGCATCATCACGCCGCGCGAGACGCGCCGCGTGGTGGCGCTGTCGCTGTCGGCGGCGCTCAATGCGCCGATACCGGATATGCGGTTTGGGGTGTTTCGGATGTGAGGGTGGCGTTCGTTGTCGCGCTGAACAAGATGCGGATTCGCTACGCACAAGAACGTTCAACGTCCAGCCCACAGCATAATTTCATGCGTGCCATCTTGCCACGTTGTGCGCGCATCCTATCTGACCGCCAGCGAACGAAGAACTAGCGGGTGCTACCATGATCGAGATTGCCGGCGTGATGATATCTGGCGTGAGCCTACTCAACGATCTGTTGGGCCGGTTCAAGGACCTGTCGATCTGGACGGAAGCCGATCTGCTCGTGGACGGCGAGTATCTGCCTCTTGCTCTTGCCAAAGGACAGATTGAGGGCTCCGCAGAGGAGTTCGTGTGGTCGCGCGAGGAAAGAGTGCCTACGCGAGAGCTGAGTGGCACGCACCGCGTCGTGATTGCTTACAATGCGGACAAGAAAATCAAGTATCGTCTTTGCCAAGGACGATCCGATGACAGGTTGATCCTGATGAAGAAGGTGTTGGCGGGCACCATGGCAGCATAGGAGGTCGAGGGTCGAATGCGCATACGCGAGCCCAAACCGTTCTCGTGCCGGCACTGGGGCTGCTCAGGGAGAGTCTGCCCTCCTGATCCGAGAGAGCACTATGGTCGCCAGTGGGCAAATGCTACGTGCGATACTTGCGGGCAGGAAGCGACTAAGGCGGACGTAGACGAACGTGGCTATCGCATCGTTGAGACGGTGCCGCCTCTCCCCGACGATGAAGATTAGCAGAGTGCGCGATTGCTCCTTTTTGGTCACGCGGGCTGAGGTACACGCGACTACCCGCGAACTTCGTTTCGACGTGGCCTGGATCCCCGCCTTCGCGGGGATGACGTTTGTGGGGAGGAACACACTCTCAACTGGCGTCACTCCCGCGGAGGCGGGAGCCTAGTGCACCGGGCAGCGGAGAGTGACGGTCGTGTTTGTAGCCGCCCCTCACCCCGGCCCTCTCCCCGCGGGCGGGGAGAGGGAGACGTTGCGCTGAGCGCGACGGCGGTCCCGTACTATCACTCCGCCGCCTGCGGCCGCTCCACGCGGGCGGGTTGGAACCCTGGGCTGTCGCCGGTGATGCGCAGGACGTCCTTATCGATCTTGGTGAGTTCCTCGTAGGCGGCGTTGTAGTGGTTCACGGTCGTTGACAGCGAGGCGCCGAGCTTCCTGAAATAGTCCTCGTAGCCACGCAGGTGGCGCGAGAGGTTCTCGACGTTCCGGGCGATCTCCTTGGCCGTCTCCTCCACCTTGAAAGCCTTGAAGCCGTAGAGCACCGACTGCAGGTAGGCGGCGAAGGTGGTGGGCGAGACGATGATCACCTTCTTCTCGTTGTAGGCGTAGTCGATGAGGGTGCGCGTGTTGACCTTCATCGCGCCGACCTCGTTGACCATCAGGTCGTAGTAGATGCCCTCGGCGGGAATGAACATGAACGCGAAGGGGAGCGTGCCCTTGTCGGGCTGGACGTATTTGGCGGTCTCGTCGATCCGGCGCTTGAGGTCGCCCTTGAAGGCGGTCTCCAGCTCCGCCCGGCGCGCGTCATCCGTCTCGTCGGCGATGCGCAGGTAGTTGTCGAGCGGGAACTTCGCGTCGATGGGGATCATGCCCTCCTTGGCGAGGATCACGGCGTCGACGGTTTCGCCTCCCGGGAACTGATATTGCAGCGTGTAGGCATCCGGGGGCAGGACGTTGTCGAGGATCAGCTTGAGCGACTGCTCACCCAGGCTGCCGCGCTGCTTCTGGTGCTTGAGCACGCGCTCCAGATTGCGGATCTGTTCGGCGATGGTGAACACCTGCTTGGTGGACTCTCGCGTCTCGGCCACGCCCTGTGCCACCTCGACGAGCTGGCGATGCACGGTGTCGCGGATGTCGGTCGCGAGGCGCTGGGACTGGCCGAACAGGGTCTGCATGCCGTCGAACATGCGGACGGTGCCCTCGTTGAGCCGCCGGTCGACGGTTTCGGAGAGGCCCTGCAACTGGTTCTGCAGCTGGGTCAGTCCCTGCGTGTCCTGGGCGCGGCGCGGGCGCAGGCACAAATACGCCAGCAGCAGGAGGATGACGACCAGCAACGCGACGATCAGGTAGTCCCTGGGCGTGAGCTGCTGCGCAAACGTCAGGATTTGGTCCATGGGCGTGCCTTGCCTTGCGAGCGCGTCCGGCAACGGTGCCTCAGGCGGCGCGCGCGTCACCGTCCTTTGTGCGATTTGCCTGATCGTCGCAAAACCGCGCGGCAGGCCTAGGGCGGGCCGTTGAGCCAGTGCCAGGGCAGTTTCGCTCGACAAAGCGCTGGGTCTGCGCTTCGCTTGTCCCAACCTACGCAGCCAAATGACATCGCGATGGACGCCCGTGGGCCTCGGAGCAAATCCGAGCGCAGAGTGCGGGCATGACGGAGGAGAAGCACCCATGCCCCTGCACTGCCAAGACGCCCTGAACAAAATCCGCGCCGGCAAGGAGCTGGCGCTGGGAATGGGGGTGCACCACATGCGGGGCTCCGCCGCGCCGCTGCTCGCTAAAGCGGCGGGGTTCGACTGGCTGTTCATCGATGCGGAGCACGGGTTCATCGCGACGGCGAGAGATCGCGCAGATCTGCCTGGCGGCGCTGCCGCAGGGCGTGGTGCCGATCGTGCGCATCTGCTCGGGCGAATTCGCGGAAGGTACGCGCGCTCTCGACAACGGGGCGCTGGGGCTCGTCATTCCGCACGTCGATACACCTGAACAGGCGCGCGCGCTGGTCGATGCGTTTCGGTTTGCGCCGATGGGGCATCGCTCGACCGGCGGCACCAACGCGCAGTTCGGCTATCGTCCGCCGGCTGCGGCCGAAGCGCAGAAAACCCTCAACGCGGAAATCCTCATCATCCCGATGATCGAGACGCCGCAGGCGGTGGAGAACGCGGATGCGATCGCCGCCATCCCAGGCATCGACGCGCTGCTGATCGGCACCAACGATCTCACCCTGGAGATGGGCATCTCCGGCCAGATCGGGCACGAGCGGATCAAGGCCGCGTATGAGACCGTCGCCGCCGCCTGCAGCCGCCACGGCAAGGTGCTCGGCATGGGTGGCGTCTACGACCAGGAGCTGGCGACACGCTATATCGGCATGGGCGCGCGTCTAGTCCTCGGTGCCAACGATCACAGTCTGCTGCTCAATGCGGCGACGCAGCGGGTAGAGTTTCTGCGCGGCTTGGGGCTCGGTAACGGGAGGTCATCATGAAACTGGAAGGCGGATGCTACTGCGGCGCGCTGCGCTATGTGGCCGAGGGCGAGCCGTCGCTGAAGGCGCAATGCCATTGCCGCGAGTGCCAGTACATCTCCGGCGGCTCCGCGAACATGTTCCTGCTCATGCCGCCCGATGGCTTTCGCTACACCAAAGGCACGCCCAAGACGTTCTCGCGCAGCGATCTGGAAAACCCCGTGACGCGCGAGTTCTGCGCCGATTGCGGCACGCACCTCACGACGCGGCGTCCGGGCCTGCCCGCCGTGATCCTGAAGGTCGGGACGCTCGATGATCCCGCCCAGTTCGGCACGCCGCAGATGGCGATCTACACGGTCGACAAGCAGGCGTTCCATCATATCCCGGACGGCCTGCCGGCTTTCGAGCGGCTGCCGAAGCGGTAGACGGGCTCCGGCGCTTGCTGCAGGCCCCGCCCAAGCTCCAAGGACGCCAGGCCAAACCTAGCCCGCCTCCCGCCCCCCTCCCCGTGAACGCAGCAAGGCTCCGCCGTGTTGATCTTGGGCCGCTTATCCCCGCGGACCCGAACGCTGATACTGTGCGGTTGTGGCTGACTGGCGGATTGCGTTCTGGCTGACGCGCTTGCTTCGCCGGCGCTCCGTAGACATTGGGCCCAAGGATTTCTGGGGCCTTCATGGGGCTGCCGATGGTGCGCTGCGGCGCGTAAAAGCCGCCACAATGTCCGGGCGTTATAGGGTTGCGCATGGACCACCTGGAACTGCGTTCACTGTTGCCGAATCGCAAGGACTGGTTGCCTTCGATAAAATGCCTGCGGCGCCTGCTGGTCAGGGATGATGGCTAACGCTAGGTTCGCGCGCACCCTGGAGAGATTCTCTGATGTTAAGACCAATTTCGCTGGCTGCCCGGACAAGCCTCGCAGCCGTGCTGGCCCTTGCCACGGTCATGCCCGCGCATGCTCAGACAACCGCTGAACCGGTTAGGCCCCAAGCCGACGCCGCGACGCCGCCCGCGGCCGATGCACCTGCCGCGGCGCCCCCTGCCCCCGTGGTCGAGGTCGATCCGCTGGTGGCCCAGGTGCGGCAACAGGCTGCGGCGCTGGTGCGTGGGAACGTGATCGCGGCGGATCGGACGGCAGTGGTGGACTTCTATGGCGACCGCACAGCAACGATCTGGGTGACCACGGATGGTTTCACGCCGCGCGCGCGTCATGCCATGGCGGAGATCGCCAAGGCCGACGATTGGGGCCTCGAGGCCCGCGCGTTCGATCTGCCGCAGCTTGCGCCAGGCGAGACATCGCTGGCTGCCCTTGCCGCAGCGGAGGTCAAGCTCAGTCTGGCAGCCCTCAAATACGCCCGCTATGCCCGTGGTGGACGGTTCGATCCCGCGCAACTCAGCCGCAACTTCGACCAGAAGCCGACATTGCGGGAGCCCAAGGCCGTGATGGAGGCCGTGGCTACAATCGAGACGCCGGGCAACTATTTGCGCGACCTTCATCCCAAGCATGTGCAATTCGAACGGCTGCGGCAGGCGCTACTGAAGGCCCGCGGCACGGCCAGCCGGCCCGAGGAGAAGGCCGAGACGATCGTGCGTGTGCCGGATGGTCCGACGCTCAAGCTCGGCACGAAGCATCCCAATGTCGTGCTGCTGCGCCAGCGCCTCAAGCTGGCAACCCAACCCGGCGAGGACGATGTCTACGACCGTGGGGTGCAGGATGCCGTCAAGGAGTTTCAACAAAAGAATGGCATTCAACCGAGCGGCACGCTGACCAGCCGTACGCGATCCGCCATGAATGGCGCGGATGCGCCGAGACCAGCCTTCGGCTCCGAGGTCCAGCGCATTGTCGTGAACATGGAACGTTGGCGCTGGATGCCCGAGGACCTGGGTGACTTCTACGTCTGGGACAACGTGCCGGAGTTTCAGTCGCGTGTCGTGAAGGGAGGCCAGACGATCTGGCAGACCAGGATCGTTGTCGGCAAGCCGGAAACCCAGACAACCCTGTTCTCCGCCAACATGCGCTACGTCGTGTTCGGACCCGAATGGGGCGTGCCGGATTCCATCAAGGTGAAGGAGCTCCTGCCCTATCTGCGCCCCACTTCGGACGGCGGCGGCCTGTTTGGCTGGGGCGGCGGCACCGACACCCGTGTGCTGCAGCGTCACAATCTGAAGGTGAGCTACAACGGCAAGCCGGTCGATGCGAGCCAGGTTGACTGGCAGCAGGTCGACATCAGGCGGTTCACGTTCATTCAGCCGGCGGGCCCCGGCAACGTACTGGGCGGCATCAAATTCCGCTTCCCCAACAAGCATGACATCTACATGCACGACACGTCTCAGCGCGAGCTGTTCGAGAAGACCGTGCGCGCCTACAGCCACGGGTGCATCCGGGTGCAGAACCCGGGCCGCCTCGCGGAGATCCTGCTGGAGGAGGACAAGGGATGGTCGGCCGCGCACGTGCGCAACCTGCTCGCGCAGGGCGGCAACAACGAGGTCACGCTGACCAAGCAGATTCCCGTTCACATCACCTACTTCACCGTGATGGTGGGTGATGACGGCCGCCTGCAGTCGTTCGGCGACCTCTACGGGCACGACAATCGCGTCGCCGTTGCTTTGGCGGGTCGGCCGTTGCCGCTGGAGGCGCTGTCCGTTACGGCCGCGTCCCCGAAAGAATCTAAGGAAGCGCGGCGCGCCAAGTCCTACAAACAGACCAACAACGATTTCTTCTCCGGTCTGTTCGGGAACTAGCGACGGGAGCTTGGCCATGCCGCTGTTTCGGCTGTCAAGCAACGAAGCATTTGCCGCTAGCCTGCTCTTAACGCTCGCGGCTTCCTGCGGCTGGCGCTGTGGAGGCGCGGGCCGCTGAGACGGTTCGCATTTTTGGCGACCGATGCCGTTCAGGGCGCGATACTGCGACTTGAGCCCGCCAGCCCGCGGAGCCACTGCGGGTGCGCATTTTGCGCGTGTGCTCGAGCAACTGGGAATCGCGGAGCAAATCAAGGCGCGGCTCACGGTGCTTTCGGCGGTGACGCGATCGCGGAAGGGGCGTGGGGGCGGTTCGAGATCGGGGTCAGCAAGTCGAGCGAAATCGTTGCCCACTCGGGAGAGGGAGCGGCAGCCCGATAAGCGGTTGCGGTCCGCTAAGCAAAAGCGCTGTGCGGCAGTGTCCGGTTTTTCCTCCAGCGACCGGCTGTTACATTGGGCGGCATTTCGTACGGGAAGCTGGCGCCGCCGGCTTGGCCTGCGATCCCAAGGAGGACCTGATGATCTATGAGTTGAGAACCTACACCGTCCGGCAGGGTTCGCTGCCTGATGTGGTCAAGGCGGCGAGCACCGTGTCACGCGACGTCCGCGGCGATAATTACGGCAAGCTCGAGGGCTACTGGCAAACCGATATTGGGCCGCTCAATCAGGTCATGCATCTGTGGAGTTACACCGACCTCAACGAGCGCGCGCGGCTGCGGGCAGAACTTGCCAAGAACCCGCGCTGGGGCGGCGAGTATCTTCCGCTGACCAGGCCGCACGTTGTTCGCCAGGACATCCGCCTGCTCAACGCCGTGGTTGCGCCCGTCGCGCCGTCGCGCGCGCCCAACGTCTACGAGTTTCGAAATTATCGGACCAAGCCAGGCGCCGTGCGTCAATGGGCCGAGCTGATGAGCAAGGTGCTCCCGGCGCGCGAGAAGTACTCCAAGATCGTCGGGCTCTGGATTACCGAAGCGCCGCAGGTCAACGAGGCCTGTCACATCTGGGCCTACAACGATCTCAACCACCGCGCCCAGGTGCGTGCCGAAGCCGTCAAGGATCCAGCCTTCGCCGCCTTCCTCAAGGAAGCAGCCTCACTGATCGAGGAGATGCACTCGACCGTGATTATCCCGGCGCCGCATTCGCCGCTCAAATAAACCGATGTCGTGCCGTCGGTCTAATCAATAGTGGATCGCCAGTAAGCATTGAACCCTCCCCATCCGGGGAGGGTTTAATGCCGAAAGCAGGCAAGGTCTCTTCGCCAGTACCGGCCAGCTCGTGGGCGCCTGCGAGGATCAGATGGCCTCTTTCAGGTCCTTGGCCGCGCGGAAGGCGATCTTCTTGCTGGCCTTGATCTTGATGGCCTCGCCGGTCGCCGGGTTGCGGCCCATCCGCGCCGGGCGCTTGCGCACCTGCAGGATGCCGAGGCCGCCGATGCGGATGCGCGCGCCCCGCTTGAGATGCTTGGTGATGTCTCCGACCATCTCTTCCAGCATACCCATCACTTGCTTCTTGGGAAGTTCATGGGATTCGGAAAGTCCTTCGGCAAGCTGACGCAGCGTTACGGTCTCGACTTTTGCTGCTGTGGATGTCGCATTCGTAGCCATGGCATCTCCCTCACGGAATTTCTGGGTGAATGACAAACCAGCGCCTAGCATAGGTAGAACGGGCATAACTAGCCCTTCTTTGCAGAAATGCGCACGAAATTGATGGGTGTTGGGCCTTGACCGGGACGACCCGTCCTGTCTGCAACATGCATCGTGCGCAGGCTGGAAGGCCGCTGAGCGGGCCTTCCAGCCGTAGGCGAACTATTTTCAAGGGTCCCGTTCAGAGGCCGTGCCAGGGCTGCATCAGGCGCGCGAGCAGGCCACGGAATCGCGTTGGCTGCTCATTGGCGATCACACAGATGCATCCCGCCTCAGCATCCGCGACCGGCGTGTGCTCGATATCCTCATCGACATCAGCCACATCTCCCGGCTCGTATCTTCCCATGCTGTCGATAAGGGCTCCGCGCAGCACCAAGGTGATCTCGCTGCCGCCGTGCGTGTGCTCGGGAACGCTGGCGCCGGGGGCTGCCTTGATGAGTTGCAAGCTGCCTTCTCCGCCAATTTTCAGCGGACGATGCCACAGCCCCGGTCCGATCCAGCGCCACCGAACTTCGTCAAGGCCGCCGCCGATGAGTTGCGAGAGAGATGGCGCGAGTTCGCCCGCCATAGTCGGAGCAGGTGCAGGCAGGTCGATGATCTCCGGCATGGCCGGCTGCGAGCGATCCAAGGTCGCCGGTGGCAGAGTCGATACGAGCGCGCCGCCGATACGTTCCAGAATTCTCAGCTCGCGGCGGCAACGAGGGCATCCCGCGATGTGGGCAGCGGCGATCGCAGCCAGCGCGTTTGGCAGCGAGCCGGCGGCGAAGCTCATCAAGGTCGCGTCGTCGAGGTGGTGCGTGATGGTCATTCTAGATCCTCGAGTACGGTGCGTACCTTCTGATAGGCGATGCGCATCCGCGATTTGACGGTCCCCAGCGGCAGCGCCAGGCGTGTTGCGATTTCGCTTTGCGACAAACCCTCGAGATAGGCGAGCGTGAGGACTTCGCGTTGATCCTGGGGCAGGTCGGTCAAGGCGGCGTGCAACCGAACATGCTGCTGCTTCTCGACCAGCGCTTCGTCAGGCAACGTCTCTTCCGACGGTTCCACCAATCGCCATTCAGGCAGTTCCTGCCAAGGAACTTCGCGCCGCAACCGGTCGATCCTCAAGTTTCTGGCTATGGCGAAAACCCAGGTTGTCATGCTGCCCTTGTCGCCGGCATAGAGCGATGCCTTGCGCCAGACGGTCAGCAGAGTTTCCTGGGCCAGGTCCTCCGCGGTGCCTGCGTCGGCGCCCTTGCGCATCATGTAGGCCTTCACGCGCGGCCCAAAGGTGTCGTAAAGCTCGCGAAACGCTGCGGGATCCGCCTGATCAGCAACGCGCCGCAACAGGTCTGCCATGATGCCGCGATATGCCATGGGCGGGATCGACGGGAATTGCCCGCCGGATCCAGGATTGCGTGAGGGGCTTACCATAGTTGAATGTTGCGCCGTTGAGCAGAGGTTTACGGCGCGGACAGGCATTTGGATCAGTGCGGTGGGGACATTTCTTGCTGCGGCTTCCCGCGCAACGGCCTTTTCGTTAAGCATGGCAACGACTATCGTTGTCGCAGGAGCAGCCCGGGTGATGATCTATAGGGTTGGAAAGGCGATCTGACCCATGGCAGAAGCCAAGCGCATCATTTGTGTCGGCCACGCGGCGCTCGACCGTATCTATCGCATCGAGGCGTTTCCCGCCCAGCCGACCAAGGTGCGTGCCCTGGAATACATGGAGGCGGGTGGCGGGATGGCCGCCAACGCTGCAGTGGCCATCGCTCGCCTGGGCGGCAGGGCAGAACTCTGGAGCCGAATCGGCGACGACAGTGCCGGCAGTACGATCCGCGCGGGCTTGAAGGCGGAGCACGTGGATGTGCGCTACGTTCAATCCTTCGAAGGCGCCCGCTCTTCCACGTCGGCCATTGTCGTCGACGACAATGGCGAACGCTTGATCGTGGGGCAGCGCGATGCGGGTATGCCATCGGATACCGGCTGGCTGCCACTCGAACGCGTGAAGGAGGCCGATGTCGTCCTGGGTGATTTGAGATGGCTGGAGGGCGTGCGCACTGTGTTCGCTCACGCGCGCAAGGATGGCGTTCCAACCGTCCTCGACGCCGATCTGGGCGCGCGCGAAGCCTTGTCCGGACTCCTGAAGCACACCGACTACGCTATTTTTTCCGCACCGGCCCTGCGCGAGTTTGCTGCAGGCGACAACGATGCGCAGCAACTCGATCATCTCCTTTCGTTCGGCGTGAAGCACGCGGGTGTCACGCTTGGGAGCGAGGGCTATACATGGCGCGAACGCGGTAGCGATGGGCATGTCCCTGCATTCAGCGTGAGCGTCACCGATACGACGGGCGCCGGCGATGCATTCCACGGCACCTTTGCCTTGATGTTGGCCGAGGGTGTTGCGGTCGGGGAGCGTGCACGTATGGCCGCCGCTGCCGCCGCCCTCAAGTGCACGCGCCTGGGCTCGCGCGCTGGTCTGCCTTCGCGGTCTGAACTGCACAAGTTTCAGGCCAGCGCTGCGCCCGTGCGCTGAGCGCACTTATGCTCGCGGCGGAGTTTTCGAAGTTATCAACACAAATCTGAATAGTCGGAGTGCTGATCAGGCGATTGTGACTTGAAAACGCGTGCGCGCACTCGATGCGGGATCTAGAGTCGTATGGGGGGTTTAGCAGCGGAGAGTTCGCGCATGGCTGACAAGACCACCAATGGACGTGCCGACAACGGCTTGCCCCCCATGATGCTGCCGTTCGGGCTCGAGGCCCTGATGGAAATGAACCGGCCGGCACTGTCGGCGATGGCCGAGGTGAACGGCAAGGTCTACGAGAACCTCGCGACCCTGAACAAGAGCTGGGTTGCATTCGTCAACCGTCGCCTCAAGGAAGACTTCGCGGTGCCGAAACAGCTGGCCGGGTGCAAGACGGTGCAGGAGATGTACAGCGTCTATGCCGACTTCTTCCAGACCGCCGTGACGGATTACCAGTCAAGTTTCGAGCAGATGAGCAAGCTCAGCAAGGCGATGGCGGAAGAAACGGCCCAGGCGGTGCAGGTGCGTCTGGAAGAGAGTGCGAGCACCTTGCGGCCGCATAACTGAAGCCGTTGGTGTTCTCCCAGTCTGCCCAGAGCGCACGCCAATCCTGACTTAAAGAGTGCGAGCGCTCGCGCTTGATTCTAAGCTCCTCGAGAACCGCGCCCACACCGGTATTGAGGAGCGAAACGTCATGGCCAAGGTGCTCTATGAGCGCGACGGGCGCATTGCCCGCATTACCCTGAATCGTCCTGAAGTCCTGAATGCGATCGACGACGGCCTGCCGCGCGAGCTGGCAGCGGCCGTCGAGCGGGCGGATACCGATGAGGCTGTGCATGTCATCGTACTGGCGGGAGCGGGACGCGCTTTCTGTGCCGGCTACGATCTTATGCACTACGCGCAGAAGGATGGCGCAAACCGCTACACCCAGGACATGCCGTGGGACCCCATGAAGGACTACACCTTCATGATGCGCAACACCGAGCAGTTCATGAGCCTGTTTCGCTCCAAACGCCCGGTGATCTGCAAGGTCCACGGGTTCGCGGTCGCCGGCGGCTCCGACATCGCGCTTTGCTCCGACCTTGTCGTCATGGCCGAGGACGCCCGCATCGGCTACATGCCCACGCGCGTATGGGGCTGCCCGACCACGGCGATGTGGGTTTATCGCCTGGGAGCCGAGAAGGCCAAGCGCATGCTGTTCACCGGCGACAAGGTCGACGGGCGCGAAGCCGAAAAACTGGGCCTGGTGCTCAAGGCGGTGCCCGCGGGCCGGCTCGACGAGGAAGTGGATGAACTGGCGCACCGTATGGCGTCGGTGCCGCAGAACCAGCTCATGATGCAGAAATTGATGGTCAACCAGGCGCTCAGCAACATGGGCCTGCACACCACGCAGATGATCGCCACCGTGTTCGACGGGATTACCCGGCACACGCGCGAGGGACTGAATTTCAAGCGCCGCGCGGCGGAGAAGGGCTGGAAGCACGCTGTAGACGAGCGCGACCAGGGCACCTTCGACTGGACCGCTTACGAGCCGATCAAGGCCAATCGGTAGCAAAAGCAGCCCAAGGCTGCTGTGCATGGGTGAGCGGACGGTCATTGCGCGGGTAGACGTCTTGCGCCGGGCCAGCTAATCCTGCGCCCGCATTGGCCTTTTCATGGATGGCTCAGCGCGGGGGCGGGCATGGCAAATCCGGCGGTGAAAATGAGCGTAGCGAGTGAGATAGCGCACAAGGACATGGCCAACGCCATCCGGGCGCTGGCCATGGATGCCGTCGAGAAGGCCAAATCCGGACATCCGGGCATGCCGATGGGCATGGCCGACGTTGCAACGGTCTTGTTCACCCAGTTCCTGAAGTTCGATGCCGCTGCGCCCGAATGGCCGGATCGCGACCGCTTCGTGCTGTCCGCCGGACACGGCTCGATGCTGCTCTACGCCTTGCTGCATCTCACGGGCTATCCGGGTGTATCGATGCAGGAGTTGAGCAACTTCCGCCAGCTCGGATCCAAAACTGCCGGCCACCCCGAGTACGGGCATGCGCCGGGCATCGACACCACGACGGGCCCGCTGGGGCAGGGCATCGCCAATGCCGTCGGCATGGCGTTGGCCGAGCGGCTCATCAATGCCCGGCTCGGCGATGCCGTCGTCGATCACTTCACGTATGTGATTGCAGGCGACGGCTGCCTGATGGAAGGCATCAGCCATGAGGCGATCTCGTTGGCGGGACACCTCAAGCTCAACAAGCTGATCGTGCTGTTCGACGACAATTCCATCTCCATCGACGGCGCCACATCCCTGTCCGTATCGGACGACCAGGTTGCGCGCTTCAAGGCGTCGGGTTGGAATGCGGTCGGGATCGATGGCCACGATCCAGCTGCCATCGCTTTTGCGATCGAGGGCGCCCGGCGCTCCGACAAGCCGACATTGATCGCGTGCAAGACCATCATCGGTTATGGTGCGCCGACCAAGCAAGGCAAAGCGTCGACGCACGGCGAGCCTCTCGGCGCCGAGGAAATCAGGGGCGCGCGCGCGAAGCTTGATTGGGCAAGCGCGCCCTTCGAGGTGCCGGCCGGCGTGCTGGCGGCATGGCGCGCAGCAGGATCGCGGGGCAGCGCGCAGCGCAAAGATTGGGACAAGCTGGCGAACAGGCTCGATCATGCTCAACGCGCGTTGCTGGGCGATCCAGTCGATGCCGGCGCCATCAAGGCCATTGCAACCGCCATTGGCGAGATCAAGTCCGAGTTCGTGGCGGCGCCACCCAAGATCGCAACGCGCGTGGCCTCGCAGAAGGTGCTGGAGAAGCTGGTTCCGATCCTGCCCAGCCTCATCGGCGGCTCGGCTGA
Organism: uncultured Alphaproteobacteria bacterium; assembly: GCA_963814055.1. Classification (GTDB taxonomy): domain Bacteria; phylum Pseudomonadota; class Alphaproteobacteria; order Rhizobiales; family Hyphomicrobiaceae; genus AWTP1-13. The sequence continues at coordinate 243,399 of CAWFBJ010000017.1, forward strand.
CCTCACCGGCTCGAACGGCACGCGGACCACGCATCACACAGCCGTTGCAGCCGGAAACTTCGCCGGCAACTACATTCACTATGGCGTACGCGAGCACGCCATGGCGGCAGCCATGAACGGTCTGGCGCTGCACGGCGGCATCGTGCCCTACGGCGGCACATTCCTCGTCTTCACCGACTATTGCCGGCCGTCGATCCGCCTCTCGGCACTGATGGGTCAGCGCGTGATCTATGTCATGACGCACGATTCCATCGGCCTCGGGGAGGACGGCCCGACCCATCAGCCTGTCGAGCACCTGGCAAGCCTTCGCGCCATGCCGAACGTCAATGTGTTCCGGCCGGCAGATCCAATCGAGACGGCCGAGTGCTGGGAGCTTGCACTGGGCGCAAGCCGCACGCCGTCGGTGCTGGCGCTGACGCGACAGGCCGTGCCTTTGCTGCGGACCGAGGCGGCCGGCGAGAACCGGTCATCCAAGGGCGCCTACGTGCTGGCCGAGGCTGAAGGCGGCAGGCGCGACGTCACGATCGTGGCGACCGGCTCCGAGGTCGGCCTTGCCATCGACGCTCGCGCACTGCTCGCCAAGGATGGCGTTCGCGCGGCCGTCGTGTCCATGCCATGCTGGGAACTGTTCGCGGCTCAGCCCGTTGCCTACCGCGAGACGGTACTGGGTTCGGCACCGAGGATCGGCGTCGAAGCCGGCGTCGGGTTCGGTTGGGAACGCTGGCTGGGTGACCGCGGTGCGTTCATTGGCATGGACGGCTTCGGAGCCTCCGCCCCCGCGGCCAAACTGTACGAACACTTCGGCATCACCCCGTCCAAGGTCGCCGAAACTGCAAAGAGAGTTGCCAAGGGCTGATGCATCTCGACAAGCTCAGGACCGCAGCCGACATCGACGTCGCGGGCAAGCGGGTTCTCGTTCGCGCCGATCTCAACGTTCCGGTCAAAGACGGCAGGGTGACCGATGTGACGCGGCTCGAACGCGTCGTGCCTGGATTGCTGGACCTGGCAAAGCGCGGCGCCAAGGTCATCGTCATCTCGCATTTCGGCCGGCCCAAGGGTGCACCTGCCGCAGAGTTCAGTCTCAAGCCGGTCGCCGACCGGCTCGGCGCATTGCTGGGCAAGCCGGTCGCTTTCGCTGGCGATTGCATCGGCGAGGCGGCGCAGAGGACCGTGGCGGCGCTGCAGCCCGGCAGTATCGCCGTGATGGAGAACCTCCGGTTCCACAAAGGCGAAGAGAAGAACGATCCGGAGTTTGCCGCGGCCCTGGCGAAACTGGGCGACATTTTCGTCAGCGATGCCTTTTCCACCGCGCACCGCGCGCATGCCTCCACCGATGCCGTCACGCGCCTGCTCCCCTCCTACGCCGGCCCGCTGATGATGGAGGAAATCAACGCGCTGCGCAGCGTGCTGGACAAGCCCAAGCGTCCGGTGGCTGCCGTGGTCGGCGGCGCGAAAGTCTCGACCAAGATTCCCGTCCTCACCAACCTTGCCGCCAAGGTCGACAAGCTGATCATCGGCGGCGGCATGGCCAACACGTTCCTGCTGGCGCAGGGAGTCGGCATAGGCAGGTCGCTGGCCGAACCGGACTTGCTCGATACCGCGCACGAAATCATGCACGCAGCCAAGGCGCGCAGCTGCGAGATCGTCTTGCCGGCCGATGTGGTCATCGCAGCCAAGTTCGAGGCCGGCGCACCCTCGCGCGTCTGCCCGGTTCTCGAAACGCCCGCAGATCAGATGATCCTGGACGTGGGCCCAAAGGCGGTGGCACACTACATTGATGTGCTGAGCAGATGCAGCACGCTGCTCTGGAACGGCCCGCTCGGCGCTTTCGAAATCCAGCCCTTCGGCGAAGGCACCTTCAAACTTGCGCGTGCGGCGGCCGCGGCCACGCAGGCTGGCACGCTTACTTCCGTTGCCGGTGGCGGCGACACGGTTGCAGCGCTCAATGCGGCGGGTGTCACGCAGGAATTCAGCTACGTGTCGACGGCAGGCGGCGCGTTCCTCGAATGGCTCGAGGGGCGGGAATTGCCGGGCATAGCCGCGCTGATAAATGCCGCAAAGTAGTCGAGCATTCTCGAAATCGCCGGCATATGGGAAAATTGTTCCACTACCAGCCGTCGATTGACAGCTTGAGCTCCACCCCGCACTTATCTCTGTGACCGCCAGAGGAAGAATTATGCGACCACGTTTCCGCACGATCGCCGTCGCAGTCGTGTTTGCCCTGGCATCGCCCGCGTTGCTGCACGCCCAGGACGACGCCACCGAGCGCGAGCTCGAAAAATACCGCCAGATGCTGAAAGGCGACCCCTGGTCCAATCCGGGGTTGCTGGATGCCGATCGCGGGGAAGCGCTTTGGAAGGAAAAGCGCGGCCCCAAAAATGTCTCCCTAGAGCAATGTGATCTCGGCAAAGGCGCAGGAAAGGTTGAAGGCGCCTTCGCGGAGTTGCCGCGCTATTTCAAAGACGCCGATCGCGTGATGGACTTGGAATCGCGCCTGGTCTGGTGCATCGAGAAGCTGCAAGGTTTCGATCGCGCGGCCATCATCAAGCGCCCCTACTCTAAAGCCAACCAGGCTGGGACCGAGCTGGAGGCACTCGCGACCTACGTCGCTTACAAATCGAACGGCTTGAAGTTCGCGCCACGGACTAAGCATGCCAAGGAGCGCAAAGCGCTGGCGTTTGGCGAGACGCTGTTCTTCCGGCGCCAGGGTCCGATGGATTTCTCGTGCTCCACCTGCCATGCGGATTCGGGCAAGCGCATTCGGCTGCAGGGGCTGCCATTTCTCGGCAAGCCAGAAGAGGCACGCAAAGTGATCGGCGAATGGCCTGCGTATCGTGTATCGCAGGGCACGGTGATGACCTTCCAGCATCGCATCGCCGACTGTTATTGGCAGATGCGTCTGCCGCTCATCGACTACGGGTCGGACGTCACGGTCGCGCTGACGATGTTCCTCGTCAATCAGGCCAAAGGCGGTGACATCACCGCTCCGCAGATCAAGCGCTAGGGGCGGCCCATGCGAATTTCTTTTTTGAGAACAGCGACCGCCTGGGGATTGGCGCTGGCCGCCGGCGCCATGCTTGCAGGCGCCGAGGGACATGCCCAGACCGCGGACGACGCGATCAAGGGAAGCTGGACGCGTTCGGCGCCTGACTGGCAGGCGCGCCTCGACCAGGACGAGACCCAGAAAGTCTGCAGCCAATACCGCAACGCGCCACCCAAGAAGGTCGCGGATGCGATCATCGCGCGCGAGAAAGCGACCATTCAGTATCCGCCGGACGGCAAGCTGATGGGTGATTGGAAGAAAGGTGAGCGGTTGGCCCAGAGCGGCTATGGCGGCCGTTTCACGGACTACCCGCCGCGGCAGGAGAATGGCGGCAATTGCTATGCCTGCCATCAACTCGAAAAGAAGGAGTTGAGCTTTGGCACCCTCGGCCCCAGCCTGCAGGAGTATGGCAAGAACCGCCGCCACGCCGAGGCCGAGATCAAGGCGGTCTATGACCGGATCTACAACCCCCAAGCCGAGATCCCGTGCGGGAACATGCCTCGCATGGGCGCGAGCAAGTTCCTGACCATCGAGCAGATCACGGACCTGGTTGCCTACGTCATGTCGCCGGAAAGCCCGGTGAACAAGTAGGACGTGTGCTAGAGTCCGGTTCGTGCGTGCGGAAGCTAAACGACGCCCAGTGAAGGCCTGCGCATGATTTCCCGCCGAGACTTCCTCCAGGTGGCAGCCGCCGTTGCCACAGTCACGGGGCTGGGCGGCCGCGTGGGCCGCGCCGCAGCCCAGGGCGCTATCCGTCAGGAAGACCTTCTGCGGTTCGTGCCGAAAGGCCAGCTTACGCTTCTGCACATGGCCGACTGCCATGCACAGCTCAAGCCAGTTTATTTTCGCGAACCTTCGATCAATTTGGGAGTGGGCCAGGCGAGAGGTCAGCTGCCGCACCTTGTCGGACAGGATTTCCTATCCTCGTTCGGCATTTCTGCCTCGTCGATCGAGGCCTACATGCTCACGTCGGCAGACTTCGAGGCGCTGGCCAAGACGTACGGTCGCGTCGGCGGGATGGATCGCGTCGCGACGGTCATCAACGCCATCCGTGCCGAGCGCGGCTCCGAGCGGGTGCTGCTGCTCGATGGAGGCGATGCGCTGCAGGGTTCGTATACGGCCTTGGAATCCAAGGGCAGCGATATGATCGCGGTGATGCAGGCTCTGGGCATCGAGGCGACCACGGGGCATTGGGAGTTCACGCTGGGGGCGCACCGGGTGGCGGAGCTTTTTGGCACCCAGGATCAGCCTGGCTCCTCGGGCATACCTTTCCTGGCCGGCAATGTCCGCGATACCGAATTCGAGGAACCGGTATTTCACTCCACGCGCTTCTTCGAGAAAGGCGGCGTCAGCGTCGCGGTGATCGGGCAGGCGTTTCCCTACACGCCGATCGCCAACCCTCGCTGGATGATCCCGCAGTGGTCGTTCGGCATCCGCGAGGACAGCCTCCAGAGGACCGTTGTCGAGGCGCGGCGGAAGGGCGCCGAGGTGGTGGTGCTGCTGTCGCACAACGGCTTTGACGTCGACCGCAAGCTTGCCGGCCGGGTGGAGGGCATCGACGTCATTCTCACGGGCCACACGCACGATGCGCTGCCGGCGCCGATGCAGGTGGGGCAGACCCTTCTCATCGCCTCGGGCTCGAATGGCAAGTTCATCTCGCGCCTCGATCTGGAAGTCGTGAGCGGCAAGGTAAAAGGGTTCTCCTACGCCCTGATTCCGATCCTTGCCGATGCGATTGCGCCCGATCCGGCGGTGGCGCAGATGATTGCCGGCATTCGCGCGCCGCATGAGGCGATGCTGTCTACGGAACTGGGACGCACCGAAGGATTGCTCTATCGGCGCGGCACCTTCTCGGGCACGTTCGACGACCTCATCTGCGATGCCGTCATGGCGCAGCGCGACGCCGAGATCGCATTCTCGCCGGGCTTTCGCTGGGGGCCTACGCTCTTGCCGGGGCAGCCGATCACTTGGGAAGATGTCTACAACGCCACCGCGATTACCTATCCGGCGGTGTACCGCACTGCGATGAATGGAGCGGCCATCAAGGCGACGCTGGAAGGCGTTGCCGACAATCTGTTCTACCCCGATCCCTATCTCCAGCAGGGCGGCGACATGGTGCGTGTCGGGGGCATGGGCTTTACGGTCCATGTCGACGGCGTGTTGGGCCAGCGGATCAGCAATATGCACCTGCTCAAATCGGGGGCGGCGATTGAGGCAGAGAAGGACTATGTGGTTGCCGGTTGGGCCTCGATCAACGAGGATACGCAGGGACCTCCGATCTGGGATGTCGTGGCGGCGCATGTGAGGGGCCATGCAGTAGTGCCGCCTCAGTCGGGACAGACCGTCAAGTTCGTACGGGCGGGCAATTGACGGCAGTGCGCCTTGCTGGCTCAGCACCGTGACCTTATCTGAACTCCGCACGGCAGGTGGCGGCAGGAACTGATGCTGACCCAGGTTTACATCCATCTCGGCGTGGCGTTTGCGGGCCTTGTGAGCTTTCTGTCGCCCTGCGTGCTGCCGCTCGTGCCACCGTATCTCGGCTATCTCGGCGGCACGACCATCGAGCAGATGGGCAACAAGGATGAAATCGACCCTGCTCTGTGGCGCCGTGTCGTTCTTGCGTCCGTCTTTTTCGTGTTGGGGTTCACCACGGTCTTCGTAGGCTTCGGCGCCGGTGCGTCGGTGTTCGGTCAGTGGATCCAGGCGCACAAGAACCAGCTCGCGGTCGTGGCCGGTCTCGTCATCATCGTTTTCGGTCTGCATTTTTTGGGCGTGCTGCGTGTGCCCATGCTCTATCGGGAGGTGCGCATCCACACCAATCGGCGGGGCGCCAGTTTTGCGGGAGCCTATGTCATGGGTCTCGCTTTTGCGTTCGGCTGGACGCCGTGCATCGGTCCGGTGCTGGCGACTGTGCTGACGCTGGCGGCGAACGAGGCGAGCCTCGGAGCGGGCGTGCGGCTGTTGTTTGTCTATTCGCTCGGTCTCGGCATTCCATTCATCCTGGCCGCGGTTGCCATCGGTCCCTTCCTGGGATTTCTCAAACGCTTCCGGCAGCATCTCGGCCGCGTCGAGATGGCGATGGGCGTGCTTCTCATTTTGACGGGTATCTTGATCCTCACGGGCGGACTCAACTGGTTTGGCACCTGGATGATCGAGAACGTGCCGGCGCTGGCGCGGATCGAGGAGTTCTTCACGCCGAAGCAATTGCAGACCGACATTCTCAAGGAAGGGCTGAAATGACGACGGCGGGGGTGTCTGCGGCGCCAACGGCGATCGCGCTGACAATTGCCGGATCGGACAGCTCCGGTGGTGCCGGTATTCAGGCCGACCTGAAAACGTTCTCCGCCTTCGGCGTCTACGGCGCTTCGGTCATCACCGCGCTCACTGCGCAAAATACGCTCGGGGTACAGGGCATCGAAACCGTGCCGGCGGCGTTTGTCGCCGAGCAACTGCGCTCCGTCCTGACGGACCTGGATGTCGGCGCCGTCAAAACCGGAATGCTGGCCAACGCCGAAATTGTGACGGTGGTGGCTTCTGCGCTGCGGTCGGACACCGCGCGTCCACTGGTTGTCGATCCGGTGATGGTGGCGACGAGCGGCGACGTGCTGCTGGCACCGGAGGCCGTCAAGGCAATCAAAAGGGACCTCTTGCCCCTGGCGACCCTGGTTACGCCTAACCTCCCGGAAGCTGCGATCCTGCTCGGAAGCCAGCAGGCTCGCAACGAAGAGGAGATGGTGGCGCAGGGCAAGGCGCTGCTCGGCGCGACAGGCTGTCATGCGGTGCTGATCAAGGGCGGCCACGGTGTGGGCGCTGACGCAACTGACATACTGGTCGGCAAAGCAGGGGTTGAGCGATTCGTACGCCCGCGGGTGGCGACCCCCCATTCGCATGGTACCGGCTGTACCCTTTCGGCCGCCATCGCCGCCCTGTTGTCTCAGGGTGTGGCCCTGCCTGAAGCAGTTGATCGTGCAAAAACCTATGTCTGGGAGGGGTTGCGGCACGGGCGTGGGCTGGGTATCGGCAAGGGCAGGGGCCCGGTGGACCATCTGTTCGCAATACGCGGCAAACAGCCTCCGGCGTGAAGTGGGGACCTGTTGCTTGGCGTTATCGCAACACTCTTGCCGTGTCCGAGGCAGTCTTGGAAAAAAGACTTTGCTGCTTGTCTTCAAATCTGCATCAATCGCCGCGCATAAGGGCCGACGGCACCTCCGTATCCGCGGAGGTTTATTCTCTGCGCGTTTCGCCGAACGCTGGAAGTTTCCTGGGGTTTGGAATGAAAACGTTCGCTAGGATTGCCGTTGTCTCCCTGCTCGGAGCGATATGCTCCTGGGCCGCTTTGGCCGAACCGATTGCCGATCTCGCCGGTTTTTGGAGCGGAAACGGGGCCGTCACATTGGCAAGCGGCAACACCGAGCGCGTGAAATGCCAGGTGTTTTACAAGACCGAAAGCACGACCCAACTCCGGCAGACCCTTCGCTGCGCCAGCGCGGACTACACCATCAACGCGACCGCCGATCTGCAGGTCAAGGGAAACCAGGTGACCGGCAGTTGGGAGGAGAAGACCTATTCCGCCAAGGGCGAGGTGACCGGGCGCTACAGCGGCGAGGGCTTTGCCCTGATGATCAAGGGAGCGAACTTCACCGCGTCGATGAATGTCGCTCTGTCGGCGTGCAAGCAGTCCATCAACATCACGCCGAAGGGTCTGGACGTCACCAAGGTGACTATCGGCCTCGCCAAGTGCTAGCCACCGCGCTGCGATGTGGCGCCTAGGCCACTGCAGTTGCTTGATCGCATCTGGCATGTTGTCGACCCGCCCAAAGTTTGGGACAACAATAATCGGGGAAGCCTGCACGGGTGGGTGCTGCATATTTCGGGGGAAATTTGCCGCCGGATCGCCGGTGCCGGGTTTCGGGGGGTGAGCGGATCCTCACATCCAGGGATGGTTCCGCTCCAGAGGAAACCGGTCCGGTCCCGCCGGACCGGTTTTCTTTTGCAGCAAGTGTTTCGCTAAAGAGCCTGTTGCTTGACAGGTAGCGATTGCAGGCGCTGTGGTGCCATCACGAATTTATTGTAAGGAGGTCGCGATGGCTAAGCCTCTGCCGACCTACAACGACGTGTTGGCGGCGCGCCATCGCCTTGGTTCGCTTTCTTGTCTCACGCCGCTGATCGAGCATCCCGTGCTGAATGCGGCCGCCGGCGCTCGCGTCCTCCTCAAGGCCGAAAATCTGCAGCGTGTCGGCGCCTTCAAGTTCCGCGGTGCCTACAACAAGATCGCCCAGATAAGCGGTGACACGTATCCAGGGGGCGTGGTGGCCTGTTCGTCCGGCAACCATGCGCAGGGCGTGGCCGCAGCCGCCACGCTGCGCGGTCTCAAATCGGTCATTGTGATGCCGGCTGACGCGCCGCGCCTCAAGATCGAGCGCACCAAGGCGTTCGGCGGCGAAGTCGTCGTGTACAATCGCGTGACGGAGGACCGTGACGCGATTGCGCGCGAGATTTGCGAGGCGCGCAACGCCGCATATGTCCACCCGTTCGACGATCCCGACGTTATTGCCGGTCAGGGAACCGTCGGGCTCGAGATGATGGAGCAGGCGGCCGCTCTCGGCGCGATCCCGGATATCGTTATGGTCGGCGCCTCGGGAGGCGGACTGATCGGCGGTGTTTCTCTTGCCGTGAAGGAGAAGAGCCCGGCGACCGAGATCTGGAGCGTGGAGCCGGCTGGATTCGACGATCTCGCGCGGTCTTTGCGGAACGGCACCCGCGAAAGGAACACGGCCCTCTCGGGATCCATCTGTGACGCCCTGCTGGCGGCGACGCCCGGAGAGCTTACTTTCGAGATGGCCAAGAAGTATCTTGCGGGCGGACTTTCCGTCACCGACGAGGAAGCAAAGGCTGCGGTCAGATTTGCCTTCCGTGAATTGAAGCTCGTGGTCGAGCCGGGCGGCGCGGTATCGCTGGCGGCAATTCTTGCGAGGAAGCTGCCGATCGAAGGCAAGACGGTGGCCGCGGTGCTGTCGGGCGGCAACGTCGATCCCTCCGTGTTTGCGGACATCATCGCTGATAAGCGCGCGGCATGATCGAGCCGGATGCGCGGCGTGAGCGCCGCAATTTCGGTGTTCGCGTATCGATACTGTTTGCCGCGATCTTCGTCGTCGCCGGCACCAATCTCCCGTATCTGCCCGTGTGGCTCGATTGGAAGGGCTTGGGAGCCCGCGAGATTGCCATCATCACGGCGACGCCGCTGTTCATCCGGGTGCTGGTGACGCCGGCGATCGCGTTTGCCGCAGACCGGGCGGGTGACCATCGGCGCTTTCTCGTCGTGCTGTCCTGGTGCGGTCTCACGGCGCTGGTCGTGCTGTCGCAGTCGTCGGGTTTCTGGCCGATCCTGATATGTACCGTGGCCTTCGCCCTGGCCTGGACCACGATCATGCCGCTGACCGAGACCGTGGCGTTGAGCGGCGTCAAAGTGGCGGGGCTCGACTATGGCCGCATGCGCCTATGGGGATCGCTCAGCTTTGTTGCCGCCAGCCTCGGGGGCGGCTGGGTCGTGGGGCACTACGGAGCGGCCTCGGCCATCTGGCTGGTGGTGGGTGGGGGCGTGCTCACGACGGTGGCCGCACACACACTCGCCCCGCCGATAGGGCTCGGCCGCCTGAAGGCAGCGACCAGCCCGCCACGCCTGCGCATGTCTGACGCTGTGAGCTTGCTGTATTCGCGACTGTTTCTGATTTTTCTCCTCGCCACGGGCGCGACGCAGGCCGCGCATGCCATGTTTTACACCTTTGGCACGCTCCACTGGGCCGGCCAAGGCCTGTCGGCGGATTGGCTCGGCGCTCTCTGGGCCATCGGAGTTATTGCCGAGATTGCGCTCTTCATCTTCTCGGCTGCAATCGTGAGATGGTTCGGCGCTGCCGAACTGATCGTCATTGCCGGCGCAGCGGCGGTGATTCGTTGGCTGGCCATGGGTTTCGACCCGCCCCTTGCCGCCCTGGTTCCCCTGCAGGTCCTGCACGGACTGACATTCGGCGCGGCGCACGTCGGTGCCATCCATTTCATGGCGAAAGCCGTGCCGGAAGCACAAACCGGTACGTCGCAGGCGGTCTATGCGTCCGTGACGGGCGGGATCGCCATGGGCAGCGCTATGCTGGCCGCAGGTCCGCTGTATGCGACCTATGCCGGCCAGGGATACTGGGCCATGGCGGCCATCGCCGCAGTCGGATTTGCGGCCAGCCTGCTGCTGCCCGGAGCCTATCGTCGCGCCGCGGCCGGTCAGCCCCAAAGCTGAGATGGGGCGGGATGCAGGAGCCCGCCCTTGTAGCGCAGGGACGGCTCGCGGTCGCGTGCGAGGAGCAGGGGACCGTCCAGGTCGACCCAGTCGGCCCCCTGTGCCAGAAGCACAGCCGGGGCCATGGAGAGCGACGTCGCCACCATGCATCCGACCATGATCTTGAGGCCCGAAGCGCGGGCCGCCTCGGCAAGAGCGAACGCCTCGGTCAATCCGCCGGCCTTGTCGAGCTTGATGTTGACGGCATCGTAGCGCCCGCGGAGCCGCTCCAGGTCGCTGCGCGTATGCAACGATTCATCGGCACACACCGGGACTTCACGGCGGACTTGGTCCAGCGCGGCATCCTGGCCTGCGGGGAGCGGCTGCTCGATGAGCTCGAACCCGGCTTCGGCGGCAGTGGCCATGAGGTCCGGCAGCATTGCAGGCGTCCAGGCCTCGTTGGCGTCGGCAATCAGCCGTGCCTGTGAGCATGCCGCGCGTATCTGGCGCATGCGGTCGGCATCGCCCTCGCCGCCCAGCTTGATCTTCAGCAGCGGCATCGTCTGCGCCGCATGGGCCGCCTTGACGGCCATGTTGCCAGGAGTGTCGAGGCTGATGGTGTAGGCGGTGGTCAAGGCGTCGAGGCGCTGCAGGCCGGCAAGCACCGCAACGCTGATTCCTGAACGCTTGGCTTCATAATCCCAGAGGGCACAGTCGAGCGCGTTGCGCGCGGCGCCCGCGGGCATCTGGTCCAGAAGGGCAGTTCTGGTCGTCACATTGGGCTGTGCGAAGAGTGCCGTTCGCACGCTCTCGACGGTCTCGCCATAGCGCGCGTACGGCACGCACTCCCCGCGGCCCACGACGGCGCCATCGCTGACCTGCACAACAACGACGATCGCTTCCCGCTTTGCGCCGCGCGCGATGACGAACTCGCCTGCGATCGGCCAGGTCTCGACGCCAACTTCAACCGTGAGCGAAGCGGGCATGGGAGGGTGCCGCAATCGTCAGCGCAACCGCCCGCTCGCGTGCGCAAGGAAAAGATACACACGGCCACTGTCGGAAATGAGATGGTTGTGCACGCCGCGCCCCGCGGGGTCTTTCTGTTCGATGTCGCGAATGAGCCATTCGAAATCGACCAGGAAGCGATCGACGACGCGGCGGAAGTCGATGTCGGTCTTGTAGCGGGCGCTGATCTCGTCGAACAATGCCCGGCCGTCATTGGTATAGATGCTGCGTACCATGATGCCGCGCTGACCGGCGCGAAAGCGAGACCAGATGGCCGAGGCCGTTGTGGGGTCGAGCGCCCGGGCGATGCTGGCGATATTGATTGCACTGTCTTCGCGCGAGGCGCGGGCGAGGAGATCGCCGAGCGACCAGCGATCGGTGCTGTCGATTGAGACAGGAAGCTGTTGGTCGTTGCGCTGAGCCGAGAACGCCGCGGTGAGCGACAAGGAAGCGGCGGCAGTCATGGGCGCGGGCGGTGTTACGTCCCGGCGCTCGCGCGCGGACAGGCTCGACAGCTGCTCTAGCGCGCGCAACTGGTCGCTGAGCGCGTGGCGCATGTTCTCAGCACTTTCCCGCGCGATCCCGGGAAGGCGCTCCGACTCGGCCCGAATGCGCTCCTGCTCGATCTGGAGGTCCGCGGCGGCGCGGGCAGCCCGCGCCTTCAGCTCCTCCGACGTATCGCTGAATCGGCTGGCCATGGCACCCAGGTGATGCGTGACCTCTTGCGATACACCGGAAATCTTCGACCGCATGTCTTCGAGCGCGCGCGCGGCTTGAGCGTCGGTCTGGCTGCGCAGACGCTCGAGTTCGGCAGCAGCAGCTTGCGTATGAGCGGTGGCACCCTGCGCCATCTGTTGTGTGACTGCGCGCGCCCGGTTCTCGGTGTCTGCGATCGAGCCTTCCAACGATTGCGAATAGCCGCGCATGACTTCTCCGATCTGGTCGGCCTTGCCTGAAAGCCGCTGCAGGGTGTCGGAAAGCTCGACGTGGCGCTTCTGCAGGGTGGAATCGATGCGCATGTTGGCGCTCTCGAGCGCGCTCGCGGCATGCACGATGGATTGGCCCTGGTTGTCGAACCGGTTGGCGACCCCTGACATCTGGCTCAGGAGGTTCTCGGACACGTTCCTGAGCAGGTCGGCCTGGCTGGACAGGCCTTCGATGGCATGCAGCGATTGACGCGAGATGTTGTCGCTGGAGCGGCGCACGGCATCGAGGCCATGCATCATCGACTCATCGATGTTGTGCGCTTGCTGTCCCAGCGTGTCGGAGAGAGCGCGCACATGGTTTTCCATCGCGTAGGTCAGCGCCCGGGCCTTCTCGCTCACCGCGCTGTCGATGGCCACGGTCGAGCGCATCATGGCATCGTCGAAGCGGTTCAGGCGCTCTGCGAAGGCGGCGTCCAGGGCGCGTGTGCGCTCAACGAGCTGGATATCGAGTGCTTCTGCGCGGCTCGCCAGGGTGGCATCGAGGGCGACCGTGTAGTCGTCGAGTACCGCCTGCAACTGCTGCGTCCGGCTGGCGAGCGTTGATTCCAGGGTGCCGCTGGCAGTGGAGAGCTGGTTCTCCAGCGCGATCAGATTTTGCCCGGCGCCCTCGATGATCTTGGCAAGCTTGATCTGCTGTTGGGAGAGCTTGTCGATGAGGGTTGGCACCTCGCTGCCCATGGCCTTGAGCGTCTCGGACACCTTGTCGGTGGTGCTGACCAGGGCATGCCGCTCACCGGCCAGTTCCTGGATCAGCCCCCGGATCTTGTGCTCGTTTTCGCCGTAGGATTTCTCCAGCGATGCCACTTCGTTGTGGACCAGCCCCTCCAGTTCTCCGGCGCGTCCGAGTGCGCGCGAGATGGCTTCGTTCATGAACGAGACCTGGCGGCGCACCGCCTGTCCGAGAGACGCCGCCGATTGTTCCGCCCCCCGGTCCGGTTCGGCGAGGCGAACGGCGACCTCGGTCATGGCCGAGGACATGAGCTTGAGTTCTTGTGCGCGCCACACCAGCATGGCGAGGAACCAGAACAGCGCGATGGGCAGGAAAATCGTGGCCGCCACGATGATCATGTACGGGCTGGCTAGCGCTTCCAGAAAGCTGGTGCGCGCGATCTCGGGTGACAGCATGGCCCAGGCAAGCAGGCCGCCCACCGCGAGCCATCCGCCGGAGCCTGCAGCTGCCACCATGAACGGACGGTTGGAAGGCTTCTGCTGCAACGAAAAGATGAGGCCGCCGATCGATGGCGCATCGTCGTTGGCGGCGATGCGCGCACGTGGCGGCGCAGCCGGCCGGCGCTTGGCAGCACGCCGCGCTTCGCCTTCCTTGGTAGGCGGTAGCTCCGGAGTGGTGGCGGTGGCCGGTTCCTTCGATGGTTCTTTCGGAGTTTTCTGCTGTGTCGCAGCGCGCTGATTGGTTGCCAGCGGCGGCAACGGGAGGTCCGGGACCGGTCCCTTTTTTGCGCCGCCCGGCCGAGGAACCATATTGAATGTCGGCAGGACTTTGGCGGGCTTGGAATCTCCAGGCTGATCGGACGATCCGGCGCTGTTCTTTGGCGCCTCGGCCTCGGCGGAGCGTGCGCCGTCGGCGGGCTCCGTAGGGCGAGGAACCGTGTCGCGCTGCGTGTTGCCGTCGTGAGCCATTCCCGTCCAACTTTCGGCGCCGCGAAGGGCCGACCCCTGCGGTCGAGACATAGCGCATTTGCCCGGTCGGGCACAGGCGCCGAAACACGAATTCTGGTGATCAGCCGACCCGAAAAGCGTTGATGCGGCTTACAGTTCTCCCGCGTGCCCACCCCGTTCAGTTCTTGCTAGGCACCCAATTGGGCAAAACAAAGGTGCTGTTGTGTAGGGCAAATTGCCCCCGACGAGGGTTACCGCGCGTGGTGCTGCCGGCCTTCAATTAACCGGCAGTTATTTCAAAGGGCCGCATAGTCGGTCGAGCGCGCCTGCCAAGGACGCGCAAGAGCGCACGGACAGGACGCATGACGAACGCGGGGGAAACGGCTGCCGCAGAGGCACCGCCACAGGACGCTACCCAAGGACCGAGCACCGGGGAGCCTATCGATCGCAGGTATCTTGCTCGGTTTACGCTCGGCAACATGGCGCTCGAGCGCGAGATCCTGGAACTGTTCGCCGGGCAAATGCCCCTCTACGTGGAGCAGCTGCGGGCTGCCGCCAACGCGAAGGAATGGATGCTTGCTGCCCACACGATCAAAGGGTCGGCTTTGGCTGTTGGCGCCCGACGGCTCGCCAGCCTGGCGCAGATGGCAGAACGCCTCGATGTCGATGCCAATCCGGCGGACAGCCAGACTATGCGCCGTGATGCAGCCGACGCCGTTGCAGCCGCGTCAAACGAAGCCTGCCGCTATATCGCGTTCCTATTTGCCGCGGCCTGATCGGCGCCGTATAGTTTGGCCAACAAACTGTCGCGCTTGAATTTGCTGCCCATGCCCGCTAACACCGTCGTCCGCAAGGCATTGCCTGGCGAAGCTTCGATTGATGATCCCCAACCGCGCGATAGTAACGGTGCATGCCTCAAATCACGTTCATTCAGCCGGACGGCACCCAGCAGGTCGTCGAGGGTCAGACCGGCATGACGGTCATGGAGACCGCAAAGAAGCACATGATCGACGGCATCGAGGCGGAGTGCGGCGGGGCATGCGCGTGTGCCACCTGCCATGTCTACGTCGATGAGGCTTGGCTGGAGAAAACAGGCGGGCCGAACGAGATGGAAGAAGACATGCTCGATTTCGCCTTCGATGTGCGGCCGGCAAGCAGGCTTTCCTGCCAGATCAAGGTGACGGACGATCTCGATGGCCTGGTCGTGCGTGTGCCCGAGAAGCAATTCTAACCACGCCCAACGAGTGTGACCCATGGCAGCCGACGGCACAGCTAGCGGAACACCGATCGAGACCGATGCAGTCATCATCGGCGGGGGACCGGTAGGGCTGTTCGCCGTGTTCGAACTCGGCCTCGTGGATATCAAGTCGCACGTCATCGACATTCTCGACAAGGCCGGCGGCCAATGCGCCGAGCTCTACCCCGAGAAACCGATCTACGACATTCCCGGGCTTCCGATCGTGACGGGGCAAGGCCTCACTGACGCGCTGATGGCGCAGATCAAGCCTTTCGGTGCGACCTTCCATCTGGGCCAGCGTGTCGATGCCTTGCAGAAGTTGGAAGATGGACGATTCCAGCTCGTCACGGACACGGGCACGCAATTCATTGCCAAGGTGGTGGTGATCGCTGCCGGCGGAGGATCTTTCACCCCCAAGCGGCCGCCGCTTGCCACGATCGAAGCCTACGAAGGCACGTCGGTTTTCTATTCTGTGCGGCGGATGGACGACTTCCGGGACAAGGACGTGATGGTCGTCGGCGGCGGCAACTCAGCGCTCGATTGGACGCTCAACCTGCAGCCGATCGCCAAGAGCCTCACCCTTCTGCATCGGCGCGACGACTTCCGCGGAGCGCCGCACTCCGTCGAACAGATGCGCGCGCTGGTTCGCGACAACAAGGTCGCCTTGCTGATCGGACAGATGGGCGCTCTCGAAGGCGACAATGGCGCCCTCACGGCCGTGACCGTCAAAACCAAAGACGGCGAGGTGCGCTATCCGTGCAATCGGCTGCTGCCGTTCTTCGGGCTCACCATGAAGCTGGGTCCGGTCGCCAATTGGGGCCTCAATCTCGAAGAGAACTTGATCCCCGTCGATACGGAGAAGTTCGAAACCAGCACACCCGGCATCTTCGCCGTGGGCGATATCAACTCATATCCCGGCAAGCTCAAGCTGATCCTGTCAGGTTTTCACGAGGTGGCCTTGATGTCGCAGGCCGCCCACCGCATCGTGTACCCAGGCAAGAAATTGCTGTTCCAGTACACGACGTCGTCGTCGTCGCTGCAGAAGAAGCTGGGCGTAAATTAACGCTAGATGTTCCAGCGATGATTTCCAGCAGAGCCAATTTGGGCGCGAGCTCGGGCTCTGTTCCCTCGGGTAGGCTTGCTTGGCTCGATGGCCAGGCACAGGCAGGGGAAGCTATTTGTTCTGCTTCCTGTCCAGCTCTTCGTACATTTTCTTGGCATCAAAGGGCTCGGTTGATGCCTCCGGCGGGCAGCCCCACATTCCACACGTCTCGACCTTCTTGGCCTGCGGAAGCTTGGGCGAAAAATCGCCAGCCAGGTGCCGCTGCAGATCGGTCTTGATCTCGGTACCTTTCTTGTCGGTGCAGTAGTCGGGATCGCTCGAGACCCGATCGCGGATGACCTTGAAGGTCGAGTCGTAGCTCTTCTCAGCTTTTGCCAGTTGCTCAGCGTTCGACTGCTTGGCTTCGTAGGTCAGGTAGGAGGTTCTGAGCTTTGCAGGGTCGAAATAGAATCCGCATCGTTGTGCACGCGCCGCAGTCCAGGCGACCGCGACCGGACGCGCGAGCGGATCCTCGTTGCTGAGGGCAGGCAGCTCCCCGGGCGCTGGCGTGGCGCCGGTGGTCAGCCCCCCGCTTGCGCTGTTGCCGCAGGCAGCAAGCAGGGCTGCGAACGCCAGCAGCAAGGCACTCGGCAGAATTTGCGCGAATCTTTCCATGGGCACCCCAATTTCGCGTCCTAGTGTGCCGAGAACTTATGCAAGGTCAACCGCATGTTGGCCTGAAAGTAAGGAGAAAACGGGGTCGGCGGGTGCTTCCCTGGCCCGTTTCCGGTGTGACGCTGGGTAGGGAACGCCTGTGCAACGCGCCTAGCGCATCAACTCTTTCATCGCCCGGTCGAGGCCTTCGAGCGATAACGGATACATGCGGCCCGATACGAACGTCGCGCATGATCTTGATGGAGGGTGTCCAGCCCCAGTGGCTCTCCGGCACCGGGTTGAGCCATACACAATGTTCGTAGATGTCAGCGACACGGCGCATCCACACCGCGCCCGGTTCCTCGTTCATGTGTTCAACGGAGCCGCCGGCAACCGAAATTTCGTAGGGGCTCATGGAAGCATCACCAACGAAAACCACCTTATAGTCGGCCGGATACTTGTGCAGCACCTGCCAGGTGGGCGTGCGCTCAGTCCAACGGCGCCCGTTGTCCTTCCACACGAACTCATAAAGACAGTTGTGGAAGTAGAAATACTCGAGGTGCTTGAATTCGGTGCGGGCTGCCGAAAACAGCTCCTCGGCAGTCTTGATGTGCCAGTCCATCGATCCGCCGATATCGAAGAACATGAGCACCTTGACCGTGTTGCGGCGCTCGGGGCGCATGTGGATGTCGAGGTAGCCTTTGTGCGCGGTACCCTTGATCGTGTTGTCGAGGTCGAGCTCATCGGGCGCTCCCTGGCGTGCGAACCGGCGCAGGCGTCTCAGCGCCACCTTGATGTTGCGGGTGCCGAGCTCGACCTTGTCGTCGAGATCCTTGTACTCGCGCTTGTCCCACACCTTGATGGCGCGGTTGTTGCGGTTGGTCTTCTGGCCGATGCGCACCCCGGCAGGATTGTAGCCGTCGGCGCCGTAGGGCGAAGTGCCACCCGTGCCGATCCATTTCTTGCCACCCTGGTGGCGGCCCTTCTGTTCTTCGAGGCGCTTTTTCAGCTCCTCCATGATCTTTTCCCAGCCGCCGAGCGCTTCGATCTTGGCCTTCTCTTCCTCGGTCAAGTAGAGCTGGGCCAGCGAGCGCAGCCACTCTTCGGGGACCTGGGTCTCGACGGCCTCGCTCATCAGGTCGAGGCCCTTGAAGACATGACCGAACACCTGGTCGAACTTGTCGAGGTGGCGTTCGTCCTTCACCAGAGCCGCGCGCGAGAGATAGTAGAAATACTCGACGCTGCGCTGGGCGAGGTCGGCCTGCAGGGCCTCCATGAGCGTAAGGTACTCCTTCAAGGTGACGGGCACCTTGGCGGCTTTCAACTCGTGGAAGAACGTGGCGAACATGGCCGGTCAGCTCAACGATTGTGAAGTCTGCTGCGTGAAAATAGCCGAGAACCGCGCGTAAATCAGCAGGCGCGTTGCCAGGGTATTCCTAGCCGATCAGGCCGGTGCGCATGGCGGCAACCACCGCCTGAAGGCGTGTCCCGACACCGAATTTGCGCTTGGCGTTTTCTGCATGGAAGTTCACGGTCTTGTCCGAGATCCTGAGAATACGGCCTATGGCCCAATCAGATTTGCCGGCAGCTATCCAGCATAAAACTTGAGTTTCCCTCGGTGTCACACGCATTTCCTCCAGCGAGCCGCGCTCGCCTCCTTCCCCAAGCCTTTTCGTAGGTGCGTTGGAAAGACTATGCACGCAGTCCGCGCAAAAATTCCAGAGTTCGTGTGCGAACGAGTGAATCAAGTGGAAATCGGCTAGAACACGATACTAACAACGAATGCCTCAGGCTCCCCCAGCCTTGCTGGTTGAAAAGAGCGGTTTAAGCGCCTCTGCGAGAACGTCGCGCACGCGGGGCGGTTTGGCGGCGAGAAACGGGAGCGGGCGGATCACCGTCAGTGCGGTCACGCCGATCCTTGCTGTCAGTGCGCCATTGAAGGCGCCCTCGCCTAATCGCCGCGAGAGTCGTCGGAGAAGATCCTGTCCGAGAAACTGACCGAGCAGATCGTCGGTCATGGCGAGGCCCCCGGTCGCGACGATATGGGTGAACACCATGCGTGCAAGTTTCACGACGCCAAGAAATCCCGGGCGGGCGCCGTAGAGCGTGGCGAGCGTGCGCAGCAGCCGCAGGTTCTCGATCAGCACATAGGAGACGGCGATCAGGACCATGGGACTGAGCGCGGTCACCGTTGCGACACGCTTGGCCGACCGGGTGACGATGCGCCGCGCGTCGGTGTCGAGCGATGTCAGGATCTCCCGTTCGGCGAGCGCCAGCAACTCCCCGGGGTCGTGCACGTCGCGGGCGTGGTCGCGGAAACGCTTGATGCCCCACGCAAGCTCGCGCCGTCCCGCATACAGGGCTGCAAGTCGCATGGCCGCTCTGCGCTCGCGCTTGCGATCGCGTTCGCTGAGCGCAGCAGCGACGTCGCTTCTGAGGCGAGCGAGACGCGCCAGGCGCGAAAAGCCGATCATTTCACGCAATGCGATCATCAAAGCCGCGAAGGCGGCAATGAGCAGCAGCGCGAGGGTGGCCGTACCGACCCAATCGTCGCGGGCAAGGGCTGCCGACACGAAACGCGCGAACCAGGCGGCCAAACCGAGGCTTGCCGCACCCGCAAGAGCCGTGAGGAGCAGCGCACCCCAGCGCAGGCTGCGCCGGCCCACATCCGCAAAGGTGGGGCGGGCCAGTGTGGCAGTGTCGGGAGGCTCCCCCGGGATTGCTTCCGCCGTCCCCAGCTCCGGCTCCGTGACGAGAGCCGGATCATCCAACGTGAAGGCGCGGGGCTGGCGGGGTTCGGTGTTCATGCGAGCCAATCTCCCAGCAGGAAATCCATGGCCCGGTCGAGCCGGATGTGCGGCAGGGCCGGCGTTCCGTCCGCCAGCGCCTCGAGTTTCAGGCGTGGCGGGCGAAAGCGCGGGAAGTGCACCGCGCGGGGCGATGCATTGGATTTAAGGGCAGCTGGATCCTCCGGCAGATCACCGGGAAAAACGGCCGCCTCGGTGGTGCCATCGAAAACCTGGCGACCCAGCCGTTCGCCGGGCAGCGGAACGCCGACGATGCAAGGCAGACGCTGCCAGCCCGATCGGGCTTCTGCTTCTCGCGTCGCTCGCAGAGCGGCTACGGCCAAGACCTTGACCTCTGCGCCTGCAAACTCTGCGCGCGCGATCGCCTTTTCAGCGAGCAGGCGCAGAATCGCCTCCAGACGGTCATGGCTGGTGTGGTGCAGGTGGTCGGCTTTGGTGGCCGCAAACAGCAGGCGGTCGATGCGGCGGGAGAGAATGCGCGACAACCATGTATGCGCGCCGGGCCTGAAGCACGCGAGCACGGCTTCGAGGGTGTGCTGGAGATCTGCGACGGCCTCTGCGCCCGAATTGATCGCCGAAAGGGCATCCATGAGCACGATCTGCCGGTCGAGACGGGCGAAGTGATCGCGGAAGAACGGTTTGACCATGTGGGTCTTGTAGCTCTCGAAACGCCGGGCGAGCATGGCGCCGAGCGTACCGTGCGCGTAGCCGGTGGCGGAGGGCGGCAGCGGAAAAAAAGTCAGCAGCGGCGATCCTGCGGCGTCTCCCGGCAGCAGGAAGCGCCCGGGACCGGGAGCCGCAAGCGCAGGATCGATGGCGCGGGCTTCCTGCAGATAACGGGTGAACAGGCCCGCGCCGTTGAGCGCGACCTGCTCATCCGCGGGTCTGCCGGCATCGAGCGTGGAAAGAAATTCGAGCCACAACTTGGCAGCCTGCGTGCGTTGCGGTTGCCGGGCACCGGCAAGGGACCGGGCCGACCATTCGCCGAAATCTAGATCGAGCAGGGGCAAATCGAGCAGCCATTCGCCGGGATAGTCGACGATATCGACATGCAGCCGGCCGGGCATGAGCGTCCGGCGCAGCGGTTTTGCCGACACGTACTCGATTGTGAGCCGAAGCTGGCTGATGCGGCGCGTGCTTTCCGGCCATCGTGGCGGGTCGCCGGCAAGCTCGGCGAGGTGCTCCTCGTAGGCGAAGCGTGGAATGCGATCGTCCGGCTGTGGCTCCAGATAGGCACGTGTGATGCGGCCTTGAGCCATGGGGGAGAAAAGCGGCAGACGTCCCCCAGCGATCAGATTGCGCACAAGTGCGGTGATGAATACCGTCTTGCCGGCCCGGGCGAGGCCCGTCACGCCAAGACGCACCGTCGGCGTCATCAGATCGGACAGGCGCGTGCCCACGCTGCTCAGCGTGCCAGTATTCGAGTCGTTGGTATCTGAAAGCCGCACGCGTTTGCCCTTTGGCCTTTAGGTAGGGCCTAGATCGGGGTGGCGGCAAGCGCTAGCGAGCGGCGGTGGTAGCCGGCTTCCAGTCCTTGGCGTGCATGGCGATGGTGGCCCGCCGAAAACCGAGATGCTGATCGGACATCCAGGGCAAGGTCATCTGGAAGGCCATGGGCGCGGGCTGCGTGCGGCCTTGCAGGCGATCGAACAGAGATGGTTCCGGCGGCGTGGCCGTGTTGAGCTGCAGGCGGAAGGCGTATTCGCCCTGCGCGTCGACGAGCCTCGGCAGCGCCTCGCCCACAGGATAGAAGCGCACCGTTTCGGAAAAGACCGCCCGGCCCGGAATGCTCAAGGGTGCGAATTGGCGGTTTGGACTTGTGCCCTCGCGCGGATGCTCGCCCAGGAAGGCGCTGTAGTAGCGCTTGATGGTGCTGGTCTTGAGATTCTGTACCTCGAGCTCGATAGACAACACCGCGCCGCTGCGCGCGCCATTGTTGGTAATGGTGATCGGAATGGCGAAAAGCTCGGTGTCGCCGCCGGCATCGCGCCCATAGTGGATGGTCGGCGGCACATAGACCTCAAGCACGGGCCCCTGAAGCGCGCTCATGTAAAAGCTGATGCACGATAAGCAAATGGCGACGGCGGAGAACGCCGTCGAGAGCCAGTGGCGGTACGCGCCCACTCTTGCGCGATTTGCTCCGTCATCGCCGTCACGCATGGACGTTTGGTTGATCGCCATCATCGCGCCTCCCGAAAGATGAAGGCGGGATAGACACGATTTGGGGCCATGCCATGGCGCTGCTGTCATAGATGCCAGGCACGATTTGCCGGTAGTGCGGCGGTTTCACAGCTCGTCGATCGCACCAAAAACGGTGATGAGTTCGTCGGGCGCAAGGCCGCCATGATGGCCGTTGAATGTGTTCGCCATGACGCCCCGTTCGCGCCACCAGACGAAATGGCCCTGAAAGGGAAGGATGAGAATGTCGCCCAGCCTGCGGCGCAGCTCTGGGCTGACAGGTCCAGGCCCGAACAGACCCTGATCCAGCGCCGCATCCATGGGCATCACGAGGGCGATGCCATCGAGACCCTGCTGTAGCGTCGCCAGCGCATCGTCCCGCCGTTCCGGGCGGACATGCAGGAAAACGTCGCGCGGCGCCCCGTTGGGATAGATCGGGTTGCCCGTCGGGCTCGTCGGGAGGCAGTCGGCGAGTTCCGGAAAGCGCTCGTTGATGTAGATGGTGTCGCGGACGTCGGCATAGACCTGGCCGTGGTCGGCAAAGAACAGATAGAGCGTGTCGGCGCTGTCGACGTCGCGGAACACTGCGTCGAAGGTGCTCCAGAAGCTTGCGATCTCGGCGGCGTGAAAGGTTGTTCCCGGCCCGTGGATGTGGGCGATGGTGTCGATCGAAGCCCAATAGAAGCCAAGCCAGGCTTTGTCCGCGTCCTGCTCGAGCATCTGCTTGAGCTGGACCAGCGCCTCGGAGAGCGTGCCGTGACGGATGACGTCTGCGCCAGCGCTCGCAACGGAGTTGTAAGCCGAGCCTGCGTAGCTGCGGTTCGAAAACTGGACGGAGCGGACGCCATGCCGGGCAAGCCGCTGATGCACCGTCTCGTGCACTTCCAGCATCTTGGCGGGGTCGTAGCCCTTTTTCACGCAAGCGTCCTGCCCGTGCCGGCCCAAGCGGTGCGAAGGCCAGCGACTGGATCACCTCGCCATAGGCCGGGATGTAGATGTTCCACTCGTAGAGCGCGTGCGCGCTGGGCGGGACGCCGAGGTTCAGCGTGGAAACCGAGGCGGCCGTGGTAGAGGGAAACAGCGCCGAGATCGGCGTGACAACGCCCTTCTCCATCACGGCGCGGGTCGTGCGGAAGCGGTCGCCGTGCGCTTTCCAGAAGGCCCAGCCAAACGAATCGACAAAGAACGTCACGACCTTGCGGGGCGCGGATAAGCGCCGCCAAAGCAGTCTGCTGGGAGCAGAGGTCCGCGCAGATCGCCGGTCAGCAGGTGCTCGATCGTGTTCGCGATATTGGCGAACGCGTAGTCGGCATAGATGGGCTTCAGAAGCCCCCCGGCGAGCGGCGCGAAGCGGGCCAGCGGGGCTTCATTGATCATCTCAGCCCTGGTTTTGACGTTTGCTCAGGAAAGCGAGCCGCTCGAACAGGTGGACGTCCTGCTCGTTCTTCAGCAGGGCGCCGTGCAGTGGAGGGATGAGCTTGCGCGGATCGCTTTCGCGCAGCGTCTCTGGGCTGATGTCCTCGTTCAAGAGGAGCTTCAGCCAGTCGAGCAACTCCGATGTCGAAGGCTTCTTCTTGATGCCGGGAACATCGCGCACGTCGTAGAACACCTTCAGCGCCTCCGCCACCAGGCGGCCCTTCAGGTTCGGGAAGTGCACGTCGACAATGGAGCGCATGGTCTCGGGATCGGGGAACTTGATGTAGTGGAAGAAGCAGCGGCGCAGGAAGGCGTCGGGCAGCTCCTTCTCGTTGTTGGACGTGATGATGACGATCGGCCGATGTTTCGCCTTGATGGTCTCGTGCGTCTCGTAGACATAAAACTCCATGCGGTCGAGTTCCTGCAGCAGGTCGTTTGGGAACTCGATGTCGGCCTTGTCGATCTCGTCGATGAGAAGCACGGGACGCTCATCCATCGTGAACGCCTCCCACAGCTTGCCCTTGCGGATGTAGTTGCGGATGTCGGCGACACGCGTGTCGCCGAGCTGGCTGTCGCGCAACCGGCTGACGGCATCGTATTCGTAGAGTCCCTGCAGCGCCTTGGTGGTGGACTTGATGTGCCACTCGATCAGCGGCGTGCCGATCGCTTTGGCGACTTCGATGGCGAGAACGGTCTTCCCCGTGCCCGGTTCACCCTTTACCAGCAGTGGTCTCTGCAACGTGATGGCCGCGTTGACGGCGACCTTCAGGTCGTCTGTCGCTACGTAGTTCTTCGTGCCCTTGAACCGCATGATCGCGCGCAACTGCCTCCTGCCGGGAAAACCGCGCGACTGTAGGGAAACGAAGTTGGGCCAGCAAGGATTCCTGGCGTGTGCTCGCTGCGCAAGAGAATTGAGGCCACCCCCAAGCGGCAGATGGGAGTGGCCTTGGAGCGGCGCTGGGGGGCGAAACGCGAGTTTCGAGCGCAGCTTTCATGGACGGGCGAGCCTCCGGTCACGACCGCTGCGACCTGCCTCGGGGAGATCAGGCCGATCGGCAACGTGCTTGACCGGCATCCAAGTGCCGCGCCGCCCGTCCAACACCTTGTAGAATGCGGGAGGGGAGTGAATTCACGGTAAACGTGCAGCAGGCCACAAAGCTACCCAAGATAGTGGATATCGGACCACGCGCTGCCGAGTGTTTCGGCATTTCGGGCTGTTCGGCCTTGTTGCAGCGCGATAGCGACGGCTTGACTTGGAAAAACAGCGGCTTAAATACGGGCACCATATTCGCGCCGGGGACAGATTTTGGGGCGCCGCCGACAACGAGAAGCGAACAGCTCGGGACGCGCATGGGGAAGTTGAACAACAGCCGATCGGCAAAGAAGGCCGTGACCAGCAAGGCCCGCGGCAAACCTGTCGCGAGCGGGCGGGCCAGCGTGGCGAAGAAAAGCAAACCCCCTAAACCGGCTCCGAAGCCGAAAAAGCCGATGGTGGCAAGGAGCGGTCCAATCATTCTCCCGGCAGGGTACCGCCCCGCTGAAAGCGAGCCGTTTATGAACGAACGGCACAAGCAGTACTTTCGCAACAAGCTGGTCGCCTGGAAGGAAGAGATAGTCCGCCAGAATCGCGAGACGCTGCACGTACTTCATGAAGATTCCGCCCAGCATGCGGATATCGCTGACCGGGCCACGTCCGAGACCGATCGCGCGCTGGAACTTCGGGCCCGCGACCGGCAGCGCAAGTTGATCGCCAAAATAGATGCGGCGCTGGCGCGGATCGAAGACGGTACCTATGGGTACTGCGAGGAAACCGGGGAGCCGATCGGCCTGAGGCGCCTCGAGGCGCGCCCGATCGCCACGCTATCGCTGGAAGCCCAGGAACGCCACGAGCGGCGCGAGAAAGTCTTCCGCGAAGATTGAAGGGCAAGAAGCCGCCGGCTAGGCTTCGTCACTTCTCTTTGCCTGCTGGCTGTCGGCTGCGATGTGGGGACGCCCCTGACGCGCAGCGCCATTCGGCGGCTGCTCCAGAACCGCCGCCAGATAAGCCTTGATCGTTTCCAGGTCGCGCAGGTTGACGTCGATCTGGTTGAACGGAATTTCAATGCCTGCCGCGCCGAGCGCCTTGAAGATGGCCACGCGCAAATCCGACTGCACGGCCCCAGCCTTGTCGATATCGGGCAGCGAGACGCGAAGGTTGAACTGCAGCGCGCTGTCGCCGAAGCTTTCAAGCGCGGCGCCGGGTGCTGGTGCGCGCAACACGTCTGGGTGGTCCTCTGCGCACTTCGTCAAAATGGCGATCACCTGTTCGGGATCGGAATTGTAACCCACGCCAACCTTCACGTTGACCGCGCCCAGCGAGTTGCGATGCGTCCAATTCAATACGCGGCCGGTGATCAGCTCGGAGTTGGGAACAATCAGGCTCGCCCGATCGAAGGTTTCGATCTCCGTGGCGCGCACGCTGATGCGGCGCACGAGGCCCTGCTGGTCGCCCACAACGACGCGGTCGCCCACCTTGATCGGCCGCTCGATCAACAAGATCAAACCCGACACGAAATTGTTGACGATGGACTGCAGGCCAAAGCCGATGCCGACCGACAAGGCGCCGGCAACGATCGCAAGGTTGGTGATGTCGAGGCCGGCATAGGACACCGAAAGCAGCGCGGCGAGTGCAACGCCGACGTAGCCAACCACCGTGTCCACGGAATTGGCGATGCTCGGATCCAGGCGGGATTGGACGGAACGCTCCCGCAGCCAGCGCTGGAAGACGCGGGTGGCAAACAGCAGAGCGATGAACAGGACGATGCCAAGCAAGATGCGGGCGAGCGAGATCTTGAATTGACCGATCTCAAGCCCAAAGAACAACGACTTGAACGATTCGCGGATGTCGTCGCCGGAAAAACCCCATTGCAGCATCAGGAACGGCAGCGCACCGATGACCAATGCGAGGGTGAGCGCCAGTTCGGTCAGTCGCGTCAACTGATGCCGGCGCGACGCATCCAGCCCGAACCTCTGCTCCAACAGGTCGCCGACCGGAAGACCTCTCTGCGGCGGCTCGCGTGTGACGGCGCGAATGGCCAGATAGCCGAGCCAGCCGAGCAGCACCACGATACCTGTCAGCACGAGCTGCTGGGCAGCGAAGCGCGCAAGCGCCACATAGCCCAGCAGTGCCGCGACGACGATGCCGATAGCGATGATCCACAAAGGTACCTTGAGCCAGCGCGGTTCATGGCGTGAGACCGCGAGCTGAGATCCGATGGCAGTCTGTGGTGTAAACGGCGTGAGCAACAGGCCGATCAACAAGCTGGCGAATGCGACGCTCGAGGCGAACGACTGCACCACACTGAGCGTGAGCGGTACGAAAAACGCACGGCTCACCTCTGTCAGGGCGCCGTCGAGCGCGTAGACCGCCGTGATGGCGCTGAGCAGCCTCGCGACGCGGCGTGCCGGCCGATCGGCGAGAGACACCAGGCGCCATTGTGGCGCGCGCGGTGCCATCACTGCGTACAACAACGCCGTCACTGTCACAAAGACGAGCGTGCCTTTCAAAATCCCGAATGCTGCCCGGCCCCACGGATTGTAGAGCAGCTCAAGCGTATCGAGCCCGCCGTAGAGGAGGAGGCTGGCGGCGACCGCGGGCAAGGCGCGCAATGGGGCGACCCAGGAGACCGAAATGGCGCGTTCAAAGAAGGTTGGCAGGGGTGGTTCGGCCCTCAACGTCCGGCGCCGGGTCCGCCTGGCCACCACGAGCTTGAGGAAAACATACAAAAAAAGAACAACCGCCACGAGAAAGGAAAGCTCGGTTTGCTTTCGGGCTGCCCAATAGGACCAGTTGTCCACCCATGCGCTGAAACGATGCCTGACCGCTGGCGCGTCCGTCACGATGTCGCGCCATATGCCGGGCAGCAGGGGGCTTGGCAGCCGCTCCAGCAGGTTCTTGGTGAAAAGCGAGTGGCGCAGCACGGTGATCCGCTCGATGAGCTGGCGCGCGCGCACCCACGTCACTTCACTCGACTTGATCGCGCCGTCGTAGGCGCTCGACAGGGCTGTCAGGCGCGCGCGCTCGCTGGCCACCTCCGGGGCTTCGGGCGGGGCATCCTTTGCCGGGGGAGGGCCAAGCTTCTCGATCTGCGATTTCACTGCCTCAAGCTGCGGGCGAAGCGCCTCTGCCGTTTGCGAGGTCTGGTCGAGTACGTCCTCGACCTTCGTGCGCAAACTGCCGAGTTCATCCTCGAAACCGGACAACTGCTGCAGCGCTTTTTCCGCTTCCGTCAGCGATGCCGTCGTCTTGCTCAGGCTTGCGGCGACCTCGGGCGGCAAGGCCGACTGTGCCGCCGATGCCGGTTGCGGTGGTGAGGTTATCTGCGCGGATGCGCTCGCGCCGCACGCAAGCAGGGCCGCGATCAGCAGCACGGCACGCAGGATTGGAAACGGGGTGGTTGCGCGTTGCAATGTCATCATGGGCGGATTGTATGACGCGCCAATGTGGTGAATGGGCGAAACGTGAATTTGCCTGGCTGCGGCAAAAGCTGGCAGGGCTATCGCGCTATTCTAGCGGCTTATCCACTGCCGGCGACACATGTGTCCGGGCCGCGATAGCCGCCTATTCATTGACGGCATGGCCGAACGTGCGGGGCGCGCGTGTGAACACGGGCGCGGCAGGCTCGACCCGGTCGGCACGGGGGGCTTCTTCCAGGTCGCGCTCGAGGATTTGTCTCGGAGCACTGGCTATGCCGGTCTCGATGACCACATCCACCGGCCCGCCGGTCATGATCAGGTGCTCGACGTCATCGCGACGGATGAGGACGAGCTTGCGTTTGCCATCGACACTGGCCTGCTCCATGACAGCCAGCCTCGGCTCCGGCCGCGCCGGAAACAGCCATGCAAGGCTGAAACTCGTGTCGCCCGTGGTGTAGGCGCGGTATCCCCACAGTGCCGCGACAGCGGCGGAGGCGAAGAAAATTAGGACGAAGATTGGCCAAAGGATCGAAGACATAGCTCTGCCATCCCTGCAAATCGTTATGTCGACAGTGCGCCGTTTTTCTACGTGCGCCAAGCACCGCTACCCGCGCGGTGCCAAGCAGGACAACAAGGCTGAATCCCCCTTGGTTGCGCCGAGCCTTACGTGTCCTTCACAGCATCTTAACCCTAATGACTGTTTTCTTGAAGCGTGAAGGACTGGCCCGCAAGCACGACAGGACCCGTCCTGGCGACGCAAGCGTCAGCGATCCTCTAGGCAGTCGTCAACAGGTTGCGGTTTGTACATGCGTTCAGAGTTCCAACTACTTGTTCAAGCAGCGCAGGCTTCGCTCGCGCAGAATCAGCTAAGGTTCTGCGGCATGGCAAAAATCGAGGCATTGCGCGACGCAGCCCCGACTGTGCTTTCCGTTATGCGCACACGCGGGACTAGCGCCATATCGCTCGCTCTGGGGCTCCTGATTGCCGCAGGGCTGGGTGCGCTGGCCTTTAAGGGCGGGAGCGCTGCCGAATCCCTTGTGCTCGGTCTTCTCGCACTGCTCGCTGTGGCGGGCGTGGTACTCGTGCTGGGCCTGATGTCCGGCTTCCTGCGCCTGAGCGATCGCGCCGCGGAAGAGGAATTGCTGAAATCCGTAGCGGACGGGATGGACAACGCCCTGCAGATTGTCGGCCCTAAGGGTGCCGTTCTTTATCGCAATCGGGCTTTCGATCGCCTCACCGGCGTGCGTTCCGGGCGGCACACGACACTCGAGGAACTGTTCGTCGGCGAGCCGCAGTCGACCGAAGCCTTCTACCGGCTGAATCGCGCAGCCGAACGCCATGAGGCTCGCGACGAGGAATTCTTCGTTCGTTCAGGCGCCTTGGCCGGCAGGGTTGGCCGGTGGCTGCAGGTTTCCGTGCGTTCGCTGCAGGCTTCATCGGTCCGCGGCGGCCAAAGCAGGTCGACGCTCTGGCAGATATGCGATGTCACGCGTGAGCGCACGCGCGAGATTGAAGCCGTGGGCGGCCTCAAGTCCACCCTGTCGTTTTATGACGATCTGCCGCAAGGCCTGTTCGCGGTTGCGCCCGACGGGCGCATCGTTCACATCAACACCACGCTAGCGCATTGGCTGGCGCTGAGGCCTGAAGCGAGCAAGACGCTGGCGCTGGCGGATATCATGTCGGCGGACGGTGTTGCATTGATCCGTGCCGCGGCGCGCGCCGGCCGCGCCACCAGGCTCAATCTCGATCTCCTGCGCGAGGATGGCCGCGTGTTTCCTGCGCATCTCGTTTGCCGGGGTCATGGTTCGCGCGGGATCGTCTCCGTGCTGGTGCTCGATCAGAGCGACGTGCAGCCCGACAAAGACCGCAACAGCGCGGAGGTACAACTCAAGAGGCTGTTTGAGTCCGCGCCGTTCGGCATTGCGACCGTCGGGGGAGATGGCGGCATCACCAGCAGCAACGCTGCGTTCATGCGGATGTTCTTCGTCGAGGGTCGCGACGCGCCTGCAAACATAACCGATCTCATCCCCGAAGCGGACGAGCGCGTGGCTGCTGAACTCGGCAAGGCATTGCTGCGTGCCTACTCAGGCCGTATGGGCGCCACCCCAGTCGAAGTCTCTTTCGGTCGGCAGGGCGAATTCGCGCGGCGCATCTACGTCAGCCCTCTCAGCACCAGCAATCGGGTACGAGAAGGCGCCATCCTTTATGTGATCGATGCCACGGAGCAGAAGGCGCTCGAATTGAAGTTCGCGCAGAGCCACAAGATGGAAGCCGTCGGACAGCTGGCCGGCGGCGTGGCGCATGACTTCAACAACGTGCTCACCGCCATCATCGGCTTCTCCGATCTGTTGCTGCAGACCCATCGGCCGACCGATCCGGCCTACCGCGACATCATGAACATCAAGAGCAGCGCCAACCGTGCTGCGGGCCTGGTGCGGCAGCTGCTTGCCTACTCGCGCCGCCAGACGCTGCAGGCCGAGGTGCTGGAGCTTGGAGAACTCATCACCGACCTGTCGGCTTTGCTCAACAAGGCGCTGGGCGAGAAGATCGCTCTCAAGATTCTACCCGCGCGCGACCTGTGGCACGTCAAGGCCGACAAGACGCAATTCGAGCACGTCATCATCAATCTGGCCGTCAACGCCAGGGACGCCATGCCCGATGGCGGCTGCCTCACGGTCCGCACCCGCAACGTGTCGGAGCGCGAGAGCTTGAAGCTCGGCGGCCAGGGTATCAACGCCGGCGAATACCTGCTCGTCGAGGTGGAGGACACCGGCGTCGGCATACCACCCGATGTCATCGGCCGGATTTTCGAACCGTTCTTCACCACCAAGGATGTCGGCAAGGGAACCGGGCTCGGCCTGTCCACGGTCTACGGCATCGTCAAGCAGACCGGCGGCTACATTTTCGCCGACAGCAAGCCTGGCGAGGGCACGACCTTCCGCGTCTACCTGCCGCGCCACATCGTCGAGCACGAGGACGAACTGCCCCAGCGTGCCAAGAAGGTGGAGCCGACACGGGATCTGACCGGCACCGGGCGCGTGCTGCTTGTCGAAGACGAGGATGTGGTGCGGAGTTTCGCGGTGCGCGCGCTCTCGCGGCAGGGCTACGAAGTGCTGGAGGCTGCCAGTGGCGTGGAGGCCGTGGAGGTCATGGATCGCGAGAACCATCGCGTCGATATCGTCGTCAGCGACGTCATCATGCCGGAGATGGACGGGCCTACGCTGCTCAAGGAACTGCGCAAGACGAACCCGGCGCTCAAGTTCATCTTCGTCTCTGGCTATCCCGACGATGCCTTCAAAAAGAGCCTGGACGACAACGAGGAATACGCGTTCCTGCCCAAGCCGTTCACGCTGCCGCAGCTTGCAGCCAAGGTGAAGGAACAACTCGGGCGCTAGGGCGAGCCGTTGGGATTTCCGGAACTTCGCTTGGCGAAGGTCCGGAAATCCGACTACTCCGCCGGAGCGGGCAGCGCGCGGTGGCCCGACCAATCCACGCGCAGGGTGGCGAACATAACGACGGTCAGCGCGCTGAAACCCAGGAGGGCGCCGGCGAGCAGGGCGTAATCCTCGAGCTTCAGGATCAGGTAGAGCAGGCCGTAAAGGGTGCTCAACACCACGAGCATTGCGATCCCGCGCATGCGGCTCTGAAGCGCCATGCCTACGTAGGTGGCGAGCATGCCGCCGCAGGCGGACGCGGCGGCGAGGTAGGCCAGGCCGAAGCCGATATGCTCGGCAAGCGACAACAGCAGGACATAGAAGAACACCATCGCCAGCCCGGCAAACAGATACTGCACCGGATGCATAGGCCGTCCTGCCACCAGTTCCAACACGAACACGGCCATGAAGGCGAGAGACAGGAACAGCACGGCGTATTTCACCGCCCGCGTCACCAGATTGTAGAAGTCCACCGGCTGGTAGAGCTGGACGCCGAACTGATAAGGCCGGAAGCGGTCGATGCCGGCGGTGGTGAGGCTCCACGCAGCCGGTACGCTTCGCGCCAGATGCGGCACGCGCCAGTTCGCCGAGAAGCCGTCGGGGCGCACGCTCCGCTCGACGGGCAGGAACGCACCTGAAAAGCTTGGATGGGGCCAATCCGATGTCATGGTCATGCGCGTCTCGCGTGCGACGGGTGCCACGTCGAGCGAGGTGGAGCCACCGAACACGAGCTCCAGCTTGAACGCGAACGCCTTCGGCGGCTGATCGGGCGCGGCCAGCACCTGGTCGCCGGCGGCAGCAAGCTTCACGTGGATGCCGGTCTGGTTGACACTCGGGATGCCGAGGCTTGGCGCGAACGGCATGTCGCGCCGGTCATTGACCTGTAGAACGGCGGCCTCCTTCAGGCCGGACACGTCAGTGAGGCCCAGCACGAAAATCGCATCGTTCCAGCGCACGCCGACCACGTCGCTTGCAACGTCGGCCATGTCGGGCGCGAGGAAGCGGCCCTCCAGATTGGCGCGCGCGGTGTACACGGCCACCTCGTAGATCGAGCGGTAGAGCACCTTGGAGGTCGTGTGTGCCTTGATATCGAGCTGCTCGGGCAGGAACACCGCGCGGCGCTCCTGTATCTGCTCGATGCGCTTGTCGCCCTGCACCGTCTCGACGCGTACGGTGTAGGGCACCACCAGGAACGGCCCCGAGAGCTGCTGTGCGGCGCCCCACACGCGCGCCACCTCGCCCTGCACCTGCCGCGCCCGGCCCTCGCGTTCGTTGACCAGGCCAATCACCAGCGCCAATGGCACCAGCAGCATCAGAATGAGGAACGTGACCAGGAAGAACTTGAATGCCGGGCTACGTGCCAGACGTTGGATTGCGCTGAACAGCTGCTCCATCCTTTTGAGCCCTTGTCATCTCGACCGCCGCAGTCATGATCGACACAGCAGCCGCGACCGGCAATTGTGCGGCAGAACGGCGGCCGAAAACGGCCCGCTTGCACCAACTTGCGGACAATTGCGCGAGCGCCGGTTGCGCCCTTCGACCGAGCGGGTGGACAGTGCGCTGGAATCTAGATCCTTGTCCGAAGCGTGGCCGCTGATGGCTGGTGCCGAGCCGCGTTTGCGGTATCATGAGGCAAAGAGTATCCACACGGAGGAAGCGATGAAGAAGCGATTCACGCGGCGCAGTGTTTTGATCGGCAGTGCGGCCGCAGGTGCGGCCACGACCCTCCGCCTACCTGAGGTGCGCGCCCAGGCCGCCTGGCCCAACCGCCCTGTCACCATCATTTGCCCCTGGGGCGCAGGCGGTGGAACGGACGCCACGGCGCGCATCGTTGCAACGGTGCTGGAGAAGGAGCTCAAGCAGCCCTTCAACGTCGTCAATCGCACCGGCGGCTCCGGCGTGGTCGGCCACTCGGCGATCGCCACCGCCACGCCCGACGGATACACACTCGGCATCATTACCGTCGAAATCTCCATGATGCACTGGCAGGGACTGACGGAGTTCAAGCCGGACAGCTACGCGCCGCTGGCCCTGATGAACGAGGACCCGCCTGGTATCCAGGTCAATGCCAGCAGTCCCTACAAGACGGTGAAGGAGCTGGCGGACGCGATCAAGGCGTCACCGCCGGGCAAGATGAAGGCATCCGGCACAGGCCAGGGCGGCATTTGGCATCTGGCGCTGGTCGGCTGGCTGACCGCCATGGGTCTGAAACCGGACCACGTCGCCTGGGTGCCGCTCAACGGCGCCGCGCCGGCCATGCAGGATCTGGCGGCAGGCGGCCTCGACCTCGTCACCTGCTCCGTGCCGGAAGCGCGCGCCATCATCGAGGCCGGCAAGGCGCGCAGCCTCGCCGTGATGGCTGCCGAGCGCAATCCTGCGTTCAAGGACGTGCCGACGCTCAAGGAAGCAATGGGCATTGATTACACCACCGGCGCCTGGCGCGGGTTTGCAGGTCCCAAAGCTTTGCCGGCCGACATCACCAACGCGCTGACGGCGGCGCTCAAGAAGGTCAACGAGGCTGCCGAGTTCCGCGAGTTCATGGCGAACCGCGGCTTCGGCGTCCGGTGGGCCGACGGTCCGGGCTTCGCGAAGTTCATGGACGAAGGCAACAAGGCCATGGGCGTCGCCATGAAGGCGGCGGGGCTCGCCAAGGGTTGAAAAGTGGCGCCTGCAGGCACGGATGTGGCTGCAGGCGCGTGTCCGAAACTGCTTACTTCGATGCCCACCACATGCAACTTTCCGACCGGTTCACGGGCCTGTTTCTGATCGCGCTCGGCAGTGTGTCGGCCTATGGCGGATCGCGGCTACTGCCCGTGCCCGGCCAGCAGGTCGGGCCCAACGTGTTCCCGATAGTGGTCGGTGCGGGGTTGATCCTGTGCGGCGCGTTGATCGCTCTTGGCATCGGGCGGCACTTCGAGGACGAAGCGGAGGCCGATCTGGCAGCCCATTCAGACCAGGAACCCCAACACGCTATCGGGCGGTGGCGGGGGCTGATGGCGCTGGTGCCTCCGGGACTGCTGCTGTTCTACGTTCTTGCCGTGGACCGGCTTGGCTTTCTCGCGACCGCAGCAGCCATCGTGCTCATGGCGTCGTTGGCGCTCGGGGCGCGGCTGCGTCTTGCCGTCCCGCTCGCGATCGGAGCGCCGCTGTTCGTGCACCTGGTTTTCTCCAAGCTGTTGCGCGTGCCGCTGCCGCCGGGCCTGGTGCCGGCTCCGTGGTAGGGCGCACATGAACACGATCGTGGAGGCGTTCGGGCTGGTGCTGCAGACCGATGTGCTGCTCGCTATCCTGCTGGCGTCGATCTACGGCCTTGTGGTCGGCTCGTTGCCGGGGCTGTCGGCAACCATGGCCACAGCCCTGTTGGTTCCAGTGACGTTCTATCTCTCGCCGATTGCGGCGATAGCAACCATTATCGCTGCGTCGGCGATGGCGATTTTCTCCGGCGACATTCCCGGCGCCCTGCTGCGCATCCCGGGCACGCCCGCCTCTGCGGCCTACACCGATGAAGCCTACGCCATGACGCGCAAGGGCCAGCCCGAGCTGGCGCTCGGCATCGGCCTGTGGTTCAGCGCGCTGGGCGGCATTGCCGGCACGCTGTCGCTGATGATCCTGGCGCCGCCCTTGGCCGAGATGGCGCTCAGTTTCTCGACCTATGAGTATTTCTGGCTGGCTTTCCTCGGCCTCATGTGCGCGACGCTGGTGGCGCGCTCCTCTCCGGTGAAGGCTATCGCCGCCATGCTGCTTGGCCTGCTGGTGTCCTGCATCGGCATCGAGAATCCGGCCGGCGCGCAGCGCTTCACGTTCGGTTTCACCGATCTGCTCGGCGGCATCGAGCCGATCCCGGCGCTAGTGGGTGTGTTCGCGGTGTCGGAAGTGATGCGGGCGATGCTGAGCCCCGAGCCGCCCAAGCTCCCCTACCGCCGCTTCGGCAGCATCCTCAAGGGGCAGCTCGAGCTGACGCGCCAATATGTGAAGCCCCAGGTGCGCGGCAACATAGTCGGGATCATCATCGGCGTCCTGCCGGGTGCGGGCGCCGATATGGCCGCGTGGGTCAGCTATTCCATGTCGAAGCGTTTTTCCAAGGAACCCGAAAAATTCGGCACCGGCCATCCGGAGGGGCTGATCGAAGCCGGCGCCAGCAACAATGCCAGCCTCGCCTCTGGGTGGGTGCCAGCGCTGCTGTTCGGCATTCCCGGCGATACCATCACCGCCATCGCCATCGGCGTGCTGTACATGAAGGGCTTGAACCCCGGGCCGACGCTGTTCACCGAGCGCGCGTCCAGCATGTACGCGCTGTACATCATATTCATCATGGCCAATATCATCATGATCCCGCTGGGTATCATCATGATCCGCATTGCCAGCAAGGTGCTACGCGCGCCGCGAGCGTCGGTGATGCCGGTGATCGTGCTGCTATGTGCCGTCGGCGCGTTCGCCACGGGCAACAACCTGTTCGCCGTGCTGACGGTCGCTGCTTTCGGCATCATCGGCTACGTGATGGAACGCAACGGTTATCCCGTGGCGGCAATGGTCCTTGGCCTTATCATGGGTGCCATGGTCGAGCAGAACCTGGTGACATCCATCATCAAGTCCGATGGCAGTGTCCTGCCGTTCTTCAGCAGGCCCGTTGCAGCGGTGCTGGCGGCCATGACGATCGCCGCGCTGCTGTGGCCTATCGGGCTATGGGTCTGGAACCTGATGCGCCCTAAGGCCGCGTAGGAGAGCGCCGGATCAACTGTCCGGCTGGCCCATGCCATTGTTGGCCGCAGCATCTGTGCAACCTCAAGAGAAGACGATTGCATGACGAGAACAAAACGTGTACACACAGGTAAATCGAGTCCCGCGTTTTGCCTCCATCTGCAACTCGTGAAATAAGGGGTTTTCCATGGAAAAGCCGCAACTGCGTGTGGTCGAAGGGGGGAGCATGGACAAGCAAAAGGCGCTCGAGGCCGCGCTCGCGCAGATCGACAAGCTTCACGGCAAGGGCTCGATCATGCGGCTCGGCGCCAACGATCGCATCATGGACGTGGAGGCAATATCGACTGGTTCTCTGGGCCTGGATATCGCTCTGGGCATCGGCGGTCTGCCGCGCGGACGCGTCATCGAGATTTACGGTCCCGAATCATCGGGCAAAACCACGCTCGCTCTGCAGGTCGTGGCGGAATCGCAGAAGAAGGGCGGCATCTGCGCCTTTGTCGATGCCGAACACGCACTCGATCCCGTCTATGCGCGCAAGCTTGGCGTCAAGGTCGAAGACCTGCTGATTTCCCAGCCCGACGCCGGCGAGCAGGCGCTCGAGATTGCCGACACGCTGGTGCGCTCCGGCGCCGTCGACGTGCTTGTGGTGGACTCGGTGGCAGCCCTCACCCCCAAGGCTGAACTCGAGGGCGAGATGGGAGATATGCAACCCGGCATGCAGGCGCGCCTGATGAGCAAGGCGCTGCGCAAGCTCACGGCATCGATTTCAAAATCGAAGTGCATGGTAATTTTCATCAACCAGATCCGTATGAAAATCGGCGTCATGTTCGGCAATCCCGAGACGACCTCCGGCGGCAACGCACTCAAGTTTTACGCCTCCGTGCGCCTCGATATCCGCCGCATCGGCCAGATCAAAGAACGCGAGGAAGTGGTCGGCAACCAGACTCGCGTCAAGGTGGTGAAGAACAAGGTGGCCCCGCCCTTCAAGCAGGTCGAGTTCGACATCATGTACGGCGAAGGCATCTCCAAGGTCGGCGAGCTGGTCGATCTCGGCGTCAAGGCCGGCATCGTCGAGAAGTCGGGCGCCTGGTTCTCCTATAACGGCGAGCGCATCGGTCAGGGCCGTGAGAACACCAAGGCGTTCCTGAAAGAGCATCCCAAGATGGCCGCCGAGCTCGAGAAGGCCATCCGGCAGAATGCCGGTCTCATCGTCGACAAGATGCTGCAGGCCGCACCCGAGGGAGATGAAGCCAAGGATGCCGAGGTAGGCCCCGACGATTTCATGCCGGAAGAGCCCGAGGCAGAAATTGCCGGCAAGAAAGCCGCGCGCGCCAAGCGCTGAGTGCCCGAAGTTGCGTTCTGGTTGGGGGCTGGACCTGTCGGGTCTGGCCCCGCGTCATTTCCGGGGCTTTGTGGACAGGGGATGCCGCCCTGGCTAGAAGAGGCTGCGGCAACTTTCATGAGCATACTATGACGACGGTCAATCAGGTCCGGTCAACCTTTCTCGATTTCTTCGCCAGGAACGGTCACGAGGTGGTGCCGTCGTCGCCGCTCGTGCCGCGCAACGACCCGACTTTGATGTTCACCAACGCAGGCATGGTACAGTTCAAGAACGTCTTCACCGGCCAGGAGAAGCGCGCCTACACCCGCGCCACCACCTCGCAGAAGTGCGTGCGTGCGGGCGGCAAGCACAACGACCTCGACAACGTCGGCTACACCGCCCGGCATCACACGTTCTTCGAGATGCTCGGCAACTTCTCGTTCGGCGACTACTTCAAGGAGCGCGCGATCCCGCTTGCCTGGGAGCTGATCACCAAGGACTTCGCGCTCGATCCCAAGCGCCTGCTGGTCACCATCTACCATGACGACGAGGATGCCTACCGCATCTGGAAGAAGGTTGCGGGCTTCTCCGACGACAGGATCATCCGCATCGCCACTTCTGACAACTTCTGGTCGGCTGGCGACACCGGCCCCTGCGGTCCCTGTTCGGAGATTTTCATAGATCAGGGCGACAAGGTCGCCGGTGGTCCGCCGGGAAGCGCAGACCAAGACGGCGACCGCTACTTGGAGTTCTGGAACCTCGTCTTCATGCAGTTCGAGCAGCGGGGCCCCGGCGATCGGGTCAACCTGCCCAAGCCGTCGATCGATACGGGCATGGGGCTCGAGCGCATGACGGCCATCCTTCAAGGTGTGCAGTCGGTCTACGAGATCGATCTTTTCAAAGCGCTGATTGCGGCGTCCGAGGCCGCGACGGGGGTGCCGGCGAGGGGCGAGCATCTCGCTTCGCACCGGGTGATCGCCGACCACCTGCGGGCGACCAGCTTCCTCATCGCCGAGGGCGTATTTCCCTCTAACGTGGGCCGCGGCTACGTGCTGCGCCGGATCATGCGCCGTGCCATGCGTCACGCGCATCTGCTGGGCGCAAAAGAGCCGCTGATGTATCGGCTGGTTCCGGCGCTGGTGCAGCAGATGGGCGAGACCTATCAAGAGCTGGTGCGCGGCCAGCCGCTCATAACCGAGACACTGAGGCTGGAAGAGACGCGCTTCCGCAAGACGCTGGAGAAGGGGCTCGGTCTGCTCGACGAGGCGAGCAGCACCTTGAAGAAGGGCGACGTGTTCGCTGGCAATACCGCCTTCAAGCTCTACGACACCTACGGCTTCCCGCTCGATCTCACGGAAGATGCGCTCAAACCGCGTGGCATCACAGTCGATATCGCTGCGTTCGACGCGTCGATGGAGAAGCAGAAGGAAGAGGCGCGCAAGGCCTGGAAGGGGTCCGGCGAGGCGGCAACCGAGAGCGTGTGGTTCGAGGTGCGGGAGCGCGTGGGCGCCACCGATTTCCTCGGTTACGACACAGAGGCGGCTGAAGGCGAGATCCGCGCCATCCTGAAGGACGGCAAGGAGGCGAAGAGCCTCAAGGCCGGCGATGAAGCCGCGCTCGTGCTCAACCAGACGCCGTTCTATGGCGAGTCCGGCGGCCAGGTCGGCGACGAGGGCGTCATCAAGGGCGCCAAGGGTGCGCTGTTCCGCGTCACGGATACGCAGAAGAAACTGGGCGACGTATTCGTCCACATCGGCCGCGTCGAGGCGGGCGCTTTCAAGCCGGGCGATGCCGTCGAGCTGATCGTCGATCATGCGCGCCGGACGGCCACGCGCGCCAACCACTCCGCCACCCATCTTCTGCACGAGGCACTGCGGCAGGTGCTGGGTACGCACGTGGCGCAGAAGGGCTCCCTCGTGGACCCGCAGCGGCTGCGTTTCGACTTCTCCCACACCAAGCCCATGACGCCCGAGGAAGTCGCGGCCGTCGAGACCATGGCCAACGCGTTTGTACTGCAGAACAGTACGGTGGAGACGCGCCTGATGGGCGTCGAGGAGGCCAAGCAGAGCGGCGCCATGGCGCTGTTCGGCGAGAAGTATGGCGACGAGGTGCGCGTCGTGTCGATGGGTGTTGGCGAGACGGGGTCAGGTCCTGCCGGAAGCGGGCAAGGAAAGAAAGCGAACAAGGCCTGGTCGGTCGAGCTGTGCGGCGGCACGCACGTGACGCGCACCGGCGACATCGGCCTCGTGCGCATCGTGGGCGAGAGCGCGAGTGCGTCGGGGATCCGGCGCCTCGAAGCCCTCACGGCAGAGGGCGCGCGGGCCTATCTGGCCGAGCAGGACGGCCGCATGCGCGAGCTGGCGGGAGTGCTGCGCACGAAATCCGACGACGTGGTCGATCGCGTGAAGGCGCTGATCGAGGAGCGCAAGCAGCTCGAACGCCAGCTCACGGACGCAAAGCGGCAAATCGCGCTCGGCGGAGGCGCGAACGGCGCTGCAGTGACGGAGGCAGTTCGTTCAATTGGCGACGTCAAGCTGCTGGCGCGCACGGTACAGGGGCTCAATCCCAAAGATCTGCGCGGTCTCGTCGACGACGGCAAGAAGCAGGTGGGCTCGGGCGTGGTCGCCATCGTCGGCGTCACCGAGGATGGCAAGGCAGGGCTCGCTGTCGGCGTGACGGAGGACCTCATCAAGCGCATCAGTGCGGTCGACCTCGTAAAGGCGGGGGCCGAGGCGCTCGGTGGCAAGGGCGGCGGCGGGCGACCCGACATGGCGCAGGCCGGTGGGCCCGACGGCTCCAAGGCCGAAGCCGCGTTGAAGGCTATCGAGGCGTGCCTGGCGGGCTGAGGTGCAGGCAGTTGCCCCGCATCGCTGACCTGAATCAAGACGGAGCATGCAACATGAGAGCGCTCATTGCAGCACGTCGCGCCACACTCACGCTGCTCACAGGAATGCTCGGATTGATCCTCTCAGCAAATCTAGCGCTCGCTCAGGAGCTGTGCGGCCGGCCCACGGAGCAGCCCCAGGCCCTCTTCGACCGCCTGACCAAGATCGAAAAGCTCAAGGAAGACTTCCGCGACAAGAGCTACGTTGCGATCAGCGACAAGAGCAGGGACACCATATGGACGTTTACCATGCCCGGTCATCCGGCACATCCATCCGTTGTTTGCCGCCGCCCCGTGCAGGATGGCGCCGAACTGCGGTTGCAAATGGATGTCCGGTGCAATGCCGCTGAAACCGAGTGCCAGAAGCTGGTGACCGCATTCCAGGAGCTGAACCAGCGCATGCTGCGGGACATAGGCAAACAGCAGAAACAATGATCGCCAAAAAGGGACAAGGAGCGCCGGGCCTCAAACAGAGTCGGCCGAGCCCGGGCGTCCGTCCATTCCGCTCGGGTCGGCCGTCAGCAGTTCCTCGTGAAGCATGAAGACGTCATTGTGGTCCACGCCGGGATCTCCCATCGCGTAAAGCGTGCCGAATACAGCCTCGTACGCAGCAGCGCGAAGAACAAGACGCAAGTCGCGGGGGGAAGCGCCCGCATCCAGAATGCGCTTGATCGCGGGACCCGTATCGCCGAAGGGACCGTCCGGGCTGCGGGCGCAGTTCGCAATCGTGCTGTCTAAGGCATCGTCGCGCAAGTGCCCGTTGATCACGTCCGTCCAAAGACAGACCAAGAGCTCCTCTCTGCTAGCCATAGGCAATGAACTCCAGGAGCGAGCCGTCGGGATCGCGGAAGTAGACGCTGGTGCCGGTGCCGCGTGCGGCCCTGCGCTCGACCGGTCCCAACTCGATCGCAACGCCATGCTTCGCCAGATGGGCCTGTGCCTCCTTGATCGGTCCCGGCCACTCGAAGCACAAATCGCTGTTGCCGGGCTGTACGGGCAGCCGCGCAACCGGGGTCGGGTGCACGCCAGGCCCGTGGCAATTGAGCTGCGTGTCGCCGAACCGATACGCCCAGCCGTTGTTCTGCCGGATCAGCTCTGCGCCCAACACATCGCGGTAGAAGGCGTTGCAGCGTTCCCAGTCAGAAACGTGGATGACGCAATGATCGAACTTCACCTTGGTCATAGCTACCTCCGGCGGCTCCTGCTTGGCTCATGAATCCGGATGGTCAGGGTGCTGCCGGCTTTTCATCCTGGCGAGTTTGTCGGCCGGCACGTCGTCCTCCGTGCGGCTCCCGGGCAAATCAGCGATCAGCTCGATGAAGGGCAAGCGGCCTTCGATCCCGTATTGCTTGGCCGGCACGACGCGCGAAGGATCGTCGAGGCTGCCGAGCGACAGGGCGAGACGGTCCTTGTCGACA
This sequence comes from uncultured Alphaproteobacteria bacterium, assembly GCA_963814055.1. Taxonomy (GTDB): domain Bacteria; phylum Pseudomonadota; class Alphaproteobacteria; order Rhizobiales; family Hyphomicrobiaceae; genus AWTP1-13. The sequence goes on from CAWFBJ010000017.1 coordinate 284,858, forward strand.
TAGCGAAAGTACAGCGGGGTGCCACACTGCGCGCAGAATCCGCGCTCTGCCGCCTCGGAACTTCTGAACACGCCTGGCCTGCCCTTGATCCAGGCGAAGTCTTCGAGCGGCACACCGGCTAAGGGTGCGAAGTAGCTGCCGAATGCCTTCTGGCACATGCGGCAGTGGCAGACGTGCGGGTTGGTCGGCTCGGCGAAGAGGGCGTAGCGAACAGCGCCGCATTGGCAGCCGCCGGTATGGACGGGGACGCGCGATTCAGGCATGGAACTTGCTTTCGAAATTCGCGTGGCGGTACGTGAGCATAGTACGCCGCATCGTGTCATCAAGCCGGACAAAGTCACGCCGCTCTATAAAGGAGCGAGCGTTCGCCATAGCGGCAAGCCCCAAGACAAACTTGGGTCCAGGCGTCGGATGAATGTCGCGGCGTAAGGGAACGTCAAGACGGGCATGGTTTCAACGGCAGGTCTAGTGAGGCGGTTTTCTCGCCTTGCCAGGCAATGACTGGGACGTCGGAGACATCCATGCTGATGCACAAAATATTGGCGGCTTTGCTTTGGGTTTTGGCAGCTTTCGTATTGTTTGCCCTCTGCGGCATGTGGATCATTGATGCGCAAAGCGGCACGGTGAGCGCCTGGGTTATTTTACCGTTCTTCTGGAGTGCCGCAGTACTGTCGGTGTTCGGGCACTATCTTGCGCTGTGCCGAGAGCCGTTCATGCGCTTCTTCGCACGCCACAAGCCGCTTGCCGGCGCGCGGGCGAGTGTCGAATTTCCCTCCTAGCGGGCGACGAGCGGTGCGATGCGATCGACCCTGTTGGTCCAGATGCCGCCGCTGAAGCCGGCAGGCAGCCGACTGAATTCGACCGGGGTGTCGAGCCCTCGTGAGAAGCCTTCGCCGTCCCAAGGCCCCAAAACAAAGACAACGCTGTCCGCTGCACTCATGCGCTCCAGGAAGCGGTAGGGCCAGCCCCAAAGCCAAGAAGCGTAGTTGACCGGGACCAGCAGCACGGAGTGTCGGCAGGCCGACGGCACGATCCCGGACCACCCCAGCGCAAAGTAACGAAGCAGGCAGGCCTTCAGGCCCGACCGCCACACCGTGCGCAGCCCTGGCAGGCTGGTGCGGACGGCCACGACCGGGCGCTCGCCGCCATAAACCATGAGCAGAGCGCGCTGGTGTGGAGAAAGGCGGCTCAGCCGTTCGGCCAGCGCCCTCCCCTCCTCAGGATCGTTGCTCTTGATGTCAATAAGAAACCGCTTGCCGGGAAAGGCGGTAAGGACCTCATCGAGGGATGGCATCAGCCCAGCGCCTTTGCCGCGGAAGGGGAACGTTCGCCCGCCGTCCGCAGTATAGCCGTAGCCGATGTCGAGCGCTTTCAGTTCGGCCAGGGTACGCTCGCGTGTAACGCCGCGGCCGTTAGTGCGGCAGTCGAGGGTCCAGTCGTGAAACACGGCGAAGTGACCGTCGGCCGTCCGATGCACATCGAATTCGACGATATCTGCGCCGGCCGCAAAGGCCGCACGCATCGAGTCGAGCGTGTTCTCTAGGTACGTGTGCTGCGGCGGAAAGATGCGTGTTGCCGTGCAGGTATCAGCCGTGAGACCGGAATGGCTGAATGTTTGTGCGAGCCCGCGATGAGCGAGCAGCTGCGGTTTGCCTGCGTGCCGCGTCGCCAGCAGGCTCGTGTTGTTGAGATAAATGACAACCGCGACAACGATGATGAACCCGACCAGGGCGATCCGCCGCATGGCACTTCCTTGCGAGGCGCGTGACGTGGCTGCCCATCTGGGCACGAGAGCGGCGCAACGGTGTCAGCCCTCGAGTGGCTGACACCGCGGCGGCAGGGCTGCTAGGCAGCCATGGCCTTCTTGAGGTTGTCGTCGACCTTGTCGAGGAAGCCGGTGGTGGAGAGCCACTTCTGGTCGGCGCCGACCAGCAGGGCGAGATCCTTGGTCATGAAGCCCGCTTCCACCGTGTCGACGCACACCTTCTCGAGCGTGGCGGCAAACTTGGCGAGCGCAGGGTTGTTGTCGAGCTTGGCGCGGTGCGCCAGGCCGCGTGTCCAGGCGAAGATGGAGGCGATCGAGTTGGTCGAGGTCTCCTTGCCTTTCTGATGCTCGCGGTAGTGGCGTGTGACGGTGCCATGGGCGGCCTCGGCCTCCACGGTCTTGCCGTCGGGCGTCAGCAGCACGCTGGTCATCAAACCGAGCGAGCCGAAGCCCTGCGCCACGGTGTCTGACTGCACGTCGCCGTCGTAATTCTTGCAGGCCCAGATGTAGCCGCCGGACCACTTCATTGCGGCTGCCACCATGTCGTCGATCAGGCGATGCTCGTAGACGATCTTCTTCTTGTCGAACTCGGCCTTGAACTCCTTGTCGAAGATTTGCTGGAACAGCTCCATGAAGCGCCCGTCATACTGTTTCAGGATCGTGTTCTTGGTCGAGAGATAGACTGAGTAGTTGCGCTGCAGCCCGTAGTTGAAGGAGGCGCGCGCGAACTCGGCGATCGAGTCGTCGAGATTGAACATGGCAAGCGCAACGCCGGAGCCCGGTGCCTTGATCACTTCGCGTTCGATCACCTTGCCGTCCTCGCCGGTGAATTTCAGCGTGATAGTGCCCTTGCCAGGGAACTTGAAATCGGTGGCTCGGTACTGGTCGCCGAATGCGTGACGGCCGATTATGATGGGCTGGGTCCAGCCAGGCACCAGGCGCGGCACGTTCTTGCAGATGATCGGCTCGCGGAAAATGCACCCGCCCAGGATGTTGCGGATGGTCCCATTGGGGCTGCGCCACATCTCCTTGAGGCCGAACTCCTTCACGCGGCCCTCGTCCGGCGTGATGGTGGCGCACTTGACGGCGACACCGTGCTTTTTGGTGGCGTTGGCCGCGTCGACCGTGACCTGATCGTTGGTCTTGTCGCGGTACTCGACGCCGAGATCGTAATACTCGAGGTTCACGTCGAGGTAGGGGTGGATCAGCTTGTCCTTGATGAGCTTCCAGATGATCCGCGTCATTTCATCGCCATCCATCTCGACGACGGTGCCGCTGACCTTGATCTTCTGCATGATGGCAAACCCCTTCAAAGACGCCTTGATCGCGGCCGCCGTATAGCACCCGCAACGGCCGGTCGCAAAGGCTGCTCTCGTCGCAAGCCGCGAACAAGCCTCGACACTTGCTTCGCTTTTGGGCACGCTCGGCAGATCGGCGCTTCAGCCGGAGCGGAAGCTAGCATGCAGCATCAGACCATTCGTGCGAACGGCGTCGAATTGCACACGCGCGCCGTTGGGGACCCAAAGGCGCCACTGATCCTATTTCTGCATGGCTTTCCTGAGTATTCGGGCGCCTGGAACGAGGTGCTGCCCGCCTTCGCCGGGTCGTTTCACGCTGTCGCCCCCGATCAGCGCGGCTACTCCCGTTCTTCCAAACCCGAGGGCATCGAGGCCTACCGGGTGAAGAACCTAGTCCGCGACATCCTGGCACTGGGCGATCATTTCTCGCCTGATCGGCCTTACGTACTGGTTGCCCACGACTGGGGGGCTTCTGTCGCTTATGCCACAGCGATCGCAGCGCCCAACCGCGTTGCCAAGCTGGCGGTTATCAACGGCGTTCATCCGGGACCGTTCCAACGCGCCCTCATCGAAGATGAGGCGCAGCGCAAGGCTAGTGCCTACATGCACTATCTGCGCGATCCCAAGGCGGAAGAGCGTTTGTCCGCCAACGGTTTCGAGAAGCTCTTAGGCATGCTGAGCCGTTTCGGTCCCCAGCCCTGGCTGACGCCTGAAAAGCGCGCCGGCTATCTGGAAGCGTGGTCTCCACCCGGCGCCTTGAGCGGCATGCTGAACTGGTATCGGGCGTCGCCCCTGGTGGTGCCACACCCCGGCGAGGAGGTTGATGCAGGCAAGGTTATGAAGCTTGACCCTGCCCAGCTGCGGGTGCGCATGCCGCACCTGGTGATTTGGGGTATGAACGACCAGGCGCTGTTGCCGGTGTCGCGCGCCGCGCTGGACGCCTATTGCGATGACCTGACCGTGCGCGAGATTAAGGATGCCGACCATTGGGTCGTGCACCAGAAGACCGATGAGGTCATCGGTCTTCTGCGCGAATTCCTCCAGCGCTGATTTTATGCACGCTTGGCTGCAGGAGCGTAGACGCCGTGAGCCAGGACTTGTTGGAGGTGATCGTCGAAGGCGAGGGCAGTGCGCGGGTGCCCTTGGCAACCGGCGCAGGGGTTCCGGTTGCAACAATTGTCGACACAGCTCACGAGCAGAGCATAGCTGGCGCGCTGGCACGCTGGTCGTCGGCCGGTCTTACCCCAGAAGTATTGGAGTCCGTTCTCGTCTACTGCGCGGAGCAACGCTGCAAGGCCGATGATGCAACCTGCCCCGGCTGCCGGCTGCGGACAAAAAGACTAGGGCTCAAATCCTTCGACGATTTCGCGGCGCAATTCTCGGAAGTCACCTTCACGCACTCAGCCATCCGGATCCCGGGGGCCGGCAGCGGTACCTACGCTGCGCAAAGCCTCGAGCACCTTGCCGCCACCTGGTCCGGCGTGGAGTACTGGTTCTGGGCACGCCGCGTTCTGCGCAAGCTGCGCCATGGCATCCGTCGCGCCGGTCAGAGCGGAGCACCGCCGGCAGACAGCGGCCAAACCCCCGTCCTGATCCTGGTACGCCCGCAGCTCGCCGACAACATCGGCATGGTGGCCCGCGCCATGGCGAATTTTGGGTTGGAGCATCTGCGCCTGGTCGAACCGCGTGACGGCTGGCCTAACGACAAGGCGCGGATTGCTGCCTCGGGCGCAAATTTTATCATCGACGGCGCGCAGGCCTATCCAAGGTTCGAGGACGCGCTGGTCGGCCTGCAGTGGGTCTGCGCCACTTCAGCGCGGCAACGCGACTTGGCCAAGCCCGTGCTCACCCCCGAGCAGGCCGTGCAGGAGATGCGGCGCCGGTTGGAGGACGGCCAGCATTGCGGGATCGTTTTTGGGCCGGAGCGCAACGGTCTGGAAACCGGAGAGGTCGCCAATGCGGACGCCTTGGTCATGGCACCGGTCAATCCCAATTTCGCTTCTCTGAATTTGGCGCAAGCCGTCCTGCTGTTGAGCTACGAATGGATGAAGCAGGGTGGAAAGGGAACACTCGGCCGGGTCACAACCTATGAGCAAGCGCTCCAGCCGGGTCTGCGGACGCGCGGCTCACTGCCGGCAAGTCGCGAAGACCTCACTGGATTCTTCGAGCACCTGGAGCGCGAGCTTGACGCCAAGGGCTTCTTCACGGCGTCCGAAAAGCGCCCCAGCGTGGTGCAAAACCTGCGTTCGATGTTCGTCCGGATGGGCGCAACGGAACAGGAAATCCGCACCCTGCGCGGAATCGTCAAGGCATTGGTGAATCCCCGGCGATAGGTGTTAACCTGCCTTAGTTATGCCTCCTTTTCCGCCGAGCGATGCGCTCAATTATTCATCAAACAAGACCAACTCGAACGAGGCCAATGAACCCATGGGGGCGGGCTTGAGCAAGAGGTGCTGGAGCAGAACAGAAAGATGCGTGGGCGCCGTTGCGGGCCTGATGCTCGTGGCTGCGCTTGCCGCGGCAGGCAGCGTGCCCGTGCTGGCGCAGAACAAGGAACTCAGCGAAAAATCCGTTCAGATGCTGATGCAGTACGCCTGGGCGCTGACGCCGCCAAAATTTACCGCGCCCGACGGTAAGACGATTGAAGTCGACAAGACCAAGCCCAAGGATGTGATCGTCTCCATCGATGTAGCTCGCGAAGTGATCATGGTGGGGCGCCTGTCAGCCCACGCCCAGTCGTGCGAGCTCACAGAGGAGCAGCGGGCCAACTATTTGACTTTGATGCGCCGTGAACAGGCAAAGTCTCATTGGAGCGATCAGCAGCTCCTGTACATCAGTCAACTGCACACAACCACCGTCATGATGATGACCGGCAAGCTGCTCCTCGTGGAAAAGGCCGGTGAGAAGGTTGTTTCCGAGCGCGAGATCAAGGCCGGCCGGACAGAAAGCTGTTCCGACACAGAGCGCCAGCGGGTCAAGACGCAGATTACGGCCTACATCAACACCGCTCCTGCCCCGGCAGCCAAGACTGCCGAGCCAGCCAAGGCCGACACCAAGAAGAAGTAGCCTTGCGGCAGAGGTGGCGGCAAAGGTAGTACCAATAGGGCCGCCCCCAGGGGTGGGACATTGACGCCGGCCAGCCATACAGTATAACGCGCTCGCGGACCGGTTAGGTCCGCATCGTCTGCACACCTGTGGTGTCGGCCGTTGTTCGGCGGTTTTAGCCGGGCAAGAGCCGGTGCCTGTCGGCTTCCGGGAATGCTCGGGGCAGAGGAAGGGGTGCTCTACAACCTGGCTCGTATCTTATTCTTCTCGACTTTGGAGTGTCACTATGACGAAGCGCATTCGCGCAAAGTACAAGATTGACCGCCGCCTCGGGCAGAAGTTGTGGGGGCGCGCAAAGAGCCCGCTCAACAAGCGCGAGTCGCGTCCGGGCCAGCACGGCCAACGGCGTACATCCAAGCTCTCCGACTACGGTCAGCAGCTACAGGCGAAGCAGAAGCTGAAGCGCTACTATGCCAACATCGGCGAGCGCCAGTTCAGGCGAATTTACGAGGAGGCACGGCGCTTCAAAGGCTCCACCTCCGAGCATCTGATCGGTCTACTGGAGCGCAGGCTTGACGCCATCGTCTATCGAGCGAAGTTCGTTCCCACGGTGTTCGCGGCGCGCCAGTTCGTCAGTCACGGGCATGTGACGGTGAACGGGCGGCGGGTCAACATTCCAAGCTTCCGCTGCAGGGTCGGCGACGTGGTCGAGGTGAAGGAGAAGGGCAAGCAGATGGCTCTACTGCTCGAGGCCATCAAGAGCACGGAGCGGGATGTGCCCGACTACGTCGAGGCCGACCACAGCAAGATGACGGCCAAGCTGGTGCGCGTGCCGGGCCTGAGCGAGGTGCCGTTCCCCGTGCACATGGAGCCGAACCTGGTGGTCGAGTTCTACAGCCGGTAGGCGCAGTGGGATTTCGTATGCGAAGGCCGCCCGATCGGGCGGCCTTTTTGCTTGGGCCTATCGCTGAGCAAGCGTTTCGCCGGAAACGCCGGACGGCGCCATTTCGGCAAGGCGCGCCTGCAGGCTGACAGGCTGCGGAGCGCTGGGTCCAACCGAGTTGGCCCAGCCATAGGCGAACATCGTCATGAGGGCGGAAGCGGCAAAAAAGTACACGCCCGGTAGAACCGATGCTTCTGAATAGCCCGACGCATTGATGTAGAAGATCATCAGGGCCAGCACCATCACGTCCGTCATTGAATAGCGGCCCAGCCACTCCATGACTGAGATCGATCTGGCACGGAACTCGTGCGGCATGTCGGGCGTGGTGACGAGGGTCAGCAGGTAGAAGAGTTTCATGAAGGGAAAGAAGATCGAGAACATGAAGATCACAAAGCAAAGGAAGAACTCTTCGTTCTTGTAGAGCGCCCAGATGATGGTGGCGACCGAATGCTGGTTGGTCCACACATACACCGTCGTGAAGCGAAGGGCGGGCAACATGACGCCGAGCGCGAAGAATACCGTCGCCATGATGATCAGGAAGCTGAAGGCGAAGTTGCGCAACGTCGAAGATTGTCCGGTCCTGCTGACAGGGGTAGGCGCTGGCGGCTGCAATGCGGCTACATCGCCGCGAAGCCAAGCGTAGGCGAGGATCATCAAGAGCACGGCCGCCGTAAAGAAGTAGACCCCGTTCAGGCTCTTGGCATCGTACACACCCTGGCTCTTGATGAAGAAAATCGACAGCGAGAGCACGAGGACGTCGTGCATCGACCATTTGCCAAGCCATTCCAATGCCCGCAGCTGGCGCGACATGCGGCTGACTTCGCGCCGCGGCAGCGTGGACAGCAGCAGCAAGTAGAGCAGTTTCAGGATGGGCAGAAGGACAGAGAAGATCAGTATGGTGATGCCGAGAAAATACTGGCCGGAACGGATCAAGGCATTGACCGTGGAGATGAGGGAGTGCTCGTAGGTGAAAAATACGAACTTGGTCAGCTTGATGATCGGCAGGCTGACGCCGAGCGCCAGGCACACGCTGGCACCTACGAGCGCCAGGCTCAACAAGAAGCGACGGCCTCCCAGCATCATCAAACGAGCCGTTCCCGAAAAGGCAACGCCGCCATCCTAGGCGGACAGGCGGCGGGATTATGTCGGAGAACGGCAGGCTACGCTGGGAATTTGACCAGACCCGGCGGAGCTGGCAGGTGACCTTAGGCTGTGATCGTTGCCTTGTCGTAGGACACGCCCTTCTCGCCCAAGAGCTGCTGCAGCTCACCTTCCTGGAACATCTCCCGGATGATGTCGCAACCGCCTACGAACTCACCCTTAACGTAAAGCTGAGGGATGGTGGGCCAATTGGAGAAGGATTTGATGCCGTCGCGGATGCCGGCATCGTCGAGGACATTGATGTCCTTGTAGTCGACACCGAGATGTCCGAGGATCTGCGCCACCTGAGCCGAGAAGCCGCACTGGGGAAACTTCTGCGTCCCTTTCATAAAGAGAACGACATCGTTGCTGGCGACGGTCTTGCGGATCCAGTCTTGGACGGCTTGCACGCTCATGAGGAACCTTTCTTCGGATTCGCGGGTCTATGCCCGCGAGACTAGGGGCCGTGGTTGCCGGCCCCAGTGACGTTCTCAAGATGTGGGCAATGGCGCCGCAAAGTCAATCTTTCGGCGGTGCGGTGGTGAGTGCAAGGGCGTGTAAAACCCCGCCCATGCGGCCCTGCAGGGCCTCGTAGACCATCTTGTGCTGCTGGACCCGGGTTTTGCCTGCGAACTCCCTGGCAACCACGTGCGCGGCATAGTGATCGCCATCCCCGGCCAGATCCTTGATCGTCACCTGAGCGCCGGGAAAGCGCTCTTTGATGAGCTGCTCGATCTCGTTGGCATCCATCGGCATAGCGTGTGTTACCCGTGCTCCGTCATTGCGCGGCGGGCGACCCTCGCCAACGGGTGCGCAACCTCAGCCTGGATCATTGTCTGATTCTAGCGGGCGTGTAGCGCCCGCGCAAGAACGTTAGAGGAACGACCAGGCCTTGCCACAAATCCTGCCTCAGATCTTGCCCATGTATTGCGGAAACCAGCTTTCGTGTGCCGCTCGCAGATCGGCCACGGCGAGGGCCGTTTCGTTCCTGAGGGAGAGGGCGCCGCCGCCGACAGTACCCACCACCCTGGCTGGCAAGGCGAGCAGGCGTGCGCGTTCGATGATCTCCTCGGCCAGTTCCGGGCTCGCCTCCACGACATAGCGGCCCTGATCCTCGCCGAACCACGCGGCGTGAGCGGGCAGCTTGCCCTCATAGGGGAACAGTTGCACGCCAATCGCCCCGGCGAGCGCCATTTCGGCGACGGCCACCAGTAGGCCTCCGTCGGAGGTGTCATGCACCGCGCGCACCTTGTCCTCCCGGATGAGCGTGCGAACGAGGTTACCGGCCTTGATCTCGTCGGCGAGATCAACAGGCGGCGGCGCGCCTTCCACTTTGCCGGTCACGGTGAGCTGGTAGATCGTCTGGCCGAGGTGACCACGCTCGCGGCCGATCACAACCAGCAGGTTGCCTTCGGCCTTGAGCGCGATGTTGGCCACGTGCGCGAGATCCGGCACCACGCCGACGCCGCCAATCGCCGGGGTCGGCGGGATCGCAACGCCGTTGGTCTCGTTGTAGAGCGAGACGTTGCCGGACACGACCGGGTATTTCAGCACCTCGCACGCCTCCTTCATGCCCTGTACGGCGCCGACGAACTGGCCCATCACCTCCGGCCGCTGCGGGTTGCCGAAGTTCATGTTGTCGGTGATGGCGAGCGGGTCGGCACCGACCGCAATCAGATTGCGCCAGGTTTCGACCACGGCCTGCTTGGTGCCCATCACCGGATCGGCGAAAACGTAGCGGGGCGTGACATCGCAGGTGGCGGCGATGCCTTTGTTGGTTCCATGCACGCGCACGACGGCTGCGTCGCCGCCGGGACGCTGCACGGTGTCGCCCATGACCATGTGGTCGTACTGCTCCCAGATCCAGCGCCGGGAAGCGAGGTGGGGTCCACTCATCATGGTCTTCAAGGTGCCGAGGATACTGTTGGGCGCCGGCACCCATTCTGGCAGGATCACTTTCGGCGGTACCGTCGGAACCCATGGCCGCTCGTATTTCGGAGCGGAATTGGCCAGAGTTGCCACAGGCAAGTCGGCTTCCACCGCGCCCTTGTGCTTCACGATCATGCGGCCGGTATCGGTGGTGTGACCGATGACGGCGAAGTCGAGGCCCCATTTCCTAAAGACCGCCTCGGCCTCCGGTTCTCGTCCGGGCTTGAGGATCATCAGCATGCGCTCCTGCAACTCGGAGAGCATCATCTCGTAGGCGGTCATGTTGGCTTCGCGCTGCGGCACGCGATCGAGATCGAGCTCGATGCCGACACCGCCCTTGTCCGCCATCTCGGAGGTAGAAGACGTGAGCCCCGCGGCACCCATGTCCTGGATGGCGACGATGGCGTCGCTGGCCATCAGTTCCAGGCAGGCCTCGATCAGTAGCTTCTCGGTGAACGGATCGCCGACCTGCACGGTGGGGCGCTTCTCGGCTGATTTGTCGTCGAACTCGGCCGAGGCCATGGTGGCGCCGTGGATGCCGTCGCGCCCGGTCTTGGAACCGACGTAGACGACGGGCAGGCCGACGCCCTTGGCGGCGGAGTAGAAGATCTTGTCGGTCTTCGCGAGCCCGACGCACATCGCATTGACGAGAATGTTGCCGTTGTAGCCGGGATCGAAGTTGGTCTCCCCGCCGACTGTTGGTACGCCCGTGCAGTTGCCGTAGCCGCCGATGCCCGCCACGACGCCGGCGAGGAGGTGGCGCGTCTTGGGGTGGGCGGGATCGCCAAAGCGCAACGCGTTGAGATTGGCGACAGGGCGCGCACCCATAGTGAACACGTCGCGCATAATGCCGCCCACGCCCGTGGCCGCGCCCTGGTAGGGCTCGATGAACGAGGGGTGGTTGTGGCTCTCCATCTTGAAGACAACTGCATCGCCGTCGCCGATGTCGACCACGCCGGCGTTCTCGCCCGGCCCCTGGATCACCTGCGGTCCCTTGGTCGGCAATTGGCTCAGCCACACGCGCGAGGATTTGTAGGAACAGTGCTCGCTCCACATGACCGAGAAAATCCCGAGTTCGGTGAGCGAAGGTGTGCGGCCCATGATCTCGAGCAGCCGCTGATACTCCTCAGGTGTGAGCCCGTGCTCGGCGACGACCTGGGGGCTTATGCTGGCGGCAGTTTTGGCGTCCATACAACCGCTCTCAAAGGATGGATTCTCAAGCGTGGAGCGAGCTTATAGCGGCCGGATCGCAAAGAGTCCTATGTCGCCGGTGACGCGCTCACAGGCCTCGTGACCCGCCATGCCAGTACAGCGGCAGCGAGCAGCATCGCCGACGCCAGCAGGAAGGGTGCGCCCGGTAACTGCCAACTTGCGTCCCTCGCAATAGAATGCGCAAAGACATAGCTGAAGAGGAGGGGTCCAAAGAGGCCGGCCAGCGCCATGAGGCTGGAATTGGCGCCTTGCAACTGGCCTTGCTCGGAACCGCTCACCAGGCGGCTCATGATGCCCATCGTCGCGGCTCCTCCCAGCCCCCACAGCGCCATGACCGGAATGCCGGCCCAGAAGCCCGCGCTGGTCGTCGCCAGGCCGTAGATGGCGAATCCCACCATGCCGAACAGGAGGCCGACGATCAGCGTCGTGCGTTCGCCCAGCCAGCTTATAACCGGGCGTATCAGACCGGCTTGCACGATCCCCGACGCCACACCGACAGCAGCGAGCGTGAGCCCCATCGTCTTGCCGTCCCAGCCGTAGCGATAGCTGGTGTAGAGCACCGTGACGGCCGGCAGCACGACATGGGCGAGGTGATAGAGGAACGCGACGCCTGCGAGGCCCAGCAGTTGGCGATGCTGGGCGAGCAACCGCAGCGAGCCCATCGGATTCGCGCGCGCCCAGCTGAACGCCATGCGCCGTTCGACAGGCAAGGACTCTGGTAGCACGAAGAAGCCGTAAGCGGCGTTGACGAGGGTCAGGCCTGCCGCCACCCAGAAGGGCAGGCGCGGGTCCAGGTCACCCATGATGCCGCCGAGCGCCGGTCCGAGCACGAAGCCGATGCCGAAGGCCGCGCCGACCATCCCGAAGGCGCCGGCGCGGTTCTCCGGCGGCGTCACGTCCGCGATGTAGGCGTTGGCCGTGGAAAAGCTCGCCGCCGTGACACCCGAAATCAGGCGGCCTATGAACAGCCACACGAGGTCGGGCGCTACTGCCATCAGGATGTAATCGAGTCCGAGCCCGAGCGTGGAGAATAGCAGTATCGGACGCCGACCATACGCATCCGACAGAGCCCCCAGGATTGGCGAAAACACAAACTGCATGAGGCCCCAGGCGGTACCGAAGACCCCGTAGATCTCGGCGGCCCTGGCGGTATTGCCGCCCGTCATGCTCTCGACCAGTTTGGGCAGCACCGGAATGATGATGCCGAGCGCCATGACGTCGAGGACCACCATGACGAAGATGAAGGCGAGCGCGGCCTTGCGCGACTGCGGCTTAGGGGTGGCTTTTTGCATGCGCCCAGATCTTCAGGAAAGACGGCGCCAATGAGACGGGCTCAGGCCGCTACGCGCTCGAGGAGGCTTTCGAACACCTTACGGCCGTCAGTGCCGCCGAGCATCGGCTCGAACAGGCGCTCGGGGTGCGGCATCATCCCCAGCACGCGCCGCCGCGCATCGCAGATGCCGGCAATGTTGTGCAGTGCCCCGTTCGGATTGGCCTCGGGCGTAGCGTTGCCGTCATTGTCGACGTAACGGAATACGATGCGGCCTTCGGCTTCCAGCGCGTCGAGCGTCGGCTTGTCGGCAAAGTAATTGCCGTCGCCGTGCGCCACGGGAATGCGGATCACTGCGCCCGGCTCGAAGCGGCTGGTGAACATCGTTCCGGTCTGTTCGACCTTGAGCAGCACGTCGCGGCACACGAATTTCAAAGCGGCGTTGCGCATCAGGATGCCCGGCAGGAGGCCCGCCTCGCACAGTACCTGGAAGCCGTTGCAGATGCCGAGCACCGGGGTGCCGGCCTTCGCTTTTGCCACCACGTCACGCATGATGGGCGAGTGGGCAGCCATGGCGCCGGTGCGCAGATAGTCGCCGTAGGCAAAACCACCCGGCAGCACGATCAGGTCGGTCGCAGGCACTGCCGCAGTCGCCGTGCCAGACCATGTTCACCGTGCCGCCCGTCACCTTCTCCAGTGCGACTTTCACATCGCGATCGCAATTGGAGCCGGGAAAGACGATGACGGCTGATTTCATTGGTTCTGCTTCCCCGCTGGCAGCACACGAAAACTCTCAAAGAAAGCTTCGATCGCCTGCTTATGCCTCTCGAAATCTTCGATGGGTGCGCGAGCGACAACGCGGTAGCGCGCCTCGGGACCGATCAGATACCGCACCGATGCCCGCCGTTCAGCGATCTGAAGGAACCGCACCTCGGCGCAAATGACGTCCGCCGTGTAGGCGACTCGGGTGTCTTCCAGCGTCTGCTTCACGTTGTTGATGCGCGCGCGCGATGCATCGGACTCCCCGCAAATCGCCTGAGGGACCTCCTGCCGGAACGCCGCTTCGTCGTAGCCCTGCGCCAGATCGCTCGCTGTGCGGCCTGCGTCGCTGGCCACGATTTCGGCGCCGACTTCCATCACCAGCGCGGTAGCACTGCTGACCAGCGCGCTGCGTTCGGGGTCGAAGTCAGACGCGCACACGGCATCGACAGTTCCGGGCCCCTCTTCGAGCCGGCATCCGGCCGGAAGCGCAACTGCGTAGTGATATTGCTCGTTGGCAAACGTCTTGGTTGCGGCGGATGTCTGGGCGGCGGCGCTCGCCGCAAGCGCCATGACGAGCGCAGCCGTGCCGGCCAAGATCACGCCGGCGAGGACGGCGCGTGTCAGGGGCCGGCGCACACGGGCTTTCATTTCACCAGCTCGTAAGCGTAATTCTCGATGACGGTGTTGGCGAGGAGGTCTTGGCAGATCTTTTCGACCTGAGCGCGCGCCTGAGCTTCATCCGTCTCGGCCAGATCGACCTCGATGTACTTGCCCTGCCGAACCTCGTTGACACCGCTGAAGCCGAGGCTTGCAAGCGCATGCTCGATCGCTTTGCCCTGTGGATCGAGAACGCCGTGCTTGAGGGTGATCTTGATGCGTGCCTGCATGCGAATTCCCATGAGCGATCACGCTCGTAAATGCTCCGGAACAAACCTTTGCGCAAGCGGCGAACCGTCTCGGGCTCCAGGTCAGCTCGGTTTGGAGCTGACCAGCACCGGTCCGCTGCCTTTGGGCCGCGGATTTTCCGTCAGAACGCCGAGTCGGCGGGCAACTTCCTGGTAGGCCTCGAGAACCCCGCCCAAGTCGCGCCGGAAACGGTCCTTGTCGAGCTTGTCGGAGGTGGCGACGTCCCACAGCCGGCAGCAGTCGGGGCTGATCTCGTCGGCCAGCAGGATATGCATCTGCTCGTTGTCCCACTGCCGGCCGAATTCCATCTTGAAGTCGATGAGGCGGATGCCGATGCCAAGGAACAGTCCGACCAGAAAATCGTTGACGCGCAACGCCAGCGCCATGACCTCATCGATCTCCTGCGGCGTGGCCCACCCGAACGCCGTGATGTGCTCCTCCGTGACCATGGGGTCGTTGAGTTCATCGTTCTTGTAGTAGAATTCGATGATCGACCGCGGGAGCGGCTTGCCCTCTTCCAGACCCAGGCGCGTGGCCATCGAACCGGCAGCGACGTTGCGCACCACGACCTCGAGGGGAATGATCTCGACCTCGCGGATCAGTTGCTCGCGCATGTTCAGCCGGCGCATGAAATGCGTGGGCACGCCGATTTCGCCGAGCTTCGTGAAAATGTACTCGGAGATGCGATTGTTGAGCACGCCCTTGCCTTCGATCAGGGCATGCTTCTTGTTGTTGAAGGCCGTCGCATCATCCTTGAAGTGCTGGATGAGCGTGCCGGGCTCAGGGCCTTCGTAGAGCACCTTGGCCTTGCCCTCGTACACGCGACGCCGCTTGTTCATTTGTGTCCCCACGATCGAACTTTTGTGTGCTGGAGCGGCGCTCCGGACGACTGTTTCCCTTCAATTGCAGCGCGTCATTTTTCTCGCTGCAACGCGTAACAGGGTTCGAACCGCATCAGATTTTGCGCTTCAGACACTAGCTGATGGTCGGACCGGAAACAATGTGGACCGCTGCCAAGAATACGCAACCGGGGCGGCCGAGAACCATAGTTGATCTCGCTGCCTCCCTCGGGGTATGGCTCAGGGCAGGCGGCCCTGAAATGGCCATACACGTCGTGTCATTATAGAACACTTCGGGAACGCGCAAGGCCCGATTGGAGAGGTTGATGACCACGTTCGACGATCGTGAAAAATCCTACGAGAAGAAGTTTGCCCTCGACGAGGAGCTGAAATTCAGGTCCGAGCAGCGCCGCAACAAGCTGATCGGCGAATGGGCTGCGGGAAAGCTCGGGCTGTCGGGTCCGGCGGTCGAGGACTATATCAAAACCGTGCGGAAGGCGGATCTCGCCTCCAAGGGCGATGAGGACGTTTTCGTGAAGATTCGGAAGGATTTCGATGCCAAAGCGGTGGCAGTGCCCGATGCCGAGCTGCGCAAGGCGATGGCCGATTTCCTGATCAAGGCAATCGAGCAGATCGACGGCAGAACGGAAGGCCTAGGCAGGCTGCTCCTGCAACTGGCCTTTGTTCGGCTGTTTGCAGCTGTTCGAGCGGCTTCCCCGCTGGGCATTGCCAAGCCTGCAGATTGACTTGGCCATTGGGTCTCATTACCTGCTTGGCAAATGGTGCGTCACTTGCGTGGGGCGCGCCCTTGCGGCCTATCGCCTCCCAGGAGACAAGCATGGCGCGCACATCGCAGACGACGCCACGAGTCCAACGTCACAACCGTCGATCCGATCTGGCAGGACATCCGGCGCGAGGCCGAGGAGGCCGCGCACAACGAGCCCGCGCTCGGCGGATTCCTCTATGCAACCATACTCAGCCAGAAAAGGCTGGAGGATGCCGTCTGCCACCGCCTCGCGCAGCGGCTGAACCATTCCGACGTCGATGCCGGCCTGATCAGCCAGACCTTCGTGCAGGTCCTTCACGACCGGCCAGAACTCGGCCGGGCGTTTCGCGCCGATCTCGCGGCCGTCTACGACCGCGATCCGGCCTGCAGCCGCTATATCGAGCCGCTGCTCTACTTCAAAGGCTTTCACGCGCTGGTCACGTATCGCTTTGCGCACGAGCTGCTGAAGCAGGGCCGCCGCGACTTCGCGCTCTACCTGCAAAGCCAGAGCTCGCGCATCTTTGCCGTGGACATCAATCCCGCCGCCCGCATCGGCATCGGCATCATGCTCGACCATGGCACCGGCATCGTCATCGGCGAGACGGCCGCGATCGGCGACAACTGCTCGCTGCTGCAGGGCGTGACCCTGGGCGGTACCGGCAAGGAGACCGGTGACCGGCATCCCAAGATCGGCGACAACGTCATGATCGGCGCCGGCGCCAAAGTTCTGGGCAATATCAAGGTCGGCGATTGCTGCCGCATTGGCGCCGGCAGCGTGGTTCTGAAGGAAGTGCCACCGCGAGACGACGGTGGCCGGCGTGCCGGCCAAGGTGATCGGACCCGCCGGCTGCCCCGAGCCCGCCCGCTCGATGGACCAGCGTCTGGCGCCAGACGATTGCGGTTGCGGCTAGAGGCAACTGCGCCAGAACGGAAAAAGGAGTGTTGTGTGAACCCGCAGGAAATGGTGCGCGTGCAAGCTTATATGCGCAAGGTGTTTGGCGCCAAGACTTTGTCGGTGCGCGCGCGGCCGAAGATCAAGGATTCGGCCGAAGTCTATGTCGGCGAGGATTTCGTGGGCACGCTGACCGTCGACAACGAGGACGGCGAGCTCTGCTACCAGTTCCAGATGGCCATTCTCGAGATGGATCTCGAGGACGCCTGATTTCCGGAGACTGGTTCGCATGGCGCTTTACGAGCTTGACGGCCACCGCGTCGCGGTGCCGGCCAACGGCCGCTTCTGGGTGGCCGACAACGCGGTGCTGGTCGGCAAGGTCACCATCGAGGAGGACGCCAGCGTCTGGTTCAATACCGTGGCGCGCGGCGACAACGAGCCGATCGTGATCGGCGCCAGGAGCAACGTGCAGGACGGGTGCGTGCTGCACACCGATCCGGGCTTTCCGCTGATGATCGGGCCGGAGGCCACCATCGGCCACATGGTGATGCTGCACGGCTGCAGCATCGGCCGCGGCTCGCTGATCGGCATCGGCGCCATCGTGCTGAACGGCGCCAAGATCGGCGAGGACTGCCTGATCGGGGCCGGTGCCCTGATTCCGGAAGGCAAGGAAATCCCGTCCCGCTCGGTCGTGTTCGGCTCACCGGGCAAGATCATGCGCGAGGTCAAGGAAGCAGAACTGGAGCGCATGCGCTGGGGCGTGCAGCTCTACATGAAGAGGTGGCAGGACTACGCGCGCGCGCTCAAGCCGCCAGGCCGGCTAGCATCAGCCGGCACCACTTCTGCACTCAGCGAGATCTGCGCACGCCTGCCGATGGCAGCGACGTGTCCATTTCCCTCGGGTCGAGCGACATCCATACGCGCGGGTTGAGGTAGGACTGGCGCATCACGAAGTCATAGCGCGTGCGATGCCAGACCTTGATTTCATCGGTCTTGTTGTCGAGGATGAAATCGCCCTGCGCGGTGCGCGCGGTGAGCACGGCATGGCCTTCGCCCCGCTCGTCGCGCACCACCGTGATCAGCAGCGCGCTTGCGGGCCAGCCGAGCTCCATCAGCCGCTTGCGCTTCAGCAGCACATAGTCTTCGCAGTCGCCCTTGGTCGTCGGGATGGTCCAGTAGTCCGTGACGCCGTAGAGTTCGATGTCGGTTACGGGTTCGATCTCGTGGTTGACCGCGCGATTGACGGCATCGAGTTCGGCAAGGCGTGCGGGTGAGGCGAAGAAGCGCTGGTCTTCCTGCTGACCCTGTGCGCACTCGCGGGGCATGCGCTCGCAGAAACTTACGAAGCCGTACGGCGGCTGCGTCAGGCCGAACACCCGCATGAAGGGCGATGCGTAGTCCTGCCCTCTAGGCACAGAGGCCGGGTTTGCCAACGCCGCGCCCGGAAGCACGAGCAGGCCCGCCCAGCCAGCCACAACGATCACGCCCCGTTTCATGCTCACCCTCAACCACCCGCGACAACACATACCGAACAGCTTCTCAGGTTTGCTGAGCCGCAGCCGCGCAATTCGATGCAAGCTTGATGCAGACTTGTGTCGAATTGCTGGTGCTATGCTCATGTCTCGTTAACCGTCGTTGTCATGGCCGCTCTTCGCGGCTCAGCCGAAATGCCGCCGCAGCGCCGCCTGATTTTGCGTGTCGATGAACTGGACGCCGAAGCCTTGGGCGTGATGGCGGACGACCCGCGCCCGCAGCTTGCCGAGCATGACCTCGGTGCCGATCTCCGGCCGCGCCGGCGTGCCGATCGACGCGCCGGAGACGGAGATGTCGAGCACCTGGCAGTCGAGGTGATGCCTTCCGCCAGCTGCAGCTGCTGCCGGCCGCTCTTGGGCGCGATGCGCTCGTGGCGGCGCTCTTCGGCGCCGTCGAGCTCGGAGCGGTTGGCGAGCCAGGTGAGCGTTGCCGCCAGCTTCTCGCGCTTGTGCTGGGTGGCGGCGAGCTTGAAGGCGAAGCCGCCTTCGAACTCCCGCACCACGGTGCCTTCGATGCCGCCGATATGGTCGAAGAAGGCAACGACGCGCTCACCGATCGCCAACCGTGACCGGGGACATGGGCCTGATGGCTGCGCCGCCGGCAGAGATATCGATCAGCTTGCAGGGATGCTCCTGCTTGTTCTCGCGCATGAAGCGGCCCGAGCAACTCGACGGCGATCCGTTTGTGGCGGCGGCGGTCGGGTGCGACGCGCGTCAGCAGGCCCTGCGGAGCGGCGTGCAAAGGTCGTAGGGCTGCCGGACATCGAGCACCTGCGCGCAGTTCTGGGCGTCCCAGCCCACGGTGGCGAAGATTGTTGTGACCCGCAAGCCAATGCGGGAGCACGTGGGTAACGGATGGTGACCCACTATGGCGGACAGGGCCTTAATGAAGGCTGAACCCGTGCGCCCGTTTGGGATTGGCTGCCGCAAACTTGTCGGAAACGTATGGCGGCGAGAGCTTGCTCGAACCCGCTCAATCTTTGGCGCGACCGCCATCAAAAACGCGAAAGAGGCGCCGTTCGCTTTTCACCAGGCGTACCGCGGGTGGCGCGGGCCGGAAGGCGCCTCCCGGCCTGTGCGCTCGATGATCGCGCGCGGCCGCCCGTCCGGCCAGATCAGCTCGTGGTCGATCAGGCGCTTGTTCGTCAGCTGCTCGTAGCCCAGCCAATGCGGCGATGTCAGCACGCTCATGGCGCCGATCACCCGTTCCATGGTGTTGTTGGCATGCATGAGCGGCAGCATGATCACCTCGAGCTGCACGCGCCGCGCCGTGTCGGCGCCGGCCTCGATGGTGAGCAGCGTGACGGCGCCCTGCTCGCAGGTCGATTTCAGGCTGGCGGCGATCGCCGCGCGGTCTGAGGCGGTCCACCCCGCGAGTAAGTTGGTGCCGCGCAACTCCACGCCGAAGTATCTCGCACAGCCGCGTGCCGGCCAGCCGATAGTGGTAGCGTGGCCGGATCCGTCGCGCTCGAGCATGAACGTCTCGGGCAGGATCGAGCTGATGCGCGAGGGCTCGATCTCGAGGCGGCCGAGGCGCGATGCGCCCGCCCCGCAGCTCGTTCCAGTAGGCATACAGCGTTTGAATGGTTCTTTGCTTCATACCGAATGCGCACTCTCCAGCCGGGGTATCTCGATGCTGTCGCCTTGCGCTTCGTGCTCCTGTGCCGAAACGGCACAAGGCGGCTCGTCGCCGGCTGCAGGTGCTCAGTGAGCACCCTTCGTGCCACGCAGGCTCGCGCAGGGCCTGGGACGGCCATTTGAGGCGGTCTGAGTTGCCGTTAGGGTTGCTGCGCAAGATGCCGGACAGCCGCACCTGCGGCCTTTTCTGCCGTCAGGGTTGCCAGGGCGACGGATGCGTGTGTAAGCGGGCACGGGCAAAAGCCGGAGCCTGCGACCCTCGTGAGCGAACGCCAACCGATCTTCAATGTGCCCGGCGTCGTGGTCGCGCTGCTCGGCAGCTTCGTGGCGGTGCATCTCGTGCGCTATCTCCTGCCCGAGGAGCAGGCCGCCTGGCTCACCGCCGTATTGGCGTTCATCCCCGCACGCCTGACCGGCATGGCGCACGAGCTGCCCGGGGGCGACGTTGCCAGCGTCACTCAGTTCGTGACGCATCATGTTCGTGCACGGCGATGTCACCCACCTGCCGATCAATTCGGCGTGGTTACTTGCCTTCGGCAGCTCCGTGGCGCGGCGCACAGGTGCGGTGAGATTTCTGCTTTCTTCTCCTGTGCGGCATTGCCGGCGCCCTGCTTTACGCTGGCCTTCAGCCGCGGTGCGCTCAGCATGATGGTGGGAGCCTCGGGCGCCATCTCGGGCCTGATGGGCGCGGCCTTCCGCTTCCTGTTTCAGGCTTTGAGCGAGGGCGACACCGAAGGCCTTGCCGGTGAAGACGCGCCAGCCGCCCCTGATGAGCCTTGGCGCGACGCTGCGTGACCGGCGCGTCATCTGGCCGTGGCGGGCTGGACGGTGCTCAATATCGTCCTGGCGTGGGGCGCCTCCGGGCTTATGGACGGCGCAAACATCGCCTGGGAGGCGCACCTCGGCGGGTTCTATATGGGTTTGCTGACCTTCGGCTTTTTCGACCGGTCGCCACCCGTTCAGCATGATGCTGCGCTTGCGGAATAAGACACTTGCGCTCAGGCCTCAAAACGGCCCACTATTCAACTAAAGGCTAAGGCGTGGGGCTGAACGCAACCGGCTGCGAGGCTGGGGCAGTGCTGGACCGGGCGAGATGCGTCAGGGCAGCACAAGCGTCTCTCGCCGCCAAGCGCATTGGGAGGAGGTCCCCCATGAATGTGGCTGCGATCCTGAGACAAAAAGGACGCGCGGTTACGACGGCTTCCCCGTCCGTGACACTGCTCGACGTAGCCAACAAGCTGGCCGCCAAGCGCATCGGTGCAATCGTCGTGGTCGGCGCCCGCGGCGAGGTGGCCGGCATCATTTCCGAGCGCGACATCATCCGGGCCTTGTCCGAGGCGGGGCCCGAGTGCCTGACGCGGCCGGTTTCGGAGACCATGACGCGCCAGGTCGTCACCTGCCAGGAGACCGATACGCTGGACGAACTGATGGCGATGATGACGGCACGGCGTTTCCGCCACCTGCCCGTCGTCACCGATGAAGCGCTGGTCGGCATCATCTCCATCGGCGACGTGGTCAAGCATCACGTGGCGGAGGTGGAGATGGAGGCCACCGCCATGCGCGAGTACATCACGCACAGCTGAGATTGCCGTAGGGCGATTGATCGCTGTGGTGGCGCGACATCTGCGAGGACGGCACGAACCGCCCGTGTCTGAGGCGATTAGGCCGTGCGCGCAAGAACGGCGCCGTACGATGGCGGCGGGAAGCGATCTCGCGCTTGATGTCATCGATCTCGCGCTTCGCCGCCGCGACGCCGCATTGGATCATGGCCTCGGCGCGATGGAAGTCGAACAGGCCGAACGCCGGCAGGCGCGGAGCAATGACGATGTCGGGCGGGTCGCCGGCGAGTCGCGAGCGCGCAATGCGGTCCTGCACGATGTTGAAGGCTTCCATCATCACACGGGAGATGCCCGGTCCGTTTTCACTGCGGCCGAAGAACTGGCGCTGCAGCAGCTTCTTGACCGCGCGGCTGTTGCGGGCAAGCAGGCCCTGATCGCCTTCCGGCTCGGGTTGCGGCGTGGGCGGAGGCAGGGCTTCCATGTGGGTCACGACCGTGCCGCGACCGCATACGTCGGTGTTGACGTTGACTGCGATGACGTAGCGCGCGCCGAGCGCGCGGCAGACCGAGACGGGGATCGGGTTGACCAGCGCGCCGTCGAACAGCCAGCGGCCGTCGATCATGACAGGCTTGAAAATTCCGGGCAGCGCATAGGACGCGCGCATGGCCTCGACGATGTGGCCGCGCGCCAGCCAGGTTTCGTGGCCGGTGCCGATTTCGGTGGCTACCGCAACGAAGCGCTTGTCCAGGGATTCGATGGCCACGCCCTTGAGGCGCGTTTCCAGGATGTTGTTGAGCCGCTGGCCATGGATCAGGCCCGAGCCGGAAATATTGAAATCGAGAAAGCCGAGCACTCTTGCGGCGGGTCAGATCGCGGGCGAACTGTTCCAGCGCATCGAGCTCGCCGGCCACATAGCAACCGCCGACCACGGCGCCGATCGACGTGCCGGCGATGATGTCGGGATAGATGCCGGCCTCGTTGAGCGCGCGAAGAACGCCGATATGGGACCACCCGCGGGCGGAACCGCCGCCAAGCGCCAGACCGATCTTGCAGTCGTTCATCACGCACCCCCGTCTTGCAACGTGTTCACGATTTCTTAAGTTCCTCCAACCAGTGCAAGCTTAATGCCGACTAATTAAGCTGGGCCTACGCGCGGGTTAATGCCCGACTGAGACGCGTCCCATCCCGGGCAAGCATCTTGCTCCCAAGGAGGTTTCGGCAACAGGAAACAGCCAGAAAAAGATTAAGGCAGGGACTAGGCTTGGCTCAGGATCGCGCCTGATCGAGGTTTCGCACCGAGCGGCACCGAGCGATAGAAACAGGAGCGCGCGCCCGTGTGGCAGGCAACGCCGTCGCCCCGCACCCGCACCTTCAGCCAGACGACATCCTGGTCGCAATCCGTCAGGATCTCGGCAACATCGAGCACGTTGCCGCTGTCCTCGCCCTTCTTCCACAGCCGGCTTCTCGAACGGCTCCAGAAGTGGCCCATGCGCGTCTCCATCGTCAGGGCAAGGGCTTCTGCCGTTCATCCACGCAAACATCAGCACGCCGCCCGATACCGCATCGGTGACGATAGCGGGGATCAGGCCATCGGCGTCGAACTTGGGCTGGAAGACTAACCCGTGCTCGATGTCATGGATCGGGCCACGATCGGCAAACAAGGGTGCAGACGCCATGTCGGCGACCTCCAGGAAGGCGAATGAATTCTCAACGCTAGCGGCGCGGGCCGTGAACCATCTGCAGGAAACGATCGCGATAGCTGGCGTCGGCTTCCAGGGCGCCCGTGAACCGCGTCGTGATGGTTTTCACGCCGGGCTGGCGCACGCCGCGCATCGACATGCACTGGTGCTCCGCCTCGATCAGGACGGCCACGCCACGCGGCTGGAGCGCCGTCTCGATCGCGTCCGCAATCTGCGCCGTCAGCGTTTCCTGCGTCTGCAGGCGCTTGGCAAAGATCTCGACGACGCGAGCAATCTTGGAAATGCCGAGAATGCGGCCATCGGGCAGATAGGCGACATGCGCCACGCCGAGGAACGGCGCCAGATGATGTTCGCAATGGCTCTCGACGCGAATGTCGCGCAGCATGACGAGATCGTCATAGCCGCCGGCCTCGTCAAAGGTCTTTGAGAGAACATCGGCGGGGTCGAGCCGATAGCCCGCGAAATATTCCTCGAAGGCGTCGGCGACGCGTCGGGGCGTGTCCTTCAGTCCCTCGCGCTCGGGATCATCGCCCGCCCACCCGATCAAGGTGCGAACGGCGCTCTCCGCTTCCGCCCGCGACGGTCTCCTTAGCGAGGCCCGCCGCTTGACCGCTGCAGGGGCCCGTCTCGTTACGATCTCGTCCATGGGTCACTTTGCCGTGTGTCAGCGATATTTTGGGAGTCGCACGGACTATGCCATCGAGGCTTGGGCCCCGCTGTTGAACTTTTCGTCCGCACGCGCGATATGATCGATAGGCGACCTTTTGGGGTTGCGCCGGTCCCGGGTAGTATGGGCGATATAGTACGACGGGCGGGTCGGGACAAGAAAGCCGGTCCAGGAGCCGCGCTCGGACAGGGCTTGACGAGCAAATGACGCAGCTGAGCGAGATCTACAACCAGCGCATTCTGGAGCTTTCCGCGCATATCCCGCGGGGCGAGCGGCTGCCCGACGCCGATGCGACAGCGACGGCCCATTCCAAGCTGTGCGGCTCGACGGTGACCGTCGACCTGAAGCTCGCAGGAGATCGGGTGACGGCCTATGGGCAGACCGTGAAGGCCTGCCTGCTGGGGCAGGCGGCCGCCTCGGTCATGGGCCACAATATCCTGGGATCGAGCACCCGTGAGCTTCGCGAGGTAGGCGCCGCGATGCGCAAGATGCTGAAGGCGGGCGGCCCGCCTCCCGAGGGGCGCTGGGCCGATCTTGCCGTTCTCGAGCCAGTCAAGGATTACAAGGCGAGGCACGCCTCAACGCTGCTGGTGTTCGATGCGGTTGAAAGCGCGCTGGCCGCCGCCGAGGCCAAGCAGGCCGAAGGTGGGGGTGCTGTCGCCCATGCGGCGGCCGCGATGGCCGTGCCCGGGGGAGCTTGAGGCCGTCGATCATGCCGCTCGCCGCTCGCACGACCAGGGCCATTGCGAAGGCGCCGATCCATGCCTACCGGTGGACTCTAAGCCGCTGATAGGCTTGGAATGCCGGCATCTCGCCGACCTGCTCGGAGTACGCGCTCGAGGCGATCGATCGCAACGGGGCGTGGCGTGGGAGCTGGCTGACGGTTGCACGCGTCTGCCGATGCCACCCATGGGGCAGTCACGGTTTTGACCCCGTGCCTGACATCACCCGCAAGCGTCATCCGTTTGCGCCCTGGCGTTACGGGCTCTGGCGGATGGCCTCTTGCGCTGGAGTGACCAGGAGGGGTTGACGCTGTCAGCTTCCGCCGATGCGGGCCAGCCGATCCTCTGCTTCCGGTGCCCCGAGAGTCCGGGCGCGCTCGTACCATTTGCGCGCCTCGGCACGGTCGGGGATGGCGCCCTGCACCTTGACCCCGAGACGGTCGAGTTCGGAAGGATCATAGGTTGCGGCCATCTTGATGGCACCGAGTGCCAACCCGGCTTCTGCCGCGCGCTGGAAG
Source organism: uncultured Alphaproteobacteria bacterium (assembly GCA_963814055.1). Lineage (GTDB taxonomy): Bacteria > Pseudomonadota > Alphaproteobacteria > Rhizobiales > Hyphomicrobiaceae > AWTP1-13. The sequence goes on from CAWFBJ010000017.1 coordinate 309,961, forward strand.
AATTGCCGTGCGGCCCCAATGTTGCCTTGCTCCAGGTGCCGGTCTCCGCTGATGACCAGCCGCTCAGCACGCTGTCTTTCGTCCGCGGTCAGGTTCGCCGGCGCCGGAGGCTGTACATTGCGGCTGGGTGGGGCAGGTGGTGTCGGTGCCGGCGAGGTGGCAAGGGCCGAGCGCTGCTGCGGTCGCTCCGCCGGTACCCTTTCCGCGGCCGGCCGCTCCGCCGGAGCAATGATGGTCGCTGGACCAACTACCAGTGCCGTTCTTGTTTCGGCGAGCGTCGTGCCGTCCACGCCGACGAGATGAATGACGATTTCCGAGCGCCCCGAAACGCCAGCCGGCACGATGGCTTTCAGGGAAGGCAGGCCGAACAGCGGTACGGCCCACGACCCCGGCGCGATTGCGTACCCCTCGCTGAGCGAGACGCTTGCTGGAAGTCCACGCAGGCGCACGAAGGTGTTGCCTGGCACGCTGCCGGGAGGACCGACCTGGATCGACAGTACGGTCTGCGAGGCCGGTTCAGCCACTATCGTCGTGGCGACCACAATGCGTGGCGCATCGGCGGATTGCTGCGCCTCGGCCCCATCGCTGGCGCCGGCGACCACGAGAATCCCGAGCGCAATAGCCGCACACATCGCGACGGACCAGGGGGCCGCGCCCCTGGCCTTCGTCGGAGCTCTGGCAACGGCCGGATCGCCGTCAGCCGCTCCTCGCCTGTCGCTCGGCATTACCCGCGTATCTCCAAAGCTCGATCGTCCCGCATGTTGCATGGGCGGTCGCCCGTGTCACTTGCCCTGCTTCTTGCTCCATTCCAGGAACTGCTGAAACAGTCGCTCCTGTTCCGCTGCGTCCGAGCCGCTCCGTGCCGCTTGCTGGCGACCCTGCGGTGGTGGCTGGCCGGGCTGTTGCGGCGGAGCCTTGGCGGCGGCCATCTGCTTCAGCATCTCGTCGGCTACGTAGTATCGCGTCCAGCCGGGCACGTTGGCGGCGAGATTGACGCTCTTCCATTTCGGGTGATAGGGCGGCTTGTGCAGTCCGTCGAACCTCTGGAAGTAGAATTCGATGAAGCGCTGCACACGCCGGAAACGGTCATTGCTGCTTGGCCAGTTGTAGACGGCGAGCACGGTTTGCACGCCCAACGTCTCGACCTTCTCTCCAGGCTTGAGGAAACCGGGATAGTCCTCCGACGTCAGCACGGCCGGCACGTAGTATTCATCGAACTTGTCGAACGGGATCGCCAGGAGCTTGAAGCCCTGATCGTTCTTGAACTTGGTGAGAAGATCCTGCGGCTTGGATCCGTTGTTGATGAGCCCGGCGATCTCACCGGTCTTCATCTTCTCGAGCGCAATCGCATTGTTGATGTAGACGGGTTCGACGTTGATGCCCAAGCGTTTGAAAACGATCGGCGCGGTGGTGGACGAGCCAGCTCCGGCGATATGGAAGCTGACCTTCTTGCCTTCCAGATCCTTGATCGAGTTGATCTCCGGTCGCACTACCAAGTGGACCTCGGAGATGGCCATTTCCGAGATGAAATTGATCCGCTTGTCGATATTGGGGATGCGCTCCACCGTCTTGAAATGCTCGAGCACGTCGGCATTGGTGATCGCAATGTCGATGCCCCTCAGGTAGAGCAGATCCTTGATGTTGTCGGTGGCACCCTGCGTGACGACCGGTAGCACGCGCAAGTTCTCTGGGTCGTTGACATTGCGGGCGATCTCGGCGGCGAAACGAAGGAACGTACCCTCGGGCAATCCGCCGGCAAGACCGACCGTCCAGTTGTTGATCTTGGCGACCGTGCCGCCTTCGCCGCTGTCGATCGCCGTAGGGGTACGCTGCAATTTGCGTTTCAACCCCGGCGGAACCTGCGCCACCTCCTGGGACCAAAGCTGCTGAGCCGCGCCATCGCCGGCCAAAAGGCCAGCCGCAGCCATCAGAACCAATGCCTGCCCCATCCGTCTACGCATCTTGTTCGCTCCCTCAATAGTCCAGCGCTACAGAGCCAACGTCATATAGCCTAAGCGCCCCAGATAGCGGCCGCGCCCTTTCGTCTGGCCCGGTGGTCGAGCCAATAACAGTTGGGAGTGCCGATTGCGTCGCGTCGCGCGCTGTCAGTAGCGGCCATCCCCTGCGCCCGACCCATCGCCGGACATGTCGGCCTTGAGCGAAGGCGAATTTGCGGCGGGAATTGGGAGTTTTTCGGGCGCCGATGAAACTTATTGAAAGGCCGTCTTCTCAATTCGCTCCCAGACGACGCAGGCGCTGCTCGGCGTCCGCCGCTCCCAGTTGCCGGGCGCGCTCGTACCAGCGCATCGCCGCTGCGCGGTCAGGCTGCAGTCCGCGGACGCCCAGGCGGCCGAGTTCTGCAGCGTCGTATGTGGCGGCCATCGACATCGCGCCTTGCGCAAGTCCGGCTTCCGCGGCGCGCTCGTAGAGTAGCCGAGCCTGGGCGATGCCGCCCTCGGCCAACTGTTCGTCTCCGCGCTTCACAAGACGCAGCGCGCGCTCGCGCTGCTCCGGCGTCAGCTTTTCCAGTCTCTCTGACGGGATCTGCGCACCGGTGCGTTCCGTCGTCTCCGAAGGTGGTTGAAGCGGGGTGCCCGCTCTCAAAATTGAAACTGGCGGAGGTTCGCTCTTGTTTTGCGTCCGGCTATCCGGCGGCGAAGAAGCGGCGACGACAAGCACGGATTTTGCCTCGGCGAGTACCGAACCGTCGCTGCTGACAAGGGTGATGGAGATTTCCGATCTTCCGGCTGCTCCTGCTGGCAGCGTAATCTTCAGGCTGGGCAGAGCCGCGATGGGGACAGCCCAGGAACCCGGAGCGATCGAATGCCCGTCCGACAATGCGATCATGGGGGGCAAGCCGCGGATTCTAATGAAGCTGCCCTTTGCGATGGCGTCGGGCGGTCCGATGCGTATGGTCAGCGGGGCCTGAGTTGCGGGCTCGGCGGGCAGGGTGGCAGCTACCGTGATCGTCGGTCGCGCCGTTTGCGCCAGCACCATGGCTGTAGCGAAGAACCAAACCGACAGCGCAGCCAGGAGGATGCGCACAGGCGCCCGTGCGCCGGGTTTCGCGGGGCTACACCGACTCGCACGCCGGGCTGATCTGAGCGCCCCAAGCACGTTCTGCTTTCAACCTCCCATGTCAGTCACGTCGCCCCGGCTTTCTGCCTCTCGTTGGACAAACCGCTATCGCTTGCTTTGCGACTTCGCCCACTCCATGAATTCCTGGAACAATCGCTCCTGAGCAGCGGGATCGTTGGGCGCGGCTTTGGCAGCCTGCGCACGCACGATGCCGGGGTCGATGGCGACGCTGGCGGTCGGCGATCGCTGCGCGGGATTTTTCGCCAGCCATTCCTCGGCGGCAGGGAAACGCTTCCACCCTTTCAAGGCGGAGTTGATATTCGCTTCGCGCCATTTGGCGTGCCGCGCCGGCTTCTGGAACTCGGGGAACTTTGCGAAGAACGCATCGATGAATGTGGCCACACGGCGGTAACGGTCCGTGTCGCGCGGCCAGTTGTAGGCGGCGAGCACGGAGGCAACCGCGACGGTATCAACCGAACTACCCTTTTCGATGAGACCCGGATAATCCTCCGAGGTCAGCTTGGCCGGGAAATAGTCCTGCTCAAGCACCTCCGCGTAAGGAACTGGCAGAAGCCTCATGCCGGGCTCTAGCTTGAACTTCCCGAAGGAGCCCGCCGGCTTGCCCGCGATCAGCACCGTGGCCGCGATCTCGCCCGACTTGACCATCTGGTAGCCGTCGGCCTGCCCAACGTTGATTTCCGTCGCCTTGATGCCGAGTAACTCGAAGATGAGGCGAGTCGAAAACTGCGTGCCGCTGCCGACGTCGCTGAAATTCACCTTCTTGCCGTCGAGCTCTTTCACGCTGTTGATGCCCGGGCCGGCGAGGACGTGCATCTCCTCATTGTAGAGCCGGGTGATGAACGCCAGCCTGTTCTCGATGTTGGGTCCCATCTCTCCGGTCTTCTTGAGATAGGTCATGATGTTGGATTGGGTGATGCAAAGGTCCACGCCCCTGAGGTGCAGAACGTCCATGACGTTCTGGTAACCGCCCTTGCCGATCACCGGCAGGATGCGCAGGTCGTTGCCGTCGTCGAGCACGGCCGACATGTCGTAGGCCAGGTAGAGGTAGGTGCCGTTAGGATTGCCCGAGATCACCGTGACGGTGTTCTGATTGAGCGTGTCGCGCTGTGTTGCGTAGCGAGTTGCAGGGGTGGGCGGCGGACCTGGTCGTTTGACCTGGGCGGGTTGCTGCGCTTCAGCAGTCAACGGAAGCGCAGCAAGCAGCACCGCAGCAAGCACGGCGCCAAAGCACGCGATCGGTCGCACTTTCATCCCTCCCCTCGAAACCGTACCGCTACACATCGGTGTTCGCCGGGTGTGCAGATGGCCCATCATCCGTGGGCTTTCGTCATGCCCGCACTTTCGCAAGCTAGCACAGGAATTTACCTCCGCAATCGAGGAATTCCAATGAACCGCCGATAGCAGATTGCCGGGGCAGCAATGAGGCATTCTGCCGTCAGAGGGAATGGCCAGGACACGTCGTCTTGACAGGGTTGGACCCGGGGAGCACAAGCAGCGCCTCGACGCTCGGCGCTTCGGGTGCCTCGCGTCGGTCCACCTTACCTGCGTGGTATGCAGCGAGTGAGAGGAAGGCCATGAGCGAAATCACCGTAACGTTTCCGGATGGCGCCAAGCGGTCGGTGCGAAAGGGCATCACCGGCAAGGAACTCGCCGAAAGCATTGCCAAATCGCTGGCGAAGCGCGCTGTGGCAATGGTCGTGGATGGCCAGCTGGCCGACCTCGCCGATCCGATAAATGCCGATGCGGCTGTGAAGATCGTGTCGCGTACCGATCCCGAAGCGCTGGAACTCATCCGTCACGATGCGGCGCACGTGATGGCCGAAGCCGTGCAGACACTGTGGCCGGGCACCCAAGTGACCATCGGTCCGGTGATCGAGAACGGATTCTTCTACGACTTTGCCAAGGCAGAGCCGTTTCATCCCGACGACCTGGCGAAGATTGAAGCGAAGATGCACGAGATCATCGCGCGCAACGCGCCGTTCACGAAGGAGTTCTGGAGCCGCGAGCAGGCGAAGGATTTCTTTAAGAAGAAGGGCGAGCTGTTCAAGATCGAGCTGGTCGATGCAATCCCTGCGGGTGAAGAGCTGAAGATCTACAAGCAAGGCGAGTGGCTCGATCTGTGCCGCGGTCCGCACATGACTGCGACCGGCCACATCGGTAAAGCCTTCAAGCTCACCAAGTTCGCGGGATCGTATTGGCGTGGCGATCATAACAACGCTCAGTTGCAGCGCATTTACGGAACCGCCTGGGCAACCGAGCAGGAGCTTGCGACCTACCTCAGGCAGATCGAGGAAGCCGAGAAGCGCGACCATCGCAAGCTGGGCCGCGAGATGGATCTCTTCCACTTCCAGGAAGAGGGGCCGGGCGTCGTATTCTGGCACCCGAAGGGATGGGAGCTGTTTCAGGGTCTCATCAATTATATGCGGCGGCGGCAAAACGCGGTCGGCTATCGCGAGGTGAACGGGCCTCAGATCCTCGACAAGTCGTTGTGGGAGACCTCGGGGCACTGGGAGACATTTCGCGAGAACATGTTCACCACGGTGACCGAGGACGAACGCGAGTTCGCCATCAAGCCGATGAATTGCCCGGGCCACATCCAGATTTTCAAGCACGGCCTGCGGTCCTACCGGGAATTGCCTTATCGGGTGTCCGAGTTCGGCATCGTGCACCGCTATGAGCCCTCGGGCGCACTGCACGGCTTGATGCGCGTGCGCGGCTTCACCCAGGACGATGCGCATATCTTTTGCACGCACGAGCAACTGGCCGACGAGTGTCTCAAGATCAACGACCTGATCCTGTCGATCTATCGCGACTTCGGATTCGAGGAAGTTGTCGTGAAACTTTCCACCCGGCCGGAGAAGCGGGTCGGCGCGGACGTTCTGTGGGACCAGGCGGAATCGGCGATGGCCGATGTGCTCAAGAAGATCGCCGACCAGTCGGGCGGCAAGATCAAGACCGGCATCAACCCGGGCGAGGGCGCCTTCTACGGTCCCAAGTTCGAGTATGTTCTGCGCGATGCCATCGGCCGCGACTGGCAGTGCGGCACCACGCAGGTGGACTTCAATTTGCCCGAGCGCTTCGGCGCCTTCTACATCGATGCCGACGGCGAGAAGAAGACGCCGGTGATGATCCATCGCGCCATCTTCGGGTCGATGGAACGGTTCGCCGGCATCCTGCTCGAGAACACCGCGGGGCATCTGCCGCTTTGGCTCGCGCCGGTGCAGGCGATGGTGTGCACAATCGTGTCGGACGCCGATGCGTACGCCGAGGAAGTGCTAGGCGCTCTGCACCAGGCGGGCCTGCGCGCGCAAATCGATCTGCGCAATGAGAAGATCAACTACAAGGTGCGGGAGCACTCCTTGTCCAAGACGCCGGTGATGCTGGTGGTCGGCAAGCGCGAGGCGGAAGAACGCACGGTGTCGGTGCGGCGCCTCGGCAGTCAGGAGCAGCAGGTGATGGCGCTTACCGAGGCGATTGCGACGCTTGCAGAGGAGGCCCTGCCGCCTGACTTGAAGAGGTCTGCTCGACAGCGGTGAACATGGGTGGGTTCGGGCGCTCCTATTGCCCCGGGATTGCCCACAGATGCCCAAGCTATCGACTCGCCTCCTATCCACCGAGCGTGCCTGCCAGCTTGCGCGCCCTATCAGCCGACGCACTGAGTACCGAGTAGCTGGCGTCCGGGGGCTGGTGCTCCTCGTGAACGACCGTGGCACGAAGTCATGGGCCTGCCTCTACAAGAGCCCCGTCACGTCGTCCTGGCGGAAGGTCGGCCTCGGTAGCTACCCCACGGTCGGCCTTCAGCAGGCTAAGGAGCTGGCCCTGGATTGCCTAGCTGGCGTGCGCGTCGGCAGAGATCCGCTGGCCGTCGACCCAATGGCCACCATGACCTTCAGGCGCATCAGCGACGACTACCGCGAGGCGCACAAGGACCGGCACTCTGCGGCTTGGACCCGGGCGGTAAAGGATGCCCTGGAGCGCGACATCCTACCGCACCTCAATGGCCACCGCGCAGAAGCGGTCAAGCGGCACGACATCGCTCGCATCATGGAGCGTGTTGTGGCCAGGGATGCGCCAGCCAGTGCCAATCAGGCCTTGAAGGTGACGCGCGCCATCTACCGCTGGGGCGTCTCGACCGGCCGGTGTGAAACAGATCCGACGTTTAGCCTGAAGCCCATTCCGAGCAAGCCGAGGGATCGTGTCCTCACTGCCTCTGAGATCCGTCACGTCTGGAACGTCCCCACACACTTCCAACTCGCGTTCAGGCTGCAGCTTCTGACGGCCACGCGCATCGGCGAGGTACTGAAGGCTTCGAAGGACGAGTTCGACCTGGAGCAAAGGGTCTGGGTCATTCCAGCCGGGCGCACCAAGAGTCGCCGGGCACATGTGTTGCCCCTATCGCCCCAGGCTCTCGATGTCGTGCGGGACGCGATGGAGAAGTCAGGTTGCAGTCGGTGGTTGTTCCCAAGCCGCCGGAGCAATCGGCCGCTCTGCTGTCGTTCGGCCGCCACGATGCTCTCTCGCTTGAACACCGTGGCTGGCATCACCGAACGCTTCACCCCCCATGACCTGCGGAGAAGCGCAGCGACAGGGATGGGCGACCTGGGGGTCTCTGATGAGGTTATCGAGCGGATCCTGAACCACGCCCCGCCAACAACAAGCAGACGGCACTACAACCACAGCCTGCGCGTTGACGAGATGCGTGGGGCGCTGGAGACCTGGGGGGCGCACGTCAGCCGGTTGGTCGGTGCGCTATGAGCCCGGCCCCGCGTTTCGTCCTGACCGTCGCCATCATGGCTGTCGTGTGTGCCGCGGTCGGTATGGCAATTGCCCTTCTCGGGGCCGTGCCATGAGCTTCAAATATAATGATGAGCGACGTCAGGAGATGGAGCGGCAAGGCTTCCTCGTGCGTCAGATTCACGTTTGCCGGGAGAGTCATCAGGTCACGAGCGTTTGGTATGTCTACGACCCGAGGACCGAGGCCCAGCGTGAAGCTGCCGAGGAGGCGGAGTTCGAGGCCTATATGCAAAAAAAGGCCAGCGAGGCGAATTGCTGACCTAGTTGTTGCTGGCCAGATGCCCTGACCACACAGCACTCAGGAGAGCACTGCGACAGCGCATTTAGCCGAGCTGGTAATCGCAGCGGGGAGAATAAGCACTTACACGGATGGTTTAACCATTGGGAGAGTGTAGTGTGCTGTGGCCTTCTCCTCCATTAGTGTTTGCCGACGCTCCGGGGAAGAAGGAGAGCCAGAGCGTTCTTGACGTGCAACCCCTACACGTCGAAGCTCGGAGAACGGCCTGTTTCCACCGTCTATCCGGGTGGACATTTTAGTCCCGTATTGGCAGACGCTCTGGCTTCTTTCTCGAAATCCGATAGCCCACCTGTGTCTCGACCAAGGCGCCGTCGCCCATCATCCGCCCTCGATGGAGGGTAGCGCCACTGGCGGATCCAATCCATCACTCCATCACGGTCGAGGGGTGGTTTACCATCGCGGTGGAGCCCTCGTTTGCGCTGGCGATGACTTGGCCTCCTCTTCGCTCAGAACTGCGTCGTCGACCGCCGTTCCCGTGCTAGGCAATGCTTCAGCTTGCTCAGTTAAGGCACGAGGCAACTAAGGTTTGCCGAACGCGTTGCCAAGGAAAGGACCACACCCATGGCAAAGCAACGATCACGTAACAGCAAGAGCGCTGTGAAGTCCAAGCGGAAGGTGCGAAGCATGGCGGCGCGAGCCAACGAGGACTCAGTCCTCCGGCAACCAGCGGAAATGTTCCAAACACCGGAAGCTTGGCTCGGTCTTATGAGCAGGAATGCTGCGGCGTTCGTCGATCTCCAAATGCGCTTAGCCAGCTGCCGCTCGCCGATTGACCTTTGGAACGAGCAGATGAGATATGTCAAAGGCCGCATCGACGACACCCACGCCCTTATCAAAAGGATCGTGCCTTAGCCGTGCGAGTATGACCTGACCGAACAAGCAGCATACTCCACGCGACCAGCCGAAGGCACCTTTGGCTTAGGTAGATTTGCCAGGGCGCGCGTGGCCACCGGGTTGGACTGCAGCCGTTTCCACCGCGGTCCGTAGCGCAGCGTCGGCCAGCGCTGGACCAACGCAACTCGCTGTTTGCTATCGCGCTGCGTGCTCATCCTTCAATCATGCAACCGCAGGTGGCACGCGGCTTGCTCCTTAAGGACTTATCAGTCCTTTTATGGGGCAGTGCCATGGATGACTTTAACCAAAGGTTCCACAGCGTCGCACACCAGCTCGGCTTCTCGGTGGCGAAGAGTAGCCTGAATAATCCGCGCAATCGCGGACACTACCGGATACGGCACGTCGCTTCCGGGGCGATCGTACTGGGGGCTGAGTTTGATGCCTCAACCGATGAAGTGTTGGATTTCATACTGGCGCATCGTCAGGCATTGCATGAGCAAGAACAATAGCGTCAGTTCTTGCGCTCCGGCTTCCCCGACATACGAAAACCGGCATCCGTGAAAGCCGTTCGTTGTAGGAAGCGACACCATCGTTGAGGTTTCCGGCTTGCGCAAGATGACCCAGTTCATGTCTCGATCGAGCAGGCGGGAAGGTGCTGTCCGGACGTTGAGATTGTGGCTGTGTTCGGTGGCTCTCTACTGAGTGCCATGGAGCACCACTCACGGGGGAACGCCTAAAGCAATGTCAAGCAGCACCATTACTCCACATGCGCAAACGGATGCCCCCGGCATCGAGCTCAACAAAGGCTGACTTGCGCACAAATACGACTCAGCTCATGTCGGTGTTCCGTAACATTTGGCGCGGAACACTTGAAGAACTGTGTAACACAACCCCGACTGGATTTGGCCGCCGGGATCTCGCGTGCGACGGTCAAACGGCTTCGCGACGGCAAGGGCCAACTCAGCTCACTGCACAAGGCTCTGGAAGCCGCTTGCCTCGAACTCGCAGGGTTGCCGCCAGGACAGACATGGGGCGAGCGTGTTGCTGCTCTGAGAAAGCGCCGTGGCCTGTCTCAGAACGAGGTGGCGCTGCGAGCTGGCATCGGACGCGACGCAGTCATCAGACTGGAGACACGCTCAGTTGGTCGCGTGGATGTACTGCGAGCGATCCTACAAGCGCTCGGGACGCAGCTGACATTCAAGGAGAAGGTCGCTGGCACTTTCTACCGCGGCCCAGCGCTGTCGTCAGAGCGAAGCGATTGGCGCACACCGCAATGGCTGCTGGATCGCCTGTACGGCATCTTCGGCGAGTTCGACCTGGATGCAGCCGCCGCAACTCCACCCAACGTGCGCGCTCGGATGCACTATGGCGCAGCTGAGGATGGACTTCTTCCGGCCCTGGTTCGGAAGCGTGTACTGCAACCCGCCTTACGGCAGGACCATCGGCTTGTGGGTTGCCAAGTGCCGACGTGAAGTTGCAAGTGGACGAGCACGATTAGTCATAGCGCTTGTTCCTGCCCGGGTCGGAACACGTTGGTGGCGAGAAAACGTCGTCGGCTCGGGCAACGCTGTGTTCCTTCCTAGTCGGTTACGGTTTGACGACGGCAAGAACACGGCTCCATTCGACGCGGCATTGGTGCTGTGGGGCGCAAGCGAAGGAGAAGTGCAGCAGGTTCTAACCGTGTTCGAAGGGGCTTGGATGGCTCCGGCACACGGAGTTGGCTCCGGTGGGAGGATGCAGAGCATTGCCGCCCCATGATCTTGATAGCGCTGCTCGTTGCCCCGAGTGGCACCCGACCGGCATCCACAACACCGAGCCATGGCCTCGCCGGGTGATGGCGTCATCATAGTCGGCAGAACGCCAGCCCCCTGTTTACTGACGCCACCAACCTGCAGTCCTTGTGCAGCTCACGTCACTTTGCCAGCAAGCAGCGAGAGGAAGCACGAGGCTCGGCATGCCACTCGACCCCCATCATCACTGGGTATCTGAACGATAGGGGGAGGAAAATCTCTCGCGCGCGCGCCCTGGACCACCGGCGGCCCCGACAAAAACTCAAAAATCGTTACATTGCCGGACAGGAAGATGCCCCCGACCTGGTGCGAATGCCGAGGGCACCGCGACGGGGCACTCCAGTCCGCCGCTGGCCGCTTCACCTATGGAGAAAAGTGAGGCAGTTGGTCTAGCAACAACTACCTGAGCACATGGTTCCCGGCGCCAGAGTGCAGCCTGCTTCCTAAGTAGGTGCATGTCATCGAAGCGTGGTCGCAGGTCAGCAGCATCACAGGAAGTAGCAGCCCCAGCCGTTGATGGTCGTCCGGCAGCACCATCCGACCTGACCGACAGTCAGCAGCGCATCTGGAACGCAGTCGTCGACAGCGAGGCAACCGACCTTTTCACCACGGCTGCACTCCAGGAGCTGCTCAAAGCATTCGTCCGGCATGTCGATGCGGCCCACCGGCTGACCACCTGGATCCAAGAGTTAGACCCCGCCAAGGACTCGCTGCAGGACCTCGACATCTAACGCCGTCGTGACTTGCAGGAGGCTGGCGCAATCACACGCATGCTGTTGAAAACCGTAGATTGTCGTAGCTGGGTTCAAAGAATCACTTCGTAGGCTGGTCCGACGGAGACCGCCATGGCAGCAACCGCCAAGCTCAAGCCCGAACCGTTTCTCGCCCTCGACGTCCGGGAAGGGAACACTCTCCGCTTTGCCAACGTCGAGGAGGTGCTGAGCTGGATCGACGCCGAACGGCTGTACTGGAAATGGGCGCAAAAGAATCTGCATGCCGAGATCGCCTTTGCCAATCACGAGCGCCGGGATCAGCTCTTTTCGAAGCTCAATGGTGCCTACAACGAGTACAGCAAGTTCAAGGCCAATCCCGCCGACCAGAATGCCCAGGGCTCGGCTGGTCGCCACGTCGCCGAATACGCCGCCAGCGGCATAGTCTCCACGACGGCACGAGCGAGGTTCATTACGTCGCTCAAGGGCCTGCCTGACGGCGAGCATGTCGCTCAGGCGGCACTCGCCGCGTGGCTTGGCGAGGCCAGCATCAAGAGTGACATCGGTGCACCGTACAATTACCGGCACCCGGCACGCCAGGGTCGCACGGCAATGGTACTCTTCGATGCCGGCATCGACCCCAAGGCTGCTAACGTCGCTCGCGCAGCATTCGAGGAAATGGCCGCTGATAACAACCAGATCATGGCTGATCTGCACGCAACCAACCAAACTGCCCTTGAGTTGCTCAAGGACGCCGCCATCAATACCGTCAAGGACGGCAACGCGGCGTACACCCAGCACGGGGACAAGGTCGCGAAGTTGATTGAGGAGTTCTGCTCAACACGCGACGCCATCATCAAACGCCTCGAAGAAGCGCACTCCCGATACACCACAGCAATGGAGCTGGAAGGCCCCGTCGAGTATTGGACAGAAAAGTGCCGGTCGCATAAGCGCGCCGCGTTCTGGTGGGGAAATGCTCTGGCTCTCTACGCGTTGGTCGGCACAGGTTCTCTGGGATTCCTGTTCTACCTTGCCTACGACCACGCCTACCAACTGGCGCTGAGCGCGGAGAACAAGTTCAACCACCTACTTGTTTTGATGTCTGCGGCTGTCTTGGCCGCCACCACGATCGCCTTCTGGGTTGGCCGTTTCTTGCAGCGCCTCTACATCAGCGAACGCCACATGGCCATCGACGCCAAACAACGCGTCACCATGGCCAAGACCTACCTCGCCCTTGCCAGCAACCAGAAGGTCGACGAGAAGGATCGCGCGCTCGTGCTGGCTCCGTTGTTCAGACCCAGCTCCGATGGTCTAATCCCTGAAGACAAAGAGGCCGACGGCGTGGCCGCTACGCTCGCGCGAGCCCTTGAAAAGAGATAAGCAAATACTCTGGGCCTACCACTCGGCGTGAGCGGCGCATCTTTATCTTTGGTGCCCCAACGCCCTACTGCCGGAAGGACTCCGCGTAATGGCTGCGTGGGGCTTCCAGTACAAGTCAAACATGTGGACAAAGTGGGGAGGCGGCTCGATGGTCGCGGCGACAGCAAGACGGCTAGGACCGGACTCTGGAGGAGCTGAAGAGCAGAGCTGCTATCGAGCGCTTCTTGGTCTAGACGCCGCCCATTGGAACCTTTCACCCTTGCCATGCTGTCGCAGAATAGCGCGAGCTGAGTGTTCCAGCTGCGGTGCTACTGGTTCCTCTCCGCTGACAACGATGGTCTGTGAGTGCCGCCAGATGTCGTCGCGAAATTGTAGGTCAACGGAAAACGTCCGCTCAGCGCGGGGCCCACTCACCACGCGCCTTCTTCTAACAATCGAGACTCGCATCGCCATGTCTCCGCCGCCGTGAAACGCGAAGTATAGCGTCAATCATGAGTAGACGCATGTTGCGCCTCTTAGGTCGCCCACAGAATCCGTAGTGACGCTTGCAGAGGTGAAGCTACGTCGATTGCGGCCGCCACTGCTCGACTGGTTGGTCGGCTACTTCTTGTAGATGCTGTCGCAGTGTCGCGTGCAGTCCTTGCCTTGGAGGCACTCGCATACCTTCAGGCATTGGGTATAGGTTCTTGCGGGACCGCCGCAGGCTCGGATTTGCGCCTTGATCCTTGCTCTGGCTGTGCGCACGCCGTCACCAAGGAGGCTGCGGCCTCAGCAGCCGAACCATCCTGGACTTGAGCCCAGTGCTACAGGTCATTCACAGAAATCAAGGCTTCGACTTCATCCCTCCGCCACGCCACCTCACCTCTGCCCAGCCTTCCCGGACGCGGCAGACGGCCGGTAACTAGGACGGCAACAAGAGCTGATTGAGAAATCTTGAGTCGCCTTAGCGCTTGTGCTGGACGCGTCGGCTGAGATGCATCGAGCGAACGAGGCGGCGCGATGGCTCCAACGTAAATGTCGCGCCTGCTGACAGCCCATCTGTCATGCAGCATCCGCTCGAAAGCTTCGGGGTCGAGGGTGTTGATATCCGTATCGTCCATCTCGCCTCCCGGTCCTTGTTGTTTGCTTGAACGATCCCGCTGAATGGCCGTGCCTGCAGGATCGCCAGCATCCGGACGAAATCGCTCCCAGACTCCTGCCATCATGTTGGCCGCGGAGCGCGACAACCGCGCAACGGAGGCGCAAGGGCTCGGGAGACTTGTTGTTAGAATGAATATAGCATGCCGGGCGGATGTCTATTTGCTTTTGCCAATGCTTCGGTTTCGAACAATTCCAACGCCAGCTTCTGCGCCAGCATATTGTCGCCACGTACGAGATTGCCTTCAGGGCAAAAACACCATGTCCAGACGCGATGGCCGTCAGCGTCAAACTCAGAAATATTCATCAAGCTGGCGCGACAAATTCTGTATCGTCTACCAGTATCTCCGCCAATGACATCGAATGAGCCGCCCTTGCGATAGGCAGCTAGTTGCTCGGGGGAAAGATTGTCCCGCAGGAGACGAGCACCGCGTGCCGCTGCACTCTGCTATTCCCACCTAGGACAATCCAGCAGTCGCCGCCACATGATCCTCAACCGCCTACAAGCTGGGGTATGAATAGTGTTTCTTCGACCTCGGGATCAAACCCTCGCAGCAAGGAGTGTTTTCCGTCCCTTCCCAGTTCAACGGCGCAAAACCCTTTGCCGGTGAGATCGAGGAAACGCGCTTCCGCTTCGGCCAGGGCGACGGGACAGGTTGCGTCGAACTCGTGCCTTGTGTCACCACGGCGGTCCATAATGATGTGGGTTTTCATTGGGGAGCACTCGCAAACTCAACCAGGGTAGCGCTTCAGTATCTGTCGATCTTGCAGACCAAGCAGACCGACCTCTGCTGCGGTCAACGGCGTATGAGCAGTTATCATGACCACGTCTGCGAGTTCGCAGGTGCGCCGAACCGCTTTTTCTGCAGCTTTGGCGCTAGGTATCGCGCAATCCCATAGTTCGCGCCTGCTGCCCCAGGGACGGCGGCGAACAACGACGATCCAACCTTTGGGCATGGGTCGGGTGCTGTGGTGCGCGACGAACAAACTACTCACCACCCGCGATAGCCGTAGCCCCTCCTGCGACAGCCGTCGTAGCCGTAGCCGCCGTAGTAGCTGCTGCCGTAGTAGCCGTTGCCGCCGTAATAGCCGTAGTAGGGCAGCGCCGCGACCGCTGCGGCAGCACCCCAGCCCCAGCCTCGGCCTCGGCCTCCCCAGCCTCGTCCTCCCCGCCCAGCTATGCCGCGTCTGCCACCGCGAAAGCCGCGGCCCACACCACCACGGAAGCCTCCACCTCGAAATCCGCCGCCACGGAAGCCACCACCGCCGCGACGAGCGGATGCTTGCTCAGGCAAAGCAAGAACCAGCAAGATTGCGCAAGCGATGAAAACAGCGATCCGGCTCATGGTCACCTCCGCGAAGGTTGGATCGCACAGTTGTCGCAGGCATCGAGGCCGAGCGGAGTCAGGCTAAACCCTTATTTGCACCGCTGGTTCTTGGGAGATGGGCTTCGCCGCAGCGGCAACTACCTTTTTCCACTGATGGCCACCGCGACCTGGTTGAGCGCTCCAAAGGTCCACCGGTTGAGAGCCGTGCGTTCATACCAAAGTACGGTGCACTCTCGTCATTCATCGGCAAGGTCGCTGTGCAGTGGTCGCTCGGTCAGGTCGACGGGGTATCACGCTTTCATATGTCCTGGCGGGAGCAAGGTGGTCCTCCCGTTGAGCCGCCAGACCACAGTGGTTTTGGCAGATTGCTCATCGAGCGCCTTGCCGCGGACAAGCTAAACGCCACACCCCAACTGACCTTCGCGCGCGAGGGCGTAACCTGGACCTTCGATGCAGCGGCGGCAGATATCTTAGCCACCGCGGCGTCAGATAGGCATGATCAGCGACCCAATCGCTAAGCCCAATAGGGGCTTGCGTTGTAGTGTTTGTATGTCTGCGCTTCCCAGTTTCGGTCCGACCAGAAATCATCGCTGAAGGCGGGAGCGTCTTTCAGCTGCTTCTCGGTTATGCCGGTCACGTAACCGTTCAACTTCATATCGTACTTCAGGGCGGTCCACGGGATTGGATAGTGGCTGTGACCCAGGCCCATAAAGCCGCCGAAGCTCATCACGGCGTAGGTTACTCGGCCTGACACCTTATCGATCATGAGGTGGTCGATGTCGCCTATCTTGGTGCCCTTCAGGTCGTAGACATTCGTTCCTTCGACATCCTCGCTAGAGATCAGTTGGTGGTTTGGATGTACGGTACTGGTGGCCATGGTGTGTCTTCCTTTGCCAAACGCTAATCGCATAACCAAGGAGATTGCTGTCTGTTCCCAGGGCTAGATACCGCCGGATCGCCAGCAGCAGACAAGCAATGCCGCCGCACGTCACGCTCAAGCTTGGATTGATGAATTGCTGGGAACGGTGCGACGCGGACACCCGATAAGCAGGCAGGATGTCACCAGCGCGATCCTCCCCGCTGCTGGGCATGGGAAGTCAGCCAGGCCGAGCGCGTGCCGCGCGTGCGCAGAATGGACAGAAGCAAGAACGTGCGGTGTAGGCAGTCGCGAGGGTGTAAAACCGTACAAAGATATTTTCCGGCGGACGGGAACACGGGACACGCAGACCCGTTTTCACGGTGCGCACACATGAAGCCGCCCGGCCAGAAGTCAGGGCGCGACTTCGAGACCGGGCCGCG
The DNA here is from genome assembly GCA_963814055.1 of uncultured Alphaproteobacteria bacterium. GTDB lineage: Bacteria > Pseudomonadota > Alphaproteobacteria > Rhizobiales > Hyphomicrobiaceae > AWTP1-13. Next base: position 326,630 of record CAWFBJ010000017.1, read on the forward strand.
CCCGGCAATCCGTCAGGGCGCGGCTTTTCACTCATGCCAAGGCTGGAGGAAATCAATGCGCTCAGGATTCTTGTTGCTCTGCGCTGCGGCGCTATCTGCAACCATGCTCGGCCCATTACCCTCGGCAGACGCAAAAGGCACTCGTTCCAAACATGTCGCGCACAAGGCCGATGCCGCGCCACGTCGGAGCGGCCGTGCGCCCCGGAAGTCGACGGTGCGTGGAGCACCTGTGACCGCTGCAAAACGACCGGGTGGCTGTGGGACCTTCATGTATTGGAAGGACGGCAAGTGTAACGACGCGCGCAACAAGAAGTAGGGTGTACCGATCAACTCAAAGCGGTGCTATCAGCCCCGAGCATAAAGCCGATACTGCGTAGCAGCCAGTTGGCCTTTCGCGCCGCGGTAGCCGCGACCGTATCGTATGGCTTGGCGAAAATGTTTGCTCTGGAGCACCCAATCTACGCTCTTATTTCCGCGATTATCGTAACGGACTTTTCGCCGGCAGAGACGACGAAGCTTGGACTGCAAAGGTTGGCTGCGACCGTCATCGGAGCTGCGTGCGGAATGGCAATCTGGGCCGTGTTCAAACCAGTCGAGTGGGCTGTCGGCCTCGGCATTTTAGCGGCGATGGTAGTCTGTCACATTTTCAAAGTGAGCGCCGGAGCAAAGGTTGCGGGATACATCAGTGCGTTGGTGATGCTCAATTATGGGGAGAATCCGTGGTCTTTTGCATGGAACCGCCTGATCGAGACTGCTCTGGGGATCGGCGTTGCATGGCTCGTGAGCCTCGTACCGCGACTTATCCAGATCGAGGAGGCTACTGATCCCGACAAGTCCGCATAGTACAGCTGGGGAGCTCGACTTCCTAACGTAGTGAGGGCCGGGTTACCCTCTTGTGGCGCGCCTATCGAACAATCGCGCTCCGGGCTTGAGCCATCGCGTAGCGTTTGAGCTGCGCCGGGTCGAGCTGTCCAGTTTTGCCAAGGTCGATGATGGCCTTCGCGATGGCTGTGTGGATACGATGTCGATTGGCGTCTGTTATCTCAGCATCCAGTGCAGCGACGACGTCGTCGAAGACGGCATAAAAATCGCCAGCGTCTTTGGGTCAAACGATTGTAAGCCAAGACCAGCACGTGGCATCGGCGAACCTTCCCTATGGTCCCCGGGATACAATATGCCAGTTGGTAAGCCCCGTCACCACCCGGCCTACGGGATGAGCGACATCACAGACTGTGACCTCAACGGCTCCAGGGCGTGTAATCGGCCATAGCGGCGCCTCTGGCACGGCTTTCCACAGCTGCAATCTGGTCAACTCGTCACGACGCGAATGGCACGCATGTCTTGGGCAACTGAAATCGGGGGTTTCAATGTCCAACAGAGACCGACGCGTGCTGTTGCGCCAATGGCTGGGCGAGGTGAACGCCGAATGGCGAGCCTTGTACAAGCGGAAGGAAAAGACGTTCGAGACGCGCGGACGCATAGAGCAATTGAACGACCGGCGTTTGGAGTTGGTGATTGAGATAGTCCACCTCGACCGCGAGGATCGTAGCAGCCTCGTCGCTTAGGGGGTTCAAGCACGGGGGTCGCTCAGCGGGGTAGCAGCGCACCCCCGTGCTTATGGAATTGCGCCTAAAGAGGGCGTTGGCGCGGCTCCATACCCCCGGCGAAAGGGGTCCCAACTCGTAACAAGGAAATGTGGAGTGCGCGAATCCACACTTGGCGGGAGCCCGAAGTGGCCCTCGGACTCCCCGACGCACCTGAAGATGCGCGCCAACGCCCCCGCTGGTATCCGTGGGGCGCCATCAACACGTCATAAAGCACAGAGGCGCCGGGCTCGCCTAGCGCCAAATGGCTATCAGTTGGTGGACCATCTCAGCCGCAAAATGCAATGGACTGGCTCGACTTGTTTTTCAGCTGACAGGAAAAAACTGAACGGCATTTGGCGGCCACAGCGTCGTTGCAACCCTGCGGTCAACACTCCGAGCAGTGGCGCGAGCATGCGGAAGCTAAGTACCACACGCATCGCATTCGCAATGCATGCAGCAACAGAGAGAACCACATGCACGACAATGACCAGTACGATAGGATCATCGACCAACATCAACTCAGAGCCATGGTGCTCTACCATCCGACGCACATCGCGCGTTTGGAGGCACTCGGCGAGTTTCCTCGACGCATCAAGCTCGGCCGATCTCGCGTGGGATGGTCATTGTTCGAAGTGTTGTTGTGGGTGGAAGCACGCAAAGCCGAGAGGGATGCGGAGTGAAACAATGCAGCTGACCGAGTTCAACGATACGTCGAGCGGTTCCGCGGCAAAGCCAACATCATCGTTGTCAAGCTAGGCTTCCGGGTTGGCCGCGAACTCATAAGAGGGCGATTGCATCGGTCTCCGGGCTAGGCTGCTGGGGCGGCCCGGCGATATCTAGTGACGTCAGAACAACCTCCGTTAGCAGACCTGCCGTCGGCCTCGCTCCGGCACCGGCGGGGGGCGGCGATAATGTGTAATAGGGCCGAAGTGTTGCGAAGCAGCAAGTCATGGCGCGGGGTATTGGGAGCGCCACCTCACAAGAAGGTATTAACCCTCGTTTCAGGCGCTGAGAGACCTGATATCGCCGGTTAGCCCATCTGATACTTTCAGTCCTGACTCTGCGGACGCATGGGGCTTCGAAGTGCGGCGAGTCATTTGCCGCAAACATCGCTTGGAGAGAATGTGCAAAGGAAGTTGGCAACCGAGTTGGCCTACCCGACACCGCTGAAGGATGCGCCCGGCAATGTCGTCGATGAGGTGAACATGCTCGTTGATCTCACCGACCGCTCGCAGGCAGAGCTGGAAGGGCAATTGCTGGCCTCCATCGTCGAGTCCTCTGACGACGCCATCGTCAGCAAGGACCTAAATGGCGTGATTGCCAGCTGGAACCCCGGAGCCGAACGCCTTTTCGGGTACACAGCTGACGAGGTCGTCGGCAAATCTGTCGCCGTTTTGTTTCCAGGGGACCTCCAGCATGAGGAAACCCTAATTCTTGAGCGCGTACGACGTGGCGAGCAGATCGAACACTATGAAACTGTCCGGCGCCGCAAGGATGGAAGTCTGGTCGATATCTCGTTGACGGTGTCCCCTCTCAGGAATGCTGCAGGGAAGATCACCGGCGTGTCCAAGATCTCGCGGGACATCAGCATGCGCAAGAAAGCGGATCACGCGTGTGCGCTCGCTATTCAGGACGAAGAGCGACGACGCATCGCCAATGAGCTGCACGACTCGACCGCACAGCATTTGGCGGCAATCGGCCTCAACGTGATGAGGATAAGACTGGATGCCGCTGAAGGGACTAAGTCCCTCGCTGTCCTAGACGAAATCGAGGAATTACTACAGGAAGCCTCAAAGGAACTCCGCGCCTTCACCTATCTCCTGCACCCACCAGAGCTACAAAAGGAGGGATTGTCGGCAACGCTCGGACGATACATTGAGGGGTTCGGCAGGCGGACTGGGCTGAAGATCACGTTGAAATCAAGCGGCAGGGTCGACCAACTCTCGCTACAGCTTCAGCAAGCGCTGCTCCGCATTGTTCAGGAGGCATTGACCAACGTGTATCGCCACGCCTCCGCGAAGCGCGTCTCCGTCAATTTCAGATGTGTGGGCAACAGGCTGCGTTTGGTCATCAGCGATGACGGGAAGGGAACTGAGGAAACCTCGGGACACCAGAACGGAAAGCCATCCCGCCTGGGAATTGGCATCCCAGGGATGATGGCCCGGTTGCAGCAATTCGGTGGCAAAGTTGACATTCACTCTGGCCCTAACGGCACCTCCGTTCATGCAATAGTGCCGTTAGGTTGACATACCGGTTCGCTTGCTCACTCCTGCACCAGCTACCCGACGGCGAGTCCCTGGTCGGTCGTGACAGCTGTCATCAGGCTTGATGGACTTCGCCCGGTTGGCATCTGACCTTTGTTATGAGTTCACGCCCTAGTACCCTGGGCCGACGTCCTGGACGCAGCTGACCACCCAGGCCAAAAAGCGCGACAGGCGCCTCCACACGCCGTCGTGCTCGGTTCGACATGCGACAGCCATTGGCACCTGACCACGGACCACGGCTCAGGAACCCGACGACCGTTGCACTAGAGCAATGGAACGGCTCGATGCCGCTGCGCCGGTCTACGCAAATGGGGCGTGGAGATCGTGAACGCGCACCCATCAACGCGCTCACGGCTTACCGAAAAATCGCGCTCCGGCCACAAGACGTCGCGTAGTGTTTGAGCTGATTGGGGTCGACCTGCCCAGCCGCGGCTAGGAGGATGATTTCCTTTGCGATGGCCGTGTGGATACGATGGCGATTGACGTCTGTTAACTCGGCCTTCAACTCAGCGACGGCGTGGTCAAACACCCCGTAAAGAAGCGACAGCGTCTGCTTGTCGAACGACTGTAGGCCCAGCTCGGGAGATTGCATGGCGCCTTCCTTCCCTGAAGTTCCGGTACACGATATGCCAGCAGGAAGGTGCTGTGCGCGCGAACTTTGAGCGGTTTCGTACGCTCGGAAGGCTGACAATTCTAGACCAGTGGGAGGGTGAGAGTGACTGGCGGCATGGGCCGGTGCTCATCTCGCCACCTGCCGCAGCCATCACCGAGACTGGTCCAGTACCTATGCCGCCGCCCGATGCCGTGAAGCCGAAGTCGGTCGCGAAAAAGCGTCCGCGACTATTTCTGGTGACGGACAAAGCCCACTGCTTCGCGCCCTTACCAGCTCGGGCACTCATCCCGTCGGGGTAGCCTTGCCGGGGCTTTCGCCCTTTGCCTCTCAGGTCCCTCCGGTGCAATGGTTGCGGCGAACGAGGCCGCTATGTCGACTCTCCAATGCATCTGCCCTACGCCCGGGAGGGGAGTGCGGGTCAATAGAGGTCGAAAAGCCCAATCCTGTCAGAGAGTTGGCTGAGCCCACTTGCGGCGAGAATGTGGCGTCCACGTAACTCATTGAGCGCGGCCCCTTTTTTTTGTGCGAGTCACGCGAGTTCGATTTCCACTGGTTCAGCGCGCGACGTAAGTCCGGCCAGCGCAGAGCTTGTTGAAGATGCCAGCAAAGCCCGGCGTGGTGTCCTGCATCTGCACCGAAGTGTAGCCAGCACCTACGACGAAGAACTTGGGCCCCGTGAAGCCGCCAAAGCCGTTCTCGCATTGACTGAGCCGCAGATGACCATGGGCCCCTTCTTGCTTTCGTAGGCCCACACGTCGCCGAACTGGGCAGAGCCAGGGTCGCGGAGAGCCTGGAGCACAGCTGCCCGGCCCATGTGCTTCGCGGTGTACTCCACGTTGCTGGCAGGAATGACTATTTGGGATGGTAGGCGGCCAGCACTAGCCGGTTTGCCCCGCTCGTCTGCCCATCTATTGCCAACAGCGCTGCAGTAGAGAAAAGACCTCCAACTAAACCAAGGAGTTGTTCGACCCCATCCACATCCGCAATGAGAAGATCAACTACAAGGTGCGGGAGCACTCCTTGTCCAAGACGCCGGTGATGCTGGTGGTCGGCAAGCGCGAGGCGGAAGAACGCACGGTGTCGGTGCGGCGCCTCGGCAGTCAGGAGCAGCAGGTGATGGCGCTTACCGAGGCGATTGCGACGCTTGCAGAGGAGGCCCTGCCGCCGGATCTCAAGCGGGCCGAAAAGCACAAGCGCTCGGCTGTCTGATATCGAAAGGTGCGCATTTTTTGTGCGTTCGGCTGACGTTCCGGTGCAAACCGGTCACGCTGAAGCGAGACCTTCAGTGTAGCTATGAACGCCTATCATTCTGATAGTGAAATGTTTTTTACAACATGACGCAGGCCCTGCGTCGGACGGCCGCGTAGCGCTTGGCCGCTCATTAGCGTTCGTGGCCCAACGGGTGCGATGCAGGGACAACTTTTCATATGAGCAGCCATGCGTATCACTAAGGTGGCGTTGGCGTTTTTCTCGATCGGATTTCTGGCGGGGAGTTTCGAAAGAGCAGCCGGCCTGGGGCATTCTGAAGTCTCGCGCGCTGCGCAGGAGCGCCTCGTCGGTGCAGCGGTGGCGCAGGGCACGCTAACGGTGATGGCATCGGCCGGATCCTTCGGCGGGCTGCCTCAGGAATTATTTGCCCGCTCTCCCCTTGCCTCCGACGATCGTCCGCCGTCCGTGTCTGCCGGCCTCTCCGAGGCCATGCTCGACGAGAGCTGGGCGAGCATGGTGCAGCCGATGGCCTATGCGCCCGAGATACCTTCTGAGCTGATTGCCCGGCCCGCCGTCGGCCCGAGAGCAAGTTCGCGCTTCGGCGCAAAGAAGGCGTTGACCCTACCCGATCGGCTGGCAATGACGAGGATGCCGCCACCCATGTCGCTTCAGCAGGCGATGTCTTTCGATTTTGGTAAGGGGACCACCGAACGCGACAGCGGCAGCGTCAACGGGCCGGAATTTATCATGCCATTCGAGCGGGGAAGGGTGACCAGCCTTTTCCATCAGGGCCGGTACCACCCAGCGATTGACCTGGCCGGCCCGCTTGGCACGCGGGTGCAGGCAACCACGCGCCGGCAAAGGGTGACGTTCACGGGCTGGCGGAACGGATACGGCAATACGGTGGTCACGCGCGACGATCTCGGCAGGACGCACCTGTATGGCCATCTGCTGCGGGTTGCCACAAAGGTCGGAGTCATGCTGGATCAGGGCCAGATGCTGGGCGCTCTGGGAAGCACGGGCCACTCCACCGGACCGCACGTGCACTACGAATTGAAGTCCAAAGCGGGCGGACATATCGACCCCGTCACGTTGCTGTTTGGCCGGCGCGTGGGCAGGGGGTTTGCGTGGAACGGCGCGCGCTCGGTGGGGACGCGGGTAGCGTCGCGGTCTGACGGTCAGCCGCGCCCACGGTAAGGGGCAACGCCCTGGTCGGGCAGCCACACGCCCTTCGGTAGCGTGCCTGTCTGCCAGAACACGTCGATCGGCATGCCGCCGCGCGGATACCAGTAGCCGCCGATGCGCAGGTAGTGCGGCTCCAGCAGGGCGGCGATGCGCTTGCCGATCGCAACCGTGCAGTCCTCGTGGAACGCGCCGTGGTTGCGGAACGAAGACAGGTAGAGTTTCAGTGATTTGGATTCGACCAGCCACTGGTTCGGCACGTAGTCGATGACGAGATGCGCGAAATCCGGCTGACCGGTTACGGGGCACAGCGCGGTGAACTCCGGTGCCGTAAAGCGGGCCACATAGTGCGTGTCGGAGTGCGGGTTGGCGACACGTTCGAGCACAGCCTTCTCCGGGCTCTCCGGGATGCGCGACGAGCCGCCGAGCGCCGTGATTTGTGGTGGTGCTTTGCGGCCCATGGGATCGCGTCCTACTCGGCCGCTGCGAGAACGGATGGTTCAGGACCGCGATAAATGCAACCCTCCTGGCAGCTGTCGCGGGCGACCTCGATCTCGGCCAACCCGAGCACGCGGTTCTGCAGGCGGTTCCACAGCCACACGGCGATGCGCTCGAGCGTTGGGTTGGCGAGACCTTCGACGGTATTGAGCAGGTGGTGGTCGAGCGTCTCGCGCGCCTCGGCGATGGCACTCGTCAGTTCGTCGAAATGGAAGACGTAGCCCGTGTGGGGATCGACGCGGCCATCGATGGTGACGCGGGCACGAAACGAGTGGCCGTGAATGCGGCTGTTTGCCGAGACAGATTCGCCCGGCAGGTAATGAGCCGCTTCGAAACGGAAGTCCTTATAGATGCGCATGGCCGCTGCTTAGGCCATTTCGCGTGGGAAATCCAGATGTTGGCTTGTCGCTGGCATCAGGGAATGCCGATCAGCTTGTGCGATTGCAGTGAGAGGCGCCAGCGCGGGTGCGCTTTGCAGTAGGCGACGGCAAGAGCGGTGTTGGGGTCGCGCTCTGGGCCGTCCATGGGTTGCAAGAAGCGGTGGGCGAAGGAGAGGCCGTCCAGGGCCTCCGGTGGCAGTTCCGGTTGGGGGTAAACCAGTTTCAGTTCGTGGCCGGTGCGCTGCTTCAACTCCGTGCCGGCTTTGGGACTGACGCAGATCCAGTCGATGGCCGGTGGAACGGGCAGGGTGCCATTGGTCTCGATGGCGATTTCGAATCCTTGTCCGTGCAGGGCATCGATCAAGGCGTCGTCCACCTGCAGCATCGGTTCGCCGCCCGTCAGCACGATGAGGCTTGCACCTGCAGCGCCTGTTATGGCGCGGCAAGCGCTGGCGAGATTGTCGGCGGTGGCAAAGCGGCCGCCTCCGGGCCCGTCGATGCCGACGAAGTCGGTGTCGCAGAACATGCAATGGGCGGTGCCGCGATCCTGTTCCCGGCCCGACCAGAGATTGCAGCCGGCGAAGCGGCAGAAGACTGCGGCGCGGCCCGCGTTCGCGCCTTCGCCCTGCAGTGTGTAGAAGATCTCTTTGACGCTATACATGGGGTCATGGGTAGGTTGGGGTGCGTCGTTGTCAAGCGGCGCTGGGACGGGGGCTCGCAAATGCAGGCATCGGGAACGCAGCAGCCGCAGGCGCGGCGGTATCGCTACTTCGAATTCGTCATGGTTGCGTTCGTTGTGGTGTTGGTCTGCTCCAATCTCATCGGCCCGGCCAAGGCGGCGCAGATCGACCTGCCGTTGATCGGCGCCGTGACGTTCGGCGCGGGCGTGTTGTTTTTTCCGATTTCCTACGTGTTCGGCGATGTCCTCACGGAGGTCTATGGCTACTCGCGTGCCAGGCGGGTGATCTGGGCCGGGTTTGCCGCGCTCGCGTTCGCGGCGATCATGGCGACCGTAATCGTGGCGCTGCCGCCGGCACCGACCTGGCCCAACCAGAAGGTCTACGAGATCGCGTTCGGCAACACCTGGCGCATCGCGCTGGCCTCGATGTTCGCCTACTTCTGCGGCGAGTTCGTCAATTCGTTCGTACTGGCCAAGATGAAAGTCTGGACCGAGGGGCGCTACCAGGGTGCGCGGTTCGTGGGATCGACGGTGGCGGGCGAGGCGGTGGACTCGGCGTTGTTCTACCCGCTGGCGTTCTACAACTCCGGCATCATGCCGAACGAACTGGTGCTGACGCTGGTCTACAGCCAGTTCATCACCAAGACGCTGGTCGAGATCGCGTTCCTGCCCATCACGTATCGCGTCGTCGCGTTCCTCAAGCGTGCGGAGAACGAGGACCACTACGACCGCGATACCAACTTCAATCCGTTCAAGATCGAGACGTAGGACGCTCAGAAACGAAAGACCCGGCAGCCTTGGGCGAGGTGCCGGGTCTTCAAGAGAACGAGAGAGAGTTGGCTTAGAGAGAGTTGAGAGAGCTTTCTAGATTCTAGGCCGTCCGCCCTGCTTCCAGAACACGTAGGCCATGGTGACGAGTGCCGTGAGCACCATGGTGCCTAGGATGTCGGGACGCAGGATAAAGCTGTACCAGAGATTGAAGCCATGGATGTAGCTGCCGCGTGCCATCAGGAAGCTGTTGGCTACAACGATCACGAAGAACACTCCGGCAGTGAGTCCGATGGCCGTCAGAACGTCTATGGCTTTCCGCATGGCTGGCGACATAGGGCACCCCTGATTTGGTTGATCTCGGCATGCCGAGACTACCCGCAGCGTCCCCTACGTCGGCGCGGATTGAGGGCTTCTAGCTGATTCGAACTGACTTGGAGAAAATAGACGGACGGAACAGCGTGTTGCATGACCCGGGTGTTGAGTGCGGGTCACAGTCTGCGGTTGTGCCTACTCCGCAGTCCAGCCGCCATCTACAACCAGAGCCGAACCGGTGATCAGAGACGAAGCCTCGGAAGCGAGGAACACGATGGCGCCTGTGACTTCGTTGAGCTGGCCGAGACGCCCCAACTTGATCTTGGACAGCACCTCGGCCTTGAACGCAGCGTTCTCGAAGAAGGGGCGGGTCAGGGGTGTCTCGATGAAGGTGGGGCCGACGCTGTTGACGCGGATGTTGTGCGGGGCCAGCTCGATGGCCATGGCCTTGGTGAAGCCCTCCATGGCGTGCTTGGAGGCGCAGTAGACCGTGCGGCGCGCGGCGCCGACGTGGCCCATCTGGGATGAGATGTTGATGATGGAGCCTGGTTGCTTTGCATCCAGGAGCCGGCGGGCGACGGCCTGCGCCACGAAGTAGGCGGACCGCACGTTGAGACCCATGATGGCGTCGAAGTCGTCGATGGTGACATCGACGAGCAGCTTGGGGCGGTTGGTGCCGGCGTTGTTGATGAGGATGTTGAAGGGTTCGGCCTGGGCGATCGTGTGCTGCATGGCGGCGAGCTCGGTGACGTCGAGCACCAGTGCGTCGGCTTTCTGACCGCGAGCGCGGATCGCGGCTGCGGCTTCCTCGATCTCGGCGGCGGTGCGGGCCGCGAGCGTCACATGCGCACCGGCATCGGCGAGGGCTCCCGCGGCGGCGAGGCCGAGACCGCGGCCGCCGCCCGTCACGAGCGCGCGCTTGCCGTCGAGACGGAAGGAGGGGGCGGTGGCGATATCGACCATGGGCTAGTCCCCGGCGTTGTGGCGGACGTGTCGGATCATGCCGAATTTGTAGCAGAGCAGCGTGACGCGGGGATAAGCAACAGGGTTAATAGGACAGCACGGCCTTGATGGCGGCGAGTTCGGCCTTGGGGTCGGGGAAGGCTTCGTAGGACTGGCCGGCAAGGCGGTACCAGTAGCGCGCGTTGCCGGCGTCGCCTTCGATCTTGTGCAGCACGGCGTGAATCCAGCACGAGGTCGGATCGGTTTCGTCCTGCTGTGCGATCTTGTGCGCGCCTTCCCAGTCGCCGGCGATGGCGAGGTCAACGGCGCGGATCAGCTCTTGGCGGTCTGCCATTGCTCCCATCCTTTTGCTCTGAGACCGCAGGCTGGGCAGGTGCCGCAGCCGACGCCCCAGGCATGCCGTAGTCGTTCGGTCGGGTGTGTAGCAGGTGTGCGTGTGCGTGACGATGAGGTCGACCAGGGCAGGTCCGCCGAGAGCATCGGCCATCGCCCAGGTGCCGGCCTTGTCGATCCACATCAGCGGCGTTTCGATGGTGAAGGGCGCGTCCATGCCGAGCGAGATGGACTTGGCGAGGCTTTGCAAGGTCTCGTTACGGCAGTCGGGGTAGCCGGAGAAATCCGTCTCGCACATGCCGCCGACGAGCGTGCGAATGCCGCGACGGTAGGCGAGGGCGGCGGCGTAGGTGAAGAACAGCAGGTTGCGGCCCGGCACGAAGGTGTTGGGGAGCCCCGCGGCCGTCATCTCGAACTGGACCTCGCGCGTCAGCGCAGTATCGCTGATCTGGCCCAGCGTCGACAATTCGAGCACGATGGTCGTCGCCGAGGCGAGGTGCCCATTGCGGAAAATGCGCAGCGATCTCCGCGCGAAGGATGGGGCGTTGCGTCAATTCGACGGCGTGCCGTTGGCCGTAGGCGAAGCCGACGGTCTCGACGCGAGCGTAGCGGTCGAGCGCCCAGGCGAGGCAGACCGTGGAGTCCTGCCCGCCGGAAAACAGCACCAGTGCGGAGCCTTCGGCCATGCCAGCCTTCATCTACAACGCTGCGGCGCAATCGGCCCTTTGCGGCATACCCTGACGCGCGCTAGAAGCTGGCGCAAAGCTTCACATGGGCGCGCCCTGGCCGCAACGCGCAAGCTGGAGGACCAAATGACCGCCATCGTCGACATCATCGGCCGCGAGATCCTCGACAGCCGCGGCAATCCGACCGTCGAGGTGGATGTGGTGCTGGAGGAGGGCTCGCGCGGGCGCGCCGCGGTGCCGTCGGGGGCTTCGACCGGCGCGCACGAGGCGATCGAGCTGCGCGATGGCGACAAGAAGCGCTATCTCGGCAAGGGCGTGCTGAACGCGGTCGAGGCCGTCAACGGCGAGATCTTCGATGCGCTTTCGGGCATGGACGCGGAAGACCAGCGCCGCATCGACGATGCGATGCTCAAGCTCGACGGCACGCCCAACAAGGGCCGGCTCGGCGCCAACGCGATCCTGGGCGTGTCGCTGGCGGTTGCGAAGGCGGCGGCTGCCGCCAGGGAACTGCCGCTCTATCGCTATCTCGGCGGCGCCAGGGCGCACGTGCTGCCCGTGCCGATGATGAACATCATCAACGGCGGCGCGCACGCCGACAACCCGATCGACATCCAGGAATTCATGATCATGCCGGTCGGGGCGGCGTCGTGTGCGGAGGCCATCCGCGTCGGGGCCGAGGTGTTCCACACGCTGCGCAAGGCGCTGAAGGATGCGGGCCACAGCACCAACGTCGGCGACGAGGGCGGGTTCGCGCCGAACCTCAAGTCGGCGGACGAAGCGCTGACCTTCATCATGAAGGCGATCGAGGGCGCGGGCTACAAGCCGGGCGATGACGTGATGCTGGCGCTCGATTGCGCGGCGACCGAGTTCTACAAGGGCGGCAAGTACGCCATGGAGGGCGAGGGCAAGTCGCTCGACAGTGCCGGCATGGCGAAATATCTCGCGGGTCTCGTCGGGCGCTTCCCCATCGTGTCCATCGAGGACGGCATGGCCGAGGACGACTGGCAGGGCTGGAAGGCGCTGACCGATGCGGTCGGCTCCAAGTGCCAGCTTGTCGGCGACGATCTGTTCGTCACCAACACGAAGCGGCTGAAGGAAGGCATCGACAAGGGCATCGCCAATTCGATCCTGGTGAAGGTGAACCAGATCGGGTCGCTGTCGGAAACGCTCGATGCCATCGCGATGGCTCAGAGCGCTGCCTATACCGCCGTCATCTCACATCGCTCGGGCGAGACGGAGGATTCCACCATCGCCGACATCGCGGTGGCGACCAACGCCGGGCAGATCAAGACGGGTTCGCTGTCGCGCTCCGACCGCACGGCGAAATACAACCAGCTCATCCGCATCGAGGAAGACCTCGGCGACATCGCACGCTACGCGGGCAGGAGCGTTGTACGGACCGCTTAGAATGGGTTGGCGAAAGTGACGCACAATCCTGGACAGCGCTTTACCCGCGCTTAACCGCGGCGGGCTAGTCTGCCCTTGTCCCGGTTGGGACAAACCCAGTCCCGCGTACATCCTAATGTATGATCGGCGTTGCAGCCGGCCACGGTAGACCCTGGTGTCGCTTCTGCCTGTTGGCAATCGTCTGTTTCGTCTGTCACGCAAATCACTCGGCAAGTGCGGCCTCGTGGCGCAATCGGTCCGACCCTCCAGCATGCTGGATTGGGAAGATCGATGCCGCGAGGCCGTGCGAGCCCGGATGGTCATCGGCGGCCGGATGCGGGTTGATCAGCCATCGCGCCCAAGGCATGGCCGGCTTGCCCTGCCAACCATCTCCAATTGGTGAACAAGCCGCGGCCGAGTTCGGCTAGCCGTTTGTGCATTACTGCTCGTCCCGCCGCTCCGCTGGCCTTGCGGGGGTGTTTCTTGTACGGTCTCGCTAGGCCCATCCACCCCTAAACGCCGAGGTTGATCGCCGCGCATGTCCCGCCCCAATGGCCAGCAGACAGTCCCCCAGTTCAACCGCGACCAGGAGCTCGAGGCCTATCGCGAGATGCTGCTCATCCGCCGCTTCGAGGAGAAGGCGGGGCAACTCTACGGCATGGGGCTGATCGGCGGCTTCTGCCATCTCTATATCGGGCAGGAAGCGGTTGTGGTCGGCATGCAGATGGCGATCGAGGAGGGCGACCAGGTCATCACCACCTATCGCGACCACGGCCACATGCTGGCCTGCGGCATGGACCCCAAGGGCGTGATGGCGGAGCTCACCGGCCGGCGCGGCGGCTACTCGCGCGGCAAGGGTGGGTCGATGCATATGTTCTCGAAAGAGAAGAACTTCTATGGCGGTCACGGCATCGTCGGCGCCAACGTACCGCTGGGTGCGGGGCTGGCGTTTGCAAACCTGTATCGTGGTAACGGCAGGCTGTGCCTGACCTACTTCGGCGACGGCGCGGCCAACCAGGGGCAGGTGTACGAGAGCTTCAACATGGCCAAGCTGTGGAAGCTGCCGGTGGTGTTCGTCATCGAGAACAACAAATACGCCATGGGCACGTCGACCGAGCGCTCGGCGGCGACGACAGATTTCTCCCAGCGCGGCCGTTCGTTCGACATCCCCGGCGAGCAGGTCGACGGCATGGACGTGCGCGCGGTGAAGGATGCGGGCGACCGCGTGGTGAAGTGGGTGCGCGGCGGCAACGGGCCCTACATCCTGGAGATGCTGACCTATCGCTACCGCGGCCATTCCATGTCGGACCCGGCCAAGTATCGCACGCGCGAGGAAGTGCAGAAGATGCGCGAGGAGCACGATCCCATCGAGCAGGTGCGCCGGCGCCTGCTGGACGGCAAGCTGGTGAGCGAGGACGAGATGAAGGCGATCGACGCGGAGATCCGCGGGGTCGTCAACGGTGCGGCGGAGTTCGCGCAGGCGGACGCCGAGCCGGACGAGAGCGAGCTGTGGACCGACGTGCTGCTGCCGGCCTGAGGATAACGAATGCTGCGGGCTGCTTTGCAATCGAACCTGGACAATGAGTTCGGCGCGCTCACCGCGTTCTGGTCACCGCGCGTGGTTGCGGTTGCCAATGGCCAGCATGTCAAGGTCGCCAAAGTGAAGGGCGAGTTCGTTTGGCACGCGCATGCCGACGAGGACGAGTTCTTTCTCGTGCGCAAGGGCACGCTCACCATCCGTTATCGCGATCGCCTGGATGTCGTTCTGGGCGAGGGCGATTTCCATGTGGTCCCCAAGGGCGTCGAGCACATGCCTATCGCTGCAGAGGAATGCTGGGTCGTGCTCGTCGAGCCGGCCGCAACGAAGCACACCGGGGAGACGGTCTCTGCCGTGACCAGATCGATCGAACAGCAGATGGCGCACTTGCGCTGAAAGACTGGCGTTCGACGGAAACACCAAGGAAAAGACTGACCGACATGCCGACAGAGATTTTGATGCCCGCGCTTTCCCCCACCATGGAGGAGGGCAAGCTTGCCAAGTGGCTGGTCACCGAGGGGCAGGCGATCAAGCCGGGCGACATCATCGCCGAGATCGAGACCGACAAGGCCACCATGGAGGTGGAGGCGGTCGACGAGGGCAAGGTGTCCAAGCTGCTGGTCGCCGAGGGCACGGAGGGCGTGAAGGTCAACACGCCGATTGCAATGCTGGATGGCGACGGTGCGCCAGCGGCGAAGGCACCTGCATCAGCGCCAAAGGCTGCGCCAACGCCGGCTCCCGCGCCTTCTCCGCAAGCCCGCGCAGAGCCCGCGCGTGCTCCGGCGGCGCCGCGTGCGGCGGAGCCGGAAATCGCGCCGGGCACCGAGACCGCCAATCAGACCATGCGCGAGGCGTTGCGGGATGCGATGGCGGAGGAGATGCGCCGCGACCCGGACGTGTTCCTGATGGGCGAGGAGGTGGCGCAGTATCAGGGCGCCTACAAGATCAGCCAGGGTCTGCTCGACGAGTTCGGCCCCAAGCGCGTCATCGATACGCCCATCACCGAGCAGGGTTTTGCGGGCGTCGGCGTGGGCGCCGGCATGGCGGGGCTGAAGCCCATCGTCGAGTTCATGACCTGGAACTTCGCCATGCAGGCGATCGACCAGATCATCAACTCGGCGGCCAAGACGCTTTACATGTCGGGCGGACAGCTCGGATGCCCGATCGTGTTCCGCGGCCCTAACGGTGCGGCGGCCCGCGTCGCCGCCCAGCACAGCCAATGCTACTCGGCCTGGTATGCGCACGTTCCTGGGTTGAAGGTGGTGGCGCCTTCCAATCCTGCCGATGCCAAAGGCCTGCTCAAGGCCGCTATCCGCGATCCCAACCCGGTGCTCGTGCTGGAGAACGAAATTCTCTACGGCGCCTCCGGGCCTGTGCCCAAGGGCGAGTGGGTGGTGCCGATCGGCAAGGCGCGTATCGCGCGGGCCGGCAATCACGTGACCATCGTGTCGTTCGCGCGCGGCATGCATTACGCGCTGGATGCGGCCGAGCAGCTCGCCAAGGACGGTATCGAGGCCGAGGTGATCGACCTGCGGTCGCTGCGTCCGCTGGATCTGGAGACGATCATCGAGTCGGTGAAGAAGACCAACCGGCTGGTCACGGTGGAGGAGGCCTGGCCGGTGTGCTCGGTGGGCTCGGAAATCTGCGCGCAGGTGGCGATACAGGCCTTCGACTATCTCGATGCGCCGCCGGCCAAGGTGTCGGGCGCCGACGTGCCGATGCCCTATGCCGCCAACCTCGAGCGGCTGGCGCTGCCGAATGCGCAGCACGTGATCGAGGCGGTGAAGAGCGTGCTGTACGTGTGAACATGCCGGCACATAATTTTCAAGGCACCTGCCACTGCGGCGCGATCCGGGCGACGCTCGCCGCTTCAAAGCCGGCAGCGGAACTGCAGGCGCGTGCATGCCAGTGCTCGTTCTGCACGCGGCACGGGGCGATGACGGTGTCCGACCCGGCAGGCCGCGCAACGTTCGAGATCGAGCGCGCGGCGCTGACGAAATACCAGTTCGAGACGCGCACGGGCACGACGCTGCTATGCGGCCGGTGCGGGATGTATGCCGGCGTGATCCTGGAGGATGGCGGCAAGGTCTGGTCGGCGATCAACGTGCGTGGGCTCGCCTTTCCGGAGTTCAAGGGTCGCACCGCAGAGCCTGTCGTGTACGAGGGCGAGACGCCGGAAGCGCGCATCGCGCGGCGCAAGCTCAAATGGACGCCGACGGAACTGAGATTTATCGGGTAACGAGACAGACATGCCGACCGAAATCCTGATGCCCGCGCTTTCCCCGACCATGGAGGAGGGCAAGCTTGCCAAGTGGCTGGTCAAGGAAGGCCAGGCAGTCAAGGCGGGCGACATCATCGCCGAGATCGAAACCGACAAGGCCACCATGGAGGTGGAGGCGGTCGACGAAGGCAAGGTCGGCAAGCTGCTGGTGTCGGAGGGCACCGAAGGCGTGAAGGTCAATACGCCGATCGCGACGTTGCTGGCGGATGGCGAGAGCGCGGGTGCAGCGCCGGCGGCGAAGGTTGCGTCGCCACCAGCGCCGCCACGTGCACAGGCGTGCCGGCTCCAACTAAGACAGCTACCGCGGAGGGTTCCGCCCGCCCCTAACCCCTCCCCGCATCATGCCGAAGGCGTGTCTCCGACACGACGGGGAGGGGGACCGGTCGCGCAAGCTGCCAGGTCGGCACCTCAAGCAGCACAGGCCGGGAATGGGCACGGCCGCATCTTCGCCTCGCCCTTGGCGCGGCGGCTGGCGAAGCAGGCGGGGCTCGACTTGGCGGCGCTCGCCGGTTCCGGTCCGCATGGCCGCGTCGTCAAGCGCGACGTGGAGACGGCGGTGCAGAACGGCGGCGCGCGCGCGCAGCCGAGGGCCGGAACCGCGGTTACAGCCAAGCCCAGTGCGGGCGTGCTCACGCCGCAGCCGATGCCCGACGACAAGGTGCTCGCGCTGTACGAGCAGGGTTCCTACGAGGTCATTCCGCACGACAACATGCGCCGGGTGATCGCGCAGCGCCTCACGCTCTCGAAGCAAACCATCCCGCACTTCCGGCTGAGCGTGGACTGCCGCCTCGACGAACTGTTGCGCGCGCGCGAGCGCATGAACTCCGTGTCGCCGAAGGATGGACCGCGCTCCTACAAGCTCTCCGTCAATGATTTCGCCATCAAGGCGCTGGCGCTGGCGTTGCAGCAAGTGCCGGCCGCCAACGTCACGTGGACGGAGGCCGGCACGCTGCGGCACAAGTATTCGGACATCGGCGTGGCGGTGGCGATCGAGGGCGGGCTGTTCACGCCGATCATCCGGCACGCGGAACTGAAGTCCATGTCGGAAATCTCCAACGAGATGCGCGATCTCGCCGAGCGCGCCCGCAAGCGCCGGCTGGCGCCGCACGAGTACCAGGGCGGCACCACCTCGATCTCGAATCTCGGCATGTATGGCATCAAGAGCTTCGATGCGGTGATCAATCCTCCGCACGCCACCATCATGGCGGTCGGCATGGGGGAGAAGCGGCCCGTCGTCAGCGGCGACAAGGTGGAGGTGGCGACGCTGGTGACCTGCACGCTCTCCTGCGACCACCGGGTGGTGGACGGCGCGGTGGGCGCGGAGCTGATCGAATGCGTTCAAGATGCTGGTCGAAGACCCCGTGCGGATGCTGGTTTGACGGCTTCCGTCGTCGGCGAGCCGGGCCGGCGTCCGGCGTCCGCCGTGCTGCAGTGCAACAAAAACGCCGTGGCGTCGCGGTCACCTTTCGGGCCTATCCACAGAATCGGTGGTGCGCGCAATGCCTGCCCGATGGCCGCGGACTTGCATCAGCTTGCAGGTGCCCAAAATCAGCCCTAGGAATCACAGGGAATCAAACAAGTAAGCGCGTCGCGTCGGGTACGAGTTAGCCGCCAACACTCTTCGAGGGTCCCGTTCATGGCAATCTTCAACCGTGCCGCTTCGCTGGCACTCGTGCTTGCCGGCCTCGTGCTGGCCGGGTGTTCCGGCGAGGGCACCGATGGCATCTTCACCGGCTCTCTGGCCAACAACACGCAGAACCGCGTCGGCGCCGGAAGCCAGGATCGATCCTGTCTGCGTGTCGCTGGTGTCGCGCATCGATACGCTGCGCCGCGAAGGCGTCGGCGACAAGATCGAGAAGGCCGCAGCCAAGCGCTACAAGATGACGTCCGCCGACCTGGGAAAAGTCGATCAGCTGACCAAGGCCAACGCCGAGTTCCAGATGCGCTGCTCGACTGTGGCGCGCCAGCAACACGGCCCAGACGCCCGCGGCACCGCCGCCGCCGGCGAAGAAGATGACTTCAGCAAACTGAGCGAGCCGGGCGGGACTTCGTCGAGCAGGTCTTCGCGCCGCCTTTGCACCGCGAGGCGGCGCGCGGAGATGGCATTGCGGCCGCTGCCGCCAATAGGCCGGGATTGGGTGTGACATTGGGCTTTGGTCGCGCGCCCGGTGTTGCCGGCGGGTTAGTCCGGTGCGCTTTCTTGTCCACAGTTCCGCCTCAGACAGTTGAAATCGTTGCGCCATTGTGGTTCCTAGCCGACGCGTCGGACGGGTAGCGAGGGAGGCATTCGTGACCCGCACCAGCTTGAGCAGACTGGGCTTCGTGGGTGTCGTTGCGGGCATTCTGGCGCTTGCCGGATGCGCGGACGGCGGCAGCGGCGGCGCCGGCGATCCCGGCGCAATTCCGCTGGCGTCCGGCCAGTCGTGCGGCTCGATCCGGCAGCGAGTTGGACAAGCTCGACCGCAAGGGCACGCAGTCGAAAGTCGAGGCGGCGACATCCGGCAAGAAGCTGGCGCCGGCAGCCCAGGCCGATGTCGACCGCTACAACGCTCTTCTCAATCAATACCTAGGCGCCCGCTGCCACGTCTGAGCTGGTATCCGCGCACGAAGCTGGCGCTGCGGCGGCAATTTCGCTTCAATGATGCCAAGTTCCGGGGCCCCGGTCCGATCGGTCGGGGCCTTGCGTATTTCTG
This sequence comes from uncultured Alphaproteobacteria bacterium, assembly GCA_963814055.1. Taxonomy (GTDB): domain Bacteria; phylum Pseudomonadota; class Alphaproteobacteria; order Rhizobiales; family Hyphomicrobiaceae; genus AWTP1-13. Next base: position 346,003 of record CAWFBJ010000017.1, read on the forward strand.
TCCGCGCGTCAGAGGCGTCTGCACCATGGCTGACCAAAGCTTCGACATCATCATCATCGGCTCCGGACCCGGCGGGTACGTGACGGCGATCCGCGCCGCGCAGCTCGGCTTCAAGACGGCGGTCGTGGAGCGCGACTTCCTGGGCGGCATCTGCTCCAACTGGGGCTGCATCCCGACCAAGGCGCTGCTGCGCTCGGCCGAGATCTTCCACTACCTGCAGCATGCCAAGGACTATGGCGTGTCGGCGGAGAAGGTCGGCTTCGACGCCGAGCGCCGTCGTCGATCGCTCGCGCAAGGTGGCGGAGCGCATGAACAGCGGCGTCGGCTTCCTGCTGAAGAAGAACAAGGTCACGGTGATCTGGGGCGAGGCGACCATCGATGCGCCGGGCAAGATCACGGTGAAGGCATCGCGCAGCGAGGCGCCGAAGGGTTCGGCGGGGCCGGGCGCTTACCAGGCCAAGCACATCATCGTCGCGACCGGTGCGCGGCCGCGCGTGCTGCCCGGCATCGAGCCCGACAAGAAGCTGGTGTGGACCTACTTCGAGGCGATGGTGCCGGACCGGATGCCGAAGTCGCTGCTGGTGATCGGATCGGGCGCCATCGGCATCGAGTTCGCCTCGTTCTTCCGCACCATGGGCTCGGAGGTGACGGTGGTGGAGGTGCTGCCGCAGATCCTGCCCGTGGAGGACGCCGAGATTGCAGCCTTCGCGCGCAAGGCGTTCGAGAAGCAGGGCATGAAGATCCTGACCGGCGCCAAGGTGACCAGGCTCGAGAAGAAGGCCGACGGCGTTACGGCCACGATCGACGACGGCAAGGGCGGAACGCAGGCGCTGAGCGTGGAGCGGGTGATCTCGGCGGTGGGCGTGGTCGGCAACGTCGAGAACCTGGGACTGGAAAAGCTCGGCGTGAAGATCGACCGCGGCACGATCGTGGTCGACGGCTTCGGCAAGACCAACGTGCCCGGCATCTACGCCATCGGCGATGTCGCGGGGCCGCCGATGCTGGCGCACAAGGCCGAGCACGAGGGCGTGATCTGCGTCGAGGCCATCAAGGGCCTCGATGCGCACCCGCTGGACAAGCTGCGCATCCCCGGCTGCACCTATTGCCATCCGCAGATCGCCAGCGTCGGCCTGACCGAGAAGGCGGCCAAGGATCAGGGGCGCGAGATCAAGGTCGGCCGCTTTCCGTTCGTCGGCAACGGCAAGGCGGTGGCGCTCGGCGAGGACCAGGGGTTGGTCAAGACCATCTTCGACGCCAAGACCGGGCAGCTGCTGGGCGCGCATCTTGTCGGCGCGGAGGTGACGGAGCTGATCCAGGGTTTCGTCATCGCCATGCAACTCGAGACCACCGAGGAAGACCTGATGCACGCCGTCTTCCCGCATCCGACGCTCAGCGAGATGATGCACGAGAGCGTGCTGAGCGCGTACGGACGCGCAATTCATGTGTGAGCGATGAGTACCTGTTCCCTCTCCCCACCTTCGTGGGGAGAGGGCTAGGGAGAGGGGTATTCCAGCACGATTGCCGTTGAGCGGGCTCCCCCCACCCCTAACCCCTCCCCACGTCGTGTCGAAGACACGCCTTCGGCATGATGGGGAGGGGTATACGCAGTGAACCGTCCGCTCCTGATCGTCTTCTGCGGCCTGCTGCTGTCGGTCAGCGCCTTCTCCTGCGACATCACCCTGCCGGCGTTCTGGTCGATGCAGCAGGAATCTCGGCGCGCCCATCGAATGGGTGCAGGCCGTGGTGCCGGTGTTCCTGATCTTCCAGGCTACGGGACAGCTCATTTTCGGCCCCGTGTCGGACCGCTACGGCCGCCGGCCGGTCATTCTGGCGGGGCTCGTGCTCTACCTCGTGGGCGTGGTGATTGCGATGCTGGCGCACAGCATCGGTGCGGTGCACGTGGGGCGGGCGGCGCAGGGTTTCGGCAGCGCGTGCGGTATCGTGGTGGGCCGCGCCGTGTTGCGCGATGTGAGCCACGGTACGGCGCTGGCGCAATCGATGGCGCTCGCCATGGCCATCTTCGCGCTGGGTCCGATCTCGGCACCGCTGGTTGGCTATGGCCTCGTGGCGTTGAGCGGCTGGCGCGGCGTTTTCATAGGCATGGCGATCTTTGCAGCGCTGCTGCTGCTGTGGGGTGCGCTCTGGTTCAAGGAGACGAACGCCGCGCCGGATGCAACCGCCCTGCGGCCCGACCGGCTTCTGCAGTCGCTGCGGCGGATCGCGGGCCATCCGCAGTCGCGCTATTTCCTGATCATCGCGGCGGCCACGCAGTTCGGCATCATCTCCTTCGTCGCCAACGGACCGCGCTTCTTCAAGTCGGCATTCGGCATCGACGGCCTGGAGTTTGCATTGCTGTTCGCGGCAACCGGGCTCGGCATCGTGCTGGGGCAGATCGCCAACAACCGGATGATTGCGCGGCTGGGCGTGCTGACGACGACGCGGATAGCTGCCTTCGTGCTGCTGGCGGTTACCGCGCTGGTGGTGCTGCTCTCGCTCGCCGACGCGTTGCCGGGCGTGGCGTTCACCGGCCTGATGTTCATGTTCAACACGAGCTTTCTGGTGGTGATGGCGAATTCGGCAAGCCTGGTCATCGACCCGCACAGGGAGATCGCGGGCTTTGCTTCGTCGGCCTACGGGTTCTTCACGCAGATCACGGCCTCGGTGGCCGGCCGTCCTGACCGTGCCGCTGTTCGCGGGAGCACTGTTGCCCTGGAGCCTCACGATGCTGGCCGTGACGGCGAGTGTCTTCGTCCTGATCACGGTCTACAGGCCCGCTCCGGCCTTTCCGGCTACCCTATCTGAGCGTTAACCTTTGCCGGTTTTAGCGGCACCGCACCTGCGTGGCTGGGGTCTCGACGTACCCGGACGAGTCGGCCACACTCGTTAGACTTGGTTGCTGGCAGGGGCCGGCGCGTCATGGACGGAGGAACTTGCCGATGAATATGAACACCCAACAGATCGTCATCGTGGTCGTGATTGGCATCGTCGCCGGCTGGCTCGCGAGCCTGGTGGTCGGTGGCGGCGGGCTCGTGCGTTATCTCATCACGGGCATCCTGGGCGCGTTCGTCGGCGGCTGGCTGTTCAGCGCGGCCGGGTGGAAGCTCAACCTCGGCAGCGACATCGCCGAGCAGATCGCCACATCGGCAATCGGCGCCATCGTGCTGGTGCTTTTGGCGCGGCTGATCGCCTGAAGGCTGGTCTTCACGCCGCGCCGAACACGCGGGCGAAGATCGTGTCGACGTGCTTGGTGTGATAGGCGAGGTCGAACAGGGGTTCGAGCTCGGCGGGCGGCAGCGCCTTGGAAACGTCGGGGTCGGCCTTCAGCAGGGTCAGGAAATCGCTGCCCTCCTGCCACACGCGCATGGCGTTGCGCTGCACCAGGCGATAGGCGTCCTCGCGCGAGATGCCCTTCTGCGCCAGTGCGATGAGGACGCGCTGCGAGTGCACGAGGCCGCCGAGGCGGTCGAGGTTCTTGCGCATGTTCTTGGGGTAGACGACCAGGTTCTCGATCACGCCGGCCAGACGGTTGAGGGCAAAATCGAGCGTGACGGTGGCATCCGGCGCGAGCATGCGTTCGGCGGAGGAGTGGGAGATGTCGCGCTCGTGCCAGAGCGCCACGTTCTCCATGGCCGGCAAACAATAGGACCGAACCATGCGGGCGAGGCCGGTGATGTTTTCGGTGAGCACGGGGTTGCGCTTGTGCGGCATGGACGAGGAGCCCTTCTGGCCCTCGGAGAAAAATTCCTCGGCTTCCAGCACTTCAGTGCGCTGCAGGTGCCGGATCTCGATCGCCAGCCGCTCCATCGACGAGGCGACGACGGCCAGCGTGGCGAAATACATCGCGTGCCGGTCGCGCGGAATGATCTGGGTCGACACCGGCTCGGGTGTGAGGCCCATCTGCTTGCCGACGTAGGCTTCCACGCGCGGATCGATGTTGGCGAAGGTGCCGACCGCGCCGGAGATCGCACAGGTGGCCACCTCAGTCCGCGCGTGGACCATCCGCTCCCTGGCCCGGGCAAACTCCGCGTAGGCCTGCGCGAGCTTCAGCCCGAACGTGGTGGGCTCGGCATGAATGCCATGGCTGCGGCCGATAGTTGGAGTGAGCTTATGTTCCAGTGCGCGCTTCTTGAGAGCGGCCAGCAGTTTGTCGAGATCGGCGAGCAGCAGGTCCGCCGCGCGCACGAGCTGAACATTGAAACAGGTATCGAGTACGTCGGAGGACGTGAGACCCATGTGGACGAAGCGGGCTTCGGGCCCCACGTGCTCGGCCAGATGGGTGAGGAAGGCGATGACGTCGTGCTTGACCTCACGTTCGATGGCATCGATGCGGGTGGTGTCGAACTTGGCCTTCGAGCCCTTGTCCCAGATGACCTTGGCGGCTTCCTTGGGGATCAGGCCAAGCTCGGCCATGGCTGAGGCGGCGTGCGCCTCGATCTCGAACCAGATGCGGAAGCGCGTCTCGGGGGCCCAGATGTTGGCCATCTCGGGCCGGGTATAGCGGGGAATCATGGCGCCCTCGCGTAGCCGTTAAAGAGGTCAGCTAGCACGCTGGGCGGCCGCCGCAAAGGCCCCACAAGCGCGCATCTACAACCAGAGTGAATTGATGCGGGAGTTATTCCGAGCCGCACTGACAGTCCATGGCATCAACAACTACGTGAGCCGCCAAATTTGGTTCTGGAAAGCGCGCCATATCGTGAAGTCGTTGTCGACCGCGATCGGGATTCGGGTCGTTCCATACTCATCGACGGAGCGCGGCGGATGACACGCCTTCGGGCGCACCATCCGCCGGACGGCTTCCTAGCTACGCAGCGATCTGAGACCCACACGAAGCTCTTCCACGAAGAGCTTCGGCTGTTCCCAGGCGGCAAAGTGGCCGCCCTTGGGGGGCTCGTTGAAATGGACGAGATTGCTGAAGGCGCGCTCGGTCCAACTCCGCGGAGCTTGGTAGACCTCTTCAGGGAAAACACTGACGGCGGCCGGAACGGAGGTCCTGAAGTCGTTGAAGAAGGCGCCCCTGTATTCCCGGTAGAGCCGAGCGCTGGATACACCCGTGTTCGTCAACCAGGAAAGGGTGATGTTGTCGAGGATGTCGTCGCGTGTGAGGTCGCCGTAGGGCTCCCCATCGAGAAACAGTTTCACGATGTGTCCGTAGCTGGTCACGTCGTGGTCGATCATCCAGGCGGCAAGGGCGATGGGTGAATCCGCCAGCCCGTACAGGGTTTGCGGGTGAGCGGCCATCATGATTTGCGTAGGGACATTCTGGTAAAGGAACGCCATCTGGTCATATGCCCGCCGCTCCTCGGCCGAGAGACCGGCCGGCGGCGGCCCACCGGACTGAAGGGCCTTGGCAATGTCAGGGGGCGCGGTACCCGGGAAGTTCAGGTGGATGCCGATCAACTCCGGAGGTGCCTGTTGAGCCATCAGGTTCGTGACGAACGCACCCCAATCGCCGCCCTGCGCCGCGAACCGGCTGTACCCGAGGCGCTTCATCAGCTCCACCCATGCCCGCGCCATCCGAGCGGGGTCCCAACCGGGCGTCGTGGGCTTGCCTGAAAACCCGAAGCCGGGCATCGACGGGATCACTACGTGGAAGGCGTCCGACGCGCTGCCGCCGTGAGCCGTGGGGTTGATCAGCGGATCGATGATCTTCAGCTGCTCGATCGGCGAGCCGGGCCAGCCGTGGGTGACGATGAGCGGCATCGCATTCTCATGCTTCGAGCGGACGTGAATGAAATGGATGTCCAGCCCATCAATCTCGGTCACGAAATTCGGGAGGGCATTCAACCTCGCCTCGACCTTGCGCCAATCGTATTCCGTCGCCCAATACCGCGCGAGCTCTTGAATGAAGGCGAGTTGCACGCCGTGCGAAAAGTCCGTGACGGTTTCGTGCTCCGACCACCGCGTGGCGTTGATACGCCGGCGCAATTCGGTGAGCTCCGCTTCGGAAGCGTGGAATGAAAAGGGGCGGATTGCGTCGGATTTCATCTGCGTGTCTCCTTCGTTAGATGGTCGGCTGGGACGTGCGGCACCTGCTCCTAAGAGCGTGAGAAGCTTGTTGATGGCGCCGGTTGCGCCAGAAGTTGCACCGATGCTGCGCTGGGTGGGCGATGAGGACGCTGTGGTCATGGCCAGTCTCCTTGTTCAGAGCTGGCCTTCAGCCAGCTTCCGACCAAGGAGATAGCGCTGTTGGCGAAAAGGGATTAGATGGCATTATCGGCATGAGCTTAGAAATGGGGTTTCTGAATGCGCCGGGACAACCTCAGCGATCTCCGCGCCTTCATCGCGGTCGCGCGTGAGCAGAGCTTCACTAAGGCGGCGGCCAAGCTGAGCGTCTCTCAGTCGGCGTTGAGCTACACCATTCGAACGATGGAGGCGCGGCTTGGCGTGCGACTGCTGACTCGAACAACGCGCAGCGTTTCCTTGACGGACGCCGGCGAGCGTCTGCTCCGAAACATCGGGCCCCGGTTCGACGAGATCGAAAGCGAGATTTCAGCGCTCAGCGCGTTGCGCGACAAACCAGCCGGTACGGTCCGCATAACGACAGTGGAGTACGCCGCAGAAGCAATTCTCTGGCCCGCCATAGCGAAGCTGATGCGGGAGTATCCTGATATCAATATTGAGCTCATCAACGACTATGGTCTCACCGACATCGTCGCCCAGCGGTACGATGCCGGTGTACGGCTGGGTGAGCAAGTCGACAGGGATATGATCGCCGTGCGTATCGGGCGCGACTTCCGCATAGCGGTGGTGGCAGCGCCTTCCTACTTCCACGATCGGCGACAACCGCGTTCACCGCAGGACCTGACCCAGCACGATTGCATCAATCTTCGTCTGCCCACCCACGGGGGCTTCTACGTTTGGGAATTCAGGAAGGGCCGACGCGAACTTAAGGTCCGCGTCCAGGGACGGCTCGTGTTCAACACCTTGGCTATGATACGGGACGCGGCACTCGAGGGTGTCGGGCTCGCGTACCTGCCGGAGGACCTGGTGGAACCAGCTATTCAAAAAGGTCGGCTCGTGCGCGTTCTCGCGGATTGGTGCCCGCCTCGTCCAGGTTTTCACATCTATTATCCGAGCCGCCGCCAGCCCTCGCCGGCATTCGCGCTCGTGGTTGATGCGCTCCGTCACCGCGCATAAAGGTGGCCTCCCTTGCGGTCACTTCGGCACCAACCGACCGACTTCCCAGCATTATCCGTCTGCTATCTGGAGCATTGCAGCTAGTAGAGGCGCACGCTGGCACCTATTTTTTTGGGCCGCATAACACCATGCGAGCGCTTCTTATTTTGGTGATCACGCCCTAGCAGCGCTCCCGCGGCACAGGTGGGACCGCGCTATTTGCACACCTGCAGGGCATGTATTCGTCTGGATGGCTGCATCTGGCCCGCACAATCGCTATATGCAAGGGGATCAATCCCGCCCCTTGCGAAGGCATGTCCTCATGCAGCGAACGGACGTTATTGTGCTCGGTGCCGGCATGGTTGGCGTCTCGCGCCGCCCTGCACCTGCAGCAGCGCGGGCGGTCGGTGGTGCTCGTCGACCGGCGCGGTCCCGGCGAGGAAACGAGCTATGGCAACGCCGGCCTCATCCAGCGCGAAGGCGTAGTGCCCTATCCGTTTCCACGCGATATCACGCTCATGGCGCGGTACGCGTTCAACCAGCTGCCCGAGTCCAACCTGCATTGGAGCGCGCTGCCGACCATCGCGCCGTGGCTGTTCCGCTACTGGCGCGCGTCGACGCCGGAGGAGGTGGCCAAGACGGCCCGCGGGGCGCGGCCGCTGGTGGAGCGCTGCATCACCGAGCATGAAGCGCTGCTGTCGGAAGCCGGGCTGCTCGGGCTTGTCCGCCGCACCGGTTACATGCGCGTCTATCGGTCAGCGCAGGCGCTGGAGGCTGCGTTCGCCAAGCAGCGCGCCGATCGTGAAACCTATGGTGTCAACTTCCAGCCGCTCGATGCGGCCAAGGTCGCCGAGCTGGAACCGCATCTGAAGAATGTGATTGCCGGCGGCGTATTGATGCCCGATCCGGTGAGCGTCAACGATCCCGGTGCGGTCGTGCAGGGTTACGCCGAACTGTTCGAGAAACGCGGCGGACGCTTCGAGCAAGCCGACGCGCGCACTCTTGAGCAAGCGCACGACGGCTGGATCATCGGCACGGCGCGCGGTCCGCTCGTTGCCTCCGACGTGGTGGTGGCGCTCGGCCCATGGTCCGACGACGTCTTCCGGCCGCTTGGCTACCGCTTTCCGCTCGGCATCAAGCGCGGCTACCACCAGCATTTCCGGGCGTCGGCAATGCCACGCTCAACCGGCCGGTGCTCGACGCCGAGGTCGGATACATGCTTGCGCCGATGTCGGCCGGCATCCGTCTCACGACGGGGGCTGAGTTCGCCCGGCGCGACGCACCACCGACGCCGGTTCAGCTTGCGCGCATCACGCCGCGGGCGCGAGAGATCTTTCCGCTTGGAGAGAAAGCCGAACCGCAGTTCTGGCTGGGGCGCCGGCCGTGTCTGCCCGACATGCTGCCGATCATCGGCCCGGCTCCGCGCCATCGCGGGCTGTGGTTCGATTTCGGCCACCATCACCTCGGCTTCACGCTTGGACCGGTCGCGGGTCGGCTGCTGGCCGAGATGATGACGGGCGAGGCGGCTTTCACCGACCCGTCGCCGTACCGGGCCGAGCGGTTTTAGAATATTGCAAACGGCTTGCGCCGCCCCAGTGGTGAGCTTGTCGAACCACGGCATTGATGCTTGCTGCCCGTCCTTCGACACGCTCAGGACGAGGTTGAGCCTGCGGTTTGTGATGCCATCAAAAGAAGGATGCCAGCGGATGCCGCAGCGTTCTGCTGGCGCTAACCACGCTCCAAATCACGCCGCAGGATGGGGCGCTGCGGACCCTTGCAGGCGGACTGGGCGCCATTCCATGCGCCACCGCCATCGAGGCATGCCTTGACGAGCTGCTCGCGGCGAAGTTGCCACGCCAGCAAGGCAACCAGCTACAGCCGACATCGTCACAGCCGCCGCGAGCCGAAGGGGAGACATGGCTCAGCCCCTGCGGCCGAAGCGGTCGCGCCAGGCAGGCAGCGCGCCGGGGTGAGGCAGTGCAGTCGCTTCATAGACCGCGCGGGCAATGGCGCGGGCGACGCAGTTGGCAGCGACCGTGCCGAGCGCCGTAAGGCCTAGCATCGGGTCGGCAAGCGGCATGCGCCCGGTCGACACGGCAAACACGACGTCGCCATCGAGCGGCGTGTGCACCGGATAGATGGCGCGGGCGAAACCCGTCTGGGCCATCACGGCGAGGCGCTTGGCCTCCGCTTTGGTCAACACGGCGTCGGTCGCGACAACAGCAAGCGTAGTGCTGGTCCGAGGGTTGGCCTTGGTCACGGAGTCCAGTGCTCCCTCGGGCAGTGACGGCGGCAGGCCCAGGCCGCCGTACTCGCCATCGCGCTCGAACGGCGCCGCCCAGAACCAAGGGCCATCGCCGGTCACGGCGCTGCCTGCAGCATTGACGGCCGCGAGCGCGCCCACCGTGAACCCGTCGCAGACAGCCGATGCCGAGCCAAGGCCGCCCTTGAGGTTGACCGTGGTGGCGCCGTGGCCCGCGCCCACGCTGCCGAGTTCAAAGGCGGCCCCGGCAGCAGCGGCAGCCTGATAGCCGAGCTCGCGGTAGGGCGGGTAGCGGTTCCAGTTTTTGTCGCCTCCGTTGAGCAGGTCGAACAGGATGGCGCCCGGCACGATCGGCACGCGCGCGGAGCGCACGGCAAAGCCCCGGCCCTGCTCGCGCAGCCATGCCTGCACGCCCGAAGCAGCATCCAGACCGAAGGCTGAACCGCCCGAGAGCGCAATGGCATCGATGCGCTGCACCGTCTGCGCGGGGTCGAGCAGTGCCGTCTCGCGTGTGCCGGGACCGCCGCCGCGCACGTCGATCGAGCCCACGGCAGGCCCCTCGAAAACGATGGCGGTGGCGCCGGAAGCCAGGCGCACGTCCTGGGCATTGCCGACCAGCACGCCGGGCACATCGGTGATGAGATTGCGGGACAGGCTCACGCAGGGCCTTTTAGTGAAATGAACGTGTTGGATGAAAATGGCGTGCAGGCAGCGTCGGGTCAACGCCAGAAAGGATGAGACCGGGCACGTCGCCAAATCTCGCCCAAGCCGTATTGTGGACAGCGAAAGAACCCGTCTGGAATGTTTTCTCGTCGATCCGAGGCGGCCTAACCCATGCCAATCGTGCCCGCCAACTTGTGAGGTCTTACGACCACGCACGAATGATCCTTGCAGGTGCGTTGGAACCGCAGGGCCGTTGCCGCATTACGCATGGTGATGCGCAAGCCCAAACACACTGCCCAGATCGAGAACATTTACTTTCTCTCCCGGATTGGCTCGACCCTGCGATGGGCGACGCAAGACATTGCCCGTGAAGACCTCCCGGCGGACATCAAGCGGTTGCTGGGCAGACTGGACCGGCTGGAAGCGAGAGCTGAGGTGAAAAACGACGATACGGATGGCAATCCGGCCGCATAGAGCAGCATGCCGCACGTCAAAGTTAAGGCATCGCCGTAAAGGCCCAGAATATTATAGAAAACGTGATTACGGGCCGGCTAGGGGCGGACCCCTCATATGATCGATTTGCAAAGAGACATTGCTGCGATTGCGCGGATCGACGTGGTTCCGACCGTGCTCGATGTGGTGTGCCGGGTCACAGGCATGGGCTTCGCGGCCGTTGCGCGTGTGACCGAAAACCGGTGGATCGCGTGTGCCGTGCGTGACGATATCGCGTTCGGACTGCAGCCTGGTGGCGAACTCAAGGTCGAAACGACCATCTGCAACGAAATCCGTGGCACCGGGCTGCCGGTGGCAATCGACCACGTCAGCTCGGATCAAGATTTTTGCGGTCACCCCACACCGCGGATGTACGGATTCCAGAGCTATATTTCCATGCCGATCTTCCGGCGCAATGGCGCCTTCTTCGGCACGCTCTGCGCCATCGATCCCAAGCCGGCGAAGTTGAAGACGCCGCACGTGATGGGGATGTTCAGGCTGTTTGCCGATCTCATCGGCTTCCACCTGGAGGCGCAGGAGCGCCTGGCATCCAGCGAAGCAGCCCTGCTCGACGAGCGCCAGACGTCGGAGCTGCGCGAGCAATTCATCGCGGTTCTCGGGCACGATCTGCGCAATCCACTTGCTGCGATCGACGCCGGAACGCGCCTCCTCGGCAGGTCGCTGCAACTCGACAACAAAACTCAGACGATCGTTGCCCACATCCAAGATTCCGTCCGGCGCATGGGCGGATTGATCGACAACGTGCTCGATCTTGCGCGCGGCCGCCTGGGCGGTGGATTGAGCCTCGATCGAAGCATCGATGTGCCGCTAGGTCCGGTTCTGGAGCAGGTTGTCAATGAGCTGCGTGCCGGATGGCCGGAACGGCAGGTCGACCTCGCCATCGATCTGCTGGGGCCGGTCAATTGCGACCCTGCGCGGATCGCGCAGTTGCTGTCGAATTTGCTGGCGAATGCTTTGAAGCACGGCGCCGACAAGCCGGTATCCGTGCGCGCTTCCGTGCGGGACGGCATGTTCGAGTTGTCAGTCGCCAACAAGGGCGACGCCATTCCGCCCGAGGTGATCAAGCGCCTGTTCGAACCGTTCTACCGTCCGCTTACGGGCGCCAACAAAGAAGGCCTGGGGTTGGGTCTCTACATTGCTTCGGCGATCGCGCACGCACACCGCGGCACGCTCGATGCCACATCCACCGGAGATGAAACACGCTTCGTGTTCAGGATGCCCGCGAGTTGAACGGCGCCCTGCGGACCCTTCCGGTCACCGCCTTGCAGCTTGGTGTCAACTAGGCTGCACCAGATCGCGTATGCGCCTGGTGAGTGCATCCATCGCGAACGGCTTCGTGATCATCTGCATGCCTGGACTCAAAATGCCGTTGTTGATCGCGGCGTTCTCGGCATAACCGGTCATGAAAAGGATTTTCAGGTCGGGTCGCTGCAATCGTGCCGCATCGGCAACCTGGCGCCCGTTGAGCCCGGGCAGCCCGATGTCCGTTATCAGGAGGTCGATGCGCTGCGGCGATTGCAGGATGCGCAGGCCGGATGGACCGTCCGCAGCTTCCAGGGCTTTGTAACCGAGTTCATCGAGCACATCGACGATGAGCAGCCGGACCAGGGCCTCGTCCTCGACGACCAAGACTGTCTGCCCGCCTCCCGAGGGATCTGCCTCGGTACCTTGCTCCGGTGTGGCTTGCACGTCTCCTTCTCGCGTAAAGCGAGGCAGATAAAGCCTGATCGTGCTGCCCATGCCGGGCTTGGTGTCGATCTTCACGTGTCCATCCGACTGGCGCGCGAAACCGTAGATCATCGATAACCCTAGGCCAGTGCCTTGGCCGATGGGCTTGGTTGTGAAAAAGGGATCGAAGGCGCGCGCGGAAACATCGGGCGTCATGCCGGTGCCGGTATCGGCAACGCTGATGCAAACGTATTGGCCTGGGTCGACGTCGCTGTTGGCGGCCGCATAGGCGTGGTCGAGATGCGCGTTGGTGGTCTCGATGGTGAGCATGCCGCCGTCCGGCATCGCGTCGCGCGCGTTGATCGACAAGATTCAGGATGCTGTTCTCGAGCTGGTTCTGATCGCACAAGCGTCGTCCACAACCCGCTGGCCAGCACCAGCTCGAGCTGCACCTTCTCGCCCATCGTGCGCCGCAGGAGGTCTTCCATCGAAGCGATCAGAGGGTTCGCCTTGAGCGGCTTGGGGTCCAGAGGCTGACGGCGCGAAAAGGCCAGCAGCCGATGCGTCAGGGCGGCGGCGCGGTTGGCCGAGGTCATAGCGCCGGTAACGTAGCGATTGACCTCGCTCATGCGCCCGTCGGCCAGCCGCTTCTGCACCAGATCGAGAGAGCCGACGATGCCTTGCAGAAGATTGTTAAAGTCATGGGCGATGCCGCCGGTGAGCTGGCCGACAGCTTCCATTTTCTGCGACTGGCGCAGGGCCTCCTCGGTCTGCCGCAGCGTCTCGGCTGCTTCCTTCTCGTCGGTGACGTCGCGTGCTACGGCATAGACTAGGCCTTCGTGCGCAGCCGCGGTCCAGGACAGCCACCGATAGGAGCCATCCTGGTGCCGCAGGCGGTTCTCGAAGCGCTGGGTTTTGCCGCCGCCCGCCAGATGCGCCAATTCAGCCGCGGTCCGAGCCGCATCGTCGGGGTGTTCCAGCCATTGCGAGGTCCTGCCGAGCACGGCGCCCGCGCTCCAGCCCAGTGTCGGCTCGATCGCGGGATTGACGTTGAGCCAGGTGCCCTGTGCGTCCGCTACGACAAGGAGATCCTGCGATGCGTCCCAGATGCGGTCGCGCTCGCGCGTGCGCGCCTCCACCTCGGCTTCGAGCGTCTCGTTCATTCCGCGCAGCTCGATTTCGGCCTGCTTGGCCGACGTGGTGTCGTGCGCCACGCCGATGAAGCCGGTGTGTTCGCCGTCCGCTCCCCAGCGCGGCTGCGACTCCGAGCGCACCCAGCGCCACTGGCCGTCGCCGCGCCGATAGCGCGCCTCCAGGGCGAACGGTTTGCGGGAACCTTCGCCCGCAATCTGCTCCTGCAGAATGCGCTGCAGATCGTCGGGATGCAGCGCCTTTCTCCAATCGAAGACGAGGCACTCGTCGTAACCTAGTCCCAGGAAATCCATGTAGGCCTGGTTGACGAACGCACGCTTGCCGTCGAGGCGGCTCACCCACATCGGCACGGGCGCGCTGTTGGCGATGAGGCGGAACCGCTCCTCGCTCTCCTTCAACGCCTGCTCCGCGCGGCGGGTCTCGGTTATGTCGACGTTGACGCCGATCATGCCCAGGAATTCGCCGCGCACCCCGAAACGGGGCTGGGCATCGGTCCGTACGAGGCGGTATTCCCCGTCGAAGCGTTTGTAACGGGCTTCAACCGTGAAGGGCATGTTGTCGCGCATGGCAGCGCCGAACGTGCCGAACAGCGTATCCCGGTCGTCGGGGTGCAGCGAAACGTCCCAGTTGAAGCTGGTCACGCCGTCGGCAGGTACGCCCCAGAAGTCCCGCAGCATGCGGTTGAGGTAGAGGCACTTGCCGCCGACATCTCCCATCCACAACATCACGGGCGCGCTTTCCGACACGAGGCGGAAACGTTGCTCGCTTTCCCGCAGAGCAAGCTCTGCAAGTTTCGCATCGGTGATGTCGATGTGGGCGCCGACCAGACGCAAGGCCCGGCCCGCTGCATCGCGCTCGATTTCGGCCTTGACCGCGATCCAGCGCACCTGTCCGTCGTTCGGCCGGATAATGCGGTATTCTGCATTGTAGTCGCGCACGTCGCCTTTGATGGCGCCGATGAATTGACGCTCGGTCCGCTCGCGATCGTCTGGATGGATGCGCCGCACCCAGTCCTCGTGCGTTTCGGTGGCGGCTTCCGGCGGCAGACCGTGGATCTTCAGATATTCGGGCGAACGCAGGTTGCGGAAACCGTCGCTGAGATCCACCTCCACCCCACCGACCCCGCCGATCTGCTGGACGCGCGCGAGATCGGCTTCGCGGTCGCGCAGGGCGCCCTCGATGCGAATCTGATCGTCGATGTCGGTGTTGGTGCCGATCCAGCGCGAGATCTTGCCGCCGGCGTCGCGAATGGGCATGGCGCGTGCCAAGTGCCAGCGATACGTGCCGGCGGCGTTGCGCAACCGGAATTTGACCTCGTAGGTGGAGCCTTCGCGTACGGCCTTGGTCCAAACAGCAACGGCCCGCTCGACATCGTCCGGATGCACCACGCTGCCCCAACGGTCGCCGTCGAGTTCGCCGGCGCCTGCGCCCGTGTATTCATGGACTTGATGATTGAACCAATCGAGTTTGCCTTCCTGTGTTGCCGACCAAACATGGTTGGGCATTACCGAGGCAAATGTGCGGAACTGGGCTTCGCTTTCGCGCAACGCCTTCTCGGCACGCACGCGCTCGGTCGTCTCGACCACCACTGCCAGCACCCCGGCCGGCTTGCCGTTCTCGTCGAGCAGAGGGCTGTAGTCGAGATTGACCCACAAATCCTCGGGCCGGCCGGAGCGGTGCAGAACCAGATGCTCGTCGCGGAAAGACAGCGTTTCCCCACGCAGGCCGACGTCCATCACCCGGCGGTTGAGGTCTGCCACCTCGGGCCAGCCCTCAAGCACCTTCGAGCCGAGCAGCTGGGGGTGGCGGCCGCCGGCAAATACCGAATACGCATCGTTGTAGATCATGATGCCGTCGCGGCCCCACAGCATCACCAGGGGCACGGGGGAGCGCAGGACGATGTCGACGGCTGTTCTCAGGCTCTGAGGCCAGCCCGCAATCGGTCCAAGGGGGGTCGTGGTCCAGTCGAAGGCGCGGATCAATGCGCCCATCTCCCCGCCGCCCGCGGGAAATGGTGAAGTACGAACCGTGGCAAGCATGAACTTGGATTTGCCCAAACATAACAGCCCGGGACACCAACGCGCAGCCGCTCAAAAAGTTGCACGGGGAGGGCTCAAAGCGTGGATATGGCCCGTCCGGGAGTTCCGCTAACCCTAAAGCAAAGAGGCGGCCGTGGGGCCGCCTCTTCATCGTTGGGTGGTGCCGTGCTGCCCGGCAGGCCTAGATGCTACATCTCCGAGTACGTGATCTTGCCGGAAGCATCCTTCTTCCAGATGTACATCACGTAGTCGAGGCGGGTGACGTCGCCCTTCTTGTCGTAGGAGAGCTCACCGATCACGGTCTTGAACTTCATGCCCGAGTAGATGCGCTGTGCAAGCTTCTTCGTGTCGAGAGATTTTTCCGCCTCAGCCGCCTGCTTCAGGATCTCGACGGCGGCGTATGCATAGAGCGTGTAGGATTCCGGCTCGAAGTTCTTGGCGCGGAACCGCTCGACGACGGCCTTGGCCTCGGCGCGCTTGCGCGGATCGGGGCCATAGGTCATCAGCGTGCCCTCGGCGCCGGGCCCGGCAATCACCGCAAATTCATCCGAGGTGATGCCGTCGCCGCCCATGAGGGGCGCCGTGACGCCGCGGTCGCGCATCTGCCGCAGCAGCAGGCCGCCCGTGTCGTGCAGTCCGCCCCAGTAGATGAGATCGGCGCCGGCCTGCTTGGTCTTCGACACGATGGCGCCGAAGTCCTTGTCGTCCTTGTTGACTCCCTCGAACATAACTTCCTTCATGCCCTTGGCGGTCATCGCCTTGCGGGTTTCGGTTGCCAGGCCGAGGCCGTAGGTCGTCTTGTCGTGAATGATGGCGATCTTCTTGCCGGCGAAGTTCTTGGCGATGTAGGCACCGGCAACCGTGCCCTGCTGATCGTCGCGGCCGCAGGTGCGGAACATCAAGAGGTTGGCGTGCGTGCGCTTGTCGTCGCCGCAGGGGCCGAGCTTGCGATCGGTGACGCACGGGTTGGTGGCCGACGGCGTGATGGCCAGGATGCCGTTCTCGGCATAGACCAGGGAGGCCGGGATCGTCACGCCGGAGTTGAAGTGGCCGACCACGAGCTTGACGCCGTCGCCGACAAACTTGTTGGCAACCGAAACCCCTTCCTTGGGGTCGGCGCGATCGTCACCCACTGAGATAGTGATCTGCTGGCCAAGAATGCCGCCGGCCTTGTTGATGTCGGCAACCGCCTGCTCGACGCCGTTCTTGAGCTGGGCGCCGAAGGCCGCGCTGCCTCCGGTGATGGGCCCGGCGACGCCGAGTTTGACCTGGGCCGATGCGGTGCTCGCACCGGATGCCACAAAGGCCGCTGCTACCGCGAGCGGCAGCCAGATCGCCTTTTTCATGCAGGACTCTCCCTTCATTCCGTTGAACCCCAAGAACCGATGCGTACGCGCCCCAGGCGTCCGCCGAGCCTGATAATTGTACGAAAGTTGCAGGGAAGTCACGTCGAATTGGTACGGAGGGCTTTGCTGCAAATTGCCCACCGATCGCGCAGCCGGGTGGTTTGTCGGGCGGCACGGCCCGCCCCGAACATCTCGGGTTTTTATCAATTGCAAGCCCGAAACCAGGAAAACATCCCATGGCGCTACGGGGAAACACCCGATGGCAGCAGCGCGGTCCTTCGTAAAAAGATCAAGTCCGGCATCCGCTTGGGCAAGATCCATGACCAAAGCTATAGGCACTGTCTTGACGGTCGCTTTTGCGATGGTGTCGCTCCTGGGTACGGCGGCGAGCGGATTGGTCCTGGGCGAGGCTATTTCTCCGGAGCGTGGCGGTCCGCTGGTCGGACCTCTCTCGGTCGGCATGGTGCTGGCACTGCTGGCCGTTGTCATCGAGGGCATGCGGTTCGCGCTTTCCCTGCTCGGCGAGCGCATCTGGCGGGGATCGCAGTTCCAGGGCATCGCCTTCGCAGGTCCGTTGTGGCTTGCCTGCACCGGATACTGCACCTTGATGCCCCTGCTGGCGCTCGCCTTCATTCCGCTGCTCCCCGCCGGTTCGCACATGCTGACCGTGGCGGCCCCTGCCTGGGCCGCTGTGCAGATTGCGGCAGGGCTTTTGCCAGGCATCACGTGGTCCGCACCTGAGGCTTCGGTCGCGCCGGAGAAGGTGCATCCGGCGCCGTCGCCCCAAGTGCACAGGGTTCCCGCCCCTCTCGTCGCGCAGACCGCAGTTTCGGCCGACGACTTCCTTCGGTTTCTCGCGCGCCTGAGCGAACTGCCGGCGGGCAGCACGCTGCCGCGGCGTGGGCGCATCGGTTCCAACCGGGAAATCTTCATTTCACAGGCAGGGCTGGCAGCGCTCGTCGGCCGTTCGAAGCCGACAGTACGTCGCTGGCTGCAGGAGCTCGAACGCGGTGAGCACCTCATCAAGCGCGCAGGCGGGAAAGATACCTGCATTCTGCTGCTGCAGCACGTGCCCAAGCTCAATGGCGACGCCCGCGTGCTGAACGGCGAAGCGCACATTTGAAACCCGCACAAGAGAGAGAAACATCGACATGGCCAGCGTGAGAAGCCTGAAAGGCCTATACGGCGCAGTAGCTTTGGCAGGTGCAGCGGCTGTTCTGCAGATGCCGGCAGAAGCTCAGGGCGCCGATGCTGTTCGCTTCGCCGTCAACAGCAAGGCCGAGACGTCCACCCACCACAAGGCGATCCAACAAATCACAAGCGTTCCGCCACGCAAGAGGAGCCGGTGCATTGGATGAGGGCGGGCGAGCTGGCGCTTTCGTCAGCCGCTTGCGGAAGATTTCTAGGGTTTTCCGATTCAGGTGACGCTGCCAATGTGCGCCACCCTAGTGGTGAGCTTGTCGAACCACGGCATTTTGCAGCTGCGGCCCGTCCTTCGACAAGCTCAGGACGAGGATGAGTGCGTGGCTTGCGATTCCATCTAGGGCGGAACGACTTTAAGCAATCTTGCGCCAGCGCAGCAATCCTGTGCGGCGGAACAGCCAATGATACTGCTGTGCCATCTGGCGGGTGCGCAAGGCCCGGTAGCCGAGCGAGGCGGCTGCCAGCACCACGGCGAAGTCCACGATATAGTTCTGCAGCGAAATCATCGGCTCGTGGAACAGGGCGTAGTGGAAGAACCGCACGCTGGCGGCGATCGGCACCATGTAGAGCGGGATGTGCCAGTAGGGCCGCCACGTCTGGGCGATGGCCCGGCCCGACAGAAACGCCGCGCTTCCGCCGATGATCACCGTGACGAGCAGAAACACCCATCCGTTGCCGGTATCGTAGAGCCAATCAGGCATGCGCCTGTCCGGTCAATGCCGGCCTCCCTCGAGATAGGCGGCCCTGATTTCGGGCCGCGCCAGCAGCTCCTTGCCGGTTCCGCTCATGGTGATGGTGCCGTTGACCATCACGTAGGCGCGGTGCGCCAGCTTGAGAGCGTGAAACGCGTTCTGCTCGACTAGGAAAACCGTCATGCCCTCCTTGTTAAGGGCGCGGATGACGTCGAAGATGCGCTTGACGACGAGCGGCGCGAGGCCGAGCGAGGGTTCGTCGAGCAGCAGCAATTGCGGCCGGCCCATCAGTGCGCGGGCGATGGCCAGCATCTGCTGCTCGCCGCCCGAGAGGGTGCCGCCGCGCTGGTCGAGGCGCTGCTTGAGCAGAGGGAAGAGGGTGGACACCCGCTCCAGGTCTGCCTCGAAATGAGCGGCCTCGCCGACCTGGGCGCCCATCTGCAGGTTCTCGCGCACGGTCATGCGCGGGAAGATGCGCCGGCCTTCGGGAGACTGCGCGATCCTCAGCCGCGCGATCTCGTGCGTGGGCAGATGCGTGATGTCGCGGCCACGGAAGGCGATGCTGCCCTCGCGTGCGCGAGGGTTGCCGAACACCGTCATCATCAGAGTTGACTTGCCGGCGCCGTTGGCCCCGATCAGGGTCACGATCTCGCCCTGGTGTACGTCGAGGTCGATGCCCTTGAGGGCCATGATGTGCCCGTAGAAGCTTTTGACGCCGCGCACGGCCAGGAGCGGCTCGCTCATGTGACGCGCTCCGCAAATGTCATCCCGGGGCTTGTCCCCGGGATCCAGCGGGCAGCCAGGGCCGACGCTGGTGTGTGCTTGTACCGTTGCCGCCAACGCGGGGTCGCTTCGCGTTTGTTGCTCCCTGGATTCCGGGCACAAGGCCCGGAATGACAGTGAGCCGGCACGGCCAGGAGCGGCTCGCTCATCGGGCGATCTCCGCTTCGATCTGCTCGACTTCTTCGTCCTCCACGCCGAGGTAGGCGGCAATGACTTTGGGATCGTTGCGCACGGCGTCGGGTGGGCCGTCGGAGATCTTCTGGCCGTAGTCGAGGACCACGACGTGATCGGAAATCTCCATCACAACGGACATGTCGTGCTCGATGAGGAGGATGGAGGTGTCATGCTCGGTCTTGATGGCGGTCAGCAGAGCCTTGAGGTCCGCCGATTCACGCGGGTTGAGACCCGCCGCCGGCTCGTCGAGGCACAGAAGCTGGGGCTCGGTGCACATGGCGCGCACGATTTCCAGCCGCCGCTGCGCGCCGTAGGGCAGATCGCCCGCCGGATCATCGGCACGGTCGATCAAGGCAACCCTGTCGAGCCAATATTTGGCACGCTCGACGGCGGCGGTCTCGGCCTTGCGGTAGCTGGGGGCTCCGATGAGACCCAATACGGTCCACCCGGAGGCGTGCATCAGGACGTTGTGCTGGGCGACGATCAGATTTTCCAGCACCGTCATGCCGGGGAACAGGCGGATGTTCTGGAAGGTGCGTGCAACCTTGGCGCGGTGAGCAATCTGGAAATCGCGCATGCGCTCCAGCAGGAACAGGCCGCCGGCCGGCGTCGTGTGCCAGCCTCGCCCGGACGTTGTGAGCGCATCTATCGCATGCTCGGATTGGGTGCCGAGGCTCAGCGCCATGCGTCCGCTGGTGGGCTTGTAGAAACCCGTCACGCAGTTGAAGACGGTGGTCTTGCCGGCGCCGTTGGGTCCGATGACGGCGGTAATCTCGCCGCGCCTTGCGGAGAACGACAGATCGTCGATGGCAACGAGGCCGCCGAAGCGCATGGTGAGATGCTCGACCGTGAGCAGCGGGGCCGTCGGCGCGACCATCAGCCGTGGCCCTCCCCGACGAGGTCGCCGCGGACCGCGCGCCGCTGCCGCAGGAAAATCGACGGCATGCGCGTGGAGATCACGCCGCGCGGCTTCCAGATCATGACCAGAACCATGGCCAGCCCGAAAATGAGCATGCGGTAGTGCGTCGGTTCGAAATCGCGCCCGAAGATCTGCTTCATCCATTCGAGTTCGCGCAGCAGCTCCGTGCCGCCGATCAGGACGACGGCGGCGATGGCGACGCCGACCTGGCTGCCCAGTCCGCCCAGCACGACGATGGCGAGGATCAGCGCGCTTTCCATGAACGTGAAGCTCTCCGGCGTCACGAAGCCCTGGCCGCGCGAGGTGACATAGAACGCACCGGCCAGCCCGCCGAACATGGCACCCAGCGAGAAGGCGGTGAGCTTGGTGTTGGTGGTGTTGATGCCGAGCGAGCGGCATGCCGTCTCGTCCTCGCGCAGCGCTTCCCATGCGCGGCCCACAGGGAGACGGCGCAGGCGCAAGGTGACCCAGTTGGTCATCGCGGCGAGGCCCAAGATCACGTAGAAGAAAAATATCGTGCGGTGGACGGTGGCGAACTCCAAGCCGAAGAACGCCGCGAAGCCCTGGTCGCTGTCCTCGAACGGCAGGCCGAAAAACGTCGCGCGCGGCACGCCCGATATGCCGGCATAACCGCGGGTGAGATCGACCCAGTTGATGGCGACGAGCCGAATGATCTCGCCGAACGCCAGTGTGACGATGGCCAGATAGTCGCCGCGCAGCCGCAGCACCGGAAAGCCGAGCAGCACGCCCCAGAAGGCCGCCAGAATGCCGGCCATCGGCAGGCAGATCCAGAAACCGAGATCGTAGTGCTGCGCCAGCAGGGCGAAGGCATAGGCGCCGATGGCGTAGAAGGCGACGTAGCCGAGATCGAGCAATCCCGCGAGGCCGACCACGATGTTGAGGCCCCAGCCGAGCATCACGTAGATCAGGATCTGGATGGCGAAATTGTCGATCCACTTGATGGCGCCGGTGGGTCCAGCGGCGGCCATGACGAGGAACGGAAAGGCCAGCAGAAGGACGACGCCGGCGATGCTGGCGGCACGAACGAGGGGAGCGCGGTCTGCATCCGGCGAGGCGATCCGCGGCACCGGCGGCGCGGCGAAACCCAGCCGCAGGAGGTAGAGCAGCCGCGCCAGGAAGGCGAGCGCGACCGCGACGGCGACATAACCCCAACGCTGGTCCAGAACGAGCTGGTTGGCCATGTTCTGATCGGTGCGAAGCGCGAGAATGGGAAAGGAGAGGCCGAGCGCCAGCAGGGCAGTACCTGAAGCGTCCTTCACTGCCGCGGCGATGGCGCCAGCGCGTCCGGGACGGGCATCGGTACTTTGCGTCGCCATCGCGTTCAGACCTTCTCCACCTCGGGTCGCCCAAGCAGACCCGACGGCAGGAACACCAGGGTGATCACCAAAATCGAGAAGGTCGCGACATCCTTGTAGTCGTTGGAAAAATAGCCCGCCCACAGCGTTTCGATAAGGCCAATGAGCAGTCCGCCCAGCACCGCGCCCGGCAGCGAGCCGATGCCACCGAGCACGGCAGCGGTAAAGGCCTTGACGCCCGGAACGAAGCCGTCGTTGAAGTGGACGACGCCGTAATAGATCATGAAAAGGAGCCCGGCCACGGCGGCGAGCGCGGCGCCCATGACGAACGTGAGCGAGATCGTGCGATCGACGTCGACGCCGAGCAGGGCGGCCATTTTGCGGTCCTGCTCGCAGGCGCGCTGCGCCCGCCCGATCGAGGTCATTTGCACGACGTACCAGAAGGCCGCCAGCAGGATGGCCGTGACCGCCACGATCAGGATCTGCTTGTAGGACAGTGTCACCGTGTAGCCGGCGGGATCGCCGAACGTGAAAACCCCGTTCAGGATTTCCGGCACCGGTTTGTTGCGCGGGCCCTGTGTGACCTGCACCAGGTTCGACAGGAAGATCGACATGCCGATGGCCGAAATCAGCGGCGCCAGCCGGAACGAGCCCCGCAACGGCCGGTAGGCCAGCCGCTCGATGGCCCAGGCCCAGAGCGAGGTGAGCACCATCGCCAGGATCAGCACGATCAGCAGCGCCAGAGCCAGCGGCGTGATACCGAGGATCTGCGTGAGCGCCAGCAGGATTATCAGCGCGATGAAAGCCGACAGCATGAACACGTCGCCATGAGCGAAGTTCACCATGCCGATGATGCCGAACACCATCGTGTAGCCGATGGCGATCAAGCCATAGATGGATCCCAGCGTCACGCCGTTGATCAGCTGCTGGACGAAGTATTCCACGGCCGTGCCTGTGCTCCCCGAGTCGCAGCTCAAGCTAGCAGTGGAGAGCAGGCGCTACAACGCAGGGACTATAGTTCAGATGCGGACTAACCAGCATAGCGACTAGGCACTGTGCGCTTCAGGCAAGCAGCCGGCGCACTTCGCGCTGCAGTTCGGGCAGCAGCTCGCGCTCGAACCAGCTGTTGGCCGACAACCACGCGTTGTTGCGCCAGGAGGGATGCGGCAATGCCACACGGCGCGGCTTTGCGGCGGCTCCGAGCTGCTGCCGCCAGCGGCCCACCATCGCAGTCGTGGGGGTATTTCCGGCGCCAAGATGCCAGCGCTGGGCGTAGCTACCAACCAGGAGCAGAAGCTCGAGCTGGGGCATGAGTGCGAACAGGGGCTGGTGCCAGGCGCGCGCGCATTCCCGCCGCGGCGGCAGATCGCCTCCAGCGGAGTCGTGGCCCGGAAAGCAGAATCCCATGGGCACGATCGCCACCCGGCGCTGATCGTAGAACTCCTGTGGAGTTACCCCGAGCCATGTTCTCAGGCGTTCGCCGGAGGGATCGGTGAAGGGCTTTCCCGATGCGTGCACGCGCACGCCGGGCGCCTGGCTGCAGATACAGATGCGCGCGGTTGTGCTCGGCCGCAACACGGGGCGCGGTTCGTGGGGCAGTGGGTCCCTTTCGGGCGCATCCCGGCAGATGCGGCACGCCCGCACCTTGCGCACCAGACGGGCCAGTTCAGTCGCGGGCCTGCTCATACGTCGAGCACGAGCCCGTCCTCGGCCAGCAGCACGCGCGGGTCGTTGACCTCGCCGCGGCGGGCCAGCATCGCATCGGCCATGTGCGTGAGCATGACGCGCTTGGCGCCGATGCGGTCGAGGTTGCGCTCGATGGTTTTCCAGCTCGTATGGAAGCGCGGCTCGCCGTCGAACTGGTAGCATTCCATGATGTAGAGGTCCGCGCCCTGCCCTGCCGGGACCAGGCTCTCCACCCACTCGGTGTCGCCTGTGAAGCTCAGCACCTTGCCGGCGGTTTCGAAACGCAGCGCATAGGGAGGCGCGCCCGAGGCATGCTTCACCTCGAACGGCGTCACGCGCACGGGCCCCACTTCGAGGGGCTGCTCGCGCGCATATTCCAGGAAATTCAGATCGTATTTCCGCGGCACGCCGCTCGACCCCGGAAACAGGGCTTCCGCGGCGGCCTTGAAGCGTGCCTCGATGCCCACGGGTCCCGTGACCGTCAGCGGAACGGTGCGCTTGGCGACATGCTGGGCGTGGATTAGCCACCACACGAGGCCCGCGTAGTGGTCGCCGTGCAGATGGGAAATGAAAACCGTCGGAATCGAATTGGGATCGATGCCCAGCTTGTTGAGGCCGATCAGCGCCGTCGCACCGCAGTCGATGAGAAACCGCGTTGCAGCCGTTTCGACGTAGTAGCTGGTCTGCAGCCGCCCGCCTGAACCGAACGCATCACCGCATCCGACCACCGTGAGTTTCATGGGGCTTGCCCTCGCGCCCTCGCCGCCGCTTCAGGCCTTCGCGCTCGGCCGCGCGGACATTTCTCCGTGCCAGCGCTCCAGGTGCTTCAGTTCCGGGGGGCGCTGGATGCGCGCCGCCCGCATGAAGTCGACCCCAACCAGCGCCGTAATGTCGGCCACCGAGAAGGCATGGCCGGCGATATAGGGTCGCGTGGCCAGTTCGCTGTCCATGGTCTGGAGCATTTCCAGCACCCTGGGTTTATTGGCCTCGCCCCACGCCGAAACCTGCGGCACCTCGAGCTGGGCCATGGCCGGATGCAGGTGGCGGAACGCCTGCGCCACGCACTGGAGAAGGTGTATTTCCACACGCCGGTTCCACATTTCCACGGTGGCCCGCTCCAGCGCCCCTGTGCCGAACAGAGCCGGTTGGGGCTGGGTCTCCTCGAAATAGCGGCAGATGGCCATGGTCTCGGCGATGGGCGTGCCATCGTCGAGGACCAGTACGGGAACGCGCTGAAGGGGATTGAGCTTGGCGAATTCGGGCGTCTTCAGGGCCCCTTTCATCAGGTCCAGTTCCTCGTAGGGAACCGCGATGCCTTTCTCGGCCAGGAAGATGCGCACGCGCCGCGGGTTGGGAGCAGTGTGCGTCTGCAGGATCTTCATGGGGACCGGCCCTCGGGATGGTTGACGAGTGGTAAATGACGGCTGTTGGCGGTGCAAGTTGAACAATCTTCGGGGTGCGCCCGGCAACTGGTTATCATCCGCTTACAGTTCGTCCTTACAACTTATTGGCGTTAAATCAGAATTTAGGAATTTACCGCTTCATTAACCGCACCAGCGGCCGCCCCGGCCCCAAATTCCAGTGTCGCAAGATCGCATCCGATGGCCGAGCCTCAACCAGACACGATCAGCACCGGTGAGGCACCGGCCTACCCGGAATCTGCGCCGCGCGCCAAGGACCCCCGCGCAGTCGCCCAGGCGCAGTTGCGCGAGATCCGCGCGCGCCTGTCGCAAGGATCGAGCATCAAGCCGGAATTCGAGTACGAGCTGCTCGCGATGTACGCGCGCAACGAACTCTCCGCGCGCGTCACTCTCCCGCTGCTTGCCGTCATCTTCTCGCTGGCATCGATGTTCTGGGCGCCCGTCGCGCAGGCGTCGGTGTGGCTGGGGGCGGTCATCTGCGTCAAGTTCTTCATGATCTCGGCCTGCCGCAATTTCCTGGCGCTGCCGCGCAATCAGGCGAACGTCGGGCAGTGGCGGCGCACGTTCATCTGGCTGGAGCTGGCCAACGGCATAACCTGGGGCGGCATTGCCGTGGTCGGTCTGGATGCCGGTGATGCTGCGAGCCACGTGTTCATGCTGGCTTCGCTCATCGTACTGCTGGCCATCCGCATGACGTTCGCCTCCGCAGTCATGCCGATCCTCTACGCCAGCACCATTCCCATGACGCTCGCCATCGTCGCGCGCCTGCTCATGCAGGGTCATCCGTTCTATTTGGCGATGGCCGCCATGGCGATCGGACTGCAGGTCTACTTCATCTTTCTCGCCAAGGGCCTCAACGCCACGGCGCTCGCCATGCTGGAGTTCCGCGCCGAGAAGGATGCGCTGATCGCCGAGATCGAGGAGGAGAAGGCGATCTCCGACGAGGCGCGGCGCCGCGCCGAGTCGGCCAACATCGCCAAGTCGCGCTTTCTGGCCACGATGAGCCATGAGCTGCGCACGCCGCTCAATGCCATCCTCGGCTTCTCGGAGGTGATGCACAGCGAGTTGCTCGGTCCGATGCAGAACGAGAATTACAAAGGGTATGCCGGCAACATCCATGAAAGCGGCCGCCACCTGCTTCAGCTCATCAACGACATCCTGGACCTGTCGCGCATCGAGGCCGACCGCTACGAGTTGCGGGAGGAGCCCGTGCGCCTCACCGACGTCGTGGAGGACTGCGTGCGCCTGCTGCACCTGCGCGCGGAGAGCAAGGGACTGCATGTTTCGCTCGAGTTCGAGAAGGGGCTTCGCCAGCTCTGGGCCGATGAGCGCGCCATCCGCCAGATCTGCCTCAACCTGATCACGAATGCCCTGAAGTTCACGCCGCGCGGCGGCAGCATCACGCTCACCGTCGGCAGCACGGCCGACGCCGGACAGACGTTCGTGGTCAAGGACACCGGACCCGGCATTCCCAAGGACGAGATCCCAAAGGTCATGCAGGCCTTCGGGCAGGGATCGCTGGCGCATCAGACCGCTGAAGGCGGCACCGGCCTCGGCCTGCCGATCGTGCAGAATCTGGTAACGCTGCACGGCGGCACTTTCGAGCTCCGTTCGGAGCTGCGCAAGGGTACCGAGGCCATCGTCATCCTGCCGCCGAGCCGGGTGCTACGCCCCATGCCGCCGCTGCAGCCTCTGGGCCAGGAACGCCATCGCCAGCCCGTGGGCGGGCCGGTGCGCCGCAATCGTGAGCCGCTATGGCGGTCGGGAGCCGGCGAAGCAGCCCAGGGAACCACGGTCGTCAGCTAGCGCTTCGGTTTGGGCGAGGCGCCATGACTGTGGGGTCTCACCGCACCCGCGCGCTGGTTACAGGCTCGTGCTTGATGAGCGGTCCTGGACTTGGCTTCAATGCGCCAGCCACCACGAGCATCAAGTACAGGAACACCACCGCCAAAACCACGATCCCAAGAACAGGCGGGCGCTTGTCGACGGGCGGATCGTGATGCAGGCGGCCATGCGCATATCCACGGCGCCTGCCGTGCGGCCTGCTATGATCTGGCAGACGCGCAACACGGCGCGCCCGGCGGCTGACGGTATCTTTGCGTGTCAGCATCACGACCTTCCCGGCAAAGGAGCTTGAACCCCGACACTAACGCCGTATCCCCGATCCGGTTCCGGCCGAATGTCGCAAGTACCAATGACCCCTGCCGGCGTGCATGACCAACCAAAACGGCTAGGATGAACTTACGGCCGCATCTCCAGGAAACGGATATCGCTTGGCTGAGAAGGCAATGCTCAAGGACGTTGAGAAGGACGGTGAAGTCCTGCTGCTCAAGGACGGGCGCCGGTTGAAAGTGAACAACTCCGACGATGCAACGGTGGCTTCGGTCTGGATGCCATCGACCCACGTGACCTTGCGCAAAAGCAAAGGCCGCGTCGCCAGCGTGCGTGTAACCAACGAAGAGACGGGCGAGACGGTTTCGGCGACAACGATAGCAAGTTGAACGTACGGGGAACCGGCGGCCTCGCATGCTCGCCGGCAATCCTTCGAGCGAAAAGGGTTTCTTCGAGGCTCCGCAGGACGAAGGCCCGCCAGCATGTCGCCAGCGGGCCTTGTTGTCGGAATTCGACAGCCGTTACGTGGCGTGTCCGCCACGGCCTTCCTTGTCGAGCTGCTCGATCGAGAACCCCTCGTCGGCAGCAGCGGCCGGCGCAACGGCGCCAGCAAGGAACGACAGCGCCACAAGGGCGGATACGATGATCTTCATGATCTATCTCCGAAGGTTTGTTTGCTTTGATCGGGGCTTCGCGCCTCGTGGCCATGAAGTAGGGATTGTTAGCAAGTGCGAAAGGCGTGATCGCGCGTGTGTGATAGACAGTGATTGGCACCCACGGTTCCTGGCACCAGTGTCAGAAGAGCGGCTTGCTTGCGCGGGGCACCCAACTATCCCAGCGGCGTGTCTTCGACCGCCAGCTGGAGCGCAAGCTGATCCGCGGCGGCACTCTTGCAGCGCATTGCCACGCGTGGGCGCCCTTCCTACATTCCGTGCTGATGCGGGGGGTTATCCCCAGTTTCGTGCATTGCCCGGCGACCGTTCATGGAAACGCCTTGTGTGAATGTTTGTGTGCTTGAGGCGGCCAGCGGCCTGTGCGCAGGCTGTGGCCGGTCGCTCGATGAAATTTCGCGCTGGGCGACGATGACGGACACTGAGCGGCGGCGTATCATGCTGAGCCTGCCCGACCGGCGACGGCAAATGGGCGCTGCAGCGGAGAGATGAGGCATGGGAGCGTGGATATCCCTGTTGCTTCTGGTGATTGCGGCATTGGTGCTGCTGCTGCGCGCCGATACAGGAATGATTGCGGGCTTCGAGCCGTCTGACTTTGCCATCCTGCTCGCCGGGGTGGCGCTGGTCATTTTCATTGGCTCGTCGCTTGCCGGGAGCTACCGAGGCCGGCCTGGGCAGGCGGTCCGCGACCTGTTGAGCTGGGTGCTGGTGACGGCGGTCCTGGTGGGCGGATACAGCTTCCGCGAGGAGCTTCTGGGCCTTGGCCATCGTGTTGCCGGCGAGCTGTTGCCGCCCGGCACCGCTTTGCGGGGCGAGCCGCAAGTCGTCGGCGAGCGGGCGGTACAGATCCGCAAGCGGCCCGACGGCCATTTCATGGTTAAGACGGAGGCCAATGGCATTTCGCTCAGCATGCTGGTCGATACCGGGGCATCCACGGTCGTGCTGAAGCCGGCCGATGCCCAGCGGCTCGGCATCGATGTCGACAAACTGCGCTACGCCGTGCCCGTCCAGACGGCCAACGGCACCACCTATGCGGCGAGCGTGCGCCTGCGCAACCTGGCGGTTGGCAACATCGTCCTGGACGATGTGGAGGCGCTCGTGGCCAAGCAAGGAGCCCTTAAGGATAATCTGCTCGGTATGAGTTTTTTAAGCCGCCTGCGCTCTTATGAATTCACCAGGGACTATCTGACCCTGCGCAGCTGAGGCAGCCCGGTGCGGCAGCCGAAGGCTGCCGGGATGGCACCGAGTTCTGCGTAATGGCGTTGCAATCGGGATCACGGCAGGCTGCCGGCATGGCGGCGGGATGGGTCTTCGCGGCCGTTTGTACCGCCGTGAGCATCGCCTATTTCAGCGAGATCAAGGCTGCCACGCAAAGCCTGCTGGGCGTGCAGGAGCCCACGGCGGCGCGCGTTGCCATCGGCGAGCGCGAGGGCCGGGCCGCCCCGGAACCCAGAACCACGTCCAGGGCGCGCACGGTCGAACTCAGGGCCGGAGCCTATGGCCACTTCCACGCGCAGGCCGAGATCAACGGCCGTCCTGTGAGCGTGATGGTCGATACCGGGGCCTCCATCGTGGCGCTCAGTTTCGAGGACGCGCGCGCAGCGGGCCTCAACGTGCGCGACAAGGATTTCACCCACCGCGTCAGCACCGCCAACGGCTTGGCCCGCATCGCCCCGGTCACCATCGACCGCATCAGCGTGGGCGACATCATTGTCCGCGACGTATCCGGTGCCGTGATGGAACCGGGCAAGCTTGGAACCACCCTGCTCGGCATGTCGTTTCTGAGCCGCCTCCAGCGAGTCGACATCCGCAGCGGCATGCTGGTTCTGCAAGAGTAGGCGTTGCGCGGCCTGCCGCCGGCATTCAACGCCGTTTTGTCACATATCGGATGGGCCGCTGCTTGCGTTGTGCAGTGCGGAATCATATTGATTGCCTTCCTTAGCAGGGTTCCCAGCGATGCTCCCCAAACCGCGTGCCGACTTGAAGTCCAACACGGCAGACTTCGAGCGCCTCCCGCTCGTCAAGCCCACCGGCTTTCGCGAATACGATGCGCGCTGGCTGTTTCCCCAGGAGATCAATCTCATGGGGCTCAACGCCATCGGTCTGGGCATCGCCACCCTTGCCGGCCGTCATGGCGTGAAGAAGCGCTTCGTCGTCGGTCACGACTACCGCTCCTATTCCGCGTCGGTGAAGCAGGCCGTCATGATGGGCCTGGTTGCCGGCGGTGCGGAGGTGCATGACATCGGCCTTGCCATGTCGCCGATGGCCTACTTCGCCCAGTTCGCTCTCGATGTGGAAGGCGTGGCGATGGTGACCGCCAGCCACAACGACAACGGCTGGACCGGCATCAAGATGGGCTTCCAGCGGCCGCTCACCTTCGGCCCGGAGCTGATGAGCGAGCTGAAGGACATCGTGCTTGCGGGCGCGGTCGAAACCGCGCCGGGCGGCAAATACGTGTTCGTGCCCGACATTGCCGAGCGCTACATCGCGGCGCTCACCGATCGCCCCAAGCTGAAGCGCAAGCTGAAGGTTGTGGCAGCCTGCGGCAACGGCACCGCAGGCGCCTTCGCGCCTGGCATCCTGGAGCGGCTCGGCTGCGAGGTCGTGCCGCTCGACTGCGATCTCGACTACACCTTCCCGCGCTACAACCCCAATCCCGAAGACATGAAGATGCTGCACGCCATGAGCGAGGCCGTGCTGGCCCACAAGGCCGACGCGGGCTTCGGCTTCGACGGCGACGGCGACCGCTGCGGTGTGGTCGACAACGAGGGCCACGAGATCTTCGCCGACAAGGTCGGCGTGATGCTGGCGCGCGATCTCTCCGCGCAACATGCCAATGCCGTGTTCGTCGCCGACGTGAAATCGACCGGGCTGTTCATGACCGATCCGGTTCTGACGGCGAACGGCGCGCGCACGCTCTACTGGAAGACCGGCCATTCCTACATGAAGCGCTACACCCACGAGCAGAAGGCGCTGGTCGGTTTCGAAAAGTCGGGCCACTTCTTCTTCCAGCCGCCGCTCGGCAAGGGCTACGACGACGGGCTCGTCGCGGCGCTCGCCGTCTGCGATATGCTCGGCCGCAACCCCGGCAAGTCGCTCGCCGATCTCAAGAACGCGCTGCCCAAGACCTGGGGCTCGCCCACCATGTCGCCGCACTGCGCGGACGAGGCCAAGTACGGCATCGTCGACAAGGTCACGGCGCAGTACAAGGATGCGGTCAGCAGCGGCGGCAGCATCGCCGGCCAGAAGATCCGCGACCTCGTCACCGTCAACGGCGTGCGTGTCACGCTGGAGGACGGCACCTGGGGCCTGGTGCGCGCTTCATCCAACAAGCCCGAGCTGGTGATCGTGGTGGAGAGCCCGGTCTCGGAAGCCAACATGCGCGCCATCTTCGCCGACATCGACGCCCGCCTCGCCAAATTCCCCGAAGTCGGCGAGTACAACCAGAAGATCTAGGCGACCTGTCATCCCGGGCCTTGTGCCCGGGATCCAGCCATCAGCACCCGCCGGTGCCCGCGGCACGATGGATCCCGGCAACAAGTGCAGTGCTGTCCGGTTGAGTTTGGCGGGCCAAACGCATGGCATTGAATCGGCTGGTTTCAAGCGGCCCACCGGCGGCTCGGACATGAAGCGGCTGTCCCGCAGTTCACCTTCATCCCCACCCTTGTCGCTCGGGGTACTAGGTTCCCGCCTCCGCGGGAACGACGCCAGTTGTGAGGTCCGTATCCTTGCAACAACGTCATCCCCGCGGAGGCGGGGACCCAGGTCACCTTGAAGCGCAGGTGAGGGCAAAGCGAGGATGAGCCGCATGTCGCTTGAACCGGACGGCCGTGCAACAAGTGCCGGGATGACGGCTCAGTCCTTCGCCTTTCCGCCCAGAAACTCCTCCGTCCATCGCGCGTAATCGTCGCCGCGCGTCACGCGCTCCATGATTTCCGCTGATGCAAGACCAGTGAGATCCTTCGGCGCCGTTCCATCCCGCAGAGCCCTCAGCGTATCGTGGATCGCCTGCACCGCCGCCTGGAACGGCTGGTGCCCCTGCAGGCAAATGCGCACGCCCTTGGATGCCAGATACGCCCGGTCCATGAGTGCGGCCGGCACGCCGCCCAGAATGAGCGGGATCTCGATCTCCGCCGCAATCGCCTCCAGCTCCTCGCGCGTCTTGACGCCGACCAGGAACATCGCATCCACGCCCGTCGCTTCGTAGGCCTTCGCCCGTGCAATCGTGTCCGCCAGGCCGCTGATGCCGATAGCGCTCGTGCGCCCCGCGATCACCAGATCAGGATCGCGCCGCCCCGCCAGTGCCGCCTTCATCTTTCCGGTCCCTTCCTCGATGGAGAGAAGCTGCGCCTTGTCCGACGGCCCGAAAGCCCGCGGCAGCAGCGTGTCCTCGATCGACAGCCCGGCGACGCCCGCCGTCTCCAGCTCCTCCACCGTGCGCATCACGTTGAGCGCATTACCGTACCCGTGGTCGGCATCCACCATCAGCGGCAGCTCGGCTGCCCGGCCGATCCTGTAGGCCTGCTCTGCAAATTCGGTAAGCGTGAGCACGATGAGGTCCGGCGCGCCGAGCACGGCCAACGATGCCACCGAGCCGGCAAACATCCCCGTCTCGAAGCCCAGATCCGCGGCAATCCGGGCCGAGACGGGATCGTGCACCGAGGCCGGATGCACGCACGCGCCGCCCTCCAGGATCGCGCGAAACCGCTGGCGGCGCTCAGTCCAACGCGAGGGCATGACATTCTCCGGCTTGGCTCGTTCGATCTTCTCCTTTACCACCCCGCCCGGCTATGTTTCATCCGCGTTCGCGCGCATGCAACATGGTGGCGCATCCGGGGGACTGGCATGAACGAAGACCTGCAATACGCCGTCCTGCACGAGTTCGTCGAGCCCGCGCGGCGCAACCTGTCCCAGGGCAGCTGGGACTACCTGATGGGCGGCGCCGAGACCGAGACGACGCTGGAGCGCAACCGCCGTGCGCTCGACGCCATCGCCTTCCGTCCGCGCGTCCTGCGCAACGTCGAGCATGTCAGCACCCGTGCCAAGGTGCTGGGCCAGGATGTACGTCTGCCGGTTATCCTGGCCCCGATCGGCTCGCTGCAGGATTTCGCGTCGGGCGGCGGCGTGTCTCCGACCAAAGCCGCGGCCAAGTTCGGCGCGCTGCACATGCTGAGTTCGGCCTGCGCGCCGGGCCTCGAGACCGTAGCGCAGAGCGTCGACTATCCCAAGATCTACCAGCTGTACGTGCGCGGCGACACGGCCTGGGTGGAAGATCACATCGCTCGCGCCATGGCCAACAAGTACATCGCGCTCTGCCTCACCGTCGACCTCGACTACTACGGCCGCCGCGAGCGCGATCTCTCCAAGCGCTATCTCACCACCTCGCGCCGCAGCAACCCGAAGGATCATTTCCAGGCGCGCTTTGCGTGGGCCGACGTCGCGCGCCTCAAGGCCAAATACAAGATCCCGTTCATCCTGAAAGGCATCGCCACGGCCGAGGACGCCAAGATCGCGATCGAGCACGGCATCGAGTCCATCTACGTTTCCAACCACGGCGGCCGCCAGCTCGACCACGGCAAGGGCTCCGTCGCGGTGTTGCCGGAAATCCTGGAAGCGGTGGCGGGAAAAGCCTCGGTCATCGTCGACGGCGGCTTCATGCGCGGCGCCGACATCGTCAAGGCCATGGCGCTCGGCGCCCATGCCGTCGGGCTTGGCCGCCTGCAAGGTCTGGCGCTTGGCGCCGGTGGCGAGCCTGGCGTGGTGCGCATGCTGGAGCTGCTGGAAGACGAGGTCACCCGCACCCTTGGCATGCTCGGCGTCACCTCGTTCGCCGAACTCAACCCCAGCTACGTCACGCCCGTGGAACCGTTGGGCCGCCCCTGGCTCGACAGCGCGTTCCCGCTGCTCAAGGAAGGATATTGAAGTCCGTCACGGGCGCGGCCTCGTCCTGTTGGGGAGTTGCGATCAGGCAGCGATCGGCCTAAGTTTTGATCATGGCAATTGCATCCGCCGCATCCGATGCCAGGGCCGAGAAGCACCGGCGCGTTGCCGCGCGCGACCTGCTGACCCCGCAACAGCTTGCAGACCTGCGCGAACGCTCGCCCCTGCGCAGCGTTTGGCTGATCGCCCATGCGTGGATCGTCATCCTGGGCTCCATCGCACTGGTCGCATGGTGGCCCAATCCTCTCACGTTCCTGCTTGCCGTCGTGCTGATCGGCTCGCGCCAGCTCGGTCTCGCCATCCTGATGCACGACGGCGCACACGGCTGCTTCTCCAAGAACCAGAAGCTCAATATGTGGCTCAGCCAGTGGCTGTGCGCCTACCCGATTTTCGCCGAGACCCGCGCCTATCGGCACTATCACTTGCAGCATCATGCCCGCACGCAGCAGGATGACGATCCCGATCTCCTCCTCTCCAAGCCGTTCCCGATCACCAAAGCCAGCTACAAACGCAAGTTCCTGCGCGACATCACCGGCCAGACCGGGTTCGAGCAGCGCCGGGCGCAGCTGCGCAATGCGCTTGGCCACCGCGACTGGCCGCTGCAGCGCCGCGCCGTCCACTTCTGGTCGAAGCTCGGCCCGCAGCTGGTCGCCAACGGCATTCTGTTCGGCATGCTGGCCGCTGCCGGCGTCTGGTGGGCGTATCCGCTGCTGTGGCTGCTGCCGCTGCTCACCTGGCAGATGGTGATCACGCGCGTGCGCAACATCGCCGAGCATGCCGTGGTGGGCGAGGCCGACGATCCCCTGCGCAACACGCGCACGACGCTGGCCAATTGGCTGGAGCGCGCCCTGGTGGCGCCCTACTGGGTGAACTACCACCTGGAGCACCATCTGTTCTTCTATGTGCCCGTGCCACAACCTGCCCAAGCTGCATCGCATCCTGATGGCGGGACCGCATGCGCGCCGCATGGAGGTCGCGTCTGGGTATCTGGCGGTATTGCGCAAGGCCACCGCGCGCGCCGACCATGACGACCGGCCGGGGCAGCGGATACACGGCATGCGCCGTGCAGCAAACCAGGATACGGCGTCCGCGGGCTTCTGATTTGCGCGCCGCAAATTCAGCATCACATGCAAGAGGGACTTCCATGACGCTCGACCCCAGGATCGTTGCGGCGCTTTCCGGTGTCTCGACGGCAACCGTGACCACCGTCCTGCTCAAGAAGGGCCTGCGCAACGTGTGGATGCGCGGCACCCGCCCGTTGCAGCCCGGCCAGCCGCGGCTGGTCGGTCGTGCCTTCACGCTGCGCTTCGTGCCGTCGCGCGAGGATCTTGCCACGCCGGAATCCTGGTCGTCGCCCAAATCGACCCGCGCGGCGATCGAGGCGATGCCGGAGGGCTGCATCGCCGTGGTCGACGCCATGGGCGTGACGGACGCCGGCATCTTCGGCGACATCCTGTGCGCCCGCATGCGCAAACGCGGCGTCGCAGGGCTCGTCACCGATGGGGTCGTGCGCGACGTTGCCGGCGTGCTCGGCACCGGCCTGCCCGTCTGGTGCCAGGGCGTGGCCGCGCCGCCGTCCGTTGCCGGCCTCACGTTCGTCAATTGGCAAGAGCCGATCGGCTGCGGCGGCGTGGCGGTATTTCCCGATGACGTCGTCGTGGTCGACGCCGACGGTGCCGTGATCATCCCCGCAGCCCTGCTCGACTACGTCGTCGACGTCGGCCCCGAGCAGGAGCGGCTGGAAGGCTGGATCATGGGCGAGGTCGAGAAGGGCGCCGCCCTCCCCGGGCTCTATCCGCCGAACGACGAGAACAAGGCGCGCTACGCAGCCGCCAAAGCCCATACGGGTTGACGGAAGTGATCGGTGTCGGCGATCACCGGTCCCTCACCCCTCGATCATCGCCACCAGCGTTTCCAGCCGGTCCGCCTCCGCGGCCGGCTTGTCCCAGCGGATGCGATGGATGCGCGGAAAGCGCATGGCGACGCCCGACTTGTGCCGCGTCGATTTCTGCACCGCATCGAACGCCACCTCGAACACCAGCTCCGGCGTGACGGCGCGCACCGGGCCGAAGCTCTCCGTGGTGTGGTTGCGCACCCAGCGGTCGATCTGCAGCAGCTCCTCGTCGGTGAAGCCGAAATAGGCCTTGCCCACCGGCACCAGCTCCTGCTGCCGTTCTCCGGATCGGTCCGCCACGCGCCGAACGTGTAGTCGGAATAGTAGGACGAGCGCTTGCCCGAGCCGCGCTGGGCATACATCAGCACGCAGTCGAGCGTCAGCGGCGCGCGCTTCCACTTGTACCATTCGCCCTTCGGCCGGCCGGCGACGTAGCGGCTGGCGCGCCGCTTCAGCATGATGCCTTCGATGCTGGTGGCGCGCGTCTCCGACCAGAGCCGCTGCAACTCGTCCTTGCTGTTGACCTCGATGAGCGGCGACAGGTCGGTGCGCGGCGGATGCATCTTGGCGAACCACGCCTCCAGGCGCGCGCGCCGCTCCATGAACGGCAGCGCGCGCAGGTCCTCGCCCTCGATGATGAGCGCATCGTAGAGCCGCACGTGGGCCGGAAACTGCTCGAGCTGCTTCCGCGTCACGCCCTTGCGGTTGAGCCGCTGCTGCAGGTCGTTGAACGGTGCGACCTCGCCGTTGCGCACCACCAGCAGCTCGCCGTCGAGCACCGCATCGAAATGCAGGCCGCCGACGACATCGGGAAAGCTCTGGCCGATGTCGTCGCCCGTGCGCGAGTAGAGGCGCGCCTCGCCGCCCGTCGCCACGATCTGCACGCGGATGCCGTCCCATTTCCACTCGGCGGAAAACTCGTCGAGGTCCAGCGCCGCCCAGTCCTTGTCCTCCAGCGCGTGCGACAGCATCAGCGGCCGGAACACCGGCGCGTTGGAGACGTCGGGCTTCGGCGCCCGCCCCTCCAGCCAGGCGAACAGCGGCTCATAGGGCGGCGCCAGGCCGTGCCACACCTCCTCCACGTCATCCACCTTGAAGCCCGCCATGTCGGCCACCGCCGTCTTGGCGAGCCGCGCCGACACGCCGACGCGCATGGCGCCCGTCAGCAGCTTCAGCAGCGCCCACCGCCCGGTCGCGTCCAGCGCATCGAGCCATGTTTCCAGCCGCGGCCCCAGATCGTTGCGCCCGATCAGCGCCAGCTCGGCGACGATGTCGGAGAGGCGG
This sequence comes from uncultured Alphaproteobacteria bacterium, assembly GCA_963814055.1. GTDB lineage: Bacteria > Pseudomonadota > Alphaproteobacteria > Rhizobiales > Hyphomicrobiaceae > AWTP1-13. The sequence goes on from CAWFBJ010000017.1 coordinate 382,858, forward strand.
GTGGTCGTTCCTGCTTCGACCGTCCCCTCCCCGCTTGCGGGGAGAGGGTTAGGGGTGGGGGATCCGACGGCATGCCGCGATCCCCCCACCCCGCCCTCCCCCCAGGGGGAGGGGAGCTGGGCGAGCTCTCCCACACCAGCGCAATCGTCTCCGCCGTGTCGCCCACGTAGTCGCGCGACATGCGGAACAGCTCGGGGTCCATCCTGCGCGCCATCATGTCGGAGAGCGTGCGCCGCAGCGGAAACGAGAACGGCAGCCCGTCCGTCAGCGCCGCCAGCGCCCAGCCGCGATCGGGATCGGGCGTGGCGCGAAAGTAGTCCTGCATCAGCCGCAGCTTGGCGTTGCGGCTCGGGGTATAGGTGAGCCGGTCGAGGAGATCGGCGAAGGCTTTCATTCCGAACCCCTTGCCGCGTGCACCACCCCGTCCTGAGCTTGTCGAAGGACGCGCCGGACGTGCCAAGCCGTGGTTCGACAAGCTCACCACTGCGGTTGGAGCCAGGAGGAAGAGGCGGCAGCGGCTTCATTCGCCCTCGTCCTCCTCGTAGCCGAGCAGCGCCAGCGCCCGCCCGCGCTTGCCCATCAGGCCGATCTGATGCACCAGCGCGTCCTCGCGCCCGTGCGTGACCCACACTTCCTCGGCCTCCGTTTCGGCAATGGTCTGCGATCAGCTCGGGCCAGTCGCAGTGATCGGAGATCACCAGCGGCAGCTCGACGCCCGACTGCCGGGCGCGGGCGCGCACGCGCATCCAGCCCGAGGCGTAGGCCGTCACCGGGTCGGTCAGCCGCCGCGACCAGCGGTCCTTGAGCTCGGACGGGCGGACACAGCACGATCTCGCCCGGCAGCTTGTTGGGCGCGTCGCTGACGAGCGCAATCTCGCCCAGGTCGACGCCCAGCGCGGCGTAGAGATCGCACATGGTCTTCAGCGCGCCGTGCAGCCAGATGGGCCGGTCGTAGCCCGCCGCGCGCAGCAGCGCGATCAGGCGCTGGGTCTTGCCGAGGCTGTAGGCGCCGATGACGTGCGTGCGGTCCGTGAAGGCATGCAGCGAGGCCAGCAGCCGGCCGATCTCGCGTGCGTCGGGCTCATGGCGGAACACGGGCAGGCCGAAGGTCGCCTCGGTGACGAACAGGTCGCAGCGCACCAGCTCGAACGGCGCCGCCGTGGGATCGTGGCGGCGCTTGTAGTCGCCGGAGACCACCGCCCGCCGGCCGCCGTGCTCGATCACCACCTGCGCGCTGCCCAGAATATGCCCCGCCGGCACAAGCCGCACCGATACGCCGCCCATGCGCAAGGTCTCGCCGTAGCGCACCTCCTGGAACGTGCCGGCGCATGCTTCGCCGAGCCGCGCCTTCATGACGGCAATGGTCTCCCGCGTCGCCAGCACGGCGCCATGGCCGGGCCGCGCGTGGTCGGAATGCCCGTGCGTGATGATGGCACGGTCCACGGCACGCGCCGGGTCGACATGGAACCCGCCCGGCGCGCAGCACAGGCCGGCCGCATCGGGCCTCAGCCAGGTTTCGAAAGGTTCGGCGGGCGGCATCGGACGAGACGGCTCGACACATCAAGGGGTGCGTCCCCAGAATATGGGATCATCAGGCCACAATTTCACGCTTTGAAGCCGCGGTTGCAGGCGCTAGTTGCCCTTGGACGGCGTTTTAGCCTTCAGAGCGTCCCGCTCGGCGATGCGTGAGATGTGGAAGCGCTGGAAGTTCCGGTCGTGCTGGTAGATCTTGTGCCGCACCCAGACGAACAGATCGTAGAACGTGTGCTGCCCGTAGCTGAGCGGCAGCCGCTCGATGGCTTCGAGCTCGCGTCCCCACTTGCCGTCCAGGCCCGTGAGGTCGTCCTTGTAGAACACGACGGTCGGGGTGAAGATCACGCCCCAGCGCTCGGCCAGATCCTTCTCAGGCATCTTCTTGCCGTCGAAGTCGGTGACTTCGCGCGCGCCCCACAGGTCGAGCTGCACGATGCGGAAGTTCTGCCGCACGTAGTCGTTGATGTATTTGCGCGCCAGGATGTCGTCGTGCATCTTGATGCAGTAGGGGCAACCGCGCTGCTCGAAGACCACGGCGAAACGCTTGCCCTCAGCCTTGGCCTCGTTGAAGTCCTCCCGAAGGTCGAGGAACGAGAGCTGGAACCAGCTCTGCGTATAGAGGCCTTCGGCTTCCTTGATCGGCGCGACGCGCGGCGTTTCCGGCCCGGCCGGCGGCGGCAGGGCTTCGGTGGCGGCCACCTGCAGGGGTGCGATCAGCAGGGCAAGGCCCAAGAGCATCCAACCGAGACGGCGCATAGGGGCTCCTGACATCGGCACGACTCCAGTCTAGCGCATCAGTCTATGGCGTGCGACGCCGCCTGACGATGCGCGTTGTGCGCGGCCAGCGCATGGGAGCCGGGCGCAGGCCGCTACTCTGCGGCCAGCAGGGGCGCCACGCTCTCGCCTTCGGCGATGCGCATTGCCTCGAGCAGCACGCCCGCCCCGACGCCTGCGCGCGGCGCCTGCTCGGCGATGTGGCGGCGAAAGGCCCGGGCGCGCGGCCGGCCGTGGTAGAGGCCCAGAATGTGCCGGGCGATATTGTTGAGGCGTCCGCCCGTGCGCAGGTGCCGCTCGGTGTAAGGGATCAAGGCCTCGATAACCATCCGCCGCGAGGGCATGTCGCTGCCGGCGCCGAACAGCCTGCGGTCGGCCTCCGCCAGCAGATAGGGGTTCTGGTAGGCGGCGCGGCCGAGCGCGGCGCCGTCCACCTTCCCCAGATGCGCCTCGGCCGCATCGAGCGAGGTGATGCCGCCGTTGATCACGATCTCCAATTCGGGATGCGCGGCTTTGAGCCGATACACGCGGTCATAGTCGAGCGGCGGGATCTCGCGGTTCTCCTTGGGCGACAGGCCATCGAGCCAGGCCTTGCGGGCGTGGACCATGAACGTCCGGCATCCTGCTGCCGCAACGGTCGAGACGAAGCGCTCCAGGTCCGCCTCGCTGTCCTGCGCGTCGATGCCGATGCGGCACTTGACGGTCACCGGCACCGACACGCGCGCCTGCATCGCCGCCACGCAGCGCGCCACCAGCTCGGGCTCCGCCATCAGGCACGCGCCGAAGCGTCCTTCCTGCACGCGGTCGGACGGGCAACCGACGTTGAGATTGATCTCGTCGTAGCCGTAGCCTTCGCCGATGGCAGCCGCCTCGCCGAGCTTGCCGGGATCTGAGCCACCGAGCTGCAGGGCGACCGGATGCTCCTTAGCGTTGAACGCGAGCAGCATGTCCCGCTTGCCGTGCAGGATCGCCTCCGCCGTCACCATCTCCGTGTAAAGCAGCGCCCGCGCCGACAGCAGACGGTGAAAGAACCGGCAATGCCGATCCGTCCAATCCATCATCGGCGCGACGCAGAATCTGTGCTGCAAGTCAGACATGTCAGTGAGTTCTTATCTCCTCGCCGGAGTGTGCCGAAATCCGATGGAGCGGCCAGGACTGCTGTATGCGCACACCGCGGTACTTGCAAGTCATGGCAGCCAGCGGGGATGCCTGGATCGCCCGCAACTGCGGGAGCGGACCAGGTTCATCCGCCTGGGCCAGATACGCGCACGGCGCTGCCGCGCATCGGCCTACCGCACGGGATAGCTGGCGGCGCTGAGGATCAGTCGTCGGCGGCTGAGCATGCCGTCAGCCGATACAACGCCTGGCTATGCACATTGTGCCGCGGCTTCGATGTGCGTGATACGATCTGCCGGGACGACGAGTGTAGCGATCGTTCCCTGTCCGAGGTTGGACCGCAGCTCCAATGAGCCGTTGTGGGCCTCGACAATAGCTCTGGCGAGCAGAAGTCCCAGGCCGATTTGCCCGTCCCCCTGGTTGCCGTCGTAGGCCGCATGCAGGGGTGCAAGGCGGCGCGCCAGAAACTCGGGATGCATGCCTGTGCCATGATCCTCCACCTCGAGGCCGAGCAGGCCGTCTTGATAGATCCTGGCAACAATTGACACGGTCCCGCCGCGATGGGAGTGCGCGATGGCATTTCGCACCAGATGGGTCAGCGCCAACTCGATCGAATCGGAGTCGCACGACAGGATCGTATTTCCCCGCGGCAGGGTCACGGTCAGCTGCACGCCGGCTTCCAGCGCATGTGTCTGCACGGCCTCGCATACGCTGGCGACGACATCGGCCAAACGCGTCTTGCGGTCGTCGACGATGACATTGTCCGATAGCGCTTGCAGCGCCGTCGCGGCGTCATCGGCCAGCGACTGCATCGCAATGCAATCGCCTACAATCCGGTCCAGCCGCTTGGCGATACCCGGTGCTGCACCATCGGACCCGAACAGGCTCTTGATGAGCTCGATCTCCTTGCGGATGGTGGAGGCTTTGGCATTCGTCTCCCCGCAAAGATTGCCCAGAATGGTTTCTTTGGCCCGGCCCGCTGCAACGGCCTGCTGCCCGGCTGCCCGCGCGTCGCGCGTTGTCTCGACCAGTCGCAGCAGGAATCCTATGTGATGTTCGAACGTCGACCAGACCACCGGTTTGATCAGGAACGCGGAGGCCCCGACGGCGAACGCCCTGTCAATGGAGGCGCGGTCGTCCTGCGATGTCACGACAATGATGGGGAGATGCCGCGTGCGAGGGTGACCGCGCATGCACTGGATGAGCGAAATGCCATCCAGGTTCGGCATGCCGAGGTCCACAATGGCGATATCGAAATTCTGGGAACACAGCAACGTCCATGCCGCAAGGCCGTCCTCCGCATCCACCGCCTGACCATTGAAGCGCACAAGCCGTGCACGCATCAGGTTGCGAAGGATCGGATCGTCATCGGCGACCAGAATGCGGAGCGGGTCGCGTGCATGGGCTCTGTGGTGTGCAGTCATGGGATGTTCTTCGATTTTTGAAAATTATGCTGCCTTGGGTTGCACGCGCTGAGAACCCAGCATCTTTGCGACTTCATGCGCCGGGAGAGGCTTGCTGATCAGGTAGCCTTGGATCTCGGTGTAGCCTTCCACCTTGATCCTGGCGAGTTGCTCCACGGTTTCCACCCCCTCCGCGGTCGAGGCCATGTCCAGCCCGTTGGCAAGGGCTGCCACTGCACGCACGATGTTGAGGGAGTTGCGGTCTTCGGTGATCTTCTCGACGAACGAGCGGTCGATCTTGATTTTGTCGAATGGGAAGCTCTGAAGATAGCTGAGCGAGGAGTATCCGGTCCCGAAGTCGTCCATCGCAATGCGCACGCCGATGTCGCGAAGCTGATGCAGGGCCGACAACGTCGCCGCGCTGTTCTGCAGCAGGTTGGTTTCGGTGATCTCGAGTTCGAGCCTGTTGGGCGGCAGGCCGGAGGCGGCGAGCGCGTCGACCACGGTCTGCACAAGCGCGGTGTCGCAAAAATGCGCAGGCGAAATATTGACGGCGACTTTCAGCGTGCCCGGCCACTGCGCAGCCATCGCGCACGCTTCGCGCACGACCCACTCGCCGATCGGCACGATCAGACCGATTTCTTCGGCCAGCGGCACGAATGCGCCGGGTTGGAGCAAGCCCTTGTCAGGGTGGCGCCAGCGAATGAGGGCCTCGAAACCGCTGATGCTGTTGTCTTCCAGCTTGATGAGGGGCTGGTAGTAAAGTTCGAACTCTCCGGCGGATAGAGCCTTGCGCAGATCGTGTTCCAGAACTCCGCGGGCTTTCAACAGCGCGTCCATCTCGGGTCTGTACTGGCTGAATGTGCCCCGGCCTTCGCGCTTGGCTCTGTAGAGTGCGACGTCGGCGTTGCGGATCAGCTGATCCGGCAGCAACCCTTGCGACACCCGCCCGATCGCAATGCCGACGCTGGTGCCGATGACGATTTGGCGACCGTTGATCTCATAAGGCTCGCTCACCACGTCGATGATGCGGCGTGCAATGGCGTCGATATCCGACTGCCGCGCCGCGTTGGCCAGGACAAGGGCAAACTCATCGCCGCCCATGCGTGCAACCGTATCCATGCCGCGGATGATCAGCTGCAACCGGTCTGCGACCATCTTCAGGAGCTTGTCGCCCGTGGGATGTCCCAGGGTATCGTTCACGTGCTTGAACTGGTCGAGGTCGAGGATGTATGTGGCCACGATCGAGTCGGGCTTGCCGAGGCTCAGCGCGTGCTCCAGCCGTTCGTTCAACAGCACGCGATTGGGCAAGCCTGTCAGGGCGTCGTGCAATGCCATGTGGCCCGCACGATAGGCGAGTTCCAGGATGTGCCGGATGTGCTCGCCGAAGGCATCCCAGTTGAGGGGTTTGAGAAGGAACGACGTGGCGCCGGCCATGAGCGCGTTTTCGAGCCCGCCACGGGTCTCGTTGGCCGTCAGGACGATGATTGGGATGTGCTTGAGCGCAGGTTGCGAGCGGATTTGCCGGATGAGCTCGACCCCGTTGATATTCGGCATCTCGAGATCGACGATGGCCAGATCGACGACGCCCGACGTCGACAGGTGCGAGATGGCACTCTGGCCGTCCTCGGCCTCCACCACTTCGGCGAGCTTGGCGGTTTTTCTTGCAACGACCGACCGCGAAAACGCGTCGTCGTCTACAACGAGGACCTTTGGCCTTCGCATCACTCCTCCAAAAGTCCTGAAAAACCCAGCCCTTGATCCCGAACCAGGACATACCCTTGCAACTCGTGGAAGAATGCAACGGCGGCAGTAAACACTCCGTAAGGGTTGTCCTGCGGCGGAGGCGAGTTCGGCAAATCGGCTAACACAATCTTTCGATGCATTCTCGGTGCTTATTCCTTGGGCGAGTGCGTCCAAGTAAGTTCACTCATAATTATTCAATTTGAGGCATTGTTTAATTCTTAAGAGCTTGCCAATGCACCTCACACCCGAAGCGGGGCGCGCACCATTGGATAGCCATGCCACCCCCGATCGAAGCATCGACGCAAGACCTGGTGCCGCTCCTGGATGAGCGCGCCATGAGCGATTGGTGCACCGACATCGATAAGGACGACGTTCTGGCCATCCTCGCCAGCGTGCCGGATGAGTGCCGCAGGAACATCGCTGAAATTGAACGGGCCATTGCCGAAGGCAGCTTGGCTGCATCCAAGCGTGCTGCCCATCGCCTCAAGGGAATGGCTGGCAATCTCGGAGCCGCCCGGCTTGCCCAGTCCGCACGCGACATCGAGCTCAAGTCGGACAGTATCGAGGACGTCGCAGGCCGGATGGCAAGCCTGCAGGAGACGTTGACTGGCACTCTGGCAGCACTCGACCGTGCCGCTCACAGCAGATGAGCCTGGTGCGTAGGCTTTCTTCGGGCAAGTGATCGCCGGCAAACCGCCCGCTACCCATAATTCACCATTCGATGACTATGATTTGAACTCGGCAATCGTTCTTGTGGCTGGGTACAAAATGCTGGATCTGAGTAGGTTGAGCGGCTTCGTCGATTGGTTCATCGCCGACGATGTGCGGTCTGGCAGCAATGAACTTCGCCGGCGGCGAATGTTTCTCATCAGCCATCTGGTGGGCCCCTTCCTGGGCCATCCGATCACGGCTTTCCTGTATCTCAGGGATCCGCATCCCTGGCCGCATGTGCATATTCTCGGCGCGTCGATCACGCTGTTCTGGCTGTTTCCCCTACTGATCAAGTTCTTACCCAAGTATTACACCGTTTTCGCGCTGCTTTCGGTCCAGAACCTGATCTTTGCGATTCTGTGGGGCTCCTATCACTACGGCGGCGCGAGCTCTCCGTTCCTGATGTGGCTTTTGGTCGTCCCCCTCCTCGCATTCTTCTACATGGGATCGAATAAGGCGACGCGCATCGGTGTCGTTCTTCAGATCGCCGTCAGCCTCGGATCGTTCTACCTGGCCTATCTCTGGGACGAAAAGTTTCCCTCCAACATTCCCATCGAAAGCATGGTGGGCATCGGCATCATTTCCGCGTTGTCGGCATCGCTCTACGTTTTCATGATGGCCAGCTACTATGCCCAGATCGTGGATTCCCAATCGGAGTTGCTGCGGGAAGTTGCGCGCCACGAGGGCACGTTGAAGAAACTGACCGATGCCAAGGAAGAGGCCGAGCGGGCCAACGGCGCCAAGTCCGAATTCCTGGCCAAGATGAGCCACGAATTGCGCACCCCGCTCAACGCAGTGATCGGCTACAGCGAGATTCTGCTGGAAGATGCCGAGCTCGATGGGCGCGGAGAGCAGATCTCCGACCTGCTGAAAATCAGCGCCGCCGGCAAGCATCTCCTGTCGATGGTCAACGACATCCTGGACATCTCCAAGATCGAGGCGGGCAAGATGGACCTGTACCTCGAGGACGTCGATCTCAACAAGCTCATCGACGAAGTCGAGATCAACAGCCGGCCGCTGGCCGCCAAGAACACCAATACGCTTGTCATTGATCGCGGCCCCATCCCGCTGGGCATGGCGCATCTGGATTCTACCAAGCTGCGGCAAGCCATTCTCAATCTCGTCAGCAACGCCACGAAGTTTACGCACAACGGAGAGATCACGTTGCGGCTCCGTCGCGATCCTCTTCCCGGCGGCGATTGGATCGAGATCGCTGTCATCGATACAGGCGTCGGCATCAGCCTGGACCAACAGGACGCGCTGTTCTCGAAGTTCACGCAAGCCAATGCAAAGATCGCATCCAAATTCGGGGGCACGGGCCTTGGGTTGTCCCTCAGCCGCAATCTGTGCCAGTTGATGGGTGGCGACATCACGGTCGAGAGCCAGCTGAACAAGGGCTCTCGCTTCACGATCCGCCTGCCGGCCAGTGCGGTACCGCAAGAGGCCGAAGCGGCCGCGGACGAATACGATGACATCGTTGCGACGACACCTGGAGATGCGTCCAAGCATAAGAGAACGCATGCCGGCGCCACGACGCCCCAGTCTGCGCCGCAGACGGGCGCCAAAAAGCGCATCTTGATTGTTGACGACGACCGGGGTTTTCTCGAACTTGCCGAGCGCCTTCTGCTGAAGGAGGGCTTCAACGTCCTTGCCACCGACAATCCCAAAGGTGCTCTGCAGCTTGCCCGCGCGGCGAGGCCGGACGTGGTGCTGCTCGATATTTTGATGCCGGATTTCGATGGCTGGGCCGTACTTCAGGATCTCAAGCAGGACCCTGTCACAGCTGCAGTCCCGGTGTTGATCTTGAGCATCGTGGACGAGAAGAAGCGGGCCCGAGATGCGGGTGCGCATTCCATGATCGCCAAGCCGATTGACCGGACGGTGCTGCTCAAGGCGGTGTCGGACGCGTGCAACTCCCCCGGTTTCGAGAAGTCCACAACCCCCGCCCAAGCTGCGGTCGCCTAGCGCACGCGAAAACGTGCGATGCCAGTCAGGGAACGGATAACATGCCGCTCGTGCTGATCATCGAGGACAATCCCATCAATCGGGACATACTGGGTCGGCGCCTGGAGAGGCGAGGCTACTCCGTGCGCTTTGCCGAAGACGGGCCTACGGGAATCGAGGCGGCGGCGAGGCTGACGCCCGATATCATCCTGATGGACATCGGCCTGGGCGAACTGATCGACGGGTGGGAGGCTACCAGGCGCATCAAGGCCAACCCCAAAACGGCCGGCATCCCGATTATCGCGCTCACCGCCAGTGCTTTCGAATCCGATCGCCAGAACAGCCTGGCGGCCGGCTGCTGCGATTTCGATACGAAACCGGTCGACCTGGTGCGCTTGATTTCCAAGATCGAGCACAGCCTCAGCACGCACGCCTAGGGCGCGCTCATACCATTTTTGGCCATGACCGTTCGCTGCACCCGCGGTGCCGGTCCGTGTTGGAAGTTCGTAGCGTTCAAACCGGCGAGACAGAATTGCGCACAGCGGCCACGACTGCAGTGCGCTGGAGCGCCGCTGCCAGACGTGCGGCCCCAACTAATGTCGAATTAGTCAGATCCGACGTCGTGCAAGCGTGCAGGATGCCGGCCTTACGCAGCCCTGGCCGTCGTGTTGCCGGCAGCCAATGGACCATGTGCTTCCGCACGCTCCATTTCGCGATGCAGCCTGAACTCCAGGTCCGCCGCCCGCATGGCCTCGAGCATGGCCGAGACCAGAACGTCGATCTCTTGCTGCTGATGGTCGGCCATGACCTGGACGCGGAAACGCGCGCCGCCTTGCGGAACCGCGGGGTATTCGACGAGATTGGCAATGGCGCCGAAGTCGGCGAGGTTGCGCGAGGCGATACGGGCCAACCCTTCCGCCCCGACCCGCACCGGCACGATGGCGGATGGATCGCCGAGGGGTTCCATACCCGCCCTGGCGACTTCGTTGCGCAGGTAGAGAATGTTGTTCATGAGCCGTTGGCGACGGAGTTTGCCTTCCGCGGAGCGGACGATGTTGAAGGCGGCAAGCACGGAGGCTGCCTGCACAGGTGACAGCGCATTCGAGAACGTTTGCGTTGCGCTGTAGTACTTCAGGTACTCCGCGGCAGCCCTCTTCTTTACCGCAATGAAGCCCCCGTTCGCAGCAAACGTCTTGGAGAAGCTGCCGACGACAATGTCGACTTCGTCGAGCATGTTCTGCAGGCCGAGGTGACCGAGGCCGTCGTCGCCAATGCAACCCAGATCATGAGCGCAATCGACGAGCAGCATGGCGCCGTACTTGTCGCATGCGGCGCGCAGCGCTCTGATGTCGGGCGTGTCCGAATGCATCGAAAAGAGGCTTTCCGTGACGACGAGGATGCCGTTGGTCGCATCCTTCGCCCGGATTTTGCTGAGGCGCCGCTCGAGCCCGGGAATGTTGAGGTGCCCGTGGTAGTGGATGTTCTGCGTTGCCGCCCGCGCGCCTTCCTGCAGGCACGAATGTGCAAGCACGTCCATGACGACATGATCGTCGGGCCGCACGAAGCCCTGAACGGCCGCAAACCCGGCGGACCAGCCGGTCGGGTAAAGAACGATCTCGCGACCGTTAAGGAACTCGGAAATGACCCGCTCGAGCTGGAGGGAGTGCTTGGTATTGCCAAGCAGAGCGGCCGAGCCGGCGCTGTGCACCCCGTATTCTTCGATTGCATCAATGGCCGCGCGCTTGACCTCGGGATGGGATGCAAGGCTGAGGTAGTCCTGGGACGCAAAGTTTACGCCCGAGTAGGACTTGCCGGAATTGGTAAGGGTGGTGCAGCGGGTCTTGGGCGCGGTGGCCGTCGACTTGGCGTAAGGCCACAGATCGTGCTGCCGACGCAGGTCCTGCCACTCAAAGAATGGGTCGAAGCGGGCCAGGAGATCCGTTCCCGGCATCACCTTGTAGTCCCGCAGGCTTCCCTTGAGAGCTTGGTCTAGCGTATTGACAGCGCCGTCTCTGCCCGCCCCGTTCGCACCCATAACGATGTCCCCGACTGTCGCAATTCTCGGGCGATCCTACGGGGAGGCTAGGCACCACCATGTTAATCTGTTCGGCAAACCCATCCGCGTGGTGCAGGCGGGCCTTATAGGTGTGCCGTTTTGGGACTGGAGCGCACACCGCCCGGCCCGGCGGGCCAATGCGCGGGCGTGAGGACAACCCTGACAGAAAGGCTGACGGACTCAGTTGCCGAAGCGGTAGACCACGCCGGCCGTAAACTCGAACTGGCTCATCTCGATTTCAACGCGACGCCCGGGTGCGAAAAGTTCAACGCCCTCCACAGAAGCGTGCGGCGCATACATGGCAGCGAGTTCCAGATCGATATTCGGGGTCAGCTGATACTTGAGCCCAGCAGTGATGTGATGCTGAACCACACCGAGTGTCATGATGTTCAAGTCGGCATCACGCGAGCCAATGGGCGCTGTATTATAGGAGTAACCAGCCCGTAGCGTTAGCCGCTCGGACTGGCGCCATTCGAGACCGAACTTGATGACGTCGACATCCTTGACGCCGAAACCCGCTCCATTGTCGGCGCCGAACTGATTGAACAGTTCAAGGTTGGTTGTGGGGTTGCCCACAGAGGCGATGGAGTTGAACCAGATGCGCTTGTAGTCGAGCATCATGGTCAGGCCCGGCCGCAAATCGATGGCAACGCCAGCCTGCACCGTGGCTGGAATGTCGAACCCGCCCTGCTCAGCCAGCAGCCCGCGATACCTGTCGAAGTTCTGCATCTGAATGACGGTATTGCCCGCTACGCCGAACCGAAGCCACGGCGCGGCCGCCCATTCGATGCCTCCGCGAGCCCCGCCGCCCCAGGACTTGTCGGTGCCACGGTTCGAGAAATTGGCGGCATCGCTTGAAAAGCCCGCAAAGGCGCCAACGCCATCTACTTTCCCCGTTTGCTTCGCCACAATGGGCGCAAAACCAATCGAAACTCCAGGCGCGATCTTTTTTGCGAACGCTATCGAATAGAAGGTCTGCTCGAGCTCAATTCCCATCCGCCCGCCGCAAAATACACCTGACCCGCCGCCGCAAGCGGGGTTCACCACGTCCTTGTAGCGCGTGCTGACGCCGCCATTCGCGTAGGCAGTAAGGGCGATCGCATCAACAAAGCCCCAGTTGACGCGCCATGTTGCGGCAAGATTTGGGATAACGAGTAAGCCGTTATCGCTCTTGTGGTGGCCATCAGGGTCGATGCCGCCAACACCGGAGCTGGAAAACCCGCCGTTCAGATCAAGCACTGACACCGAGGCGTTGAGCTGGCTCGGGACATTGACGAGGCCTGCAGGATTGAGACTTGCGGCAGTCGCATCCTTGCTGTCGGCCACGCCGGCACCGGCAAGCGCCTTTGAGCGAGCACCGACGCCGTTGACGACATAACCCTCGGTCGCCATCGCAGCCGAGGACGCAAGAATAGCGAATGTCATTGCCAGGAGGGCAAAAGCTTTGGGAGCGAATTGTCGATACGATGGCTGGCGTGCTGCTTTGAGCATGGTGGGCGAATCCAACCTCCGACATCCGCTATTAGGCAAGACGCAGAATCACTACCTGCCGGTTAATGCGATTCCCGGAATGCGGCAATCAGGCAACGGTGTGTTCATGCTGCGCCAGGCCGTCGGGATTGCAGGTTGGATCTCGTGCTGTGTCTTTCGGGTGATCCCACCGTCCGCTTCCGATTGCAGCATAGATGCGAAACCGGGTTCGCAGTTTCCCACGCGCCCGCACGTATCTTCAGATGTCGCGTGACGATGTGCGCGCTGGGATCGAATGCATCGAGTCTCATTGCGCTGCGTCCGTCAGCGCGCATGCCGCTTGCGCGTACGGGCATCAATGCCCGCTGCGTGGCGTGTCGAAGCCAAGCAGGCTCAGGCAGATGCCGCAGCCTTGTTCCTGAAAGCTGCCAGGGCCGTCAGGTAAAAGCGCGGGCCAGCCGGTGGCGCTGTTCCACGACGCTGCCGCGTTTCGGCAAGCTCGGCTGATCGTCGGCGAGCCGCTCAATAAAGTAGCCGATGGTCGGCTTCAATCCTTCCTCGAGCGCCACGCGCGGCTGCCATCCGAGTTGTGTCGTCGCCAGGGAAATGTCTGGCCGGCGCTGCTGTGGATCGTCCTGCGGCAACGGCAGATAGACCAGATCCGACTGGGCGTCCGTTAGCTGCACGATCAGTTTCGCGAGTTCCAGAATCGTGAACTCCGTAGGATTGCCCAGGTTGACCGGGCCTGTGAAATCGGCCGCCGTGTCCATCAACGCGATGAGGCCCTCGATCAGATCGTCCACATAGCAGAAGGACCGCGTCTGCTCACCATGGCCATAGAGCGTGATGGGCTCGTTCCTCAGCGCCTGCACAATGAAGTTCGAGACGACGCGCCCGTCGCTGGGATGCATCCGCGGTCCGTAGGTATTGAAGATCCGCGCCACCTTGATCTCCACCGCGTGCTGGCGGTGATAGTCGAAGAACAGCGTCTCGGCGCACCTCTTGCCTTCGTCGTAGCAGGAACGGACGCCGATCGGGTTCACGTTGCCCCAGTATGTCTCCGGCTGGGGGTGCACCGACGGGTCGCCATAGACTTCGCTGGTGGACGCCTGCAGGATCTTGCACCCCAGGCGCTTGGCCAGCCCCAGCATGTTGATGGCGCCGTGCACCGATGTCTTCGTCGTCTGTACCGGATCGTGCTGATAGTGAATGGGTGAGGCGGGGCAAGCCAGGTTGTAAATCTCGTCGACCTCGACGTAGAGCGGAAAGGTTACGTCGTGGCGCATGAACTCGAATCGCGGATGACCGATCAGGCGCTCGATGTTGCGCTTGGACCCGGTGAACAGGTTGTCGGCGCACAATACCTCGTGCCCTGCCGCCAGGAGCCGGTCCGTCAAATGAGAACCCAGGAACCCAGCGCCGCCCGTTACCAGGATGCGCTTCCTGCTGTCATAGAGACGAGCCATGCTTTCACCCCCGGCATTCTCTGCAGGCCCGAACGTCCCACGCTGCACTGGTGCGAGCCTTGCCGGTTGTGAAGTCTCCCGAGAACATCGGCATCGGCAACTCGATAAGCCCGGCGCCCAATCGAGCCTGGCGTAAGGAATCGGACTTAGGGGTGTGAAAGCAACACGAATGGGTCGGCGCGCTTATGGTTAAGCGTTTATTAGCAGTTGCCCCATAGTTTCATTCACAACGCGGCTTCCTTTCGAAACGACTAATCCGACATGGCCAGGACTACTGCCTTACTCCGTCGCGGCGCGCGCCTGGAGTTGCAAGCTTCGCCGCAGGCGGCCGTCGCCCATTCAATCATCAGTTTCAATCGATACCCGCAGGGTTTCGCGGGGTCGCGATCGATGGTGCTGGATCGTGCGCGATCCGCCCGGACCCTCACAACCCGTCACACGAGCTTCTGCTGACCCGGAGATCTTTCAAATGTCCATCATTGGCAGCCTGACCACAAAGCAGATCGCCGGTCTTTCGACGACGGCAATTGTTGCGCTGACCACGAGCGACGTTGCCGAGTTGAGCACGACCCAGATCGGGGCGCTGAGCGCAACGCAGATCAATGCGTTCGAGACGACCGATCTCCAGGCGCTCGAAACCACGCAGATCACCGGATTTTCTGTCAACGCCGTCAAGGGGTTGTCGATTTCCGCGCTCCTGGCCCTGACCGATACGCAAACCGGCGCCCTGACGACGACGCAGATCGGAGCGCTGACGAGTGCCGCGCTCGGCTCCTTGAGTTCGACCGAGGTTCAGGACTGGGATACGGCGCAGATCGGGGCCATCAGCTCAAAGCAGCTTGCCGGCCTGACCACGACCGCATTCGATAACTTCTCGGCCACGCAGCTCGCCGACCTGACGTCTACCCAGGTTCGCGGCCTGACGGCGGCGCAGTTGAACAACATATCGACAACGGCGCTCAACGCCCTGGATGTGGCGGATCTTTCGGCAACGCAGATCAAGGGGATGAACGCGACGGCCGTTGCGAATCTCTCCGATACTCAGGTGGACGGCCTGTCGACAGCGCAAATCGTGGCGTTGACGGCGACGGGATTGGATGCATTGAGCTCCACCGAAATCCAGGCCTGGGACACGACGCAGGTTGCCTCGCTATCGACGGCGCAGCTCAGCCGCCTGACGACGACGGCAATTTCCGATTTCTCGGAGACCCAGCTCGGAGAGCTGAGCACGACGCAGCTTCGCGGTTTGACCTCCGCTCAGATCAACAGTCTGGCGACGACACAGATCAACGCCATCAACGTGGCTGACCTTTCCACGGCGCAGGTGGCAGGGTTGAATGCGACGGCCATCGACAATTTGACCGACACGCAGGCGGGAGAATTCACCGCGACGCAAATGAGCGCCCTCTCGGCCGCTGCCGTCGGGGCGTTCTCTTCGACCGACGTGCAGGACTGGAGCACGACCCAGGTTGGCGCGTTGACAGCGAAGCAGCTCGGCGGTCTGTCGACGACGGCCATCGATAAATTCACCGCAACTCAGCTCGGCGAGCTGACATCGACCCAGGTTCGCGGTCTGTCTACAGCGCAGCTCAACAACCTGTCGACAACATCGCTGAACGCTCTGGAAATGGCCGATCTGTCTTCCACGCAGATCAAGGGATTGAATGCCACGGCCATCGGGAACCTGACGGACACGCAAGTCGATGAGATGGCCACGGCTCAGATCGCAGCGCTGAGCGCAACCGGCATCGGGGCACTCAGCTCCACGGAAGTGCAGGGCTGGGATACGACGCAGCTCGGGGCGCTGACTTCGAAGCAGCTCGGAACCTTGAGCACGACGGCCATCGATAATTTCTCGGCGACTCAGCTCGGAGACTTGAGCACAACGCAGGTCCGCGGTTTGACAGCAGCGCAGCTCAACAGCATCTCGACGACAGCGCTGAATGCGCTCGATGTGGCTGACCTGTCATCCACGCAGATCAAGGGCATGAATGCCATCGCCATCGAAAACCTGACGGATACGCAGGTAGACAGCATGTCGACGGCAGCGATTGCCGCCCTGTCTGCTACCGGCATCGAAGCGTTGAGCTCAACGGAGATCCAGGGCTGGGATACAACCCAGGTCGGGGCCATTTCGGCGAAGCAGCTCGGCAGCCTGACAACGACGGCGCTGGCTGATTTCTCTGAGACGCAGTTGGGAACCTTGACGGCGACGCAGGTCAAAGGCTTGACGGTCTCCCAGCTCAACTCCCTGGGCACCGCAGAGCTGAACGCGCTGAATATCCCGGACCTGGCGGCAGCGCAGGTGGCTGGCCTGAATGCTACGGCCATCGGGAACCTGACGGATACCCAGGTCGACTCGCTCACCACCGTGCAGGTCGCGGCCCTCTCGACCACGGCAATTGGCACCTTGTCTTCCACTGACGTGCAGGCCTGGGATACGACCCAGGTCGGTGCTCTGACGGCCAAACAGCTCGGCGGCTTGGCGACGACGGCCTTCGACAACTTCTCCGAGACACAGCTTGGTGGCCTGAGCACGACCCAGCTCCGCGGGCTGACTGCCGCGCAGCTGAACAACATATCCACCACGTCGCTCACCGCGCTCAATGCCGCCGATCTGTCGGCAACCCAGATCAAGGGTATGAACGCTACAGCGGTTGGGAACCTGAGCGACACGCAGGTGGATTCGCTGACAACGGCTGCCGTCGCCGCCTTGACCACCGATGGGCTGGAGGCGCTCAGCTCGACCGAGGTGCAGGCCTGGGATACTGCCCAGCTCGCCGCCTTGAGCTCGAAGCAGCTGGCGGGCCTGACAACCACCGCCTTGTCCGAATTCTCGACCGATCAGCTCAGCGATCTGACGGCAACCCAGGTCAAGGGCCTGACCGCCACACAGCTCAACGGCCTGGGCGCCACCGAGCTCAACGCGCTGAACATCAACGACCTGTCGTCGGGTCAGTTGAGCGGGTTGGATTCGACCGCGGTCGGTACTCTGTCTGATACCCAAATCGGTGCATTGGGCTCGGCACAGGTTGGAGCGCTCTCGGCATCCGGCATCGGCGGCTTGACAACCACGGATCTCGCCGGCTTTACCGAGACGCAGGCGGCCGCTCTGACGGCCAACCAGCTGGCAGCGATGTCGACGACCAACTTCTCGTCGCTGACTGAGACGACGGGTATCGGCGCGCTGAGCGTCGCGGCCATCGCCGGCATCAGCATCGCGCAGATCAATGAGCTGAGTTCCGACCAGGGTAATGCCTTCACGACAACCCAGGTTCAGGCGATGAGCGTGGATCAGATCAACGCGCTGATCACGGTCGTCAACTCGTAGTGCTGAGCTAAGGCGGCCGGTTGCAACCGGCCGCCGATCTACGTCGAAGAGCCGAATCATTGTAGGGGTGCGTACTGCACGCATCCGTGCGGCTATTCGATGGGACGGGCCTTCGTGCAGCAATCTTCGATCGCTGAGCTGTTCGTGGCAGCAGATAAGCTGGCGCGCGCCCAAGAGCCACAGCAAGCCGCCGACCTCTACAAGACCTGGATCGCCCGCAACGGCAGCAGCGAGCTACTGCACGCGGCCTACTTCAACTACGGGGTTGCGCTCTCGAAGCTTGGCGACCACGCGGGTGCGATCAATGCCTTGCGGGCCAGTATCAGGCTGAAGCCGGACTTCCATCCTCCCTACATCAATCTCGGCAGGGCCCTGGAAGATACGGGCCAGCTCGGAACGGCGGTCACCGAATGGCTGGCGCTGGTGAATAGCCTGGCTAGCGTCAACGGTGACGCGGTCAAGCATAAGCTGATAGCTTTGCAGCAGATCGGCCGCGTGCTCGAGTCGACCAGCACCGACAGCGCGGCGGAAGACGCGCTGAAGCAGTCGCTCGAGATCAATTCATCGCAAGCCGATGTGGTCCAGCATTGGATCGCGCTGCGCCAGCGGCAATGCAAGTGGCCGGTCGTCGAGGGCTGGGAACTGGTCGAGGCGAAGGCGTTGATGCGTCACATCTCGCCGCTGTCGCTGGCCAACCTCGCAGACGACCCGATGTTCCAGCTCGCCAGGGCCTATCGTTACGCCAAGGACACCATAGGCATTCCCGCCGGCGCAGGCGAGCGCGAGGCGGCGGTTCCCAGGCGGAGCGATTCCAGGAAGCTGCGGATCGGCTATGTGTCCTCCGATCTTCGCGAGCATGCGGTCGGGTTCGGGATGACGGACGTGTTCGAAACGCACGACCGGGATCAGTTCGAGATTTATGCCTACTACTGTGGAATCAAGCGCACCGATCCGACCCAGGCTCGCATCAAGGCCAGCGTGGACGACTGGTGCGAGATCAATGGCCTCACCGATCAACAGGCGGCCAGGAAGATCGCCGAGGACCAGATCGACATCCTGATCGACGTCAATGGCTACACCAAGGATGCGCGCACCAAGGTGTTTGCGCTCCGGCCGGCGCCAATAGCCGTCAACTGGTTCGGCTTTCCGGGCACGATGGGAAGCCCCTATCACCACTACATCATCGCCGATCCCGTCATCATTCCCGAGGGTCACGAACTCTACTTCTCGGAGAAGGTGGTGCGGCTGCCGTGCTACCAGCCCAACGACCGCCGCCGGCCCGTCGCCCAGCGTCCGCAAAGGAAGGATGAGGGTCTGCCCGACGATGCCGTTGTCTACTGCTGCCTCAACGGCATGCAGAAGATCACGCCGTCCGTCTTCCAGGCGTGGATGCGCATTCTGGCGGAAGTTCCAAACAGCGTGCTGTGGCTGCTCGGCGGCCCGGCGCCGAGCAATGCGCGCCTGCACCAGCTTGCCCAGAAGCATGGCATAGCCGAGAACCGGCTGATCTTCGCCGGCAAGAAACCCAATCCCGAACACCTCGCGCGCTATCCGCTCGCGGACGTGTTCCTCGACACCTTTCCCTATGGCGCGCACACCACGGCGGCCGACGCGATGTGGATGGGCGTGCCGGTGCTGACCGTTCCCGGGCGCGGCTTTGCCTCCAGGGTGTGCGCCAGCGTGGTCCGCGCGGCCGGGGCGGGCGACCTGATCTGCCCGACAACCGACGTCTACGTGACACGGGCGATCGAATTCGGCAGGAACCGGGACAAGCTGGCAGCCGCCAAGGAAAAGCTGGCCAAGAGCCGCGACACCTGCGTGCTGTTCGATACGCAGGGCCTCACCCGCAACCTTGAAGGTCTGTTTCGCCAGATGTGGAAGGACTTCCAGTCCGGATCGTTGCCGGCTCCGGACCTGACCAATCTCGACGTCTATTGCGATATCGGCAGCGAGCTCAATCTCGAGACTGCGACGGCGCCGACCGACGAGGCGTACCGCGCTCGCTACGAGGAGAAGCTGAAGGTCTGGCACAGGACCTATCCGCTCGCCCGCGACACGCGGCTTTGGAAGCAGCCGGCCTGATCGGCTGACGCGCCTACCCTATTCACGCCTGCAGCCTGGGGTTGCGGGCAGCGCGGAAGCGGCCCGCCCCGGCGGCTCAAGAATACCTTTTCCCGGCGCTCGGCCGAGGAGTAGGCTCGCCCGCAGAAACGCACTGCGAGGGGCCCGATGAGCGCCACAGCGCCTGGTAAACCGCCCTTCCGCGCCGAGGTGATCGGCAGCCTGCTGCGACCGCGCGCGCTCAAGGATGCCGGCCGATCCCTTCAAGAGGGCCGGCTGTCGGCGGCCGAGCACGAAGCCCTGCTCGACGCCGAGATCGCGCGGGTGATCGCGCGCCAGGAGGACATCGGGCTCGAGGTCGTGACCGACGGCGAGTTCGGCCGCTCCTCCTGGTTCGGCTTCTTCTTCGAGGGGCTCGACGGGTTCCGTCTTGCGCCATCGCACTTCAAGTTCAAGGACGGCGAGGGTCAGGCCTTCGAATGGCCGACGTGCGTCGCCGAGCTGCGCATCGAGCGGCGGGCGCCAATAGCGCTCAAGGAATTCCAGCGGGCCAGCCGCCACGCGACACGGGCCGTCGTGAAGGCCACCTTGCCGACGCCGAGCGCCTTTCACTTCTTCCGCCTGGCCAAGGCCGTCGCGCCGTCGGCCTACCCCGATGTGTCCCGCTACTTCGATGATCTCGTCGCCATATACCGCAGCGAAGTGTCGGAGCTGGTGCAGGCGGGCTGCCGGTATCTGCAGCTCGACGAGGTGCCGGTGGCAATGCTGTGCGACGAGGACGTGCGCCGGCAGGCCGCGGCCGAGGGCGGCGAGCCGGGGGCTCTTCTCGACACCTATCTCGGCCTCATCGAACGCATCCTGGCCGATCGTCCGCGCGGCGTGACGACCGGCATGCATCTGTGCCGCGGCAACTTCCGCAGCCGGTGGATGGCGTCGGGCGGCTATGAGCCGGTGGCGGACAAGCTGTTCAACCTGGCGCCGGTCGATGCCTTCTTCCTCGAATACGACAGCGCGCGGGCAGGCGACTTCCGGCCGTTGCGGTTCATGCCGAAGGGCAAGCAGGCCGTGCTGGGGCTGGTGTCGTCCAAGACGGCCGAAATCGAAAGCCAGGATGCCTTGCTGCGGCGCATCGAGGATGCGGCGCGGTTCTGCCCAATCGATCAGCTTTCGCTGTCCGCGCAATGCGGGTTTGCCAGCGTGGCGGGCGGGAACGCCCTGACCGAAGCCCAGCAATGGGCGAAGCTGGAGCTGATCGTCAAGACCGCGGAACGCGTCTGGGGCCGCCAATAGTTTGGCACCAAAATCTTCGGTTCGGGATTTGTGCAGAATGCAGCTGCGGTTCTGCACACGCAGGAAGGCATGGCGTTGCGCATTGGGCTGAACTACATTGCCCCTACCACCGCGTGAGGGCCGTCACCAAAGAGTGACAACCTAGCCGTTGCAAGGCCAAGCGGTGGGGACCTGGGAGGGTTCATCCATGCGGGCCGGTCGGCTCGACATCGGCCGTCGGCACCTGGTCGTCCCTATGCAAGGGCGGCGCGCATGAATGTTGCCGAGAGTGCCGATCGCATCGCAGCCGCGGCCGTGCAGATGTCGGTCGAGGGCGCGTCCAAGCGGTTCGGCGGAGTGGTCGCGGTCGACGGCGTATCGGTCGACATTCCAAAGGGCGGCATTCTCTCCATCATCGGCCCCAACGGCGCCGGCAAGACGTCGCTGCTGAACATGATATCCGGCTTCTACCGGCCGGACAGCGGACGCATCACGCTCGAAGGCCGCAATATCACCGGCAAGCGCCCGAGCGCGATCGCGGCGCTGGGCGTGGCGCGCACGTTCCAGAACATCGCGTTGTTCGGCGGCCTGACCGTGCTCGACAACCTCATGCTGGGACGCCACGTGCTCATGCGTTCCGGTGTCGTGAGCAGCGTTCTCTATTGGGGCCTGGCGCAGCGCGAGGAAATCAGGCACCGCGCGGCGTGCGAGGAGATCATCGAGTTCCTGAAACTGCAGGACCTGCGCAAGCAGCCGACGGCGGCGCTGCCCTATGGCTTGCGCAAGCGCGTGGAACTGGGCCGGGCCCTGGCGCTCGAGCCCAAGCTGCTGCTGCTCGATGAGCCCATGGGCGGCATGAACCAGGACGAGAAGGAAGACATGGCCCGCTACGTCCTCGACGTGAACCAGGAGCGCGGTGTCACGGTGGTACTCATCGAGCACGACATGGGCGTGGTGATGGACATCTCCGACCACGTCGTGGTGCTCGACCGCGGCCGCAGGATTGCGGGCGGCTCACCGGCGGAGGTGCAGAACAATCCCGCCGTCATCCAGGCCTATCTCGGCACAGCCAAGGGAGCCCGGCCGTGAAACTCGTTGCCGACCCCGCGACCGATACGCTCCCCAAACTGCTCCGCCGCAATGCCGCGAGCACCGGCAAGCAACCCGGCATGCGCGAGAAAGACCGCGGCATCTGGCAGAGTCACAGCTGGGCTGAATGCCAGGACCATGTGCGCGCCTTCGCGCTGGGACTTGCCGCGCACGGCTTCAAGCGCGGCGACAAGCTGTCCGTGCTCGGCGACAACCGTCCGCGCCTGTATTGGGCTCAGCTCGCCACCCAGGCGCTGGGCGGCATGTCGGTGCCGCTCTACCAGGATTCCATCGCCGGCGAACTTCTGCACGTGCTGTCCCACGCCGAAGTGTCGGTGGTGGTGGCCGAGGACCAGGAGCAGGTCGACAAGGTGCTGTCCCTGCGCGCCGAGCTGCCGAGCCTGCGGCTCGTGATCTACGAGGACCCTCGCGGCATGAGCGCCTACAGAGAGGAGCTGCTCAAATCGTTTGCGGAGGTGGAAGCTGCGGGACGCGTCTTCGGCAAGGAGCGTCCCGACTACTACGAGCGCGAACTGGACCAGGGTCGCGCCGACGACGTCGCACTGATCGCCTATACGTCCGGCACCACCGGCCGGTCCAAGGGCGTGCTGCTCAGTCATGGCAACATGATCGCCACGTCGGAAAGCTTCGCCAGCGTGGAATCGGTGCGGCGCGGAGACAACTGGCTGTGTTACCTGCCGATGGGCTGGGTCGGCGACTCGATGTTCTCGCTGAGCACCAGCCTCGTGGTCGGCGCGACGTGCAACTGCCCGGAAAGTCCGGAGACCGTACAGCGCGACTTGCGCGAACTGGGTCCCAGCGCGCTGCTTGCGCCGCCCCGCATCTGGGAGAACATGCTGACCGGCCTCCAGGTCAAGACGGCCGACGCGTCGTGGCTCAAGCGCCGCATGTACGAGGTTTTCCGCGCTGTTGCCGAGCGGCGCGAGCTGCTGACGGGCGATGGCAAACCCGTTCCGTTCGGCACCAGGGTTGCGTGCCGGCTCGGCGAGGTGCTGGTGTACGGTCCTGTCCGCGACCAGCTCGGTCTGCGCAATGCGCGCTGGTGCCTGAGCGGCGGCGCACCGCTGGGGGCGGATACGTTCCGCTTCTTTCGCTCATTCGGCATCAACTTGAAGCAGATCTACGGAGCCACCGAGGCGAGCGCCTTGGTGAGCCTGCAGGATGACGATGAGGCCGATCCCAATACCGTCGGCCGCACGCTGCCTGGCACGCGAAGTGCGCATCGGCGAAAGCGGCGAGGTGCAGGTGAAGGGTCCCGGCGTGTTCCTGGGTTACTACAAGCAGGACGAGGCGACGCGCGACGCCATTACCGCGGACGGCTGGCTCAAGACCGGAGATGCGGGCCTGATCGACCCGCGGGGCCATCTTGCCATCATCGATCGCGCCAAGGACGTGGGCAAGCTCGCCGACGGCACACCGTTTGCGCCGCAGTTCATCGAGAACAAGCTCAAATTCAGTCCCTACATTCGCGAAGCCGTGGCGTTCGGCGACCAACGTGCGTTCGTGGCGGCGATGGTGGCCATCGACATGAGCACGGTGGGCAAGTGGGCCGAGCAGCGCAGCCTGGCCTACACGAGCTTTCTGGATCTGGCGGCCAAGCCTGACGTGGCGCGGCTCATCATCGAGGAAGTCGGCAAGGTCAATGCGACGCTGCCGGGCACCACCAAAGTGGCGCGCATCGTGCTGTTGAACAAGGAACTCGACGCCGACGACGCGGAGATGACGCGCACCCGCAAGGTGCGGCGCGCGTTCGTGGCGGAGAAGTATGCGCCGCTGATCGCGGCCTTCTACGACGGCGCCAGGGAAGCGCGGCTGACCATGGACATCACCTTCGAGGACGGCCGCAAGAGCTCGATGACCTCGACCCTCGCCATCCATGACATCGCGCCGGCGGGCGCCGGCAAGCAGATGGCGGCGTGAGGAATGGCCATGTGGGATGAACTCCAGTTCGCATTCGCGCTCACCGTGAGCGGGCTGTCGATCGGGCTGATGTACTCGCTGATCGCGCTCGGGTTCGTGCTCGTCTACAAGGCGACCGACGCCATCAACTTCGCCCAGGGCGAATTCGTCATGCTGGCGGGCTTCGTCGCCGCGCTGGCGCTGGCGGCCAAGGGCATGCCGGTGCTCGCGGCGGTCGGTATCGCCGTCGCGGTGATGGTTGCCTTCAGCTTCGCCCTGGAGCGCGTCGTGCTGCGGCCCCTGCTCGGGCGGCCGATCATCGCCGTCATCATGGCCACCATCGGGCTGGGCGCCATGCTGCGCGGCCTGCCGCCGATCACTGTTGGCGGGGAGACGCGGGCGGTCTCGCTCGGCATCGGCGACATGCCCATCGGATGGGGTCCCGTTTCGCTGCCGCCTATCCAGATTCTTGGCGTCGTCGTCACGCTGGGATTCCTGGCGCTCTTCACCTGGTTCTTCCTGAAGAGCCGCATGGGCGTTGCCATGCGCGCGGTTGCCGACAACCAGCAAGTGGCGATGGCCATGGGCATCAACGTCGAGCGCTATTTCGCGCTCGCCTGGGCCATGGCCGGCACGGTGTCGGCGCTGGGCGGCGTAATCTGGGGCAGCATGCTGGGCGTCGACGTGCACCTGGCGCTGGTGGGCCTCAAGGTGTTCCCGGTGGTGATCCTGGGCGGTCTCGACTCGATCCTTGGCGCGGTGATCGGCGGGCTGATCATCGGCGTGGTGGAAAGCCTGGCCGCCGGCTACCTCGACCCTTACGTCGGCGGCGGCACCAAGGACTTTGCGCCGTACGTGCTGATGATCATCATGCTCATGTTCAAGCCGTACGGCATGTTCGGCACGCACAGAATAGAACGGGTATAGGCAGGCGCCGGCATGCTGCATCGCGAGTCAGGGGTATTCAAGACGAGCTACGCCGCCGATATGGCGCTGTATCCGCTGCCGATTGCACGCTGGACGGTTGCCGCCGTCATCCTGGTTTTCGCCGTCATTGTGCCGCTGTCGCTGCACGACTACTACCTGTCGATCATCAATCTCTCGCTGATCGCCATCGTCGGCGCGCTGGGATTGAACATCCTGGTCGGCTACACCGGGCAGATCTCGGTCGGGCATGCCGCCTTCATGTCGGTCGGCGCCTACACGGCGGCCAATCTCGCGGTGAAATTCAATCTGCCGTTCTGGATCACTTTGCCCGCGGGCGGCCTGATGGCAGCCTTTATCGGGGCGATCGTCGGCATCCCCAGTCTCAGGATCAAAGGCCTCTATCTCGCCATCGCCACGCTTGCGGGCCAGCTCATCATCGAATGGGTGATCAACCATACGCCGGCCATCTCGGGCGGCGCCCAGGCCTCCATCCAGGTGCCGCGTCCGACACTGCTGGGGCACCAGATCAAGACGCAGGGACAGCTCTATTTCTTCCTGCTGTTCTTCGCTGCGCTGGCGATCCTGGCGACGCTCAATCTGGTGCGTAGCCGCATCGGCCGCGCCTTCATCGCCATCCGCGACCAGGACATCGCCGCAGAAATCATCGGCATCAACATCTATCGCTACAAGCTGCTGGCGTTCGCGATCTCGTCGTTCTACGCGGGCGTGTGCGGCGTGCTCTATACCTACTATCTCGGCATCGCCAACTACGAGCAGTTCCAGATCGGCGTGTCGATCGACTACCTCGCCATGATCATCATCGGTGGCCTGGGCTCGGTGCTGGGCTCGATCCTTGGCGCCGTGTTCGTGACCATGCTCCCTATTGTGATCCGTCTGGTCATGGAGCCGCTGGCGGGCCTGTTCCTCAGCGCGGGCGAACTCTCGAGCGTGGTTGCCAGCACGCGGCTCGTGTTGTTTGGCGGCCTGATCATCTTCTTTCTGGTGGTGGAGCCCGAAGGCTTGAATCGCCTGTGGCGCAACATCCGCAATTATTTCAGGACGTGGCCATTTTCATATTGATGGTGGAAAGAAACTGAGAACGGAGGAAACGCAATGTCTAAAGCCATGAAGTGGCTGCGCATCGCCGCAGCAGCAGGCGCAACCGCGCTTGTAAGCAGCGCCGCGGTGGCGCAGGAGAAGGAACTCGTGTTCGGCCTGCACTGCGACCGCACAGGCGCCACGCAGACCGTGGGCGTGTTCCTGTGCCCCGGCTACCACGACTACATTGGTCTCGTGAACAGCAAGGGCGGGGTCGAGGGTTACAAGATCCGCGTGCTCGAAATCGACAACGAGTACAAGGTGCCGCCCGCGATGGAGGCGCACGAACGATTCAAGAAGGAAGGCGCCGTGCTGACCGGCCTCTATGGCACGCCGCAGACCGCTGCGCTGACCAAGAAGCTGGAGGAGGACAAGATCCTGGGCACCTCGCCAGGCTTCGGTACGGCCGCGGCGGCGGACGGCAGGCGCTTCCCTTATGTCTTCCCAATCGCAGCAAGTTATTGGTCGCAGGCGGCCGGCTCCATCGCCTTCGTGAAGAAGGAACTGGGGGGGAACCTCAACGGCAAGAAGCTCGCCTATCTTTATTACGACAATCCGGCGGGCAAGGAACCGCTCGTCATTTTTGAAGACCTGGCCAAGAGCGAAGGTTTCGAGCTTAGAACCTTTGCCGTTCCGGCACCTGGCGTCGAGATGGGTGCCCAGGTGCTTGACATCACCGGGCGCTACAAGCCCGACTTCGTCATCACGCACCTGTTCGGGCGCTCGCCGTCGGTTTCCGTCAAGGAGCTCAAGGGCAAGGGCTATCCGCTCAGCAAGGTGATCTCGTTCGTGTGGGGTGCCTCGGAAGCCGACATCAAGGCTGCCGGGGGCTACGAGCTGGCCAACGGCTATAACACCATCCAGTTCGCTGGCGTTGGTGCCGACTTCCAGGTCATCAAGGACATCAACGCGATGTACCAGGCCCAAGGCAAGGGAGTTCCGGCCGCACAGGAGGTCAGCGTGTTCTACAATCGCGGTATCGTGATTGCCGCGGTCCATGTCGAGGCCGCGCGTAACGCCATCAAGGCCAAGGGCGGCGCCAAGCCGAGCCCCGAGGATGTCAGGAACGGCATGGAAGCCATCAAAGGCTTTACGCTCGGCGGACTGGTGCCGCCGATGGAGGTCACGCGCGAGGACCACGAAGGCGGCGGCTGGGTTCAGGTGTGGACCGTGAAGGACGGGAAGCTGGTCAAGAACGGCGACTGGTTTCAAGCCTACCGCGACGTGATCAAGAAGCACCTCGCGGCGGTGAACTAGGGCTGCATGCTGTCATCCCGGGCCTCGTGCCCGGGATCCAGCAAGCCATGGACGCCGGAGCAAGCTGTGGGATGGATCCCGGCGACAAGCGCCGGGATGACAAGGCGTATTGATGCTGTCGATCAACAATGTCGAAGTCGTCTACGACAACGTCATCCTGGTGCTGAAGGGCGTATCCCTCGAGGTGCAACCGGGCTCCATCACCACGTTGCTCGGCGCCAATGGCGCCGGCAAGACGACCACGCTGAAAGCGGTATCGGGCGTCCTGCGCACGGAGCGCGGCGACGTGACCAAGGGCAGCATCGCGTTCGAAGGCAAGCGCATCGACGGCATGCGGGCCTTCAACGTCACTAAGCTCGGCATCTCGCAGGTGTTCGAAGGCCGCCGGGTATTCGAGCATCTGACCTGCGAGGAAAACCTGATCGCGGGAGCGCATACGCAACGCCAGGCGCGCAAAGTCAGTGAGGGCATCGAGCGCGTCTATGCCTACTTCCCGATCCTCAAGAACCGGCGAACCCAGCTTGCGGGCTATCTCTCGGGCGGCGAGCAGCAGATGCTGGCCATTGGCCGCGCGCTGATGTCGAGCCCCAAAGTCGTGCTGCTGGACGAGCCGTCGCTCGGCCTGGCGCCGATGCTGGTGGAGGAAATCTTCGGTATCGTGCGCCGGCTGGTGCAACAGGAAAAGCTGTCCGTGCTGCTGGTCGAGCAGAATGCCGTCATGGCGCTGGAGGTGGCGGACCATGGCTACGTCATGGAGAACGGCCGCATTGTGCTCGAAGGCGATGTGGCGGCGTTGCGCGCCAACTCAGACATCCGCGAGTTCTATCTGGGCTTGAATGAAGTCGGCTCGCGCAAGTCCTATCGCGACGTGAAGCACTACAAGCGCCGCAAGCGGTGGCTGTCTTGAGCGGGGACGCGCCGCGCATCGCGGTCATCGTGCTGGCGGCAGGCCGCTCCACCCGCATGGGCGCGACCAACAAGCTCGTCGCCGACATCGGCGGCACGCCGATGGTTCGGCGTGTGGTCGAGGCCGCGCTGGCGAGCAAAGCCGCGCCAGTTCTAGTGGTGACCGGCCACATGGCCGAAGAAGTTTCTTCGGCTCTCGCCGGGCTCAATGTGACATTCGTGGCCAATCAGGATTACGCGACCGGGCTTGCCAGCTCGCTCAAGGCCGGGATCAGGGCGCTACCGCCGTCGAGTGACGGTGCACTCATCCTGCTCGGCGATATGCCCCAGATCGCGCCGGATCATCTGGATACCCTGATCGCCGCCTTCGCGCCCGATACGATCGTGGTGCCGGTGCACGACGGCAGGCAGGGCAACCCGGTGCTGTGGCCGGCCAAATTCTTTCCGGAGCTGCTGCAACTCGACGGCGATGCGGGCGCCAAGCGGCTGATCGCCGTCCATGCCGCGAGCGTGCGCGAGGTTGATCTCGGCACGGACGCCATCTTCGCCGACATCGACACGCCGGCAGCTCTGGCGGCGCTGCGCCTGAGGTAGGGCCGCCAGGCGTCATTCCCACCAAGCGAAGCGCAGAGCGGGAATCCAGCCGCAGGTGCGGCGGTTATTGCTGGATTCCCGCTGAGGCGCTCCGCGCTCGCGGGAATGACGGGTATTTCCTTACCCTGCGGCCTACTTCTTGTTCAACCTTGCGATCAGGCTGGAGGTGTCCCAGCGGTTGCCGCCCATCTTCTGCACCTCGGCGTAGTAGCCGTCGACGATCTGCGCGATCGGCAGGCTGGCGCCGTTGCGCTTGGCTTCGTCCATGATGATGCCGAGGTCCTTGCGCATCCAATCGACGGCAAAGCCGAAGTCGAACTTGCCCTCGTTCATGGTCTTCCAGCGGTTGTCCATCTGCCAGGACTGCGCCGCGCCCTTGCCGATGGTTTCCATCACCTTGGGGATGTCGAGGCCGGCCTTTTGCGCAAAGGCGAGACCCTCGGACACGCCCTGCACGGTGACGGCCACGATCGCCTGATTGACCATCTTGGTGAGCTGGCCCGCGCCGGAGGGACCGATGAGGGTGACCATGCGGGCGTAATCGTTGATCACGGGCAGGGCACGGTCGAAGGGCGCCTGGTCGCCTCCGACCATCACGGTCAGGGCGCCGTTCTGGGCGCCGGCCTGGCCGCCGGACACCGGCGCATCGAGGAAGTCGAAACCCTTGGCCTTGGCGGCCGCATAAAGCTCGCGCGCGATGTTGGCGGAAGCGGTGGTGTTGTCGATGAAGACGGCGCCCTTCCTGACGCCATTAAACGCGCCGCCCTTGGCACCCAGCGTCACCTCGCGCAGGTCGTTGTCGTTGCCCACGCAGCAGAACACGAAGTCCACGTCCTTGGCGGCGTCGGCCGGCGTGGGTGCGGTGTTGCCGCCGTATTCCTTCGCCCAGGCCTCGGCCTTGGCGCCGTTGCGATTGTAGACCGTGAGTTCGTGCCCGCCCTTTTTGCGGATGTGCCCCGCCATGGGGTAGCCCATCACACCCAACCCGATCCAAGCCACCTTGGCCATGTCGTCTTCCTCCTGCGAAATCTGATGCAGGGGACTATTAGCGAAGGACGGAGCGGTTGTCAGGCTCTAAGGGCGGATGGTGGCTCGGGTGGGTCTTGCCGGCCCCTGGGCCTGCGGCGCTTCTTGCTGGGCCGCCGCGCGCAACTTGCGGCCGATGATGGTTCTGAAGACGGCATACTGGATCAGGAACGCGGCAACCTTCGCCCCGATGGCCCCGAACGTAATGAACCAGGCCCACACGCGGAAACTGAAACCAGTTGCGATGATCAGGTTCGCGAGCCCGAGCACGAACATGAGCGCTGCCCAAGCGTATCCAGCGGCTACCATCACGCTGTCGGGGAGATTGTCCCGCGCGATCGGAGGCAGGTAGCGGATCATCCAGCCGCGGCGCAACATGACTGCACCGACTGCGCAATGAATGATGCTTGGCTTGACCATGATGAAACGGCTGTCGCTGGTGATGAAAGTGGCAGCGCCGAGCACCAGCACGAGGCCGAGCACCAGCCATTGCATGGCATCGACCGGACGCCCTCTAACTTTCATGATCACGACTTGTGCGGTTGCGACGCCCACGGCCGCGGCGGTCGCAAGGTAGATGTTGTCGCTGAGCCCGTAGACGACCAGGAACACGATCGCCGAAAGGAAATCCGAGAGCAGCTGACGCAGGGCGGTTTGCATGTTTTCATCGCATCGGATGCGGCCCAATCTATCCCTCGCAGTCTATCGGAGGGGCAAACCCGTGTCGCTGGCGATGGATGTTTGGTGGGACGGTTCTTATTGCCGACGGGTCAGAAGCTCAGGCATTTGCTGAGGCCGAGGCACAGGTTCGCGCCCTGCTCTGACGATGGAACGGCAATCAGCGCGGCGCCGAGGAGTGCGGCGGCGGCCGTCACGGCGATGAGGACGGTCTTGAGGGTCACAATGCGTCTGTGGCGCGCGAGCACGGCGTTTTCCCTGAAGATGAAGTCGTTGTCTGGGTATGAAATCGTTAAGCAAGCTCTAAGCAAGCTTTGTGCCGCCCCCTGCGACCCTGCGCGCGCATCTTGCGCACTGACGATGAGCTTCGGCTGAACGCTGCATTTAGCGCCCGTTCATGAAAGTGCGGTCAGCCGGCGGTTTGCTTTGGCCCAAGGGATCGGCATACGTGCCCTGCAATTTCGTCTGGCAGATGCAAGGTATGGGTGAATTCGTTGCGGCAGCGCGGCGGACAATCGCCTAGATTGGCGGCGGTTGCACGGGAAAGAACCATGGCGGCAAGCAAGGTTTCGGCAGGAGACGGTCCGGCGGACATTCCCGTCACGCTCGACGATGTCGAGGCGGCGCGGGAACGGTTGCGCGGCGCCATCGTGGAGACCGACTGCGACTTCAGCCGCACGCTGTCCGAGATCCTGGGCTGCCGGGTCTGGCTGAAATTCGAGAACCTGCAATTCACCGCTTCCTTCAAGGAACGCGGCGCGCTGAACCGGCTGTCTGCCCTGTCGGCTGACGAGCGCAAGCGCGGCGTGATCGCCATGTCGGCAGGCAACCACGCACAGGGCGTCGCCTATCATGCGAGCCGCCTGTCGATACCCTCCACCATCGTGATGCCGGTGAGCACTCCGACCGTGAAGGTGGTCAACACCCGCCGGCACGGCGCGGAGATCATCCTGCACGGCGAAACCGTGGAGGAGGCAGCCAGCTTCGCGCGGCAGCACGGCAGGGAGCGCAACCTCACCTTCATTCACCCCTACGATGATCCGCTGGTGATCGCCGGACAGGGCACCACCGCATTGGAGATGCTGGGCGCGGCGCCGGAGATCGACACGCTGGTGGTGCCCATCGGTGGGGGCGGACTGATCTCGGGAATGGCCATCGCTGCCAAGGCCTTGCGGCCCGATCTCTCAGTAGTCGGCGTCCAGGCTGCGCTGTACCCGTCGATGTACAACGCGATCAAAGGCGAAAACCTGCCGATGCGCGGCGACACCTTGGCCGAGGGCATCGCCGTCAAGGCGCCGGGGCTGATCACGGGACCGATCGTGCGACGGCTGGTGGACGATATTCTGCTCGTCTCGGAGTCGCAGATCGAAAACGCCATGAGCCTCCTCATCAACATCGAGAAGACTGTCGTGGAAGGCGCGGCCGCCGCGAGCCTGGCCGCCGTCTGCGCGCATCGCGATCGCTTCAAGGGACGGACCGTCGGCATCGTTCTGACCGGCGGCAACATCGACACGCGTCTGCTTGCGAGTGTTCTGACGCGCGAGCTCGCGCGCGAGGGCCGCCTGAGCCAGCTTGCCATCGACCTCGCGGACCGGCCGGGACAGCTTGCGAAAGTGGCCAACCTCCTGGGGGAGGCTGGCGCCAACATTGTCGAGGTCTATCATCAGCGCACCTTTTCGGACCTGCCGGCCAAGGGTGCGCTGCTGGAACTGGTGATCGAGACGCGCGATCGACTGCATCTGGAAGAGACGGTGGCCCGGCTGAGGGCCGCCGGCCTCGAGGTCGACGTGGGCAGCAATCACCCCGGAGGAACCCGCTAAATGGAAGGCGCTCGCATGGTGCCCAAGGACGCGTCGACGCTGGACATGCTGCGCCAGCTGGAGCGCAAGGTACTGTGGCTGTCCTCGTACATGATCCACCACGCCAACCACGAGGTGGATCGCGGCGACGGGCTGAAGGTCGGCGGGCACCAGGCCTCGTCCGCGTCGCTGGTGACGCTGATGACGGCGCTCTATTTCCACGTCCTGCGTCCGGAGGACCGCGTGGCGGTGAAGCCGCACGCCAGCCCGGTGTTCCACGCCATCCAGTACCTGCTCGGCAACCAGGATCTGGACAAGCTGCAGAACTTCCGCGCCTTCGGCGGCGCGCAGTCCTATCCCTCGCGCACCAAGGATACCTGCGACGTCGACCTCTCCACGGGTTCGGTCGGCCTGGGCGTCGCGTGCATGGGTTTTGCAAGCCTCGTGCAGGACTACGTGCACGCCAAGGGCTGGAGCCCGAACTGGCCCAAGGGCCGCATGATCGCGCTGATGGGCGATGCCGAGATCGACGAGGGCAACGTCCACGAGGCGCTGCTGGAATACTGGAAGCACGGGCTCGAGAACTGCTGGTGGGTGATCGACTACAACCGCCAGAGCCTCGACTCGGTGGTGTCCGACCGCCTGTTCATGAAGGTGGCGGCGCTATTTGAGAACCTGGGCTGGAAGGTCATCCTTATCAAGTACGGCAAGCTGCTGCAGAGCGTGTTCGCCGAGCCCGGCGGACAGCGGCTGAAGGAGTGGATCGACGACTGTCCCAACATGCTCTACTCGGCGCTCGTGTTCCAGGGCGGCGCGGCGTGGCGGCGGCAGCTCGAAGAGGACCTGGCGATCCATCCCGACACGCTTGCCATCGTGCGCCGGCACGACGATGCCGAGCTTGCCCGCCTCATGACCAATCTCGGCGGGCACGACATGGAGGCGATCCTGGAAGCGTTCGAGGGCGCGCCGGCGGGCCAGCCGGTGTGCTTCATCGCCTACACCATCAAGGGCTACGGCCTGCCCTTCCAGGGCCACAAGGACAATCACTCGGGCCTGATGACCAAGGCGCAGATGAGCGAGCTGCGTGGGCGTGAGGGCATCAACCAGGGCGAGGAATGGGAGAGGCTGGCCGGGCTGGCGCTGCCGCCGGCCGATGTCGAGCGGTTCCTGCAGCGGGTGCCGTTCGTGCAGAAGGGCCGGCGGCGGCTCGAGGCTGCCCGCATTCCCGTCGATCCGTTTCCCAGGATCGAGGCCAAGGGGCAGATGTCGACGCAGGCCGGGTTTGGCCGGGTGCTAGACGAGATCGCGCGGGCCGGCGGGCCCTTGGCCGATCGCATCGTCACCACGTCGCCCGACGTGACGGTTTCGACCAACCTGGGGCCATGGGTGAACCGCCGCGGCCTGTTCTCCATGTCGAGCCAGGAGGATCTGTTCCGCGAGCGCGGGCTGATGTCGCCGCAGCGCTGGGTGATGAGCCCGAAGGGCCAGCATATCGAACTCGGCATCGCCGAGATGAACCTGTTCCTGACGCTGTCGGCGCTGGGCCTTTCGCACGCGCTGTTCGGCGAGCGGCTGCTGCCGGTCGGCACGCTCTACGATCCGTTCGTATGCCGCGGCCTCGATGCGCTGAACTACGCCTGCTACCAGGACTCGCGCTTCATGGTGGTCGGCACGCCGGCCGGCATCACGCTCGCGCCCGAGGGCGGCGCGCACCAGTCCATCGGCACCCCGCTGATCGGCATGGCGCAGGACGGCCTTGCCACCTTCGAGCCGGCCTACGTGGACGAACTGGCCGTGATCATGGAATGGGCCTTCGACTACATGCAGCGCGACGGGTCGGAGGACAACGAACAGCGCTGGCATCGCGACGAAAAAGGCGGCTCGGTCTACCTGCGGCTGTCCACGCGGCCGCTCGATCAGCCGGTGCGGCCGGTCACGCCCAGCCTGCGCGAGGAGATCATCCAGGGCGGCTACTGGCTGCGCCGGCCCGAGCCCGGAACATCGACGGCCATCGTCTACACGGGCGCGGTCGCGCCGGAGGCGATCGAGGCGGCCGGCCTGCTGGCGGAGGATCGCCGGGGCGTGGGCGTGCTGGCGGTGACATCGGCTGACCGCCTGTCGGCCGGCTGGCATGCGGCGCAGCGGGCACGCGAGCACGGCGAGCGCGATGCGCGCGCGCATGTCGAAGACCTGCTGTCGGCGCTGCCGCGCGATGCCGCCATCGTAACTGTGACGGACGCCTATCCCGAAGCGCTGTCCTGGCTCGGCGGCGTGCTGCGGCCATCGCGTGCGGGCGCTGGGGGTGGAGCACTTCGGCCAGTCGGGCTCGATCAGCGAGCTTTACGGCCACTACGGCCTCGACGTGAATGCCATCCTGACGGCGGCCGAAGGCATGGGCGGACCGCCCGTGCGCTATCGGTTTTTGCAGAAATGAGCTCGCTGCGCATTCGACTGCGTCCTGAGCTTGTCGAAGGACGGCAGCACACAGCACGGCGTGCTTCGACGGGGCTCAGCACGGGGGTTATGTGAAACTTGAGGAGCGGTTGGGGGCAAGGCCGTCCGGGCAGGTCCGCCGCTCCGCTAGGGAGCTCGTGGCTAGGAGGCTAGGCGCCAAAGCTCACGGGAGCTGCGGTTGTCCGTACGGGATGGGAGAACCCATCGGGCCTTGCCCCCACCACGGCTGTTACGGTTCCGTCATATTGGGGCAAAACTGTGTCTGAACGTTAAGACGCCGTGTGAACTTGCGCGAAGCACGGCGCGATTGCGGCGGCCATAGCAATCGTTTAGCTTCGCCGCTTCGCATGCCCCATTATTTTTCCCAGGATCGCAAATGATCGATCTCTACACGTGGTCGACGCCCAACGGCCGCAAGGTCTCCATCATGCTGGAGGAGTGCGGCCTGCAATACGCCGCGCACGCCATCGACATCAGCAAGGGCGACCAGTTCAAGCCGGAATTCCTGAAGATCAGCCCCAACAACCGCATCCCCGCGATCATCGACCGCGACAACGGACAGTCGCTGTTCGAATCCGGCGCGATCCTGATGTATCTCGCGCAGAAGACCGGAAAGTTCTGGCCCAAGGACGGGGCCCGGCCACTGGCAGGCCGTGGAATGGCTGATGTGGCAGATGGGCGGCGTCGGCCCGATGCTCGGCCAGGTGCACCACTTCGTGAAATACAATCAGGGCAAGGCGCCTTACGCCGAGGAGCGCTACCTGACGGAGGCGCACCGGCTCTACGGCGTGCTCGACCGGCGCCTAGCGCAGAGGCGAATATCTCGCCGGCAGCTATTCGATCGCCGACATGGCCACCTGGCCCTGGATCTCGCGCTTCGAGTGGCAGACCGTCGATATGAACAAGTATCCCAACGTGCTGCGCTGGTACAAGGCGATCGCGGCGCGCCCGGCGGTAGCAGAAGGGCTATCACGTTCCCGTCAAGCAGCCCGGCATTCCGATGCCGGCCTGAGGCACAGAGCAAACGCGCAACGAGGGTTTCACATGGCAAAGCAAGGCGGCTTCTCAGGCGTTATCGCGCCGGTTCTGACCCCCTTCGGCGAGGACGGCAATCCCGATGCCGGCCGCTTCGTCGACCACGCGCACTGGCTGATGCAGGAAGGATGCACGGGGCTTGCGCCGTTCGGCACCACCAGCGAAGCCAACTCGCTCGGTCTCGACGAGCGCATGGAACTGCTGGAGGAGCTGGTGGACGACGGCATCGATGCCGCCAAGCTGATGCCCGGCACCGGTACGTGCTCGCTCGCCGATACCATCATGCTCACACGGCACGCGATGGATCTGAGCTGCGGCGGCGTGCTGATGCTGCCGCCGTTCTACTACAAGGGGCCGAGCGAGGAGGGACTGTTCCGCTTCTTTGCCGAGGCCATCGAAGGCGTGGGCGACGACAAGCTCAAGGTCTATCTCTACCATATTCCGCCGGTGGCGCAGGTCGGCTTCTCGCTGCCGCTGATCGGCCGCCTGATCAAGGCGTTCCCCGACAACGTCGTCGGTCTCAAGGATTCCTCCGGCGACTGGAGCAACACCGCGGCGATCCTCGAAGCCTATCCGAATTTCGAGGTGTTCCCAGGTTCCGAGATCTTCCTGCTCGACGGCTTGCGCAAGGGCGGAGCGGGCTGCATCTCGGCGACGTGCAACGTCAGTGCGAGCGCCATCCGCAACGTCTACGACAACTGGAAGACCGCCGACGCCGACAAGCTGCAGGCAGGCATCACGGCGCTGCGCAAGGCGATCCAGGCTTATCCGATGATCCCTGCCCTCAAGGCGCTGATCGCGCACTACAGGCAGGATGCCGGCTGGGCCAAGGTGCGCGCGCCGTTCACGGAGCTGCCCGCTGCGGAAGCCGAGAAGGCAGTGCGCACGCTGGCCGACGCGCACGGCTTCAAGCTCAAGTTCGACAAGGCCGCGTAACGCAGAGCGCGCGTTCAACCTGAACGTCAGGCCGCACGGCTAGCACCGGGCGGCCTTTCGATTCGTGCGCGCGCAATCCGTGCCTGCCCCCAAGCGTGCATGGCGCGAACGATCGACTCCAGCGAGCGGCCCTCGGCAGTGAGCGAGTAGTCCACGCGTGGTGGGACCTGCGCAAAGATATGCCGATGCACGAGGGCGGCTTCCTCCAGCTCCCGCAACTGCCGCGTCAGCATCCGCTGCGTGCAGGATGGGATGCGCCGCCGCAACTCGTTGAACCGCAGCGTATCGTCCAGCAAGTGGTAGAGAATGACGCCTTTCCACTTGCCGCCGATCAGGTCCAGGGTGGCCTCGACCGGGCACCCGACGGCGCAATCATAGCGCTTGTTGGTCTTGAGCATGGAGTAGTATCCCGGATGTGCCTACTGGCGCATTTTGTGCGTATGGAGTTTCTTCGACAGCCACTCTATCTGGCATCTCTGAGTTTGGATTTCCAGGAGCAGATCCCATGAAGGCTGTCGGTTATCAGAAGTCGCTGCCGGTCACCGAGGCCAAGTCGCTGGTCGATGTCGAGCTGCCGAAACCGGTGCCGGGGGGCCGTGACCTGCTTGTTAGGGTGCAGGCCGTGTCGGTGAACCCGGTCGACACCAAGATGCGCATGCGGGCCGAGCCGCCGGCCGGCGAGTGGCGGGTCTTGGGCTGGGATGCGGCCGGCGTCGTCGAGGCGGCGGGACCGGACGCTAAGCTCTTCAAGGCGGGCGACAGCGTGTTCTACGCCGGCACGCTCAACCGCCCGGGCACCAACTCGGAATATCACCTGGTCGACGAGCGCATCGTCGGGCCGAAACCGAAGTCGCTTTCCGATGCCGAAGCGGCTGCGCTGCCGCTGACGGCGATCACGGCGTGGGAAACGCTGTTCGACCGGCTCGACGTGAAAAGGACCGTGCCGGGTGCGGCGAACGCGATCCTGATCATTGGCGGCGCGGGCGGCGTTGGCTCCATTGCCATCCAGCTGGCCAGGGCGCTGACCGACCTGATCGTCATTGCCACGGCGTCGCGGCCCGAGACCGCGGCCTGGGTCAAACAGCTCGGCGCGCATCACGTCGTGGATCACGGCAAGCCGCTGGCGGCGGAAGTGGCGAGGCTCGGCCTCGGCGCGCCCGCGTTCGTGTTCTCGACGACGCAGACGGACCGCCATTTCGACCAGATCGTCGAGGCAATCGCGCCGCAGGGGCGCTTCGGCCTGATCGACGATCCCGATCTCATCGACATGCGCAAGCTGAAGCGCAAGAGCGCGTCGCTGCACTGGGAATTCATGTTCACGCGCTCGATGTTCGAGACGGCCGACGTGCTGGAGCAGAACAAGCTGCTGACGGAAGTGGCGCGCCTCGTCGACGCCGGCAAGATCAGGACCACGCTGGGTGACACCTACGGCAAGATCAACGCAGCCAACCTGCGCCGGGCGCACGCGCTGGTCGAAAGCGGCAAGGCCAGGGGCAAGATCGTGCTGGCAGGGTTCTGACGGATCGTGGCTTCGCCGGGAGGCCGACGCCTGGAGCTACCCCACTCCTGGCGTCGAGAGCGATCCTTGCGGACCGGGCCTGCCTCTCTGAATACGGCCTCCCGTCCCAGACGCTACGTGCAAAAGAACGAGCAACGCAATCGCGAACTCGGTCTCATACCGCACACTCACGACAGTCGAAGGCACGCCTCAACAACTTCGTGCGCCCGATAGGGCTTATCGAAGAACACGCTGCCCGCGACGCTACGCGTACGATCTGCGGAATTGCCCGACGTGTAGACAACAGGAATGTCGGGTTGAGCGGCACGAAACCGCTCGGCCAAGTTCCAGCCGCACATTTCGCCCGCGAGCTGAATGTCCGTGAAGACGACATGAATCCGATGGCCGGATCGCAGGAGCGCTAGGGCATCTTCCGCCGTGCTGGTTTCGAGCACCTCCCATCCAGCGCTCCGGAGTTCGTCGGCAATCAGCGAGCGCACCATCCACTCGTCCTCGACGACAAGAATGACCCGTGACGCGCCGTTGTGGCTCACGCCTTGTTCCTTCAGCAAATTGCTTGGCTAAGCGCCGATGACGGCGGACTGCGGCTTCTTGAGCTGATGCCGCAAGTGAGGTGAACGTGCGGTCACGTAAGGTGTTCCATGGAAATGTCCAAATCGACCATGCAGCGATTGGACAGGTCCGGTCAATGAGCGTAAGGCTTGGCAATCGTCCGCCATGAATTCGGGTTCGGACGGCTGAGAGACGGCTGGCGCTCTCCCGCAAGGGATCGAGCCAATGGCACCGTCTGCGACGAGTCCAAATCATATTCTGTCACGCCTGACCCAGGCCGACTTCGGGCTACTGAAGCCGCATCTTGAATCCGTTGACCTTCCGGTGCGCAGGCAGTTGGAAGAACGCAACAAGCGGGTAACACACGTCTACTTCATGGAAAGCGGCATGGCTTCCGTTGTCGCCAATGGCGCCCGCAATATCGAGGTCGGCATCATCGGGCGAGAGGGTATGAGCGGCCTAGCGGTTGTGATGAGCAGCGATGCGCAACCGGTTAACGAGACCTACATGCAGATCGCAGGCACCGGACAGCGCATGGCGGCAGCCGATCTGCGCGCCGCCATCGGCGCGAGTGCCGGACTGCACCAGGTGATGCTGAGCTACGCGCACACCTTCATGGTGCAGACGGCGCAAACCGCTCTTGCCAATGGGCGCAGCAAGATCGAAGAACGGCTGGCAAGATGGTTGCTTATGGCGTCGGATCGCGTGGAAGGTGAACTCCCCCTCACGCATGAGTTCCTTTCCGTCATGCTCGGAGTCCGCCGATCCGGCGTGACGACGGCACTCCAGGAACTGGAACGTACCGGTCTCATTACCCACAGGCGCGGCTTCGTCACCCTGCTTGATCGCGAGGGGTTGGAAGAGACTTCCAACGGCACCTACACCGTGCTCAAGAGCGACATGTAAGAGTGTCTGTTTCGGCCGTATTGGCTCATCCCCGGCAATTCTGGGCACCCCCTCGCAGGCGGGCACACGACGGCAAGTGATATGGTTTGCGTCAATTGCGTCTGTTCCATTTCGTACAAAGATAAGTCTCGCCGCTATGTCTTTGTTCTTATAGCTCATCCCGCTGCGAGCCTACGTTGGCCAGATTGGCTGGGATGGAAATTCGATGAACCGCCTGGACGGGCACACCCTACTCGTCGCCGAGGACGAGCCACTGGTCAGTCTCGATGTTGCGGAACTGCTCCGGGAGTTGGGGGCAACGGTTGTTTTGGCCTCAAGCGTCAGAGCCGCTCTCGCCCATGCCGACAGCACCCACATTGCTGCCGCCGTGCTCGACATTAATCTCGGCGGGGAAGATTGCTCGCCGGTATGCCAGCGCCTCTCCGAGCGCGGCATCCCGTTTATGTTTTACTCGGGCTACACGGACGCGCCGGTCTTCAAACAGTGGCCGGCAGCCCCGGTCGTGCGTAAGCCAGCCAACCGCAATAGCATTATCGTGGCGTTGACACGTTTGAACTACGTGCTGCACCGACCCGATGGACAAGCCGCCAGCTGATCAAAGATGTCAGCCACCCGCCTGCCATTGCTTGATCCATTCCAGCGGATAGATCAGCATGATGATATTGAGCAGCAGGTTGTCGCGGATCAGGTAGAGCAGCACCAGCTCCGTCGCGACCAGCAGGAACACCGTCACCCACGCCGGCAGGCGTGACGCGATCAGAAAGCCGACGATCATCGCCAGGATGTCGCCGACGGTGTTGATGATGGTGTCACCGAAATAGTCGCGCGAGATGGTCTGCGTGCGGTAGCGGTTGATGATGAACGGGGTGTTCTCGAAGATCTCCCAGGCGCCTTCGATCAGCGTGGCCAGCACCAGGCGCGCGCCCACGGACAGGCGTCCGCGGAAGACGAGCCACAGCAGAAAGTAGAAAATCACACCGTGCAGGACGTGGCTGTAGGTGTACCAGTCGGCGAGGTGCTGGGAGATCTCGGAATCACCGCGGCCGCCGTGCCAAAGCTTGATATAGCCGCACTTGCAGATGGGGAGACGCCCCATCCAGAACATAAGGGCCGCGATAGCGATGACTATCCCGAGGGACAGCAGCAGCGCCACGGGAAGCGAAAGCCTGGGTATGGTGCGATTCATGCCCTACCTTTGCATGCGGCTGGGATGCCGGGAACGGGCACGAACCGAGGAGACCCCCGGGATCGTCCGGAGCGCGGTAAGACGGCCACAGGCGCGACATGGCCCCATAATTCCGCCGGCGGCCTTTTTTTATCCCATCGAAGGCCCTAAATCCAGGCGCAGACAAGCGGATTCGGTTCGGGGTTCATGAGACGGCTGCTGACAATCATCTTTGGGATGGCGTGCCTCGTTTCGTTTGAAGGCGCGTCCGCCCAGACCTGCACGCGGGAGGATTTCGCCAAGGCGGTGAATGACGCCGGCGTGGCCTTGCGGCAGCTGAATGCCGAGAATGCTCCCCGCCTGCAGGCCAAGATGCGCCAGCTCAAGACCAAGATGAACTGGCCCGACGCCGGCTTCGAGGAAAAGGCCTATCAGGCGCTGCAGGACGAGCGCATCGCAGCGCTCGACGCGGAAGCCAACGACCGGCTGGCGCGGATCGACGCGCTGGGCACGATCGGTCCGTCAGCCGAGCCCGATTGCGCCAAACTGCAGGACCTGTCGGCGGCGAGCCTCGAACTGCGGGCGACCGTCAAAGCCAAATCGAACTACATGTTCTCCAAACTTGACCAGATGCTGGGGGAAGCCCCGGCGGCGTCGCAGCCCAAGCCCAAGAGCGCGGAGATCAAACCGGTTCCGCCGCCGGCACCCAAGCCGGCGCCGCCGGCAAAGACCGAACCAAAGACCGAATTGTCGGCCAAGCTGGAGCCGCCCGCCAAGGCCGAACGGCCGGCCAAGACGACACAGGACTCCTCGCGAGACGTGGCGATCGCACCGCCGGCGCCAGCCCCTGGGCCGCCGCCAGGCTCGACCCACGATCAGGCGACGACGCCTGAGACCGATGGCTACACCATCGACGAAATCCGGGCGGCAAGCGCGGGCTTCTTCGGGCAGATGTCTGCCAATCTCGGCTCGGTGATCGAGCATGTTTTCCGCAATAGCGGCCGCCCCACCGGCTATATCCTGGGAACGGAAGGCGGCGGCGCGTTCCTCGCGGGCGTGCGCTACGGCAAGGGCACCCTGTACCTGCGCAGCGGCGGAACGCAGCAGGTCTTCTGGCACGGGCCTTCGCTCGGGCTCGACGTGGGGGGCGAGGGCTCGAAAACTCTCTTCCTCATCTACAAGATGACGGCGCCGGAACAGCTCTATGCCAGTTTCACAGGGGTGGACGGGTCCGCCTACCTCGTGGGCGGTGTGGGTGCAACGCTCGTCACCAATGGCGCCGTCATCATGGCGCCCATTCGTTCGGGGCTTGGACTGAGGCTTGGCGCAAACATCGGCTACATTCGCTTCACGCCCAAGGCGACGTGGAACCCGTTCTGAGGGCCAAAGCCGAGCCTGGGCGAATGCGTCTGGTACGGCAATCCAAAACTCATTAACCTCCTTGCCGGGTCACGCCGACAGGACTGATGGAGCCTCGCTTCGGTCAAGCTAGAATGCCGGCCGAGGGGAACAGCCAAGTCGTAAGGAGAGATCCATGAAGTATCTGGCAGTCGCCGCTTTCGCCGCCGTTCTGATCGGCGGTGCGCATGCGCAAACGATGGGTACCTGCAAAGCTGCGGCGGCAGAGAAGAAACTTGCCGGTGCCGCCCTCAAGAGCTTCATGACCAAGTGCGAGAACGACGCCAAGGGCGCGTGCACTATGTCTGCCAAGGAAAAGAAGCTCGCCGGCGC
This sequence comes from uncultured Alphaproteobacteria bacterium, assembly GCA_963814055.1. Classification (GTDB taxonomy): domain Bacteria; phylum Pseudomonadota; class Alphaproteobacteria; order Rhizobiales; family Hyphomicrobiaceae; genus AWTP1-13. Next base: position 425,330 of record CAWFBJ010000017.1, read on the forward strand.
GGCCGAGAAGAGCTTCACCACCAAGTGCGTCGGCGACAAGGTCGGCAAGTAGGCCGGTGCGGCCGCTGCCGGCTCAATAGGGCCGGCAGGGGCGTGCCTGCACGTGGCAGGTCCACGCGCCCGACGCCTGCGAGCACTCCATCGTCTTGCTCACGGCGTTCGAATAGCGCCCCCACGGCGAGCCGTATTCCCATGCCGTGAATTCGGACCAGGACACGATGGCCGATTTCTCGGCCTTCGCGCGCGTTGCTCCGTTGCCGTTGCCATCATGGTAGTGGTCGACCATGCACGTCTTGCGCCCGACCTTGACCCACGAATGGATTTCCGCAACGCCCGTCTCGGCGCCTTGCTGTGCCGACGCGTTGCCTGCAAGCAATCCCAACAGCGCCAGCGCGCACGCACCTGCCGCGGACTTTTTCATGTCCCACAACCTCTGCTCAATTGGCATGACTAGCGGCTAGGCTGCCCAATTCCGGCCTGCCGGGCGATTGGTCCAGGGTCGCACCCGCAACTTTTCGGCGCCGCCGCAGCTTTTGCGTCACAGCGAAAGCTTCGCAAAAAGGTCCAGAAAAGTCGCGGCGATGCAAACGCCGTTCAACGTCCGACAACCGGCATCCTATTTGGCAGCGACCACTGCGATTTCCACGAGCATGCGCGGGTCGGCGAGCTTGGCCTCGATGCAGGCGCGTCCGGGAAGGTTCTCCCCGCCCGTCCAGGCGTTCCACGCCTCGTTCATGGCATCGCGCGAGCGGATGTCGGTCACCCAGATGGTGGCGGACACAACCTTGGACTTGTCCGTGCCGGCGACCTTGAGCACCCGGTCGATCTCGGCGAGCACCTGCTGCGTCTGGCCCTTGACGTCCTGCTTGATGTCGTCGGCGACGATGCCGGCGGTGAACACGAAGCCGTTGGCCTCCACGACTTTGGAATAGATTTTGGATGGCTCGTGCCGCTTGATCGTCATGACGCTTCCTCTCGTTTCAATACGCCGCTTGTCTTAGCACAGCCGCAGGATTGCACAATTTCAGAACAGCGGCTCCTCGTACTGCGGTACGCCATCGATGACGAGGCCCTTGATCGCGGCGTTGCCGCGGCCGTCGACCGCAATGCGGGCGGCCATCCTCTTCTCCCGCGCCAGATCCTCGAGCCGCCGGCCCTGACCTTCGGGAACGAAATAGCTCTCGATGCCGTATGTCACGCGCGTGCCCGAGGGAAATGGAAATCGCGACCGGCCCTTCAGCACGATGCGATCCGGGTTGGTCTCTTGCGGCATGGCGGCGCTGACCTTCACGGGCGTCCACCCGCCCTGCGGGTTCTTTTCAAGCGTAACGTAGAACGCCGCATTGCGTGCGGGCGGCGGACCCACGAGCAGCATGGCCGGCACGGTGTTGATGTCGTACCCCAGCCGCACGTATTCGCCGCGGAAGAGATCGCGCGGATCGACCGGAACGATCGGCAAGGTGATCTCGCGCCCGGTCTTGAGCAGCAGCGTGCGGTCGACCACCATCGAAGCGAGCACGCCGGTCTGCGCCAGTGCGACGATGGCGAGTGCGAGCAGGAGCTTGCGGGATGCGGTCATGCGGCGGCTCCTTGCAGGAGTTTGCGCTGGTGCAGGAGATAGGCCACCCACGCCAGTGCGCTCACAAGGATCGCCGCCACCAGAAAGAACAGCGAGGTGTCGAGCAGGGTGCCGAGCGTGCGCCAGTAGAGGGCATAAATCTCAACGGCGAATGCGGCGTAGCCGATCCACAAGGCGCCTCGATTGCCCGTGTGCAGGGCCCAGTACATCGCCGCCAGCAGGCCGGCGAGCGTGAGGATGGCAAGCAGCAGGAGGCGCCCGACCGAACGCGCCTTCTGGCTGTCGAAGAAGCTGAAGTCGTCGATGAACTGGGCGATGAAGAGCGCCGCAAAGGCGGTCGCGACGCCATAGGCGAACAGCGCATGCGCAGCGGACAGTTGGCGGTCGATGGCGGGGGCCGCGACGGCGGCAGCCAGGGCGATACCCGTCCCGATCAGGGCGATCAGCCAGTGTGCATGCCGACCGAACACGAAGAAGCCGAGGGGAACCAGCCAGATCACCAGGCTGATCGCGGCGAGATGCAGGCCCGGGCGCCAGGCCATCCACACCGCGGCCGCGACGGCGGCCACCCACACGGGCAGGAACCCCCAGTGCGCGCCGTCGCTGAGCATGCGTTCCCATACCGACCACACGACAAGCAGAACGAACGTGGCGGCCAGCGCCGGGCGTGATTGCAAGAGGACGGCCGCCAGCAGCGCGCCGAGCGCCCAATAGAGCACTGCGTCGGGCGGGTTGCCTTCCATATGGTACATCTGCGCGATCAGCATGATGCCGGCGCCATAGGCGGCGATGCCGGCGAGTATGGCGGCCTGCGCGAAGGCATCGAGCTTGCGGGCGAAGAGATAGGCCGCCGCGGCGTAACAGCCCCACAGCGTCGCCAGGATGAGAGCAAGACGCGCGAGCTTCGACATGGTGGTCCAGTGCGCCGCCACGAAGCTCATGATGGCGAAGCCGAACAGCACTGCGCCGAGGATCGCAAAAATTCCTGCCACACCAAACGCCGACGTGCGGGAGGCGAGATCGGACTTGATGGAGGCTGCGCCAGTGTCGCCGACCCAGCCGGCGGCCTGCCAGCGCGCCAGATCGCGTTCCACCCGTTGAGTGTACCAGGACATGGAATTCCCCCTGCTGCGCGTCCGCCTAGGGATATCTATGCGGCGAGCCCGCCGGATCTATGACGTGCCCGTCTTCCTCAATGTAACCGGGGCCCACGGGCACCTTGCCGTGGCCGCCGGGAATGTCGAGCACGTATGTGGGCTGAGCCAGGCCGGAGACGCGGCCGCGCATCTGCCGCACGATCGCCTGGCCTGCTTCAATCGACATGCGGAAGTGCGATGTGCCGGGTGCGAGATCGGGGTGATGCAGGTAGTAGGGTTTGACGCGGGCCTCGACGAAAGCGCGCATCAATGCCGCCAGGATTTCGGGATCGTCGTTGACGCCCTTGAGCAGGACGGTCTGGCTCAGCATGGGAATACCGGCGTCGACGATGCGTGCACAGGCGGCGCGCACAGCTTCGGTCAGCTCGCGGGGATGGTTGGCGTGCACGGCGACGTAGACGGTCTTGCTGGACGAGCCGAGCGCGGCGACCAGCTCAGGAGTGATGCGCGCAGGATCGGCGACCGGCACGCGCGTATGCCAGCGCAGGATTTTCACGTGCGGGATCGCGGACAGCCGCTCGGTCACGCCGGCGATGCGGCGCGGCGACAGCATGAAAGGATCGCCGCCGGTTAGGATAACTTCCCAGATGTTGGGGTCGGAGGCGATGTAGGCGATGGCGGCCGCGATGGCCTGATCCGAAAGCGCTTGCGGCCCGCCCGGCCCGACCACTTCGCGCCGGAAACAGAAGCGGCAGTAGACCGGGCAGACGTGCGTGAGCTTGAGCAGCACCCGGTCGGGATAGCGATGCACAATGCCGGGGACAGGGCTGTGGGAGTCGTCGCCGATGGGGTCGGCTCGTTCCTCCGGCTTGTGGTCGAGTTCGCGTATGTCGGGAACGAACTGGCGCGCGATCGGATCGTGCGTATCGGCGCGGTCGATCAGCGCGGCGAAGTCCGACGTGATCGCGACAGCGTAGCGCGTTGTGACAGGCTCCAGCTCAGCGTCACTGCCGGCTGCGAGCAGGCCGGCGGCGCGCAAGTCGGCAACGGAGCGTAATGTTTGAGGAGCTTGTCTCACAGGTCCGCAATGGTGATGGCCGAGTGGACTTAGGCCCGTCCCGGCTGATCTGCAAGGGAGATCGCAACCAAGCGGCGCAGCGTGACCGCTCATGTCGGATACATGCATGCTACGGTCCGGGATGCGACAATCAGATGGAGACGGATAATGGTTGCTGCCCGTCCGGAGCCGTTGATCCAACCCCCCTTTCGTCGTGCGGCGTCGGAAGACACCGCCGTCTTGGCGGAGTTCGTGGAGTTTGCGAGTGAAGGGCTGGCTTTGTATCTTTGGTCGGAACTTGCCGGCGCCAACCGCGATCCTTGGAGCCTTGGCCGCGAGCGGGTGGGTGGCGAGACGGGCGGTCTGTCTTATCGCAACGCTGTCATAGTAGAGTTTGCCGGGCGGCCTGCCGCCGGCCTCATCAGCTATCCCCTCTCTGACAAGTATGAACCGATTTCCAACACGTTGCCTGCCGTGCTCGTACCTCTGCAGGAACTCATGCATCTTGCCCCGGGCACGTGGTACGTGCACGTGCTTGCTGCCTACCCGGAGCATCGAGGAAAGGGGCTGGGCTCTACGCTTCTCGCCCTGGCTGACAGGCTCGCCGCTGCTGCCGGAAAGCAGGCGCTAAGCCTCATCGTATCGGACACGAATACGGGTGCGCGCCGGCTCTACGCGAGCGGCGGATACCGGGAGACGGGACAACGCAAGATGGTCAAGGAGCAGTGGCAGCATCCGGACGCCAGCTGGGTGCTTCTGAGAAAGGACTTGTGACTAGTGCCGGAGCGAGGGCACTAATCCACCACCGGTGTCCAGAGCACCTGCTCGATGTGGGAGGCACCGGTGGCGAGCATGACCAGCCGGTCAAAGCCGAGTGCGGCGCCGCTGGCGGGTGGCATGTGCGCCAGCGCGGCGAGGAAATCCGCGTCGATGGGGTAGCGCTCGCCGTAGATGCGCTGCTTCTCGGCCATTTCCGCTTCGAAGCGGCGGCGCTGTTCGGCGGGGTCGGTCAGCTCGCCGAAGGCGTTCGCGAGTTCCACACCGCACGCATACAACTCGAAGCGCTCGGCGACGCGAGGGTCGGCCGCGCTGCGGCGGGCGAGCGCGGCTTGGACGGCGGGATACTCCGTGAGCAACGTCGCGCGGCCGTTGCCGATATGGGGCTCGATCTTCTCGACCAGGACGCGGCTGAAGATGTCAGCCCAGGTGTCGTCGGGCGCGGTCTTGATGCCGGCGCTGATGGCAGACCTGGCAAGTGCGTCGCGAGCAGGGTCAGTAGGCATTCCCTCTCCCCACTCTTCTGTGGGGAGAGGGCTAGGGTGAGGGGCGGCCTCAAGCGCCGCCGGAGTTTCATGCCGCCCCTCACCCCGACCCTCTCGTCGTGCTGAAAGCACGCCTTCGGCATGACGTGAAGTACGGGGAGAGGGAGAGCCGGCCTCGTCGAGCGTGGCAAGCAGATCGATGCCGGCGAACAGCGAGAATGCTTCGGCCACCGTCAGGCGTTCCGGTGCGGCAAACGGATCGGCGCCGCGGGCGCCATAGGTCAGCGTCGTGGTGCCTGCAGCCTCTGCGGCGAGACGGAGCAGCTTTGCGCAGTCATCCATCAACCGTTCATAGGGTTCGTTCGCCCGGTACCACTCGAGCATGGTGAACGCTGGGTGATGCAGGGCGCCGCGCTCGCGATTGCGGAAAGCCGGGGCGAAGGTGAAGATCTTCTCCTCCCCGGCGGCGAGCAGCTTCTTGCAGGCGAACTCCGGCGAGGTGTGCAGATAGAGCGGCCGGCGCGTGCCGTCGGACCCGATCAGCTCGGTTGCAAAGGCATGCAGGTGGGTTTCGTTGCCGGGCGAGACCTGCAGGGCGGCGGTGTCGACCTCCATGAAACCCTCAGACTCGAACCAGCGCCGGATTGCGGTCTGGATACGGCCTCGCGCCAGCAGGAACGGCCGCCTGTCCGCGTGCCTGTCCGGGCGCCACCAGGGGCTTTTCTCTATCGGCTTCGGCAAGGGTTCGGTTGCTTCTTGGCGATGCGAACAAAGGCCTGTAGAAAGCGCCAAACTCGATTTGGCGAGCCTGCCGCCGCTCCGGCGCGTTCAGGGGCCTTCAGCCTTCCAGATGCGGAGAGAACGACGGTGTCAAAGGTTATCGCAAGCTCGGTGCGCAAAGGCAACGTGCTGGACGTCAACGGCAAGCTGTGCGTCGTGATGAAGGCGGAAAACATTCATCCGGGCAAAGGCACACCCGTCACGCACCTCGATATGCGCCGCATCTCGGACGGGGTGAAGATCACCGAGCGCTATCGCACCACCGACCAGGTCGAGCGGGCCTATCTCGAGGACAAGACCTACAACTATCTCTACGAGGACGACATGGGCTTCCATTTTATGGAGCCGGTGACGTTCGAACAGATTCACGTGCCCAAGGACATTATCGGCGACCACTCGGTCTACCTGCAGGAGAATATGGCGGTAAACCTGAGTCTGCACGAGGGCGTGCCGATCGCGGCGGAACTGCCCGCGCGGGTGACGTTCGAAATCGTCGAGGCCGATCCCGTGGTGAAGGGCCAGACGGCGTCGTCGTCCTACAAGCCGGCCAAACTGTCGAACGGCCAGCGCGTGATGGTGCCGCCGCACATCGGCGCGGGCACCCGCGTGGTGATCATGACCGAGGACGGCTCGTACGTGGAACGGGCCAAGGATTAGGCTGCTGACGCTCCCATTGGCCGATCCGAGCCTCTGGTAATCCGCGATGGGCCACCCCACATTTTAACCGGCCTGTTGTCCGCGCCACCCGTCCTGCGATTGACAAAGTGCCGAACGCGGCGCAGGAGCACGCTGTGAATGTCCGGTTGCGGGCATTCCTAACAAGGACCTTCAGAACACCATGCCAAGCGACAGTAGTCAGCCGACCGTGCCGTCGTCGGTGACCCTGGCCTGAACGTCGCTTGACGCTCACCCGGGTCGCCCGCGACGGCGGCCCTTCGAGGTGAGCCATGATTTTTCCCGCCCGCAGCGACCTTCGGGTCGCATCGGTGTCGGCCAGCGCAGTGCGCGCCTGGCCGAACCGCTACGACTGTGCCGTCTTCCTGCTTCTAGCAGCCATTCTTGTGCTGATCGTGCATGGCGCCCAGGGCATGGGTGCTCCGCTCGCACGGCTTGCGGCCGCTCCCGTTTCGCTCGATCCCGGCAACCTGCCGAACTATGCACTACGCACCACCTTGCGCATGTTCGCGGCGATCCTGGCATCCCTGCTATTCACATTCGTCATTGGCGCTCTGGCAGCCAAGAGCCGCAAGGCTGAGCTGGTGCTCATCCCGGCACTCGACATCTTGCAATCGGTGCCGGTGCTGGGTTTTCTGACGTTTACCGTCGTGTTCTTCATGGGCCTGTTTCCCGGCAGTCAGCAGGGTGCGGAACTCGCCGCCATCTTCGCGATCTTCACGAGCCAGGCCTGGAACATGGCCTTCTCGTTCTACCAGTCGCTCGCCACCGTACCCCGCGACCTCGACGAGGCGTGCCGGCATTTCAAGCTGTCGCCGTGGTTGAGGTTCTGGCGCCTGGAGGTGCCCTTCGCCACGCCGGGCCTCGTCTGGAACACCATGATGTCCATGTCGGGCGGCTGGTTCTTCGTGGTGGCGTCGGAGGCCATCACGGTGGGCGATACAAAGGTGGAGCTGCCCGGCATCGGCGCCTATCTGGCCCTCGCCATCGATCAGCGCGATCTCCGCGCCGTCGGCCTGGCCGTGCTCGCCATGGCCGTCGTGATCCTGCTTTACGATCAGCTGATCTTCCGGCCCATCGTGGCTTGGGCCGACAAGTTCCGCTTCGAGGCCACCGCTGCTCAGGTGCGCCCGAAATCCTGGGTCTACGACATTGTCCGTCGCACGCGCCTGCTCAAGCAGTGGGGTGCTGCCGCATCGCGCGCCGGGGATTGGCTGCCGCATATCGGAGCGCAGGTGTGGCGCCGCTGGTCCGCGCCACCGCTGAGCCCTCGCTTGGCTCGTGCCGGCGACCGGGTGTGGCTGGCGCTCGTTCTTTTGGCGCTGGCGTGGAGCATGTGGACGATCGTCGGCTACATCGGCGCGCAGCTTGGGTTCGCCGATCTTGTCGAAGCGGGCAATGCCGGCCTGCTGACCGCGCTGCGCGTCTTGATCTTGATTGCACTTGCGAGCGTCATCTGGGTGCCGATCGGGGTGTGGATTGGGCTCAGGCCCAAGATTGCCACGCGAGTGCAGCCCGCGGCGCAATTCCTGGCGGCTTTTCCTGCCAATGTGCTGTTCCCCTTCTTCGTCGTGGGTATCGCGGCCTGGCATCTCGATCCCAACATCTGGCTGTCGCCGCTCATGGTGCTGGGCACGCAGTGGTACATCCTGTTCAACGTCATCGCCGGTGCCAGTGCCTTCCCGACCGACCTGCGGGAAGCCGCCACGCTCTACAAGCTGCGGTCGTGGCAGTGGTGGCGCAAGGTGATCCTGCCCGGCATCTTTCCCTACTACGTCACCGGCGCGTTGACGGCCTCGGGCGGATCGTGGAATGCGAGCATCGTCGCCGAAGTGGCGAGCTGGGGTGACACCAAGCTCGAGGCCACGGGCCTTGGCGCCTACATCGCCAAGGCGACTGAGGCCGGCGACTTCCATCGCGTGGTGCTCGGCATCGCCGTGATGTCGTTCTTCGTCATCTTGTTCAACCGCTTGCTGTGGCGCCGGCTGTATGCCTACGCCGGACGCAAGCTGCGCTTCGATTGAGGAGATCAGGCCATGAACGAGCTGCTCATCCCTGCCCTGGCCAAGCCGCTGGTCGCCGTTGAGCATCTGCGGCAGGTCTATGAACGCGGCACGGTCCTCGACGACGTGAGCCTCGATCTGCGCGACGGCGAGATCGTGGCCCTGCTCGGCCGCTCCGGCTGCGGCAAGTCAACCCTCCTGCGCATCATCGCGGGCCTCATGCCCGCGAGCAGCGGCTGTGTCTCCCTCGACGGAGCGCGTGTAAACGGTCCCGCCGACGGCGTAGCCATGGTGTTCCAGAGCTTCGCGCTGTTTCCCTGGTTGACCGTACTCGAGAATGTCGAGCTGGGCCTGGAGGCAAAAGGCCTGGCGTCCGAGGAGCGGCGCAAGCGGGCTCTTGCCGCCATCGATCTCATCGGGCTCGACGGATTCGAAAGCGCCTATCCCAAGGAGCTGTCGGGCGGCATGCGCCAGCGCGTCGGCCTGGCGAGGGCGCTGGTGGTCGAGCCCAAGATTCTGCTGATGGACGAGCCCTTCTCGGCGCTCGACGTGCTGACGGCAGACACGCTGCGGACGGACCTGCTCGATCTGTGGATGGAAGGCCGCATGCCGACGCGATCGATCCTGATGGTCACGCACAACATCGAGGAGGCCGTGTTCATGTGCGACCGCATCCTTATGCTGTCGTCCAATCCGGGGCGCATCGTCACCGAAATCAAGGTAGAGCTGGAACACCCGCGCAGCCGGATCGATCCGGAGTTCCGGGCCATGGTCGACGATATCTATACCCGCATGACCGCTCGCGTAGGACCAGCGCCTGCGAAGGAGGGCGCGTTTGCGGGCATGGGCATCGCCATGGTCCTGCCGCGCGTCTCCTCCAACGCGCTGGCGGGCCTGATGGAGACGCTGAACGCGCCGCCTTTCGCGGGCAAGGCCGATCTTCCCCCACTTTCCCAGCAGCTCCACATGGAGGTTGACGATCTGTTTCCGATCGCGGAGGTCCTCCAGCTCCTGCGCTTTGCCGAGCTGTCGCAAGGCGACCTCCGCCTCACCAATGCGGGGCGCCGTTTTGCCGAAGCCGGTACCGACGAGCGCAAAGCCTTGTTCGCCAAGCAGCTCATTGCGCACGTGCCGCTGGCCGCGCATATCCGGCGCGTGCTCGATGAGAGACCTACGCATCGCGCGCCGACGCTGCGCTTCAAGGACGAGCTCGAAGACCGGATGAGCGAGGCGCAGGCCGAGGAGACCTTGCGCGCCGTCATTTCGTGGGCGCGGTTCGGCGAAGTCTTCGCCTACGACGAGCACGCCCAAATGTTCAACCTCGACAATCCGAAGTGAACCATCTGAGGTCTTGAAGCGCGTGGCCCCCGACAGGACCGCAGCCTGCTGCGCTCGAGAGAAGTCATGCACCGTAGGGGTGTTCGCTACGGAAGGTATTACCATGCCCGACATCGCTCTCGCACACACCGCGCTGCATCTCGTCGTCGCCCTCGTCTGTGGCGCCTGCATCGGCTTCGAGCAGCAATGACGCCAGCGCCTCGCAGGCCTCAGGACCAATACCCTGGTAACGCTCGGCGCCGCCTCCTTCGTGGTTTTCGCCGGCCGCGTGCGCCTCTCAGTTGCCCCCTGAGACATTCATGTATTCCAAATGACCTCATGATGCCACCGGACCAATTGCGTCCGGTGGCTCCTGCGTGCGGCCGCTTACCCCTTGGCCAGATAGGGTATGGTGCCGGCCAGATCGGTAGCGTCGATCATCTGGAACCGGCTTTCGCTGCCGGCCCGGCGGGCTGCAGCGTAGGGCGCGTATTCGGGGTCGGCCATGAAGCTTTCCACGGCTTCTGCCGATGGAAACTCTATAATCGCGATCAGGCTCGTTTCCAGCGGCTTGCCCTCGAGCGTCTTCACGTTGCCGCTGCGTGACAGGTACTTGCCGCCATAGCGATGCACGAGATTGTGCGCGCCGGCGGCGTAGCCTGGCACCCATTTGTCATTGGTCACCTTGATGTCTGCGATCAGGTAAACGCTCATCATCTCTCTCCTGTCTTAGGTTGTCCGGCATCTGAGTGCCGTGGGGGGACAACCTTGCCGGGAGAGAGCCGCAACGCTCCAGTCCGCGATCTGTAGCGCCCAGTACAGGTTCTGTACTGGAGCCGCCGCCGACGCCCGCGTATGGGTGCCAATCCTTCAACAACACGAGCACGAGAATGACCCAAGCCGGATACAATCAGTTCTGTCCCGTTGCGATGGCCGCTGAATTGCTGTGCACCCGCTGGACCATGGTGTTGCTGCGCGAGTTGATCGCGGGATCGACCCGTTTCAACGATCTGCGGCGCGGCGTGCCCAAGATGTCGCCGACACTTCTTTCACAGCGTCTCAAGGAGCTCGAGGCGGCAGGCATCATAGGGCGGCGGGCGATCAAGTCGGAGAAAGGCGTCTTCGACTATCATCTCACCGAGGCTGGCAGGGAGCTGCGCCCGATCGTTGAAGGAATGGGCTTTTGGGGACAGAGGTGGATCGAGGCCCAGCTTTCTTCGAAGAATCTCGATCCATCCCTACTGATGTGGGACATGCGCAGGCACTTGAATCCGATACCGCTCCCCGATCGGCGCACGGTGATACAGTTTCTGTATCCCGAGCTTGCGGCGTCCAAGCGCGCCTGGTGGCTGGTGGTCGAAGCCTGCGGCGAGGTGGATTTGTGCTCGACCGATCCGGGATTCGACGTCGATCTTTATGTGTCGACCGACCTGCGCACGATGACGGCAATCTGGATGGGGCTCTCGACCGTGAAGAAAGAAGGCGAGAAAATTGCCCTTACCGGGGACCGGGACATTGCAAACACCATGCAGTCGTGGCTCGGGCTCAGTCCCTTCGCGGTCGAACCAAAGCGCGCGGCAGCCTAGCGTACCCGCAGTCAATCCCAGGCCCGGCCGGTGTCGCCGGTGAACTCGGCGCTGCAGAAGGTGCCGCCCTGAAAGAAGTCACCGACGGGATCGGCGGGCAGTTTGGTTTGGGCCGCCAGGGCTTCATCGCGGAAGTCCTCGGCGCGGCCGGTCGGGCGGTAGCCATAGGCATAGGCCCGGCTGTTGTCCCACCAGGCGCGCTCGTTGAGCGAAGCGCCGTAGAAGATCTCGTAGTGCAGATCGGCGTGCTCCAGGCCGATGCGGATCAGTTGCACGAGATCCTCGGGCTTGAGCCAGATCGACAGCCGGCGCCTGTCGATGGGCTTGTCGCCGAAGTTGCCGATCCTGAGGCACAGCACGCGCAGACCGTGCTTGTCGGCGTAGAGGGAACCCATGGCCTCGCCGAACGCCTTGCTGACGCCGTACCGCGAGTCAGGGCGCACATGCGTCTCCGTGCCGATGCGATGGGTGCGAGGATAAAAGCCGACCGCGTGATTGGACGAGGCAAAGACGACCCGCTTCACACCCTGGCGGTGCGCGGCCTCGAACAGGTTGCGGCAGCCGATGATGTTGGACTGCAGGATCGTCTCCCAGGGTCCCTCCACCGAGAAGCCGCCCAGATGGATGATGCCGTCCATGCCGGCGGCTGCTTTTTCCACCTGGTCCAGGTTGGCCAGGTCTGCGGCAACGAACGGTTCGTCCGGCGCGAGGTCGGGCGGGACCTTGATGTCGCTGAGCCTCAGTTCGGGGTAAACGGGCTTCAACAGCTTGCGCAGGCGCCCGCCGATATCGCCCGATGCGCCCGTCAGCAGTACACGCTTCATGTCAATGTCCTTCCGTTGCCTGTCCGTGACCCATGCGCCGGGATGGGGCGTCGGTTCATTTGGCGGATTGCGTCCGTCTCTGCCATACCGAAATAGTTCGCACGCGTGGCTTGCCATTGCTGGCATCCCCCGTTGGCGTGCGCTATCGTGGCCCCGGCTTTAGCCAGGGCAAAGAACAAAAAACGGAACGTCGGCCAGCGACGCCGGTTCCCCGAGGAGGAAACCTATGAGACCAAGAACGCTTCTTGCTGCGCTGGGCGCGGCGATCGTGCTCGCTGCCGCATACGCGGTGCCGGCGCAGGCCCAAAACATCTCGCTCAACGGCGCGGTTCAGTTCAACGACGATCATGCGTTCACCAAGGCGCTCGTCCGCTTCGAGGAACTGGTCAAGAAATACTACGGCAAGCCCATCGATTTCGTGCTGCACAAGAACTCCTCGCTTGGGCTCGAAAAGCAGTATTTCGAGTACATGGCGCAGGGCAAGGCCGTCGACTACGGCATCGTCTCGCCCGCCCATATGTCGACCTTCTCGAAGGCCGCGCCGTTCATCGATGCGCCCTTCCTGTTCCGTGACCTCGATCACTGGAACAAGGTGCTGGATGCCGACATTCTGGCACCCGTCGCCGAGGAGGTCGCAAAAAAGGCCGATGTCATGCTGATCGGCTATGCCGGCGGCGGCGTGCGCAACATCTTCATCAACAAGCCGATGGGATCGCTGGCCGACATCAAGGGGCTCAAGGTGCGTGTGCAGGGCGCGGCGATCTGGTCACGTACTTTTGCGGCAACCGGCATGTCGCCGACGGTGATCGCCTATAGCGAGGTCTACAACGCCATCCAGAACAATGTCATCGGTGCCGGCGAGAACGAGGCGGCGGGCGTGGAAGCCATGAAGTTCTACGAGGTGGCGCCCAATCTGGCCATGACCCAGCACGCCATCACCATCCGGCCGATCTGCTTCTCGGCCAAGACCTTCAAGGCGCTGCCTCCCGACCTGCAGCAGGCGATCCTCAAGGCTGGCAAGGAAGCCGGTGCCTACGGCCGCCAGGTGGAGTCGTCGGAGGACGAGCAGAAGCTCGAGGCGCTCGAGAAGGCCGGCAAGCTGAAGCGCATCCCCTTCAAGGATCGCGCCGAGATGGAGAAGCTCGTGGCTCCCGTCATGGCCGCCTACGCCAAGGAAATCGGCGTGGACGACATCTACGCCAGGATCGGCGCCATCAAGTGATGTCGGGCACGTGCTGCCTCTATCCCCTCTCCCCACTCTTCGGTGGGGAGAGGGTTAGGGTGAGGGGCGGCCACGGCCTTTGCGTTGAGTTTGGAGCCGCCCCTCACCCCGACCCTCTCCCCGCAAGTACGCGGAGAGGGAGAAAGCACGCATAGCATGACCCCTTGGCGCAGGTTCACGGCGGCGTATGCCACGCTGCTGTCGTGGCTGCTGGCCGTGTCCGTGGCGATCCTGGTGATCCCGGTCAGCCTGCAGATCTTCTCGCGCTACACCGCACTCATCCCGTCCTTCATCTGGACCGAGGAGATGGCGCGCTTCCTGTTCATCTGGACCATCATGATAGGCGCCATGATCGGCGTGCGTGAATCCACGCATTTCGAGGTCGATGTGTGGCCGCGTCTGTCCCCAAGGGCGGAGGCCCTGGTGCGGTGCATGGGCCGTCTGGGCGTGCTGGCTGCCGCGCTGGTGTTCGTGTGGGCCGGTATTCATTTCACCCAGTTCGCCTGGCACCGCATTTCGGAGCTGGCGGAGCTGCCGTTGTGGCTCATCTACGTGGCCTGGCCGGTGACCGGAGTTACGTGGCTCGTGTTCCTCGGCGAACAGCTCGTCGACGATGTCAGAACCATTTTCGGGAGAAGCGCATGACCGGCGCCGTATTGTCGCCGGGGGTTGCGGCGCTCATCCTGTTTGGCATGTTTTTCCTGATGATGTTCCTGCGCGTGCCGGTTGCTTTCGCGCTGGGGCTCGCCTGCCTGCCGATCCTCATGATCGAGCCGCGCCTCGACACCATGACCCTGATGCAGGAGACGTTCAACGCCTACAACTCGTTCATCCTGCTGGCGGTGCCGTTCTTTCTCCTCACCGCCAACCTGATGAATGTCGGCGGCACCACCGATCGCCTAATGAAGCTCTCGCGCACGATGGTGGGCCACTTCCCGGGCAGCCTCGCGCAGATCAACGTGGTGCTCTCGATCTTCTTTGCCGGCATCTCGGGCTCCTCCACCGCGGACGCCGCGAGCCAATCCAAGATCTTCATCGAGGCGCAGACGAAAGAAGGCTACGACATCTCGTTCTCGGTGGCGATCACGGCGGTGTCGGCGGTGCTGGCCGTGATCATCCCGCCATCGATCCTGATGATCGTGTGGGGCGGCATCCTCACCGTCTCGATCGGCGCGCTGTTCCTGGCGGGCATCCTGCCCGGCCTGCTCATCGGCGTCGCGCAGATGGCGACCGTGCACGCCTACGCCAAGGCGCGCGGCTATCCGACCTATCCGCGCTCCTCCTGGCGCGAACTCTTGTGCGCGTCCTGGGTGGCCATTCCGGCGCTGATGACGCCCGGCATCATCATCGGCGGCAAGATCTTCGGCTGGTTCACCGCCACGGAATCAGCCTGCATCGCGGTGCTCTACGCGGGCGTTCTGTCGTTCCTGGTCTACCGCGAGATGGACATGAAGGGCCTCTACGGGGCGCTGCTCGACACGGGCAAGCTTGCCGGCATTGCGCTGTTCTGCGTCGGCACGGCCAGCACCTTCGGGTGGCTGCTTGCCTACTACAAGATCCCAGAAGCGATCCTCACGGGCGTACAGGCCTGGGGCATGGGCTTCGCCGCCACCGGCTTTTTCGTCGCGTTCGTATTCCTGGTGGTGGGCTGCTTCCTCGATGCGATTCCGGCGATCATCATCTGTGCGCCGATCCTGGAGCCGCTCGCCAAGGCCGTGTCGATGGACCCGGTGCACTTTGCCATGATCGGCATCGTGTCGCTGGCCTTCGGCCTCGTCACGCCGCCCTACGGGCTCTGCCTGATGATCGCTTGCTCCATCGCCGGCATCCGCATGCGCGATGCCATCAAGGACACCGGCATCATGCTGATCCCAATGCTGCTGGTGTTGGCCTTGGTGATCGTCTGGCCGAAGGTGTCGCTGTTCCTGCCGAACCTGATCTCGCCCGAGTTCCTGCGATAGCCGACGTCAAGTAAAGTCCACCGGCGGCATGGGACCGCGCTTCACCTCCAGGCGAAAGATGTCGGGGCGCGCGTAGTGGCCCGTCACGTCCAGCGACCGGCGGGCGCGCGGCGCCTTGGCCGGGTCGATGTCGCCGTAGAGGATGCCCTTCTCCCGATGCAATGGGCCGGCGAGAATCTTGCCTGACGGCTCGACGATAACGGCATCGCCGTCGCACAGCCAGTCGTCCGGCTTGAAGAGCGCGTCGCGGCTCGGGAAGGTGTCGGGCACGTCCTTGCCCTGCAAGGCCGTGGCAAGACCTATCACCCAGCAGCCGCCTTCCCTGGCGATATGGCGCATGGTGGCAAGCCAGGTTTCGCCGCAGTCCCAGGTGGGCGCCACGTAGATCTCGATGTTTTGCGCATAGAGGGCGTAACGCGCCAGCGGCATGTAGCTCTCCCAGCAGATCAGCGTACCGATGCGACCGGCGGGCGTGTCGACCACTTTGAGGCCGGTGCCGTCGCCAGGTCCCCACACCATACGTTCCGGATTGGTAGGCATCAGCTTGCGGTGGCGATTGAGGATCGCACCGTCCGGTCCGATGGTGACCACGGTGTTGTAAAGTGTGCTGCCGCTGAAACTGCTGTCGATCTCGCTCATGCCGCATACGACGGTCAGGCCATGCTTGCGTGCGCCTTCGCGGAGCGGGTCCAGTCCGCCGGCGGCAATGTCGACGGCGTTCTTGTGCAGCCGGGCATGGATGTCGCCCGACAGAGCCATGTCGCCGCCGGGCCGCAGCCGCCAGATCCACGTCGGGTAGCCGGGCAGATAGGCCTCGGGAAAAATGACAAGCCTGCTGCCGGCCGCAGCGGCCTCGTCGAGGCTCTCCAGTGCCCGCGCAAGGGTGGCCTCGAGGTCGAGAAGCACCGGCGGCTTCTGTACGACAGCGACTTTGATACTCATGGAAGTGCTTTCATTGACATCTTCGAAACGTCCCCCATGCCTCATTCGACGATCGCCGCGTACACCATGTTGCGCAGCAAGGGGCGATACTGGGCGCGCTTGCTGGGCGACTGCATCATGAACACGACGAACATCTTCTCGGCCGGATCGACCCAGAAATAGGTGCCGCCGGCCCCGCCCCAGGCGTAATCGCCGACCGAGCCTGCGGCGGGCGCCACGCCGGCATCCGTACGCACCGCAAAGCCCAGCCCGAATTTGTGGCCAAGCCCGACGAGGTCATAGGGACCGCGCTTGATCACGTCGCCCATATGGTCGGATGCCATGAAGGCGATGGTCTTGGGGGCGAGGTAGCGGCGTCCGTCGAGCGTGCCGCCGTTCAGCAGCATCTGTGCGAAGCGCGCATAGTCCATGGCGGTGGCGACGAGACCGCCGCCGCCCAATTCATATTTGCGCGCAATGCGCGGATCGTTGACCTCGGCGCCTGTGCCGATCGTGCGGTCATTCGTGAACGGTTCGGCGATGCGAGGCTGTTTGGCGGGATCGGTGATGTAGAAGCTCGTGTCCATCATGCCGAGCGGATCGAGCAGCATCTCCCTGAATGTTTGATAGAGCGGCTTGCCGGCCACCACCTCGATCACACGCCCCAGCACGTCGGTTGCCTGGCTGTACTCCCAGGTTGTTCCCGGCTGATACACGAGCGGCAGCTTGGCAAGACGGTTGGCGAATTCGGTGTTATCGGGATCGCCGGCGTTGAGGTTGGATTCGATGTAGGCCTTCTTGACCGCGCCTTCCCCAAAAAATCCGTAGGTGAGGCCAGAGGTATGGCGCATCAGGTCCTGGATCGTCATCGGCCGTTTGGGAGCGGCGAGGTCCAGGGTCACCTTGCCGTCGGCATCGCGTTTCTCCTCGCCGACTTTCACGTTCTTGAAATCAGGAATGTATTTGGCCACCGGATCGGCAAGGGCCAGCTTGCCCTGCTCGACCAGCATCATGGCGCACACCGTGGTGATGGGCTTGCTCATGGAATAGATGCGGAAGATCGCATCCCAGCCCATCTGCGTCTTTGCCTGCGGGTCGAGGCTGCCGAGAGATTCGAAATAGGCGATTTTGCCGTGGCGCGAGATCAGCAGCACCGCGCCCGGAATCGTGCCTTTGGCGATGTCGTTGCGCAAAACGTCCGTGATGCGACCGAGACGCTCTGGGGAAAAGCCGACGCTTTCAGGCGTAGCCGTCGGCAAAGGGTCGGCAACCGCTTTGGCTGACAGGAGCAGGCCGACCAAGAGGGTCGAGGCGGCGAGCTTGGTCCGCATGGCGTGTCCTCCGATTTTGCGCTCTGTACTCGAGCTTGCCATCGAAGCCGGCCAAAGCAAGGACTAATCGCCGACCGTCTCGCCCCTGGCGGTTGGCTGGCGCGGATGGATGACGTCCTTGAAATCGGGGAAGCTCTTCCAGGCCGGTTCGACCGGGTCCTGTCCGGGCTGCGGCACGTAAACCGACGGCTCGACGAGTTCGAGCTTGGGTATGTAGCGAGGGCAATTGGGGAAGATCGCGCTGGCTTGGACGCGCACGATGAGCTGCGCACCGACGGTGTGGGCGAGCAGGGGGTCGTCGCGCGACGCGCGGGCCGTGCCGTTGACGCGCAGACGCTGAGGGCGCCCGTGCATGGCGATGAACAACAGCCCGACTCCGGGATTGACGAGCAGGTTGCCCAAACTCTTGAACATGCCGTTGCCGTCGTAGTCCGGAAACGCCAGCTCGCTGGGCCCCGTCATCCGCACGAAGCCCGGCGCCCCGCCCTTGAAGGAGCAGTCGGGCCGCCCCTCCGCGTCAGCGGTGGCGATGAAGAAATAGATCGCAGCTTCGATGAACGCCTGGTCGTCAGGGGTGAACGCAGTGCGCGTGAAGCTACCGAGTCGATCGGAGATGCGGCGGCTGTCGAACTCGTCCTGCAGACGGCGTTGGCCTGAATGATAAAAGGTGCTTTCGGACATCGGCCACCTCGGGTGCGGATGGACATCACACCGCGTATTACACACGGACCGGAATTGCTTTGCGATATGTATTTTTGCGGCTGCGCGCGGCGATCTTGTGTGCGCAGCAACAAATGCGGAAGTGGTGTCGTGCATTAGGCAAAAAGTGGCATGCCGGCCATAAACCCTTGCTCGTCCGCGGCTAAGTGGGTTAGTCAGTCCCTGTGGTATACCAGAAGGCGAAGCTGGACCTGACAAACCGGCAAGCCAACAAGCCGGGACCGGCTAGGGAGGTACGGAAGGGTGAATAGCGAGGTTGTCTCGAGCCTCGATAATAGGGCGTTTGCTGGACCGGCAGCGGCGGCGGTAGCCGGCCGCATGTTGCCGCCTGTGCTCGAGATCGACAACCTGCACGTCCAGTTCGTGACGAGCCACGGCACGGTTCGGGCCGTCGAGGGGCTGAGTTATTCGGTCCATCCGGGCGAGATGGTCGCCATTGTCGGCGAGTCCGGCTCCGGCAAATCGGTCTCGGCGCTCGCCGTGATGCGCCTGCTGCCGCCAGGCACCTCGCGCATCCCCTCGGGTAAAATCTCCTTCGATGGCGGCAAAGAGCTACTAAAGCTGTCCGAGGAAGAGATGCGGCGCATCCGGGGCCGGGAGATCGCCATGATCTTCCAGGAGCCCATGACCTCGCTCAATCCCGTGCTCAGAATCGGGCTGCAGATCATGGAGCCGCTCACCATCCATCTGAACATGGATGAGAAGGCGGCGCACGCGCGGGCCATCGAGCTGTTGACGCTGGTGGGCATCACCGACCCGGAAAGCCGCCTCGCCCAGTACCCGCATCAGCTGTCGGGCGGCATGCGCCAGCGGGTGATGATTGCGATCGGCTTGGCGTGCAATCCCAAGCTGCTGATTGCGGACGAGCCCACCACCGCGCTGGACGTGACCATTCAGGCCCAGATCCTCGAGCTCATGAAGGATCTTTCGCGCCGGCTGGGGATCGCGGTCATCATCATCACGCATAACCTCGGGATCGTGGCGCGCTACGCCGACCGGGTGAATGTCATGTACGCCGCCCGCCTGGCGGAAAGCGGAACCGCGGAGCGGGTGTTCTCGCGGCCGTTGCATCCCTACGCGCGCGGCCTGCTGGCTGCCGTGCCGCGGCTCGATCGCGGGCGCAGCGCGAAGCTGGCGACGATTGACGGCGCGCCGCCGAACCTGCTGGCACCGCCCGAGGGCTGCCGTTTCCGCCCGCGCTGCCCGTTCGCCATCGACAAGTGCCACGAAGATCCTCCTTTCGTGGCTGCCGAGCCGGGCCACATCGTTGCCTGCCATCGTGTATCGGAAATCGAGGCGCTGGATCCGCAGGCGGGACTGGCGGCGACGTCGGCCAAGGCCGCAAACCTGAACGCCGATGGCGGCGACGTGATCCTCGACATACGGCACGCGAGCAAGTTCTTTCCCATCCGCAGCGGCTTGTTCCGCGCGCCGCGCATGGTGCGGGCGGTCAACGACGTCACGCTCGATGCCAAGCGCGGCGAAACGCTGGGCCTGGTCGGCGAGTTCGGGGTGCGGAAAGTCGACCCTGGGCCGGCTGGTGCTGCGGCTCGACGATCCCACGGCCGGCGAGATCTATTTCGAAACCGTGGACCTCGCGAAGCTCAAGCGCAGCGAAATGGTCGCGGTGCGCAAGCGCATGCAGGTCATCTTCCAGGACCCGTATTCGTCCCTCAACCCGCGCATGACGGTCGGCCAGATCATCGCCGAGCCGATGCGGGTGCACGAGGTGCTGCCCAAGCCCCAGATCCCGGGCCGGGTATCGGAGCTGCTGCAGCTCGTGGGCCTGTTCCCCTACATGGCACTGCGCTATCCCCATGAGCTGTCGGGCGGGCAGCGGCAGCGCGTCGGCATCGCGCGCGCCCTGGCCGTGAACCCCAAAGTCATCGTCTGCGACGAGGCCGTATCGGCGCTCGACGTGTCGATCCAGGGCCAGGTGATCAACCTGCTCGAGGACCTGCAGCAGAAACTCGGGCTCACCTACCTGTTCATCGCCCACGACCTTGCCGTGGTGCGGCACATCTCGAGCAAGGTGGCGGTCATGTATCTCGGGCGCATCGTCGAGTACGCGCCTGCCGACGAGCTGTTCGCCAATCCAAAGCATCCCTACACGCAAGCGCTGCTCGCCGCCGCGCCGATCCCCGATCCCGTCATCGAGCGCACGCGGCCGAGACGCATCATCACCGGTGAACTGCCGAGCCCGCTCAATCCGCCTGCGGGATGCGTGTTTCATCCGCGCTGTCCGCTGGCGACGGAGGACTGCAAGAAGGCCGTACCGCCGGCCCGCGAGCTCGGGCCCAACCACATGGTCGCGTGCATTCATGCGTGAACAAGAGATACGCAAAAAGCAAGCCTCAGCAATGAAAGGGAGAGAAACGATGATACGAAGAACGTTGAGTACGCTCGCGGTATGTGCCGCCGCGCTGGCTATCGGCGCCGCCGGGGCGACCGCGCAAGCTCCCAAGAAGGGCGGCACGCTCAACTTCAGCGTGGTGGCGGAGCCGCCGAACTACGATTGCCACGGCAGCACGACGTTCGCGCTTGTCCATCCCATCGCGCCGCACTATTCGCTGCTGGTCAAGTTCGACGGCAAGGAATACCCGAAGGTGATTCCCGATCTGGCGGAAAGCTGGACGGTTGCGGCCGACAAGATGTCCTACACCTTCAAGCTCCGCAGCGGCGTCAAATTCCACGACGGTTCGCCGCTGACATCCGCGGACGTCAAGGCCAGCTACGATCGCATCATCAGCCCGCCCGAGGGCGTGGTGTCGATCCGCAAGGCCTACTACGAGGACCTTATTGTCGAGACGCCTGACCCAACTACGGTTGTCTTCAAGCTGAAGAACCCGATGGCGGGCGTGATGGAGGCTCTGGCCTCGCCGTTCAACTGCATCTACAGCGCCGCCAAGCTCAAGCAGAACCCGCGCTATCCGGAGACGGAGATCATGGGCTCGGGCGCATTCTCCTTCGTCGGGCACGTCAAGGGCTCTACCTGGGAAGGCAAGCGCTTCGACGGCTACTACAACAAGGAGCGGCCGTATCTCGACGGCTACAAGATCTTCTTCGTCAAATCGGCAGCCGTCGTACCCGGCATGCTTGGCGGCCAGTTCGACGCCGAGTTCCGCGGCCGCAACCCGCAGGAGAAGGGCCAGCTTCTCGACAAGGCCAAGGACAACCTTCAGGTGTTCGAAGGCACGTGGGTGAACAATCTCATGCTGGTGTTCAACACCACGCGCAAGCCCTTCGACGACGTGAAGGTGCGCCAGGCGTTGTCGATGGCCATCGACCGCTGGGGCGGCTCGGATGCCCTGTCAAAAATCTCGATCCTGAAGTTCGTCGGCGGCGTGATGCGTCCAGGCTATTCGATGTCGCTGCCGGAAGCGGAACTGGTCAAGCTGCCCGGCTACTCCAAGGACATCGAGAAGTCACGGGCGGACGCCAAGAAAATGCTGGAAGCCGCCGGCCACAAGGATCTCAAGTTCAAGCTCCTGAACCGCAACATTGCGGAGCCCTACACACCGGCCGGCATCTACTCCATCGACCAGTGGCGACGCATAGGCGTGATGGCGGAGCACGAGCAGCTCGAGACGAAACTTTATCAGGATCGAGTTGCCAAGGGTGACTTCGACGTGGCTGTGGAGTTCCAAGCGGACTTCATGGACGATCCGACGGCACAGTTTGCCAAGTTCCTGACGAAGCAATTGTCGCCGAGCGGCTACTCGGGTCATACCGACACGAAGATCGATGACCTGTATCTGAAGCAGCGGCGCACCGCCGACGTCGCCGAGCGCACCCAGATCGTGCGCGAAATGGAGCGGTACGCCCTCACCCAGGCCTACAACGTGCCGATCCTGTGGTGGCAGCGGATCATCGTGATCAATAAGAAGATCAAGGGCTGGCACATGACACCCAGCCATTATCTGTGGCAGGATCTGACCGACGTTTGGCTCGACCAATAGAGCCATGACAGCCAATGCCGGCGGCGCGTAGCAGTGCCGCCGGCACGACCTAACTCGAACCACTGCAGAATGCGCTCACGCCATGGCCTGGTTTCTCGCCCGCCGGTTGCTTCTGGTGATCCCGACTCTGATCGGCGTGGCCGTGGCCGTGTTTTTCCTGATCCGCGTGATGCCGGGCGACGTGGTGGTGGTGAAGCTCAGGGCTGACGGTGCAGCGGTCTCCGAGGAGACGATCCAGGCCGAACGCAAGCGCCTGGGGCTGGACAAGCCGCTACACGTCCAGTTTGTCGACTACCTTGTGGGGCTCAGCCGGCTGGACCTCGGCAATTCGCTTTGGACCGGCGATTCCGTGGCGCGTGAAATCGCCATCCGCATACCGGTGTCGTTCCAGATCGCGCTGATGGCGACCTTCATTGCCATCCTCATCGCCATACCGCTCGGGACCATCTCGGCGGTTTATCGCGACACCTGGATCGATCACAGCGTGCGGGTGCTGGCCGTGTCGGGCCTGGCGATCCCGTCGTTCTGGCTGGGCATGCTGATCATCCTGGCGCTGCTGTCGCTGTTCAACTGGCTGCCCAAGATCGGCTACGTGTCGTTTTTCGAGGACCCGATCACCAATCTGGCGGCGCTGATCTGGCCTGCCGTCTCGGTCGGTTACCGTTATGCCGCCGTCGCCACCCGCATGATGCGCTCGGCTCTGCTGGAGGTGATGCGCGAGGACTATATCCGCACCGCGCGCGCCAAGGGCGTGTGGACCAGCCTGATCATGCGCCGCCATGCGCTGCGCAACGCGCTGCTGCCCGTGGTGACGGTGATCGGGCTGGAGTTTGCGTTCCTGATCGGCGGGCTGGTCGTGACCGAGCAGGTGTTCAACATCAACGGCATCGGCAAACTGTTCGTGGACGCCACCGCGCGGGGCGATTTCAACCTGATCCAGGGCCTGGTGCTGTTCATCGCCACCGTCTTCATCTTCGTGAACCTGATGGTCGACCTTCTCTACGCGTGGCTCGATCCGCGCATCCGCCTGAGCTGAGGGAGCCCCATGGCAACCGTCGCCACCACACCCGCCGCCGAAGCGCTGCCCAAGCGCCCCAACGCGGTCTGGCAGTTCATCAAGAGCGAACCGCTCGGCATCTTCGGGTTCCTGATCATCCTGCTGTATGTCGTGTGCGCGCTCGGAGCGCCCTGGATCGCGCACTATCATCCAGAGGAGATCGACTTCGCGTCCATGCTGACCGCCCCTGGCGAAGCGCATTGGTTCGGCACCGACCAGTACGGCCGCGATGTGTTCACCCGCATCGTCTACGGCTCGCGCACGGCGCTGGCCGTCGGCATCCTGGCCTCCATGTTCGGCTGCACCGCAGGCGCGGTGCTGGGCGCGGCGTCCGGCTACTTCGGGGGGCTCATCGACACCGCCATCCAGCGCGTGGTCGACATCATGCTGTCGTTTCCCATCATCGTGCTGGCCATGGTGGTGGTGTCGGTGCTCGGCAAGCAGCAGGTATGGGGTATCGACACCAATCTGATTGCGGCCATCGCCCTGCCGATCATCCCGAAGATGGCGCGGGTGGCGCGGTCCTCGACGCTTTCGATCGTGGCCATGCCGTTCATCGATGCTGCCCGGGCGGCGGGCTACTCGCACAAGCGCATCATCCTGCGCCACATCCTGCCCAACATCATGGCGCCGTACCTCATCATGGTGACGGCGTTCATCGCGCAGGCCATCCTGCTGGAAGCGAGCTTGTCGTTCCTGGGGCTGGGCGTGACGGAGCCCACGGCGGCGTGGGGGCTGATGCTGTCGGGCGCGAGCGCGGACTTCTACCAGACGGCGCCGTGGATGATCCTGTTCCCAGGCATCGCCATCACGCTCGCCGTGTTTGCCTTCAACCTGTTCGGCGACAGCCTGCGCGACTGGCTCGATCCGAAATTGAAGAGCTGAGACGGCCGGGAACTGTGCTTCCTCGCCCTGAGCCTGTCGAAGGGCGCTGACGGGGAGCACCGTACTTTGCCTATTCGTGGTTCGACAGGCTCACCACGAGGTTCTGCTACACCTCGAGCGCCTTGCGCACCTCGAATACCTCCATGATGCGCGCGCCCTTGTGGGGGCTTTCGCACACGAACTGCCAGCGGCCCTCGGTATAGGTGTCGCACAGGTGGGAGCCCTTGATCAGCACCCAATGGCCCTCGTTCCTCTTGTGAATGGCGAGCACGTAGTAGGAGAAGATCTTGCGCTTCTCCTTGCCGGCCCGGCGGCTGTCGACCCACGACGACAGCGACGGCCGCTCCTTGCGCGCCAGGTGCATGAAGCTGTCCTTGAGCTCCATGCCGTAGCCGAAATGGGCGAGCGCGGCGGCGACTTCCTCGGTGTAGGTGCCCCTGACCACCGGCTTGCGGCCGGGGTCCAGGTTGCGGAACGAGCGGATCTCGTCCTCGACCTTGCTCACCGAATAGCCCGTGATGGCCGACAGCACGACCGGACCGCAGAAGGCGACACGGCCGGTGTCGTTGTTGGCCTCGTGGAGGCTCGATGAAAGGCGGGTCGGCGCTTCGTGGAGGCCGGGGGGCATGCGGGAGTCCTGGCTGGTGGGGCGATGGGTTAAGTGAATCTTTCCATGCGTTGCTTAACGAAAGGTTGCCAGGCCGGAACCAATGACTAGGGGCAGAGCCCTGTGCGGCCTATATCCCGCTAGGAGACTTGGCGTTTCTCGGGAGTCGGGGCCTTTCGCGCATGGGACATGATCATTCCCACAGTCACGGGCACGACCACGGGCCCGGCCACAGTCACGCTCACGCTGGGCCGGACAATCAGGCCCGGGTCGGTTGGGTGGCGCTGCTGACCGGCGGCTTCATGGTGGTAGAGGCGGTGGGCGGCGTGCTGTCGGGCTCGCTCGCGCTCCTGGCCGACGCCGGCCACATGCTGATCGACGCCGCCGCGCTGGCGCTGGCGTGGCTCGCCTTTCGCATTGCCAGGCGGCCGTCGGACTGGAAGCGCACCTATGGGTTTCATCGCTTCCAGGTGCTGGCGGCCTACAGCAACGGGCTGACACTGTTCTTCATCGCGCTGGCCATTGCCTACGAGGCGTTTCACCGCCTGCGGGCGCCGGGTGAGGTGCTGGGCGGCCCGATGCTGGCGGTGGCGGTCGCGGGGCTGGTGGTGAATATCGCAGCCTTCCTGGTGCTGCATGGGGCGGACCGCGACAGCCTCAACGTCAGGGGCGCGATGCTGCACGTGCTCGGCGATCTGCTGGGGTCGGCTGCGGCCATCGTGGCGGCGCTGGTGATCCTGTGGACCGGGTGGACGCCGATCGACCCGCTGCTGTCGGTATTGGTGACGGTGCTGATCCTGCGCAGCGCGTGGTTCCTGGTGGCCGAGTCCGGCCATATCTTGCTGGAGTCGGCGCCCAAGGGGCTCGACGTGCGTGTGTTGAAGGAGGACCTCGTCGCAGCCATTCCGGGCGTGGAGGACGTGCATCACGTGCATGCCTGGTCGCTGACGGAGGACAAGCGGATGGTGACGCTGCACGCGCGCGTAGCCGAGACCGTCGGCGCCGCCGATGCCGCCCGCATCTCGGCCGCCATCAAGGCGCGCCTGCGCGAGCGCTATCGGATCGAGCACGCCACCGTGGAGGTGGAGGGTGCGGTGTGTGGGGATGTGGGGCGGGGGGGCGTAGGTGAGGGGATTGTGCTGGCGCCACAAGTGCGGCCCTCGTGCTGAGCTTGTCGAAGCACGCTTGGAGTACACGGCCGTCCTTCGACTGGGCTCAGGACGGGGTGGAGCAGGTAGCCGGTCAAGGAACGCAATTCGAAGGCGCGAAAATCGGTCAGTGGCTGTGGGCTTGGCTGTGCTGGGTTGTGCAACGCCTGGGTGACATCCGGCAAATCTGGCGTGCTAAAGTCGCTCACCTTCGAGAGGCGTGAGGCGACATGGGCAAGACGGACGACGGCGCATCGGGCAGCAACGGCGAACGCGGGTTCCTGCGCGACCTGCAGACCTACGGCGACCGGGATTTTTCCATCTACATGCGGCGCGCGTTCGCCAAGTCGATGGGTTATTCGGGCGACGAGCTCTCGCGCCCCGTGGTCGGCATTGCGTTCACGCACTCCAAGTTCAATCCCTGCCACCGCCACTTCCCCGAACTGCTGGATGCGGTGAAGCGGGGCGTGGCGGCGGCGGGCGGGCTGGCGCTCGAGTTCCCGACCATCTCGCTGCATGAATCGACGCTCGCGCCCAACTCCATGAAGTTCCGCAACCTCATGGCCATGGACACCGAGGAGATGATCCGCGCGCAGCCGATGGATGCCGTGGTGCTGATGGGCGGCTGCGACAAGACCGTGCCGGCGCAGCTGATGGGCGCGGCCAGTGCCGGCAAGCCCGCCATACAACTGATCGGCGGGCCGCAGATGACCTCGCGCTACAAGGACGACCGCGTGGGGGCCTGCACCGACTGCCGCAAGTTCTGGACCCAGTTCCGCGCCGGCAAGATGGACAAGGCCGAGATCGAAGCCGTGGAGGGCCGGCTGGTGACGACGGCCGGCACCTGCGCGGTGATGGGTACCGCCTCCACCATGGCGGCCATCGCCGAAGCGCTGGGCATGACGCTGCCGGGTACGGCGGCGATCCCTGCCGTGCATGCGGACCGGCTGCGCGCGGCGGAGGCGACGGGCGCGCGTGCCGTGGCGTTGGCGCGGTCCGACTTGACGCCGGACAGGATCATCACCAAGGAGGCAATCGAGAATGCCGTGCGGGTGCTGCTGGCGCTCGGCGGATCGACCAACGGCGTCATCCATCTGGCGGCGATTGCCGGCCGCGTGGGCGTGAAGCTTGATCTCAAGCAGCTCAACGCGCTCTCCGATACGACACCGGTGCTGGCGGCGGTGAAACCGGTCGGCAGCGAATTCTACATGGAGGATTTCTTTGCCGCCGGCGGTATCGGCGCGGTGCTGCGCGAATTGAAGCCGCTGCTGAACCTGGATTGCGTGACCGTCACGGGCGAGACGTTGCGCGAGCGGCTGGCTGCGGAGGAAGGCGACTATGTTGATCGCCGCGTCATCACGTCGGCGAAGGAACCGCTGGAGCCGCACGGCGGTCTTGTGGCGCTGTTCGGGTCGCTGGCGCCCGACGGGGCGATCATCAAGCGCTCGGCTGCCACACCCTCGCTGTTCGAGAAAACCGGGCGCGCGGTGGTGTTCTCCTCGCTCGACGATCTCGGCGCGCGCATCGACGATCCGAAGCTGGATGTCACGGCGGACGATTTTCTCATCCTGCAGAACGCTGGCCCGCGCAGCGCGTCGGCCATGCCGGAAGCGGGTTTTCTGCCGATCCCCAAGAAGCTGCTGGAAGCCGGGGTGAAGGACATGGTGCGCATGTCGGACGCGCGCATGTCCGGCACGGCCTACGGCACCATCATCCTGCACATCGCGCCCGAAGCGGCCGTGGGCGGACCGCTGGCCCTGGTGCGCACGGGCGACAAGATCCGGCTGAGCGTGAAGGAGCGGACACTGGATCTGCTGGTGGACGAGAAGGAACTCGACGCGCGCCGCAAGGAGGCCAGGCCGGCAGGGCACGATCCCGTTCGCGGCTACGACAAGCTGTTCCGGGAGAATGTGATGCAGGCGCCCGATGGATGCGACTTCGCGTTTCTGGTGCCGTGAATGGGATCAGACCCGCAGGGTCTGACACCGGTGCCGCGCGATGACGCTGAAGGTTCTTTCCACACTGGCCGTGCAAGGTGCCTTGCCGGCGCTGATGGAGCGGTACGAGTGGGCCACGGGCACCGGAGTCGTCGTGTATTTCGAGCCGACCAACGGGCTGCTGGCGCGTATCGCGGCGGGGGAGGTTGCCGACATCGCCATACTCACGCGTGCTGCCGTCGATGATTTGGCGGCCAAGGGTGTCCTGATCCCCTATAGCGTGGCCGATGTGGCGATTTCCCTCGTCGGCATCGCGGTGAAGGCGGGTGCGGTCGGGCCGGACATCAGTTCGGTCGAGGCGCTCAAGGTGGCGCTGCTGCAGGCGAGGTCGATTGCCTATTCGAAGATCGGCGCCAGTGGGGTGTTTTTTGCAGAGCTGATCCGGCGTCTCGGCATCGCCGACGAAGTCAATGCCAAGGCGACGATTGTTCCGAGTGGCCTTACGGCCGAGCTGGCGGCGCGCGGAGACGTCGAGCTGGCGGTGCAGCAGGTGAGCGAGCTGCTGCTGGTGCCGGGCATAGACGTCGTCGGGCCGCTGCCGCCGGGTGCGGAAAGCGTGACGATGTTTTCAGCGGGCGTGCTCGCCACATCGGTTCAAGCGGAGGCGGCGCTGGAATTGATAGCCTATTTGCGCTCCTCCCGTGCAGCGCAAGCGCTAAGCGCCGCCGGGCTGCAACCTGCAGCGTAGCCAGCGCGGAACCGTTTTCCCCTTGAAATGAAAAATGGGCACCCTAGCTCCCTAAGGACTGCAACCAGCCGTTGACCACCAGGAAGGTGGAAGGCCTGCGCAACGCGTGATCGCGTGCGCGGGTCTTTTTGTTTCTTGCGGCAGAAAAAGGAGAACCTCATGAAGCTCAGTTCTTCGCAGGTCGAGCGCGCGCTGCATCAGTTCGAAGCCCAGGCCCTACCCGACAACCACCCCTCGGTGGCAGAACTGAACCGGGTGTTCGGCGAGCATACGTTCTTTCTCGATGGGAGCGGGCTGCACATCGTGGAACCGGCCGTGCCGATTGAGGAAAAAGAAAGCGCGGCCGGACAGGTGGTCAAGGTCGCCAGCTGGCAAGATGAGAACTGCACACGCCTGACGCCGCACAAGCCGGAATACAGCGACGTCATTGTTGCGCTCGGACCGGAAAGGTCGGGATTGCCCAACTAGCGGCTCAGGCTGCGCATGAGGCCGCGCAGGGCCTCGGGGTGATTGTGCAGCCGCCAGCGGCCGAAGAGGCCGGCGGCGATAATCAGGCTGCCATTCATGGTGAGCGTGGCAGCCAGCCCCATGCGCTCGGCCAGAAATCCGGCCAGCACGCCGCCGATCGGCGCGGTGCCGGCAAACGACATGCTGTAGAGGGCAATGACGCGCCCACGCCAGGCATCGGGGACCGACTGCTGCAGGAGGGCGTTGGTGGAATTGACGGCGATCAGGGCCGATGCGCCCAGGCCCATCAGCAGCAGCATCGAAAGCGGCAGCATGCGCGACCAGGCGAAGGCGATCAGCACCAGGCCGACCGCGAGCGGTGAGATCGAGAGCAGGCGGATCTGACGTCCGTAGGCAGGCTGCAGAGACAGGTAGGTCGCCGACCCCAGCGCGCCGACGCCGGCCGCGCTCATGAGGATGCCGAGCGTTGAGGACTGGCCATCGAAGAAGTGCGCCACGATCGAAGGCATGAGGGGCACGTAGGGCGTTGCGAACAGGCCGATGGCAACCACGGTCGGCAGCAGATAGCGGACGGCCGGAAACGACAGCAGGACGGAAAGATTGGCGCGCAGGCCCGCCGGCTGCGCGCCCGTTGCGGCGGGCGCGGAGGCGCGGGGCAGTCGCATTGCGAGCAGGGCGCCGATGATGGCCGTGTAGCTGAGGGCGTTGAGGATGAAGCACCAGGCTTCCGACACGTAGACGAGCATGACGCCGGCGATGGACGGGCCGATCATGCGGCCGAGGTTGAACACCATGGCGCTGACGCCGAGCGCGCTGGAAATGACCGCCCGATCCTCCACGATGTCCTTGATGAGCGTCTGGCGCACTGGCATCTCGAAGGCGTTGGCGATGCCGATCATGGTTGCGATGGCGAGATAGGCGTTGATGTTGTCCACGCCGAGCAGAACCATCAGCGCCAGCAGGAGGGAGCAGGTGGCGAGCACGACATCGATGAGGATCAGCAGCGGCAGGCGCGGCATTCGGTCGGCGGCGATGCCGGCAGCAGGCCCGAGCAGAAGATAGAAGATGTTGAGCAGGAACCCGGTGAGGCCCAGCAGGAAGATCGAGTTGGTGAGCCGGAACACCAGCCAGGCCAGCGCCACCTGCTGAATCCAGCCGCCGATCACCGATACCAGATGGCCGGCCGTGTAATATGCGGAAGCGCCGCTTCGTCAGCGCCGGCGGCAGCCACAGATGCCAGTCCGCCACGTCCGCCTCCCCCGCCGCTGCGGGCGGGAAGCTACTGCCGGCTGTGCACAGGGGCAAGGCCGCGGCAGGGCAGGTGCGAACGGTGGAAGCGGGACGCCATGTCTGTCTGTTCACCCGCGCACCCATGTCCACCCGTCATCCCGGCCAAGGGATCGCGCAGGCGCGCGATGCCTGGAGAGCCGGGATCCAGTCACTGGCTCGGCGGTTGCGTCTGGATCCCCGATAGCCTCCGCTGCGCGTCGGCTTCGGGGATGACGGTTGGGGTGGGCGATGGACGCAAGCGCGTTGACACCGGGGAGCGAAATTCTGACAGTCGGGCGGCGCCGGGCGGGCGATGTTGGGTGTAATGCGTTGAACTATCTCATTGTCATCGGTCTGGGGCTGGCGCTGCTCTGGTGGATGCGACCGGCGCGTGGACCTCTGCGCGCAAAGTGGCAGGCGCAGGCACGGGATTATGCGTCGCAGGCCCAGCACCAGCTGGCGTCGGCATGGCGCAAGCTGATCGAGGCAGGCGAGACGCCAACGGGTGAGACGCCGGCGAGCCCGGCCCCTGCGCTCGCACCCCCGACGGAGACGGCGGCGGCCGGCGAACCGCTCGGTGCCCGCCTGCAGGAGCTCGAGAACGTATTTTCTCCCACCACGCACAGCGCGGCGCATCCGCGCGAGCTTGGCGAGCAGCCCCAGTTCGTGGAGGCCGTCGGCCTGCTCACGGCGCCGGGCGTCCCGCTCGACACGGTGCTGCAGTATGCCCTGGGCGCCAACTGGGCATTGGCCAGCGCGGCGCTCGCCGCGCTCAAGCAGCGGCCGGACGGCGGGCAGGTCGTCGACGAGATCGTGCGCCATTTCGACAAGCTCTATCCCTGGCCGATGCATTTCGCGCTCGAGTATTTCCTCGCCGCGCAGCCGCGGCCGCCGCTCGGCGCGCCGTTGCTGGGTGCCAAGGACTGGTGGTGCGACAACGCCGTCATCCCCATGCTGTTTCGAGATTACTTTGCCGCGCGTGAGCGCCTGGGCGACGCGCCGCTGTTGGGAGACGCCGCGCCCCCGCCGGCAGCGGCCGCAACCATCAAGGCGCTGCTCGAACGCGTCTCGCACCCGTACGCGGCGTCGCTGATCAATCACCTGAACGCGCTGCAGCAGACTACAATCGACCGGACGTTCCTCACCTCGTTTGGGCGATTCTGGAAGGACGGGAGGGATACCCAGACGCTGGTGGAGCCCGAGCCGTGGCGCGAAGGCTTGACGGCCGCCGAGGCGATTTCGCTGGAGGCGCCGGCGCGTTCGCTGCTGGCCAGCGGCGAGCATCGCGTGGGCAAGACCTCGTTCCTGCGGCTGCTGGCCAAGCGCCTGGAACCCAGCGGCTGGACCGTGTTCGAGGCCAGCGGTGCCGACTTGATGGCGGGCCAGAAGTGGTTCGGCGAACTCGAAGGCCGCATCCAGCAGGCGCTGCAGGAACTGTCGGTGACCAAGAAAGTCATCTGGTACGTTCCCGATATCCTGCAGATCGCGCTATCCGGCACGCACCAGGGCCAGGCGGCGAGCATCCTCGACCAGATCCTGCCGGCCATGACGGCGGGGCGGCTGGTGATCTGGACGGAAGCCTCGTCGGCAAGCACGGCGCGGCTGCTGCGTCTCCGGCCGGCGCTGCGCAGCGTCCTCGAAGTGGCGCGGCTGGAGCCGCTGACGCAAGAGGAGACGCAGGAGCTGGCGCGGGCGCTGCTGAAGCCGCTGTCGGATGCCTCCGGTATGGAGATCGATCCCGCGTGCGTGGAGACGGCGCTGGGCGCGGCACGGCAATACCTGAGCGCGGGGACCTTTCCTGGGCCGGTGCTCGATCTGATCAAGCTGACGGTGGGCCGTGCCGCCAAGGACGGCAGCAGCAAGGTGGATGCGCACGGCGTGATCCTGACGCTGTCCCAACTCACCGGCCTGCCGGCATCGATCCTCGACAACAGGGAACGTGTCGATCTCTCTGCCGTCCGCAATTTCTTCTCGAGCCGGGTGATGGGCCAGGACGAGGCGGTGGGCGCCATCGTCGAGCGCATCGCCATGCTCAAGGCCGGCCTCAACGATCCGGGCAAACCCGTCGGCGTGTTCCTGTTCGCGGGCCCGACCGGCACGGGCAAGACGGAACTCGCCAAGACGGCGGCTGAGTTTCTGTTCGGCTCGGCCGACCGGCTGATCCGGCTCGACATGAGCGAGTTGCAGACGCCCGAGGCCACGCTCAAGATTCTCGGCAGCAATGAAGCGGGCGGCGATGCGGATTCGCTCATCCATCGCGTGCGCAAGCAACCGTTCTCCGTGGTTCTGCTGGACGAGTTCGAGAAGGCGCATCCCCAGGTGTGGGACTTGTTCCTGCAGGTGTTCGACGACGGGCGGCTGGCGGACCAACTGGGCCATGTCGCCGATTTCCGCCACTGCTTGATCATTCTCACCACCAACCTCGGCGCCACCAGCCATCGCAATTCCGGACTCGGTTTCGCGCCGGCGGCGGATGCCTATTCCGGCGACAACATCATGCGCGCCATCGGTCAGACGTTCCGCCCCGAGTTCCAGAACCGGCTCGACAAGGTGATCGTGTTCCATCCGCTCACCCGCGACCTGATGCGCGGCATCCTCGCCAAGGAGCTCAACCGGGTGCTGGAACGCCGCGGCCTCAAGGACCGCGAGTGGGCCGTGGAATGGGAGGCTTCGGCGCAGGATTTCCTGCTCGAGAAGGGCTTCTCGCCGGAGATGGGCGCGCGGCCTCTGAAGCGGGCGATCGAGCAATATGTGATCGCGCCGTTGGCGGCGACCATCGTGGAGAAACGGTTTCCCGAGGGCGACCAGTTCGTGTTCATCCGCAGCGACGGCCGGGCGATCCAGACGGAGTTCGTCGATCCCGACGGCGACACCCCGGCCGGCGCGCAGGCTTCGGGAACGCCGCCGGGGCTGCCGGGGATGATCCTGGCGCCGGAGGGAACGGCCGCCGAGATGCAGGTTCTCGAGGGCGAGCACGCCGATATCGCCGAGGGGCTGGCCGCCGCGGAATGGGAGGACCTGAAGCATTCTCTGTCGCAGGATATGTCGGCGGCTGGATTCTGGTCGCGGCCGGACCGGCACGCCACTTTGGCGCGACTCGCGCTGATGGATCGCCTGAAGGCGGCGATGAGCACGGCCGACGCATTGCGCGCGCGCTTGGCCAAGGGCACGGAGCGCTCGGGCCGCTCCTCGCGGGAGCTTGTGGCGCGGCTCGCGCTGCAGCTGCACCTGATCAAGGAAGGCATGCGCGACGTGCACGAGCAGAGCCCCATCGAGGTCGCGTTGCAGGTCGAGCCGGCGCTGGAGCGCGCCGGTGACCGCGAAGCGGTGCGCGCGTGGTGCGCGCGCGTGCTGGGCATGTACCGCGCGTGGGCCGCGAACCGGCACATGCAACTCTCGGAGGTGGCCGGACCTGCACCGGGTGGCCTGCCGCTGCTCGTGATCAGCGGTTTCGGCGCGCATCGTCAGCTCATCCGCGAGGCGGGGCTGCATGTGCTGGATGGCGATGACGGCAAGGGCCGCGGCCGTGCCACGGCACGCGTGCGGCTCGTGGCGGCGCCGCTCGGGGATGTGCCCGCGGACAAGCAGCGGCTTATGCTTCTCGACGCGCTGCAACACGGTGCGCCGCCGCACGCCGTGGTGCGGCGCTATCGCAGCGATCCCTCGCCCCTGGTGCGCAACATGAACGGCAGCTGGCGCAGCGGGCGGCTGGATGCCGTGCTGGGCGGCGACTTCGACCTGATCGCAGCGCGGGAGGGAGCGGGAGAGTGAGGCTTCCTACCGGCGTCGGAGCCCGCCGCTTGAATCCCCCCGCTGCCTGTGGCAATGGGTGCGCACCGGGCGATTAGCTCAGCGGTAGAGCACACCCTTCACACGGGTGGGGTCGCAGGTTCGATCCCTGCATCGCCCACCATCGGCAGCGCCGGCAATAACTGCCAGGCTCCAGCCTCCCGCCTGCTGAAGCTTCATCATTCGCAGCAGGGCTGGAGCGCATAGAGCAACGCTACGCTCCTCGCAATGTCCCAGCGAGAAGCTTGCCTCATGCGCCAGTTCGCGGCCATAAAGCCTTCCAATCACGGTATCCGCCGAGCTACCGTTCATCATGGCCAAACGCGCCGCGCCGCTAGAAGGAGTATCCCGTGAAAAACTCGAATGTCGTGCTCATCGACCGCCATCCGGGACGCTCCGCCCAGACCATTGGGATCGCACGCGAGCTTGGAGCCGATCCGGAACTCATTCACGAGCCGTCGGTCGGCGTGGTCGGCACCAAGGGCGACAGCCAATGCTACCTCGGCGTCATGGCCAAGGTCGACGCAATCCACGCGGCGCTCAAAGCCCGTGTCGGCAAGGGGCCGCGCCAGCTCCCGCTGCGCCTCGTGCAGCCCGAATACACGATCGCGACGTCCGACGGCATCCGCAACGGCACGCGCGAGATGCGCTATTCGCTGATCGGGCGCGATCTGACCAACGACTCGCTTTGCGAGCACCTGAGCGCGACCGGCCTTGCCGGCACGATCGCGGTCGTCGCCTGCGACAAGCCGCCGGTCGGCACGCTCGCCGCGCTGTTGGAGCACAATCGTCCGGCGATCATCATGTCGGACGGCTCGATCCATCCCGGCACCGATCCTGAGACGGGCGAGAAGCTCGATATCGTCAGCGCCTATCAGGTCGCGGGGCACCCCGACGCGGAATACCGCAACCGTATCGCCTGCCACGCCTGCCCCGGTATCGGCAGTTGCGGCGGCATGTTCACCTATAACACCATGCAGACCTTCATCGGCGTGCTGGGCATGCAGCCGCTGCACATGGTGGCGCCACCCTCCGACGATCCGCGCAGGGTCAATGAGTTTGCTGCCGAACTGGTGGACCTTCTCGCCAGGCTTATGGAGAAGGATCTAAAGCCGCGCGACATCGTCGTGCGCGACTCCATCCGCAACGCGGTGATCGTGGCGATGGCCATCGGCGGCTCGACCAACGTGACGCTGCACACGCCGGAGATCGCGCGCGCCGCAGGCTTCGCCGACTTCTGGAAGGACGTCATGACGCCGGAGGAGTTCAACCACCTCTCGCAGCATGTCGTGCCCGTGCTGACTGATGCGCGGCCCTACGGCAAGTATTCCATGGTCGACATCGACGAGGTCGGCGGCGTGCAGGTGATCGTTCGCGAGCTGCTGGAGTCCGGGCTGCTGAACGGCGATGTCCTGACCTGCACGGGCGAGACCCTCGCCCAGCAGGTGGACCGTCTGGGGGCCAAGCGCGCCGACGGCAAGGTCATCTATCCCGTCGAAAAGCCCTACAAGCCAGCCGGCGGCCTGCGCGTACTCGGCGGCAATCTCTCGCCGGATTTCTCGGCGATCCTGAAGCTCGCCGGCGTCGACAATGGCCTCCAGAACAAAGGGGTGATGAGCAAGGCCCAGATCTACGAGGGCGGCCTCGAGAACAATGTCTTCCGAGGGAAGGCGCGCGTGTTCGAGGGTGAGCAGGGCCTGATCGGCGCGCTCGACAAAGACCCCGGCAGCTTCCAGAACAACGACATGATCATCGTGCGTTACGAGGGCCCGAGCGGGGCGCCGGGCATGCCGGAGATGCTCGACCCGACCTCGCGCATCACCGCGCTGTGCCGCGAGCGCGGCATCGTCGTGGCGCTGATGACGGATGCTCGCTTCTCGGGTGGCTCCGTGGGCCTGGTCATCGGCCACGTCGGACCGGAGGCCGCGCTCGGCGGCCCGATCGCTTTGATCGAGAACGGCGATGAGATCATAGCCGACCTCAACAAGAACGAGCTCACCTGCACGGCGCTGCTCGACCCCGCCACTCTCGCCCGCCGCAAGGCGCAATGGGAGAAGGAGGTCAAGGCGAACGGCGGCATCCATCCCAATTGCGGCGTCGCGGATACGCGCCTGCTGCACCGTGCGCGCCACATGGCGGTCCCGGCGACCCGCGGCGCCGGCCTGCATCCGAACCGCGAGGTCTGGGTGCGCGAACCGCGCCAGGCGGAGCGGTCAGGCTTCGTACCGAGAAACAAGTACCGTGCGGACGTGAAGGTTTTTTAAGAGCCTGCAAGCCACACGCACCGGCCGAGAATGCAGAAAGATCCAGGAAAATCGCCGGAGTGACCGTGCGATGCACCGCAGGTCAGCTTCGCGCAAGCGCGCGGGTCTACTGGGGATGTCCGTTGTGCGAACCGGGGCGCCATGGCCAGGGCTGCGAAGAAGAAAGTCGCGAAGGCGGACGAGCCATCGCCCAGATCGCTGATGGAACGACTGGCTGCGCTGCAGCAGGAGTTCGCGGCCGAAATCGAAAAGCAGAAACAGAAATAAGTCCGCGCAGGACACGTGCGGCGCACGCGAACCGCGCAAAACGCGGCGCCGTTTTCAGTGTGTTAACCCGATCTCGATACCGTGGCGGTTCCACAAGGGCGCGTTGCGCGTTACCCGCGTGGGCAATCGCAGCGCCCCGGTGCCACCGCATCGGGGCGTTTTCCATGGCGCCCGAGTTGTGTCACCATGCCGGCCATGGCACTGAAAGATCCGACCTTCACCATCGGCATCGAGGAGGAATACCTGCTCGTCGACAAGGCGAGCCGGGATCTCGTGCGCGAGATGCCGCACGCTCTGTTCGACGCGTGCGAGCAGGCGCTGCGCGGCCAGGTGGCGCGCGAATTCCTGAAATCTCAGATCGAGGTCGAGACGCAGGTGCACAAGACGCCGCGCGCCGCCGGCGAAGAACTCGCGACCTTGCGCGCGACGGTGGCGCGCCTGGCGGGCGAGCACGGCCTCGCGCCGATCGCCGCCTCCACGCATCCCTTCGCGCGCTGGAGCACGCAGCAGCCCACCGAGCGCGAGCGCTACCAGGCCATCGCCAAGGATCTGGCCGGCGTCGGCCGCCGCCTCGTCATCTGCGGCATGCACGTGCACATCGGCATCGAGGAGGACGAGCTGCGCATCGACCTGATGAACCAGGCGCGCTATTTCCTGCCGCACCTGCTGGTGCTCTCGACCTCGTCGCCGTTCGCGGAAGGCGAAGACACCGGCCTCAAGTGCTACCGGTTGGCTGCCTACCAGGAGCTGCCCCGCACAGGGCTGCCGGGGCGCTTCGAGAGCTGGGAGGAATACCGCTCGACCGTCGACGTGCTGGTGCGCAACGGCGTCATCGAGGACGCCAGCAAGATCTGGTGGGACCTGCGCCCCTCGGCCAAGTTTCCGACGCTGGAAATGCGCATCACCGATGTCTGCACCAGGCTCGAGGACGCCGTGTGCGTGGCGTCGATGTACGCCAGCATCGTACGCATGCTGTACCGCATCCGCCGCTCCAACCAGACCTGGCGCAGCTACCCGCTGTTCCTGCTGTCGGAAAACCGCTGGCGGGCGCAGCGCTACGGCGTCGACAGCTCCCTGTTCGATTTCGGCCGCGGCGAGCTGGTGCCGTTCCGCGATCTCGTCGACGAGCTGCTGGTGCTGCTGCGCGAGGATGCCGAGGC
The DNA here is from genome assembly GCA_963814055.1 of uncultured Alphaproteobacteria bacterium. Lineage (GTDB taxonomy): Bacteria > Pseudomonadota > Alphaproteobacteria > Rhizobiales > Hyphomicrobiaceae > AWTP1-13. The sequence continues at coordinate 463,223 of CAWFBJ010000017.1, forward strand.
CCTCGACTGCTGGCCCGAGGTGGAGCACGCGCGCACCATCGTCGACCGCGGGACGAGTGCGAACCGGCAGATCGCCTGCTTCAACCGGCTGCTGTCGGACGGCGCGCCCGCCGATGAGGCGCTGCGTGGCGTGGTCGATCACCTGATTGCGGAGACGCTGGGGTGAAAAACTGACGCGCGGCGGCCGATAGCTCCTGCGCCCGCGCATCTCAAACAAGGCTGCCTCAGCTGCCGGATTGGCTCACACCGAAGGCAATCAGAACCAGCGCCGCTGCCATCAGCATCCAGCCGGGATGACGGCCGCGCGTTCCCCACAGATTGCCGAGAGCGCCATACAGATAGAGGCTGCCGACGAACAGGCCGGTCGCGAGCTTGGCGTCGTGCCCGAGCCAGGTTGCGGCCGCGATCAGGGCAAATCCGCCGAGCATCCAGCTGACCGTGCTGAAATGCAAAAGTAGCGGCACGAGACGTCTGATCGGTGCGGATATGCGCTTGTCGGCGAGAGACAACTCCTCGAACGGCCCGACCATGAGCCGCTGGGTCAGGATGCCGTGCACCACGGCAACGCAGCTCCCGATGACTCCAGCCATTGCCAACGCAGCGTCGTGCCAGTTCATGACCATACACCTCTGTATGGTAGATAGTGTGATGCTTGGCCGGAGTCAATACACTTGTGTATGGTAGGGCCGATGGATGATCGCCTGACAAAGTCCGACTGGATCGGCCACGGCCTGCGGACGCTCGCAAACGACGGCCCCAACGCCTTGAAGGCGGGGCCGATGGCAACGGCGCTGAAGGTGTCGCGCGGCAGTTTCTACTGGCACTTCCGGGACATTGCCGATTTCCGGACGCAGGTATTGCAAAGCTGGCAGGAGCGCATGACCGATCAGGTCATCAAGGAACTCGAGTCCGCGAAAGCTGAGCCGGACCGTTTGAAGCATCTCATGCAGCGCGCATTCGTCGAGCAGCCCCGCCTGGACCGGGCCATAAGGGCGTGGGCCGCGGAAGATGAAGATGTTGCCAAGATCGTTGCATCCGTCGATGCGCGCAGGGTGGCTTACATCGCAAAGTTGCTTGTCGCGGCGGGCGTGGACAGTCGCCGGGCGCCGCCGCGGGCAGCCTTCATGTATTGGGCCTATCTGGGTCAGGCCATCGTCATGGACCCGCACCATGCATCGATACCGGCATCGGCCCTGGACGACATCAGCGGCCTGTTCGAAAAATGACCATCGAGCGTGTCAAGGTGCTGGAGGATTGGGAGCATCGCGTTGTTGACAACGGCAAGAGGTTGGGCGCGAACGATCAAACGCGACGCGCATGCCCTCTACCTAGCGGCTCGCGACCCGCGCGTACCCTGGTACGCCAAGTTGACGGCCGCCTTTGTCGCCGCCTACGCTTTGTCTCCCATCGATCTCATGCCTGATTTCATACCCGTACTCGGCTATCTCGATGATCTGGTTATTGTACCGTTGGGGATCGTGCTCGCTGTCAGGATGATCCCAGACGCCATCATGGCCGAGCATCGTGCGTCCGCTGTTGCGGCGGAGGGGCAGCCGACAAGCAAGACCGCCGCCGCCATCATCGTGGCAATCTGGGTTGCTGCGATTGTCCTGACAGCGTGGCTCGGGTGGCGTTATCTTTCAAACTGACCCACTACCGGCCCTTGCGTCTGTAGCGCAGGGCGACGACGCCGTTGGCGTAGGATTTGAGGTGGACCCGCTCGAAGCCCTGGCGGTTCGCGCCGGCCGCGAACAAGAGTTTGCCGCTGCCGAGAAGGACCGGATGCACATAGAGGAGGTATTCGTCGATCAGGTCCGCGCGTGCGAGGGCCTGGACGATGCTGGCGCTGCCCTGGATGTTGATGGCTTTGCCCGGCAGTGTCTTGAGCCGGCGGACCTCGTCCTCCAGCCCTTCGCGGACCATATGCGTGTTGCCCCATGTGGGCGTCCCGAACGTTTGGGAGAACACGATCTTGGGAAAGTCGTTGAGCGCGCGGATGATGCGGGGGTCCTCGCGCCCCTCGGCAGGCTTCAGCGCATCGCCTTTTTCGTAAGCAACGGCGTTCGGCCAGTAGGCGGCGAAGATCTCATAGGTGATGCGTCCGAAGATGAAGGTGTCCGTCTTCTCGCTCATAGCCTCGGCGATATCGGCCTGCATCTGCGGATCGAAACCCGCAATAACCCAACTCATGTCCTCGTCGGGGCCGACCATGTAGCCGTCGAGCGTGATCAATGCGGAAGCCACGACAGGCCGGCCTGAGCCGCCCGCTGACATCGCGGCCACGACGCCGGCGAGCTGGTCGAGGCCGGAGTTGGTGCCCCGCTCGTAGCCCATCCCCATGTGCTCGTTGCGCATCGCGATTGAGCCGAACAGGGTGCTGATGGTGAGCGTGGTCTTGCCGCCCTTCTCGTCGAAGATGACGGTGACGACCATCCTTTCGGCGCCGGGGCTCTCGAAGCCGTTGTCGTAGACGATCTTCTTGTTCGGCACGATCTCGAGGTATTCGCCGCCAAACGGGGTGTTCTGCTTGCCGCTGGGGCCCGTCATGGCCATGCGAAAACGGCCGCCCTTGCGGAAGTCCATTTCGCACATGGTCACCGGCCAGCCTTTCGGGCCGAACCATTTCATGATGTGCTCGGGCGTGCTGTAGGCCAGGAAAAGCAGGCGCGCGGGGGCGTCGAACACGCGGGTGATGACGACCGTACGGTCGCCGGCTGGCTCACGAGCGCTTGCGTTTGCGGGCATGGCGCATCTCCTTGCGTTGCAGGGCTTTCACGTAGGCATCGAGCTGGTCGAGGCTTTCTTCCCAGAAGCGGCGGTAGTCGCCGATCCACTGGGCCGCGCCTGCGAGCGGCGCCGCGTTCAGGCGAACGGGCCGGGTTTGCGCGCTGCGGCCGCGCGAGACGAGGCCGGCGCCCTCCAGCACCTTCAGATGCTTGGAGATGGTGGGCTGGCTGAGCGCGAACGGTGCTACCAGCTCGTTGACCGTAGCTTCGCCTGCGGCGAGCCGCGCCAGGATCGCCCGCCGGGTCGGGTCGGCGAGCGCTGCGAACACGCGATCCAAGTGCTGTGGAGATCTTGCGGCTGCGTCCATATGCATGTCCCGTTGGCTATATAGCCATACGGCGATATAAAGAGCGCAGGATCATGCGTCAAGTGTCTGAACCCAAGAGGCGAGAAAGATGGGGTAGTGGCGGCCTAAACCGCCACTGGCTTCGTTTTTCAGCGCGGAACCAGGCCATGGACAGGACTAGGGCAGCAATCAGGGTGAAAGCTGCTATATCTGCTACTCGGTCCATCGTTATCCCGAAAAAAGAAATAGGTCCTACAGCAGGGAGGAGCAAATGCAGCTCGTAGTAAGCCTAGCGATCTTTGCGGTATCGGTGGTGGCGTTCCGGTTTGCGATGCCGGTAGGCGGCAAGGTTCGCCCCTACCTGCGCAACGACGATGCACAGTCCTACTACGCCGTGGTGCTCGTTCTTGGGCTGGTGTTCGGCCTGCTTAGCTCAATCGTGGGTATCGCGCAGTTGATGGGTGCCAATCTCTAGGCTCCAGCGCTAGGCCAAATCCCAGCGCGCGGTCGGACCATTCCCCGATGCCGCCCTCTGCCGCACTACGCTAACGCGTTCTGCGAGATGCTCGCGGCGCACATGCGTGAGGTGTTTCCGATCACGCGACCATCGGAGCCCGGCGGCCAGCGCCGCAGCAAGCGTCGGACTTAGCTCCGTCTTATCCCATTCACAGCGCCGCCGCCATGCCGCCGTCGACGGCGAGTTCGGCGCCGGTGACATAGGAGGCGTCGTCGCTGGCGAGGAACAGCGCCGCCTTGGCGATCTCCTCGGCCTTGCCGAGACGCTTGAGGGCAGTGGAGTCCACCAGCGCTTTCTCGATCGCGGGATATTTGAGGATGCGGCGCGTCAGGGCGGTTTCGACGAAGCCCGGACACAGCGCGTTGACGCGGATGCCGAACGGCGCGTACTCCACCGCGAGCCCCCGGGTGAGCGCCGTCACCGCGCCCTTGGTCGCAGAATAGGCGGTGAGCTGGCGCAGGCCGCGATGCGCCAGGATGGAGGCGATGTTGATGAGCGAGCCGCGGCCGGAAACCTTGAGCAGGGCGAACCCGTCGCGTGCCACGCGCACCACGCCGTCGAGGTTCACCTCGCGGATCGTCACCCAGTCGGCATCGGAGAGGTGCCGGAAATCGCCGCGCACGTTGAGGCCCGCGTTGTTGACCAGCACGTCGAGGCGGCCGTGCGCCTTTTCCACGGCGCGGAACATGGCGGTGACGTCCTGGCCGCGCGACACATCGGCGGTGACGGCCTGCGCGCCCGCGCCGGCGGCCGCCAGCTCGGCCGCTACGGCCTGGGCGGCCTCGCCGTTCACGTCGGTGACGTAGACATAGGCGCCTTCGGCCGCAAACACATGCGCCGTGGCCCGGCCGATGCCGGAACCTGCGCCGGTCACCAGGGCGATACGGCCCTCAAGACGCTGCATCGGGGCCCTTCTTTTTCTTCGGCGGCATTTTGGGCGGCGCCGGCTGCTTCTCGCGCATGGTCACGAACTCTTCGGCAATGCTCGGGTGCAGCGCCACGGTGGCGTCGAAATCCGTCTTGGTGGCGCCCATCTTGAGCGCGATCGCCGCCATCTGGACGATCTCGGCGGCGTCCGGTCCCAGCATGTGGCAGCCGACGACCTTGTCGGTGGCGCCGTCGACCAGCAGCTTCAGGACCGCGAACTCGTCGCGGCCGGACAGGGTATTCTTCAAGGGCCGGAAGCGTGCGCGGTAGATGTCGAGCTTGGGATAGCGCTCGCAGGCGACGTCCTCCGGCAGACCGACGGTGCCGATCTCCGGCGTGGAGAACACGGCCGTCGGGATCAGTTCGTGATTGAAGATCCAGGGCTTGTTGCCGAACACGGTGTCGGCAAAGGCGTGGCCCTCACGGATGGCGACGGGAGTGAGATTTTCGCGGTCCGTCACGTCGCCGACCGCATAGATGTTTGCGACCGAGGAGCGCGACTGGTCGTCGACCGCGACCTCGCCGCGCGCGCCGAGCTTCACGCCCACTTTTTCAAGTCCCATGCCGGCGGTGTTGGCCGTGCGGCCGGTGGCGAACATCACGCACTCGACTTCCAGCGTCGAGCCGTCCTTCAGCGTGACGGTATAGTCCGACCAGTTCTTCTCGATGGAAACGATCTCGGCGTTAACGCGCAGATCGATCTCGCGCTTGAACATCTCGGCCATAAGGCCGTCGCGCAGATCTTCGTCGAAACCGCGCAGGATCTTCTCGCCGCGGTAGACCAGCGTCGTCTCCACGCCTAGCCCATCGAAGATGCCGGCGAATTCCGCTGCGATGTAGCCGCCGCCGACGATCAGGACGGAGGCCGGCAGCTCCTCCAGCTCGAACGCTTCGTTGGAGGTGATGGCATGCTCGGCGCCCGGAATGTCGGGCTTCATCGGGTGGCCGCCGGTGGCGATCAGGACGGTCTTGGCCGTCACCTTGCGGCCGTCGGCGGCGAGCACGACGGTGTTGGCATCGGCCAGCGTCGCGCGCGTGTCGAAGCATTTCGCGCCGGCACCCTCGACGAGGCGGCGGTAGACGCCCTCGAGCCGCTTGACCTCCCGGTCCTTGTTGGCCTTCAGCGTCGGCCAGTCGAAGCGAGTGCCCTTTATGGTCCAGCCGTAGCCCTCCGAGTCCTCGAACTCGTCGCGGAAGCGGCTGGCATAGACCAGCAGCTTCTTGGGGATGCAACCGCGGATCGGGCAGGTGCCACCGAAGCGGTACTCCTCGGCAACGGCCACCTTGGCTCCGTGGCCTGCGGCGATGCGTCCCGCGCGCACTCCACCCGAACCGCCGCCGATGATGAAAAGGTCGAAGTCGTAGTCGCTCATGGCAAGTGGTCGCTGTGGCTCGGAACGCCGTGCACTCGGATGGCCGTTTGTTCGTTCACGCGTGGATCATCCCGGCTCGCCTGACAAGGCGCAAGATCAATCATCGTTACACCGCTGCTTCAGGCCTTGCCTGCCCTCGCAAGAAAATGGACGCCTTCGTTACAGGGGGCGGGAGAAGGAGCGGTCAGGTGCCCCCGGGAGCGTTCACAAATCGATGCCGCGCTTCTTCAGCTCGCGGCGCGCTTCATCTGCGAATTCGGCGCCGATCTTCTGGCCCCATCGCTGTCCCAGCGCCATGGAGTTGCGCAGGATCTTCGGCTGGACCGAGGCAAACTTCACGCCCGCCGGGGATTTGTAGAAAGCGACAATGGCGTTCAATTCATCCAGCGTCATCTCGGTGGCGTAGAGGGTCGCGATCTGATCGAGCAGCTCCCCTTTGCGTTCGATGAACTTCGGCACGAGTTGCCGGAAGACGTCGTCGATCTCGGTGGCGTTGCCCGGTGCGATGTTCTTGAAAGCCTGGCTCATCTGTTGCGACATCAGGGGCATCACCTGGTCGAACTGGGCGGCCGAGCCGGCCACATCCATCATCTGCTTGGCCGCCGCAATGCGCGCCGCATCGGGTGCCTGAGCGCTGGACATGCCCGGCAAGGCTGCCAAGGCGGCGAGCATCGTTACCACGATCAAGAGCGCGCGATAGGTCATCGTGTCGTTCCTTCGGGTCGTCGCTTTAGTCGGTTTGTTCCGCGTCGTCGCGCTCGAGCATGACCACGCCGTCCGGTCCCGCGACGATGGCCGCGTCGGCGATGCCGAGGAACAGGCCGTTTTCGACCACGCCTGGGATCAGCTTGAGCGCTTCGTCGAGAGCCTCGGGCTCTTCGATGCGTCCGAAGGCGCAGTCGAGAATGAAATTGCCGCTGTCGGTCACGAACGGCTGGCCGTCGGCGCCCATCCGCTGCTTGATCTCGCCCCGGCAGCCGGCATCGGCCGCCAGCACCTCGATCATGTTGCGCGTGGCGCCGAACCCGAACCGTACGATCTCGACGGGGAGCGGAAACCGGCCCAGCGTTTCGACCTGCTTGGAGGCATCGGCGATGACTACCATGCGCCCCGAGGCGGTGGCGACGATCTTCTCGATCAGCAGCGCTCCGCCGCCGCCCTTTATCAGACGCAGCTCGCTGTCGAGTTCGTCGGCGCCGTCGACGGTGATGTCCAGGAAGGGCTGCTGGTCAAGCGTGATGAGCGGAATGCCGAGCCGCTCGGCCTGCACCCGGGTCGCCTCGGAGGTCGGCACGCACCTGACCCTCAGGCCGGCCTTCACCTTCTGCCCCACGAGATCGACGAAGCGGGCGGCGGTTGAGCCGGTTCCGAGCCCCAAGGTCATGCCGTCTTCCACCAGCGTCAGCGCGCGTTCGGCTGCCTGCTGCTTCCAGTCATCGGCGGTCATACGGTCTCCATCGGGATTCCCTCTCCTCACTTTTCTGTGGGGAGAGGGTTAGGGTGAGGGGCAGAAGCTCGCGCCGACGTTTGGCCGCCCCTCACCCCGACCCTCTCCCCGTAAGAACGGGGAGAGGGAGTGGTTAAAGCCCGCCCATCAGCAGGTACTTGATTTCCAGGTATTCCTCGATGCCGTGGTGGGAGCCTTCGCGGCCGAGGCCCGACTGCTTGTAGCCGCCGAACGGGGCCACCTCGCTGGAGATGATGCCTTCGTTGATGCCGATGATGCCGCATTCCAGCGCCTCGGCCACGCGCCAGACGCGGCCGACGTCGCGCGCGTAGAAATAGGCGGCGAGGCCGAAAGGCGTATCGTTGGCCTGCGCAATCACGTCAGCCTCGGTCTTGAACTTGAAGAGGGGAGCGACCGGCCCGAATGTTTCCTCCCGCGCCACCAGCATCTCGGACGTGACGTTGCCGAGAATGGTGGGTTCGTAGAAGTTACCGCCGAGCGCATGCCGCTTGCCGCCGACAATCACGCTGGCGCCCTTCTTGAGCGCGTCGGCGATATGCTCGTCGACCTTTTCCGCGGCGGCCTTGTTGATCAGGGGACCGGTTGTCACACCTTCCTCCGTGCCGGCGCCTACTTTCATCTTTTTGACTTCCAGGGCGAGCTTTTCGGCGAAGGTGCCGTAGACGCCCTCCTGCACGTAGATGCGATTGGCGCATACGCATGTCTGACCGGCGTTGCGATACTTGGAGGCCATGGCGCCTTGCACCGCCTTGTCGAGGTCGGCGTCGTCGAACACGATGAAGGGCGCGTTGCCGCCGAGCTCCAGGCCCAGCTTCTTAACGGTTGGCGCGCACTGCGCCATCAGCTTGGCGCCGATCTCGGTCGAGCCGGTGAAGGTGAGCATGCGCACGTCGGGATTGGACGTCAGCTCCTTGCCGATCACGCTGGCCTTGCCGGTGATGACGTTGAACACGCCCTTGGGGATGCCGGCCTCCTCGGCCAGCGCCGCTAGCGCAAGTGCGGTGAGCGGCGTCTCCGAGGCGGGCTTCAACACCATGGTGCAGCCGACCGCCAGCGCCGGCCCGGCCTTGCGGGTGATCATGGCCGCCGGGAAATTCCAGGGCGTGATGGCTGCCACCACGCCGACCGGCTGGCGGATCACGACGATACGGGCGTCGGACTTGAAGGTCGGAATGGTCTCGCCGTAGACGCGCTTGGCTTCCTCGGCGAAGAACTCGATGAACCCCGCGGCGTAGAGAATTTCGCCCTTGGCTTCGGCGAGCGGCTTGCCCTGCTCGTTGGTCAGCAGCAGCGCCAGCTCGTTCGCATTCTCGACGATGAGATCAAACCATTTGCGGATGCGCTTAGAGCGCTCTTTCGCCAGCATCTTCGACCAGCCTGGCAGGGCACGGCTGGCCGCCGCGATGGCATTGCGCGTTTCCGCCTCGCCGAACTCGGGCACCCGCGCCATGATGTCGCCGGTAGCCTTGTTGGTGACGGGCAGCGTCGGCTCGCCGATCCATTGGCCGTCGACGTAGCATTTGTTCTTGGCAAGGGTGATGGTGGGCTTGTCCATAACGGCCTCCGTACGTTGCACCGCCCCGTCCTCTCAGAACCTTGTCTAGGCCCCCCGCGTTCCGCAGGCAAGGCGTGGTTCGACAAGCTCACCACGGGGTTGGAGCAAGCTTCTGATATCCGGACATCCGTGCAGCGCACCCGACCTCGTCCTGAGCCTGTCGAAGGGCGAGCCTCGCAAGGCAAGGCGGCACGTGCGAGCGTGGATGACAGCGGCATGAAAGACGAATAGTTTTCCGCGCCAGCCAGGAAACCCCGTGCCCCATGCCCCTCGATCTCACGGACGCGACAATCGTTTTCGATCTTGACGGCACGCTGGTCGACACGGCGCCCGACCTGGCGGCCGCGACCAATCATGTGTTCGGCCAGATCGGCCTGGCACCTGTCGCGCCCCGGGACCTGCACCCGTTCATCAGCCGCGGCTCGCGCGTCATGATCGAGGAGGGGCTGCGCCTGCACGGCGTAACCAAGTCCGAGGACGCGATCACAGAGCTGCACAAGCTGGTCCTTCCCTACTATGCGGAAAACGTGGCCGTGCTGAGCCGGCCGTTCGATGGCATCCCTGAACTGCTCGATACTCTCTCGCAATCGGGTGCGCGGCTCGCCGTATGCACCAACAAATTCGAGGCGCTGTCGAAGGCGCTGCTGCAGCAACTCGGCGTGGACCATCGTTTTGCTGTCATCGCCGGCCGCGACACCTTCGATGTGTTCAAGCCCGCGCCCGGCCATTTGATCCGCACCATCGAGATGGCCGGCGGTCGGCCGGATCGCGCGGTGATGGTGGGGGACAGCGAGGTGGATATCGCGACCGCCGCGGCGGCGGGCGTGCCTTCGATCGGCGTGACGTTCGGCTATACGCCGCGGCCGATCGGCGAGTTCAACCCCGGCGCCGTCATCGACCACTACCGCGAGTTCCTGCCGGCCCTGGCGAAAGTGCTGCCGCAGCGCTGAGGCAAGCACGGTGCGCGGATAGCCCCCGAGTACGCGCTCAATCTTCCCAAGCAACTCATTCGCCCTCGTCCTGAGCTTCGTCGAAGGACGATGGCGCACGGCAAGCCGTGGTTCGACGGGCTCACCACGGAGGCGGCGCAAGCTCAAGGTCACATAACCCGACCGGGCAACGCATGCAGCGCACGCCACCTCGTCCTGAGCGTGTCGAAGGACGGTCGCGCGCATCAAACCGGAATCGGGTGGACGTGCGACCCGGCCGCGCCTATCAAGCCGCTCCTCTATCCTACGAGCCCCCTTCCATGCGCGCCCAAGACTGGCTCCTGCTCGTGCTCCTGTCCGTGCTCTGGGGCGCGACGTTCTTCTTTATCGCCATCGCCGGCCCGGAAGTACCGCCGTTTACCCTTGTACTGGCCCGCGTCGGGATTGCGGCGCTGGTGCTGGTTCCGCTGGTTTACATCATGGGGCATCGCCTGCCGTCGGGCCGCGCTGCCTGGCAATTGTTCATCGTGCAATCGATCATCAATAACGTGATCCCCTTTACGCTGATGGTGTACGGCCAGCAGCGCATCGCCAGCGGTCTTGCTGCGGTTCTCAATGCCACGACGCCGCTGTTCACGCTGATGGTCGCGCGGTTATTCGCCGGCGAGGCGCTGACGCCGAGCAAGGTGTTGGGCGTACTCCTTGGAGCCGGCGGGGTTGCTGTGCTGATGGGACCCGAAGCCTTGACGGCGAATGCTTCCAGCGTGATCGGTATGCTCTGCATTCTAGGCGGCACGCTGTCCTACGCGTTCTCGGCACTATGGATGCGCCGGCTCCGGCACATTCCGCCGCTGGTATCGTCGGCTGCGCAGCTCACGTGCTCGACTGTGCTGCTGCTGCCGATGGCTGCGTTCCTCGATCGCTTCTGGCTGCTCGCCGCGCCAAGCGCCGCCGCACTGCTCGCCGTGCTCGGCCTTGCCCTGTTCTCGACGGCCCTCGCCTACATCGTGTTCTTCAAGATCAGCGCCAGTGCAGGTCCGAGCAACGTCATGCTGGTGACGCTGCTGATACCGGTCACAGCCACGGCGCTTGGTGTGCTGGTCCTCGACGAGACGTTGACCATTTACCAGATTGCAGGCGCTCTGATTATCGCTTCGGGCCTGATCGTGATCGACGGACGGCTGTTGGCCCGTTTCCGGCGCGAGGCGAAGGCTGTGTAGGTTGGATCAAGCGAAGCGCGGACCCAACAACCCTGAAAGAGGCATGAGTTTGCGTTGGGTCATCGCCAACGCCCGACCCAGCCTATGCGCCCGCGGCAGCCGCCAGATCCGCAGCAAAGCGATCGACCGTCTCCGGCGCCGTGTCCCAGGCGCACATCAGGCGGCAGCCGGTTGGCCCCCATGCGTAGAAGCGCCAGCCCTTGCGGCGCAACCGGTCCTGCACCGCGCTGCCGAGCTCCACGAAAACCCCGTTGCTCTCGACCGGCGCCATCAGCCGCACGCCCTCGACGTTGGTGATATGTGCCGCCAGCCGCTGCGCCATGGCGTTGGCGTGGCGGGCGTTGGCGAGCCACACATCGCCTTTCAGGAGGCCGACCCAAGGAGCCGTCACGAGGCGCATTTTGGAGTTGAGCTGGCCGGCCTGCTTCACGCGCCACTCGAATTCCTGTGCCAGAGCTTTGTCGAACAACAGAACCGCCTCGCCCGCCGCCAGGCCGTTCTTGACGCCGCCGAAGCTCAGTACGTCGACGCCGGCGCGCCAGGACAGATCGGCAGGGCTGCAACCGAGTGCCGCGACTGCGTTGGCGAAGCGTGCGCCGTCCATGTGCACCGTGAGGCCGTGGCGGCGTGCCGCCTCGGTGAGACCGCGCACCTCGTCCAACGTATAGACCGTGCCCATCTCGGTGGCCTGAGTGACCGACAACGCGCGCGGCTTGACGCTATGGAGGCCGCGGCCGCCGGTTGCCAGCGCCTCAACAGCCTCGGGTGTAATCTTGGCCAGCGGGGTGTCCGCCGTAAGAATCGCCGCGCCGCCGGCGAAGAAACCGGCGGCTCCTGCTTCGTCGGTTGCGATGTGGCTTTCCGCATGCGCAATCACCGCATGATAGGGGCGGCAGATATGGGCGAGCGCCAGCGCATTCGCCGCCGTGCCGCTGAAGACGAAGAACACCTGGGCGTCGGTCTCGAACAGCGCCCGCATCCTGTCGCAGGCTCGCCCGGTCCAGGCGTCGTCGCCGTAGCCCGTGACGTGGCCCTCGCCGTTTGCCCGCAGCAGGGCGTCCAGCGCTTGGGGGCACAGTCCGGCGTTGTTGTCGGAGGCGAATTGCTGTGACATGCAAGCGACCTGCGTGGTGGAAACGGCTCGGCAAGATACCGGTGGATTGGCTGCCGGTCACCCATCTCAAGCTTCACCCCAGTGGTGAGCTTGTCGAACCACGGCTTGGTGTGCGCCTCCGTCCTTCGACAGGCTCAGGACGGGGTTGCAGACCCGCAGTTGCACCGCGTGCGCAGATCGGCGAAACATGCGCGCCATGCAGGAACAACCAGGGACAATCGCCAAACCGCCGCTGCGACTGGGTGCCGTCGAGTGGGGACTGATCGGCTTGCAGTCGATGCTGTGGGGCAGCTCGTACTTCTTCATCGCGATCGCCCAGCCCGAGATGCCAGCCCTGACGATCACGGCACTGCGCACAATCCCGGCCTCGGCGGCGCTTATTCTCATCGTGCTGTCGCTAGGCTACCGCATGCCGGCGACGCTTGCGGAATGGCGCCTGTTCATTCTCTTTGCCGCATTCAACAGCGTCGTTCCCTTCCTCCTCATCGTCTGGGGCCAGGCGCGCGCCACTGGCGGCATGGCCGCCATTCTCAATGCTTCGGCGCCGCTGTTCGGCATCTTCCTGGCGCACATGCTGACCCAGGACGAAAAGTTGTCGTGGAACAAGCTGGCCGGAATCGTGGTCGGGATCGTCGGGGTCGGTATTCTGGTCGGGTACGATTTCGCCGTCGGGTTCGAGTGCCGACGTGCTGGCCCGGCTTGCGTTGCTCACGGCCCCGCTGCTTTATGTGTGCGCCAACATTTTTGCCCGGACCAAACTCGGTCACTATCCGCCGTTCGTGGTGGCCATGATGCAGATGGTAGGTGCCGTGTTTGTCGCCTTTCCGCTCGCCATCGCCATCGATCAGCCGTGGACGCTGCCGATGCCTTCGCTGAAAGTCGTGGGCGCGATCGTGGGCATGGGGCTGTTCGGCTCCGCGCTGGCCTCGCTGTGCCACTTCACGGTGCTGCAGCGCGCGGGCTCCACCAACGCCCTGCTCGTGACGCTGATCATGCCGCTGACCCCGATCCTGCTCGGCGGCATCTTCCTGGGCGACCGGCTGACGCCGCGGGACATGGTGGGCGCCCTGGTCATCGCCACGGCGCTCATCATCATCGACGGGCGCGTCTTCAGGCGGGGCAGAAGAGCGGGTTGACGTGCAGGGGCATGGTGGCCCAGGCGTGAAACGATACACCTGCCCAGGCATGATTGCGGGGACCCCGAGTTCGTCTGCGGGTCACTGGCGAGCGAGACCCTGTATTTCCGAACGGCCACGCCTTAGGCGCCGCATAGCTGCCAGGGCCATGCCCACGCTGGAGCTGGAAACTTACCCCGTTGGTGAGCCTCGCAAAAAGCCATTGGCAAGGCGGCCTGGATCATTTATTGACTAAAATAGTCAACATTGACCTGCAGCCGGCTGAACAGATCGATACCATGCACCATACTCATGATTGCTCCGTGCCTACTGTCCGCTCTCCGGCCGAAGCGTCGTTGTTTCTCCAGAGCGCAGGATTGCGTCCGACGCGGCAGCGCCAGGCCCTTGCCCTCAGCTTGTTCGGCAGCGGCGAAGGCCGGCACGTCACCGCGGAAGAGCTCCACGTCGAGGCGCGCGCAGCGGGACATCGCATTTCACTGGCGACGATCTACAACACATTGCACAGTTTCGCGTCGGCTGGCCTCGTGCGCGAGATCGCCTTCGGCGGTGCCAAGCGCTACTTCGATACCAACACCAGCAACCACAATCATTTCCACATCGCCCGCGACGGCGTGCTGATGGACATCGATGCCGCCGCAGTGCGCGTCGACGGCCTGCCGACCCCGCCGCCCGGCATGCGCATCGCCATGTTGACGTGGTCGTGCACCTGGAACCGGCTGAGTAGCCGCCGAGCTGTTTCCAGGCCGTACTGGTACGCCCCCAGAGATTTGCGCTACCCTGCTGTCAGCCGGGAGGATGGCGCATGCGGATTATCGACGTTCGGGCGCATCACGTCCGCATCCCCTATGATGCGGGCGTTGCAAGTTTCATACAGGGGGCCTCGGCGATCTCGGCGATTGAGATCGTGCTGGTCGAGGTATCGACCGACTCGGGGCCCACGGGCTGGGGGGATGCATTCAGCTATGTGTGTCCAAGGACGACCCTCTCTGCCATCAATGAGATGATCGCCCCGCAGGCGCGCGGCCTCGAGGTGCCCGACGCTGCCGGCATTCCGGCGTTCGTGGATCGCATCCAGCGCAACCTGCATCTGTTCGGCCGCTACGGCATCACAATGTTTGCGATCTCGGCGCTGGACATCGCCTTGTGGGACCTTGCAGCCAAAGCGAAGGGCGAGCCGCTGCACCGCCTGATCGGGAACCGCAAGCGGACGCGCATCCCGGCCTACGCGAGCCTGCTTCGTATCGGAGACCCCGCACTCGTGGCCAAGGAATGTGAAGCCGTGGTGCAGCGAGGCTTCGAGGCGGTCAAACTGCATGAGACGACCGTGCCTGCTGTCATCGCGGCGCGGCAGGCCATAGGCGCCGGAATTCCCCTCATGGTCGACATGAACTGCCCGATGACCGGCACGGAAGCGATTGCGTTTGCCCGAGCCTGTCGAAGTGCGGCGCCATTGTTTCTCGAGGAGCCCGTCTGGCCGCCGGAGGATTTCAAGACGCTTGCGGAAGTCCGTGAGAAGGGCGGGCTTGCGATCGCAGCCGGAGAGAATGCCTGCACCGTCCATCAATTTCGCCAGATGATGAGCGAGGGCGCGGTGACCTACGCTCAGCCTTCGGTCACCAAGGTCGGGGGCATCACCGAGTACCTGAAAGTTGCCGCGCTGGCCGACGAAATGGGTGTCCGGCTCGCACCGCATTCCCCCTATTTCGGGCCGGGCTTCCTCGCCACGTTGCAGCTCATGTCGCTGCGGGACGACGGCACGTTCATCGAGGTGTTCTACATGCGGCGAGCGGCGTGCCTGTGGGGCGGCCGCATCGATGTCGACGCGAACGGCACTGTTGCGGTACCCGATGGGCCGGGGCTCGGCTATGAGCCGGACCGGGACGTCATGGAGCGCTACCGGGTGGTCTGACGCCAGATTAACCGGTAAGTGCCTCAGTTTGAATTTCGGCTACGAGTGGGGCCCTTCGCGTCTGCTATGGACCTGCAATGCTTGCCCAAGGTTCAGCTAACGTCTCGTCTCCAGGGCTCCTCCACGCAAAGGCCTGGGCCGAGGCGCATGAGTTCATCGACCTTCAGCTTTCTCCCTTGGGGCTGACGGCCATCAAGGCTTTGGATGTGGGTGCGGGAGACGTTGTTCTCGATATAGGGTGCGGAGCTGGGCAGACCCTACTCCAACTCGCCGAGCGGGTCGGAACTGAAGGGCAGGTGATCGGGGTGGACGTGGCCCCGTTGCTCCTTGAAATCGCCAAGCGGAGGACCGAACCGCTCAGCCAGGTGAGGTTGATCCAGGCAGACGCTCAGTTCTTGGATTTGCCGTCCGAGAGTACGGATGCCGTGTTCTCTCGGTTCGGTGTGATGACCTTCAACGATCCGGTCGTGGCTTTCGCCAACTTCCGTAGAATTCTGAGGCCGTCAGGTGCGCTGGCGTTCAGTTGTTGGCGTTCCCTCCAGGAGAACCAGTTGGATCACCTCCCGCTTTCCGCGGCGGGATTCCAGTCGACTCTCGACGAGAGTCCTTTCAGCTTCGCTGACCCTGAACACATACGCCGCACACTTGAGGCGGCTGGGTTCAGCGAGATCATCATCCAATCGCACGATGAAAAGGTGTCGAGCGGCGATCTCGACGCGATGACTTTGGTGCTTCTGAAAGCGGGGCCGCTCGGAAAGATCGTTCGCGAGAACCCCGCGCTGCGAGCGACCGTCGAGCCTCTATTGCGTGAGGCCCTGGCTGCCTTGGGCGACCCCTCCAGCTCTTGGCTTCCGTCTGGATCGTGACTGCGAGAGTTGGAGCAGCGACCCGGTAGCGGCCTTCCAACGTCCCCAAGGGGTCGCACCCGAAATTCAAACTGAGACACTACCGATTAACCTACAACTTTGTGCTTCCACACCTTGCGCACCAGCATGATGAGCGCAGGCAGGAATACGAGGTCGGCCAGCAGCGAGGCGACCAGCGTGGTTCCGCACACGAAGCCGAACATGCGCAGCGAAGGCAAATCGGAGAACACCGTCACGCCGAGCCCGAACGCCAGCACCAGCGTGGTCAGGATGATGGCCGGCCCCACCAGCACGCGCGCATTGCGGATGGCGAGGTCGGCCCTCGGCTCCTTGCGTTCCTCCAGGCTCAGACGGTTGAAGAAGTGGATCAGCGCATCGATGGCGAGCCCGAACACCACCAGCAGCGCCACGACGGACGCGAATTCGAGCCCGCCTCCCATCGCCCACAGGATCGCGCCCGAGGCGACCACAGGATAGAGACCCGGCAGCAGGCTCACCAGGCCGACGAACACCGACCGGAACGCGATCGCCAGCAGAATGGCGGCGAATGCCACGCACAGCGGCAGGGCCTCGTTGAGCTGGGAGATCATGCGCGCGCTGTTGCGGGCGGCGACCGCCGGCAGCCCGGTGACCGAAATGCGGAAATCCGGGTGCTGCTTGCGGACGCCGTCGAGCGCGCGGTCGATCTTCTCCACCACCGGAAGGATCCGGCTGGAGTCCACATCGGGCAGCCGGCCTGTCACCAGCACCGCGTCGCCTTCCTTGGCGATGAAGCGGCGCACCAGGTGCTCGGGCAGGTAACCCACGAACTTCTGCACCGTTTCGGGGCGGTCATCGCCGGCTTCCTTGAGCCAGCGGCGCAGGCTTTCCAGTGACCAGACGTTGCCGAGGCCGGCTTCCTTTTCCAGCACCTCGTGCGCCTTGGCGACCACTTCCATGGGCCCCGCAGAATAGAGCGAGGCACCCGATTTCCATTCGATCATGACGTGCACCGGATTGGCGCCAGTCAGCTTCTGATCGATCTGCGCGGTGGCGCCCAGCGCCTGCTCGCGGTCGGGGACCTGGTCGGCCAGGCGGTAGCGGGGCTCGAGCTGGAGGTAGGCCCAACCGAGGAGCAGGAACGAGATCAGTGCCACCATCGTGGTCACGAACGGCCAGTGCACCACCCGGTCGACGATCCACCCCACCAGCTTGCCGAGACTGTCCATCAGCCCGTCGGCGGGCGAGCGGTCCTTCGCCAGCTTGGCCTCGTTGCGGATCAGAAACGTTCCCATCAGCGGCAGAACCAGCATGACGGCCACGAAGGAGATGCAGACGGCAAGTCCGCCCGCAATTCCGAACGTGCGGATCAGGGCCGATTGCGAGAACAGCAGCGCCCCGAATGAAAGCAACGCGGTGGCGTGCGCCAGCACGCACGCCGGCCCGACCACGTGGACGGCGAACCGCACCGCTTCACGTTTGGTGTCGCCTTCGCGCAGGCGGATGCGGATGGCAGACACCATCTGCATGCTGTCGGCGAACCCCATCACCATCACGAGCGGCGTCATCACGTTGAGGAACAGATTGAGCTTGATCCCGAGCCAGGCCGAGGAGGCCCAGGGACCACAGCACTGCGAGCACCGGCGGCAGAGCCGCCAGCAGCATCAGCGATACGCGCTTGAAGAAGATGACGGCGATGATGGCGCCGAACAGCAGGCCCAGGCCGTTGTAGACGATCTGATCGCGTTCCACCGCGTTGCGGATCTCGAGCTGCATCACCGGCGCGCCGGTCAGGTGCGACTTGAGGCCGGTGCCGGCCAGTTCCTTGCTCAGCAGGGCGTTGATACTGGCGATGATCTGCTTGGCGCCTTGCTCCTGCACCGCTGTCCGGTCGAGGGCAAGCACCGCCAGCGCCAGTTCGCCGTCGTCGGACAGGAACTTGCCCGACACGATCTCGTTGCCTTTGAGCGTGGCGATGATGGCATCGTAGGCCGGCCCATCGGGCAGCTCGTCGGGAACGATCGGCGCCGCATAGCCCGTGGCGTCCGGCTTGCCGCGTGCAGACAGCATCGACACGATGCCGTCCACGCCGTCGGCGAGCTGCAGGTCGATGATGGCGCGGCGAAAAGCTTCGAGCTGCGCCTTCTTCAGGAGGTCCTTGCCTTCGATCACGACCAGGACGTCATATTCGCTGGACGGAAATCGGCGATCGATTTCTTCGTAGCGGCGAAATTCTTCCGTGTCGGTGCGGAACAGCTCCGAGAGCGAATCGTCGACCTTGAGACGCGTCAGGCCCCACCCGGCGAGGATCGAGGCCAGGATGACCAGAATCACGGTCAGGCGTGGCCACGCCAGGCCGACGAAACCGGCCCGTTCCAGGCCGAACGCGAAAGAGCGTCGCGGCACGTCCGCACTGGCGTCCATAGAGCTCTCTCGCTGCTGCGTCGGCCCGTTTGCTTTGCCCCCGACGTGTATGATCGAGGGGCAGAATCCGCGCTCTAGCTATCATGGGGGGTGCGAGGCGTCACCCCGGCATACCTGCCCCGCGTTCGAGCAGCCACAGGCCGCGCCCTCGTTGCCACGGGTTGCGGTTCGTTGATATAGCCTGCGGCTGCAATCCTCGCGAAAGGCCACCCATGCCCGACCAGACCATGGATTTGAAGGGTCTCGCCTGTCCGCTGCCGATCCTGAAGGCGAAAAAGGCTCTCTCCGGCCTGCCGAAGGGGGGTACGCTGGAAGTTTTCGCCACCGACCCCGGCTCGGTCGCCGACTTCACGGCCTTCAGCGAGGCCACCGGCAATCCCCTGGTCGAGCATAGCGAAGCCGGCGGCGTGTATCGTTTCGTGCTGCAGCATTCGGCGTGAGCTTTGTCATCCCGGAATTTCGCGTGAGCGCAATATCCGGGATCCAGAGCCTCCAGGTGAACGGGACGTTTAGTTGCCCTGGGTCCCGGCTCTCGCTTCGCTCGGACGGGATGACAGAGGGTAAGGAGAAAAGGCCTTGGCCCAGATGCGATACCGTTTCCTCGGGTCGAGCGGCATCAAGGTGTCGGAGATCTGCCTCGGCACCATGATGTTCGGCGGCGCCACCGACGAAGCGCAGGCGCGGCGCATCATTGATCAGGCGGCCGAGAGCGGCGTCAACTTCGTCGACACCGCCGACGTCTATGCCGACGGGCGCTCCGAATCGATCGTCGGCCCGGCCATCAAGGAAAAGCGCGACCGCTGGGTGCTGGCGACCAAGGGCGCGCAGAAGATCGGGGGCCAACGTCACCGACATGGGCCTCTCGCGCCGCTATCTGATCCGTGCGGTCGATGCCAGCCTGAAGCGGCTGCAGACCGATCACATCGATCTCTATTACATTCACCGCGTCGATCCCTACACGCCCTGGGAGCAGACGATCGCCACGTTCGGCGACTTGATCCGCCAGGGCAAAATCCGCGAATGGGCGCTGTCCAACGTGCGCGCCTGGCATATTCCGCACGTTGTGCATTTGTGCCGGCAGTTGAGCGTGCCGCAGCCGGTCGCCTTGCAGCCCTACTACAACCTGATGAACCGCCAGCCCGAGACCGAGTTGCTGCCGGCGGCGAAGTTCTTCAATCTCGGCGTCGTTCCTTACAGCCCGCTGGCGCGCGGCGTGCTCACCGGCAAGTACAAGGTCAACCAGGTGGCAGAGCCCGGCACGCGCGCCGCCCGCAAGGACGCGCGCATGCTGGAAGCGGAGTGGCGCCCCGAAAGCCTGATCATCGCCGAGAAGCTGAAGGCGCACGCCGAGGCGCGCGGCACGACGCTGGTACATTGGGCGACGGCCTGGGTGCTGAACAACGGCGCCGTGACGTCGGCCATCGCCGGCCCGCGCACGCTCGAGCAATGGACCAGCTATCTCGGCGCTCTGGACTACAAATGGACCGCCGAGGACGAGGCGCTGGCCAACAGCCTGGTGACGCCGGGCCATCCTTCGACGCCAGGTTTCAACGATCCGGCCTATCCCATCGAAGGCCGCTTCCCGGCAATTGCATAGGCGGCAGCACTGTGGGCCTCGATCACGCCATCAACATCGACGATCTGCGCAAGCTCGCGAAGCGCCGCCTGCCCAAGATCGCCTACGACTTCATCGAGGGCGGACTGGAAGACGAGCGCGGCGTCGCGCGCAACGAAAGCGCGTTTGCCGGCTTCGACCTGGTGCCGCGCTACGGCATCGATGTCTCGGCTTGCGATCAGGCGACCATGCTGTTTGGCCGCACCTATTCCGGGCCGCTCGGCATCGCGCCGACCGGGCTTGCCGGGCTGTTCCGCCCCGGCGCCGACTTGATGCTGGCGAAAGCCGCGAAGGCGGCCAATGTGCCCTTCATCATGTCGGGTACCGGCACGGCGCTGATCGAGGACCTCGGCCGCGTCGCGCCGGACCATGGCTGGTATCAACTCTACGTCGCTCGTGACCGGTCGATCTCGGAGGATATGATCCGCCGCGCGCGCGATGCCGGCCTCTCCACGCTGGTCATCACGGTCGACGTGCCGATCAACTCCAAGCGCGAGCGCAACCTGCGCAACGGCTTCACGCGCCCGCTGAAGATGACGATGAAGACCAAGCTGGAGGCGCTGCTGCATCCGGGCTGGATGGCCGAATATCTGCGCACCGGCATGCCGCTGTTCGCCAACTGGCAGCAGTATGCCCCGCCGGGTTCTTCCACCGCCCAGGTTGCCGATTTCGTCGCCTCCCAGACGCCGGTGCCGGTGCTCTGGCGCGACATCGAGACCTTCCGCCGCCTGTGGCCCGGCAAGCTCGTGATCAAGGGCATCATGCACGCCGACGATGCTGTGCGCTGCGCCGCGCTCGGCTGTCGACGGCATCATGGTGTCGAACCACGGCGGCCGCCAGCTCGACAAGTCGCCCGGGGCGATCGAGGTGCTGCCTGCCATTGCCGCGGCGGCCGGCGACAAGCTCACCGTGATGTTCGACAGCGGCATCCGGCGCGGCTCGGACGCGGTGGTGGCGCTCTGCCTGGGCGCCAAGTACGTGTTCGTAGGCCGTGCGACGCTCTATGGAGCGGCGGCGGGCGGCACGATGGGCGCGATGCGTGCGCTCGACATCTTCAAGGATGAGATCGGCCGCACAATGATGCAGATGGGCGCCCCCGACATCCGCAGCCTTGGCCCGCAATTCCTGACCTGGGATTCAGACGACCGGCGCAACGCCCCGCCGACGAGCGCCTCGCGCCGCGCGTAGAAAGCTGCGTCGTCCCCGTGGTGAGCCTGTCGAACCACGGCTTGGCGAATGCGGCGCGTCCTTCGACGTAGCTCAGGACGGGGCTGAGTGCGTGAGTTCAGGACGAGGCAGCGCGCGCGTCAGCAGTGCCGGCATCCAGCCACGCCAGCGCCTTCGGCCACAGCGTATCGCGGAACTGATCGCGGAAGAAGCCGTGGTGGCCGATCTTGGTAGCGCCGGCCTCGGCCAAGCTGATCCGCCAGGTCGAGTGATCCACGCTGGTGCTGAAATGCTTGGCCATCGCATCGACGGCGGCCGGCGTGCCCCACACGTCGTCCTCGATCTGGGCGAAGCGAACAGGCGCGCGGTAGCGAGCGAAGTTGGATCGTTCCGCTAGCGTGTCGTCGGCGAACAGGAAATCCGGCGTCATGCACCAGCCCGCCCACTCGACGAACGCTGGACCGGGCATGTCCTTGCCGCCCATCAGGAAGCCGGGCAGATAGCCGAGCGCGCGCGCTATCGGCACGCCCAGGGTTCCCATCAGGAGACGCACGCGATAGCGCTCGGGGCGCGCCATGCGTCCCCAGTAGCCATTGAGGGTCGCGATATTGAGCTGGCGCGCGATCAGGTGACTGTTGTGCGCCAGGCCCGTCGCGAAGCCGCCCATGCTGTGACCGACCCAATGGATCGGCCGGCCGGGATACTCGCGCGCTGCCCACGCCAGAACGCCCGGCACATCGAGGATGCACCAGTCGCGCATCCGCACCTTGGACTGCTTGAGCGATCCGCTGCGGGAGCCAGCGATGTCGCGGTAGTCGAAGGTCACCACCGTACGGCCGCGCTCGGCCAGGAAGGTGGCGAACCGGCCGTAGTAGCGGCGGCTTATGCCAGCGCCGGTGGCGATGACGGTGACAGGGCCATCGCCGCCCGGCCGCGGCCGCGCGTAAACGGTGGCAGCGAGCGGCCGGCCGTCCGCGGCGGGTATCTCGACCTGGCGGCTGACGACCTCGGCGGCCATCGTGCTTCCGCGGCCGTTCGGGGCGGTAGCAAGCATGGGATCACCCGTATAACGTTGACGTAAACGTCAAGATAGTCGACTCACTGCCGAGTGCAAGCAGGCTTTCCAGAGCGTGTGGCAGAAGAGCGTGGTTTCCCCTATAAGGCCCCGACAACGCCTAACCAAATCCGTTTTTTGCGCCCCCGAGGGCCGCCGCAGGCGGTCCGCGCAGCTGGGGTGTTCGCAGGAGTATCGAGCCATGGCCGCCGTCTGGAAGCCGGACAGCTGGAGAGCAAAGCCGATCGTCCAGGTGCCGAAGTACCCGGACCAGGGTGCCCTGGAAGCCGTGGAGCGGGATCTGCGCAACTTCCCGCCGCTCGTTTTCATCAAGGAAGTGAGCGACCTGAAGGCGAAGCTCGCCGGCGTGGCGCGGGGCGAGAGCTTCCTGCTGCAGGGCGGCGATTGTGCCGAAAGCTTCAAAGAGCACCAGACCAACTACATCCGCGACTATTTCCAGCTGTTCCTGCAGATGGCGCTGATCCTCACCTTCGCCGGCAACACTGAGGTGGTGAAGATTGGCCGCGTGGCGGGGCAGTTCGCCAAGCCGCGCTCGTCCGATGTCGAGAAGAAGGACAGCCAGGAGCTGCCGAGCTACCGCGGCGACATCATCAACGGGCCCGACTTCACGGCGGAGCACCGGGTGCCCGATCCGCGGCGGCAGCTCGACGCCTACCGGCAGTCGGCGGCCACGCTCAATTTTGTACGTGCGCTGCTGGATGGCGGCTACGCGTCCCTCGAGAACGCGCAACGGTGGGAACTGAAGTTCATGGAAGGCACGGCGGTCGAGGCACGCTACGACGCGCTGGCCGACGCCATCAAGCGCACCGTGGAGATCAACCGCCTGCTCGGCATCACCACTGAGAACACGCTGGCCCTGCGCACGACCAGTTTCTACACCAGCCATGAGGCGCTGCTGCTCGGCTACGAGCAGGCGCTGACGCGCCGCGACGAGCTGATGAGTTCGGGCGACTACGTGGCGACGTCGGGGCACTTCCTATGGATCGGCGACCGCACGCGGCAGCCGGACGGCGCGCACGTGGAGTTCTGCCGCGGCATCGTCAATCCCATCGGCATGAAGTGCGGGCCGTCCCTGCAGCCCGACGAGCTGCTGCGCCTGATCGATATTCTCAACCCCAAGGACGAGCCGGGGCGTCTGACGCTGATCTGCAGGTTCGGCGCCGACAAGGTGGAGAAGCAGTTGCCAGGGCTGATCCGGGCGGTGAAGAAGGCTGGCCGCACGGTGGTATGGCAGTGCGATCCCATGCACGGCAACACCATCACGGCCGGCACCGGCTATAAGACGCGCCCCTTCGAGAGCATCGTCAGCGAGGTGCAGCGCTTCTTCGACATCCATCGCGCCGAGGGCACGTATCCGGGCGGCGTGCACATCGAGATGACCGGTCAGAACGTCACGGAGTGCACTGGCGGCGCAGGCAAAATTTCGGAAGCCGACCTGGCGCGCCAGTACGACACCGGCTGCGACCCGCGATTGAATGCGGCGCAGTCGCTGGAGCTGGCTTTTCTCCTGGCTGAGAGGCTGAAGCACGAGCAGGCGAACGGTTCGGCGGTGGCCAAGACGGCGGCGGAGTAGGCCGCCATGCTTCCATGAATCGTCACTCCGTGGCGTCGGTTTCGTCGGGATGGGAGGCGAGGAGCTGGGCCAGCTTGGTTGCGGCGAACCGCAGCTCCTCGTGCGTCGGCAGCCCGAGCGCCAGGCGAACGGCATTGGGTGCATGGCCGGGCGCCACGGTGAAGGCGCTCGATGGCGTGAGGGAGATCCCGCAGCGGGCCGCGGCGGCAGCAAAGGCTTCGGAGGGCCAGCCGTCGGGCAGGTGCAGCCAGGTGTGGTAGGAACGCTGGTCGGCCTCGATCTCGTAACCGGGGAGACACTTGGCCACGATGGCCTGCCGGCGCTTTGCATCGCTTCGTTTCTGACGTGCGATCTCAGCGGCGGTGCCGTCGGCCATGAGCCGCACGCCGACATCGAGAGCCAGCGCCGAGGCCGACCAGGCGCCCGCACGCACGGTGGTTGCGACTTTGTCGCGCAATCTCGGCGGAACGTGCAGGAAGCCCACGGCCGCGCCCGGTGCAATGCGTTTCGAGAGACTGTCGATCACGAGACAGTGGTCGCCGGCGCGCGCTGCCAAAGGCGGGTCGTCGCTCAAGAAACCATAAACGAGATCCTCGATGAGGAAGATGTCGTGCTTGGCGGCGAGCTTGATAACGTCCTCGCGACGCCCAGCCGACATCGAATGCCCGATCGGGTTGTGCAGGACGGGCTGCAGATAGAGGGCGGACAGGGCACCTGCGCGATGTATCTTGGCGACGGCGTCGGGCCTGACCCCCTCTTTATCCATGGCGATGGGAACAACGGCGACGCCGAGCCTGCCGGCTATGCTCTTGATTGTCGCATAGGTGATGGCCTCGACGCCGAGGCGGCCGCCGACTGGCACGAGCGACGAGATGGCCGCCGCAATCGATTGCCGGCCGCAGCCCGTGAACACGAACCCATCGGCACGCGGCTGCCAGCGTGGCGTCGTCATGAATTTGGCGGTGACGGCACGCGCGGTCTCGAGACGGCCTTGCGTCACGGGGCCCATTGCGACGCTCATGGCGTCCGCGCGCTGCAATCCGGCCAAAGATTTGGCGATCAGTGCGGATTGCGCCGGCAGAATGGGAAAGTTGAACTCGAGATCGATGCGGCCGTCGCGGGGCTCGCCGCGGATCGAGACGGCTGGTGAGGGCTGGCCAGCAATGAAGGTGCCCCGCCCCACCTCGCCGACGACAAGGCCGCGACGCAGAAGCTCGGCATAGACCCGGCCGGCGGTCGAGGCGGCGATGCCCTTCTCGTAGGCGAACGTGCGCTGCGGTGGCAGGCGCTCGCCCGGCTTCAGCCGCCCGGCGGCGATGGCAGCGGCCAGGTCATCCACAAGCGCCGTGTACGCGATCGCTGTCATTATTGCACCGGGAGCAATGTTTCGATTGCACCGAGAAATGTACTGCGCCACACCTCGGCACGCAATCGTCATGCGCCAACGGCGAAAAGGAGCGTCCGATGTCGAGAGCCCGCACCACCTATTCGCTCAACCACGCCCGCTTCATCGAGCGAGCGCCCGGCACTTTGGGCAGGGTCGTCCGCCTCCTGGGCCTTTGGCGCGCGCGACTGCGCGACCGGCACGAACTGTCCATGCTCCGTCCCGAGCAGATGCGCGACGTCGGCCTCGACCCTGAGATGGTGAGGCGCGAGAGCGGGAAACCGTTCTGGCAAGGCTGATGTAATACCCGGTTTGCGCCGAGCTGAATGAATCCAACGGAGCCAATTGTCATGGCGAACTACCAATTCCAACAGGTCGATGTCTTCACCGCGGTCGCGTTCAAGGGCAACCCGCTGGCTGTCGTGATCGGCGCGGATGGCTTGACGGACGAGCACATGGCGGCCATCGCCAACTGGACCAATCTCAGCGAAACCACGTTCCTGCTGGCACCGACCAATCCGCAAGCCGACTACCGGGTGCGCATCTTCACGCCGGAGCGGGAGTTGCCGTTCGCCGGACATCCCACGCTCGGAAGTTGTCATGCCTGGCTCGCAACCGGCGCCGCTCCCAAGCGGGACCACGTCGTGCAGGAGTGCGGCGTGGGGCTCGTGCGCATCAGGCGGGATGGTAAGCGCCTGGCATTTGCCGCCCCGCCCCTGCGGCGCACCGGCGACGTGGCGCCAGACATGCTCGCCCGTATTGCGCGCGCGCTCGGCATCGAGCCGGCGGCTATCAAGGCGTCGCAGTGGGTCGACAATGGCCCCGGCTGGGTCGCGGTGATGCTGGCGACGCGATCCGAACTCCTAGCGATTGAACGCGACTACCCTGCGCTTCCTGGACAAGCGCTGGGTGTGGTTGCCCCGTGGGATGCAAGCCGTGACGGAACCGGCGCGCAGTTCGAGGTGCGCGCGTTCGTCGGCACCCGCGCGGCCGAGGACCCTGTCACCGGCAGCCTGAACGCCGGGCTGGCCCAGTGGCTGATCGGAGCTGGCCTGGCGCCGGACACCTACATCGCCAGCCAAGGTACGGCGTTGGGACGCGCAGGCCGCGTGCACGTCGCGCGCGCCGGCGGCGACATCTGGATCGGCGGCGACACCGTCACCTGCATCGAGGGCACGATCCACGTCTGATCCAGCTCCGCGAGGAGCGAGCCGGCGCCTAGGGCCTCGCCTTGCCGGCGAGTTTGGTGGCGAAGAAGCGCTGTGCGCGCGTGATGACATCCTGGGTGGCGACGGCGTTGGCCTCCACGCCCTGGCGCTTGCGGCTGGGGTCGTCGAAGCCGTGGGTGGCGCCGTCGTAGAGGCGGATCTCGATGTCGCCGCCTCGTGCCCGGCTGGTGTCCACGAAGTTGCGGCACCGGATCGCCGACACTTCCTCGTCTTTCGTGCCGTGGAAGACCCGCACCGGCGCATAGGCGCGATAGCCATCCGCGAACCGGCCCTTGAGACCGCAGGCCGGATAGAATACGAGGGCGGCCCGGAAGCCCGTCGATGGCGTCGGTGCCGTGATGCCCGGGGCATCGGCCGACATGGTCGACAGCGCCGCGCTGCCGCCGTTCGACCAGCCTTGCAGGCCGATCCGGTCCGTTTGGACGTCGCCACGCTTGCGCAAATAGGTGAGCGCCCCGTAGGCGTCGAGCGGCCGGATCGCCACCTCATCGACCTCGGCCGGCCGGTCCTGGTAGCTGAAGCGCGGAAATCCTTGCGGGTAGCCACGGGGGCCGAAGCCGTCGACAAGGACGGCGATGTAACCGGCTTCGGCCCATAAACGGCCCCACGCCTGGTGGCGCTGCGAGAGCGTGGCGGCGCCATGGACGCCGTTGGCGCGCGAGGAATAGGCGCCGGCGCGCCCGTGCATCATCACCACGGCTGGGACGCGCGGCGCCGACAGCGGGTCCGGCTTGAACAGATAGCCGACCAGCGTGGTCTTGCCATCGGCGCTCGGGAACGTGACGCGCTCCGGCTGAGCTGCCGTGGCGCCCGCCGACGGCCCGCACCATGCCGCGGCGGCGAGCGCGATAACTCCGGCCTCCAGGGCAACGCGGATATGCATGTGATCCTCGCGAGGATGGACGATCAGCTCAGTCGGTCCTGCCAGGATCGCACAAACGGTTAGGTGGCCGCGAGTTGGAAACTCGACACCGGTCACCACATCACTTCGTTAAACAAGTGACGCAATCGTGCACCCCGCGCGGGGTTGACGTTCTCCACCCATGTGACCCGGCCATCCAAATGGGCGCGGAAATCGTGATGGCGATCACGGTTTTGCGCGTCCGGTCCATGCTTGACGCAATTATGCAGCGTGGCCTTCAATGTTTCGTAGGCCGGCCGCGAGATATTGAGGTGCTCGTTGACGACGACCCCGGTGATCCGCTGACGGGCATTGCGGCGCATGATCCGCGTTTTGCGCGTGTTGAGTTTGAAGCCCTCGGCTTGCGCAATGTCTTCGACGGCCGCCAGGAACGAGTTGATCTTGCGTGCAAAGGTGTGATCCCCCGAGAACGCCAGATCGTCGGCATAGCGCGTGTATTTCGCGTCGAAGGCATTGGCCAAGCCGAGCAGGCGCACATCCAAACGCCAAGCAACAAGATTGGCCAATGCCGGTGATGTCGGCGCGCCCTGCGGCAAGTGCGGTGCTTGGAAGATTTTGCGCGTCAGCCAGTCATGCCTGTTGGCTTCGGGCACTCGCGTGAAGACCGACATCGGTGTTGATGAGCTGCACATTCCGGTCAGAAGGCGCGCAACGGCCCACGGGTAGCCGATGCTGCGGAATATCCCGTGCACCCGTTGCAGTGGTGTGTTGAGGAAGAAGTCTTTCAGATCGACGGTTGCAACCAGAAACTCTCCGGCATGCGCCTGAGCTGCGCTGAGGCAGGAGCGGCCGCCGACAAAGCCATGCGCGCTGGGATGGACGGGAATCGTGTCCAGGAGCTCGTGCAGAATGCGCTTCTGCATGGCTTTCATTCTTGGCTTCGGCGCCTCGATAAGTCTCGGGGGGCCGGTGCGCTTTGGGGCGAACGCATACGAATAGTGCTGGAGGATTGGAATGGAGGTGCGACCGTGCTGGTGCTTGGCGTCCGCGAACCAATCAAGTTCATCGATGGAGATGCCCAGCCAACTTGCCAGATCGCCAGGCGTAGAAAGTCTTGGAACGTCCAGCCCTTTGAATGGAGCTGCCGGAGCAAATTTGGCAGGTTTAAGAATTGGGTGAACATCGCGCGCGTTCGCAATGACTGCCGCGCTGGCTTGGTCGAACTGCTCTGCTCCCAAGAAGAAATCGACAAGCCATGCTGGCGAGGGAGGATAGCTGGCCGAATATCTCTGCAACAAATCGCGAATGAGAGCTTTCTGGGACTTCCTCGTCGAACGCCCAAGAAACTGCTCTGCCCGTCGCGCCAGTGCAGCCGGCGTCCAGGTTCCAGCAAGCAGCGCAGCAGCCAGATTGCGTGCCACCCAAACTCTTGCATTCATGAAGAAGCGTCCGCGACACAGGCAGGGCAGGCAAATGCGATGAGGTGAGCGCTCCAACCATCGTGTCTGGCGCGACCAATCGTAGGTGCAAGCCTACCCGGGATCGCGCTGCGTAATGCCCAAGAAACTCAACTCCCCTGGGGTAACCCCAGAGGCCCTTAGGATGTCACAAGGACAACAGTCAGGGCAGCTTGGAGAAGCTCACCTCGGCCGGAGGATAGACAGCACTTGCGGCGTGTCAATCAGTACGGCCGCGGAAGGGTAACAACGCTAGCAGAGTAACCGGGTCAGCGTTTCCGCGTGGCGATTGCTGCGGCGGCGACCATGAGGGCGCACGCAACGGCCAGCGCCCAGGTCGGCTCGGCGAGACCGAGCACGAAGAGCAGGCCGGTTGAGATCACCGGCGACGCGTAGGCCAGCACGCCGAGCAGCGACGTGTCTCCTTGTTTCATGCCGATGTCCCAGAGCAGAAACGCAGCACCCACCGGTCCTGCGCCAAGGGCCGCCAGCGCGAGCCAGGCCGTCGGACCGGCCGGCGCCGTCCAGGTCTCGAACAGAATGCTGCATACGCATGCCAGCGCCGCGGCCGTCAGGCAGGACACCGCAAGGCTTTCGCTGGGCACGTCGGCGAGGAGGCGCGAGGCTACGGAATAGCTCGACCACACCAGCGCGCAGCCCAGCGCAAAGGCGAAGCCGAGCCGGCTCGATGTCGCAACCTCTTCCCCGCCGATCCTCGACCACACCAGGAGCACTGCCGCGGCCAAGCCGAGTAATGCGCCCAGCACGTGGTTCATCTGCAACCTGTGGCCGGGCAGCAGGGCGGCGAACAGCACGATGAACAGCGCCCACAGCGAATTCAGCAGGTGTGCTTCCGCCGGCGGGGCGAGCTTCAGGGCGGCAAAGTAGAGCGCGTGATAGCCGAACAAGCCGTAGATGCCCAGCGCCAGGGACGCCAACGTCGGCACCATGAAAGCGGTTCGGCCGCGCGCGACGGCCGCAAGCCCTATGACCGCGCCGCCGATGGTAAAGGCAATGGCGGTCGTCTGGAATGGCGGTAGACGGCCGGACAGGACGGTCAGGCTGGCGAGCGTGGCCCACAACAGGATGGCGCCCATGCCGAGTGCGGTCGCGGTTCTCGACGACATGTGGTTGCCTTCCCCGAGAGCCGCCATCTGCCACGTTGCGTCGGGCGGAGGGCAAGCCTTAATGTCGGGCGATGGTGCACGCAATCACAGACACGCTGAAAATCGCCTTGGCGCAGTTGAACCCTATTGTCGGCGATCTCGCGGGCAATGCGGCCAAACTGCGCAAGGCGCGCGCCGAGGCTGCGGCCAAGGGCGCAGATCTCATCGTTTTCCCGGAGCTGTTCGTCACCGGCTATCCGCCCGAGGACCTGGTGCGCAAGCCTGCATTCGCTGCCGCTGCGCGCGCGGTGGTCGAGGCGATCGCGGCGGAGACGAGCGACGGCGGCCCGGGCGTACTCACCGGCACCATCTGGGCGGAGGAGGGCAAACTCTACAACGCGGCGGTGCTGCTGGACGGCGGCAGCATCCTGGGTGCACGCTTCAAGGTCGATTTGCCCAACTACGGCGTGTTCGACGAGAAGCGCGTGTTCGATGTCGGGCCGATGCCGGGACCGATCGGGTTCCGCGGCGTGCGCATCGGCGTGCCGATCTGCGAGGACATCTGGGGCGAGGAGGTGTGCGAGTGCCTGCAGGAGACGGGCTCGGAGATGCTCATCTCGCCCAATGGCTCGCCGTTCGACTGGCCCAAGCCCGATCAGCGCATGAACGTCGCCGTCGCACGCGTGACCGAGACCGGGCTGCCGTTGCTCTATGTCAACCAGATCGGCGGCCAGGACGAACTGGTGTTCGACGGCGCTTCCTTCGTGCTCAATGCCGATCTGAGTCTGGCTGTGCAGATGCCGGCCTGGGAAGAGGCGATTATCCTGGTCGAGATGCGCCGGACGGCCGGCGGCTGGGTATGCACGCAGGGCGAGCGGTCCTCTCTCGAGGAGCATGACGCGGCCGCCTATCACGCCTGCATGCTGGGACTGCGTGACTACGTGAACAAGAACGGCTTTCCCGGGGTGGTTCTGGGGCTGTCGGGCGGCGTGGATTCGGCGCTGGTCGCTGCCATGGCCACCGACGCGCTTGGGCCCGAGCGTGTGCATTGCGTGATGCTGCCCTACCGCTACACCTCCAACGAGAGCCTGTCGGATGCGGCGGCCTGCGCCGAGGCGCTGGGCGTGCGCTACGAGACCATCCCTATCGCCGACCCCGTCGAAGGCTTCCTGAAGGTGCTGGCCAAGCCGTTCGCCGGCGTCAAGCCCGACATCACGGAGGAAAACATCCAGAGCCGCGTGCGCGGCAGCCTGCTGATGGCGATCTCCAACAAGTTCGGCTCGATGGTGCTGACCACCGGCAACAAGAGCGAGATGTCGGTGGGCTACGCCACGCTCTATGGCGACATGAACGGCGGGTTCAATCCGATCAAGGATCTGTACAAGATGGAGGTTTATGCCCTTTGCCACTGGCGCAACCGCCACGTGCCCAAGGGTGCCAAGGGACCGCCCGGCATCGTGATCCCCGAAAACATTCTCACCAAGGCGCCGACAGCGGAGCTGCGCGAGAACCAGAAAGACCAGGACAGCCTGCCGGAATACGAGGTGCTGGACGACATCCTCAAGTGCCTGGTGGAGGATGAGATGCCACTCACCGGCATCGTCGCGCGCGGACATGCGCCGGAGGTGGTGAAGAAAGTCGAGCGGCTGCTCTACCTTGCCGAATACAAGCGGCGGCAGGCGGCGCCCGGCGTGAAAATCTCGGCGCGTAATTTTGGGCGCGACCGGCGCTATCCGATCACCAACAGATTCCGCGAAGACGTCGGCGGCCGCTGACGCCGTCAATGCGCGCTGCGCGAGCGCGGATCCGAAACGCGCGATGTGAGCAATCTGCGGCTGCAAATTGCAATTTTGAGTTGACTAAAACGGGCGGACGCGCAACTAATCGTATCGGGGCTGAATAAAAGCGGGCTTGCAAAAATTTGCGCGGGAAATGTTGCGGAAGCGGCGCGCCGTTTCCGAACAGCGGGACTGTTGCGCGCAGTTCTTCTCGGTTTATTGCCCTGAGACGTTTCCATTTTTGCAGGCATTGAGGGCGTTCGCGGCCCTTTTTCATTTTTTGGATGTGCCGTTGGAATGAAGGCTGCCCGTCGCGTGCGGTGTCAGCCGAGGGAGCGTAAGGCGTAGAGGAGTTGGGTCATGATCAGGTTTACGAAGGCCACACCTTACCTGCTGATGATCGGATTGCTTTTGCATCTGGGGGTGAAGCCGGCCCTGTCGCAGGGCTTCCCGGCGTCCACCGGCAGCAGGACGGTCGACCTGGAGCGCGTGAGGGCCAACGAGAACGTCGTTTCGATCATCTCCGGCAATCCCAACGGCGGCTACCTCACCATCGCCCATGACATCGCCGCGGTTGTCGATGACGGCGACGATGTGCGTGTCCTGCCGATCGTGGGCAAGGGCGCAGTCGGGAACATGCGCGACGTCCTGTTCCTCAAGGGCGTCGACATGGGCCTCGTCAACACCGTGACGCTGAACCACTACAAGAGGAACCAGGCTCTCGGAAGGCATGTCAGCCAGCAGGTGGTCTACATCACGCGGCTGTTCGAGGACGAGTTCCACCTGCTGGTGCGCCCGGAAATAAACGAGCTCAAGGACCTGGAAGGCAAGGAGGTCAACTTCAGCGATGCCGGCAGCGGCGCCCAGCTTTCCGCGCAGTTGATGTTCGCGGGCTTCGGCGTCAGGCCTAAGGAAGCCAACATGGGTCAGGCCGATGCCATCGAGAAGATGAAGCGCGGCGAAATGTTCGGCACCATCTGCACCTGCCTGAAACCGCTACGGCCCTACCAGGGCGTGCCCAAAGAGCTGGGCTTCAAGCTGCTGACAATTCCGCTCGAAGGGCCGATGCTGGAAGATTACGTGCCAGCCACCTTCACCAATGCGGACTATCCCAACCTGATTCCGCCGGGCGCGACCGTGGAGACGGTTGCAGTGCCGACGGCGCTGGTTGCCTATAATTGGCCCGCGAACCATGACCGCTATCGCCGCATTGCCAAGTTCGTGGATGCCTTCTTCACCAAGTTCGAGCAGTTCCACAAGGCGCCCCGGCACGTGCGTTGGAAGGCTGTGAACCTCGCGGCGGAATTGAAGGGGTGGACACGGCTGAAGGCGGCGCAGGAGTGGCTGGACAAGGTTCCGGCGCAGCGCCCAACGCCGTCGGCGACGCCGGGCATCGATACCGTGCTTGCGCGCGCGCAGGCGGCGCGTGCAGCGCCGAGCCGTCCCGACGAGCAGGAGCGCCTGTTCCAGCAGTTCCTGGAATGGAGCAGGCAGCAGAAGAAGTAGCGGATCGCACATGCACTGGAGTGCCGTTTCGTAGAAGCACGATCTGCGACCCGGAGGCCGGCAGGAGGGTCGGACCAATGGCCAAGAGGGCTAGCCACTCTACAAGTCAGGACATTGCCGCCGGCTGCGGGACCGGTGCCGGGCGGATTGTCCTTGCCGCTTTGGTGGCCCTGATCCTTGCTGCGGCCGGTGGCAGCCGGGGCTTGGCGCAGGACCAGGGGAATCCGGTCGTCAGCGTCGCTCCGGTCATTCAAGCGCAATCTGCCGTGACAACGGCGCTGCCGATCCAGGTTTCACCCGCCAGCCGCATACCGCGGCAGGCGTTCCTGCGCATCCGGGGGCTGCCGCCAACGGTTGCTCTCTCCGAAGGGCATTCCATTGCGGTGGGAGCATGGGCTGTGCCGCTGGCTGCGTTGCCGCGGCTGCGCATGGATGTGCCGGCCGGTTCGGAGGGCAAGTCGGAGATCACGATCCTGCTGGTCTCCGTCGACGGGAATGTTCTCGGCGAAGCGAAATCGACTTTGGTGGTCGTGCCGCCCAAACAGGTGAGCGCGCCTGCGCCGGGCGCGATGCCGCAGGCATCGTTGCTGCGCATCCAGCCGGAGGGGCCGCCGGTGCCGCTCGCCTCAGGTCCGCTCGGCAAGGGGCCGCAGCTTGCGCCGGCGGATCGCGATCGCGCCCTGAAGATGCTGCAAAGGGGGAATGAACTGATTGGGGCCAAGGATTTCTCGGCAGCCCAGCACTTCTACAAGCGCGCCGCGGAAATGGGATTGCCTGAAGCCGCCGTGGCGCTGGCCAGGACGTTCGATCCCGGTGAACTCGCCAGGATTGGCGCCGTCGGTTTGCAGCCGAATCCGGAAATGGCGCGGACCTGGTACGAGAAGGCTCGCGCTCTGGGATCGGCCGAGGCGGATGCTTTCCTGCTCCGCCTCAGCGCGCGTTAGAGCGCTTCCGAGTCACACTTGAATCTGCAAACCACACACCATCGCTGTCATCCTCGGGCTTGTCCCGAGGATCCACCTCTCGACAAGCGACGGAACATGTCGACGGCTGGATGGTCGGGACAAGCCCGACCATGACAAACGGGCTTTCGGTTCAATAGTCGTCGGAACGGTCGGCGCGCGATTGCAAAAAAGAAGGGCGGCGGAGCTTGCGCACCGCCGCCCGTCGCTTGAGTGAAGGTCGCTGTTGCGGCTAGGGCATGATGGCGATGTCGCCCACTTTGCCTTTCAGGCCGGTCACCTTGCCAAGCGACTTGGCGGCGCCGGACGCCAGGTCGACGCTGAAGAGTTGGCCGTTATTCAGCAGCCAGCCGGTGTTGGCGCCCTTGCCGTCCGACCAGACGTCAAAGGCGATCGGTGCCGACAGCGTGACGCCCAGCTTGCCGATGGTGTTGAGAGTACCGTCGTTCGGCGGGGCCTGCTTGACGAGCACGCTGGTGCCCGCGTCGATGTCGTAGAGCGCGGTTTCCTTGGTGCCGGCGAAGCTGTTGGAATAGCCGGCTGCGATCACGCGCGGTGTCCGGCCCTTGTTGGCATCGGCATCGGCATATTTGTGGGAGCCATCGACCGTCGTCTTGCCGTCATCGACGTTGATGCGCAGGCTCATGCCGCCGCTGGTCATGACGCGCAAGCGGTCTGCGGCCGGATTGAAGTCGACGGAGACGGTGACGCCAGTTGGCAGCTTCTCGGAAATCTGGCTCTTCTTTTCCCATTTGCCGGTGGCTGCGTCGATCGTGACGATGCCCCCGTCGGGCGTGACGCCGTAGAGCTTGCCGTCGGCCGGGCGCACGTCGATTCCGACCAGTTTTGCTCCGCCGCTCAGCTTGACTGTCTTGGTGACCTTTTTCTTATCCGTGTCGATCCACGCGATCGATGTGCCGTCCTGCAGCGCGGCAATCGTTGCAGCCTGGCTGCCGGCAATGGCGATGCCGGTCGTTAGCGCTGCAGCAACGGCTGCGAGCGCGAAATTCGTGCCTGATGGACGCATTCCTGTCTCCCGAACGTTAAAAACTCCGGTTGGAGCTAAGGGAGTTACGGCTTGCGTTAACGGACGGTTCGGCAGGGGGCGATCACGAATAGGTGAGGACACGACGCGCAGATGCCGGATCGTGCCCCGTCGGATTGACCGTCACGGCCAACGGTTGGGCGCAGCATCGCGGCGGGGCTTTGCCGATCAGGCGGCGGGAACCCTGGCCATGCGCAGGACGCTCTTGCGCAGGAAAGCGACGGGCAGGGAGCAATCCGGCCCCAGGGCCTTCACTCCGCGCGAGGCTTCTCGATAGCCGAGCTTCTCGAAGAAGGGCACGGCGTTGATGGTGGCGCTGATGCCGAACTGACCGAAGCCCGATTGCGCAGCGCGCGCCTCGACTTCAGCCAGCAGACGGCCGCCGATCCCGAGCCGGCCGAACATCGGGTCTACGAACACGGAGGAGATGCGCGCCGTGCGGCCGTCATCGCCATTGACGTGCCAGGACGCGGTGCCGATGAGCTGGCCGTCGATGAACGCGCCATAGACGTCTTCCGCCATCAGACAGTCGCTGTAGGCGGGCGAGTTGACGAAGGCCACGAAGGCACCGATCTCGGCGTCGGTAAGCGCGTCCAGCGACTGTGCCGTCATCGCCTTGATGTGCAGATAGCGGACGTTGGAGTGGTCATCGAAGCCGATGCGACGGATCGTGATCGCGCTTCTGGACGTGCCGTCCACCGCTGTCATACGCAGGACTCGTTGACGTCGCCCATCATCGCCGCTGCAGTATCCGTCGAAGCCGAATTGCCCCTCGCCCTTTGTTCGTTAGATTTTTGGCGGCTTCGTGGCCGGGCGCCCTATTTGGTGGCGCCAAGTCTCACGTTTGGTGCGGTCTGAGGTGCAGGCTGCAGGTCGGCCTTTTTGTCCGTGCTCTGCTTGTATTCCGCTTGCTTGCACGAGCACCCCGGCACGAATTCCTTGCGGTAGCGGAACGCCGATTTCAAGCTCGTGTAGGGCTGCTGGGCACTGGCCGACAGCGCCTGTTCGACGGCGCCGCCGGGGTTCTGATGATAGTACAGCTCGGCCGGGGCGGCGCACTGCGACTGGCACTGCTGCGCATCGCGCTGGAAGTGGTTGGGAAGCGTGGAGAAACTGACCGGGAAGTAGTAGCCGTCGCAAAGCCGGACGCAGATCGTGCGGTAGGTGGCGAACGGCAGGTTGCCGAACTGGTTGGTGGGGCCGCGCGGGCCGTCGCTTTCCTCGCCGCCAAACAGCAGGGAGAACGGGTTTTGCGAGGCGTCGCGCTTGCGGGCCTCCTGCGTATATTGCTGGCCGCAGCCGTTGCGCGCCAGTTCGCGGATGATGTCGTTCTGGAAGGACGAGCGCTCTCCCGTGCCCATGATCTGGCGGCGCTGCTGATCCAGTTCGGCCAGCCGCCGCCGGCTGCTTTCGACATCGGCGTTGAGCTGTATGCAGTTGCGAGTCTGACGCAGCGTCTTGGAGAACAGGAACTGGTCCCAGCAGTCGGAGCGCTCGAGCTGGATGCTGCCCGATCGAACCTTGCGGTCGAGTTCGCGCATGTCCATGTCGATCTTGGGCAGTGCATCGCGGCCCTGGTTGGCGCCCTGCATCTCCGTCACGAGTCGCTGCTCGAGCTGCAGGCAGATATTGGTGGGACCACGTTGACCGTAAGGTGCTTGGGCGCCGGGAGGCAGCGGCTGCTGGCCCGGTTGGCCAGGTGGATACTGGGACGGCGGCCGCAACGGCTCGCGTGGCACCGGCGGCGGGCGCTGCTCGGGCTGCGACCAGGGCCACCAGGAACCTTGTGCAATCGCGTCGGCACCCGTGATGGCAACGCCCGCAGACAGGCACAGCGCTGCCATGGCTAGGCGCACCGTCCGCGATGGCATCCGTGTCCACATCCGGAAAATTCTCAAGGTCCCCAAACGGCTTGCTGCCGATTCCACTGACCTTCCGCGAGAATTATGGGATTGTTGCGGCAGGGGGTCAACGTGAGTTGGTATGCTCACGCGTCATCCCGGAAGCCGAAGCGCAGCGATGGCTATCCGGGATCGAGCTATCAAGTCCTTCCCATTGTTGCGAGATCCCGGCTCTGCGCGCTTTACGCTGCGGCCGGGATGACGGGTAGAGTGCGCTTGACGTACCTGGGGAAAGCCCTGATAACGCGGCCCATGCAGGCCACGCGCGACGCGACCGATCAGGTATTTTGCGGCACTATTGCAACGAGCTAGCCACTAGCTGGCGCGCGGCCGCTTCTTTGCTCTCCTCATGACAGAGAAACGCCCTCCGCCAGCGGCGAGGGACCCGTGACGCTCACGCTCTACAACACGCTGACGCGCCGGAAGGAGCCGTTCCGGCCGATCGATGCCAAGAACGTCCGCATGTATGTGTGCGGACCGACGGTCTATGACTACGCCCACATCGGCAACGCCCGGCCCGTCATCGTGTTCGACGTGCTGTTCCGGCTGCTGCGGCACATCTATGGGGCCGAGCACGTCACCTACGCCCGCAACATCACCGACGTCGACGACAAGATCAACGCGCGGGCGGCCGAACAGTATTCCGGCATGTTCCTCAACGACGCCATCCGCAAGGTTACTGAGGAGACGGCAAGGCAGTTTCACGAGGACATTCGCGCTTTGGGCGTTCTCATGCCCGAGGACGTCAACCGGCCCGGTCAACCGCCGGTGTTCGTCGAGCCGCGTGCGACCGAATCCATTCCCGAGATGCGCAACCTGATCGAGATGCTGGTCGGCAACAAGCATGCCTACGTGGCGCAGAACCATGTGCTGTTCGATGTGTCGTCCATGCCGGATTACGGGCGCCTCGCCAACCGCATCCTCGAGGAAATGGAAGCCGGTGCACGTGTCGACGTGGCGCCCTACAAGAAAGGCGCCATGGACTTCGTGCTGTGGAAGCCATCGAAGCAGGCGGGTGTAGATGGCTCGAACTATTCGGAGCCCGCTTGGCCGTCTCCTTGCGGCATCAAGAAACCTGGGCGTCCTGGTTGGCACATCGAGTGCTCAGCAATGGCCGCAAAGCACCTCGGCGAGACGTTCGATATTCATGGTGGTGGCATCGATCTGGTCTTCCCGCATCATGAGAATGAAATCGCACAAACCCGCTGTGCCTTCGGCGTGGAGGTGATGGCCACTAACTGGATGCACAACGGCTTCCTGCAGGTCGAGGGCGAGAAGATGTCCAAGTCCCTCGGGAATTTCGTGACGATCAATGAACTGCTGGCGACCGAGAAGTTTGGTGGCTGGCGCTGGCCGGGGGAAGTGCTTCGGTTCGCAATGTTGTCCACGCATTATCGTCAACCTATCGACTGGACAGCAGGTGTGTTGGAGGAGGCGCGGCGAACTCTAAACAACTGGGCGACGCTCTCCAGCGGGGTGTTGGAGAGTGGTGGAAATGCTGACGAGTGGCCACTGGATCAACGCGTTATTGATGCTCTTTCGGATGATCTGAATACCCCGGAAGCAATTGCAGTGCTCCATTCTTTGGCGAGCAGCTCTTCTGAGGAGCAAAGAAAGCGCTTGTTCGCCTCCGCTAATTGGCTGGGGCTACTTCGCAAGGACAAACTATGGGTATTCGCTACCGGGGCCATAGCAACGAGCGCGCCTGGCAAGGCTCATCCCATAACTGAGTTGCAAAAAGAGATTCGGCAGATCCGTGCGAGTGTCGCGAACACGGCTGGCTTGCTGTACGTCTCGAGAATCGCACCCATCGAAGCCGAAATCAGAGCAAAGGGCTGGACGGTCAAGACAACTGCGGATGGGTTTCTTTCCTTCAGTCCGCTCAGCGAAACCAGTGAGGACAGTTCATTCAAGACGAAGGTAGACGCCCTCCGAGACGCACGCAACGCCGCCCGCAAAGCCAAGGACTTCAAGGAGTCCGACCGCATCCGCGACGAGCTGTCCGCGATGGGTATCCAGCTCAAGGATGCGAAGGACCCCGCCACCGGCGAGATTGTCACCACGTGGGAGGTCAAGCGATGAACCTTTCGCATATGTCATCCTCGGGCTTGTCCCGAGGATCCAGCGACCTGCGCGCTCCGGTGCGCGCGGAGGGATGGATGGCCGGGACAAGCCCGGCCATGACAGAGAACCAGCGCTAGGGAGAGAGTTCTATGTCTGGCCTCGATCACACCTCGCTCAGCGTTTCCGACTTCGCCAAGGCGAAGGCGTTCTATGCCGCTGCCCTGAAGCCGCTCGGCATCACCGTGCTGATGGAGTTCCCGAAGGCGGTGACGGGCAGTGTCGACGCGGCGGGCCTAGGCTCCAACGGCAAGCCGTTCTTCTGGCTGGCGGATGCGGGCAAGACCACGCCGCGCATCCACATCGCGTTCACAGCCGACAGCCACGCCGAGGTTGACGCCTTCTACAAGGCCGCGATCGGCGCCGGCGGCACGGACAACGGCCCGCCAGGTATCCGCGCCATGTATCACCCGACCTACTACGGCGCGTTCGTGCTCGACGCCGATGGGCACAACATCGAAGCGGTTTGCCACAAGCCGGAATGAGCCCAGCGGAGAAATGTCCATGGCCGACCCCAACGCGCGCCCGCCGTTCCGCGAGCACCCCTACTACTATCCAGCAATCAAGATTCTCGTGCTGTTGGTGGCGGTTTACTTTGCGGCACGGTTTCTCGGGTATCTGTGACGTGGACGGTGCACTGGAAGCGAGCCATGACGTCTGCCGATGACAAAGTGCTCGAGGCTCCGATCAAGCCCAAGCGGGTCCTGCCGCGGGGCGGCAAGCGGCGGGCGACGGCATCCAAGCCGCACGCTGTGGCTTCGCCGTCAACCCGGCAGGCCAGGAGGACAGAGCCTCGCGGCAAAGAGCGGCGTCCAAACCCGGCACGTCATCTTTGGGCCAAGGCGCAATCCGCCGCGCGGTCGTCGCAGCTGCTGGCGGATGCGGGGGATTGGGACGGTGCCTCCAATCGCGCGTACTACGCGGTGTTCGGCGCGGCGCGCGCCGTGCTGGCGGGCGTGCGCGCCAGTCTCGCAAGCTCCAAGGGGCACAGCACCATTGTCCGCCGCTTCGAAAAGCATCTCGTGCAGGAGCGTGGTCTCGACCCGGCATTCGGCCGGTCGTTTTTCGGCAGGTTGAGCCATGCGCGCTGGGTGGCAGACTATGATGAAGCACGCGTGGACGAGACGGCCGCTCGTGCGATGCCCGGCGAGGCGGAGCGGTTTCTTGCCGCCGTCGAACCGTTCCTGAAGAAAGCCAAGGCATGACCCGCGAACGCCTCTACCTGTTCGATACAACCTTGCGCGACGGCGCGCAGACGACGGGCGTGGATTTCTCGATCGAGGACAAGCGGCTGATCACCCGCACCCTCGACGACATCGGCATCGACTACATCGAGGGTGGTTATCCTGGCGCCAACGTTACGGATACGGAGTTCTTCAGCCGCGACCCGGGCCTCGTGAACGCCACCTTCACCGCCTTCGGCATGACCAAACGGGCGGGGCGTTCGGTCTCCAACGATCCGGGCTTCCAGGCGACGCTGCAGGCGCACGCGGGCGCCATCTGCCTGGTGGCCAAGGCGTGGGACTATCACGTGCGCGTGGCGCTCGGCATCAGCAACGAGGAGAACCTCGAAGGCGTCACGCAGTCGGTCGAAGCGATCTTGAAGAGCAATCGCGAAGCCATGATCGACTGCGAGCATTTCTTCGACGGCTACAAGGCCAACCGCGCCTATGCGCTGGCCGTGGCGACGGCCGCGCACAAGGCGGGCGCGCGTTGGGTGGTGCTGTGCGACACCAACGGCGGAACGCTGCCGCACGAGATTTCCGCCATCGTGTCGGACGTCAACAAGCATGTGCCGGGCTCGCATCTCGGCATTCATACGCACAACGACACCGAGAACGCGGTGGCGAATACGCTGGTGGCGGTGCGGGCCGGCGCGCGCCAAATCCAAGGCGCCCTCAACGGCCTCGGCGAGCGCTGCGGCAACGCCAATCTCGCCTCGATCATTCCGACCCTGTTGCTCAAGAGCGAATTCGCCGACCGCTACGAGACCAGCGTCACGCCGGAGCGGTTGCGCAAGCTGACGCATGCCAGCCGCCTGCTCGACGAAATCCTCAACCGGGCCCCCAACCGGCAGGCGCCCTACGTGGGCGAGGCGGCATTCGCGACCAAGGCCGGCATTCACGCCAGCGCGATCCTGAAGGAGCCGCAGACCTACGAGCACGTGCCGCCCGAGAGCGTGGGCAACCGGCGCCGCGTGCTGGTGTCGGACCAGGCCGGCAAGTCGAACTTGGTGTACGAGCTGGAGCGGCTGGGCGTGCCCGTCGACCGGGACGATCCACGCGTCGCCCAGCTCCTCGAGGAGGTGAAGGCCCGCGAGGCCATGGGCTATGCCTACGAAGGCGCCGACGCTTCGTTCGAGCTGCTGGCGCGGCGGCTGCTGGGCGAGGTACCGCGCTTCTTCACGGTCGACAGCTTCCGCGTGATGGTCGAGAAGCGCCACAACGCGCTGGGCAAGCTCGTTACGGTCTCCGAAGCGACGGTGAAGGTGTTCGTCAGCGGCAGCGACGAGCCGGTGTGGTCGGTGGCGGAGGGCAATGGTCCCGTGAATGCGCTCGACGAAGCCTTGCGCAAGGACCTCGGGCGCTACCAGAGCGTCATCAGGGACGTGGAACTGGTCGACTACAAGGTCCGCATCCTGACCAGCGGAACCGAGGCGGTCACCCGCGTGCTCGTCGAAAGCCACGACAAGCACACGGGGGAGCGTTGGTTCACGGTAGGCGTATCACCCAACATCGTCGACGCCAGCTTCGAGGCGCTGATCAACTCGATCACCTACAAGCTGCTACGGGCCGGCGCCGAGGTGGGCTGATCGCGAGGATTTCAGTTTCTGAAGGTCGGTCCGCCGTCGTTACGGAACGGCAGGCAGGCTTCGCGCACGCGATTGTCGTGTCCGATGGCCCGGCAGATTTGCCCTTTGACGCTGTCGCTCCGGCGCAGTTCCTGGAACGACGTCCGCATGCCGTAGCTCTGGGCGACGCGGGCAAGGTTCTGATCCTGGCAATAGGGCGTGGCGATCGGTCGACCCTGGACGACCTGGAAGTTGCCGTCGCATTCGATGCGCGCCTGTGCGGCGTCAAGCGGGACAAACAGGACGGATACGGCGAGTGCGGTCGATGCAACGCTGAGCCGGCTCATGGCAGAAACCTCCAAGTGACGGGGGCAGAGCATAGCGGACTAGGGATGAACTGGGATCTAGGCTCACGGTAGTTTGATGCAGGCCTACTTCGATCCGATCAGCTTAGCGGCGGCATCGGTCGGCAATATGGCGCCGGCGAGCACGGCGTCGGCCAGATCGTCGAGTTCCTTGCCCTGTCCCATGCGGATGCGATCGGCAACCATGTCGGCAGCCGCGCGTGCGATCAGGTAGCGCGCCCGGCGCCGGCGGCGGGCCTGGGCGCCGCCTGCCGACACCCGGGCTCCGATCTCGTCGATGGCCTGCGCCAGCGCTGGTATGCCATCGCCAGTGGTCGCGGTGACTTTCAGCGCAGGCACCCTGGCGCGCGCATCGGCCTTGAGCGACAGGGCGCCTTTCAGGTGCTGCAAAGTCCGCTCTGCGCCTTCGCGGTCGCCCTTGTTGACCACCAGCACGTCGGCGATCTCGAGCAGTCCCGATTTCATCGCCTGGATGTCGTCACCCAGGCCGGGCGCGGTTATGACCACGCGCACATCCGCCACCTCGGCGACATCGAT
This sequence comes from uncultured Alphaproteobacteria bacterium, assembly GCA_963814055.1. Taxonomy (GTDB): domain Bacteria; phylum Pseudomonadota; class Alphaproteobacteria; order Rhizobiales; family Hyphomicrobiaceae; genus AWTP1-13. The sequence goes on from CAWFBJ010000017.1 coordinate 506,187, forward strand.
GTCGGTCTGTCCCGTGCCCACCGTCTCGAGCAGGACGATGTCCTTGCCGGCGGCGTCCAGCGCATCGATCACCCGCACCGCTGCGGGGCACAGGCCGCCCAGGTGTCCGCGGCTGGCAAGCGAGCGCATGAACACGCCATCGTCGTCGAGCGTCGCCGTCATGCGGATGCGATCGCCCAGGATGGCGCCGCCGGAGATCGGGCTCGATGGATCGACGGCGATGATGCCGATCGACTTGTTCTCTGCGCGCAGGTGCTGGGTATAGGCGTTGATAAGCGTGGATTTTCCGGCGCCGGGCGGCCCCGTAAAGCCGATCACCAGGGCATGCCCCAGATGGGGCTGCATCGCCTCCAGCAGGCGGGGCGCCGCTGCGGACAGGCGTTCAAGTTCCGTCACCGCGCGCGAGATCGCCCGCCGTTCGCCAGCCCGCATGCGCACGATGAGTGCCTTGAGGTCGGCAAGGTCCTGCGTCTCGGGGCTGGGTTTTGTCTGCGCCATGCAGGTCCAGATACTGGGCCACACCCTCCAGCGCAACTGGGGAGGTCCGCGCGTCCCCAATTGCGCCTGAATTTGCGGCAGGGTACGACCGGTGCGAAGCTGCCAGGGGAGGTCGCCATGCGGAAATGGTGTGTGTTGATGGCTGCGGTGGGCTGTGTGGTGCTCGCAGCGAGCCCCTTGTCGGCTCAGGACCGCACCGACGGGCCGCCCGTGGCGGCGCCGGGGGTCATAACGAAGGGTAGCGGCGATACCAGCATCGGCGGCCAGCCGGCGGCGCGCAGGGGCGATACGACCGACAGTGCCGGTACGATCGAGCAAGGGTCATCCAACGTCTTCATCAATGGCAAGCCAGCGGTCACAGCAGGCGACAAGACCAATTGTGGTGGCGTGACCATCTCCGGCGCGCCCAACGTGTTCATTAACGGCAAGCCGGTGGCCCGCGCCGGCGATCTGACGACCGGGTGCAAATAGTTCTACTGCAATCGCTGGCGCCATTTACGGTTTCACGCAGTGCTTCAAGGTGTTCATTCATGCGCTTTGCGTTCGGGTTCGCGCGATTGCCAGTCGTGCTGCTTTGTCTTGTGGGCCTGGCCTTTGCCGGCGGAGCAGGCGCACAGCAGCCATCCAAGGAGCTGAAGGACCTGCAGGAGACGTCGACGGCTTTCTGGAAGGCCGGCGACTTCACGAGCGCTCTGCAGTTTGCCGAACGCGCATTGCCCCTGGTCATCCGCGAGTACGGCCCCGAGCACGAGCAGACCGGCTACCAGTATCACGTGCTCGGCCTCATCGGGCAGGCGGCCGGCAATCTGCCGCTGGCGGAGAAGTATTTCACCGACAGCCTGCAGGTGCGCGAGAAGGTCTACGGCAAGGAACACGCAATTGTTGCGTCCGCGCTCGAATACCTCGGGAAAGTACAGGTGAAACGCGGACGCCACGATGCGGCCGAGCCGTTGTTTCGGCGCGCGCTCAAGATCGAGCAGGCTGTGCTCGGGCCCAATCATGTGTTCTCCGCCAGCGGCAACGCCAACCTGGGCGATGTGAGCCTGGCGCGGGGCCAGTGGGCGGCTGCCAGGGGCTTCTATCGGGAAGCGATTCGGCTGATCTCGGGTCAGGACACGTCCTACGAGATCATCAGGCGTATGGTGGAGAACGAGATCCGCGAATACCGCGACACCTTCGTTGGACTGTGCCGCACGCTATGGCAGCTCCGCTCGGAACCGGGGTCGGACAAGGCGGCGATGATCGAGGAGACGTTCGTAGCAGGCCAGCTTGCGTGGCAAACGTCTGCCGCAGCCGCACTTGCCAAGATGACGGCTCGGCTCGGCACCAGCGATACCGATCTCGGGCGGCGCATCCGCAGCGTGCAGGACAACGCCGACAAGGTGCTGGCGCTGCATGACGAAGACCAGAAGCTGCTTACCGAATGGTACGCCGTGCAGATGGCAAACACCGCCTACAGCACGGCGCTCGAGGAGTTCCGCGCCGCCAGCATCGCGCGCAACCGCGACCAGGCGCCCAACATCAAACGGCAGACGGAGCTCGTGCAGCGGATGACCGCGCTGCTCGACCAATGCCCGCCGGGACAGAAGAAGGCTGGCTGCGAGAATGCCGACCGCGAGCGCGGCGTGATCGGCAAGGAACTCAGAGAGCTGAACGAGGCAACCGGCAAGGGCGCCGGCGACATCATGGCCATTCATGCGCGCATGGAGGCAGCGGAAAAGGCGCTGCCAGGCTACGACCGGTTCAACACGCGCCGCACGGGGGTGCGTGCCGACATCGACCGCGCCGAACGGGCCGCCCGGGAAGACCGTGCGCAGATCAGCCGGTCCTATCCAGACTATGTCGCCCTCTCCGATCCGCGACCGCTGTCAGCCTCAGCGGTGCAGGCGCTGCTCAAGGACGATGAAGCGCTGGTTGCCGTGCTCGTGGGGTCGACCAAGAGCTTTGTCTGGGCGCTCACGCGTGAGCGCGCGGAGTGGGCCGAAATCGACGCCGGCAGTGCGGCATTGGCCGGGCATGTGGCCGTGCTGCGCAACGGCCTCGATCCCCTGGCGCAGCAGGACGCGGAAGGCAGCGCGGGCAGCAAGGCCGGCGTTGTCCAGGGCTTCGATCTCACGCGCGCGCACACGCTCTATAAGCTCGTGTTTGGTCCCGTCGCGTCTGTGCTTGCCGGCAAGCGGCATTTGATCGTGGTTCCCACGGGGCCGCTGACAAGCATTCCTTTCCAGGTGCTGATCACCGCGCCGCCGGGGCCGCAAACCGGGACCGATGCGCTGCGCGATGCGGCCTGGCTGATCAAGAGCCACGCCCTGAGCGTGTTGCCGTCGGTGCAGTCCCTGAACGCGCTGCGCAAGCTGGTACCGCGCGGCACGGCCACGAAACCGTTTTTTGGCGTAGGCGATCCCGTTCTGGATGGGCCGGCCGCTCCACGGAAGCGCGGCGCGCAACGCTCGAGTTCCGTGCCGGGCCGCTTCTATCGCAACGGTCTTGCCGACATTCGTGCCGTCCGCGAACTTACACCGTTACCCGATACTGCCGACGAACTGCGTGCCATCGGCAAGGTGCTCGGCGCCACGCCCGATGCCATCAATCTGCGGGAAGCGGCTTCCGAGGCGCGGGTCAAGGCGGCGCCCCTGAAGGACTATCGTGTCATCCAATTCGCGACGCACGGGCTGGTTGCGGGCGATCTTTCCGGCTTGGCCGAGCCGGCCCTGGTGCTGACGCCGCCTCCGGTGGCGACGGATGCGGACGACGGGTTGCTGACGGCGTCGGAAATCGCAGCGCTCAGCCTCAACGCCGAATGGGTCGTGCTGTCTGCGTGCAATACGGCAGCCGGCGCCAACGAGGGCGCCGAGGCGCTGTCGGGGCTGGCGCGCGCGTTCTTCTATGCCGGCGCCCGTGCGCTGCTGGTCTCGCACTGGGCGGTGTATTCGCAGGCGGCGACGGAACTCACGACCACGACCTTCGCGGCTCTAGCCGCCAATCCGAAGATGGGCCGGGGACAAGCGTTTCGCAGCGCCATGCTGGCGCTGATTGCGAAAGGCGAGCCGCCCTCCTACTGGGCGCCGTTCGTGATCGTGGGAGAGGCCGGAAGCACCGCGCAGTAGCGAGGGTCATCCGCGAACGGGTCGGCCGATTGGTTCACCCACCGCCGCGGCGGCAATCCATGCGTGTCGCAACGCGCATTCGGCAGAGGCTTGGCAACCTCGGCCGTTATTGCAGCGGATAGGGCGTATAGGGCGACGTCTTGGCTTGCCTCAAAGTGCGCTCCGCCGCGATGCGCGTATTGCGCTCGCGCACAGCCAGCTCGCGAGCCGCACTGGCTGCGGTTTCCGCGGCTTCACGGGCATTGCGCAACTGTGCGAATTGTTCGCGCGCTTCTTGGGCGCTCTGTTCGGCAACCTCCTTGGCCTTCTGGGCCAGGGCAAGCTGTCCGGCCGCTGCCACAAGTGCGCCGCGCACCTTGGCGAGTTCCCCACGTGCCTCCGCGGCAGCGGTTTCCGCGACCTTCAGGGCGGCATGCGAAGGGCCGGGAAGGACAGGGTTCTGCATCCGACCCTCGCCTGTATTCTTGGTGAGCTCGGCAGCCTCGCGGCCACGGCGCTCCTGCGCCAGCTGTTCGCGAATGTCGCTGACCTGCCGGTCGGCGGCGACGCGGGCGAGGCGTTCTTTGGAAAGCTGGTCGCGCATGTCGCGCAGCGCGGCGTCGTCGCCGGCTCGATCCGGCGTCTGCTCGGCCAGCGCGGGCTCGATCGAGGTTGAGACCTTGTCCAGGATCGTGAGGGCAAGGTGGCTCGCCACGTTGCGCGCAGGTTTGTGCAGATAGAGGGTGCCGGTGACCGCGAGCAGCAGGCACGCGGCGAGGACCTTCCAGGTGCGGCGCGACCCCGGGCGATCGCTGGCCGCAGTTTGGATGTTCCAGGGATTGTGGGTGCCGAAATTCCACACGTGTCCTTCGAGATCGCGACAGGAATATCCGCGACCGCCGGTGGCCTCCACCTCGATGTCCAGCACGATCTCGGCGCCCGCCGCCTTGGCGCGGGCGTAGTGCGCCTTGGCGTTGTCCACGAACAGATAGCAGATTTGCGTTTCGACGCCGCCGATCTCGTCGGGCTGCACCATCAGGTCGCCGAGCGGGGACTCCTGGATCGGAGCCACCATCACCATGCCGGTGCCGAACGTGAGTTCGGCGTAAAGTACGGCGCCTTTCGCATCCTTGACGAGGCGATGCGGTACGAAATTGAATGCCTGCTGCAGCCACGCAACGGCTGCGGGGACGTTGCGATAGCGCACCGTCGGAATGACAGAGGCGCCCGTTGCGTTTGGGTGATGCTGCATGGGTCTAACGTCGCTTGGTCTGTCCATCCGCAAGTTCAAAATGCAGACGGCGCTGTTGATCGATTTGCAGACGCTGGCACTGGATCGTGATCGGCGGTCACGGCTTGCAAACAAGTGTCCCGTCGCCCTGGCAAACGCTGCGGCGACCTCTCACGCTTAGCGGCAAAGCCTCACCAGAGGGTTAAAGAGAGTGCCAAATTAATAATATGGATGAACAACTTAGAGAAAGTTCACGGTTGCGGCGGGGCATCGGTACACGCGACGGAAATGACCCGAGCCACGCCAGGTGCCCCAGGGGCATATGCAAGCGCAATTGAACTGGGCGAGCAGGACGGTCATGCTGGTGTGCGGCGGCCCGCCTATCTGGGCGGTAGATGCAGTGAATCGCTGAGGGCTTGGCATGGCAACTATTGCGAGGCCCGCGTGCCGCGCGGGTATTGCATCGGGGGCACTCGTTGCGGCGCTCCTGTTGGTGCTGCAGCAACTTCCCGCCGCTGGTCCCGATACGGACGTTGCCCATGCAAACCAGGCGGCAATCATCGACCGTGCATTGTCGGAGCTGCAACCGTCCTCTCCGTCCGATCCAGCGGGCCATCTCTATTTCGTCGGCTTTGCGGGTTACGGACCGGAGGCTGTGTTCAAGCGCGAGGTCGTGGCCGTGCGTGAACTGTTCAATGCGCGGTTCGGGACCAGTGGCCGATCGGTCGCGCTCGTCAATCACGTCACCACGGTCGATGAACTCCCTCTCGCCAGTCCGCAGAACCTCGAGCGCGCGCTGCAGCACGTGGGGAAGATCATGGACCCCGGCCGGGACACGCTCTTCCTGTTTCTGACTTCGCACGGGGAACGGGCGCTGCTGGCGGTCGTGATGCCGGGCCTGCGCCTGGAACACCTGACGCCGGGCATGCTGAAGAGCATGCTCGATCGATCGGGTATCAAACGGCGCATCGTCGTCGTCTCCGCCTGTCACTCGGGCAGCTTCATCCCGGCGCTTGCGAATGCGAACACGCTGGTGATCGCAGCGGCGCGCGCGGACCGCACCTCTTTTGGATGCGACGACCAGCGGCAGTGGACCTACTTCGGCGATGCCTATTTCAACAGGGCCCTCAGGCAGGAGACTTCTTTCCGAAAAGCATTCGACCGGGCCAGGCGTCTGGTCGCGCGCTGGGAAACAAGGAAGCGTCTCGTGCCGTCCTTGCCGCAGATCATGGGCGGGGAGGCATTGATGACGGAGTAGCTGGGAGTTGGATCTCAAGTCGTTTTCAAACACCAGGGAGGATGGTGGCATGCAAGAACGGGTCAAGTGGTGCAATCTCAAGCGGATCGCAGCTTTTGCCGGCGCGGTGGCCGCAACGCTGGTGGCTTTCTCCATCCAGCCGGCGCAAGCGCAGGAGCCGATCCGGATCGGCTTTGGCATGGCGATGACCGGGCCGCTGGGTGCCAACGGCAAGTCGGCGCTGCTGGGCATGAAGATCTGGGAAGAGGACATCAACAAGAAGGGCGGGCTGATCGGGAGACCGGTGAAGCTCGTCTACTACGACGACCAGAGCAATCCTTCGACGGTGCCGGGCATCTACGCCAAGCTGCTCGACATCGACAAAGTCAACGTCATCGTCAGCGGCTATGCCACCAACATGATCGCCCCGGCGATGCCCGTGGCCATGCAGCGCGGCAAGGTGTTTCCCGCCCTGTTCGGCACCGGCGTCAACAGCGAGTTCAAATACAACAAGTACTTCGCGATGATCCCCACGGGGCCGGACCCCAAGCCCGCCTTCACCAAACCGTTCTTCGACGTGGTCGTCGCGCAGAGCCCGAGGCCAGAGAGTATCTCGCTGATGGCGGCGGACGCCGAGTTTGGGCGCAACGTCTGCGACGGCGCGCGCCAGAACGCCACGGCGGCCGGACTGAAGATCGTCTACGACAAGACTTATCCCCCGACGACCACCGACTTCGCCCCGATCATCCGTGCGATCCAGGCTGCCAATCCCGACGTCGCTGTATTCTGCTCCTATCCGCTCGAACTCGGTGGGCCTGATCCGCGCCATCAACGAGATCGGCTTCAAGGCGAAGATCGTCGGCGGGGCCATGGTCGGCATTCAGGCCACCGCCATCAAGCGGCAGCTCGGCCCCCTGCTCAACGGCATCACCAACTACGAAACGTGGGTGCCCGCCAAGACCATGCAGTATCCCGGCGTCAACGAGTTCCTGGAGAAGTATCAGGCGCGCGCGGGGGCCGAGGGCGTTGACCCGCTCGGCTACTACCTGGGGACCTGGGGCTATGCCTATGCGCAGCTTATCGAACAGGCGATCAGCGGGGCCAACAGCGTGAACGACGACAAGCTCGCTGACTATTTCCGCACCGCGACTTTCAAGACCATCATGGGGGATGTGAAGTTCGGAGCCGGTGGCGAGTGGACCGAGTCGCGCTTCATCGCGGTTCAGTACCACGGCATCAAGAACGACGCGCTCGACCAGTTCCGCGGCATGAGCGTGCAGACCATCGTCGGTCCCAAGCGGTTCGAGACCGGCACGCTGATCTATCCCTACGAGAAGGCGAAGTAGAGCGGGGGTCGTCTCCCTCTCCCCGCTCTTCGCGGGGAGAGGGCCGGGGTGAGGGGCGGCGATAAACTCCAGCGCCGAACATGTGGCCGCCCCTCACCCTAACCCTCTCCCCATGAAATATGGGGAGAGGGAATACGCGCGGTGTCGCCTATGCCCGGCCCCACAACTTGGCCGAGGCGATGTCGGCGCCCTCGCGCAGTGATTTGAGCTTCAGCCATACCGCCGGCTCGATCACCCATTCGCGGTTGGTGAAGGTGCCGAAGCCGCAGTCGGTGGAGGCGATCACACGCTCGCGGTCGCCCACCACCGCCACCGCCTCCTCGATGCGCCGCGCCACCACCTGCGGGTGCTCGACGAAATTGCTGGTGGTCTCGATCACGCCGGGGATCAGGAGCATGTGCGCCGGCAGCGGATGCACCTTCAGCGCCTCGTACTCGTGGGCGTGGCGCGGATTGGAGAACTCGATCGACAGCGCACCGACGTTAGCCTGATAGAGGGCGGGCAGAATCTTCGCCAGCGCGATGTCATGGACGTGCGGGCCCTCCCAGTTGCCGTAGCAGATGTGCAGCCGCACGCGGTCGCGCGGGATGCCCTCGATCCCCTTGTTGATCATGGCCACGTGCAACTCCACCGCCTTGGCGAACTCGGAGTCCGAGAGGTCGCGGTAGTGCATGGTGCGGTCCATGGCGAGATCGGGGGCATCGATCTGCAGCAGCAGCCCCGCGCGGTGGATGGCCTGGTACTCGTTCTTCATCTCGCGCGCGATCGCCTCGAGGTAGGCCTCGTGCGAGGCGTAATGCGCGTTGAGCATGGTGGAGGAGATGATGCCCGGCGACGGCGCCGTCATGAAAGTCTCGGAGAACGCGCCGCTGCTCTGCGCCACGGCCTTGAAGCGGGCGATCTCGTGCTGCAACGGCGCGATGTCGAGGTACTTGAGCTCGCTCTGGCACTCCGGCGCGTTCTGCTGCTTGCTGACGTGAGGGAAGCGGTGCTTCAGGTAGTCCATGAGCTCGGGGAACTCCTCGAACTCGCGACCGCGACGCCGCTTGGAGACGCCGCCGAAGCCGGCCATGCGCGCCGGCACGTAGGTCTGGAAGCCGACCCGCTGCTGCTCGCCGTCGTTGCCGACGTCGATGCCAGCCGCCTTCTGCTTGTCCACCACGTGGCGCACGGCCTTGTCCATCTCGGCCTCGAACACGGCCTTGTCGTAGGCCTCGCCGGCCTCACGCTTGACCAGCAGGTCGGACAGAACGTCGTTGCGCGGCAGACTGCCCACGTGTGTGGTCAGGATTCGATCGCGGCTATGGATCATGAACGCTCCCTACGGTGTGGCTTGAGGGCCGTTGGCCTACGGGCGGTTGCACTTCAAGAGGTCAGGTCCCTGCACGGCCAGCTTAGAACCACACGCCGGTCCAGCGATAGCGCGGGCGCATGGCGATGGGGCCGAGGCCGACCAGCGACACCATCGGTTCCTCGGCGATGGAGAGCTGCGGCAGCATCGGGGCGTCCTGCAGCGCGCGCAGGCGGGCGACACGCTCTTGCGTCAACGGATGCGAGCGCAACAGCGAGGGCTGCGGAATGCGCCGGCCGGGAACAGGAAGCATCATGTCTTCCCAGAAGTGTCCCTGATAGCGCTCCAGCTTTTCCAATGCCGAGGCGAGGGATGCGGGATCGCCGGTGAGGCCGGCGCCTTCGAGGTCGGCGTCGTACTCGCGCGTGCGCGAGAGGGCCAGCTGGATCAGGCTGCTGGCGGTCGGCGCGAGGTAGAGCAGGAGGAGGCCGGTAAAGGAGATTTCCGAGTCGCCCAGAATGAAAGCAGGCAGGTTGAACAGCGCCAGGAACACCGCGAGATAGGACAGCATCTGCGTGAAGCGCGTCATGACGTCGGCCAGGCTCATGACGGCGAGATCGTTGTTGCGGATGTGGCTGATCTCGTGGGCCAGCACGCCGGCAAGCTCGTTGAGCGTGAGGCGGCGCAGCAATCCTTCGGTCACTCCGATCATGGACTTCTGGGTCGTGCCGGTGGCGAAAGCGTTGAGCGTCATGCTCGGGATGACGTAGACCCGCGGCGGAGCGGGCAGCTCAGCGCGATCGCTGAGCACATCGGCGATGTGCAGGATGGACCCGCCGTTGCGGGGGTCGAGCGGGCGCGCCCGATACATGCTCATCAGCACTTCGGGCGGCAGGCGCGGCGCAAAGGCGTAGATGACGCCGATGGCGACCAGCGTGATCGCCACGCCCATCCCACCCCAGATGAGCCAGGCGGAGAACCCGGTCAGCAAACCCAGGCCGCCGACCAGCAGCAACGAATGCAGCGTATTGCGGGCCTTGTGGGCGCGCTGGCTGTTGGCATCGAGAAACGGTGTCATGAGCCCCCATCGCCTCCGGCGGGTCGCGCCGGTCAGGCCAGGGGCAGCATAAAACGCAACCGCGCAACGAGCAAAGGCATGCGCGCCGGTCCATCGCCTCGCGGGAGGGCGTTAGAGGCTTAGAATTTCTCGGCGACGACGGCGTCGGCGTCCGGGCGCGCCGGTTTGGGCGAGGCGCAAACGACATCCAGCACATCCTCGGCGCGATCCACGGTCGCGAAGCGCACGTCCATGGCCTGCCGGATGAAGTCTTCGCGGCGCATGTGATGCAGCAGCTCCAGGAACGGAGCCCAGAAGCCTTCGATGTTCACCAGTACGATGGGCTTGGTGTGGCGGCCGAGCTGAGCCCAGGTGAGCTGCTCCACAAGCTCCTCCAGCGTGCCGATGCCGCCGGGCAGCGCAACGAAGGCGTCGGACTTGTCGAACATGAGCTTTTTGCGCTGATGCATGTCCTCGACCACGATCATCTCGTGGACATCGCGCAGCATGCGCTCCTTCTTCGACAGGAAGCCTGGAATGATGCCGGTCACCTTGCCGCCGTGCGCCTGCACGGTGCGCGCAAGTTCGCCCATCAGGCCGAGCCCCCCTCCGCCGTACACCAGGCCGATCCCGGCCTCGGCCATCATGCGGCCGAGCGTGTGGGCGGCATCGGCATAGGCCGGATTGATGCCGACATTCGAGCCACAGTAGACGCAGATATTGCGGATCGGGCGGAGCTTGGGACGGCTGATCTTATTCGTTTTCTGCTGCATTTGAGCCTTTTGTTGATTGGCCTTCCGGCGGTCTCCCTGGCGGTCTCCCATGAAGATGCCTTGTTGTTTGTGATGTTGTCATGGCTCGCGCCCCGAATACGTAAATGGTACGGCGGCGGAGGCGCCAAATTGCGGCATGGCGGCACGGGTTGGCTGATTGCCGCAACACCCCGCACGGTTGTTTGCGGGCGAGCCGCCGTGTGATTAAGGTTAGGGTTGGCAGTTAACGGGCCCCTGCAGCCTTCCAGCACAAGGGCTAGAGACTAAGAGAATTTTCCTGCCGGACAAACTCGGGGACGCGCTCGCATGAAGGCCGCTCGATATATGCGCTTTGCAACGACAGCACTCTTTGCCGTCATGGTGGCGTCACTCGCGCAAGCCGGAGCAGGCTCGGCAGCGACGGAGCCGGCGCAAGACGGGCTGAGAGGGTACGCCGAAGGCTTGGCGGAGGCGGCCACGAGGGAGTTCAGCGTCGTCCTCGAGCGTCAGCGGTTGGCCCAGGCCCAGACGCCGAAATCCGACGCAGGGCCATCGCTGAAGCTGGATCACACCGTGGGGCCGCCGCTGAGCTGGTTCCAGCGCTCGCGCCGCGACTTCCAGGCGCTGATGGGGATGCTGGCGGGAGGAACGCCGCCGGCGGGCCCCTGGGACCCGGTGGCGGATGCGGAAAAGAAAGCCGCCGCCGGAAAACCGGATACCTCCCAGGTCGCCCAGCCACCGCCTAAGGCCGCCTCTGCTCCGGTGGATGCGAAGAAAGCAGCGGAAGAGCGCCGCTTGGCGGAAATCCGGCGTTCCGAGCCCGACCCCAAGGCTGCTGCAGACGCAAAGGTTGCCGCGGATGCCAAGAAAGCTGCGGACGCGAAAGCCGCGGATGAGGCTAAGAAAGCTGCCGACGCGCAGCGTCTGGCGGAGGCGAGGGTAATCGCGGAACAAAAGAAGGCAGAGATTGCAAAGGCCGCAGAGGCCAAGCGCGTGGCCGATGCCAAGGCCGCCGAGGAAGCCAGGAAGGCCGCGGACACGAAATCGCCTGAGGATGCCAAGAAGGCTGCGGACGCGAAAGCGGCGGATGAGGCTCGAAAAGCCGCCGACGCGCAGCGTTTGGCGGAGGCGAGGGTCATCGCGGAACAGAAGAAGGCAGAGATTGCAAAGGCGGCGGAGGCCAAACGCCTCGCGGAGGCGAAGGTTGCCGACGATGCGAAAAAAGCCGCAGATGAAAAGCGGATGGCCGATGCGAAGGCCGCGGATGATGCGAAGAAGTCCGCGGACGCCAAGCGTGCGACCGATGCCAAGGCCGCCGACGAGGCCAAAAAGGCTGCGGATGCGAAAGCTGCCGCCGATGCGGCGAAAGCGGCAGGTGCAAAGCGCGCTGCCGACGCCAAGGCCGCCGACGAGGCCAAGAAGGCGGCCGATGCGAAGGCTGCTGCCGACGCAGCGAAAGCGGCAGATGCAAAGCGCGCTGCCGACGCCAAGGCCGCCGACGAGGCCAAGAAGGCAGCCGATGCGAAGGCTGCTGCCGACGCGGCGAAAGCGGCAGATGCAAAGCGCGCTGCAGATGCCAAGGCTGCGGACGAGGCCAAGAAGGCAGCCGATGCGAAGGCTGCTGCCGACGCGGCGAAAGCGGCAGATGCAAAGCGCGCTGCAGATGCCAAGGCTGCGGACGAGGCCAAGAAGGCAGCCGATGCGAAGGCCGCGGCCGATGCGGCGAAAGCGGCAGATGCAAAGCGCGCTGCAGATGCCAGGGCTGCAGACGAGGCCAAGAAGGCGGCCGATGCGAAGGCTGCCGCGGACGCAAAAGCATCAGAGGCAAAACGGGTCGCGGACGCCAAGGCTGCCGAGATGAAGCGCGCTGTCGAGATCAACAGTGCAGCAGACGCGAAGCGGGCGGAGAATGCCAAGGCGGCACAGGAGGCCAAGAAAGCTGCGGCTGAGGCGAACAAGGCAGCCGAGGCAAAGGCCGCGATCCATGCTGCGCAAGCGGCAGAGGTGAAGCGTGCTGCGGCCGCCAAGGCAGCTCTCGATGCCGCTGTGGCAGCAGAAACCAAACGCCAACAGGCCACGTCTGCAGCCGAGGCAAGAAAGGCGGCGGCTGCGGCCAAAGCCCTCGAAAACAAGCAGAGAGCCGACGCCAGGATCGCTGCCAAGACCCCCAGCAAGGCCCCGGCGGGTCCGCAATCTGCAACACCACCCGCCGATCAGCCGCGGAGCGGGGCAGCGGCCGCGTGCAGCGCCGCCGGGACAAATGTCAGCCTGCCCGGCTGGTATGTTGTGCAGAAGGGTGACACGCTGTCCGCTATCGCCATGCGCCACTACGGTACGTCGCGCAGGTATAGCCGGATTCGCGCCGTCAACCGGCGCGCGATCCGGAATGCCGACAGGATTTACCCCTGCCAGCGCATCTACCTGCCGCGCATGGCGCGACGAGGCTAACGCTTCACCGGCTGCTCGGGCTCTCATATTTGCGGGCGGTGCAGGTGCTCATCGACAACGGCATCTGCCGGGGCTAAAGCCACGGCCATGCAACGACCCCTCCGCGCCGCCGGCGGCAGCGCAATTGCCGGCCTGGCTGCACGCGTCAAGCCCTCGCCTGAGCAGCTGCGTGCTCTCAGGGGGCTTGCTCCATATGTATGGCCGTCTGACCGGCCGGACTTGCAGATCACCGTCGTGCTTTCGCTGGCGCTGATGCTGGCGGCCAAGATCGTGACGGTGGCGATGCCGTTCACTTTCAAGTGGGCAACGGATGCGCTGGTGGCTGCGGCCGGCGGCAAGCTGCCCGATGCCGCGGCCCTCACGTGGTTGATCGGCGTGCCGGTGCTCGCCATCCTGATCTACGGCGCCACGCGCATCGCCATGACGCTGCTGGTGCAGGTGCGAGAAGGCATGTTCGCCAAGGTCGCCCTGCATGCCGTGCGCAAGCTCGCGCTCACCACGTTCGACCACATCCACCGGTTGTCGCTGCGTTTTCATCTGGAACGCAAGACCGGCGGCCTCACGCGCGTCCTGGAACGCGGCCGGCTCGGGATCGAGAACATCTCGCGCATGGTGTTGATGACGTTCGTGCCGACCATCGTCGAGTTCGTGTTGGTACTTGCGGTGTGTGCCTACGAGTTCGACTGGCGCTTCGTGGCCACCGTATTCGGCATGATCGTGCTGTACCTGTGGTTCACGGTGCAGGCGACCAACTGGCGCATCAAGATCCGCCGCGACATGAACGAGAGCGACACGGAGGCCAATACCAAGGCCATCGACAGCCTGCTCAACTACGAGACGGTCAAATACTTCGGCGCCGAGGAACGTGAAGCCAAGCGCTACGACCAGTCGATGGCGGCCTACGAGCAGGCCAGTATCAAGGCCTATACGTCACTGGCTGTGCTCAACGCCGGACAGGCGACGATCTTCACCGGTGCGCTCACGCTGTGCATGGTGATGGCGGGCCTCGACGTGGCGGCCGGACAGAAAACGGTCGGCCAGTTCGTGATGGTGAATGCGCTGCTGCTGCAGCTGTTCATTCCGCTCAATTTCATGGGCATGGTGTATCGCGAGATCAGGCAGTCGCTGATCGACATCGAGCGCATGATGGACGTGCTTGCGGTTGCGCCGGAGGTGGCGGACCGGCCGGATGCGACGGCGCTCAGGGCTTCCGGTGGCACCATCCGCTTCGACAACGTGAAATTCAGCTACGAGCCGGAGCGCATCATCCTCGACGGCCTTTCCTTCGAGGTGCCGGCCGGCAAGATGGTGGCCATCGTGGGCCCGTCGGGCGCGGGCAAGTCGACGGTGTCGCGCATCCTGCTGCGCTTCTACGATGTGGCCGGCGGCAGCGTGACCATCGATGGCCAGGATATCCGCGACGTGACGCAGAAATCACTGCGCGCGGCGCTGGGCGTGGTGCCGCAGGACACCGTGCTGTTCAACGACACCATCCTCTACAACATCCGCTACGGCAGGCCGGATGCCAGCGCCGAGGAGGTGCACGAAGCCGCGCGCCTGGCCCAGATCGATCCCTTCATCCGCGCTTTGCCGGACGGCTATCGCACTATGGTGGGCGAGCGCGGCTTGAAGCTCTCCGGCGGCGAGAAGCAGCGCGTCGCCATCGCGCGCACGATCCTCAAGGCGCCGCCGATCCTGATCCTCGACGAGGCGACAAGCGCGCTCGACAGCCATACGGAAAAAGAGATCCAGGATGCGCTCGACCTGGTTGCCAAGGACCGCACCACGCTCGTCATTGCGCACAGGCTGTCGACCATCATCGGCGCCGACAATATTCTTGTGCTCGATGCGGGGCACCTGGTGGAGCAGGGGACGCACGGCGAGTTGCTGGCGAAGGGCGGACTCTATGCCAGTCTGTGGAATCGGCAGCGTCAGGCGGAGAAAGCACGCGAGCAGTTGGCGGAGGTGCTGGCGCAAGAGGGTGAGCGGATCAAAGGCGGCCGCCTCGACGGTGGCGATGCAAGTTTTCCGGCCGAGCCTGGCTCAGAAGCGGCCAAGAGCCCGGATGGGCTGCCGTCGGTTTCGTGAACTTGGGGCTTGGGGCGGGACTAGGCGGGAGCACAAAAAAAGTGATCCGCCACGGCAGCAATGCCGCAACGGACCCTTTGGAATGGTTGCCCGCACCGAAACCAACAGCACCATTATTACGACGGTTCCATCCCCTCCGCGCAATCTCAATGTAGATGCACCGTACCCCAATTGGGAAGCATTTGCAGTCACCTGCGTGACACAGTGACGGGGATTCTGCGTGGACTGAGCTTTATCGTCCGAACGAACGAAAAAAACCAGCTGAACGCTCATTTCTTTACCCCTGGCAAGTCCACCCAAGCTATTTTCAGCGCGAGAGAATTTGGATAGGGCAGACGTTCCGGCAAGCCATGAATGAAGAGACGGGACTACCTGGCCAAAGGGCAGGGCTGCAGCAGCTGTGGAAGCGTGCGTTTGTCGCCTGCAGGATTGTCGTGCGCGAGGTTGGACCTGCCGTGCGTGCGGGCTGGCGGGTCGTGAAACCCGTGCTGCGCACTGTGCTGCAGATTGCCCTCGCGCTCCTGATTCTGCTCGAGGAGTGGGGGTGGCGGCCCCTTGCTGACCTTCTGGGACGGCTGGCGCGCTGGCGGCCCTGGGCGCAGGTCGAAACAGCCATCGCCCGGCTGCCTCCCTACGCTGCGCTGTTCGTATTCGTTGTGCCGTCGGCCTTGTTGCTGCCCCTCAAGTTCCTGGCGCTGTTCCTGGTCGCGCAGGGGCAGTTCGTGCTGGCGGCGCTCCTGTTCGCGGGGGCGAAGGTGGTGGCCACGGCGCTGGTTGCGCGCATCTTCATGCTGACGCAGCCGGCACTGATGCAGATCGGCTGGTTCGCGTGGGCCTACGATACGATCATGCCGTGGAAGGAAGCGCTGGTTGAGCGCGTGCGCGCCTCGTGGGTATGGCGTGTCAGCCGCCTCTGGAAGGAGCGCGCGAAACGCGCCGTGATCGCGCAGGAGCGCACCTGGCGTCCGGCATGGCTGAAGATCAAAGTCGCGATGATCGCCGCATCCCGGAGGCTCAGAGCGCAGCTGCGCCGGCTCGTGCAGGAAATCCGGGCACGCTGGGTGGCGCCCCAGCGCTAGCCGTTCCGCGCAGAAGGGACGTTGCCGTCAGATCAGGCTGGCACCGATGTTGATGGCCAGCGCCAGCACCGCCGTGTTGAAGAAGAACGAAATAATGGCATGCAGCGTGACGAGCCGGCGCAGAGCCTTGGTGCGGATGGCGATATCGGACGTCTGCGAGGCCGCGCCGATCGACGTGGCGAAATAGAAGAAATCCCAGTAATCGGGGCTGTTGTCCCTGGGAAATTCGAGGCCGCCGGTGTGCTTTTCGGCCGTGTCATCGGGCCGGTAGAACTCGTGGGCGTAGTGGAAGGTGAAGACCACCTGGGTCACCAGCCAGGACAGCAGGATGGTCACGGCAGCAAGAGCCGTGTGCAGGGCCTTCGCCTGGCCGCTGACCTGCTTGGCCTCGCTGAGCACCCCGAAGATGGTCCAGAAGCTCAGCGCAATGGCAATGAGGACGACAGCCAGGATCACCACCCTGCCGTCATCCTGTGTCGCCGCCCGCTTGCGGATCACGTCGCCGGCGCAGGACATCATCATGCGGAAGCCCAGGACGAGATAGACAAGGGCCCCGATGTCGGCCGCGATGGCCGTACGCAAGCTGCCTGACAACGTATTCGGCAGCATTGCACCTGCCGCGACCCCTGCCAGCACCGCCAGATAAACCTTCGGCCGGATGGCGATGGACCGGGCGATCGCCGTCGGCCGGTACCACTGGGAAGCGCGCCGTGTTTCGAGGGATTGGGCCATGTGGCGCGATAGCACGGAAGCAGGGTTTGCAGAAGCGGCGGGCGGCCGAACGCAGCCCTAATCCAACACGTAGCTGACCATGCCGTCAGCGAGCTTGGGTTCGAACCAGGTGGACTTCGGCGGCATGATCGCGCCGGCATCCGCCACCGCCATCAGGTCGTCCATGCTGGTGGGGAAAAGCGCGAAGGCGACGGCCATCTCGCCGGAGTCCACTCTGCGCGCCAACTCCTGCAGGCCGCGGCCGCCGCCGACGAAATCGATGCGCTTGTCGGTGCGCTGGTCGGCAATGCCCAGGATCGGCTCGATCAGGTTGCGGGCGAGCAGCGTCACGGGCAGGCGGCCGATGGCGTCGTCCTCCGGCACGAGGTCGGGGCGAAGTTTCAGAAGGTGCCAGCGGCGGTCGAGATACATGCCGAACTCGCGTGCCTCGGCCGGCCGCGCCGGTGAGGTTGAAGGTGTGACGGCGAAGCGCTCGCCGATCTCTTTCAAGAGCTGCTCGGGCGTGCGGCCGTTGAGGTCGCGCACGACGCGGTTGTAGTCGAGGATGGTCATGGCGTGGTGGGGGAACACCACGCTGAGAAAATAGCGGTGCGAGCCATCCGAACTGCTGCCGCCGCGTGCCGCCGACACGCGCTCGGCCGCTGCCGAGCGGTGGTGGCCGTCGGCAATGTAGAGCGCGCCCACGGCCTCGAAGGCGCTTGTAAGCTCGCTGATCGGCCCGCTGTCCGCGATCACCCACAGCTCGTGAACGACATCGTCGTCGGCAGTGACGGCCACATCGGGATCGCGCTCAGTGGCGCGCTTCAGCAGCCGGTCGATCTCCGGGGCGTGCGGATAGGCCATCATCACCGGGCCGGTCTGGGCGTTGAGCGCCTCGATCTGGCGCACGCGATCGGTTTCCTTGGTGGGCGTGGTCAGCTCGTGCCTGCGGACGCGGCCGTTCTCATAGCCGGCCAGCGCGGTCACGCAGGCGAGGCCCGTCTGGCGCCGGCCCTGCCAGGTGGTGCGATAGGCATAGTAATGCTCGCGCGCATCGCGCATCACGACACGCTCGGCGATCATGCGCTGGAGGTTCTCGGCGGCTTTCGCATACACGGCGTCCGAGTAGGGATCGGTGTTCGGCGGCAGATCGATCTCGGGCTTGGAGACGTGCAGGAAGCTCCACGGCTTGCCGCGGACACGCTCGCGCGCTTCGGCGCTGGAGAGCACATCGTAAGGCGGAGCGAGGATCTCGCGCGCCCGGGCAGGTACCGGGCGCAGGGCGCGGAATGGTTTGATGAGAGTCAAAGAGTTCTCCTCAATGCTGCCTCTCTGTGCCTTCGTTTAGTCGGACAGAGCAAGCCTTGCAACGTCCCGGCGCCCCTTTGCGCGCCTATGCCGCTCATCACCCCTTGGCGCGCTCGATGGCTTCTCGGATGAGCCTCTTGGCTTCGGCTGCGTCGCCCCAGCCGTTCATCTTCACCCATTTGCCGGGTTCTAGGTCTTTGTAATGCTCGAAGAAATGCTGGACCTGCTCCAGCGCGATCTTAGGCAGGTCGGTGTAGTTCATGACATGCTCGTAACGTTTGGTGAGCTTGGGCACGGGCACGGCCAGGATCTTTTCATCGCCGCCGGCATCGTCCACCATCCTGAGCACGCCGATGGGTCGCACGTTGATGACGGCGCCCGGCACGATGGGGCGCGTATTGGCGACCAGCACGTCGATGGGATCGCCATCCTCGGACAGCGTGTGCGGGACGAAGCCGTAGTTGCCCGGATAGCGCATGGGCGTATGCAGGAAGCGGTCCACCACCAGCGTGCCGGCCGCCTTGTCCATCTCGTACTTGATCGGCTCGCCCCCGATCGGCACCTCGATGATGACGTTGACGTCCTCGGGCGGGTTGTGGCCGACGGCGATGGCATCGATGCGCATGAGACATCTCCTTGCTCACCCTGACGGACTGCCGCCTTCGATCATCGCAAGGCGACGGCAATCAGCGCTCAGACCTAGAACCTGCCGCCGCGTCAGTCGAGGCAAACCTTGGCCATAGCCGCGCGGCCGCGCCACGCAGGTTCGAGCGCCGCCCGCCGGTTTCGATTGCCGGGAAAGCGCCGCTGGCGTGGCCGGTCGATGCGATGCGGTCTATGAGCGCCGCGCCTGGCGCGGCTGAGTGCCACACTTCTCCATTGGTGGAGCTGTCGTCAGCCAGCCGTCCTTGGTGACCGATACGACGTATCGCCGGCAGCCGGCTGCGGCGCCGGGAACGAAGCGGACCTTGAAGAGCGCTTCCTCGGGCTTGCGCTGGCGCGGCCAGACGTAGACGGCCGTCTCGGCTGTTTCGGCCAAGGCAGTCTTGATGGCAATGCCCGCGTTGCGGTAGTCCGCGGGAGACAGGCGTGCCAGCAACGCACGCGACAGATCGGGGTGAAGCCCGACCGCAGCCGCGCGAACCTGATAGGGGTCGGAGGGATCGGCGATGGCCGGACGCAAGGGGCCGTCGAGTGCGTCGTCAGAATGTCTGGCGGCGGGCGGGAGAGCGCCGGTCGTCAAGGGTGCGGTCTTTGCTTCAGTGCTCGCGGCATCCTTGCTATAGGGTGCCGATCGCGGTGACAACGACGGCGCTTCGACCGCGGCCAGGTTCTTTTCCGGTACGGTTTCGATGCGCGGCAGCGGTTCAGCGGCGCGGGGTGCGGGGGCTGCAAGGGGACCCGGGCGGCGCTCCAGTGCGGACAGCATGGCCGATATATCCGTGGGCAGCCACGCCGGCCAGGCAACCTGACCGGTCATGAAGGCCCAGACGCCACCCGCCGCCGCGAGCAAGAAAATGCCCCGCAGCACAATTTTTCTGCCGGCTCGAGGGGGCGGCCGGCCAATTCTTTCGCCCGGCAGGAACTCGCCCAGCTCGTAGGCTTGGTCATCATACAGGTTATCGTAAGCGGTTCGCGAACTCGAACGCCGTGCGCGGGCTGCCATGGCTGTCGCCTTGTCTCTGGCTCGTTGGAGCTCTCAAGTTCCCGCTGGTGCCTACGCGCCAGTAATTCCTGTCAAAATAAAGGCGAAAGGCCCCTGAACGGCCTGTTCGTGGCGCCGCGCCGGTGCGGCGACAAGCCTTCGGAAGTGAAGGTATCCGGTGGACCGCAAAGCCGGAGTTGCCTCCGGCCGTGAAATTGCCTGCACGCGCAGCGTGGCGTGCGCTAGGCTCCCGCTTGGCAACGTGTTGATTGGAGACGTGCGATGATACTGGGAATGTCGTTTGTCACCTTTACGGTCGTGCACGTGGTGATCAGCCTCATCGGCATCGCAAGCGGCATTGCCGTGCTGCTCGGCATGCTGAACGACAAGAAACTCGAGAGTGCAACGACGCTGTTTCTCGCCACCACCGTGCTGACCAGCGTCACCGGTTTCATGTTCCCGTTCTCGCAGGTATTGCCGTCGCACGTGGTGGGCGCGATCTCGCTGGTGGCGCTCGCTGTGGCGCTCATCGCGTACTATGGCCAGCACCTGTCCGGTGCGTGGCGCTCGATCTACATCGTGACGGCGACCTTCGCGCTCTATCTGAATGTCTTTGTCGGAGTGGTGCAGGCCTTCCAGAAGGTTTCATTCTTGCGGCCCCTGGCGCCTACGCAGGCCGAGGCTCCGTTCGTCATTGCGCAGCTCGCGGTGCTGATATTGTTCGCCGTGCTGGGTTTTCTCGCGGTAAGGAATTTCTATCCGGACGCCGACGCGGAGGCATAGGCATCGCCGACCCCTGCTCGATGACGGGACGATAGCGGGCGCATGACCACCCCACGCGCCATCCTGATCGCGGGACCGACGGCGAGCGGCAAGTCGGGACTGGCCATGGGCCTCGCCGAGCGGCTGGGCGGCACGGTGATCAATGCCGACAGCATGCAGGTCTATCGCGATCTGCGCATTCTGACGGCGCGGCCGACGGTGCAAGAGGAAGCCCGCGTGCCGCACGCGCTCTACGGTTTCGTCAGCGGCGCCGAAGCCTATTCGGCCGGGCGCTATGCGGTGGATGTTGCCAGCGCCATCGCGCAAGCGAGAGCGGCTGGGCGCGTGCCCATCGTGGTCGGCGGCACTGGGCTCTACTTCAAGGTGCTGCTGGAGGGATTGTCGCCGGTTCCGCCTGCCGATCCGCTGGTGCGGGACTTCTGGCGGGCGCAGGCAAGAGTGCGGCCGGCGGCCGAACTGCACGCCCTTCTCGCTGCGCAAGACCCCGAGACCGCGGCGCGTCTCATGCTGACCGATCCCCAGCGCATCGTGCGCGCGCTGGAAGTGCTGGAGAGCACCGGCCGCTCCCTGGCCGAATGGCAGCGTGCGCCCGGCAACCCGGTCCTGCGCGAGCGTGATACCGTCCGGCTGGTGGTCATGCCGGAGCGTAGCGCGCTCGACGCAGGTATCGAGGCGCGCTTCGATGCGATGATGGCCGGCGGCGCACTGGAGGAGGTGCGGACTTTGCTGGGGTTCGGATACTCCAGCGAACTGCCGTTGATGCGGGCGCTCGGCGTAGCTCCGCTCGCCAGTCACCTCGAGGGCGTGGTGTCGCTTTCGGACGCCATCACGGCGGCCAAGAGCGATACCCGCAAATACGCCAAGCGGCAGAGGACATGGCTCAGACGCAATATGCGTTCGTGGCAATCAGTAAACGCGCAACAAATGGAAAGAATGACCGATATAGACTTATCGTTTATTGATCGTTAGCGGTTGACCCCCCATCTTTGGACCGGTATGGCTGTGCCGCTCCTCGAAAACTGCAGGCGGGGTGCGCCACCGGCGCAATAGAACCCCATCTACAACTCTGAGAATGCCATGACCCAGAAAATGACCGGCGCGGAGATGGTGATCCGCGCGCTCGCCGACCAGGGTGTCGAGCACCTCTTCGGCTATCCCGGCGGCGCCGTGCTGCCGATCTACGACGAGCTGTTCCAGCAGGATAAAGTTCAGCACATCCTGGTGCGCCAGGAAGGCGGCGCCGTGCACGCGGCCGAGGGCTATGCGCGGTCCACGGGGAAGGTCGGCGTGGTGCTGGTCACGTCAGGGCCCGGCGCAACCAATGCGGTGACCGGGCTCACGGACGCCTTGATGGATTCCATTCCGGTCGTCTGCATCACGGGCCAGGTGCCGACGCACCTGATCGGCAACGACGCGTTCCAGGAATGCGACACGGTCGGCATCACGCGGCCCTGCACCAAGCACAACTGGCTGGTCAAGAACGTGGACGATCTCGCGCGCGTCCTGCACGAGGCCTTCTACGTTGCCCGCACGGGCCGGCCGGGTCCCGTCGTGGTCGACATTCCCAAGGACATCCAGTTCGCCACCGGCACCTACACCGGACCTAAGGACGTCAAGCACAAGACGTATCAGCCGCGGATCAAGGGCGATCCTGCGGCCATCGCCAAGGCCGTGGAAATCATGAGCCAGGCCAGGAAGCCGGTGCTCTACACCGGCGGCGGCGTGATCAATTCCGGGCCCAAGGCGAGCAAGCTGCTGCGTGAGCTGGTGCGTCTCACCGGCTTTCCGATCACCTCCACGCTGATGGGGCTTGGCGCGTTTCCGGCATCAGGCAAGGAATGGCTCGGCATGCTCGGCATGCACGGCACCTACGAGGCCAACCTCGCCATGCACGACTGCGATGTCATGGTGTGCATCGGCGCGCGCTTCGACGATCGCATCACGGGCCGCATCGATCAGTTCTCGCCGCACTCCAAGAAGATCCACATCGACATCGACCCTTCGTCGATCAACAAGAACGTGCGCGTCGATGTGCCGGTGATCGGCGATGTCGGCTACGTGCTGGAAGAGCTGATCCGCACCTGGAAAATGAAGGCAGCTACGGTCGACAAGGTCGCGCTCAAGAACTGGTGGGCGCAGATCGATAAGTGGCGCGGCAAGAAATGCCTCAGCTACAAGAACTCCAAAGACTACATCATGCCGCAGTATGCGCTGGAGCGGCTGTACGCGCTGACCAAGGATCGCGACCTCTACATCACCACGGAGGTCGGCCAGCATCAGATGTGGGCGGCCCAGTTCTTCGGCTTCGAGGAGCCCAACCGTTGGATGACGTCCGGCGGGCTCGGCACCATGGGTTACGGGCTGCCGGCGGCCATCGGCGTGCAGATGGCGCATCCCAAGTCGCTGGTCATCGACGTTGCCGGTGATGCCTCGATCCTGATGAACATCCAGGAGATGTCGACGGCCGTGCAGTTCCGCCTGCCGGTCAAGGTATTCATCCTCAACAACCAGTACATGGGCATGGTGCGGCAGTGGCAGCAGCTGCTGCACGGCAACCGCATCTCCGAAAGCTACACTGCGGCCATGCCCGACTTCGTGAAGCTGGCGGAGGCTTACGGTGGCATCGGCATCAGGTGCGACAAGCCGCAGGATCTCGATGACTCGATCATGGCGATGCTCGACGCGCCGGCCGACCGGCCGGTGCTGTTCGATTGCCGCGTGGCCGCGCTGGCGAACTGCTTCCCGATGATCCCCTCCGGCAAGGCGCATCACGAGATGCTGCTGGGCGAGGACATCACCGAAGAGGAGATCGGCAAGGCCGTCAGCAAGGAAGGCAAGGTGCTGGTGTAATCGTCATTCCCGCGCAAGCGGGAAATCCAGCGCAGGCGATGCAGATTGTTGCTGGATTCCCGCTCTGCGCTTCGCTTGGCGGGAACGACGATGGATAGGCCGTTCCTCTAGCAAATAATGAGAGAGTCTAGCCCATGCCCAACACCCAGCCCGGTTCCGCCTACTTCCTGGAGGAACACAAGGAGACGCCTGTCACCCACACGTTCTCGGTGGTGGTGGACAACGAGCCGGGCGTGCTCGCGCGCATCGCTGGTTTGTTCTCGGGCCGCGGCTACAACATCGAGAGCCTGACCGTGTCGGAGACGGAGCACGCCAAGCATCAGTCGCGCTTCACCATCGTCACGACCGGCACGCCGCCGGTGCTGGCGCAGATCAAGAACCAGCTCGAGCGGCTGGTGAACGTGCATCGCGTCATCGATCTGACCGTGCTCGGCGACCCGCTGGAACGCGAGCTGGCGTTGATCAAGGTGGCAGGCAAGGGTGATAAGCGCATCGAGGCCCTGCGCATGGCCGAGATCTTCCGCGCCAACGTGATCGATGCTTCCACCGAGCATTTCGTGTTCGAGCTCAGCGAGCGTACGCCCAAAATCGAGCAGTTCATCTCTATCATGATGGAGCTGGGCCTGGTGGAGGTGTCGCGCACCGGAATCGCCGCGATTGCGCGCGGCGCCAAGGGCATGTGAAACGCCGGACAGAATAAATCTTGTCGAAGGGGCGGTGGAAGCTGCCCTTTTTTGCGTGGCTCAGTCCCCGAAAAATAAGGCCTTGCAGCGGACCCGCGCGCGCCGTTCACGCGTTATGTGAATTGCTGCACCTGCTCAGATTTGCCTACGTTAGGGCAAATCTTCGGCTTTTCAGCATTCCAGCCACCCACGAGGCAGCCATGGCCTTCACCATCAAAGTCAACGGTGCCCAGCACAGCGTCGATGTCGACGGCGACACGCCGCTGCTCTGGGTCTTGCGCGACACGCTTGGTTTCACGGGCACGAAATTCGGCTGCGGCATCGCCCAGTGCGGCGCCTGCACGGTGTTTCTCAACGGCAAGCCGCTGCGGTCCTGCTCCTTTCCAGTTGCAGCGCTCGGTGATGGCGAGGTGACCACGATCGAGGGTGTCAGCGGGCGAGCCGCTCAGGCGGTGCAGCGGGCGTGGGCTGCCCGCGACGTGCCGCAATGCGGCTACTGCCAGTCGGGGCAAGTGATGAGCGCGATCGCGCTGCTCAGCGAGGTACGGCGGCCGACCGACCGCGACATCGATCTCGCCATGAACGGCAACATCTGCCGCTGCGCCACCTACGTCCGCATTCGCGCTGCGATCAAAGATGCCGCGCGCACGCTGGAGGGCTGACGCCATGGCAGTCCAGCACAAGGGGTTCTCGCGCCGGTCGATGCTCAAAGGCGCCGCCGGTCTCGTCATCGGTCTCCATCTGCCATTGGGTGGCGGCCAAAGCCCAGTCGGGGGCCGCCCAGGTTTTTACACCGGATGCCGGGGCTGCCGCATTCGCGCCCAACGCCTTCGTGCGCGTCGCTGCCGACGACACGGTGACGGTGCTCATCAAGCACATCGAGTTCGGGCAGGGACCGTTCACCGGTCTCGCCACGCTGGTTGCCGAAGAGCTGGATGCGGACTGGTCAAAGGTGCGGGCCGAGCACGCTCCGTCCAATCCCGAGCTCTACAAGAACCTCGCGTTCGGCGTGCAAGGCACGGGTGGCTCCAGCGCGATCGCCAACTCCTACGAGCAGATGCGCAAGGCCGGCGCGACGGCGCGCGCCATGCTGGTCACGGCGGCGGCGCAGGCCTGGCGCGTGCCGGCAGGCGAGATCACGGTCGAGCGCGGTGTGCTGCGGCACGCGAGAACCGGACGCAGAGGCCGGTTCGGCCAGTTCGCGCAGGCCGCGGCGCAGTTGCCCGTGCCTGAGAACGTACCGCTCAAGGACCCGTCAAAGTTCCGGCTGATCGGCCGCGAAGGCGCGGTCAGGAAGCTCGACAGCGCCTCCAAGGCCAACGGCACCGCGCAGTTCACCATCGATATCCGCGAGCCCGGCATGCTCACGGTCGTTGTGGCGCGGCCATCCCGCTTTGGCGGAAAGGTCGTCTCGTTCGAGGCGGGCGATGCGCTGGCGGTGCGTGGCGTCGTCGATGTCAAAGAGATCCCCTCGGGTGTCGCCGTCTACGCCGAAGGCATGTGGCCCGCCCTCAAGGGGCGCGAAAAGCTGCGCGTGACCTGGGATGAAGCCAGCGCCGAGAAGCGCAGCAGCGACCAGCTCATCGAAGAGTATCGCGATTTGTCACGCAAGCCCGGCACGATTGCAGGCCGGCATGGCGATGTGGATGCAGCACTCGCTCGCGAAGCGCGTGTCATCGAGGCGGAGTACGTCTTTCCCTATCTGGCGCATGCGCCCATGGAGCCGCTGGACGGGTTTCTCCGTTGGGATGGGGATCGCGCACTGGCGCGCCTGGGCAGCCAGCTGCAGACGGGCGACCACCAGACCATTGCCGGCGTGCTCGGCCTCAAGCCCGATCGGGTGCAGCTCGAGACCATGCTGGGTGGCGGCAGCTTCGGCCGCCGCGCGCAAACCACCATGCACCTCGCAGCCGAACTGGCACATGCCGCCAAGGCGATCGGTCCGGGCCGCCCGGTCAAGCTGGTGTGGACCCGTGAGGACGACATCAAGGGCGGCTACTACCGGCCGCTGTTCGTGCATCGCATGCGCGGCGCCGTCCGTGACGGCAAGATCGCCGCGTGGGCGAATACGGTGGTGGGCCAGTCCTTCCTGAAAGGGTCGATGTTCGAGGCCATGATCAAGGACGGCATCGATCCCGTGATGGTGGAGGGTGCGCGCGAGCTGCCTTATGAGATCCCCGACTTCCGCTGCGATGTGCACACGGTTGACGTGGGTGTGCCCACACTGTGGTGGCGGTCCGTCGGGCACACGCATACGGGCTATGCGGTGGAGTGCTTCGTCGACGAGCTGCTGCAGGCGGCGGGACAGGATCCTGTAGCCGGCCGTTTGGCGATGATGGGCAAGGGCCGCGCCATGCCGGTGTGCTGCGTGCGGTGGCAGATCTGGCGCGGTGGTCAGGGCCTGGCCCGTTCGGCGATCGCGCGCGCGGCGTTGCGGTGGTCGAAAGTTTCGGCAGTTTCGTTGCGCAGATCGCCGAGGTGTCCGCCGGACCCGAGGGTCCGCGCGTGCATCGCGTCTGGTGCGCCATCGATTGCGGCGTTGCCGTCAATCCGGACGTGATCCGCGCGCAAATGGAAGGCGGTATCGGCTACGGACTGGGACATGCGCTGTTTGCCGAAGTGTCGCTCGATGAAGGGCCGCCCGGTGCAGGCGAACTTCGATACCTACCGGTCGCTGCGCATTCACGAGATGCCGCAGGTGGATGTGACCATCGTGCGCTCCACCGAAAAGCCGACCGGCGTCGGCGAGCCCGGCGTGCCGCCGATCGCGCCTGCAGTCGCCAATGCCATGGCGCGCCTGGGACTGCCGCGGCCCCGGCGGCTGCCGGTGCAACGGGGGCTGGTGTCGTGAACATGCACATAAGACATCTTGCGGCCGCGGCCGGCGCCATCATCGTCCTCACGGGCGCGGCGGTGCAGACATTCAGCCAGACTGGCAGCCAGACCGGCTCCACGCCTGCGCTGGCCACGGAGCTGCGGCCCGTCTCGGGCTTCAAGGACATCGCCGATACGCAGTCGCGCTCGATTGCCCTGTTCGAGGAGGCCGGCAAGGTTCTGCAGCATCCGCGCTGCGTGAACTGTCATCCCGCCGGGGAGCGGCCATCTCAGGGTGACCAGATGCGTCCGCACGAACCGCTGGTGGTACGCGGCAAGGATGGCCATGGCGCGCCGGGACTCGCCTGCAGCACATGCCACGGCGGCGCCAATTTCGATCCGGCGCGCGTGCCCGGCGATCCGCACTGGCACCTGGCGCCGTCGTCGATGGCGTGGGAGGGCAAGTCGATCGGCTACCATCTGCAACCAGCTCAAGGACCCCCGGCGCAACGGCAATCGCGACATCGCGGCCATTCTCAAGCACGTGGCAACCGACAGCCTGGTGAAGTGGGGCTGGAATCCGGGGCCGGGCCGCACGCCGGCACCCGGCACCAACGAGGAGTTCGTCGCGCTGCTGCAAGCCTGGGCCGATACCGGCGCGCACTGCCCGGTGCCTTGAGCGAAATGCCTGGTGCGTCGTCCTTCGACAAGCTCAGGACGAGGGCGAGCCTGGGCTTAAGGACGAGGGCGAGCTTGTGGTTGAGCACGCCAAGTCTTGCTGCGTCAGGCTCAGCGCCTGGAACGCTTGCGGCCAAGCCCGCGTTGTTGCGGCATGCCGCAGTCTGTACCCGAGTTGGAACCGGAAAAAGCGCACGCCCGCGCTGCCGGCCTTTCATATGTGTCAGATACCGGTCCCGGCATCCGCCGGGAGGCGGCAGGCACGGGGTACAGCTATCGTGACCCGGACGACGGGGCGATCTCAGACAAGGACACGTTGAAGCGGGTGCGGTCGCTGGCCGTACCTCCCGCGTGGACGGACGTGTGGATCTGTCCGCGGCCCACCGGACATATCCAGGCGACGGGGCGGGATTCGCGTGGCCGCAAGCAGTACATTTATCATGCGGATTGGCGGGAGGTGCGCGACCGCAACAAGTACGAACGCATCCTGGATTTCGCGCGCCTGCTTCCGCGCATCCGCGCGGCCGTCGCGCGCGACATGTCCAAGCGTGGCATGCCGCGCGAGAAGGTGCTGGCGACCGTCGTCAGCCTGCTCGACAAGACGCTCATCCGGGTCGGCAACGACGGCTACGCCAGGGACAACGGCAGCTATGGATTGACGACCCTGCGCAGCCGGCACCTGGAGGTGGACGGCACGGAGATGCGGTTCCACTTCAAGGGCAAGAGCGGCAAGACGTGGCGGCTGAGCGTGCGGGACCGGCGCATCGCGCGCATCGTGCGCTCGATCCAGGACCTGCCCGGGCAGCATCTGTTCCAGTATCTCGACGATGAGGGGGCGGCGCGGTCGATCAACTCCGCCGATGTGAACGACTACCTGCGCGAGATCGCCGGTGCCGATGTGTCGGCCAAGGATTTCCGCACCTGGGCGGGGACCGTGCTGGCGGTGCTGGCGCTGAGCGCGCTCGAGGCCTTTACCACCCAGACGCAGGCCAAGATGAATGTGCGCAGGGCCATCGAGGCGGTGGCGGACAAGTTGGGCAACACGCCGACCATCTGCCGCAAGTGCTACATTCATCCCGAGATCGTGGCCTGCTACATGGAAGGCGCACTCCCGGTGGTGACCGTGGCGGGCAGTACGTCAAGCGTCACACTGCCGGCCGAAGAGGCCGCCGTGCTGAGGCTGCTCAAGCGCAGGCTCGCCCCGCAACGCCGGCCGCGCCGGAAACCTGCGCAGGACGTGCCGCTGCGGCCTGCCGCTTGAAGCCGGGCCGCGCAAACTCATGCCGGCCGCAGGGCCGGCATCACATACGGTGCGACTGCAGCAGTGGGCAGCAGCGAGCCGCTACTTGAGCGTAATCGCCAGTCCGCTCAAATCCGCATTCGCCAGCAAACCGACCTGACGGCCGCTCAATTCCAGGATGGCGCCTTTCTGGTTTCTCAGCACGATGGCGCGGGCACCGCGGCCGACCGCGAGGCCGACGCCGGCCGCGCCATAGACGCCTGCGACATCCGACGGCCGCTCGATGTTGCGCACCCGGCCCTGCAGCACGGTCTTCGAGCCGCCGAAGACGAGGCCATAGTCGAGCCCGCCGGTCGACAATCGGTAGGTTCGCCCGCGAAAATACAGGGTGCCGCTGCCGCCGGAGCCGCCGATGATCCAGCCTGCCTTGTAGATCGTGAGCCTCACGTCGCCGCTGTCGGCCAAGCTGGCGGATGACAGGCCGATAAGGGCAACGAGCGCTATCAGCGCGGTGCGAATGGTTGATGACGTCTTCATGGGCATCCCTCCCGTGACGATTCGGTGTTGGTGGACGAAACAGAACAAATCGCCCTCGCCTTGCTTACCGATGGATTGGGGAAGCAAGGTGTTCACCGGCTCTATTGTGGAAGGGCCCAAAATGGCGATGATGATGACGAAGGGCGATGTTTACTGTCCGCCGTACCGGGCGTCGAGTTTCTGCCCCCCTCGTGTAGGCTGAATGGACCATCAGGCCTGAGACGAGAGCCACGCCATGACTGTCAGCAGCCCGGATGTCGACGCGACGCTGGAATATCGGTCTGCCGCGGAAATCGTCAGGCTGCTTCCGACCGGTCTTTTCCTGATCTTCGCCGGTCTTTTCATTTTCGTTCTGGTAGACCTCCACCGCGAGCCGTGGACGCTCATCGGCATTGTTCTTTGTTGGGTGTTCGGGATCGGCGTGACGGCCGTTGCGCTCTGGACCCGCTTCAATCCCGGCAAGCCGTTGTTCACGCTTTCGCCGGCGGGCATTCACTACCGCGTCCCGTGGGTCAAGGAGCTGCTCATCCCCTGGCGCGAGATTCAAGCTGTCGACACCATCGATGTCGCAACCGGCCATTGGTCGATCCGTTGGTACACCCGAACTCCGACCCCGAGCTACAACCCCATAAACTTTCGCAACGTCACCGTGGTTCTGGTCTCGAAGCAGTTCTACGAGGAGAAGATCTTCATCGATTCGTTCTTCCTGCGCGGACCCGGCTGGAAGGCCAACTTCATTCCCAAAGGCGAACTGGTCCAGGTGGCCTTGCATCATGAGCTGGTGTCGGTCGAGCCGCAGTCGCTCCGCCACGCGGTCGAAACCCGATGGCATGCTTTTCGCGGGCGACCGGCCGCTGCACCGGCAGGTGCAAGTGTGCCAAGTGTGGCAGCGGCACGATCTGTCGATGCTGCACCGAGCGTCGCTGCTTACGCCGTGGGCAAGTCGAACAGCGTGGCCATGGGGGACAGCCCGAAAGCGATAACGAAGTGGGAGGCCGTCAAGATCGCCGTTCCCCTGATAGGCATCGCCGCCGTGCTTGCCAATCTTGCGGGACTTTGGGAGCTGCCGGGGCAGAGCGCGGAGCGCGCAGTACGCGCCAAGGCGCGTGAAGAAAGCAAACATTGGGAGGAGTCGAACAGGCGGATGCGGGAGGAATGGAAGAAGCGTGATGCGGAAGACAAGAAGCGACAGGCAGAGACCGAGGATCTCATGCGGCGCACCTTTGGCAAGTAGCCGTCTTCTGCTTCGTGTGTTGGGACCGGTGATAGTGCCGGCGTCTCTGACCAAGAAGAACCCGGTCGCACCAGCATAGGAGCGTTTCGCGAGTTCGGGCTTTGCTTGCACATGCGATCGGGTAGGATGCCGCCAATTAGAGACACGACCGGGAGGAAGTGAGGGGCGTTGCCGCAGGCGCGGCTGTTCCTCGGATAGGCGATGCGGCTTACCAGACGTGCTTCCTCGGCCGCACTCTTTGTCCTGCCGTTTGTCGTCCTCCTCGTGCTGTGGGCTGTTCTGATTCCCTATTTCGACGTCAACCCGCGGCTGTTCCCGCATTTGAGCGCGGTGATTGCTGCCGGTATCGAGGGCATCCAGGACGGCACGCTTCTGACGCACATCGGTGCCAGCCTGTGGCGCGTCCTGGTCGGAACGGTGCTGGCGCTCGTGGCTGCCATACCGCTGGGCGTAGCCATGGGGGTGAGCCCGGTGGTCTCGACTTTCCTGACGCCGCTGTTCCGCTTCTTCTCCGTCCTGGCCGGTATTGCCTGGATCCCGATTGCGACCTTGTGGTTCGGCTACGGCTTCGGGGCCATCACGTTCGTGATCTTCAACGCCGTGTTCTTCATCGTCACCTACAACACGTTGCTCGGCGTCTCGACCATTCCCCGGCAGACCCGGAACGCTGCGGCCTCCCTGGGTGCCGGGCGCTGGGCGATGCTGACCGAGGTGTTGCTGCCCGGCGCGCTGCCCAACATCGTGACGGGTATCCGCACGGGACTGGGCTTTGCCTGGCGCGGGCTGATCGCGGCCGAGATGATCGCCACCAACGCCGGTCTTGGCTACATGCTGTTCGTGGCGCGTGATTTCTACCGCACCGAAGTGATCGTCCTCGGCATGATCGTGATTGGCGTGCTGTGGCTGCTGCTGGACCGCCTGGTGCTGGCGCCGATCGAGCGCGCCACCATCGAGCGCTGGGGCATGGTGCAGCGCGCATGAAATCGTTCCTGCTCAAAACATGGAGCGCTTACGTCCGCCTGACGGTGCGCTGGCCGTCGATTGCCTCGATCGTGCCGTTTGTTCCCGTGGTCGGGATGTGGTGGCTGGTGACCGCGCTGGAGGTGTTCCCGCGCGTGTTCCTGCCGGGGCCTGTCGAGGTCGTGCAGGCGTTCGGTTCGCTGACCTACAAGGGCATCCTGCCCGAATACCTGCAAGACAGCATCGTACGGCTGGCGGTGGGTGCGTTCTGGGGCATCGCGCTGGGCATACCGCTCGGCATCCTGGTCGGCATGAGCCAGCGCGCGCACACGGCGCTGTGGCCGCTGCTGCTGTTCTTCCAGGCCATCGGCGACATCGCGTGGCTGCCGATCCTGGTGATCTGGTTCGGTTACGGGCTGACCACCATGACGATCGTGATCGTGTACACGGTGATCTTCCCGGTGGTGCTCAATACGGTGCTGGGTGTGCGTTCCATACCCATCAACATGCATCGCGCCGCGCTCAGCCTAGGCGCGCCTCGATGGCGCGTGCTGTGGGAGGTGGTGCTGCCGGGCGCACTGCCCAATATCGTCACCGGCTTGCGCAACGGGCTGGGCTACGGCTGGCGGGCTTTGATCGCGGCGGAAATCATCGTCGGGACCAGCGGCATCGGTTTCCTGATGTTCGATGCGCGCCGCGCCGGCTCGGTGGTGGAGATCCTGCTCGGCATGATCATCCTGGGTATTCTCTGGTACATCGTGGACAGCTGGATCCTGGCGCCCATCGAGCGCGCCACCGGACAGCGCTGGGGGCTGGTGACGCGGTGAAGAGCCTGATCATTCGCAATCTGTCGAAGACCTATTTCGACCTCTACGCCGGCACCAACGTCACGGCCGTGCACGACGTGTCGCTGGAGGTGCAGCAGGGCGAGTTCGTGTCCATCGTGGGTCCCTCGGGCTGCGGCAAGACCACCATCCTCAACATGATCGCGGGCTTCATTCCGATCACGGGCGGCGAGATTCTGATCGACGGGCGGCCGGTGAAAGGTCCCGGACCCGACCGCGGCGTAGTGTTCCAGTCGTTCGCGTTGTTTCCCTGGCGCACGGTGCTGGAGAACGTCGCCTTCGGCCCCAAGATGCGTGGCGTCGGCAAGGCCGAGCGTGAGAAGATCGCGCACGAGTATTTGGCGCTCGCCAAGCTGTCGGAGGCGGCGGGGCGCTATCCCAATGAGCTCTCCGGCGGCATGCAGCAGCGTGTCGGCGTGGTGCGCGCGCTGGCGAATGAACCCGACGTGCTGCTGATGGACGAGCCGTTCGCCAGCGTCGATGCGCAGACGCGCATGACGCTGCAGGAGGAACTGACCCGCATCTGGCAGGAGAAGCGCCCCACCGTCATCTTCATTACCCACGATGTGGGAGAAGCAGTTTTTCTGGCCAACCGCGTGGTGGCGCTGTCCAAGGGGCGCGTGCTGGAGGAGATCGCCGTAGACTTGCCGCGGCCCCGGTCTTGGGACGCGCTCAACGAGGATGCGCAGTTCAAGGCGCTGACCAGCCGGGTGCTGCAACTCGTGCGTTCGGCGTGACCCATGGCGAATGATAGCCAACCCCGTGGTGAGCCCGTCGAACCACGGCTTGGTATGTGCGGCCGTCCTTCGACGGGCTCAGGACGAGGGTGGAGTGCCTAGTGACTGAAGCAGGCATACATGTTGCGTGATGCGCTCAAGTCGCGGAAGACGCACGTGCTGCTGGCGGTGCTGGTGTTCTATCTGGCATGGCAGCTGTGGCTGACGCTGGCGGCGCCGGGCAAGATCGCGTCGGACTTTCCGCCTGGCGCCGAAAAGGTCAACATACTGGTGACATTGCCGTTCCCGCCGGAGCGGTTTCATGTCCAGCTCTTCCAGACGTTCGGACGCGTGTCTGGGACACAAGACAACGCCATCGAAGTTCGGGGAGTGAAACGCGCGGATCTCGCAAGCCTGGCCCGGCCTTACTGGGTGAGGCGTGTCGAGCCGTTGCCAACAGGAGGATGAAGGGAATGCGACGTTTTCTGGTTCTGGTTTGCGGCCTGCTGCTGCCGCTGACCGCAGTGCAGGCGCAGACGCCGGTGAAACTCAAGGCCGGCATGGTGACCGGCATCGACCAGGTCGGACTGCCGATCGCGCTGGAGCGCGGCTTCTTCGAGAAGCAGGGCCTCGATGTGGCGATCGCGCGGCCGTACGCGACGGGCGTCGACGCGCTCAATGCGCTGCAGGCCGGCGAGAGCGAGATCGTGCAGGTGGGCGTGCCGATGATCGGCGCCGTGCTGCGCGGCATGGATCTCGTGGCGCTCGGCAATTACAGCGGCAACGCCACCAAGCTCGGCTCCGACGCCACCATGGCGATCATCGCCGGCAAGGACTCAGGGGTCGTCAAGGGCGACCTCAAGAGCCTGAAGGGCAAGAAGATCGCCGCCTCGTTCGGCACCATCAATCACCTTTATATCCTGGCGGTGCTGGAGAAGGCCGGACTCGCGCCCACCGACGTGACGCTGGTGAACACGCCGCCGCCCGAAATGACAGTGGCTCTGCTGGCCAAGGGCATCGACGCGTTCTCGTGCTGGGACCCCTGGCCGATCGTGGCGCTCAAGGATGTGCCCGGCGCGATCGAGGTGATCCGCGGCGGCGATACCATCGCCTATCTCGGCTACAACGTGGGTCTGCGGCCGTGGGTGGAGAAGAACGGCGAGACCATCGAGAAATTCCTCGCCGCCGTCTCGGAAGCCGACAAGTGGATGCGCGCCAATCCCAAGCAGGCAGCACAGATCGCGACGCGCTGGATTCCAGGGCTGAAGGTGGACATCGCGGAAGCGGCGATGCAATTCAACATCCAGCAGGCAGACCGGCGGCTCTCGGCCAACAACTACCGGGCCATGTGGAGCGCGCAGGACCGGCTGAGCCGGCTCGGCGTCATCAAGTCGACGTTCGACGTCAACAAGCACATCGAGCCCAAGCACATCGTCAACGTGATGAAGAAGCACCCGGAGCTGTTCTCCGACCTGCCGGCGATTCCGGCGGATGTCGCGATCAGTCCGGGGTTTGTGTTCAAGCCATAGTGCAAGAAGGGTCAGACCCTGTGGGTCTGACCCAACAACGCGTGGCGGCATGATCCGCCACCAGGAGGAAACTGCCATGCGACGTATCGTGACGCTGTTGTGCGGATTGCTGTTCCTGCCATCGCTGGCGATGGCGCAGGCGAAGGAACCGGTGAAACTGAAAGTCGGCATGGTGGCGGCGATCGACATGCTGGCGCTGCCGATTGCCGTGGAGCGAGGCTTCTTCGAAAAACAGGGCCTCGACGTCACCATCGCACGGCCTTACGCGACGGGCGTCGATGCACTCAACGCCTTGCAGGCCGGTGAAACCGACATGGTGCAGGCGGGCGTGCCCTCCATCGGTGCCATCCTGCGCGGCATGGACCTGGTCTTCTTCGGCAATTTCAGCGGCAATGCCACCAAGCTCGGCTCCGACGCCACATTGGCGCTGATCGCCGGCAAGGAGTCAGGCATCGTCAAGGGCGACCTGAAAAGTCTCAAGGGCAAGAAGATCGCCACCTCTTTCGGCACCATCAACCATCTCTACCTTCTCGGTCTGCTGGAGAAGGCCGGGCTTGCGCCGACCGACGTGACGCTCGTCAATACGCCGCCGCCGGAAATGAACGTGGCGCTGCTCGCCAAGGGCGTGGACGCCTATGCATGCTGGGACCCCGTGCCGGTGATCGGAATGAAGGACGTGCCGGGCGCGATCGAAGTGATCCGCGGCGGCGATGTCATCTCCTACCTCGGCTTCAACGTCACCCTGCGTCCGTGGATGGAGAAGAACGGCGAGACCATCGAGAAATTCCTCGCTGGTGTTTCCGAGGCCGACAAGTGGATGCGGGGTAATCCCAAGCAGGCCGCCGCAATCGGCACGCGCTGGATTCCCGGACTGAAGCTCGACGTGGCCGAGACAGCGATGCAGTATAACATCCAGCAGGTGGACCGCCGCATCTCAGCGCATAACTTTCGCGCACTATGGAAGGCGCAGGATACGTTGCATCGGCTGGGTGTGATCAAGGCGGTGTTCGACGTC
Organism: uncultured Alphaproteobacteria bacterium; assembly: GCA_963814055.1. Classification (GTDB taxonomy): domain Bacteria; phylum Pseudomonadota; class Alphaproteobacteria; order Rhizobiales; family Hyphomicrobiaceae; genus AWTP1-13. The sequence continues at coordinate 541,848 of CAWFBJ010000017.1, forward strand.
AACAAGCACATCGAGCCCAAGTTCATCCTCAACGTGATGAAGAAGCAGCCGGAGCTGTTCTCCGACTTGCAACCCATTCCGGCCGACGTTGCGATCGGCCCGGGCTTCGTGTTCAAGCCGTAGTGCAAAAAGGGTCAGACCCGCAGGGTCTGACCACTAAGCCACCTCAATACCGCCGCCCCGAGCCGGCACGGTTGGCGTCGAGTTCGCGCAGGGTTTTGCGCTGGGCGCTGATCGCACCCGGCGCGGATGGCGTTGCGGCGCCGAGGGCTTCGTACTGCTTGCCGAGGTTCATGAGGTCGCGCGTGACGCCCGGCGTGATGGAAGAGAACGCGTTGATCTCGGTCGCGTTCTGCAGCAGGAGCTGGCGGGCCTGCTCGTGCTGGCCCTGGTCGCGCAGAATGACGGCCTCGCGGGCGCGGCCCCGCGTGACCTGTTCCAGCACCACCTCGCCGACCTTGGCGTCCGTAGAGGCGCGAACCTCCTCCTCCGAGGCGCTGAAGCGGGCGCGGATGGCCGTGTCGAGCGTCTGTATCGCGCCGCTGCGGGCGTCGGTGTAGGCGACTTTGACCATGCCAAAGTCCTGCTCGGCGCCGGCTGTCGGTGCCTTGTCGAATTCCACCTCCAGCAGGACGTAGTGCTCGGTGGCGGCATAGACCTGGTTCATGCGGAACTGGGCCTTGTTCTCCGCAATTGTCCCGTCGCGCGAGACCGCCTTCACGGCACGCACGCCGGGCTTCAGGTCGATGTCGATGGATACGGTCTGGGCGCAGGAAGCCAGCACGTCGTTGAACTCGCGATTAAAGATGGTGATGAGGTCGGAGGGATCGCGGGCGAAGGCGTGATTGCCGTCGCTAGCGAGCGCGAGCTGCAGCATCAGGTCTTCGTTGTAGCCGAGGCCGAGGCCGATGGTGCTGACCGAGATGCGCTCGTGCAGCAGGCCCTTGCCGAGCCGGATGAAATCCTCCACCCGCGACGGGCCGACATTGGCCTGCCCGTCCGACAGCAGCACGATGCGGTTGAGCCGGCGCGGCTCCATGTAGGTGAGCACCTCGCCGCGGCCCATGAGCACGCCGTCGGCGATGGCGGTCGAGCCGGCAATGCCGATGCGGCGGATGCGTTCGATGAAGTAGTCGGGATCAGTGACCTTTCTGGCCGAAATGAGCACCTCGGCGCGCGTGTCGAACACGACGACCGAGGCGATGTCCTCGGGGCCGAGCCGGCCGATGGCCATGATCGCGGCTTCGCGTGCCTGCGCGATGCGGTCGCCGGCCATGGAGCCCGACCGATCGATGACGAACGCCACGTTGACGGGTGTGCGGCTCTCGTTTGGTTCTGGCCTGCAGCCGCCCAGCGACACGCGCAGGTAGTTCTTCTGCGCGGCGCCCTCTTTCATGACGGGCTGGGCGAGCCGGGCATCGAGGGTGATGCTTGGATCTGCCATGGATGCGGGCGAGAAAAGAAAAAGACTGCCGAGTGCGAGTGCCAATGTTGGAAATGCGCGGTGTGACATGAAACAAACCCCGACCGTTGTGGTGCCACCCGCGCAATGCTCTGGATGCGGTACGTGGCCGAAGTGGGGAAGGAAGATGTCAATCCGCATTAATTTTTGGCAGGGTCGTTTAATCCTCCGCGCGAGTGTAATACCGGCACATTACGGTACGTTCTGGCGCGTGCCGTATGGGGATGACGTGAGAGTGACGACGCTGACAGGTCATTACTTTGCGCGGAAGAGAATTCATGCGAGTTGCAAACCGACCGAAGCAGTCTGAGCGTGGTAAGCGATGATGTCGTCTGAGCTGCTGTGGGCGCTGATGCTGTTCGTGGTCGTGACGTTGTTCACGCCGGGGCCCAACAACACCATGCTGATGACGACGGGCCTCAACTTCGGGTTCCGGCGCGGGTTGCCGCACCTGTGGGGCGTGGCGCTTGGCTTTGCGGTGATGGTGCTGGCCGTCGGGCTGGGCCTGGGCGCTTTGTTTCAGGCTTATCCTGCGGCGTACACCGTGCTCAAGTATGCGGGCGCGGCCTATCTTCTCTATCTCGCCTGGCAGATCGCCACGGCGGGTGAGTTCAAGGAGGGAGCGGCGAGCGGCCGGCCGATCGCCTTCCTGGAAGCGGCTGCCTTTCAGTGGCTCAATCCCAAGGGCTGGGTGATGGCGGTGGGCGCGGTGTCGACCTATGCGGCGGTCGCCGCGTTTCCGTTCAATATGCTGCTGATGGCCGGCCTGTTCGGTAGCCTCGGCATCCTGTCGAGCGCGACCTGGCTCGGGTTCGGCACCGGGCTCAAGAGGGTGTTGACCAGTCCGGGAGCGGTGCGGGCCGTGAACATCACCATGGCGCTGCTGCTGGTGGCGTCGCTCTGGCCGATCCTTGCGGATGCGTGGAGGTAGCAATGGCGATCACCCTGATCGGGCACTACGACTCGCCCTTCGTGCGGCGCGTGGGCGTGTCGCTGCACATTCTCGGCATGCCCTTCGAGCGGCAGTTGCTGTCGGTATTCAGTCATGCCGTTGAGCTGCGCGCCTACAACCCGGTCGGGCGCGTGCCGGCGCTGGTGCTCGACGGTGGCGAGGTACTGGTCGATAGCGCGGCGATCCTCGACCACCTCGACGAGATCGCGGGCCCCGAGCGAGCGCTGACGCCCGCAAGCGGCAAGGCGCGCCGCGACGCCCTGCAAAGGATCGTGCTGGCGATTGGCATCAACGACAAGGCCGTGGCCATCGTCTACGAGGGCCGCAACCGCGGTGATGCGGCCGACGCGGGCTGGATCGCGCGTTGCCGCGGTCAGCAGGACGCCGCCCTGGCGGCGCTGGAGGCCCGTTTTGCCGCGGACCCGCCGGGCGGGGTTCGGCTGATGCAGCCCGAAATTACCGTCGCAACCGCGCTCGGCTATCTGCGTCTGCGTCTGCCGCTTCGTGAGGCGCTGCCTCCCGGCCGCTACCCGGCGCTGGAGGCCCTGTCGGCACGGGCGGAGGTTCATCCCGCCTTCCAGGCTTGCCTGCCGACGCCGCAGGAGATCGGCGGCCCTCCGGAGGAGGCCCAGGCCGCCCTTTTGCGCTTGCAGGGCGGCGCCTCCATAGCTTAAGACAGTGCCGTAACGTACGGTACGGTACGGCAGCGAATGCTGCCGATTATTGCGGACAGATGGGCGGATGCGCGCGGCGACGGACACGGAGACGGGCAAGCGGGACCCTAGCCCGCGGCAGGAGGAGGTGCTCGACGCCGTCCTCGATCTGCTGGCCGAAGGCCGCGATGCCCTGACCATGTCGGCGGTGGCCCAGCGGGCGAGCTGCTCCAAGGAAACGCTCTACAAGTGGTTCGGCGATCGCGACGGGCTGCTGACGGCGACGGTGCGCTGGCAGGCTTCCAAGGTGCGCGCCGGTAGCACCGACGGGGCAAGCCTCGATGCCTCGGCGTTGCAGGCGAGCCTCGAGGCGTTTGCGGTCAACTGGCTCAAGGTGATCTCGTCGCGCACGTCGGTTGCGCTCAACCGGGTGGCGGTCAGTCACGCCGGTTCAGGTAAGAGCAATCTTGGACAGATCGTGCTCGCCAATGGCCGCTTTGCCATCGGCGAGCGTTTGAAGCCGCTGCTGGAGGCGGCGCGCAGCGCAAAGCTGCTCACCTTCGAGGACACGGAAACGGCTTTTCGCACCTTTTTCGGCTTGGTGGGCCGGGACGTACAGATCAGGCTGCTGCTCGGCGACAAATTGCGGCTGAGCGAGACCGAGATCGCGCGCGATGCGGCCCGCGCGACACAACAGTTCCTAACGCTCTACGGGGCAGGAAAGGCGCCGGCTGCGGCCGGCAGGACGAGGCTCAACCACCGGAAGGAAACGTAACATGCGCGTCTATTACGATCGTGATGCCGACATCAATCTGATCAAGGGCAAGAAAGTCGCCGTCGTCGGCTACGGCAGCCAGGGCCATGCCCACGTGCTGAACCTGCGCGATTCCGGCGTCAAGGATGTGGCGGTGGCGCTGCGCAAGGGTTCGGCCGGCGTCAAGAAGGCCGAGGGCGAGAAGCTCAAGACCATGGAGGTCGCCGAGGCCGCCAAGTGGGCCGACATCATCATGATGCTGACGCCTGACGAGCTGCAGGCCGACATCTACAGGGACCACCTGCACGCCAACATGAAGAACGGCGCGGCGCTGATGTTCGCGCACGGCCTCAACGTGCATTTCAACCTGATCGAGCCGCGCGCCGACCTCGACGTCGGCATGATCGCACCCAAGGGCCCTGGCCACACCGTGCGTTCCGAGTATCAGCGCGGCGCCGGAGTGCCCTGCCTGCTGGCGATCCACCAGGACAAGAGCGGCAACGCCCACGACCTGTTCCTGTCGTACGGCGCTGCCATCGGCGGCGGCCGAGCCGGCATCATCGAGACCTCGTTCAAGGAAGAGTGCGAGACGGATCTGTTCGGTGAGCAGGCGGTGCTGTGCGGCGGTCTGGTTGAACTGATCCGTGCCGGCTACGAGACGCTGGTGGAAGCCGGCTACGCACCGGAGATGGCCTATTTCGAGTGCCTGCACGAGGTGAAGCTGATCGTGGATCTGATCTACGAGGGTGGCATCGCCAACATGAACTACTCGATCTCCAACACGGCCGAGTTCGGCGAGTACGCCTCGGGCCCGCGCGTCATCACGGACGAGACCAAGGCGGAGATGAAGCGTATCCTCAAGGACATCCAGACCGGCAAGTTCACGTCGATGTGGATGCAGGAATTCCGCTCCGGCCTGCCGCGCTTCAAGGCCACGCGCAGGCTCAACGACGAGCACCAGATCGAGGTGGTCGGCGCCAAGCTGCGCGCCATGATGCCCTGGATCAAGGAGCGCGCGCTGGTCGACAAGAGCGAACTAAGAGGCTTTCTCAGCTTCGCGGTACGCCGGCGATCTCAAGTCCGTCGCCGAGACGCAGCATGAAAGGCGCGGGGAAAGGCAGGCTCTTCCTCGCGCTTTCGACAGGCGGGGGCTGTTGCGCAGCGGTAGCACGGCAAGTGCGGGCGGGGTCGGGCGGGGCCCGCGTGCGTCAGGCGCGCGGCGTCAATTGCGTGAGGTAGCCGGCGGACGCAAGCGGCGCGAAATTCGGCCTTGGCGCCCGCGACATACTGTTCTCCCAATCTGGCAGTTGTTGATGCGAGCTTCGTCACTGGCGAAGCTCAGCGACGCAGGACTTTCTCAACGACTACGAACCGGATAGCAACTGCGCGGCCGCCGCACGGCAATCTGCGGTCGTCGTGATGCTGCCGGCATCCGTGGGGAATTGGCGCCTATGGATGGAAGAAGTGCGGACTGGCGATCGGCGCCACTCTCTACGCAGCTTCTGTGATATGGGGGTTCTCATTGCCAACCCATTGGGTGGAGGTCACCCGGAACCCAGCACGCGCGCACGCTCGATAGCGTCACTGATGCAAAGTGCACGCATCCCACGCCGATGGATGCGATTTGCCGCATCGGCCCAATCGGTTCGCGCCACAAGGTGCAGCGCAATTTTCAGTTCGCGAGCGGCGTCCGGAGTCGCCTATGCAGACCGATAGCCTCAGCCGCGGCTGGAGCCTCAGGCGTACCGGCAGCCATGGCGGCGTCGCGCTGGGTGGTGGTGCTTTGGAATATAGGCGGCATGATCGCGATTGCGATGTAGCCCTCTGACTTGATTAAAGAAGGAACGATTGAAGAGCTCAAGCGGATGTATCGACGAAGCCTTACAGGCCGCCCTCCTTGTTGTGCTGCAGTTTGCATGGCTTCTGGCTGTTCGCGCCACGATCGTTGCAGTGGTGCGACTGGCTGAGGAGGCTAGTGCGGCGGAGAGCGGATGAGCTGGTCGAAGCGCCGGGATATCAGCCGATAGTTACCCGGCGCTGTTCCAGGACAAAGACGTCGAGCGTCCAAGAGCCTGCTCTAGCAAATGACGACGAGGGGCAAGCGACTGAAAAGGTGGACGTTGTCGCGGCTTTATCGCACTGGCCAGGTCGTTGAAATGGGAAGCCCGTCGGAGAGCTTGCGCGGCTCTGGGGCCTCATCGAGCACGATGTGCCAGGGTCAAGGGCGCCGAAGACTTGCCAGCGTCAGAGCCAGGGCGTCGTAATCGGGACCGCCAGGCGTGCAGGGCGAACTACTGCAGCGGGCAGGCCGCAACGCATGATCGCGATCATGCCACGGCAGCCGCGAGGCGAGGGGCCGAACAAGCGGCTTAGCGGGGCGCTGCGCCCAAACACCGGGGAGCCGCCGGAGCGCGTGCGACATGCCGATGCGTGCGCGCTGGCCATCAAATGCGCTCGGCAGCATGCCGCCATCAGAGACGGAAAGCGCAGCGAGGCGGGTCTCGAGATGTCGTTGATGGCGCCATCCAGCGCATTGTCGAACGGCGGTCGCGATCGGTCAGAATGTAGTTCGGCCGAATCGCACGGTGTGCAAGGTGGGATCGAAGCCGCGGCGTCGATAGCCCGTTGGCGCTGCCTGAAATGCCTCGAGGTTCTGGCGCCGCAGGTCATCGAAGGCGCCTCGACCGAAGCCGACAAGGTGGCAGGAAGCGATCAGATTCTTCCGCGGGGAAACCCGTGCCAGGGCGAATCCAGCCGAGGGCTTTTCGGCACATGCCCGGCAGGCAACGCCTTGATGTGCTCGGAGATGATCTCGATGAGGCGGGTCTGCCTGCAAGTCACCGGGTTGCGCGTCTTTGCACGATACGCCTTGCTGCGGTGGGAACAGGATATAGTGATAGGGGCCGCAATTAGAGTGATAGAGAGCACAGACATATTTGATGCGGACTTTGTCGCGACCGCGGGTAGCTGGGAGGATTTCTGGCAGGGCGAAGCAGGTCTTGACCACGAGGCATTGCGTGAAGGCTTGCCAGGGCGTGACATCAGCAATGTCACCGTGCGCAACGAGCACGAGGAGTTCCTTCCACGGCATGGGCGTGAAAAAGGCCAGGCCATCCTGGGTCGCTACCCGGAACAAGATCCAGATGCAGGCTGGAGTCGTGCCGCCGACGCCAAATGCTGTCTGCGCAGGCTGCACGGGCTCAGCGTCGCACTCCGGCACGACGCGCCGTTCAAGGTGTTGGAGCAGTCGCCGCCCTGCGCCAGGCGTTTGCCATCGGCACGGCATCGCCGAGCGCCGGTGCCCAGTGAACGTGCCGCGTACCCGGAAGGGTGCGGCGATGTGCAAGGGGGTTGGGAACGGCGCATCGCGGCGCGTATAGGTCAGCGGACCGGAACATGACTTTGATCCGATGCGCGTTGCGGCATAGAGAAGGCATTGATGAGGAAATCGATGGAACACTCTTTGTGCCGAGGCGGCACGCCGGCGAGCGAGCCATCGTGCGTCTTCCAGGCGCGCAACCGGCGAGGCTAGCACTTCACAGCCGCATTGAAGAGGAATAGCGAAGCGGTGCGGAAAACGAATAGCAGCCAACCCTCGAGATGCCGAAAGATGTCGCCGGCGTCCCGGGGCATTCTGCCCGGACCTTTGCTATCAGTCAAGCGAGGAGAAGAAGCGATGCGACTGCGGATGTTCGCAGGCGAGATGCCGGGACTTCGCCTCATGGCGCTCATGCTAGGAGTAGCGCTTGATGCAGCGCCTGCTGAATCCAAACCCCGCACATCGGAGATGGGACGATGTCGCCAGGCGCGTGGGGAGCACCGCACCGAAGACGAAGATCTTGGAGCGCTGCCGAGGCATTGCAGAACTGGGACCTTTCGCAAGTCGAAGTAAAGAAGAAAGAGATGCTGCGGAGTGCATCGCGCTGCCGGCAAGACTGCTGCCTCTGTGCTCGATGCTAGTTATCATGCTGTGCGCTGAAGAGCCTGCTGCCCGGTTCCGGCAGGGGCGCAACAGCGGCGCTCTCGATAAAGCCTGTCGTGGAGAAGAAGCTCACGCAACTGCAGCGCAACGGCGTCCGCTCTATTGGCGTGTCGAGACCTTTCGGGAGAGAGAGAAGAAAAAAAAAGAAAGAAAAAAAAAAAGTAAATAGGGAGAAAAATAAAGAGATGAAAGAAAAAAGAGAAAAAGAAGAGAAGTGAGAAGAGGGAGAGAAGGAAGAGAGGGAGGGCGACGCTCGCTATGGCACAGGCTACCGCAGGCCCGACCGCGCTTGCAGCCGAGGTTTCGGGCAAGGCCTGGCTCTTCACCCTGGGTCCGAAGGGCGGCATCACTCAAGGTGGCAGCAAGGTCGCCGAGATCGGACCAGTGCCAACGCAATCAAGGCGACGAATATCTTCTGCGGATCAATCACGCGAGCGGAGCACCTGGCGCCAAGACCGCGGTGCACACCCATCAAAAAAATGAATGATGTGTATGAAAATGACCGGCTCGGAGGCCTTCCTGGTGCTGCAGGGCAAGCTCGGTGTGGATGAAAAGATAGTGTGAAATAATGAGTAAATATTAAGATAAAAAGTTTGTGAAATATGTTATTTAGTAGATGTTTAGTATTGAAGAAAATATAATTAAAATTGAATGTAAGAATTTTGTGTATTTTGTGTGTGGCAGCGAACGCCGCACGGTGTCCGCCTATGCCGAAGCCGGCACGCGAGCCATGAACGGCCACGGAGCCGACATGCCGATGGAAGTCTTCAGCGCCGGGACCTCGGACCTGGATCAACTCGTCATGTTCGTCGTCGACGCCACCAGGCCATTTTCATCGCCGGCCAAGTTCGAGTGAGAGCGAGGAGTCGGGGAAATGACGTTGCCGCCAGGCGAACGGTTCGGCGTGCCAGATCGGGCAGGAACAATGACCAAAATTTCAATCAGTGTGAAGATAGCATGAAGGGTGGCGTGCTAAGCGAGAAGGTGCCGCAGTATCAGGGGTTCACCCTGGCGCAAAGAAGGTAGTTGGGGCTGGCAGCGAAATAAGATGAGGCTTTGCGGTCATAGGCCGGAGCACAGCACCGGGCCATAATGGCGTCCGCGAGATCTTGCACCGCGTAACCTCGGAGACCTGTCATGAAGCGTATTCTGTTTGCCCTCTGCGCCGGCTTTGCTGCCCTGGCGCTCGCGCCTGCCGCGCCGGAAGCGCAGCAGAAAGCGTCATCGGTGAAGGCCGGCAAGGGCGAGAAGGTGTGCCGCGTGAAGATGATCCCGAGCGGCGAGGTCAAGACCTGGGTGTGCAAGCAGGAAGAGCCATGCTGCGTCTGGCACGAGATCAACTACGTGAAGTGCGGCTCGGTGACCTTCAAGTGCCTGTAGGCTGATTGCGCTTCCGTAGGAGGAGCGCACGAAAACAAAAAAGCCCCGGACTTCGCGCCGGGGCTTTTTATCATCAGCGATGACTGATGCAGGTCAGCGCCAGCCGAGCGTATTACGCCAGAAGTCGGGGCCGAGATTGTAGTTCACGCCGACGCGGACGATGTCGGCCGTTATGTCGACGTCGGTCCGGATGGCACCGGCGTTGTAATGGTGATCATCGCCGAGGTCGACGTGCAGGTACTCGGCGCGCAGCGACCACCTGGGGGCGAAGGCCCACTCGAGGCCGGCACCGAGTGCCCAGCCCAAACGCGTGTCTTTATCTTCGTCGTTAGAGTTGCGGACTCCGGCATGAACCGTCCCGTAGGCCAATCCGCCGGTGACATAGATCAGGCGGTTGTCCATGGCATAGCCGAGCCGGACGCGTGACGTGCTCAAGTTGCGAATGTCGGTGAAGCAAGCGCCAGTGTTGCAGCCGACTCCATCGAAGCTGCCGTCGATGCTGGAGAACGAGAAATCGCTGGCGAACCCGTAGACCCAGTTGCCCGTCTGCCAGTTGGTTCCCCAACTCACGCCGAACACGCCGCCGCTCGTATCCCACTCGCCGGCGTTCAGGCCGCTGAAATTGTGCGAGGTATTACCCCAGCCGTAGCCGCCCTGGATGCCCACGTAGAAGCCGGCCCAGTTGATACCGCCGTAGGGGTCGTCCTTGATGCTGCGCGGGCCGCCGGCACTGGCATTGCCGGCGCAAAGGAGCGTCATGGCCCCTGCCGTCAACGCCACCAGCGCGGATCGGAAACCCCTCATGTACTTCCCCCAAAGCCAGCCCTTGACCGTGTGCGGTCCGGCCAGCGTAGCCACGTCGATTGCTGTCGATGACCCTATGGAATGTGCAGCGGTGCGCAACTGTTTTGAACGGTCGACGCACAGCATGCGAGGCAGCCGGGGCAATATGCGCCAAAGACGAAACCGGGCGCCGGATCAACAAGATAAGAGGCGCGCGGGCGCCAAATGCCATGTAGCCCGCTTGCAACAAGCGCGATCAGAGTGCGCGCGGCGTGCTGTCGGCGAGCCCAGGCCCCTTAGTCGGTGCCAATTCTCGGCGAGCAAGAGTGTCTGTCGATGGCTGGATGGCCGGGACACTCGGAACAAGTCCGAGTCCGAGCAAGCCCGGCCATGACACTTGTCGAGTGCGCTGCAATGCCAGCACGCGCGCGGTCAGAACTTGTAGTTCAGGCCGAAGCGCACGGTGTGCATGCTGGGGTCCAGCGAGGCTGGCCCGGGCCCCACCGTGCCGCCGGGCGCGGTGACGTCGTCGAAGTCGTAGTAGAGGTACTCGACCCGGGCGGACAAGTTCGGCGTGAGGGCGCGCTCGATGCCGGCGCCCGCAACCCAGCCGAAGTGGGTGTCGGAATGGGAGCCGATAGAGGAATAGTCGATGTCAGCCCAGGCGGCGCCCGCGGTCACGTAGAACAGGGTGCGGTTATCGAAGGCGGTGAGACCGGCGCGGCCTCGCACCGACGCCAGCCAATTGATGCTGTGGTCGCAACAGCCTCTACTGCCTTCGACCCAGCTGCCGGAGAGATCGCCCTCGACGCCGTAGACGAAGCGGCCAGCCTGCCAGTTGTAGCCGATCTGGCCACCGGCCAGCACGCCGCTGCCATCGTGGCTGCCGTTGAACGATGGATTTGTTTCCTGCCAATCGATGTCCGACCAGCCGTATCCCAGATGCGATCCGACATAGAAGCCCGTCCACGTGAAGGGCGCCTGATACGGTATCGGGTCTTCGCTGACGCGGCCGCGCTTGGCGCCACCGAGATCGGTGGCCGCAGCGGCGGGCGCGAGGACGCACAGCGCCGTCAGCCCCAAGAACATCGCGCGCAATCGGATCATCATCGACCTCTTTGGTTTTTTCGTTCGTCTCGGTCAAATGGGACGGCAGAAGCGCGGGTGACCTCTGCCGTCCCGGCCAGAGCGCGAAGCGCTTCCGACCAAACAAAGTGCCGGGACAGACAAGCCGGCGCTGGGCTGCGAGTGCGGCGGCCTGTCCCGGCGCGAGCAGTGCGGGAGAATGTTGGTTCCTGTCCGCCAGTTCGCTCGGGCGTGCATGGGGCTCGGGGACTTGGCCTTCAACGTGACATTCGTGGGGCCGAGGCGGCCATGCCGTGGCAACACCGGGGCGATTGCAGCGACAGCGGCAGAATTGATCGATGTGAAACAGTGCGCAAAATAGTTGATCCGATAACAGGCAGCGCCTGGCGAACAGCTTGGAAGGCTTTGAAGAATCCGGCAGGGTGCGCGGCACGCCTCAGCTCAAGCCGGATCAAATGCGATGCGACTCGCCTATCATGTTCTGGATGTCTTCACCGACACGCGCTTCGGCGGCAATCCGCTGGCGGTGGTGCTGGCGGCGGATGACCTGGACGGCGGGCGCATGCAGACCATCGCCCGCGAGTTCAACCTGTCGGAGACGGTGTTCGTCCTCGAGCCTCAGAACAAGCTGCACACCGCGCGCGTGCGCATTTTTACGCCGACCTCCGAGTTGCCGTTTGCCGGACATCCCACGGTAGGCACCGCTGCGCTGCTCGCTGAGCTCAAATCGTCGTCGCCGGCAGGTGCGGGAGATGCGCTGGTGGTGCTGGAAGCCCCGATCGGGACTCTGAGGGTCGGCGTGCGGATGCGGGCCGATGCGGCCTCTTTTGCCGAGTTCGATGCGCCCAAGCTGCCCGAGGAGAGCGGCGCGCTGCCGTCGTTGGACAGGCTCGCGGCGGCGCTGTCGCTGATCCCTGCGGAGATCGGGTTCGAGAACCATCGGCCGACCAAGTTTGCAGCCGGCAACACCGTGGCGTTCGTGCCCGTCGCCTCCCTGGAGGCGATCGCCAAGGCGCGCGTCGCCTCCCATCACTGGGATAGCGCCATGAAAGGCCAGGGGCTGCTGGGTGTCTTTCTTTACTGCCGGCAGACCGTGCACACGACCTCGTCGTTTCACGCGCGCTTCTTCGGCCCGGACTTCGGCGTGCCCGAAGCTCCAGCGACCGGGTCGGCAGCGGTGGGGTTCGCGGGCGTCATTCACCGCTTCGATGCGCTGCCCGATGGCACGCACAAGCGCGTTGTCGAGCAGGGCTACGAGATGGGACGGCCGAGCCTGATTTGCCTTTCGCTCCAGGTCACGCGCGGCACGCTCGACGCCGTGCGTATCGGCGGGCATGCCGTGCGGGTGGCGGAGGGGAAAATCGAGGTGTGAAGCGACTCCGGAACGCCAGCTCGGATGATTGCCAGCCCGCGCCTCCAAGTCATCCCTGTCAGTGGTCGCTTCGATCCCGCCACCGTTCAGGGACTGCGCGCATTCTCAAGTCAAAGCGACGCCCGCCTTTATTGGCACCGCCCGACCATGGGGGCCTTGCGGGCTCTGAAGAAGGAAACGGCGGAAACGCGATGTGGCACCGCACAGGCCGCCGCTCGACCGAAGTGCATGCAGGTCAACGACGAAGCCATCTGCGAATAGTAATGAGCGATCATCGCGATTTTGCATGCGGCTGCCATAAGGGATCACACCTCCTGCGGACGGCAGTAGGTCTCGCGCACGGCTAGCAGGCAGAGGAAGCCGCCGACGCAGCATGCGATCAGGGAAGTGAATGCCAGGCGATAGTCTTCGGCGTGGTAGACGCGTGCGCCGGCGGCAATTTCACCCGTCCAGGCCACATCGAGCAGGATGCCGACGAGCGGCTGGAACAGCGCGCCGGCCCCGGTGATGACGCCGTTGAGAAATCCGATCGCAGTGCCGCTGAGCGCGGGGGTGTGATTCTCCTTGACGAGGGCAAAGCACAGGATCTGTGCCGACCCGAACAGGCCGACCAGGAAGCTGAGCGCGATCAGGGCGGATAGCGGCAGCCCCGGGATGTAGATGAGGGCTGCGAGCGCCGCCGTCTTGAGCGCCAGCGCGATCAATAGCGGATTGCGCCGCAGACCGATGTGATCCGACAGCCAGCCGAACAGCGGGGCGCCGATGCCCCAGCCCACGAAAAACACCGATGTCAGCCCGGCGGCCGAAGCGCGCGACATGCCGTAGGCCGTTTCGAGAAACGGCACGCCCCACAGACCCGCGAACGCAAGCAGCGGTGCAGACGTGCCCAGACCGGTCAGCGCGATCAGCAGGGTCTGGCGATGGCGCAAGACCTTGCGCAGACCCGACAGCGCAACGGCCATGCCGCCTGTGCCGTGCCACCTGTCGCGGACCGTGGCCCAGGCTGCCGCGGCCAGGATGGTGCCGCCCGCTGCCAGCAGCAGCATGGCGGTGCGCCAGTCGGAGGCTTCGATGGCCAGCCGCAGGGGCGCTTGGCCGAATACGCCGCCCGCCATGCCCATGGCCATAGCGAGACCCGAGAAGATCGCGAATTGATTGGCCGCAAACCATTGCCCGGCGATCGCCATCGCGCCCACCAGGCTGAAGGCCGCTGAGGCGCCGACCAGGAAGCGGCCGGCTGTGACCATGGCGAGCGAGTTGCCGGCTGCAAACAACACGCAGCCCACCGCACAGGTGAGCGCGGCTGCCGTCATCAGCCGGCGCGGTCCGAAGCGGTCGAGGAGCAGGCCGACGGGGATCTGCATGCCGGCGTAGCCGTAGAAGTAGGCGGCGGACAGGTGGCCGAGCACGCCCGCGCCGACCGCGAAATCGCGCATCAGTTCTTCGACCATGACGCTGGGGGCCACGCGCAGCACCCACGCGTAGAAGAAGAACGTCGCGCCAGTGGCCCAGGCGAGCAGCGGCAGAAGCCGCGCCTCCCGGCCCGGGGGTGTTGCTGTGGCGTGCATGCGGTGAAACTCCAGCAGGCGAGGCTCGCCACGATGCACGGGGCGCTGGCTGGCGCAATACGTCAGAGGGAGAAAGGGGCGCCGCCGCTCGCCGTGCAGGCGACGCGGGCGGCGGAAGCGATGGCCGGCTTGTGCCGGCCGTCAGGATAACGGCGGCATTGCGCCGAACCGGTTGCTACTGGGGACATTTCCCGGCGACATCGTCCATGGCGGCGTTGTAGGCCTTGCCGTCCTCGGTATTGTCATCCAGATCGTCGGCTGCGTTCCAGGCGGCGTCGAAATCGGGGCCGAGCTGTTTCATCAGTCCAGTGATCTTGGCTTCGGCCGCTGCATCTTCCTTGTCGCCCATGGCGTCCATGGCCCTGGTCATCTCGCAGAAGGTCTTCAGCTTGCCGGGGTCGGCGGCGATCGCCTTGAGCGTCTTGACGGCAGACTCGATCTTGGGGCTGGCGGCCAGCGCGCCATAGGACCCGAGACAGGCGATGACACCGGCAAGAACAATGCGCTTCATTTGGACCTCCTGGAGAATGAATCCTGCAAACGAACGTCACGGCCATCCCGTTCCGTCGGCCGTGTGGCTCTTCCATGTCGCTGAACATCTGAAATGGGCTGGCTGCTATGCTTCGCGACGTGGCCGGCTGGTCGCAAAAGCGGCATAAAGCGGCGAGCATTCAGCGCTGTACGGTATTTTTGCTTGCCATCGGCGGCGCGCTTTGGCTTAAGTGACGGTGTCGTGAGTGTCGGGTCGGCCGGGGTTCAGCCTCGCGCGCCCACAAGTTGAGCAGGCACCGTGAGCTTGGATCGCTCCATTGCTGCGCCGATTGCGGACGTTGCCGCAACGGCTGCGCTTGGACTGCTGAGCCTCCTCCTTATCGGCCCCTGAGCCTCGACGGTCCCGGCTTTTCGGGACGGGCGCTCAGGGGGTTACACTCAAACCCAGAACCCGACCTATGCCTGCGCTGCGAGCGCGGCGACTGATAAGGAACAAGGCCCATGTCCCAGCAGCCCGATACAACGGCGGAGCCCAAGCGCGAGACCGCCAACACCGACCGCGTTTTCATTTTCGATACAACTCTCCGTGACGGCGAGCAGTGCCCCGGCGCCACCATGACGTTCGAGGAGAAGCTGCAGGTGGCAGACTTCCTCGACGAGATGGGTGTCGACATCATCGAGGCGGGGTTCCCGATCGCGTCCGACGGCGATTTCCAGGCCGTGTCGGAGATCGCCAAGCGCCTCAAGCGCGCGGTGGTGTGCGGGCTGTCGCGCGCCGGCGAACTCGACATCGATCGCGCGGGCGAAGCGGTGAAGCACGCGCAGCGGCCGCGCATCCATACGTTCATCGCCACGTCGCCCGTGCACCGCAAGCACAAGCTGCAGAAGTCGGCCGATCAGGTGCTGGAGATGGTGCACTTTCAGGTCAGCCGCGCGCGCAACTGGGTCGACGACGTGGAATGGTCGGCGGAAGACGCCACGCGCACCGAGATCGACTACCTGTGCCGCTGCGTGGAGACCGCGATCAAGGCGGGGGCCACCACCATCAACCTGCCCGATACGGTCGGCTATGCGACGCCCGAGGAATACTTCCAGATGTTCCGCACGGTGATGGAGAAGGTGCCGGGTTCGGAGAAGGCGATCTTCTCGGTGCACTGCCACAACGATCTCGGCATGGCGGTGGCGAACTCGCTGGCCGGCGTGCGTGCCGGCGCGCGGCAGATCGAATGCACCATCAACGGCATCGGCGAGCGGGCGGGCAACGCGGCGCTCGAAGAGGTGGTGATGGCGATCAAGACGCGCGGCGACGTGCTGCCCTATCAGGTCGGCATCGAGGCGACGCAGCTCAATCGCGCATCCAAGCTGGTGGCGGCGGCGACCTCGTTCCCGGTGCAGTACAACAAGGCGATCGTGGGCCGCAATGCGTTCGCGCACGAGAGCGGCATCCACCAGGACGGCATGCTCAAGCACACGCAGACCTACGAGATCATGACGCCCGAGAGCGTGGGCGTGTCGAAGACCTCGCTGGTGATGGGCAAGCACTCGGGACGCAACGCGTTCCGCCAGAAGCTCAAGGAGATGGGCTACGAACTGGGCGAGAACGCGCTGGAGGATGCGTTCAACCGCTTCAAGGCGCTCGCCGACCGCAAGAAGCACGTCTACGACGAGGACCTCGAGGCGCTGGTGGACGAGGAGATCGCCACCCAGCAGGACCGCATGAAGGTGGTGGCCCTGCAGGTGATCGCCGGCACCATGGGTCCGCAGTCGGCGACGCTCACGCTGGACCTGGGCGAGGGCAAGCACCAGACCGTGCAGTCGCACGGCAACGGTCCGGTAGACGCCATCTTCAACGCCATCCACAAGCTGGTGCCGCACAAGGCCAAGCTGGCGCTGTATCAGGTGCACGCCGTCACCGAGGGCACGGATGCGCAGGCCGAGGTGTCGGTGCGGCTCGAGGACGAGGCGGTGGAGGGCGGCCGGGCCGTGACCGCGCGCGCGGCCGATCCCGATACGCTGGTGGCGAGCGCGAAGGCCTATCTCTCCGCGCTCAATAAGCTGTTCGCCAAGCGCGGCCGCCTGCATGCGCAAATGGGTGCGTGAGGACGCCGTCCAAACACGCACCGTCATCCCGGAATGCGCGCGAGCGCATATCCGGGATCCAGCCCATACTCCGGAGCTTGCATCTGGATCCCCGATAGCCTCGCCGAGGCTCGGCTTCGGGGATGACGGGTAGGTCAGCGAATGTTGGTAATTGGCTGACGGATGGATCCTCGGGACAAGCCCGAGGATGACAGGGTTCAACGTGCTCGACCTCGTCCTGAGCTTGTCGAAGGACGGGCTGCGCATGTTAGCCGTCACCACGAGGTCGGAATTTGTTCCGGCCCCTCACCCCG
Source organism: uncultured Alphaproteobacteria bacterium (assembly GCA_963814055.1). Taxonomy (GTDB): domain Bacteria; phylum Pseudomonadota; class Alphaproteobacteria; order Rhizobiales; family Hyphomicrobiaceae; genus AWTP1-13. The sequence continues at coordinate 558,725 of CAWFBJ010000017.1, forward strand.
GCCCTCTCCCCGTAGGAACGGGGAGAGGGAGATGCGCGCCGTGCGGTTTGCCCCCTACCGCGTCACGGGGTAGCGCCAGCGGCCGAAGCGGGTGGTGGTGATGCGTTTGCACGGGGCGAAACGGGCCGGGACGGTCTCGGGAAGGTGGGCGCCGTCCTTGCGCCAGGTGATCCTGATCCAGCCGCGCTCCTGGAGCTCGTTGATGGCGTCGGCGAATGGGGTGTCGTCCAGCTTCAGAGCAGCGGGGCGATGCGCATGGAGCCGCCGCGTCGAAGCAGATGGCCGAAGATGTACAGCGCGGCGCTGGAGAAGGGCGGGGCGGTGAGCGGTTCGTTGTGCATCGCCACAGCGTAGCGGAGGCGCAGACGGCGGGGATAAGTGCGGATTGTCATCCCGGGCTTTATGCCCGGGATCCAGCGGGCCTCATGTTCCGTGCGGCGAAGGGTCGGGTTCGATTGCAGCGATGGGATGGTGGATGGATCCCGGGACAAGCCCCGGGATGACAGGTCAAACGTGCGCGACTTCGTCCTGAGCCTGTCGAAGGACGGACTGCGCACACCAAATCGTGGTTCGACAAGCTCACCACGGGGATGGTGTGTGTGGCCGCCCCTCACCCTAGCCCTCTCCCCATAAAAATGGGGAGAGGGAATCGCGGGAGCACAGAATTGTGCGGCGGGGATACAATTCGGCGAAAATAAATGTTGGTCTACGGAGGATGACATTCGCGGCCGGCGTGCCTATGTGCCTTTTGCCCCGGAGATGAGCGGACGGTGATCCTAGAGCCGCCGCTCAGCACAGGAGCCGGGGGCCGCAGTCCGGAGAAAACCTCCCCTGGCATGGTGGACAGACCATCCAAGCGTCAGGGTCCGGGGCCCGGGTGCGGCGAAGTCGAAGACGGTGTTCTTGCCTGGCATGGCGGTCTTGACCGGCCGAGCGTCAGGACGAGACCCGGAGACGACCGAGCAGGGCGTTCGTTACGCCCATCAGCCGGCGAGAAGGTCACCAGGTCCTTGGGCTCGACACCCACGCCCTGCTCCTCCTCCCTCTCAAGCCAAACCCTCGAGGCAACAGTTGCCTGCGAGGCTCAAGGTGTTTGCTGCGCCGGTGCGCGCTATCCCCGGGGTGGTGGGGTGCGGTTATTATGGAAGCATGACCGCAGCAGCCGACAACGATGCGCCCTTCGACAGGCTCAGGGCGGGGGTTAGCGCCTCTCCGCTGTGGAGGCGTCAGCACCACACTCCGCCCTCGTCCTGAGCCCCGTCGAAGGACGGGCCGCGCGGACAAGCCGTGGTTCGACCCTCGGAACACGCGGAACAAGTCCGAGTGCAAGCAAGTCCGAGGGCAGGCAGGCTCACCACGGGGTTGGTGCGCGCTGTGCGCTCCAACCTGCGGGGTGGAGCACGCGGCTCCGGCACCCAAAAAGGGATCGCCCCGGCGAGGGCGCACCGGGGCGATCAGCTGGGCGAAGAGCCGCCGGCAAGACTAGGAGGCGCGAGAGACGGGGGCACGAGCGCACTCATAAGTCTCGCCGAGCGGCGTGATTTGAAAGGTAGCATGGCGAGAACGAAAAGGGAACATACATTTGGTGAGACTGTTCGGCGAGATTGTGGAACAGGGCCGCGGGAGCCAGTAAATTGGCCCAATGCCCATCGAGCTGCGCCCCGCACGCGCTTCTGACGCCGCCGTCGTGGCCGAGATTTGGCATGACAGCTGGCGGGACGGTCACCTGGGCCACGTGCCAGACGAACTCATGGCGGTTCGGACCCGCGCCTCGTTCGGCCCGCGGGCCGCCGACCGGATCGCAGACACGGTGGTCGCCATCGACGGCGGCGCACTTGCCGGCTTCGTGACGGTGATCGGCGACGAGGTCGAACAGGTTTTCGTTGCGGCCGGCCATCGCGGCACCGGCGTCGCCACCGCTCTGCTCGACGCGGGCGAGCGCCGCGTCGCGGCCAACGGCTATGACCGGGCCTGGCTGGCGGTTGCTACAGGCAACGCCCGCGCGCGCCGCTTCTACGAACGCCAGGGATGGACCGACGAGGGCCCCTTCGACTACGCGGCCGAGACGGAGGACGGCACCATCCCGGTGCCTTGCCATCGCTACGTCAAGCCATGGGCACAAGAACTTGCAGGGGCGGCACAATTCGGTACAAGATCGGCGCTAGGAAGACGCGTGGCCACGGAAAGAAACAAGATGATGCGTGCAGCGACGGTTCGGATGGCGGTGCTGGCGGCGGCGTGGGTGCTGTCGGCGGGATGGGCGGCGGCGTTCCAGTTCACCGACGAGGTGGGCAAGTTCAGCGCGCGTTTTCCGGCCGAACCGACCCTCGACAAGCAGGCAGGCGGCTCGGCCGTGCACTACACCTGGGAGGTGGATCACGAGGGCCGGCATTTCTCCGTGACCTTCACCGATTACGAGCGTGCGCCGGTGAAGAATTACGACAAGAACGTGATGGGCATGCTGGCGGCCACCAAGGGCAAGCTGCTGCGCCAGGCCAAGATCGATCTCGACGGCGTGGATGGGCGCGAAACGTACACGCATCTGCCCGACAACGCGGTGATGCGCCAGCGGCTGTTCCAAGTCGGCAACCGGCTGTACCAGGCGGTGTATGCGGGGCCGTTCGGCACGGAGTTGCGCGAGGACGTGGAGACGTTCATGCAGTCGTTCCAGATCCTGAAGTAAGCAGGTCAGAGTTTGAAGTGAAGGCGATGTGCAACATTGCCCTCGTCTGGAGCTTACCGGGACGCGCATGTCATGCGTGGTTCGACAGGCTCACCACGGGGTTGGAAGTTATTGCGCGCTCCAACCTCGTCCTGAGCTTGTCGAAGGACGGCACGCGTGGACAAGCCGCGGTTCCACCAAAGGAAAACAAACCCGAGGGTAGGCAGGCTCACCATGGGTTCGGGCGTTCAGCCTGTATTCACAGCCGACATGCAACTTGGGGCGCATGCAACGGAAGCCGTACAAAGTTTGGAGGCCGGGGGCGTGGATCGCGGCGCTGGTGCTCGGCGTGGGAGTGGCCATGACGGCAGATGCATCGGGCGCGGAGCGCCTGGAAGGACCGACCTGGCTCGCCGAGGACATCAAGGGCGGTGGCGTGATCGACAACGCGCAGTCGACGGTTTCGATCGCCGCCGGCGGCAAAGTGACAGGATCGGGCGGCTGCAATCGGATGTTCGGCACGGCGACCATTGCCGGCGATGCGCTTACGTTCGGCGGCATCGGCACCACGCGCATGGCCTGCGCGCCGGCCTTGATGGATCAGGAGCAGAAGTTCCTGGGCGCGCTCGCCGCCACGCGCACGTTCCGGTTCGACGGGCCGTATCTGAAGTTCTACGATGCCGGCGGTGGGGAGCTGGTGCGGTTCACCGAGTTGCGGTGAGCTGTGTAGCGCGGGCCGATTACCAAGACCGGCTGGATCGGTTGGCGGCTGTGCGCAGGTCGGCTACTCTGATCGGTATGATGATCGATCCGCAACCATGGCGGACCGGTCAATTGCGAGGGGAAGGCCGGCCCCATATCCGTCCACCGGCCGGGCAAGAGCGTTGACATCATGCTCGCGGGCGCGTTCTCCGACGACATCGCCATCGACCTCGGCACCGCCAACACGCTGGTGCACGTGGTGGGCCGCGGCATCATCATCGACGAGCCGTCCATGGTGGCGGTGGTGTCGCGCGGCGGCAGACGCGAAGTGCTGGCCATCGGGCTCAAGGCCAAGGCCATGCAGACGCGCAAGCCGCCGGAGCGCGTCGAGATCATCCGGCCGCTGCGCGACGGCGTGATCGCCGACTTCATCGCCACCGAGGAAATGCTGCGCCAGTTCATCGGCCGCGCCAAGACGATGCTGGGGTTCCGCCGGCCGCGCATTCTGATCTGCGTGCCGGCCGGCGCCACGCCGGTGGAGCGGCGCGCGGTGTACGAGACTGCGTTATCCGCCGGCGCCCGGCGCGTGTACATCATCGAGGAGCCGGTGGCGGCGGCGCTGGGTGCGGGCCTGCCGATCGACGGTCCGGCCGCCTTCATGGTGGTGGACATCGGCGGCGGCACCACCGACATCGCCGTGCTCGCCGAGGGCAACGTGGTGCAGGCGCGCTCGCTGAAGGTCGCCGGCAATGCCATGGACGAGGCCATCATGCGCCACGTGCGGCGCAAGCATCATCTGGTGATCGGCGAGACCAACGCGGAGCGCATCAAGATCGAGGCCGGCGCCGCGCTGGTGCAGCCCAACGGCCGGCAGGTGGAAATCCACATCAAGGGCCGCGACCTGCGCGAAGGCCGGATGAAGGAGGTCGTGCTGACGCCTGCCGATCTCGCCGAGGCGCTCACGCTGCCCGTGACGGAGATGGCGGAGTTCATCTGCCGCGCGCTGGAAGACCTGCCGCCGCAGGTAGCCGCCGACGTCATCGGACGCCCGATCAGCCTGACGGGCGGCGGTGCGCAGCTCGACCATTTGGACGCGGCGCTGCACAAGCGCGTGGGCGTGGCGTTCGCGGTGCCGGAGACTCCCATGCACTGTGTCATCCGGGGCAGCGCGGCGGTACTCGAGTCGCTGGAACTGCGCGAGCATCTGCTGATCGGGCCGTGACTCTCCCCACCTTCGCGGCTGACACGCGCCCCTGCCGCTGGACAGGGACCAGCGCGGGTGTTAGACGGGCCGCAATCGAGGCCCCGGCGCGCGGGGCCTTGGCGCTTGTGGTTTGGCGGGCGCTCGGGTGTATAGCTCAGTTGGTAGAGCAGCTGACTCTTAATCAGCGGGTCGCAGGTTCGAGTCCTGCTACACCCACCAACGTTTTCAATAGGTTACTGAACGTCGCTACGTCGCTGCCACGATCCGGTAAGCGTCCGGTCAGCAGCTGCAGCTCAATTCAGCGCCCGATGCTCCCTGCCCATGCCGGCGGCGCCGTATCGGCTCTCCGCAAGCTGGGCCAACTCCTCAAGCCGCGCGTTCATCTGCTCGAGCTGCTGGGCTTCCAGCATCGCGCGCATTTGCGCCAGCACCCACACCAGGCTGCGGCCTTTGTCGTGGTCGAGCTTGCTCGCCTTCATCTTGCGGTAAATGCGCCCGGACTCCTTGATCAGGCCACCCAGCGATGCGAGCGGATTGTCACGACGCCTGCGACGGGTGGGCTTCTCGCCTTCTGCGGCTTCATTCAACACGTTGCGCCCCGATCTCAGCCCCTAATTTGCCCGCGCGCACCATAGCGCTGCTGGAGATGCTGTGCTAGCAGCGCTCTGGATGTGCACTGGGGGGTGTAGCAGACATGACCTGGGCAGACATGCCTGCCGTAGTTGACGCGCTGGGCGCCATCCTCGTGCTAACGCTGCTGGTGTGGTGGGGCGAGCGGGAATGAGAAGAGCTGCGGCGCCCTACCGCACGACCACAAAACAGATGTTGCCGCAGCGCGTGCACGGACTGGGGGCTTTGATTGGTTCTGCGGCTCACCAGATCGCATGCATCGCAGCGCTAGGCCTTCCGCTTCATCGGCTCGCGCGCGATCTCGGTTGGCTGGCCGAAGCGTTCGATGATGTCCTGTCGTTATTTAGCATCTAGGTAGCGAGCACTGCTCACTAGCGCCTGAGCCGCAACGATGCAGAGCCTACATCGCTGGTGAGCGTGACCGTTTGCCTATCGCCATGGACCACTACATAGATGGTGCCGGAGACGTTATACTCGCTGTTGCGGAAGCTGCCCCGATAGCTGTTGGTGCCGACGCCTTGCAGATTTGCCGACTGCGTCGTTCTTCCTGCGGAAGTGGCACACGTGGCACTCACGAAGTAGCTAGTGTTCGATGTTCGGCTGTAACGCACACGGCAGTGGACAGTCTCTCTGGCTCCGGTTGTGAACGAAACCGATCCGGTACCGCTCCAAGCGCCCTCAAGGCTGCCTAGCTCCGCCGCACTCACATCAGAAAAAGTCAAGTTCGCCAGCTGGGCGCAAAGCGCAAATGCCAGTGTTAGCATCAGACTGCCGGCCCGAACTTTTTGCATTGATTGGCTCATAGCATCTGCTGCTTCGCAATAATCTGGCGTCGTTCCGCTCATGGCCCGACACTACGCTGACACTGAAGGCGTTGTGATCAGGGCAAATGCCCGGAGCCGGCTGCGAAATACCCCAGAACATGAAACAGCCAACCCCGACATCCAACGGAGAGGACGGGAATGGTTACGGATGACGCTGCAGAGTTCGGCAGAGCGAATACGGCGTCGCCGTTGTCGAGTGACCTTGGATGTCGGATCACTCCGGCCCGACGCTACCGCAGTAACGAAGATACGAGGGCGACGTGCCCTCATGCCTCCCATTCCGTTGCCTCTCAAACTGATGCTCTTCGGATGTGGGTGTGCGAAGAGCATGGGTGGACTTGCCGAGGCTGCTCTTGAAAGAATGAACCGGAAAATGCGCGAGGCCGTGACCTCATAAACGACTGCTTCGCTCAACGCGCTAAATATGGGACCGCCCAGTGGACGCATTGCTGGCTTTGCGGAGGGAGGCGATGCTGCTCAGCCTCACCGGCAAGAGCAGAGAAGACGTGGGTGAGGCACTCGAGCAATCCAAAAAAAGCGTCAAGCTTGCGGTATTTCTGCTTGAAGTGTGCGACTTGGCCGTGGCTAGGACCGCTCTAGATAGCGTCGGCGGGCGACTTGGGGCAGCAATCGCCCTTATCGTGCAGGAACGTTGCCAAACTTCACCTCGCCAGCAGCTCCCTGAAAGCGCCTGAGGTTCTTCTCGCAGGACGGCCGATGGAGCAGAGACCCGGCGGCGGTGCACCGGGTCTCCGCGATGCCCCTACTTCTCTACTGACTGCGCAGCCGCGATATCGGCGGCTCCCAATCCCCTGGGCTCCGGCATCTCTCGACGGCAAGCGCCCGCTGTAACGGCGATCGTCAGGATCGCAAGAAGTGTAAATCGGACCATGATCGTTCTCCTAGTGTGTCGAATCACGAGACGCCACGATTTGTTCCCATTAGACTGTTGGGTAGAAATAGGCGTGCACGGAATGCACCCGGTTGCCTATTGGCCGCGCCTTGTTGCGTAGGCACCACAATCGAAGGGTCTCAATCGGTGAATATTAAATCGCTTGGGACCGCGTTAACGCGGTCGTGAGAGCATGTCTAAGCTGTTTGACTTGCGGCGGTTGTGAATGCGCTGACCGAATGCTTAGGCCTCCATGGTCTTTGGGGGCGCACCTGAGATGCAACACCATTGGTTACGGAGCCGAATTTGAAATATTTGCCCGGATTTACGGAAGCGCGATCACTTCGTTGCTTAATGATCAGTGCTGTGATCTTCGCGGTGTTGGCCACCGGTTCGGCGCCGGCTGATGCGGCATCGTTGGTTGCTCGGGTCAATCTTTCGCAGCAACGAATGGAGGTCTACCTAAACGGGCATAAGCAGCATGTTTGGCCCGTTTCTACCGGCCGCGACGGGTGGCACACGCCGCCCGGCGAATACCATCCCTTTGCGCTCAAACGGCAATATTATTCCAGTAAATGGAACATGAACCTGCCCTACCTGATTTGGATCAGCGGGGACGGGATCGCAATTCATGGCACCGAGCTGAGCGGCAAACTAGGGCGCCGAGCCTCCCATGGCTGTATTCGCCTCAGTATTCCGAATGCTGCAAAGTTCTATAGTCTGGTGGAAAAGCACGGCATGGGCAACACGGCGGTCATTGTCGGTCGTTGATGTGTGCGTGCCCAATCAATGGAGACCGTTGTCAGTAGGAATTGCTAGAGCCAGGGGGCCTGTACCCTCACGCTGAGGCTAGGGAGGTCGTCAGGCATCAGCGCAACTTTGAACTTATCATTCAGCCGCAAGTTCACGAGTAGTTATCTCGTCATGGTGCACGCGCCGTCCCTCAGCGCCCGGTGGGGCGGTCGGGCCGCCCAGTAAAAGGGTTGGCCCGCCTTAAAACACAGGGTAGCTCTCGCACCCGACGCCTCTCCGTCGCTTTCAGCGGCATCCGGGCTGCCGATGACCGGACCATCAGCTGGGTGCCTCCGTTAGGCGCTTCGGCGCCCGCCGTTGATTGGCTCGAGGACATAGGGCTGGTAGCAATCGCCGAGAACGGTGCGTGGCGCCTGAAGACGCTGGTGAGGTGGCGATGGCACGGTTCAACGGCAGATATCGCGCGGAGCCAGTGCTTTGTCTCTAACGGCCCGCGACCACTCCTCGCTGGTGCGCAAACGCGATGGGAGAGACAATCCGTTCTGACACCGCTTGCAAGCCATTGAAGCGACATGCCGTGAACATGGCGAGAATAGTCAGAATGGACGTTGATTTTGTTGCAAGCCTGGCCGCCTTCTAAGCAGGTGCTCTGCGAAAGTTGGAGCTAATTTACGCGCATTCAAGCGCGTCGCAGGCCTGCACAAGCTACCGCGTGCCAGCGCCGATGTTTTCAGCGTGACGGCCGTTGCCGCCGGTATCAAGCCGCTTATGGGAGCATTGCGTTTCAATGCGTTAGCGTGCGCGGAACGGAGCAGGAAACCTGATACCGAGCGGCTCTTAATCAGCGGGTCGCAGGTTCAAGTCCTGCTACACCCACCAATCATTTTCAATTGGTTGGCCCAACTTCCTGCATCGTGAATGTCTTACAGGGGTCATAGCGGGGTCAAGCCGGCGCGAGATCACGACTAGCGCGGCTCTGGGTCGAGCGGTTGAAAGGATCGCGTCCGTCGAGCATCCAATCACCGATGACCGTGCGCTACACCCGCATTGCGGGTCGTCGATTTGAGGGTCTTTGGCGGTAGACGCGACTGCCTTTTTTGCACGAACATGCACCCTTCATCACGCTCAGAATGCGTGCAAGGGAGTTACCGACGGGAGACCACGATGCACAACGAGCTGCAACGGCACGGGGTCGCCTTGGCACTCCTCGCCGTTCTGGTGGGAGCTATCGTCCAAGTCACGCAGGGAACGGGTCCCTTCACGCTGTGGCAATCAATGGTCGGCCTCATCATGATTCTCACGGCGCACGCCTATGACAAAGAGATCGCCACCGGATGGAGTTCAGAAGCGATCGCATTCGCGATGATCGTGTCGGCGGGCATGGTCTTCGTGCTTGGCGTTTTCATGGACAGGATATTTCTTTGGAGCGGAGTCGTGCAGTGGGGCGACGCCCATCGAGAGAAACTCGTCAGCATGCCCGGCTTCATCAGCTTTAGTCTGCACGACGATATCTACTTCATCATTTGGGTTCTCTTGACAACGGCCGTGTTCTCGCTGCGCCACCAACGAAGCAACGCCGTGCCGCCCACTACCCCATAACTCGCCTTGCTGAAGGGTCGACATGTTATGGCCGCTTTATCTCGTTTCCGACGACGACTGAAACGCGAGAGGGTCTTCTCCGGACAACGCCATGGTTTGTGCTGATCGTGAGTGCTAACGTTGTCGGGTACATTTACCTTTGCTGGGTGCGTATCACGTGCAACGGGAGTCAAATGCTCGACTACAGGAGAAGGGTGATGTACCGGCTGGCCTCGGCGGTGATCGGGTTCGTTCTCGCCTACGCGCAGCCGGTCATGGCATCTCAAACGGAGTTGCAAGGGACCTGGACTGCCACAACGGCGGAACGCGATGGCAAGGGCGCCGACGAGGTCGTCGGAAATCGCCTGTCTCTTGCCGGCGATCGTTTCCGGATCCAGTCCAAGGACGGCAAGCTTCTGTATGCGGGAACCGTCTGGGCCGACCCGGGGGCGAAGCCGGCCGCCATTGACTTCGCACACAAGGAAGGGGTCCTCAACGGGAAGGTGTGGAAGGGCATCTACGCTCCTCGACGGCGACACGCTTACAATCTGCGACAACGCACCGATCCTGGCAAAGGGTCGGCCCACGACGTTCGAGGCAAAGAGTGGGTCCGGATATGTCCTCATTAGGTTCACGCGCACAGGGCCCTGAACGATCGGCAGTCAGTTAATTGTTTCTCGAGCTCTAGAGCCGATGGACTAGACGTCATGGCGACCGACGAATTGGAGGTGGTCCGAGCCTTGCTGACCGCGAAACCGAGGCCGGTGGGTTGGTCGGAGCGGCGCGAACGTTTGGACGAGGTTGGATCGGTATGGTCGGTGGCCGACGACATCGCGCTTGAGCCGGTTGATATGGACGGCATGCCGGGCGAGTGGTCCATGGCTCCGGGAAGTGACGCCTCTCGTGTTCTGATCTTCTTTCACGGCGGCGGCTATTGCTCCGGCTCAATCCGCAGTCATCGCCGCATGGTGACCGAGGCAGGCCGTGCCGGCGCTCTGCGCACATTGGCAGTCGGTTACCGGCTTGCGCCCGAGCACCCTTTCCCAGCCGCACTGCACGACGCGCTGACGGCCTGGCGTCTCGTCCGCCGCCAAGGTTTGCCCGCCCGAAGCATCGCCGTCGGTGGCGACAGTGCGGGCGGCGGGCTGACTGTTGCTTTGCTCAACAAGCTCAAGGAGGCGGGCGAAGAGCTTCCTGCTTGCGCCTGGCTGGTATCGCCTTGGACCGACCTTTCGATGTCCGGCGCGACGCTCGCAACCAACGATGCAATCGATCCGCTCATTCATAAGGCCTATCTCGAGGAACTCGCCGCCGCCTACGTACCGGCCAGCATCGACCGGAGGGACCCGCGTATCTCCGTTCTCTATGCCGACCTTGAGGGACTCCCGCCGACCCTCATCCAGGTTGGTTCGGCCGAGACGCTGCTGGATGATGCGGTCCGCTTGGCCGCCCAGGCGGGAACGCAAGGCGTATTCGTGACGCTCGAAATCTGGCCCGACATGATCCATGCTTGGCAGCTGTGGAATGCGCGCTTGGAGGAGGGTCGTCGGGCGCTTGGCAACGCCGGTGCGTTCCTGCGGCGCCACCTCCAGTCCAGCGCTCCAGCGTGAGCTCGCACAGGTAGTTTAACTCTGCCCAATCGATCGAGGCCACCCGTCCCCAGCACCGAATGTTTTGGGAAACCTGTGGAAATCCTGGAATAGGTTGTCAGCGTTGTACCGCTGCGCTGGCGGGGTAATCAGCTTCCTTGCTTTAACCGCATAATTGTTAAGGGTCGTGCATTTATGCCTAACCAGAATGTGTTGGTGGAGTGGAGTTCACAATGGCGGGCAAGGAAATCTGGGCTGCTGCTTTATCGTCTAGGGAAAGTGCGATGGTTCAGCCTCAGTTCGTAACATATGTTGCCACTCCATCAGCGGTGTGCGCACCGACATCCATGGCGGTGGCTTCCAATATCACGTGTTATCGTGACAGCATCGCCACAACACCCGCTATCTGGCTCTCGCTCAGCAACCTGCCTTTCACTTCACCGTTTTCTAGGGGAAGCTCGTCTCGCATCCGCGCAAACTTGGCAGTGATCTTCGGCAAAGACGTATCGGGGATGGCGAGTGCGCCGACGACTCCCAGGGCGCCTTCCTTGAAGCCCGAGAAAGCGCCGCTCTCGTCCATGAAAATGTGCATGTCATTTTCTCAGTTCAGACGCGCAGGTGACGGCTTCAGCGTCCACAGATTTGGGTCGGTTTCCGACGGGCGTGCACCGATGTCGACAAGCAGACGGCTTGTCATCGTATGGCTAGCGCCGATGCCAGAGGCAAGCTGAGCAATGGTTCGGCCAAAATCAAACCTTGCATCCTCCAGCATCGCCCTGAGGCGTTCCTTGCGTCTATCATCGTGTTGCTTGTCTTTGAAGAGGCTCGCAATTGCCAACACAAATCCTCGAACTGCACTCGAAATAGGGTCTAGCATTGTTCCGCTCCCTGATTGATCGGGCGCGAGCCTGTATCTGATTCGCTCTGTCAACGCGACAAAGAAACGTGTCCACTGGGACGACACACCGTCTCGGCGCGTTGCGATACGCACGTGCCACGAAGCGGTCGAGCAGTGGCTCTCAATGCCGGTCTGCGGGGCGGGAAACTTGCCTTGCGGACCAACTGAGCATTGGCACATGATCATTCATGCATGCTCAATGAAGTGTGCCGTTTCGAGTTGAGGACAAAGCCATGTACGCCAGCTTGCGCCACTACCGGATAGAACCGAAAAATATGGATGAACTAGTACGGCGTGTTCCGGGAGCGATGGAGGTGATCAGCAAGATCAATGGGTTCAAGGCCTACTACGTGGTCAAGGCGGGCGATGACACGCTTGCGACCGTTAGCGTCTTCGCCGACAAGTCCGGAGCGGTGCTGTCAAATCAAGCTGCGGCGAGGTGGGTCAAGGAGAACGCTGCAGATCTTTTCAGCGGTACAGTTGATGCCGTGACCGGAGAAGTCGTCGCGTATCGCACAGGTCCCTAGACGGGTGCTCGATGTGCACCGGGCGCCGAATGGCTACTGGCAGGGGAGTGCACATTTTCGACACGGAGACCACGGATTTAGCGGATGCGGACTCTGCCCATCACCAAGTATTTCTGCGTGACGGCCGTTGCCGCCGGTATCAAGCCGCTAATGGGAGCATTGCGTTTCAATGCGTTAGCATGCGCGGAACGGAGCAGGAAACCTGATACCGAGCGTTGATTTACAACACAATCCAGGCGCCTCTTAATCAGCGGGTCGCAGGTTCGAATCCTGCTACACCCACCACAACTCTCATGGATCTATGCCGCTTCCCACTTCAGCAAGTGCATGAGAGTCTTGCCTTGCCCAGACCCGCGCATCAGCCCTGGACGGCCCGGCCCGGTCGCAGATGACACGCGGCGAAGTGGCCTGCGGCGACCTCGCGCATCAGCGGCGTCTCGACCCGGCAGCGCGGCTCGGCGTACGGGCAGCGGGTGTGGAAGTGGCATCCCGGCGGCGGCTTGACCGGGCTCGGCACGTCGCCCTGAAGAATGATCCGTTTGGGTTTTGCGGTTGGATCGGGAACCGGAACGGCGGATAGCAGGGCCTCGCTGTAGGGGTGCTGCGGATTGGCGAACAGCGACCGCTTCTCCGCCAGCTCGACGATCCGGCCCAGATACATGACGGCGACGCGGTGCGAGATGTGCTCGACGACGGCAAGGTCGTGGGCGATGAACAGATAGGCGACCCCGAAGTCGCGCTGCAGATCGGCCAGCAGGTTGATCACCTGCGCCTGGACGGAGACGTCGAGCGCGGACACGGCCTCGTCGCACACGATCAGCTTGGGTCGCAGCGCCAGGGCACGGGCGATCACCAGCCGCTGGCGCTGGCCGCCTGAGAACTCGTGGGGAAAGCGGATCATCTGATCGCGGCGCAAGCCGACCTTTTCGAACAGCGTGGCGACCTGGGATTCGATTTCCGATTTCGAGCCGCGCGCGAAATTCTGCAAGGGCTCGCCGACAATGTCCTTGGCGCGCATGCGCGGATTGAGTGACGAATAGGGGTCCTGGAAGACGACCTGCAGGTCCTGGCGATAGGGACGCATGCCCGCGCGCGACAGTTGGTCCACGCGCGCGCCGTCGAGGTGGATTTCCCCGGCCGTGGGTTCGATCAGCTTGAGGATCAGCTTGCCGGCGGTCGACTTGCCGCAGCCGGATTCTCCTACCAGCCCCAGTGTTTCCCCGGCGTTGATCGAGAACGAAATGCCATCCACGGCGTAGACCTTGGCGGCGGCCAGCCTGCTGAACATGCCCTGGCGCACTGGAAAGTGCTTCTTGAGGTCTTTCACTTCCAGGACCGGCGTCGCGCTCATGACGCTGCTCCCAGCAGCCGGTCGGACTCCCAGCAGGCGACCCAGTGGCCGGGTGTTTTCTCCTCCAGCGGCGGATAGGTCTCCCTGCATCGCGGCGTCGCGTGCGCACAGCGGGGCGCGAAGATGCAGCCGGCGATGGCCTCTTTCAGCGACGGCACGACGCCGGGAATTTCGGCCAGCCGGTCTGTGCCGTTGCCCGCGAGCGACGAACCAAGGCGCGGCACGGAGCCGAGCAGCGCCTGCGTGTAGGGGTGGCGCGGCGTGGCGAACAACGCGCCGACCGGCGCCTCTTCCACCTTGCGGCCCCCATACATGACGACGACGCGCTGGGCCATCTCGGCGACGACGCCGAGGCTGTGCGTAATCAGGATGATCGCTGCGCCGGTCTTGGACTTCAACAGGCGCATGATGTCCAGAATTTGCGCCTGCACGGTGACGTCCAGCGCGGTGGTCGGCTCATCGGCAATCAGCAGCTTGGGGTCGCAGGCGAGCGCCATGGCGATCATGACGCGCTGGCGCATGCCGCCGGACAGTTCGTGCGGATATTGCCGGAGACGCTGGGCCGGGTCCGGGATGCCGACCAGCCGCAGCATCTCTATCGCACGCGCGTCGGCTGCCGCACGGTCGAGACCCTGATGCAGGGTCAGCGTCTCGGTGATCTGGCGGCCGATCGTGAGCACCGGATTGAGCGATGTCATCGGCTCCTGGAAGATCATCGAGATGTCGTTGCCGCGGATGTCGCGCATTTCCCGTTCGGACAGGTCGAGCAGATTGATGCCCTGGAACCGGATCGTGCCTTCGACGATGCGGCCTGGCGGCGAGGCGATGAGGCGCATGATCGACAGCGAGGTGACGCTCTTGCCGCAGCCCGATTCACCCACCACCGCGAGCGTCTCGCCGGGCGCGACGGAAAAGGAGACGCCGTCGACGGCGCGCACGACACCGTCGCGCGTGAAGAAATGCGTCTTGAGACCGTCGATCTCGAGCAGGGGAGTGGCCTCGGGCATGCGTCCGCTTACATGTTGCGCGCGAGGCGCGGGTCGAGCGCGTCGCGCAATCCGTCGCCCAGCATGTTGACCGACAGGACGGCCAGCGACAGGAAAATGCCGGGGAAGAAGATCAGGTAGTTGGCGATCTGGAACAGCGAGCGGCCCTCGGCCATGATGTTGCCCCAGCTCGGAATATTGGGCGGCGTGCCGGCGCCCAGGAACGACAGGATGGCTTCCGTCAGCATCGCCGAGGCGCAGATGTAGGTGGCCTGGACCAGCAGCGGCGCGATGGTATTGGGCAGGATGTGACGCACGAGGATGCGGGGCGTGCGCGTGCCCGAGGCGATGGCGGCCTCGACATAGGGCTGTTCGCGCAACGTCAGGACGAGACTGCGGATGAGACGCACCACGCGCGGGATCTCGGTGATGGTGATGGCGAGGATGACGTTTTCCAGGCTCGCCTTGGTCAGCGCCATCAGCGCGATCGCGAGCAGGATGCCGGGGATCGACATCAGCCCGTCCATGACGCGCATGATGATGCCGTCGAGCCAGCGCACGAAGCCCGTCACCAGTCCGATGGTGAGCCCGATCAAGGTGGCAAACAGGGCAACCGACAGGCCAACGGTCAGCGAGACGCGCGCGCCATAGACGACGCGGCTGTAGATGTCGCGGCCCAGCATGTCGGTGCCGAACCAGTAGGCTTCCGACGGCTTGCGCAGCCGCCGGACCGGCGAGATCGCCTGCGGATCGATGGTGCCAAGAAATGGCGCGAAGATCGCCATGGCGATCAGCAGGAGCAGCACAATGGCGCCGATGATGGCGGTCGGATGCCGGCGCAGCGCGTCCTTGATGCGCAGCCAGGTCGGGGACCGGCTCACGGCCGGAGGATTGGCAATGCTGTCAGCGGTGGCGGCCATCAGTACTGTATCCGCGGATCGAACAGCCGGTAGGACAGGTCCACGAGCAGATTGACGACTACGTAGATTGCCGAGAACAACAGGATCACGCCCTGGATGACGGGGTAGTCGCGGCGGATGATGGCATCGACGGTCAAACGGCCGATGCCCGGCATGGCGAACACGGTTTCGGTGACCACGACACCCGAGATCAGCAGCGCGATGCCGATGCCGATGATGGTGACGATCGGCACCGCCGCGTTCTTGAGCGCGTGCTGCATCAGCACGGCGTTGGGTGCCAGGCCCTTGGCGTGGGCGGTGCGCACATAATCCTGCGCCAGCACATCCAGCATGGTGGCGCGCGTGATGCGGGCGATCAGCGCGATGTAGATGGTGCCGAGCGCGATCGAGGGCAGGATGAGGTGGCTGAGCCAGGGCCAGAAACCCTCGCTGATCGGCGTATAGCCCTGCACGGGCAGCCAATCGAGCTCGATCGCGAACAGGTAGATCAGCAGATAGGCGAGCACGAACACGGGTATCGAAAAGCCGAGCACCGAGAACAGCATCACCAGCCGATCGACGAACTTGCCGGCCTTCCATGCGCCGATCACGCCGAGGGGCACGGCCACCACGATGGAGACGATCAGCGTGCAAATCGCCAGCGACAGCGTCGGCTCGACGCGCTGTGCGATCAGGCGGGTGACGGGCAGGTTGGTGAAGATGGAAATGCCGAGGTCGCCATGCAGCACGGCCCAGGCCCAGGTGCCAAAGCGCGTCCAGAACGGCTCGTCGAGACCGAGCTTCTGGCGGATGCGCTCGATGTCCTCGCTGGTGGCGATGTCGCCGGCGATCACGGCAGCGGGATCACCGGGCGTCAGGTAGAGCAGCGAGAACACGAAGAAAGCGACCATCCCGATGACCGGGATGGTCGCAAGCACGCGCCGAATGAGGTAGCTCAGCATTGCGCTCGGGTTATTTCTTCTCGACGTTCCAGAGGAAGGCGATCGGCGAGATCAACAGACCTGAGATGTTGCTGCGATAGGCGGTCGGGATGATGAACTGGGCCGTCGGGATGAACGGCACCGATTCCCAGCTATGCCTCTGCATATCGTCGATCAGTTTCTTCTGCGTGCCGGGCTCGGTCGCGTCGAACCAGGCGGTGCGCAGCTCCTCCATCTTGGGGTCTGTCGGCCAGCCGAACCAGGACTTCTCGCCGATGCCCCGCAGCGGATAGTTGATCGCCGGATTGGCCATATCCGGACCGACAAGCCAGGTGTGGAAGATGTTCCACCCGCCCTTGTCGATCGGCTCCTTCACGGCGCGCCGGCTGATCAGCGTGCCCCAGTCGTTGGCCGCCAGCTCGGCGTTGAGACCCGCACTCCTCAGGATATCGAGCGTCACCAGGCCCTGGCTGTGTACGATCGGCTGGTCGGTGGCCGAGAGGATGACGATCTTCTCGCCCTTGTAGCCGGCCTCCTTGATCAGCTCCTTGGCCTTGGCCAGATCGCGCTTTCCGGTCAGAACCTCCGAGCCGACCTTACTTTCGGCCGGTGACCCGCACGAAAAGAATGACGGACAAGGGCGGCCGTTCTTGGCATCGCCGGCGATCGCCAGCGCGTAGTCCTGCTGGTTGACGAGATACAGCACCGCCTGCCGCATCTTAGGATTGTTGAAGGGCGGATGCAGCTGGTTGAAGCGGATCATGCCCATCGAGCCCAGCGGATCGGTATTCTCGATCTTGATGTCCTTGTTCTTGGTCAGCAGGGGCACGAGATCGGGCGGCACCATCTGCCACCAGTCCACCTCGCCGGCATTGAGCGCAGCGGCGGCCGTGGCCGAGTCCGGGATATAGATCCACTCGACGCGATCGACTTTCACGACCTTGCCGCCTGAGGCCCACGAAGACGGCTCCTTGCGCGGCACGTAGTCGGTGTTCTTGACGTAAACCACCTTGTTGCCGGGCACCCATTCCTCTTTCACGAACTTGAAGGGACCCGAGCCGATGGTTTCCTTGACCTGCTCGAACGCGTCGGTCTTGGCGACGCGCTCCGGCATGATGAAGGGCACGTTGGAGGACGGCTTGCCGAGCGCATCGAGCGTGAGCGCAAACGGCCGCTTCAGCGTCAGCGTGAAGGTTTTGTCGTCGACGACCGTCCACTTCTCGGTGAGTTCGGCAAGGCGCTGGCCGAGCGCATCGCGCTTCGCCCAGCGTTCGATCGAAGCGATGCAGTCCGCCGAGCGCACCGCCTGACCGTCGTGGAACTTGAGCCCCTCGCGCAGCGTGAAGGTGTACGTGAGCTTGTCGTCGCTCAAAGTCCACTTCTCGACCATCTGCGGCTGGACTTCGAACTTCTCGTTCACCGAGAACAGCGTGTCGTAGACCATGTAGCCGTAGTTGCGCGTGATGTAGGCCGTCGTCGCGATCGGATCGAGAATGCGCAGATCCGCTTCCGGCACGAATTTCAGCGTCTTCTGCTGCGCTGATGCTGGCGGAGCGATGAACGCGCTCCCGGCGAATATAGTCGCCAGCAAGAGCGCAGAGAGCAGCCCTCGGATCTTGGCGGTTGTCATAGATGTCCCCTTTGCGTGCGACGAGTATACATTCCGTGGCTCTGACGGCACGGCTTGGCACATGTTAATGGGCCTCCAGGATCGGCACCAGACGCAAATTCGGGCAACCTGCTTGCTGATCGCTCAGCTAAGCCTTTATGCAGGCACGCCTAAAGGACACGGACTGCCCTTCGAGCCGGCGAAATTCTCAATGTCGCAGAGGTCACATGACCGTCTGTAGAGCTGCCAGCGCCGTCCTTGCATTTTTGAGGTTTGGATAGGACGCACACCTATCGGTGTGCATTCCGCAACGGACATCGGCCGCTGCCCCCAGCCTGGTTTCCACTACGTGGCGTGAACTTCCTCACGAGCCGCCGCGACTAACGATTGGTCCCCATCGAACCAACGGAGGTCGCGATGTTGCTGAAAACCCAAGCTGCTACGATGGGCGCCTGCCTTGCGGCGGCCGCGATGCTCGTTGCACCGATTCCGACGGCCACGGTGGCGCATGCCGATACGCCTCACCCCTTCACCAGCGCGTCGATCAAGTGGCAGCCTTCGCGCGGGCTACCGGCGACGATGTTCGTGGAGCACGACGGCTCCAAATACACTCATGTCGGGCCATTGAGCGTCCGCTTCCACATCCACGCGCACGTCAAATCCGGCCACCGCATCTTCGGCTACGTGGTGACACTGGGTGATGTGAACAGCTTGGTCGCCGAGGCTCCCGAAGGATCGTTCGGCGCAACAGATGGCACCTACAACAGGACCATCGACAGGAGCGTCAACTTCTCCCAGGCGCCCGGCGGGATCAACTCCATGCTCGCCGTCAAAGACTGCAACGGCGCGTTCGGCGAACTGCCGACGGTGGACCAACCGCTCGGCAGCCAGACACTCGTTCCCGTCTCCGCCGGTTTCAGCGCGGGAAAATGGCAGGGTACGAGTTTTCAGGCGCACGGCTTCTGGTACCCGGATGCAGCCTCGAGCCGTCCCGCCATCGCGACGGGCAACGTCGCCGTCCAGATCATCTGCCGCGGCAAGCCGGCGGAGCGTTCGGCAGAGCTGCAGCCCAAGCCTCTGAACGTGGACATCCGCGTTGAACCACGCGGCGAAACCTGTCCGAAGGAAACGAAAGTCACCGCCTATGTCGACTACGCCGATAAGACCACGGCGCGCCTGAGATCGAACTACAACGGACAGACCGGCGGCTTCAGGGATGTCGAGACGCACGAGGTGACGTTCGGCGGCAAGACCTGGCATCGGGCCGAATTCACGTTCACCTACTACCTCGATCCGGGCCAGCACAAATTCCGCATCGAGGTCGAAAGCGGCCCCAAGAGCGAGTGGAAGACGGTCGACATCGATTGCCCGCCCTTCAAGGTTCTCAGCACCTGGATGAAATACGAGGTCGAAGACAAGATGACCTGCTCCAAGAAGGTGGTCGAGACGGTCACCTTCAAGGCCACGCGCTCTGGCACGCTTGACTACGAGATCAAGCATCAGGGTGGGCTCGTGGTCCACAAGGGCCAGGCCGAAGTGAAACGCCAGGGGCTGGACTACGTCGCGGTCGCGACGCGCAACCTGACGATGAACGCGTTCGACGCGGAAATGATGGCCGACGTCAAGAACAGCGACGCCAATTCAGGCTGGGTGCGACTGAAAGTCGACTGCCTAGAGATCCTGGGCGGCACTCTCGATCTGCGCGATCCGAACGGCCAGGCCTGTCCGCGCCGGGCCGAGGCGGCCTTCAGCATCAAGACCAACATGGCCGGCCCCATTCCCTACAGGCTCGATTGCACCGGAGACCGTTCCTGGTCGGGCACGGCGGATGCGCAGCCAACGGCGCCGGGCACTTTCATTGCAGTCGGCGTGCTGCCGTTCGACGTGAAGCACGACGAGCAGATCAGTTGCGCCCTGAAGACCGAACTGCAATCGCCGCCCAAGATCGTCGCGCTGAGGGGGCGTCACTATCCCTGCGTCAAGCGCAACGTCGATCCGGCACCGGGAGGGTTCGTCTCCGATCCACGACCTCCGACCGTGCAGCCGGACGGGCCACGCGTCGTCGTCGATCCGCCCAGGCCGGTGTGTGTTGGCGGCCGCATCGTGACGACCGGTAGCAGGCCGATGCGCCATTCCTGCCGCTGCCCCAACGGCCAGACCACGGAAGCAACCGGTCCGCACAGCTATCGCTGCCTGGGCAAGACGCCGGTCAGCATCTCGTGCGCCGGCGGGACGGTCAGAAGCGGCCAGTGCATCTGCCCTTCGACCATGACAAAGGTTGCGGCGGGAGCGAACGCATGGCGCTGCATGCGGAAGGCGGAGACTACGTCCTCCAGGTTCAAGATGCCGCCGCCACGGGTATCGGCGAGCCGGGCCCCAGCGCGCCTTTCGCAGAAACCCGGCCAAGGCCCGAGGTGAAGGAGCACACAGCCACGCCGTCATCGCAGCCAAGGGCACCGCTGCAAGTGCGCGGAGGTGTACCCCGGAAACTCAGTTCCCCGTTCTCGTCAGTTCGAAGGCGCCGCAACCTGCGTTTTCGACGGTGCCGATCAACTGCCGTCCCTGCAGCACGCCGCGCAGATTTGCAAACTCGTATCCTGGCGGCTGATCGATCCATCGCGTCCCCTGCACGTCGACGCGCAGGCTTGCCGGATCGAAGCTGACGGCAACTTCGTAGTCACCGCGCGCAGGGCGAGGATTGTCCGGGGTCGGATAGAAGCGAAAATTGCCTTTGAGATCATTCGGTGCGTGGCCAGCAATGGTGAGCGTGAGACCAGTCGGACCTTGAGGGCACTCGTATGTGCCTTGCCAAGTCCCGGTAATCGCGCCCTGCGCGCCAGCGCCCATTGAGGTACCGGACAAGGCGATCAGGGCAACCACAAGGGCTCCGACCCATCTCGACATTACTGGACTCCGAATGGACCTTGCCCGCTACGCCGGCAGCTTGTAGTCCGCGAATTTGGCGCGCAGATCTTTCTTCGAGATCTTGCCCGTGGCCGTCATCGGCAGGGCATCCACGAACACGACGTCATCGGGCATCTGCCACTTGGCGATCTTGGAGGCGAGCACGTCGAGGATCTCGGCCTTGGTGGGTTCGGCGCCCGGCGCCTTCACCGCCACCAGCAACGGCCGTTCGTCCCACTTGGGATGCGGCACGCCGATCACGGCGCAGTTGGCGAGACCCTTGCAGGCGAGAGCGGCGTTCTCCACGTCGATGGAACTGATCCACTCGCCGCCGGATTTCACCAGGTCCTTGGTGCGATCGACGATCAGCAGCCACTGATCGGGCGTGATTTTCGCGACATCGCCGGTGCCGAACCAGCCCTCGCTGTCGATCTGCTTGCGGCCGGCTTCCTCGTTGTTGAAGTAACCCGACACGATGGTGGAGCCGCGCACGAACAGCTCGCCCGAGGTCTGGCCGTCCGCGGGCGCGCGGTTGCCTTTCTCGTCGATGACCTTGAGATCGACGCCGAACATGCGCCGGCCCTGCTTGGCGCTGAGCTTCGCCCGCTCCATCGGCGGCAGTTTCTGCTCCTCCGGCCGGAATACCGTGAGCGTGCCGACAGGGCTCATTTCCGTCATGCCCCAGCCGTGCGTGACCTCGATGTCGTAGTCGCGCGTCAGCGTATCGATCATCGCCTGCGGCACAGCCGAGCCGCCGCTCAGGATCTGACGCAGGTTCTTCGGTTTGCGGCCGCGTTTCTTGAACTCGTCGATCAGGCCGAGCCAGACAGTCGGTACGCCCCAGCCGGCGTCTACGCCCTCGCTCTCCATCAGGTCGTACAGCGTCGGTCCGTCGAGCTTGGCGCCGGGCAGGATGAATTTGCAGCCCGTCAGCGGCGTGATGTAGGGCAGGCTCCACGCATTGGCGTGGAACAGCGGCACCACCGGCAGGATCGTGCGGTTGTGCGCAAACAAATCCGGGCGCGTGGCGATGAGGAAAAACGTGTGCAGCAGCATCGAGCGGTTGGAATAAAGCACGCCCTTGGGTTCGCCAGTGGTGCCGGACGTGTAGCAAAGCGCGCAGGCGGCGTTCTCGTCGAACTCCGGCCACTCGAAGGCGCTCGGCATTTCGGCGAGCAGTCCCTCGTAGCACAGCAGGCCGTTGAGCTGACCGTTGGCGGGCATGTGCTCGCGGTCGGTCATCAGGGTGTAGGTCTTGATGGTCTTGAGCGCGGGCTTCAGCTTCTCCACCAGCGGCAGGAAGGTGAGATCGAAGAACAGCGCCGTGTCTTCGGCATGGTTGGCGATGTAGGTGATCTGCTCGGGAAACAGCCGCGGATTGATGGTGTGGCAGACCGCGCCGATGCCGGCGATGGCATAATAGAGTTCGAAATGGCGGTAGCCGTTCCAGGCCAGGGTCGCGACCCGGTCGCCCGGTTTGATGCCGAGGCCGATCAGGGCGTTGGCCAGCTTGCCGATGCGTTCGCGGGAGGCTGCATAGCCGTAGCGGTGAATGCCGCCTTCGACCGTGTTGGATACGATCTCCACATCGGGATAGACGTCGGCTGCATAGTCGATCACGCTCGAGACCAGCAGCGGCCGGTCCATCATAATCCCGCGCAGCATTGCCTTATCCTCCCTGGAATGCTTTGTGCCGGCAGAGTAACCTTTACGTAAGGCCCCCGCCAAGCCGGGGCTTGCCGAACCAACATACTGGGTAAAAGAAGGAGCGCACCCGTGGCAATCGTGGAAACGCAGAAACAGGGCGACGTGGCGGTCATCCGCATGGACAATCCGCCGGTGAATGCGCTGGGCCATGCGCTGCGGGTGGGCCTTGAAAAGGCGTTTGCCGAGGCCAATGCCGATGCCGCCATCAAGGCCATCGTGTTCACGGGAACGGGCAAGTTCTTCTCGGCCGGAGCCGATATCACCGAATTCAAGGGCGAGATGAAGGAGCCGTTCCTTCCGGCGCTGATCGACAAGATCGAGGCATCTGCCAAGCCGGTGGTGGCTGCCGTGAATGGCACGGCGCTCGGCGGCGGCCTGGAATTGGCGCTGGGGTGCCACTATCGCGTTTCGACCAAGGACGTGCGCCAGCTCGGGTTGCCCGAGATCAAGCTCGGCATCATTCCCGGCGCCGGCGGCACGCAACGCCTTCCCCGCGCCATCGGCGCGGAGCAGGCCCTGGCAGCTCATCACCACGGGCGCGTTCGTGGATGCGACCAAGGGCGCGGCCGCAGGCCTGATCGACAAGCTGGCGGAAGGTGACGTGGTCGCGGCTGCCGTTGCCTTCGCCAAGGAGCAGGTGGGCAAGCCGCCGCGCCGCATCGGCGAGAAGAAAGTCGACAAGCGTTCCGGCGGGACTGTTCGACAAGGCGCGCGGCTCGGTCGCCCGCCATCCAAGCGGCCCGATCGCGCCGAAGGCCGCCATCGACGCCGTGGAAGCGGCAACCACGATGTCGCTGGCGGACGGCAATGCCCGCGAGCGCGCCCTGTTCCGTGAGGCAGCCGCGAGCCCCTACGCACGCGCGTTGCAGTACGCGTTCTTCGCCGAGCGGCAGGCGGCGAACCTGCCCGGCATCGGACCCGACACCAAGCTGCGCGACATCAAGACCGTCGGCATCCTGGGCGCTGGAACCATGGGAACCGGCATCGGGCTTGCGTTCCTGAATGCCGGCTACCCGCTGACCATCGTCGAGACCACGCAGGAGGCGCTCGACAAGGGCGTCGCGCGCGTCAAGGACACGCTGGAGGCCAACGTCAAGCGCGGGCGCGCCACCGAGGCGCAGGCCAAGGATCGATTGGGCCGGCTCACGCCGTCGCTGAAGCTGGAAGACCTGGGCGCGTCCGATCTCATCATCGAAGCCGTGTTCGAGAACATGGCTCTCAAGAAGGAGATCTTCGCCAAGCTCGACAAGATCGCCAAGCCCGGCGCCATCATCGCCACCAACACCTCCACTCTGGATGTGGACGAGATCGCCGCCGTCACCAAGCGTCCGCAAGACGTCGTCGGCCTGCATTTCTTCTCGCCCGCCAACATCATGCGGCTGCTGGAGATCGTGCGCGCGGAAAAGACTGCGCCCGACGTGATGGCGACCTCGATGGCTATCGCCAAGAAGATCGGCAAGGTCGGCGTGCAAGCCGGCGTGTGCGACGGCTTCGTCGGCAACCGCATGCTGGCCTCCTACGGCGGCGAGGTGCAGGCCATGACGCTGGAAGGCGCGATGCCGCACGAGATCGACGGGGCGCTGGAAGGCTGGGGCATGGCCATGGGACCGCTGGCGGTCAGCGATCTCGCCGGTCTCGACGTCGGCTACCGTATCCGCAAGGAGCGCAAGCTCACCGGCGAGGCGGCGCAGTTCGCGCGCGTGGCCGACAAAATCGTGGAGATGGGCCGCCTCGGCCAGAAGTCGGGCGCGGGCTACTACAAGTACGACGCCAATCGCAAGCGCCAGAACGACCCCGAGATCGAGGCGCTGATCCGGGCCGAGGGCGAAGCCCTGCAGATCAAGCAGCGCTCCATTCCCGGCGACGAGATCGTCGAGCGCAGCCTGCTGCGCCTTGCCAACGAGGGCGCCAAGATCCTCGACGAAGGCATCGCGCTGCGTGCCAGCGACATCGATACGATGTACCTCAACGGCTACGGCTTCCCGGCCTGGCGCGGCGGTCCGATGTGGCAGGTCGACAATGTCATCGGCATGCAGAAGGCCGCCGAGCGCATCAAGGCCTATGAGGCCAAGTACGGTGCGCGCTGGAAGATTGCGCCGCTGATCGAGAAGTTGGCCGCCGAGAACGGCACTTTCGCCGCGCTGGATGGGAAGAAGAAGTAAGCAACCCGTCATCCCGGAAGCCGAGGCGCAGCCGAGGCTATCCGGGTCCCGCCGCAAGCGAACGGTCGCGTCAGAGCCCGGCTCCGCGCGACCGCTACGGCCGGGATGACGGGTGCTGGCTCGGGCACGTGCGTGAGAGCTACTTGGCCCCCTGCGCCAAGCCCACCTCCGCTTCGAGCTTGGCGATCTGATCGCTGAGTTTCTTGCGGTCCTCGTTGCGGCGGACCATCTGCAACTGGATGGCGCCCACTTCGCGGCTGGCCGCCGCCCGCGACGCGGGATCGCTGGCGGGATACTTGCGATGGGTCTCGAAAATGCGCTGCTGGTCGGCGCGGTTGGCCTCCTCGATCTGGCGGATGCGCTCCTTGAACTGGGCAAGCTCCACCAGCTTCACGGTGTGCTGCGGATCGGATTTCTTTTTCAGCTCCTCTTCCACCTGCCGCAGCCGCTGCTGCAGTGCTTCGCTGTCGGACGGCGGCATCGCGGGCGCCGCCTTCGGCAGCGATCCCGGCGCCGAGGCCAGATGGAAATAGAAATCGCCCGTCAAGGCAGAGTGGTCCCACGGCACCTGCTTGCCGTTGGTCACGCTGAGCACCTCCTTGCGCACGTCGATCATGACGGCGGTGAGATTCCGCCCGGGCGCCTTGACGCCCTTGGCCAGTGCCGCCGTGAAGGGCGAATTGCGTCCCGAGCCGTCGAGCGCCACGTTCCCGGGCTGCGTCGAGTAGGCGATGAAGGTGCCGACGCCCGTCTGCACCTGCGCCAGCCCGCGGCCAACGCTGGCCGAGCGCGTGCCCATGGAGCGCGCCAGGTTGCGCCCCAGCGGATTGTCGCGGCAGGCATCGAGAAACACGATGTTGGTCTTGGTTTCGCGCTCCAGCTCCATCTGCTTGAGCACGAAATCCAGCGCCACCGCCTCGAAATCGAGATCGCGCTCGTTCTGCAGCTGCGCATCGACCGGCACCAGGTAGTTGCGTCCGCCCACCTGCAGTCCGTGCCCGGCGTAGAAGAGAATGCCTGTATCGGCGTCGGCCAGCGCACGGGCGAAGTCGCGCACCTTCAGGTCGAAGGCCCGCTTGTCGAGGTCGAGCCCGAGCAGCACCTCGATGCCCACTTCTTTCAGCGCGGCCGCCATGTCGGCGGCATCGTTGGCGGGATTGGTGAGCGGGCCCGCGTGCGCATAGGCCGAATTGCCGACGATCAGAGCGACGCGTTTCTGCGCGGCTGCAGGTTGAACAAAGACCAGCGCGGCGGCCGCAGCAACAATGAAATGTGTGGCGAAGGCTGTCATGCAGAAGGTAACGCAACGAGCCGATCGTTGGCGCATCATGGCCGGTCCCTCTTTTCAGCTCCCGCCATCTCCTCTCATCAGGCGATTTTGACAACTCCAAGACCAGGGCGTGACATCGCAGGTTAAACCGCCTTGGCTGCCGCGAGCGCTTTCCTGAGCGCTTTCCGCTCTTCGAAGTGTTGCGTCACGTCGCGCATGATCGCCGCCATGCCGATGATGATATTGGCATTGTCCCGGAACGGGATGATGGAGAATTCAACAGAGATGCGCACGCCATCCTTGCGAAGGGCCGGCACGGCCAGCAGTTCGCCCGCGCCGTAGCGCGTGCGGCCGGTGCGGATGGTTGCGTCGTATCCCTGCCAATGGCGCTGGCGCAACGCGTCCGGAATGATGATATCGAGCGACTGCCCCAAGGCTTCTGCCGCAACGAACCCGAAGATGCGTTCGCAGCCCTTGTTCCAGAGCGTGATGATGCCTTTGGCGTCGGAATACAGTATGCCGTCCGGGGCGTCAGCGATGAGCTGTTGAAAGAAATTCTCATCGTTCATGGGCGTCATCCGATGAGGCGGGAACTGCTGGTTCAAACCCCAGCCGTTCCAATACCCTGTTGGTCGTGTGCTGGCAGCGGCTGCCGTCGAAAGGAAATGTCCCGGTCAAGGCGGAGGCGAGCTGTGCGTCAAGCGACTTCCGCAACTGGTGGCGCCGGGCGCGATGGAGCCTGGTCTTCACCGTAGCCGGCGGCAGGAGGGCATCGGCGGTCGCATCGACGCTCAGTTCCTCGACGTCGCGCATGACGAACACCAGGCGGAAGATCTCCGGCAAGTCATCGATGGCCTTCTCGATGAGATGCCGGACCTGGCGGTGAGCGGTGGCGCGTTCCGGATCGATGTCGGTCGACATGTGGGGAAACGGGATCACCTGCGATCTCCCGGCGGCGCCCGCATCAAGCACGTCCAGGCCGACCATTGGGCGCTGCCGTCGCAGGCGCCCGAGCGCTTCGTTGAGCGTGATGCGCGTGAGCCAGGTAGCGAGACTTGCATCGCCTCGGAACTTGCCGAGGCTGGCGAACGCGGCGAGGTAGGCTTCCTGGACCACGTCCTCGGCTTCGCTGTCGTCCTTGACGATGGCCCGGGCGACGCGGAAGAGGCGTCGATTGTTGCGTTGCATGATAAGGCCGAAGGCGGCGCCATTCTGCCGGCGCGCCAGCTCCACCAGCTCAGCATCGCCGAGCCCATCCAGGTTGTCGGATTGCAACGCATTCTGGACCTGCATCTTTGTAAACCACGGCCCGCCGACAAGGCAGGGCCCCTTTGTTTCGGCTCAGGCGGCAGCTCTTCCAGCTGCGGCCAGGCCACGACAATTGATGGCCGCGAGAAACTCCTGCCGCGTCTCGCGATTGTCGCGGAAAACACCGAGCATGCGGCTCGTCACCATCGTCGCCGCCGATTGGCCGACGCCCCGGCTCGTCATGCAGCCGTGCGCCCCTTCCAGTACGACGGCCACGCCGTGCGGGGCGAGCACGCGGTCGAGGGTATCGGCGATCTCGGCCGTCAACGCCTCCTGGGTCTGCAGCCGCCGCGCGTAGACCTCGACGAGGCGTGCCAGCTTCGAGATACCGACGACCCTGGTGCGCGGCAGATACCCGATGTGCGCACGGCCCACGATCCGCGCCATGTGGTGCTCACAATGGGACACGAACGCGATGTCGCGCAAGATGACCATTTCGTCGTATCCGCTGACTTCCTCGAACGTGCGCGCAAGGTGCTGGCCGGGGTCCTGGTCATAGCCCGCAAACCATTGTTCGTAGGCGCGCACGACCCGTGCCGGCGTGTCCAGCAGTCCCTCGCGCCCCGGATCGTCTCCTGCCCAGCGAATGAGGGTTCTGACCGCCATTTCCGCCTCGGCGCGGGACGGACGCTCGCCCCGATCTGCCGGAATGTGTCCTCCATCGATCTTTACAAGGGTGTCCATCCAATCCTCGTGTTCCGCCGCTCCAGCATGGGCCATCGGACATTGGATGCAGGCGACGGCGAAAGGTTCCCGGGATCGAGATGTGACTTCCGCGAGCCTAAGCCGGCCCAGCGCGGCATTGCGCCTGCCTCTGCTTCATGTCGGTTTCGGACGGAACTGGGTTCCCCGCCTCGCGTTGGCCCTTATGAGCTTCCGGGATGCGGGAAGCGGCAAACCGAAGAGCAATGAAAAAAACGATGGCCCGTAAATTAAGCAAGAAAATGCGCAAACCAGCCCCCGCGCCGAAGCGCACAGCTAAAGCCAAGCCGCTGTCCGCAGCTCCGGCCTCGGTGCGTCGTGAGCGGGGCCGTTCGCAGCCGGACGCCAAGGTTGCAGCGGTGGCGCCTCCGGCTCCTGCTTTTTCGCTGATGGACACTATGAACCGTTTGTCGATGACCCACGTCGAGCATGCCGCGCGGCTGGCCGCATGCCGAACGCCGACGGAGTTCTGGCTCGAGCGTGTGCGGTTTGGGCAAAGCCTGTTCACGCAGTGGCAATCTTCGGTTCACAGCGTTCTACCAGGGTTCGGCACCAGGTAGCTGCATCATCGACGGTGCTTCGTGACAGGCGGGCACGCGCGACCGAGGACGGCCGACGGCGGCCTAGCTAAGCGGGCATCGCTTGAGCTACCTTCACGCCATGTCCCACCCTCCCATCCACATCATCGGCGGCGGCCTCGCCGGCAGCGAGGCGGCGTGGCAGATCGCCAACGCCGGACTGCCGGTCGTGCTGCACGAGATGCGGCCCGGTCGCGGCACCGAGGCGCACAAGACCGATGGGCTGGCGGAGCTCGTCTGCTCCAACAGTTTCCGCTCCGACGATGCCGCCACCAACGCGGTCGGGCTGCTGCACGAGGAAATGCGCCGCGCCGGCTCGCTGATCATGGCGGCTGGCGACGCCCACAAGCTTCCTGCCGGAGGCGCGCTGGCGGTGGACCGCGATCATTTCTCGGCGCACGTCACGCAAACGCTGAGCGATCATCCCCTTGTCACCATCGAACGCGGTGAGATTGCCGGCGTGCCGCCCAGCAAGTGGGACAACGTCATCATCGCCACGGGGCCGCTGACCTCGCTGGCGCTCTCGGCTGCCATCCAGAAGCTCACGGGCGAAACCGAACTCGCATTCTTCGACGCCATCGCCCCCATCGTGCATCTGGAGTCCATCGACGAGACCATCACCTGGCGCCAGTCGCGCTACGATAAGGCCGGCCCCGGCGGCACC
The DNA here is from genome assembly GCA_963814055.1 of uncultured Alphaproteobacteria bacterium. Lineage (GTDB taxonomy): Bacteria > Pseudomonadota > Alphaproteobacteria > Rhizobiales > Hyphomicrobiaceae > AWTP1-13. The sequence continues at coordinate 588,065 of CAWFBJ010000017.1, forward strand.
GGCGCCGACTACATCAACTGTCCCATGTCCAAAGCCGAATACGAATCCTTTCTCGACGCGCTTCTCAGCGCCGAGAAAATCTCCTTCAAGGAGTGGGAAGCCTCGACGCCCTACTTCGACGGCTGCCTGCCCATAGAGGTGATGGCCGAGCGCGGCCGTGAAACCTTGCGCTTCGGTCCGATGAAGCCCGTCGGCCTCACCAATCCGCATCCCGGCACCGAGCGGCCTTACGCGGTGGTGCAGCTCAGGCAGGACAACGCGCTCGGCACGCTCTGGAACATGGTCGGCTTCCAGACCAAGCTGAAGCACGGCGAGCAGGCACGCGTGTTCCGCCTGATCCCCGGCTTGCAGCAAGCGGAGTTCGCGCGGCTGGGCGGCCTGCACCGCAACACGTTCCTCAATTCGCCAAAGCTGCTCGACAGCGAGCTGCGGCTGCGCGCAGCGCCGCGACTGCGTTTTGCCGGCCAGATCACGGGCTGCGAGGGTTACGTCGAAAGTGCCGCCATCGGCCTGCTCGCCGGCCGCGCCGCCACTGCGCAGCGCCTTGGTCGAGCGTGGACCGCTCCGCCCGCCACGACCGCGTTCGGTGCTCTGCTTGCTCACATCACCGGCGGGCACATCTCGGTCGACGGCGAAAGCGGTTCGCGCTCCTTCCAGCCCATGAACGTCAACTTCGGCCTGTTCCCACCTCTTGATGCGCCCTCGCACGACGCTGCTGGCAACAAGATCAAGGGCAAGGACCGTGGCGTTGCCCGCAAGCGCGCGCTCAGTGCCCGGGCGCTGACCGACCTCGACGCCTGGATTGCGTCACCAGCACGCGCCGCAGCGGAATAGTCAACGTCTACGCTTGGTCCCTGGAGCGGGTTGATGCCGGTCCCGCCACCGGCAGCCGAAGCGTAAACGTGCCGCCCTTACCCTTGCCGGCGCTGGAGGCTTCCACCGAACCGCCGTGCGCCTCCGCGATGGCCTTGACGATGGCCAGGCCCAGCCCGGTCGAGGTTTCGCCTCCCGTCGGTATCGCGGAGAGACGCTGGAAGCGCTGGAACGCCTGCGCGATATCATCCGCGTTCAGGCCCTGTCCGCGGTCGCTGACCCGCACGTATGCAAAGCTAGGATCGGCGTCTCTGCCGGTCTCCACCAGGACCGCACCGCCCGCGGCGGAATACTTCACCGCGTTGCTCAGCAGGTTGTCGATCGCCTCGATGAGGCGGTCCTCGTCGGCAATGATGTGCGTGCCATGTGCCAGCTTTTCAGTAACGCGAAGCTGCTTCGCCTCGGCTGCTGCGTGATTCATCCCGGTCGCTGCGCGCACGGGATCGGCGAGATCGACCTCGGCGCACCGCAGCGATATCGATCGGGCCTCGGTCCGGGCCTGGGTGAGCAGACCCGCGATCATCTGTTCCATGCGATCCGCCGACCGGCCGATGGATGCGCACGAGGTCTGCAATTTTTCGCGCAACTTTGCGCCCGTGGCGCCTTTGCCGTCCGCGACCTCCTTCTGGAGAAGCTGCTCGATGAAGTCCGCGCGGCTGACGATGGCCGCAAGCGGACTGCGCAAATCGTGGGCGACCATGCCGAGGGCGTCGGTCTTGAATGCATTGGCGTCCCGCGTGAGCTGATGCTGATGGGCCAGGCGCTCCAGGGCGTGGCTGAGACGGGAGACCAGCGCCTCGCGTTCCCGCTCGTTTTCGATGCGGCCCAGCTCGGCTTCCACCCGCATGCCGAAGATGCGCATGATGCTCTGCGCGCGCTCGGGATCGGCGATGGGAAGATCCGAAAATACCGAGAAATGCCCGATCACGCGGCCGCTGCTGCTTTTCAGCGGCACGCCGCAGTAGCCTTCCTTGCCCGCCTCGCGGGGAAACTGCCGCCACAGTGCTTCCGGTACCAGTATCTGTTGCCCCTGGTAGACCAGTTTGCAGGGCGTGCCCTCCAGATCGTACTCGTCGGGAAACCTGGTGCCCGCTTTCCTCCAGCTGAATGATGCCCGGGTGCGCACCGGCGGATCGCCCACCCCGCGCGTGATAAGTGCGACGCTCACGTCCATGGCGTCGTGCATGCATCGCACGAGAGCGCTCAGGAAATCCGCCCCGATCTCTGCCGCCGTGGCCTCGGCGATGATGCGCATCGGATCCGGCTGCCCCCGCTTGGCAGGCACCGACGTAGACTTCTTGCGAGGCATGATGCGGCCCTTGCGCTTGCTGCTGCGGATCGTTTCGCTTAACTCACCCGCGGGCAATGCCTGATGTGCCAGGCCTTTCCGGCCCCCACCATCGCCGATGGCTGACTTGGGCGGTGCAAGCTATGTTGGTGGAACCACATTTGGAGGAAGTAATGTTTGACCTCAAAGGCCGCGTCGCACTCGTTACCGGCGGCAATGGCGGCATCGGGCTCGGCATGGCACGCGGTCTGGCCGAAGCAGGTGCTGCGATCGGTATCGCCGGCCGCAACCAGGCCAAGTCGGAAGTCGCCGCGGCAGAGCTTGCCAAACTCGGCGTCAAGACCGCGGTGCTGACAGCCGACGTCACCGACGAGGCGCAATGCCGGCGGATGGTCGACGACACCGTTGCCCGCCTCGGACGCCTCGACATCCTGGTCAACAACGCCGGCATCAATATCCGCAAGGCGCCGCAGGACCTCTCCACGGCGGAATGGAAAGAGGTGGTGGACACCAACCTCACCAGCGCTTTCACCTGTTCGCAGGCGGTCTATCCCGTGATGAAGGGGGCTGGCGGCGGCAAGATCATCAACATCGGCTCCATGCTCTCGATCTTCGGCGCCGGCTTTGCGGCGGCTTACGGGGCCTCCAAGGGCGGCATCGTTCAGCTCACCAAGGCGCTTGCATCCGGCTGGGCCAAGGACAACATCCAGGTCAATGCCGTCCTGCCGGGCTGGATCGATACCGACCTCACCCGCAGCGCGCGCGAGCAGATCAAGGGCCTCAACACCATGGTGCTCATGCGCACGCCCGCCGGCCGCTGGGGCCAGCCGCCGGATCTCGCCGGAGTCGCCGTGTTCCTGGCGGCGCCTGCGTCGGACTTCATCACCGGAGCCGCCATTCCGGTGGATGGTGGATATTCCGTACAAGTCTAACCCTAGGCGGGCCAGCCACCATAACGCGTGGAAATTCATCAATTTTCGCGCGCCTTTGTTCCGCCGCCACAGTTTCTCCTCTATGGTCGGGCGGATTACAGCGCTAAGGAGGGCGTAGCGGGAGCGCCGAGGTTTCGGGGGCGACACTGGCAATGAACGACGAAACCCGGCTGGGCGTCGACGATGCCGAGACGCCGGTCAATCCATACAGCCTGCTGGCCGCCGTCAACGCGTCGGCCCGCAGCGCCAACGTGGCCTGGCTGATCTTTCTCGGCCTGATGGCCTACCTTCTGATTGCAGTTGCCAGCGTTACGCACCGCGATCTTCTGCTCGGCAGCGGCATCGCGCTGCCGTTCCTGCAGGTGAAAATCGGACTTATCCCCTTCTTCGTGGCGGTTCCGATCCTGTTGGTGCTGCTGCACATTGGGCTGCTGGGAAAGCTTGCCCTGCTGGCCAGCAAAACGCGGGAGTTCGACGCGGCGTTGCGCATGCTGGAAAGCACGGACCAGCGCAGCCACCCGCTCAGGCTGGAACTCGACAATTTCTTCCTCGTGCAGGTGATTGCGGGTCCGGAACGCAGCCGCGTGGTAAGCGCCTTTCTCAACAGCCTGTCCTGGCTCACGCTGGTCCTCTTCCCCCTCGCCCTGCTGCTCTATGTGCAGGTCGCGTTCCTGCCGTTCCACGATGGCACAGTCACCATCCTGCATCGGTTGGCCGTGTTGGTCGATGTCGTCTTTCTGCTTCTGATGGGCGTGTTTCCTGGCGCGATCGGAAATTACCTACTTCGGCGCGTTCTGGCGCACTGCCGTGCACAATCCGGGCAGTCTCGCCTTCGGCGTGGCGGTGCTCGTTGCCGCGCTGTTCGTTTCGGCTTTCGTGACTGTTCCAGGCGAAGCCCCCCGCAACGATCGCTTCAGCTTCTTCATCGGGCATGATGGCGCGCTGTTCGGCGTTTTTCCGCGCAACCTCAATGTCACCGATGCGGACTTGGTCGGCGGCAGGGACCTCACGCCGGGCGGGCGTTCCATCAATCTGCGCGGCCGCGATCTGCGTTTCGCCCGGCTCGACCGAAGCGATCTGCGTCGCGCCGACCTGGCCGGGGCCAATCTCGACGGGGCTAGTTTCGCCGGTTCTGATCTGCGCCAGATCTGGCTGCAGTGCGACGACCGCACCGATTTGCGCCGTTCGGAAAATCGCCAGACCGTACCTTGCGCCAGCGCGCGCGGCACCAACTTCGCCAAGGCGAAGTTGGCAGGCGCACAGATGTCGGGCCTCGACGTTCGCGGTGCGCGCTTCGAGGCAGCGCAGCTCGAGGGCGTGAATCTCAATAACGCTCAGATGACCGGCGTCGACTTCTCCCGCGCCGATCTGCAGCGCGCCGATTTGTCGGGCGGTGCCACGCTGCAGGGGGCGAACTTCGAGCAGGCCAATCTGCAGGGTGCCGACCTGTCCGGCGCCAGTTTGCAGATGGCCGACTTCACCGGTGCCACCATGCAAGGCGCGACGCTTTCGCTCGCCAACCTCGAGGGCGCCGTGCTGCGGGACACCGCGCTCGAAGGCGCCGGTTTGCAGGCGGCCAAGCTGTTCGGGGCAGACATGCGCGGCGCCAAGCTGCACTTTGCCGATATGTCCAGGGCACTTGTCTGGCGCACGCTGCCGCCGGCCAGCGACAGCGTCCTGTCCGTGGACATGGCAAATATGGCCGTAGGTCCGCCGAGCGAAGAGGATATGGCTCGGATGCGATCTGTCGTTGAGGGGCTGGAAGCGGGGCCAGCCAAGGTGCGCCTCGCCGGGCTCATGGCGCCGCTCAACGATGCCGGACCCAACGGTACCTGGTCGGGTTCGCCCGAGGCCTTGGCCTGGAACAGCATGGCCCGAGTCAGCGAGGCCGGCATGGCCGACGGCTATCGGGCGCGCATCACCGAGCAGCTCGCCCGGCTCATCTGCCGGCCACGCTTCGGCGATGGCGCGGTGGCTGCCGGCATTGCCCGCCGCGCAGGGACACTGGGATTCAAAGGCGATGCCGCAGCCCTGTACGACAGCGTCAAAGGCGCGGACTGCCCCGCATCTGCGACCATCCCGCCCCGCGTGATCCGCGACCTCGCCGCCGCCGCCGATGCGGCACGCGGGCAGTAGTAGCGTCCAGGGTCAGACTCTGCGGGTCTGACCCTTTGCTGAAGTCTTCCAGACTCAGCCTTGCTTTCGACGGGATGTCAGCCTATATTGGAACATAAAGAGAACGACAGTGAAGGCTACGCCGCGCAAAAGCGTGGACAAGCAACTCGAACCGGGCGCGCTGGCGGCGGCCAGCAGCTAACGTCCGCGAGAATCAGGGTAGCCGCAGCGCGGTCTGCCAGCGGCAAGCGAAGAGGAGGCCCCTATGGCCGGTTCCGTCAATAAAGTCATTCTGGTCGGCAACCTGGGCAAGGATCCCGAGATCCGGCGCACGCAGGATGGCCGTCCCATCGCCAACCTGCGCGTCGCCACCACCGAGACCTGGCGCGACAAGGCCTCGGGCGAGCGCCGGGAGAAGACGGAGTGGCACTCGGTCGTGATCTTCAACGAGAACCTGTGCAAGATCGCCGAGCAGTATTTGAAGAAGGGTGCCAAGGTCTACATCGAGGGCTCGCTGCAGACCCGCAAATGGCAAGGCCAGGACGGCCAGGACAAGTACAGCACGGAAGTCGTGCTGCAGAACTTCAACGGCACGCTGACGATGCTGGATGCGCGCGGCGGTGGCGCCGGTGCCGGCGCGGGCATGCACGAGGAAGATCAATCGGGCTACTCGGCGCCGAGCAACGGCGACGGCGCCCGGCGCGGCGGCAAGCCGGCTGCCAAAGGCGGCTTCGACAAGAAGATCGACGACGAGATTCCGTTCTAGGTTTTGTCGTCCTCGGGTCAATCCCGAGGACGATATAGCCCTGCGCCATGAATCTCGCTCCCCTCACCAACGCGCCCTTCGCCATCCAGCTTCACGCCTACGCGGCGCTGGCCGCATTCGTGCTCGGCGCCGTGCAGCTCGCTCGCGTGAAGGGAACGACGCAGCATCGCGCCCTCGGCTACACCTGGGTCGGGCTGATGCTGATCGTCGCCATCAGCTCGTTCTGGATTCACGACATGCGCGTCTGGGGGCCATGGAGCCCCATCCACCTGCTCTTGATTTTCACGCTGGCGATGCTGCCGCTGGGAGTTCATTGCGCCCGCCGCCACAACGTCACCGGGCACAAGCGCACCATGATCAGCATCTTCGCCGGCGCCTTGATCATCGCCGGCATTTTCACCCTCGCGCCTGGCCGCATCATGCATCGCGTCCTATTCGGCGGCTGACCTCCTCTCCCCTGCAATGGGGAAAGGGAAATCATCGAAAATCGCGTGCAAAAAAAGCCGCCCGCAGACGCGTTCGGAGCTTTGAAAAATAGCCTGAAATTGCTATATTTCAGGCTGTGCAGTGCAGCGTCATTTGCCCTCTCCGAACCTCTGAGCTATCAACGTTTTCGCGGCATCCCATTCGAGCGGTTTCGGCACCTTTTCCGGCTCTGACCAGAGCCCGAAACGCGCCTTTCGAACGACATGCAACCATAGGCAGGACCAGTGGCGGACAAAGACACTCCCGCGGGCGGCGGCGCGCCCGGCGACAAGGGCCCGATGGACATCAGGTCCATCTCCATCACGGACGAGATGAAGCGCTCCTACCTCGATTACGCCATGAGCGTGATCGTGTCGCGCGCGCTGCCCGATGTGCGCGACGGCCTCAAGCCCGTGCACCGGCGCATCCTGTTCGGCATGAACGAACTCGGCGTCGACTGGAACAAGAAATACGTCAAGTGCGCCCGCGTCGTCGGCGAGGTGATGGGCAAGTTCCACCCGCACGGCAATCTTGCGATCTACGATGCGCTGGTGCGCATGGCGCAGGATTTTTCCCTGCGCCTACCTCTGGTCGACGGCCAGGGCAACTTCGGCTCGATCGACGGCGATCCGCCGGCGGCCGAACGCTACACCGAATGCCGTCTTGCCAAGGTCGCGCATGCGCTGCTCGACGATCTCGACAAGGAAACCGTCGAGTTCCGCGAAAACTACGACGGCTCGCTGAAGGAGCCGACCGTACTCCCGGCGAAATTTCCCAACCTGCTGGTCAACGGCTCGGGCGGTATCGCCGTCGGCATGGCGACCAACATTCCCCCGCACAACCTGGGCGAGGTGATCGATGCCTGCATCGCCCACCTCGATAACCCTGAAATCTCGATCGATGAGCTCACCCAGATCGTGCCCGGTCCGGACTTCCCGACCGGCGCGCTGATCCTCGGTCGCGCGGGGATCGTCTCGGCCTATCACAAGGGCCGCGGCTCCATCATCATGCGCGCCAAGGTGCACACCGAGGACATCCGCAAGGACCGCGAGGCGCTGATCGTTACCGCCATTCCCTACCAGGTGAACAAGCGCGTCCTGATCGAGAAGATCGCCGAGCAGGTACGCGAGAAGCGCATCGAGGGCATCTCCGACATCTGGGACGAATCCAATCGCGAAGGCATGCGCGTCGTCATCGAGCTGAAGCGCGATGCGATTGCCGACGTGGTGCTGAACCAGCTCTGGCGCTTCTCGGATCTGCAGACGTCGTTCGGCGCCAACATGCTGGCGATTACCGGCGGGCGGCCCGAGCAGCTCAACCTCAAGGATTTCATCTCCTCCTTTACGGCGTTCCGCGAAGAGGTGGTGTCACGACGCACCAAGCACCTGCTGACCAAGTCGCGCGACCGCGCCCACGTGTTGGTTGGCCTCGCTGTTGCCGTCGCCAACATCGACGACATGATCAAGCTGATCCGCAGCGCGCCGAGCCCGTCGGATGCCCGCGAGCAGATGATGGCCCGCGACTGGCCGGCCAAGGACATCGGCCCTCTGGTCGAGCTGATCGCCGATCCGCGCCATAAGCTGACCGCCGGTGGCACGATCCGCCTGTCCGACGAGCAGGCGCGCGCCATCCTCGATCTGCGCCTGCAGCGCCTGACCGCGCTCGGCCGCGACGAGATCGGCGACGAGCTGAAGAAGCTCGGCGAGGAGATCAAGGAGTTTCTCGCCATCCTTGCCTCGCGCATTCGCATCGTCGATCTCATCAAGGGCGAACTCAACGCCATCAAGACCGAGTTCGGCACCCCGCGTCTCACCGAGATCGTCGAGATGGAGGGCGAGGTCGAGGACGAGGACCTGATCCAGCGCGAGGACGTGGTGGTGACCGTCAGCCACCGCGGCTACATCAAGCGCGTGCCGCTCTCCACCTATCGCGCCCAGCGCCGTGGCGGCAAAGGCCGCTCGGGCATGTCGACGCGCGACGAGGACGTGGTCACGCAGATCTTCATCGCCTCGACGCACACGCCTGTGCTGTTCTTCTCCTCGCGCGGCATGGTCTATCGCATGAAGGTGTGGCGGCTGCCTGCGGCGACGCCCCAGTCCGTCGGCAAGGCGCTGGTCAACCTGCTGCCCTTGGCGGAAGGCGAGGTCATCACCTCCATCCTGCCGCTGCCGGAGGACGACAAGACCTGGGGTACGCTGGAACTGATGTTCGCCACGCGCAACGGCAACGTGCGCCGCAACAGTCTGGTGGACTTCGAGAACATCAACCGCAACGGCAAGATCGCCATGAAGCTCGACGAGGGCGACAGCATCGTGCGGGTGGCGATCTGCAGGTCGGCTGGCGTCGATCTTCCTGAAGGCGCCGACGGCGAAGCGGCACCTGCGGCAAATGTCGACATCCTGGACAACGTGCTGCTGACCACTGCCGCCGGCCGCTGCATCCGCTTCCCCGTCGACGATGTGCGCCTGTTCAAGGGTCGCGACTTCATCGGGCGTGCGCGGTATTCGGCTCGACAAGGGCGACGAGGTGATCTCGATGGCCATCCTGCGCCACGTCGAGGCGACGCCTGGCGAACGCGCGGCCTACATCAAGCAGGCGCTGGCCATGCGGCGTGCCCAGGGAGCCGAGATCGTGGAAGGGGCCGCCGAGGCACCCGAAGTCGAAGCCGAGGAGGGTGCGGAAACGATCGATCTGAGCCCGGAGCGCTACGCCGAGCTTGGAGGGCGCGAGCAGTACGTTCTAACCGTATCCGAGCGCGGTTTCGGCAAGCGCTCGTCCTCCTACGATGTATCGCATCTCCGGCCGCGGCGGCAAAGGCATCACGGCCATGATCGTCAACGACCGTAACGGGCGTCTGGTGGCCTCATTCCCGGTGGAAGAGAGCGACCAGATCATGCTCGTCACCGACGGCGGCAAGCTGATCCGCTGCCCCGTCGACGACGTGCGCATCGCCGGGCGCAGCGTGCAAGGCGTGCGCATATTCAAGACCGATGACGACGAGAAAGTCGTCTCCGTCGAACGCATCCCCGAGGACGGCAACGGCGAGGCCGAGAGTCGAGAACGGCGAAGAACCCGGTGTTTAGCTGTCATCCCGGCCTCGGGCGTCAGCTCGAGAGCCGGGACCCAGTGCCACCAGCTCCGCGCTCGTCTTTGCAGCTCCTGGGTCCCGGATATTCGCTTGCGCGAATTCCGGGATGACAGGCTGGCCTACTTGGCGTTCTTCATCGCCTCGAACGAGAACACGAAGTCCTGCTTGTCGAGCGGCTTGTGGCAGGTGAAGCAGTTCTTCAGCACCGCCTTGTCGTTGACGGTCTTGTCGGCCTTGAATGCCTGATATTCCCATTCGCCGTTGCGCACGTCGTCGCCGTATTCCTTCCCCCATCCGTCGCGCTTCTCCATCACCGTGTAGGCGATCAGATCGCCCTTGATAAAGCGCCCGTTGGCGTCTTTCTCTGGATTGCCGGCCGCATCGAGCTTGGCCTTGTACTGCACGAGCGTGAGCACGGTGCCGCTCGGAATGGCCTTGCCGGCCTTCAGGGCCGCAATAGCTTCCGGCGTGGAATACAGCTCGCGGTACTGCTTGTTGTCGGCGCGATCGACGGTCGTGTAGAGCACGCCCTTGGCGTAATTCTCGGGAAACACCACCTTGTCGCCACCCGCCCGGACGGTTGCGGTCAGCGCCACAGCGGCCAACGCCGCTGCCGACAAAATTTGATATTTCCTCATGTTTTCCTCCCGTGCAGACGCAATCCCTCGTCCTGAAACTTTACGCGGCCGCACAAGGCTTGGATCGTGCCCGCAACGACGTTCTCTGATGAACTTTGCGTGATGGGCGTGGTCGCTGCCGTGCGGGAATGCGCATTCGAGATACCCGGTCCGATGCCGGTTGGAGCTTTATCGGCTGGACAATCCTGCGCTATGCAGGGATTCCAGCAAGTGGCCCAGCAGGCGGCAAGTGGCGGCCACGGCCCACACTGGGCGGCGGAAACGAGGGTGGGCTAATGATGGGTGCCGGGGCAAATCTGCTGCGCGTACGCCACGGGCACGACCATACCCGCGTCACGTATGTCGAGCTGTTCTTCGACCTCGTGTTCGTGTTTGCGATCACGCAGCTCTCCCACACCCTGCTCGAGCACCTTTCGCTCAAGGGCCTGCTGCAGGCGACGCTGCTGTTCATGGCGGTGTGGTGGGTGTGGATCTACACCTCCTGGGTCACCAATTGGCTGGACCCCGAAAAGACCCCCGTCCGGCTTCTGCTGTTCGCCTTGATGCTGGCGGGTCTCGTTCTCTCCACCTCGATTCCGCAAGCCTTCGAGTCGAAGGGCCTGGCATTTGCCGGCGCCTATGTGTTCATGCAGGTGGGACGCAGCCTGTTCATGGTGTGGGCCTTGAAGGGGCATAGCCCCGGCAACTATCACAACTTTCAGCGCGTCAGCTGTTGGCTCGCAGTGTCGGCGGTGTTCTGGATCGCGGGCGCTTTTGCGCAGGGCGACACGCGCTTTGCACTTTGGGCCATCGCGCTCGTCATCGAGTATGCCGGACCCTCGCTCGGCTTCCGGACACCGGGCCTGGGCGCCTCGACCACATCGGATTGGGACGTGGAAGGTGGCCATCTGGCCGAGCGCTGCGCCCTGTTCGTCATCATTGCGCTCGGAGAGTTGGTCCTCGTCACCGGCGCGACATTCGCTAAATTGCCGTGGACGCCGGTGACCGTCGCCTCGTTCCTCGTCGCGTTTGTCGGCAGCGTGGCCATGTGGTGGATCTACTTCAATATCGGGGCAGAGCGCGGGAGCCGACATATTGCTGCCTCCGACGATCCCGGGCGGCTGGCGCGGCTCGTCTACACCTACCTGCATCTGCCGCTGGTGGCCGGCATCATTGTCGCCGCGGTCGGAGACGAACTGGTGCTTGCCCATCCGACCGGCCACACGAACGTCCAGACCGCCGCCGTTTTGCTGGGCGGCCCGGCGCTGTACCTGATCGGCAACCTGCTGTTCAAGCGCGCCAGCGCCAAGCACTTCCCGCTCTCGCATCTGGTGGGGCTGGGGCTGTTGGCGCTGCTGGTTCCGGCTGCGACGGTCGCCAGTCCCCTGATGTTCAGCGGCGCCACGGCGCTTGTGCTCGTGATCGTGGCCATATGGGAGACGCGGTCGTTCCGGTCGAGCCGCGCGAACGCACCCGCCTAGCTTTCTCCTGTCAGGCGGATGTGAGAAGGTTGGCGCGGTGTCGGAACGAAGGAGGCAGACGCATGCACACCGTAATGGTCGTCGGGGGAGGACTGATTGCGCTCGCAGTTTTTGTTCTGGGCGCCGTTGTGCTTGGCAAACCGGCGGCCGCCGGTGCCCGCTTCTTCATCCTGCCGTGGCTTATCGTTTCCCTCGTCAACCTCTACGTCGGCACAACACATGGCCACTCGGTGGTGGGCGAGTTGCCGTTTCTTGCCATTGTGTTCGGTGTGCCTGCGCTTGCTGCTTTCGCGGTCATGCGCTGGTGGAATTCCGGTGGTGCAGCCGCGAGCTGACCGCGGCGCAGGCTCGAAACTGGCTCCTTACCGCAATTGCCGAGCGCTGGACGCGGGAAATCCTTGCTCGGCGGCCAGATGCCGAGAGTGGCTGGTATCGACTGCTGCCGGCCGGCACGCATGACGGTGACCGACACAACATCGCCCGGCCGCCTCCCCTGAATGAGGCAGGTGAGTTCGCGCGTGTTGAGGGCGGTGCGGCCGTCGACGGCGATGATGATGTCGTGACGAAGCAGGCCTGCAGCGGAAGCGGGGCCGGCATACTCGACGCCCGTTATGTAGGAGCCTGCTCCGCCGCCATTATATCCTTCGACGTCGCCGCTGCTGATGTCGGTGATGATGACGCCAAGCCAGGGCCAGTCCTGTGTCTGCCCGATCGCCTTGTGGGCAAACATCAGACCTATGAATGCCAACAGTGCCAGCGCAGGCCGTATCGCCTTTTGCATCGGCCGAACTTTCAACGTGCGGGCCGTAAGAGTCGCAGCAAGAATGCGTGCGCCCCGTAAGTGCCCAGCTTACGCGTCGACGTGAAAGCGGTGCAAGATCAGATGAACGGTGGGAGGCAACACGATTGCGCTAGTGGCGCAGCGCCTCGCAAAAATCCCCTGCCGCACCGATCTTGAGCGGTTTCAGGGCAAGGTTTCCATGATAAATCGCGGTTAGGTAAGGGCGACGACCTCGACATGCTGGACGAGTGGGGCGGCACCTGGCTGCGCACTCCAGTCGGTGCTGTTGCGCATCTCTCCTGATGCCTTGATCCCGCTCAGACGGTCGAGTGCCACGTCCGCATAAACCCATTGCGGCTGATTGAAAATTCCTTCGGCCATCACGCCGGTTTCAGAGTACGCATGGTCGGGAGGTACGAACACGCCCGCCGCACCCGCATTGCGATCGACGGCCGGCGACCAGGGTGCATCACCGATGGTGGGAGAAAGTACGGTCACGCAGGTATTTTCGAGTGCGCGCGCCAGAGCGGCCGTCCGCACCCGGTTGTATCCCGACGCGAATTCCGTGCAGGACGGAATAAGGATGATCTCGGCGCCCGCCTCGGCCTGGGCACGCACGAGTAGCGGAAACTCACTGTCATAGCAGATGGCGATGCCGATCCGGCCGAGTGCCGTTTCGAACACGCGCAAGCCTTCGCCGCCCGAGATGCCCCAGTTCCGCTCGAACGGGGTCATGATCAGCTTTTCCTGCACGCCTACCTTGCCGGACGGACTGAACAGCCGTGCCGCATTCACGTAGCGGCCGCCGCTCCGCGCCGATGGCCCGCTGGCGGCCAGGATGTGTACGCCGTGCCGAAGGGCGAGATCGGCATGGGCCGCGTCCATCTGCGCCAACGCGCCGGATACTGTCGCCAAAGAGGCCTGTAGATTGCCGGCCGTGGCCGCGCCCGACGCCGCGGCGTACTCCATCGCGCCGTACTCGGGAAATACGAGCAGCTGTGCGCGGTTGGTTACAGCGTCCGCAACCCAGCGCCCAATCTTGGCTTGATAGGCGTCGAGGCTTTCCAAGGCTTCGATGGGGTATTGAGCGGCCGCGATCCTGATGGTGGGCATCACAGGGCTTTCATCCAGAACTGCATGGGCTTCGCCGTCTCGATCGGTTGGTCGATGTCCTTCCAGGCAAAGTGGGCCATCATGCCCTCGGCCCTGTCGTAGCCGCGCCTGCCCCAGAACGCATCGAGCGGCACATAATCCTTGGGCTGCAGCGGATGGTCCGGTGGCCGCACCACAGCGCAAAAGGCGCTGTGCGTAAATCTGCCGAGCGACCGGGCCTGTGCTTCGCGATGATCGAAGAACGAGTGGCCGAGACCTCTACCGCGGTACTCGGGCAGCAGCACCGACTCGCCGCAATAAAAGATGCGGGAAATATCGCAGCCGCGCGCGCGAAAGGGCGCGGCGAACGCGGCTTCGACCCCCGCGAGCGGCGCGGCAGTGGCGCAGCCGACAATCGCGTCGCCGTCGCGGGCGACAACGATCACCGCGCCTTCCGTCTTTGAGAATTTCGACAGGTAGCCGGTCTCGTAGTCCATCGTGCCGTCGTAGAGATAGGGCCAGTGCCGGAATACGGCGATCCGCATTTGGGCCACTGCCGGAACGACAGCTGCGAGTTCCTTGCCGGTCAGAGATACAACTGCGATCGTCACGGCTTGGGCGCGGCGATCTGCGCCAGCCAGTCGGCGAGATTGTAGTATGTCGTCACGCGCGCGATCAGGCCGTCACGCACCTCGAAGAATGTACCGGCCGGCAGCGTGTAGGTCTGCCCTGCAGCCGGCGGCAGGCCTTCGTCGGTCTCGATGTATGTTCCCAGCACGAGAAACTCGGCCGCTGCGCGCGTGCCGTCGGCCGTTGCCAAGATCGTCATGTTCTCGAGTTGCTCGGCGTAGCAGCGCTCCATGTGCTTGGTGAACTCGCGGAAGGCCTGCTTGCCGCTGCGCCGGCGGCCCTGGTTCACGTCGTGCGCCACATCCTCGCTGAGACAGGCGAGCATGCCTTCGCTGTCCCCGTCATTGAACGCGGCGTAGTAGCGCTCGATCAGTGCCACGGTCTCTGGTGCAGCCATTCCTTGTCCAGCCATCCCTTTTGCAGTCATGGCGGCCTCCTCATTTAGATGTCGGAGCCTAGCAGGCACTTGGCAGGGCATCCAAGTATCTGCGCACGGCATGGGTACGCGGCAACGGGTCGGTGCTCGCGCGATTGCCACCGGGCAGGATTCCAGTCCCGCGTTTGCTTTCGGTAGGCGTTGCAACTAGGTTGGCGCGCGATCCACCTTCCGCCCTCCCCCGAGAATCTGAGCCCCGCCGATGTCTTCGCCACGTCGCGTCTTTTACGGCTGGTACGTCGTCGCAGCGGCGCTGGTCATTACCACCACGACGTCGGGCCTGGCCTTCTACAATCTCTCCATCCTGCTTGCAGCCTTCGTGGCCGAGCGCGGTTTTCCAGTGGCCCTTGCCAGCAGCGCAACGGCGACTTTCTTCATTGCCGGCGGCATCGGGGGCATGGTCGCCGGCCGCCTGGTGGACCGTCTCGACGCCCGCATCGTTATCGCAAGCGGCGCCTGCATCGGTGCGACCGCATTGGCCACCGTAGGCCTGCTGCGCGAGGTGTGGCAGCTCTTTGCCTTTCATGTCCTGTTCGGACTGGCGCATGGCGCCACCGGCCTCGTGCCTGTCACGACGGTGATCGCCCGTTGGTTCAATGTTCGCCGATCGCTGGCATTCTCCATCGGGTCGACCGGCCTGTCCCTGGGCGGCATCCTCGTCGCACCGGTGGTGGCATTGTCGATCGAACGCTACGGCCTCGCGGCCGCCGCGCCCTGGATGGCGATCGCGTTGTTTGTCGGCATCGTGCCGGTGACGCTGCTGGTATTGCGCGCAAGCCCTCGGGCGATGGGGCTCGAGCCCGACGGACTGACCCTGGCCGAGATGGCCGAGACCCCGCCGCAACCGTCCACGCCGTTCAAGGAGGCCCGCCGCAACGCCTACTTCATCGCCGTATCGGCCGCCTATTCGTTCCTACTCGGCGCCCAAGTCGGCGCCATTGCGCACTTCTATCGCCTCGTCAGCACGCGCGACGGCACCGCGACAGCGGCCATCGCGCTGGCCGTCCTGGCCACGTGCAGTACGATCGGCCGGCTCGTCGGTGGCGGATTGCTGCTCAAGGTGCCGGCGCGGACTTTTGCCCTCGTTCTGATGGCGATGCAGGCTTGCTCCCTGGCTTTCCTTGCCGTTGCGGAGGGACGGGCAAACATACTCATGGCGACCATGCTGTTTGCCGTAACCATCGGCAACTCCCTGATGATGCATCCGCTCCTGCTGGCGGAGAGGTTCGGCACGCGCGACTATGGCCGCATCTATTCGACCAGTCAGATGATGACGGTGCTGGGCGTAGCCGGCTGTCCTGCGCTGATCGGCCTGCTTTACGAAAGGAGCGGCGGCTACCAACAACCGTTCTTCGTGATTTCTGCGTTGACCCTGGTTGGGTTTGCCATCCTTGCCATGTTCGCGGTGCCGCGCCGCCCGACGACCGAATAAGCCGGATCACTGCTTCAGTTCAGCACTCGAGGTCATGGAAAAGCATCGCCGGTCTGTTTCCGGCAAGGCAAACCGATCCCGCGCCATGCGGCAAGCGTCGTCACCCGGCTCACACGCGCGGCAGACCTCCGGCCGGACATCGTAGATCGCACACGACGTGGCATTGCCAACCTCGCCTACAAGGGCAGCGCAACGGTCGCCATCGCACTGCATGCGACCAAGATGATGATCGGCGAACGTGCGGGGAATGCGCTCGAGATCGCACTCATCCTCGGTCGTGAACCGGGGCCAGTCGCGGGAAAACGAGCAGCAAGCCCCGCAACTCTGGCACAGCGCGGCTGCATCCAGCGATGCTGTCACAGGTTCATCGCTGCTGGTCGTCACGTCTGTGCTCCCCTGCGCCGATGCAACTCGTGGTTCGGCCCCCTGGTCCGGTTGTCCATTCCGAACGCTGCGCGGAGACGTTGACCACACTGCGTGGGAATGGTCAAAAAAGCGGGCCTCCGCGCTGATCTGCGTGGGGGGACCAGGGTCGGGCAGCTACCGATCTATGGGGGAATGAGCCGGACTTGGGGTCGGGGGGCCTTGCAGTGCGAGCCTACCAGGATTAATGCTCCTTTTTTGGGGGCCGAGATTTAGCCGGCGCATCAATCAAACTGGACGGACGAGCTATCAAAATGGGAAAAGGACGAGACCGGGGTCCAAGACGCCGCGGCTTTGAAGACGACAACTATTCACCACCCCCTCGACACGACGAACGTCCGCAGCCGGCATTCCGAAGAGGGCCGCGCGAGAATTCGGCTCCCAGCGGCCCGCCTATCGATGCCGTCGTCAAATGGTTCAACGCGGACAAGGGCTTCGGGTTCGTTGAACTGGCCGATGGCTCCGGGGACGCATTTCTGCACGTCGCAGCGCTGCAATCTGCCGGGCACGACGCTGTCGAGCCTGAGACCAAAATGAGCGTGCAGGTCGGTCAGGGACAAAAAGGCCGTCAGGTCACGGCGGTACTTTCCGTGGATGCGAACAGCGGTGGTGCGCCCCGTACTGCGGCGCGGCCACCCTCGAGGGGGTCGTTCGGCGGGGGCGGCGGCGGCGGACGGGAGCGTCCCGATCCGGCAACCGCGACCGAGGTCGAAGGGACCGTCAAGTGGTTCAATCCGGATAAGGGGTTTGGCTTCGTCGTCTGCGAGGATGGCGGAAAGGATGTGTTCGTCCACGTCTCCGTCGTCGAGCGCGCGGGCCTGCGCGGGTTGGATGAAGGACAGCGGCTGGCGATGAAAGTGGTGAAGACCCAGAAGGGGCGCGAGGCCACTTCGCTTTCGTTGCTGGACTAGCGAGCGGAGACCCTCAAGCGGCGATGCCTAGCCAGGGTTCGCTGCTTACGGTTCCTGCTTGATGGCGGCTTCGGCGGCAGCGCGTATGGCGGCCGGGAAAGCTGCAGCCTTGCGGGCCTTGGCGTCGATGTGCACGGTGGTCTGCTCGCAGCGCGCGCAGGTGTCGCCGGTTGCGGAATTGATCATCACATGCTCGAACCGGATCACCTTCTCGCGGATCTCGAGCACGCGTGAGCGCACCTCGACGATGTCGCCGGCCAGCAGCTCCTTGACGTAGGTGATGTTCTGCTGCACGGCGCCGAACACGCTACCTGTCTCGCGCATGAACGCCCGCGTCACGCCAATGGAAGCGAACAGGTGCCACGTCGCCTCATCGAACTTGCCGACGTACCACATGACGTTCATGTGCCCCATGTGATCGCAGTGCCATGGGAAGACCGTGCCGCGATAGGTGAGGAGGCTCATGACGCGTAGGCTGAAACGCTCATGCCGGAACCAGGCGCAGCTTGGCGCGGCGCATCAGCAGGAAGGCCATGATGGCGCCGTTCAGCAGGTTCCACGCCAGCCCGTGCGCGAAGGCCTGCCAGTAGGAACCGGTCAGATCGAAGATGGCCCCCGAAGTCCAGCCGCCGAGCGCCATGCCGAGAATGGTCGACATGATCACCAGCCCGACCAATGTGCCGGCCTGCCGCGGTGGAAAATATTCACGCACTATGATGGCATACATCGGCACGATGCCGCCCTGGAACAGGCCGAACAGCGCGGAGATCACATAGAGCGGCGTGAGGCCGTCGAACAGGAGATAGAGGAACAGCGCGACGCCCTGCAGGATCGAACCGATCAGCAGGGTCGCGACGCCGCCGATGCGATCGGCGACAAAACCGGATGCAATGCGGCTGATGATGCCGAAGCCGAGCATCAGGGACAGCATCTCCGCGCCGCGGGCAACCCCGTAACCCAGATCGCCGCAATAAGCGACGATATGCACCTGCGGCATCGACATGGCGACGCAACACGACACGCCGGCAATACAAAGCAGCGCGAACAGGGCGTTGGGGCGGAGACCCAATGAAGCCGTTGCACCGGCAGCCGCAGCATTGGCGGCGTCCTCTTGCTGCGCGGCGAGTTTCCGCCTCAGCACCAGGGCGAGCGGCAGCATGGCGAGGATGCAGACGACACCGATGATCATCTGGGTCGTGCGCCACCCCGACGTTTCGATGAGGCGTTGCACGACCGGGGGCCAGATCGCACCGCCCAGATAGTTGCCCGATGCGCAAACGGCGACCGCGATGCCGCGCCGGCGCGTAAACCAGTGCGAGATGTCGGCTATCAGCGGCGCGAAGCTCGCCGAGCTGCCGATGCCGATCAGCAGATTGGCGATGGCGAACCAAAAGAGGCTCGGCGCCAATCCCGAGGCGACGAAGGAAAGGCCGAGGGTCAGCGTCGCCCCGATGACCGGAGCGACAACGCCGAAACGGTCGACCAGGCGGCCGATCAGCACGGCGCCGCCACCGAAGCCCAGCATCGCGAGCGTGTAGGGCAGCGACGCGTCGGCTCGGGCGACATTGAATTCCGCCTGCACCGCGGGGAGCGCCACCACCACCGACCACATGCCGACGCTGCCGACGCTGCCGATCAGCAGCGACGCTATCAGCCGCACCCAGGCGTAGGCGGACTCCACCTGTCCGTCGCCTCGATTGCCGATTGTTTGTGCAGGTCCGTCCATGGGCGCGGGACAATCCGCGCTTATTGCCTCGGGGTCAAGCGTGCTGCCTGCATAACGCGCAGCAGACATGCGCGCGCAGCGGCGCGCCTTCAGGCTCGCTCACGTGCGCGCTGAATTGATCCGCAATGCTGGGACCGTAGATGCACAAAGCGGCTTGCGGCGGGCTTTGTCACCCGCCGCCCGGCACCGCGGATAAGAGCGTCAGCGCCCCTTGCTCTTGCGCACACCCTTGAACGGCTTGGGGTCGGCCTTCACGTCCATGAACTTGCCGCTCTTTTCGTCGCGCTTCGTCCACGTGCCGGTGATGGGGTTCTTGATCTGCGACCGGGTCTTCACCGCGCCCTTGCGCTGATCGTCGCCGGCCGTCTTGTTCTTCGCCATCTGCCATCTCCTGTTCAGTCAGCGAAGCCTTGTGCGATTCGATCCGCGATGGTCAATCGGACGTGCACCCGTTTGCGGGTGAACGCACAGGCGTTCAGAGGCGGCGATCATGTTCCGGCTCGAGGCGGTCTTACAACCAGGGCCGCCGCGATGAGATTGAGTGCAACGCAGAGCAGCAGCGGAGCCGTATAGCTGCCGGTGAGATCGCGGACGAGGCCGAGCAATCCGGGCCCGAAGGCGTAGGTGAATTGGGTAATCGCCGTCGACAGCCCCACCAGCATGCCGAACGCGGCGGCGTCGAACTCGCGCTGGATGATGAGCGCGGGAAAAGTGATCAGATTGCCGACCGAGAATCCGTAGACCGCGCATGCGGCCAGCAGCGTGCCGGTGTCCGTGGTCTGCGTCATGACGATCAGCGCCGCCGCCTGAGCACCCAGGGAAAGGGCGCTGGCCAGGCGCTGGTTCGTCCGGTCGGCGATCGTGCCGAGCACCAGGCGCCCCACGATCGCCATGGCCGTGGTGATCGCCACAGCAATGCCGGCGGTGTTACGACCGATCGTAGGCTCCAGGAATGCGATCAGGTGCACGAGAAATCCGGCCTGTGACAGCAACGAGAGCGAGAACGGGGCCGACACGCTCCAGAACGCCGGACTGCGCAGGGCTGCGGCGCGTGTCCACGCCACGGCAACATCGGCGGTGCCGCAACTAGGCGGTGGAACTGGTCGCTGCGGCGGCGGTGTCCCCAGAACCTTGAAACCCAGCGGGACCATCAGAAGAAGAATTGCGGCGGCACCGGCCAGCATTGCGCTCGCGAAGCCTGCGGCCCCGGCGAGAAACACGAGTGCCGGTACGACGACCACGCCACTGAAGCTGGCGCCGTTGAGGGCCAGGCTGATGGCGAGCCCGCGTTTGGCGTCGAACCATTGTCCCAGGATGTTGGTGATTGCTCCCACGCTCATGGTGGCCCAGCCGATGGCCATCAGCAGATAGACGGCAAATAACTGCACCGGCGTGACGATGAAAGGCAGCAACGCCACAGACACTGCAAACGCCGAAGAACCGATCAGCACACAGGCGCGCGCGCCGAGGCGGCTGACGGCGTCGCTGATGAAGGCCACGAGCACCGCGCTGACGAAGTAGTAGGCCGTTGTGGCGCTCGAGATCAAAGAGGTCGGCCAGCCGTGCAGGCGCTGCAACTCGGCCAGGTAGAAAGCGTGACCGTAGAATCCGAAGCCCCAGCACACGACGGCCATAGCGAAGCAAACCGCCACCACCCGCCAGCCCGGATAGCGCAGCGCGTGTTCATCTGCCTCACGGCAAGGGCGAAGGGGTATTTCAAGTTCGGAACAATCAAGGGGAACAGCAGAGATACGGTGGTTGTGCGTCATGATTCACCTGTTCATTTGTGGAGACGATCTACCCCCATATTTGGGCGTTGACTCATCGCGATAGTTCGGTTTGGATCAAACTATGAAGGAAGGCCCGGACATCTCGCGCATCGCCGCTTTGATCGGCAATCCGGCGTGCGCCAACATGCTGATGGCGTTGATCGCCGGCCCAGCACTCACGGTGACCGAGCTTGCCCAGGAGGCTGGTCTTAGCCTTTCCACAGTAAGCGGCCATCTTACCAAGCTTGAGGAAGCGCAGCTTGTTGTTGTGGAGCGGCAGGGACGCCACCGCTATTTCCGCCTCACTGATTCAGACGTGGTGACGGCGCTGGAGGGCCTGATGCCGCTGGCGGCGCGCGCCGGCCATCTGCGTACCCGCGTTGGGCCGCGCGATCCGGAACTTCGACGAGCCCGCTCCTGTTACGATCACCTGGCGGGCGATCTGGCTGTCAAAATCTTCGACAGCCTGACCTCTCGTGGGCTTCTCGACGTGCGGGGCGACGCCGTGCACGTCACCAATCGAGCGCGTTCTTTTTTTGATGCCCGCGGGGTGGACATGAACGCGCTGGCGCGCAACAGGCGTCCGCTGTGCCGCAAATGTCTCGACTGGAGCGAACGGAGATCGCATTTGGGCGGCACGCTCGGCGCTGCCATCTTCGAGCACGTGCTGACGCGCAAATGGGCCCTGCAGTCGCGCGGCTCGCGTATCGTGCGCTTCGCCAAGGGCGGCGAACAGCGCATCGCCGCCTGGCTTGCAGATTGATACCGGGCCGCGCAGCCACACTGGCCGGGTGACAAGCGTACCAAGGCCCCAATCGGCCCTGCCGCTTGTGGATGGCAGGGCCCGCGGCCTTGCCGCATGCAGCCAATTTTCGTCCACATAGACGCCGCCGTCCACGCGATTCGTTTTTCGGGTGCGGCACCACATGCCAGTGACGGCTCGCATGCGCCACAGGGAGAGAGAGTGGGGAAGAATATTCTCATCTTCTCGGACGGCACCGGCCAGGCGGGCGGCTACATGCCCGACGAGACGCGCAGCAACGTCTACAAGCTGTTTCGCGCCACCCGCGTTTCGCCAGACACCTCGATCGATCCGAGCCAGCAGATTCGCATTCTACGACGGCGGCCTCGGTTCGCGCGCTTCGGGCGTCGCCATCAGGATCAAGTGGTGGCGCCGCATCTACAACTTCCTGGGCCAGACGACGGGCCTCGGCATCACGCAGAACATCATCGACTGCTATGCCGAGATCATCCGCGTCTGGCAGCCGGGCGACCGCATCTATCTGTTCGGCTTCAGCCGCGGCGCCTACACGGTGCGCTGCGTCGCCGGCGTGCTGAAATACTGCGGCGTGCCGACTGCCGTCGTCTGCCAGGACACTGGGCGGATCCGGCCGCTGCAGCGCGATCTCAAATCGGCGCGGCGCGTCGCCTCCGAGGCCGTCAAGCACGTCTACCAGCACGGCAGTTCGGTCAAGCGCGATCCCTATCGTGCCGAGCGCGAAGCCCTCGCCCATCAGCTTCCGCGCCAAGTACTGCTGCGGCGACACTGAGACATCCAACACCACGCCCTATTTCATCGGCGTGTGGGACACGGTAGGGACGCTCGGCGCAGGATCGTTCGTTCTTTCCCTGCTCGCCGGCCTCTATATGGCTGGGGCTGCCACCACCGCCGGTGTGTTCACGCTCGCGTTCGGCTGGCCGTTTCAGCCGCTCCTGGCAGCCTTCGGGCTTGGCGTTCCCATGGGGCTCTATCTGGGGCTCTGCCTGCGCTATCGGGGCCTCGCGAGCCTCGCGCGCTATCGCATGGCGTTCTACGACACCCGTCTACATTACGCGGTGCGGTATGCCCGGCACGCGCTGGCCATCGACGAGAATCGCAAGCAAGTTCGCCTGCGTGCCCTGGCACGAGGACCATTGCAAGGACCGCGAGGCTGCTGCGGCGCGTGTTCCGGCCCGCTTCAAGCAGGTCTGGTTCGCCGGCAGTCATTCCGATATCGGCGGCAGCTATCCCGACACCGAGTCCCGCCTGTCCGACATCGCCCTTACATGGATGGTGGAGGAGGTGGCCAGTCTTCCCGAACCGATCGCCATCGACCATTCGCTGCTGCAACTCTTTCCCGACGGCGCCGGTGCGCAGCACGATGAGCGCAAGGCGTTCATTTCAGCTTGTCCCGGCTGGCTCGTGCGCGGCGCGCTGTTGTTCGTTGCCGCCAGGAATTTTGGCTGGCGGGAAGGCCATCGCAGGATTCCCGAGGACGCCATCCTGCATCCCACGGTGCTGGAGCGGTTCAAGCGGCATGCCGTGCAGGTGCACGGCGATATGATGCCCTACCGGCCGCGCCCTCTCAGAAAACACAGGGATGTAAGCGGCTACTACCCACTGCCGCGCGTGCGCGCCGCCCGCCCACCAACGGCCGCAGCGGCATTCAGGCCGTCACAACCTCATCCGTCACCACCTTGAACTCGGCCAGCCGCGTCTGCCCGAAGCTGGTCGACAGGGCGACGTCGGTGGCGTCGCGCCCGCGCGCCATCAGGATGCGGCCGATGCGCGGCTTGTTGTGGCGCGCATCGAATGTGTACCAGCGGCCATCGAGGTAGGCCTCGAACCAGGCGCTGAAATCCATGGGATCCGGCACGGCGGGCACGCCGATGTCGCCGAGATAGCCGGTGCAGTAGCGCGCCGGGATGTTCATGCAGCGGCACAAAGTGATCGCAAGGTGCGCAAAATCGCGGCATACGCCGCGCTGTTCGCGAAAGCCGTCCCAAGCGGTGCGCGTGACGGAGGCGTGATGATAGCCGAAGGTCAGGCGCTCGTGGACGTAGTCGCAGATCGCCTGCACGCGCCCCCAGCCCGTCGGTCCGTTGCCGAACAGCGACCAGGCGGTGTTCGACAGATGATCGGTATCGCAATAGCGGCTGCCGAGCAGGAACATCATCACGTCATCGGGCAGGTCCTGGACGGGCAGCTGCTCGGCATCCGGCTCGACGATATCGGGAAGGCCGCTGTCGTTGATGAGAAAATCGCTGGAGACCGTGATCCGGCCGACCGGAGCGGTGACGCGCGTGCAGATGTTGCCGTGCAGGTCGCGGTAGTCCCTGGCCTCGACAGGCGGATCGAGTGCGATGCGCTGCGGCGTCGCCAGGTCCGGCAGCCGCGTCGGGTGCACGCTCAGCATCAGCACCATGGGCGTGGGCTGCGGACAGTCGTAGGCAATCTCGTAGCCGGCGCGAATCTGCATCCCCACACCTCCGGGCGGCACGGCGCGCCATAGGGAATAGGACGGAAATTAAGCAAGATCGGTGCCATTGCACCAGCCGGCATCGGACTGAAACGCAGCCGTGCGGCTACCGTTCCCTGGCTACTGGGCGGCTCGGGCCGCCTCGAGGATCGCATGCCCGACGGGTTCGGCGCCCACTTTCACTTCGACCGTCATGCCGAGAAAATCGCCGGCGTCACCGAAAAAGGTGCCTGATAGAGGAATAGCCTGGCTCGGATCGCGCGCCACAGCCACGCGAATAAGATCGCGATTGCCGATGATGGCGTTGGTGGGGTCGAACTCAACCCATCCCGCACCCGGCAGATAAACCTGGCACCAGGCGTGG
Source organism: uncultured Alphaproteobacteria bacterium (assembly GCA_963814055.1). Taxonomy (GTDB): domain Bacteria; phylum Pseudomonadota; class Alphaproteobacteria; order Rhizobiales; family Hyphomicrobiaceae; genus AWTP1-13. Next base: position 612,493 of record CAWFBJ010000017.1, read on the forward strand.
GTCGAACCGCCACCCACGTGCCGCGGCCCATCGCGACTAGGCACATACAGGTAGCCGGAAACGAAGCGGGCGGCGAAGCCGAGCGATCGCAGCGCCTCGATCATGAGCAGGGCGAGGTCGCGGCAGCTCCCGCGCTTGAGCCGTAATGTTTCGGCCGGTGGCCTTGTGCCCGGTTCCGTGCGGCGTTCGTAGGTGAAGCCTTCCTTGAAGGCATAGGTCAGCGTCATCAGCAGCATGCCGGTATCGGTGGTGCCGCCCTTGCGCAGGAATTGCCGCACCCAATTGTGGATGGCCTGGTCCGGGTCCGGATACTGGGGCGTGGTCGCCGGCAGCAGGTCCGATATCTCCTCGGGCGTATAGATGAAGGGATATTTCTGGGCGTAGTCCTCGATCTCGAAAACAGGGGCATTCGACGGCGCATGGTCAAGCCAGATGTTGCTCTCGAAGCGCAGTTCCTTGGCCGGGCGCCCGTGAAAGTCGGCGATCGTTACGCAATTGCCGAATACGTCGTGCACCCAGCGCATCGTCGTGGGCTCGGGCCTTATCGTGAGCCAGGCCTCGAGCAGCTTCTGGTCGTAGCTGTCGCGCGGGCGGAACATCATGCGGTGCTCGCCGAACGACACCGGCTGCTTGTAGCGATATGTGGTGGTGTGGCGGACTGTGAGCAGGGTCATTGCAAGGCGGTGGCCGCACTCCGGTGTGCCATGGTGATGCAGTGCGCAAATCGACCAACAACGCAGTGCAAGATTCGTGCGCACTTGTCTGCCGGGAGCGCCTCGGGCGCACCAAAGCGAGGGGCGGGAATGGCAATTCCGCCACGTCCCGCCGTGTGCCAGTGCAACGTGCCCAACCTGATGCTGCGGTCTACTTGGTGCCGCTGAATGGCCAGCTGCCGATGGCGCCGGCGCTGACGGTGCCCGAAATCTTGTCGCCGTCCACTGTTCCGCTGAACGCCAGCGTCAGGGGCATCGGGTTCTTGATGTCGGCCTTCCAGGACGCGCTGCTGCCGTCCAACTTGCCCTCGTAGATGTCGGTGGCATTGCCTTCCTCGCCGGTGAGCTTGCCGGTGAGCGCTCCACCCGCGGTCTGCAGCGCCAGGGTCGATTTGCGCTCGCCGATCGGCGTTTGCATGCTCAGCTTCCAGGTGCCGTCTGCGGACATCTCTTGTACTCCCAACTTGTGATCGCCCTGCCTTATCGGAAAAGTGTGGCAGCGGCCAGTCCGGCACCCGGGGGCGACCATTCGCCCAAGAGGGACCCGCATCAGCTGGGGAAACCCTGGTCCGGCAGATAGTTGCCGCCGCAGACCCGATGCCATGATAGCGGCTGCGCGCGCAATTCGCTCGGCGTGCGCCTCCATTCGCGGCTGGAAGGGTTGGCTCATGGTCGGATTTTCCTACGGTGAACTGCGCGAGGAATACGCAGATCTCTGGGGGGCGATGAAAATTCCAGCCGGCACCGCATCTGCCTTGGATGCGCGCATTCGGGCGATAGCCAGGGGCCGTCCGCGCTACGACCAGGTCGCCAATGCGACAGGCGTACCCTGGTACGTCATCGCCATCATCCATGAGATGGAAGCGAGCCTCAAATTCACGACCCACCTCCACAACGGCGACCCGCTGACCGACCGCACCGTCCAGGTCCCGGCCGGACGGCCGCCGGCAGGCATGCCGCCGTTCGAGTGGGAAGACAGCGCCATCGATGCGCTGATGCTGAAGAACCTCAACCAGGTGAAGCTGTGGTCGATCGAGCGCATCGCCTACCAGCTCGAGGCCTACAACGGCTGGGGCTACCGCACGCGCGAGACCGGCATCAACACGCCCTACCTGTGGAGCGCTACCACCAACTACAGGAAGGGCAAGTTCGTCCGCGACCGCGTGTTCGACCCCAATGCCGTGAGCCGTCAGCTCGGCGCCATGGCCCTGTTGCGCCGCCTGATCGAGACGCAGGGCGTCAATGTCCCGAGCGAGGAGGACGTGCCGCTCCCCGCCGCACCGCCGCGCACCAGCGATGCGGACCTCGCCAGGCAACCTTATCCCGGCGTGGTCGTGCGCGTGAACCATGCCGACCCCGCCGTCGTCATGCTGCTGCAGCGGCGCCTCAACCAGCTCGGCTGCTGGGCCGCGGTCGATGTCCAGGGCAAGGCGGCGCCCGTTGCCGTCGACGGCGATTTCGGCCAGCAGACGCTGGCCGCCGTGAAGCTGTTCCAGGCCCGTACCTTCGACGCCGACGGCAGGGCTTTGGCGGTGGACGGCGTGATCGGGCGCGGCACCTGGGCGGCCCTGTTTCCCGACGCCCCGGAGGCGGTGCCGATTCCGCAGGCGGCGCCGCCCTCGCAGCTCTTGCGCAAGGTGGTGGAAGTGGCTGCGGCGGAAGAGGCCGAGCATATCCGCGAGCAGCCGCCCGGCTCCAACCGTGGTCCCCGCGTGGACGAGTATCTGCGCGCCGCCGGCCTCGACCCGAGCAAGGGCAACTATGCCTGGTGCGCTGCCTTCGTGGTCTGGTGCTTCGAAAGAGCCGCGCGCGCCATGGGAAGCACATCGCCTGTGCCGCGCACGGCCGGGGTGCATGACATGTGGCAGAAGGCCGGCCGGGCCGGATTGCGCCGGATTCCCCACGACATCGCCACGGGAGATCCAAGCCTGGTCCAGCCGGGCCATGTCTTTTTCATCGATACGGGCGGAGGCCGTGGCCACGTAGGTCTGGTTGCCGGGCGATCGGGGAACGACTTTGCCACCATCGAAGGCAATACCAACGAGCTCGGCGGCCGCGAAGGCATCGGCGTGTTCGCGCGCACGCGCCCCGTGCGTCAGGCGACGCTGGGGTTTGTGGAATTCGCTGCGCGGTAGCTGCACCTGAGCTGCGCGCACCAACCCCGTGCTGAGCCTGTCGAAGCACGGCTTGGTATGCTCTACCCGTCCTTCGACAAGCTCAGGACGACGGCGCCAGCACGATGCGCTGGGCCTGGATCAGGCAGGCTTCGAACCCGGCGAGGTCGCGCATCTCGCGGCCGGGCGGCACGCCGCGGCGGATCACCTCGCCGCCCGAGGCCAGGATCGCCACCTCGATCATCAGGTTCTCGGCGAGGTCGTAGTCTTCGATGGCGACGTCCGGCGCATCGGCGTCCGGGGCGGGACGCCGGCCCGCCGGTGGGCCTCGACGCGACGGCGATACTCGGCGACCACATTGGTGTAGCCCAGCACCGGCCGCCCCAGAGCGCGCATGAAGCCGACCTCGAAAGCGGTGCCGGCATCCATCGACACGCCGCGAAACGGCGTGAGATTGGCGATCAGTCCGGCGCATGAGCGCATGGCCGCCTCGTTGGCCGTGGAAATACGGCGCGCCTGCTCGCGCTTGGACAAGCCCGCAAGATCGAGCGAAGCGTCCAGCGGAAAGACGCCATCGAAGCCGTGCCTGGCGCACAGGTCCTGCTTGGCGCGGCCCATGGCCAGCGCATCGGGCAGGAACACCTCGGGGCCGGCGAGATAGAGACGGGGGCGGCGCGTCATGGGCTTAACAGGGGGGCTTAGCAGAGGGGCTTCGCAGGACAGAATCAGCAAGGATCAAGTTGCCAATTTAAGCGCCTGCACCGCCTCGGGCTATCCGGCGCGCTTGATGGCCTGGACAGCCTCTTCCAGCGCCTGCAGGAAGCGCGAGCGGTCTGGCCGCGTGAAGCTGGCGTTGTAGCCCTTGCTCTCGCCGGTCTCACGCAGGTGGCGGGAGAACTCGCGCATGGACAGCGCCTGGCCGATATTGGCCTCCGTGAACGGCTTGCCGGTGTTGCCGATCACGCGTGCGCCGGCTTTGAGGCAGCGCGCCGCCAGCGGAATGTCGGCCGTGACCACGATGTCGCTTTTGGTGGCACGCTCGGCGATCCAGTCGTCGGCCGCATCGGGGCCGTCGGGCACGACCACGCGCTTGATCAGCGGTCCCTCCGGCAGGCGCATATACGCGTTGGACACAAAGATGATCTCGAGCCCATGCCGCTCCGCCACGCGCACCGCCTCGTCCTTCACAGGACAGGCATCGGCGTCGATGTAGAGGGTGGTGGGCACGGGAGGCCGCCGATCACGCAACGGGCGCCAGGCCGAGATCAGCCCGCGACACGGCCGCTCCCGGGCAAACTCGGGCTCTACGCGCTGCCCTCACCTCAACCACTCCCCAAAAAATGCCTCAACGCGCGTGAACGCATCGGTACGGGCCTCGGCGTCCGTTTCGAGTACGGGAACGCGGCCATCAGGCCCGCGATATTGCGGCAGCTCGATGCGTTTCAAATCCGGCGCGTCGAAGGCGTGGACGGCACCTGGATAAACCTTGAGTTCAATCGAATTGCCGCGCGCCTTCGCAGCATCAAGAAACGCCGCGCAGGGCTTAAGCTCGGTCCAGACGTCCGCATCGCCGAACAAAACCAGCAGCGGCACCCGCGACGTCCAGCCCGTACGCTCGCCAGGCGGATAGGTCAGCGCCTGGAACTCCTCGCTGCAGGCGCCCGGATAAAACGCCACAGCAGCGCGGAAATCATGCTTCAACCGCGACGCGGCGGCTTTCCCCGCGTTCGCCACCCGCCCGATGGTTCTTTCATTGATGGCAATCAGCGCCGCGCCGCCGCCCTGCGACCAGCCCATCAAGGCGACGCGATCGGCCTGCACGAAAGGCTGCGCTTGCAGGAAAAACAATGCAGCATAGGCGTCTTTCGGCCGTTCGTGCCACATAGTTTTCCCCGCTTCTCCGGTGGAGCGGGTCTGGCCGAAGCCGCGCGGCGTCGCGCTGTCGACGACGAGCGCGACGTAGCCCTTGTCGGTTAGGGCGCGCGCCCAAGGCGGATAAAGGGGGAAGAGCTGGCCCCGTGGAGTGAAAAGCCCGGAACATCCATGCATCATGACTACGGCTGGCCGCGGTTGGTCGCCACCATCTTTCGGACGAAACAGATAACCGCTCAGCGCAAGCTCGCCATCGAATGATTTAAATTCTTCGCGTGGTAACCCTCCCGGCAACGATTGCTCTTGCGCCGAAACGGAAACGGCGCCCGCGATGATCGCAAGCGCCGCGAGAACGACGGTTGTGCAGTCCCGTCCAAGGCGCGGGAGCAAGTTCAATTGTCGAGGAACGACCGCAGCTTCCTTGACCGGCTCGGATGCTTCAGTTTCCGCAGCGCCTTGGCCTCGATCTGCCGGATGCGTTCGCGGGTCACGGAGAACTGCTGGCCGACTTCTTCCAGCGTGTGGTCGGTGTTCATGCCGATGCCGAAGCGCATGCGCAGCACGCGCTCCTCGCGCGGCGTGAGCGAGGCCAGCACCCGCGTGGTGGTCTCGCGCAGGTTGGACTGGATCGCCGCATCGATCGGCAGCACGGCGTTGCGATCCTCGATGAAGTCGCCGAGGTGTGAATCCTCCTCGTCGCCGATCGGCGTTTCGAGGGAGATCGGCTCCTTGGCGATCTTGAGCACCTTGCGCACCTTTTCCAGCGGCATGGCGAGCTTCTCGGAGAGCTCCTCCGGCGTCGGCTCGCGGCCGATCTCGTGCAGCATCTGGCGGCTGGTGCGCACGATCTTGTTGATGGTCTCGATCATGTGCACGGGGATGCGGATGGTGCGCGCCTGATCGGCGATCGAGCGCGTGATGGCCTGCCGGATCCACCAGGTGGCGTAGGTCGAGAACTTGTAGCCGCGGCGGTACTCGAACTTGTCGACCGCCTTCATGAGGCCGATGTTGCCTTCCTGGATCAGGTCGAGGAACTGCAGGCCGCGGTTGGTGTACTTCTTGGCGATGGAGATGACGAGGCGCAGGTTGGCCTCCACCATCTCCTTCTTGGCCTGGCGCGCCTCGCGCTCGCCCTTCTGCACGGCCTTGACGATGCGGCGGAACTCGGTGATCTCCAGGCCGGTCTCGGACGCCAGCGTGCGGATATCCTCGCGGATATTCGTCACGTGCTCCTTCTCGTGCTTGGTGAACTGGATCCACTTCTTGCTGCCCGACGACGCCATGCGGTCGAACCAGCCCTGGTCGAGCTCGTTGCCGTAGTACTCGTCGATGAACTGCTGGCGCGGCACGCCGTAGCTGTCGGCCAGCCGCATCAGGCGGCTTTCGAACTGCACGAGGTTGCGGTTGATCTTGTAGAGCTGCTCCACCAGCATCTCGATGCGGGCGTTGTTGAGCGAGAGGCTCTTGACGTCCTTGATGATCTCGTCGCGCGACTTGTCGTAGGTCTTCTGCTGCGAGCGATTGATCTGCTCGTTGGCCACGTGCATCTCGACGCGCTTGTCCTGCAGCTTGCGCAGCTTCTTGTAGGCGGCGGCGATGTTGTCGAAGGTCTCGAGCACCTTGGGCTTGAGCTCGGCCTCCATGGCCGCCAGCGACATGGCGTTCTCGAAATCGTCCTCGTCGTCCATCTCGCCTTCGGCGCGCGGCTCGCCGTCGCCCTCGCCGTCGGCCCGCGCTGCGGGCGCGGCAACAGGAGCAGGCGGTTCGTGCGGGACAGGCATCGGCGGAGGCGCGTTCTTGGCTTCCGGACCTTCGTAGGTGGCTTCCAGATCGATGATGTCGCGCAGCAGAATCTTGGCGTTGTTGAGCTCGTCGCGCCAGATGATGATGGCCTGGAACGTGAGCGGGCTTTCGCACAGGCCGGCGATCATGGCCTCGCGGCCGGCCTCGATGCGCTTGGCGATGGCGATTTCGCCCTCGCGCGAGAGCAACTCCACCGAGCCCATGTCGCGCAGGTACATGCGCACGGGATCGTCGGTGCGGTCGGTGGGCTCGGAGCGCGCGCTCGTGGTTGCCGGCAGGCTCGGCGCCACCATGGCGCGGCTGCCCTCCTCGGCCTCCTCGGCGCTGTCCTCGGCGCTGGTGTCCTTGTCGGCAGCGCCTTCCTCCGCCTCTTCGCTTTCGACGACGGTGATGCCCATGTCCGAGAGCATCGACATGGTGTCCTCGATCTGGTCGGGGGACACCTCCTGGGAGGGGAGCACGGCGTTGAGCTGGTCGAGCGTCACGAAACCGCGTGCCTTCGCGCTCTTGATGAGGCGCTTGACTGCCGCATCGGACAGATCGAGGAGCGGGCTGTCCTTCTCCTGCGCGTCAGACTGCTGTGCTGTTTGTTCTTCGGCTCGGGCTGGGGTCGCCATCAGGTCAGTCTCCGGCGCGCAAGGAGTGCGCTGTCAGCGTGAAGCAAACGTCTGCCAAGGTGTCTTGCAAAACTCGTACAGACCACGTCGATGGCCACACCCCAGCGCCCCATAGGAAACGCCCGCGTGCGGCGGCGAATCCCGCCACGCCAGGTCCTGCACAGTGAGGCCCACGGTGCCGAAGCGCGAAGGCTGAGCACGCCGGCTCGTAATGCCTTCTTTATTTGGGGCCCGTCGCAGGCATACACAACCGGTGTGCGCCTTGCCAGTGTTTCTTTGCAGTATCAACGAAGGGCCTGGACCAATTATTCCCAGGCGTTCCGTCAAGGTAACCGCCAGGGCTTCCTGATGACGCAATCGATCCTGACCTCCGAAGTCCAGATTGCCAATTGAACGAGGTCCAGTATTAATGGGCACCGGGGTCCTCCGCTTCACTCCGCCGCGCCATCCGGTCCTGGAGCTCCACGATACGTGCCCAGGTGGCCTCGCTCGGGTCCGCTCCCCAGGCCCGTTCCGCAGCCTGCAGAGCCATCGGAAGGCCAATCTGGGTGTCATGCAGCGCCAAAGCGTGCCGCCAGCCGGCCTCCACTTCGCCGGCTTCTGCATCGCCTACTACAAATTTGTCGCTCTTGTGCGTAATCGCCCGCTCGGCAACGGCAATCGCGCTATCCAACCCTATGTCGCTGAGGTGGGAGCGAACAGAAGCCGAATCAAGAGGGTTTCCGGTGGACAGAAGCGCGAGCAGAGCCTCGCGGAGGCGCTCCAATGGAGCAGAGGTGAGCGTCAGCTCGGCCACCTCCTCGCACTGCTGCTCCAGCAACCAGGGGTGATTGACCAAGGCCAGCATGAGCAAGGCTTCGCGGGGCGGGGCTGTAATTGTTCGCTCCGATAGTTCGTTGGTTCTGGCCAGGGCGGTTGCGGCGAGGGCTGCCCGCGGGGGTGCGCCCAACCGGGTGCGTTCGTTGGCGCGCTCCCGTACGCGCCAGTCGAGCTGGGTGTTGTCGCGTCGTTTGCCGGCGAATTGCGATGCGCGTTTGCCGTCGCTGCGCGTCAGCTCGCGGACCAGCTTGCGGTTCTTTTCGTAGAGTGTCTGCCGAAGCTCGCGCTCGTACTGATCGCGTACGCCGCGGTCGGCGATGCGGGCGACCAAAGCCTTGAGCCGCGCTTCCAGAGCGGCCCGCTGTTCGGGCGTGGCACCCGGCTGGTCGGTGCGCTCTTCGCGCTCGATGAGGACATCGAACAAGGGCCGCGTCCGGGTCGCCAGGATGTCCTGGAGAGCGGTCGCGCCGTGCTGACGCACGAGATCGTCTGGATCGAGCCCATCAGGCAGAAACGCGAACTGGATGCTATGCCCCGGCTGCAGATGCGGCAGCGCCGTTTCCACGGCTCGGAAAGCCGCCCGGCGTCCGGCGGCATCGCCGTCGAAGCACAGGGTCGGTTCGGGCGCCATGCGCCAGAGCAGCTTGAGCTGATCCTCCGTCAGGGCGGTGCCCAGCGGCGCGACAGTTTGCGGAAAGCCCGCTTCCGACAAGGCAATGACGTCCATGTAGCCTTCCACGACGATGATCTGGTTCTTGTCGTGGGCGGGTCCGCGCGCATTGTGCGCATTGAACAGCACGCCGCCTTTGTGAAAGAGCGGCGTTTCGGGCGAATTCAGGTACTTCGCCGGCGCATCGGGATCGAGCGCACGCCCGCCGAAGGCGATAACGCGGCCTTTGGGGTCGGTGATGGGAAACATGATCCGGTGGCGGAAGCGATCGTAGGGCACCGGGATATCATCGCCGGCGATCAGCATGCCCGACGCGACCATCTCGGCCGTGGAGAATCCCGCCTTGCCCAGGTGTTCCTTCAGCGCCGACTTGCTGTTGGGCGCATAGCCAAGGCGGAAGCGCCCGATGGCCTCCCTGGTGAGGCCGCGCTTGTCGAGATAGCGCCGCGCCTCCTGGCCTGACGCGGCTGCCAACTGTGCCTCGAAGTACTCTGCGGCTGCCGCCACGAGCGCATAAAGCCGCGTCCGCTCGTCTTCGGCTTGGATATCGCGCGGGCCGGCCTCGGGCATCGGCACGCCCGCTTCCTGGGCCAGCTGCTCGACGGCTTCGGGAAACGACAGGCCTTCGGTCTTGACCACGAAGGCAAAGATGTCGCCATGCTCGCCGGACGCGAAGCAGTGATAGAAGCCCTTCTGGTCATTGACCGTGAAGGAGGGCGTCCGTTCCTGCTTGAAGGGGGACAAGCCCTTGAACTCACGGCCCGCGCGTTTCAGCGCCACCTTGCGCGACACCACCTGGCTGACGGGCAGCCGGGCGCGGATCTCATCGAGCAGGGACGGCGGAAAGCGCATGGCCTCGAATCACATTGGTGCTCATGCTCTGCATATGTGATTCGCAATCGGCGCGCGGAAATTGCCGCCGCTGGCGGCCGATAGACGTTTAACTGCACCCGATATCCACAGGCGGAAGCGCGCCCACAAACTCCAACGTCATGCCCGCGGAGGCGGGCACCCAGGACACCGTGCAACAGTGGTGCGGGGACCGGGGCAAGGACCTTTGCGCGTCGCGTGCGCCCTATCTGCCAACGAGCGCATGTTGAGATGTGCATGGGCCCCCGCCTTCGCGGGGGTGACGTCAAGGCAAAGCGCTTCCGCTTACTTCAGCAGGTCCTTCACCAGGCCGCTGGCCTTGCCGAAGTCCATCTGGCCGGCATAGCGCTCCTTCAGCACGGCCATGACCTTGCCCATCTCCTTGGGCGACGCGGCCCCGACCTCTTTCACGACCGCGGCAATGACGGTCTTGGCTTCGGCCTCGCTCATCTGCTTGGGCAGGAATTCCTCGATCACGGCGATTTCGCCGGCTTCCTGCGCGGCCTGCTCCGTGCGGCCGTGCCTGCTCGTAGATCGCCAACGATTCGCGCCGCTGCTTGATCATCTTCTGCAGCACGGCCGGGATGTCCTGGTCCGGGATGGAGGTCTTGGCGGCAATGTCGCGCGTCTGCAGCTCTGCGGAGATCAGCCGCAGCGCCGACAGCCGCGCCTTGTTCTGGGCCTTCAGGGCCGCCTTGGTTTCAGCCATCAGCCGGTCGCGCATGGGATGCTCCTGTGTCGGTGTCATTTATGGGCGCCGGACGTGCGCTGCAAGCCCGCGTTGACCCTGGCTGGGGGTTCCCCTAGTAGGGGCGCCAGGAGAACGGCACATGAGCAAGGATACACCCAAACCCTGGACCGGATACGCCGCTGACCGGCCGGCTGGTGCTGGCGGATGGCACGGTGATCACCGGCCAGGGGCTCGGCGCGACCGGTTCGGCCGTTGGCGAGGTTTGCTTCAACACGGCGATCACCGGCTACCAGGAAATCCTCACCGATCCCTCCTACGCCGGCCAGATCATCACCTTCACGTTTCCTCATATCGGCAACGTCGGCACCAATCGCGAGGATACCGAGACATCCAACCTGGCGATGCGCTCTGGCGTGCGCGGCTGCGTGCTGCGCGCCGATGTCACCGAGGCGTCCAACTATCGCGCCGCCGAGCAGCTCGACGCAGTGGCTGAAGGCGCGCGGCATCATTGCGCTGACCGGCATCGACACGCGCGCGCTGACGGCCCGCATCCGCGAGAAGGGCATGCCCAACGGCGTGATCGCGCACGAACCGTCCGCCAAGTTCGACATCGAGAAGCTGAAGGCGGAGGCCAAGGCGTGGCCCGGGCCTCGACGGCATGGACCTCGTTCCGGAAGTGACATCGGGGCAGAGCTATACGTGGGACGAGACCCGCTGGGTCTGGGGCGAGGGCTACGGACGGCAGGAGAACCCCGAACTGCACGTTGTGGCCATCGACTACGGCCTCAAGCGCAACATCCTGCGCCGCCTGGCGACGGCCGGCTGCAAGGTGACGGTGGTGCCGGCCAAGGCCAGCGCCGAGGACATCCTGGAGCGCAAGCCCGACGGCGTGTTCCTTTCCAACGGTCCCGGCGACCCGGCGGCGACGGGTGAATACGCGGTGCCGGAGATCAAGAAGCTGGTCGCATCGGGCGTGCCCGTGTTCGGCATCTGCCTCGGCCACCAGATGCTGGGCATCGCGCTCGGCGCCAAGACCACCAAGATGCACCAGGGCCATCACGGCGCGAACCATCCGGTGAAGGACTTCACCACCGGCAAGGTCGAGATCACGTCCATGAACCACGGCTTTGCCGTGGACCGCGCGACGCTGCCGGCCGAGCGCCGAGGAAACGCACGTGTCGCTGTTCGACGGCTCCAACTGCGGGCTGCGCCTGAAAGGCAAGCCGGTGTTCTCGGTGCAATACCATCCCGAGGCTTCGCCCGGTCCCGAGGACAGCCACTATCTCTTCACCCGCTTCGTCAACCTGATGCGGGAGCAGAAGGGCCTGCCAGCCAAGAAGGAAAACTGATGCGCCGCGCCATTGCGGCCGGAGCGTTCTGTCTGCGTCAGCTTTGCAGCACCCGCCGCTTGGGCGGCGGATTGTGCCCGGCCCAGTGCAGTTGCCATGCGTGACGTGCACTGGCAGCACACAGCAGCAAGCCCATCCGCTCATCGGACAAGTGTTCAAGGGCGATCAGCCGATCGCAGTCTCAAGCGACACCTGCACACGCAGCCCGCTGCAGCAACTGATCGTCGAGGTCTGGGATATCATCCGCGGCGGCGGCATCGTGCTGCTGGGAGAAGTGCACGACAATCCCGAGCATCACGCCGTGCGCGGCGACATTCTCTGGCCGCGCCTCGATAAGGTCGTGCCGACACACGGTCTGCGACCCGCCGCCGTGTTCGAGCACATCCGCACCAACCAGCAGGCAGGGCTCGATTCCTTCTATCGCCACGTCCGCAACCGCCGGCTGTGGCGGGCACCGGACCTTCTGCGCGAACTCGACTGGAAGAATACCGGCTGGCCGGCGGCCGAAATGTTCTATCCGCTTTTCGATGCCGCATTGCGGGCGAAACAGCCGATCTATCCCGGCAATGCCGTTCGCGAACGCATGCGGTTGCTGGTTCGCGGCCAGGACCAGCCGACTGATGAGGAAACGGCACGCTTGAAGCTGGCGCAGGCCCTGCCACAGGCGCTGCTCGGCACGCTCGCATCGGAACTGGAGGGCTCGCATTGTGGGGCTTTACCGGCCACAGCCATCCCCACCATGAGCCTGGCGCAGCGCTACACGGATGCCCATCTGGCCGAAGCCCTGGTCAAGGCGGCGGAAAAGCATGGCGGTGCCTTTCTGCTGGCGGGCAACGGCCATGTCCGCACCGACCGTGGCGTGCCTTGGTATCTGCGCCAGCTGGCGCCCCAGAGAAAAGTGGTCGCCGTGATGTTCCTGGAGGTGGAGGAAGGAAAGAATGACGCCGCCGCCTACCTGACACGAGCGCCCGACGGGGCGGTGGCCGCCGACTACGTCATGTTCACCCCGCGCCACGAACGGCCGGACCCGTGCGAGAAAATGCGCCAGGGCAAGCCGTAGATGCAGCGTCGAGGTGCGGCGTTGCGCCCGCACTTCTGCACCTCGTGTCACGGCAGGGCTATAGCCAAGGCGGTTGCGCTGCAATAAGAAGCGGCCTTATGCCGAAGCGCACAGATATCAAATCCATCCTCATCATCGGCGCGGGCCCCATCGTCATCGGGCAGGCCTGCGAGTTCGACTATTCCGGCACCCAGGCCTGCAAGGCCCTGAAGGCCGAGGGCTACCGCATCGTCCTGGTCAACTCCAATCCGGCCACGATCATGACGGACCCGGATCTGGCCGATGCAACTTATATCGAGCCGATCACGCCCGATTTCGTCGCCAAGATCATCGAGAAGGAGCGGCCCGACGCGCTGCTGCCCACCATGGGCGGCCAGACCGCGCTCAACACGGCGCTCAGCCTCGCCAAGCAGGGCGTGCTGGAGAAGTTCGGCGTGGAGATGATCGGCGCCAAGGCCGAGGCCATCGACATGGCCGAGGACCGCAAGCTGTTCCGCGATGCCATGACGCGCATCGGCCTCGCCACGCCCAAGTCGATGCTGGCCAATGCGTCCGAGCTCAAGAAGGAAGACCGCGCCCACCACACCGCGGAACTCGCGCGCATCGACGGCCTGCCGGTGCCCGCGCCGGAGAAAGAGCAGCTGCGCGCGGACTTCCTGAAGCAATGGCGCGCCGATGAATACAGCCGCCAGAAGCGCTACCAGGAGCAGGCCCTGCAGAAGGCCCTGGATGGACTGCATGTCGTCGGGCTGCCGGCGATCATCCGGCCGTCGTTCACGCTCGGCGGCACCGGCGGCGGCATCGCCTACAACCGCGAGGAATTCCGCGAGATCGTCGAGCGCGGTCTGCAGGCTTCGCCGACCACCGAGGTGCTGGTCGAGGAGAGCGTGCTCGGCTGGAAGGAATTCGAGATGGAGGTGGTCCGCGACAAGGCGGACAACTGCATCATCATCTGCTCGATCGAGAACGTCGACCCGATGGGCGTGCACACCGGCGACAGCATCACGGTGGCGCCGGCGCTGACGCTGACCGACAAAGAATACCAGATCATGCGCAACGCCTCGATCGCGGTGCTGCGCGAGATCGGCGTGGAGACGGGCGGCTCGAACGTGCAGTTCGCCGTCAATCCCGACGACGGCCGCCTCGTCGTCATCGAGATGAACCCGCGCGTGTCGCGCTCGTCTGCGCTGGCATCGAAGGCGACGGGCTTTCCCATCGCCAAGGTCGCCGCCAAGCTCGCCGTCGGCTACACGCTGGACGAGCTGGAGAACGACATCACGGGTGGCGCCACGCCCGCATCGTTCGAGCCCACCATCGACTACGTCGTCACCAAGATCCCCCGCTTCGCCTTCGAGAAGTTTCCGGGCGCCGAGCGCACGCTGACCACATCGATGAAATCGGTGGGCGAGGTGATGGCGATCGGGCGCACCTTTGCCGAGAGCCTGCAGAAGGCGCTGCGCGGCCTGGAAACCGGGCTCAGCGGGCTCGACGACTATGCGTTCGAAGGTCTCGGCGCCGGCGACGACAAGAACGTGATCCGCGCCGGCGCTCGGCGTGCCGACGCCCGAGCGGCTGCTCAAGGTGGCGCAGGCCATGCGGCTCGGCGTCGACCACGAACAGATTTATGCCTCCTGCAAGATCGATCCTTGGTTCCTGACGCGCATCCAAGAGATCATCGACACGGAAGCACGCGTTGTCGCGCATGGACTGCCGGCGTCGGCAGAGCAGTTGCGCACGCTGAAAGCCATGGGTTTCTCCGATGCGAGGCTGGCCAAGCTGGCAAAGCTCACCGAAGCGGAGGTGCGCAAGCGCCGGCACGCGCTGGAGGTGCGCCCGGTCTACAAGCGCATCGATACCTGCGCTGCGGAATTCGCTTCGCCGACCGCCTACATGTATTCGACCTACGAGCGCGGCTTGAGTGGCAAGCCCTTGAGCGAGGCCGCGCCGTCGGATCGCAACAAGATCATCATCCTGGGCGGCGGTCCCAATCGCATCGGCCAGGGCATCGAGTTCGACTATTGCTGCTGCCATGCCTGCTTCGCCCTGTCGGCGGCCGGCACCGAGACCATCATGGTCAACTGCAATCCTGAAACGGTCTCGACCGACTACGACACCTCGGACCGGCTGTATTTCGAGCCGCTGACCGCGGAAGACGTGCTGGAGATCATCAGCTGTGGAGCAGACGAAGGGCACGCCTGCGCGGCGTCATCGTGCAGTTCGGCGGCCAGACCCCGTTGAAACTCGCCAAGGCGCTCGAAGCGGCCGGCGTGCCGATACTGGGCACATCGCCCGACGCCATCGACCTGGCCGAGGACCGCGACCGCTTCAAGGCGCTGGTCGAGAAACTCAAATTACGGCAACCCGACAGCGGCATCGCGCGCTCGCCGTCCGAAGCCCGCGCGGTCGCCGAGTCTCTCGGCTATCCCCTGGTGATCCGACCCTCCTACGTGCTGGGCGGACGCGCCATGGAGATCCTGGGAGACTCCGGCGACCTGGATCGCTACGTCGTGAAACTATCCGCAACGCTCGATGCGCCCTCCGAGCTGGCGGTGTCGGCGGAGCGGCCACTGCTGATCGACCGCTATCTGAGCGATGCCATCGAGGTGGACGTCGATTGCCTCTGCGACGGCAAGGATACTTTCATCGCCGGCATCATGGAGCACATCGAGGAGGCCGGCATCCATTCGGGCGACAGCGCCTGCTCGCTCCCTGCGCATTCGCTGTCCGCTTCGATGCTGGAACAGCTGGAGAAACAGACACGGCAGTTGGCACTCGCTCTCAACGTGGTTGGGTTGATGAACGTGCAGTACGCTGTCAAGGGCGACGACATCTACATTCTCGAGGTCAACCCGCGTGCCTCGCGCACCGTGCCGTTCGTGGCCAAGGTCATCGGCCGTCCGATTGCAGGTATCGCCGCGCGTGTCATGAGCGGAGAGCCGCTCGGCGCTTTCGATCTCAAGCCGCAAAAGCTCGGCCACGTCGCCGTGAAGGAAGCCGTATTCCCCTTCGCGCGCTTCCCCGGCGTCGACACCATCCTCGGTCCCGAGATGCGCTCGACCGGCGAGGTGATGGGGATCGACCGCGACTACGCACTGGCTTTTGCCAAGAGCCAGATCGGCGCGGGCAACAAGCTCCCGCTGAAGGGAACGGTGTTCGTTTCAGTTCGCGATGCAGACAAGGACAACCTGCTGGACGCGATGCGCGAACTGTCGGCACTCGGCTTCCGCATCCTCGCCACCCGCGGCACCAAACGCGTTCTGGATGCACACGGCATCAGATGCGAAGCCGTGAACAAGGTGCTCGAAGGCCGGCCGCACATCGTCGATCTGATGAAGAACGGCGAGGTGCAACTGGTTTTCAACACCACCGAGGGCGCCAAGGCACTGACCGATTCCAAGGACATCCGTCGCACCGCATTGTTGTACCATATTCCCTATTATACGACTTTGGCAGGCGCGCTGGCCGCGACCCAAGCCATCAAAGCGCTGGCAACCGGGGCTCTTAACGTGGCCCCCTTGCAATCCTATGTAAGCCAAGCATCCTGAGGATGTTGTGGCCTCGGCAGCCGATCAGGGCTGGCCAAACCCAGAAGACTGAGTGAAACTAGACCGTGGGCACCGGCGTTGGGTTCGGTGCCAACATGAGAAATGCGAGCGAATGCGATGGAAAAGGTGCCGATGACCGGCGAGGGTTATCGCAAGCTCGAAGCCGAGCTGCACCGGCTGAAGGCCGAGGAACGTCCCCGCATCATTCAGCAGATCTCGGAAGCCCGCGCGCACGGGGACCTTTCCGAAAACGCCGAATACCATGCGGCCAAGGATGCCCAGGGCTTGAACGAAGCCCGGGTTGCCGATCTCGAAGACAAGATCGCCCGCGCCGAAATCATCGATCCTTCCAAGCTGTCCGGCAACACCGTCAAGTTCGGTGCAACGGTGGGATTGGAAGATGAAGAGTCCGGCGACAAGGTGAAATACAAGATCGTCGGCGAAGACGAGGCCAATCTGCGGGAAGGCAAAATCTCGATCAATTCGCCCATAGCGCGGGCGTTGATTGGCAAGTCAAAGGGCGAAAGCGCCGAGGTCACGACACCAAAGGGCGCACGCAGCTACGAGATCCTGAAGGTCGAGTTCAAATAGCAGCGCGCATAGGCGAGTCTCAGACGCAACGTCTGCCGAGCGCTCATTTTAGTAAATCACATCATCGACGTATCGGGCGCTGGCGACTGGCGCCCGCTGTACCGTTTGGGTTGCACGCCAGACATTGAACTCTCCTTTTTCAACCTTTCCGCGAGTCTTGGGTGCGGCAATAAATGGGACGTATTGCCCACTAAATTCAATTTGAACGTGTCGTATCAAGATTTTTTCCACAGCGTCCGAGGTGTGGCCGAGATTCACCCACATCAACCCACAATTGCAGTACAGTTATAAATACTGGCCGTTGTGCCGACGGGGTTGGGCCGGGGGCGTATGTCATGCGTGAGTGCGGTCAAAAGCGTGCCTTTTGGGCAAGGTTGGGCCTGGGAGGTTCAGTAGTTTTTCTCTTTGCGGGCGTTATTGCCGTCTCCAGTCATTCGACTGTGCCAGACGCGCCGAATTGGACGCGCACGCTAAGCGATCTCATCGTTGCACCGGCACATGCGGACAGAGACGACAGGCGGTCACGCCGCAAGGGCTCGGGCGACAACCGGCAGGCGGAGACTGCGCTGAGGCGGGCGCAGCAAAGCGTCCAACAGACCGAAGCTGCCGGAAAGCGCTTGCAGGAAGCGCAGAAGCGCATTCAGCAAATGCAAGAGACCGCAGCAGCTGCGCAGAAGCGTATTCAACAGCACCGGTATCAGCCTGCGGCGCCCCAGGCATCTTCAGACATCCGGCTAGTAGCGCCAAGACAGACTGTTGCCGACCGTCATCGGGTCGTATTGGAAGAGACGATGGCGAAGCTCAGGGGACGTCATAGCGCTCCGCGGCAGGAGACGCTTAGGCCGGAGACACCACGCCAGACAGCCGGCAGCCGTCACCAAGCGGTTCTCACGCAGGTGATGACGAAGCTTCGCGCGCACAGCCCGGTGTCCAGGAATTCCGCCAGACACGATGACAGATCCAGCCGCGATGGATTCGTCGGCGGACATGGTCGTCAGCCAGCCCTTCAAAGCGCCATGGATAGGCTGAGAGCCCGTTATGCCGACCGCAACAATGATCGTTTTGATCGTGGACGATCGGAACATAGCCAGCACGTGTCGCGCCAGCAGGCGGTTTACAGTCATATCCTGACGAAATTCTCGCGGCACGGCCGGAGGTCGCGCGAAGCGAAGCAAGAAGTTGCCGCTGCCCCGCCTCCTGTTGTGGTCACTGCGCCGGTCATCACGCGTATAAAAACAACGACGGCGAAAGCAACCGGCGTCCTGCCGGATGCACCTGACATCCGAACACTGGCCACCACGATTTCTTCAAAACTACCCGACGTTGTTGTTGCCAGCACGACGACGAATGCTGAAGCGACAATGCCGGACACCGCGATGCGTCTCGGCGGCCCGCGGCAGCCCGCGGCAGACGATAGATCATCCAGCAAGTCCAAGACGAAGAAAGACGACGACGCGGACGCCGGCGGCTCCGTGAAGCCCGCAGGGCGCAACCTGGGCCGCCGCGTGGTCAATGATTTGCTGCCGCCGCCGGGCACCTTCAGACAGAATGAAGTTCTGGCCGTGAACCTGAAGGCAGCGGGCCTTGCACGGGCGTTGCAGCGCAACTTCAAAGTTATCGAAAAGGTCGAGTACCCCGCACTGGGTTTCAGTCTAACCCGTCTTGCAACTCCCGACACCCAAAACGCCATCATCGGACGCAGTACCCTGTACGAAGAGCTGCCGTCCGAGGGCTTCGGATTGAATCATATCTATGCTGCCGGGCGCATGAGCGGAACGGTTCCCAGCGGTGGCGCTGACACTGGCGGTAGCGTCAAGACAGCCATGGCGGTCCCGAGCAATCCGCCGCCGAACGCAAACGTGGATCGGCGTGCCACCGGCGCGTGTACGCCAGAACGTTGCTTCGGCGTCAGTGCCATCAATTGGCAACCTCAACTCGCGACCTGTGCGAGGGGCATCAAGATCGGGATTATCGACACGGGCGTCGACGCGAACCATCCCGCGTTTGCAGGCGTCCATTTCAAGCACGTGGACTTCGTTCCGAGCAACAGCAAGAAGCCGTCCAATCATCACGGAACGGGCGTTTTTTCTCTGCTGGCGGGCAATCCTCGCAGTTCCACGCCCGGACTGGTGCCCGATGCAACCTTCCTGTTCGGCGACGCCTTCTTTGCTGATCGCAATGGCAATGCCATGTCCGATACGATCACCATGCTGAAGGCGCTCAACTGGCTGAAAGGTGCCGGCGTCGACGTAGCAAACCTGAGCTTTGCGGGACCGCCCGACGATCTTGTCCATGATGCGATCAGGGAACTCGCAAAAACGGGAACCGTCATCCTGGCAGCTGCCGGCAATGAGGGCCAGGACGCACCGCCGAGCTATCCCGCAGCATACAAAGAGGTGATTGCCGTTACCGCTGTCGATCGCAACCTGGTGCCGTACGCGTATGCAAACCGCGGCAGTCACATCGATGTCTCCGCGCCTGGCGTCGACGTATGGACCGCGCTGCCCAACAAGCGCGAGGGCCTGCAGACGGGCACCTCGTTTGCGGTACCGTTCGTGACGTCCGTTGTCGCCCTGAGCTATCGGCCGGAGGAGCGGACTGCGCACGCCGACCCGTTGGCGCCCAAACGGTTGGCCCTGGCGCAACTGCAGAAGAATATCAAAGTCATCGGTGGCCGCAGCCAGGCACCGATATTCGGAGCGGGCCTCGTGCAAGCGCCCAGCCACTGCGACCCTCGCGGGCCTGCCATCGTCGCGAAGGCAGACAATTGGAACGGGATTGTGCAGGCTGCACCACCAGCGAATGCACCAATCCACGTGCAAGCAGGTTCCTGGACGAGCACGGTTCATCCGGTCGCAAGCCGCAAGTAAATTGACGCGGCTTGCGCAAGCTCGGCACGGCACCCTGGAGCCGCGCCCAAAGCCTTCACTTGAAGAGCCTGTGCGTGTGGCTGGTCAGCATCTAGCTGCGCCGCACGCATCATGGCGTCGGGACGGCGCGCAAAAAAACGGCCGCTTGCCGGTCGTCCGGCAGCGGGAGCCGGAGATCCGCTAAGCGAGCCAGAAATCGGTCCCGGGCAGCACGGAAAGGGTGTGTGCCGCCGGGACCTTCCGACCGAGACGCCGCCGCTGAGGTGCGGGTGTCAGCGGCGTGACTGGATCGAAACAGACTTCAGAGTCGTGGCACCTTCTGTGGGCTGGTCTATCGACCGCTGTTGGGCACACCCAGCGAAACGCCGAGGCAGGAAATGGACGTCCTCACTTGCCGGCCATTGGTGGCGCGGGCCAGCCGGACTTGATGGCTTCTTCAACTTGCGGCAGTTCAAGCGGTTGCCCGCTCACGCTGGTGGAGACATAACGATCGAGGTGCTCTCGGGGGCTACCAGCAGGGAGGATAGCGCCGACCGATCCCGGCGGTGTTTGCATGACAACCCGCCAATTCCCGTCATCTGCACGGCAGGCAATGGCGAACGTGCGCTCCACGTCTGTCCGCATCTCGAACTGGCGGCACCAGTTTTGATCGTTGCTCCAATAGGTCAGCAGGGGTCTGAAACCAGCTTGGCTGGTCGCCGTACGCTCCAGCGCACCTTGCAGCTGTGCCGTCATGAGCGTCTCGCCGTGGCTTGAATTGGGCACCAGCATCCAAGCGGAAACCGCGGCAAGTACGGCAGCAAAAGCGGGCCCAGCCGCCAGCGACCAACCGGGCATGCGGTATCTGCGGCGCATGCGTTCCAGCAGAGCGCTGCCGTAGGAAACAACCTTGGACGACCGATCAACAGACCGTTCGGCGGGGGCATGCATGACCGTGTCGATCAACCATTGCGGAACAGGCTCTGCGCGCTTCGCCTCATAAGTTTTTGCGAGACGGCTGCGCCCGACGGACATATAGACCTGCAGCGCACGCACCATGGAAGGGTTGCGCGCCAATTCGTCGACGAGTGCGGGCAATTCCGCAGGGCTGAGTTCGGCGTCAGCCAGCGCCAAAGCCTTGTGATATGCGTTTTCCATGATGTTCAAGACCCTGTCTTCGCCTGTGCAAGGCGCGTGCGCACCAATACCGGCTCGTCAAGAATTGCGTGCAGTGCCTGGCGGGCCCGTGCCAGCCGGCTCATGATCGTGCCTATGGGCACACCCGTTATTTCAGCCGCCTCCTTGTAAGAAATCCCCTCAATGCAAACCAACGCAATCACTGCTCTCTGTTCGCTCGGCAACAATTCCAGAGCGGCATCGACTTCCTCGAGGGCGAGCTGGCTCTCGGTAACATCGCGGCCATCCAAGCCGGGTAACTCCTCGACGACGTCAACATCGACGACTTCTCCGCGAACTTTGTTGGCGCGCATGCGATCGAGCCAGATATTCTGCGCAATTCTATACATCCACGAGTTCGAGCCGTGTTCCCGGTTGCCACCTTTCGACCCGCGACAACGCACGCAAACAAGTTTCCTGGACGAGATCGTCCCCCTGCTCCGTGCTGCCCGTGAGGGCATACGCGAAGCGACGAAGGCGGGGTAAGGCCGCCACCATCCGGGCACGGATCTCGTCCGTCACGCGCCTGCCTCCCCGCGGGTCCACCAAACAACGTCCCTTGGGGGCCGTTATTCCAGAGAAGCGACCGGAGTGTGGCAGAATGGCCGCGTGCGGCTAGGCGCAGGTCAGCCGCGTTGTGCGCGCGCAACGCCGCCTTCGCCGGGCTTGTGCAGTTGGGTAATCGGCACGCCAGGTTCAAATTTGACGCGCCGAATGACGAGCGTCGTCTTCACGCTTGCTACGTTGGACGCTGCCGTGAGCTCGTTGATAATAAAATCCTGGAAAGCGGTCAGATCCGGAGCGACGCACTTCAGGATGAAATCCATTTCGCCCGAGAGCATGTAGCATTCACGTACCGACGGCCAAGCCAGAACGCGGTTCTCGAAGGCGCGCAAATCCGGCTCGGACTGGCTGTGGAGTCCGACACTGGCAAAGGCTATGACCTCGAAATTCAGTGACTTTTCGTCCAGAAGCGCAAAGTAGCCGGATATCATGCCGGCTTCTTCGAGCGCGCGCACGCGGCGCAGGCATGGGGGTGGAGAAATACCGACCTTGCGCGCGAGTTCGACGTTAGTGATGCGGCCGTTGGCCTGGAGTTCCTTCAGGATGCGCCAATCGGTAGCATCGAGGTGGGCACGCATGGGGCTATGTCTTCGCTTCCCGGCTGCTTTGGCGGACTTTGACGCATTGCCGATGGGTCAGCAACAATATTTCGCGAATGAGACAGGAAATGGCGCCGCTGGGGAAGGCTGGAAGGTCGGATGCGCTTGCCGCCGTCTCTGGGCGCGTTGGTTGGATCATCAGCGACGGGCGGGCGGGCAATGATGTGCAAAGCAGGGGCGTATGCGATGCGCTGGGGCTGCGTTACGACGTCAAACCGGTCAGCCCGCGTGGCATCTGGAAGACGCTGGCCCCCTGGGGGCCGGTAGAGCCGTCTGAACGGTTCGGAACATCCAGCAGCCAGTTCCGTCGGCCTTGGCCGGATTTCGCGGTCGCCATCGGTCGGGTGACCATTCCCTATATCCGCAAGCTCAAAGCGCTGGCGGGCCTGGGTACCTACACCATCATCCTGCTTGATCCCAAAGTAAGCGCGAGGACGGCAGATCTGTTCTGGGTGCCGGAGCACGACACCCGTCGCGGACCCAACGTCGTCAGCACACTCACCGCGCCGCACAGCTTTTCGGCGCGCCGTATTGCCGACCTGAGAGCCGTCACACCGCCCGCGATCGCGGCGCTGCCGCAGCCACGTTTTGCGGTGTCCCTTGGTGGCCCCAACGGCGACTACCGATATACGCCCGCGGCGTTGCGCCAGCTAGCGTCGGCGATGCAATCACTGACGGCGCTCGGCGCCGGATTGATGATCACCCCGTCGCGGCGCACACCGCCGGCTGTCGCCGAGCTAGCCAGAGACGTGACGGCAGGCCGGCCGCGGATATTCTGGGATGGGGAAGGTGATAATCCCTATCCTGCGTTCCTGGCGCATGCGGACGGGTTTATCGTGCCAGCAGACTCGGTGAACATGACGGGAGAAGCGTGTGCCACCGGTAAGCCCGTGTACGTCTTCGAGCCGGAGGGTGGATCGCGCAAGTTTGCCAAGTTCCACGATGCTCTGCGCCGCCATGGCGCCACCCGCCCGCTGCCGGCGCACTTCGATCGATTGGAAACATGGAGCTATGCGCCGATCCATTCGTCCGACGCGATCGCAGCCGAGATCGCGCGGCGCTGGCTCAAGCGGCGGCAGATGCTGGGGTCGCCGTCATCCGGCGCAATCCCCTCCAAGGGCTGAACCATGAAGGTGCCGATCATCCCGCTGGTCGTTGCCACCGCGCTTTTCATGGAGAACACCGATGCAACGATCCTGGCGACGGCTCTCCCCACTATTGCGCGCGATCTGGGCCTCGATCCAATCTCCCTCAAGCTGGCCGTCACATCCTATCTCGTCAGCCTCGCGATCTTCATTCCCGCCAGCGCCTGGGTTGCGGACCGCCTCGGCTCCTGCACGACGTTCCGGTTGGCACTGATCGTATTCATGGCGGCGTCGATCGGCTGCGCGTTCTCGCAATCGCTCGGCAGCTTCGTGTTCTGGCGCGCCGTGCAGGGTCTGGGCGGCGCCATGATGGTGCCTGTAGGCCGCATGGTGGTCATCCGTGCCGTGCCAAAGAACGAACTGGTGCGCGCGCTGTCGTTCATCGCCATGCCCGCGCTGATGGGCCCCATGTTGGGTCCACCGCTGGGAGGCTTCATCGTAACCGTCGCGGACTGGCGCTGGATTTTCTTTGTCAATCTGCCCATCGGGGTTCTGGGGGTCGTGCTGGCAACTCTGTACATCCCCGAGATCAAGGACGAGTCGGCGCGGCTGGATGTCAAAGGGTTTGTGTTGTCGGCGCTCGGGCTCGGCGGCGTGATCCTCGGCACAGCCATGGTGGGCAAGCGCATTGCGCCTCCCGAAGTGGTGATTGCCTGCATGGCCGGCGGTGGCGTCGCGCTCACGCTCTATGTCCGGCACGCCTACCGCGTGGAGCGTCCGCTGCTCGATCTGCGGCTGCTGCGCTACAAGACCTTCGAGGCCGGCATTCTGGGAGGAACGTTCTTCCGCTTCGGCGTCGGGGCCAGCGCGTTTCTGCTGCCGCTGATGCTACAACTTGCCTTCGGGCTCGATGCGCTGCAGTCGGGCCTCATCACCTTTGCCGGAGCCATGGGGGCCATAGCCGTCAAGCCGTTTGCGCGGGCGTTCCTGTTGCGCTTCGGCTTTCGCCGCCTGCTGGTGGTCAACGGCGTTCTGGCGTCGGGCGTACTGCTGGCGAGCGCGCTGTTTACGGCTGCCACGCCGCACATGGTGATCATGGGCGTGCTGCTGTTCGGCGGATTTCTGCGTTCGCTGCAGTTCACCAGCCTTTCGGCCATCACCTATGCGGAACTGGAGGCCCGCCAGATCGGCGCCGCCACCGGCATGGCGAGCGTCGGCCAGCAGGTGTCGATCAGCCTCGGCGTGGCCACGGGCGCCATGGTACTTGAGATGTCGGAAATGCTGCGCGGGCACGAGACGCCGATGACGGCCGACTTCTCCGCGGCCTTCGTGGTGGTCGGACTGATCTCGATGGCCTCGGCCCTGCTGATGCTGCGGCTGCCGGGAGGAGCCGGCGACGAAATCGCCGGGCGGGCGCTGCCGGCGAGCATGCCCTCCGTCGCACCCGCGTCTCCAAGCGATCGATGATGCCGCCGGCCCGCGACTTCATTTGCCTTGCAAAGGCAGAGCCATGGCGGGAAAAGCAGACCAGCGAAACACAGAACGACTGCATGGGCAGCGGATTGAAGCAGCGCGCCGCGCACACTGATCCGGCCCTGGCCAAACAGACTTGAGTTGGAGGAGTTGATTATGGCGATGGCACAGAGGACGGCGGCGGGCGACAAAATCAAGCGCGCGCAGATGCTCATCGACGGCAGTTGGACGAACAGCGCCTCCGGTGAAGAGATCGCGGTCGAAAACCCGGGCAACCGGCAGATCATCGCCAGCATCCCGCGCGGCCGCGCCGAAGACGTCGACCGCGCCGTCAAGGCGGCCGCGAGTCGCCTTTCCGGGCTGGAGCAAGGTGGCGCCGCGCGAGCGCGGGCGCATCCTGCAGAAGATTGCCGACGCCATCGAAGCCCGCGTCGAGGAACTGGCGCGCATCGTCGCGGAGGAAACCGGCAACGCCATCCGCACCCAGGCGCGGCCCGAGTCCAAGGGCGCCGCCGACATCTTCCGCTACTTCGGCGGCCTCGCCAGCGAGCTGAAGGGCGAGACCATTCCGCTGGGCGAGCACGTGCTGAGCTACACGCGGCGCGAGCCGATCGGCGTGGTCGGCGCCATCATCCCGTGGAATGCGCCGGTGCTGCTGGGCTCGCTGAAAATTGCGCCCGCCCTTTGCGCAGGCAATACGCTGGTCCTCAAGGCCGCCGAGGATGCGCCGTTGGGCATTCTCTGGATCGCGGCGATCTGCCAGGAGTTCCTGCCCAAGGGCGTACTCAACGTCGTGACCGGACTAGGCGTTGAAGCCGGCGCGCCGCTCGCGAACCACCCAGGCGTGCGCAAGCTTTCCTTTACCGGCTCGACTGAAGTCGGAAAACAAATCATGCGCGCTGCCGCCGACCGCATCGTGCCGGTGTCGCTGGAACTGGGCGGCAAGAGCCCCTCGATCGTCTATCCCGATGCCAACGAGGACTGGGTGGTCGACGGCATCATCTCGGCGATGCGCTTCACGCGCCAGAGCCAGTCGTGCACGGCCGGCTCGCGCATGTTCCTGCACGCCGACATCTTCGACAGCTTCCTGGGCAAATTGGGCGAGAAGACCTCCAAGCTCAAGATCGGCGATCCGCTCGACGAGACGACCGACATGGGCGCGATCATCAACGAGAAGCAGTTCAAGAAGGTGTGCGGCTACGTCGAGGATGGGCTGCGGCAGGCGGACACGAAGCTGGTGTTCGGCGGCCTGCCACCCAAGACGGGCCCGCTGTCGCAGGGCTACTTCGCGGTTCCGACCGTGTTCGCCAACACCGCCAACGACTGGCGGCTGGCGCGCGAGGAAATCTTCGGGCCCGTCCTCGTCGCCATCCGCTGGACCGACGAGGCCGAGGCGCTGCGCATGGCCAACGACTCCCACTACGGGCTGGCCGCCTACGTGTGGACGCACGACATCGGCCGCGCGCTGCGCGCGGCGCACGGCATCGAAGCCGGCTGGGTGCAGGTGAACCAGGGTCTGGGCCAGTCGCCCGGCCACTCCTACGGCGGCATCAAGCAGAGCGGGATCGGCCGCGAGTTCTCGCTCGAAGGCATGCTCGACAGCTTCACGCACAGGAAGAACGTGACGGTGAATCTCAATACGCCGGTGCGGCAGTAGGCTACGCCGATACGTACTCCAACCCATGTGCCGCCAATCGGCCTCTAGTGCTTGGCGGTGCTCTGCGGTTCCGGCGCGTCGGCCTTCGTGACCGGTGCGCCGGCGGCAAGCCAGCGCTGCAGGGGGTCGGCGAGATCTTCGAGCGGACGGTAGCCGTTCGTCAGCAGCGCGTAGCCTTTGGCTTCGCTGCCGGCGATCAGCGTCGGGAAGCCGCGAATGCCGAGTTCCTGTGCGATGAGGAAATCGCGGAACGTTTCGTTCTGGGTCTCGGGTGCGGCAAACGCTGCGCTGAATTGCGCGCGGTCGAAACCGGCTTCCTCCGCAATCGATGCGATTTCCTCGGCCTCCGTCACGTCGCGGTTCTCGGCGTAGAAGGCCTGCTGAACGCGCGCCATGAAGGGCAAAGTCAGGTTCGGCATCAGGCGCCGCGCGGTGACGACCGCCCGGCACGCGGGCTCCGTGTCGTAGACAAAGTTCTCGCGCGCCAGAAATCCCATGTCGAACGGCTGCCCCGTGGCGGCCTCAACGCGCTTCCACGCATCGCGGATGTACTGCTTGTCTTCCAATCGCATGGGCTCGGTGTTGCCGGCGCGAAGTCCGCCCATGATCGTGTGCAGCGGAAGGTGCGCTTCGAAGCGCTCGGCCAGCGCTGAGATCACCGGCGAGAACCCATAGCACCAGGAACACATGGGATCGGCGAAGTAGACCAGCCGGAGGTCGGACATGGGTTCGAACTCCTTGACTATTCCTGTTTTGCCGGCGGGCTGGAGGACGCTTCGGCCCGCTCTAGGCTTTGTGCAATGGCGGCATAACCCTTCGCCCGGGCGAGCGATAGGGGCTTTGCGCCGTCC
Source organism: uncultured Alphaproteobacteria bacterium (assembly GCA_963814055.1). Taxonomy (GTDB): domain Bacteria; phylum Pseudomonadota; class Alphaproteobacteria; order Rhizobiales; family Hyphomicrobiaceae; genus AWTP1-13. Next base: position 639,461 of record CAWFBJ010000017.1, read on the forward strand.
CTGTTGCCAAGCTTCAGATCAGCGCCGCCTTTGATTAGGGCTTCGACCGTCGCATGATGGCGCGGGCCGCCATCGCCGAGCACTATGGCTTCCAGCAGGGCGGTCCAGCCGAGATTGTTGACGTGATCGACGGGCGCTCTGGCGGCGATCAGTGTCTCGACAATCTCAGCATGACCCAGGTGCGCCGCGGCGATCAGCGCCGTTCCGCCGTAGGGGCTGGTGATGGCGCGTGTATTGCCGCCCGAGGCGATGGCAAGCTTCAGCATCTCCAGGTCATTTTGCACGGCAGCGATGGTGATGACATCGTAGCTGCGGTACTCCAGAGCGTTGACGTTGGCGCCAAGCTCGATCAGCGCCCGCGCCACCGCAATGTCCCGGCGATAGGCAGCCACCATCAGCGGGGTGCGGCCGAAGCCGTCGCGGGCATTGATGTCCGCGCCGTCCCGAACGGTCCGTTCGATTTCGCTCAAGCTGCCGCGGACTACCGCGGCATGAAGATCGGTATAGGCGGCGATTTCCTCGGAGCTTGGCGGCGTCTGCGCTCGCGCCGAGAGGTCGGCAGAGGCGAGGATTGCTCCAGCGGCTATCAAGCCCAGCAGCAATCTGCGTAGCATTGAACCCAGCAAATCTATTCTTCTCCATGATTTCGAGCTGCAACTGCTGTATTTCCGCCAGCCGTTGCCACTGCTTGAATGCTGGATCCGAATGCGCTCGGCAAGACTGGGACGAACCGTCTCCAGATTGACGAGTTCGCGGCGTGGACGTTCGCGGCCCGAAATGGCGCAGGTGAGGCGCTCTTTCCTCGGCGAAGAGATCTTGGACACGGCGACACCTCCGTGCAAAGCAGCCATCAAAGATGACGAATGACAACCGGCGGTGCAGGGCAGAGCCTTGGCCCGATCCGGCAAGCGGGGGACGTGATTGTCGCGTGGTTTCTACCAGCATGATGTGGGGGTAGCCAAGGGGTTTGCCCAGCCTCTCGACCCCGAAAAGCGGTGCATTGTCAGCGGGCCGCAAGGCGGATAAAACCCCGTCCAAACCCCAGCCGAGCTTTGGATCAGAAGGCGCCGTCGCATGGCCAACCCCCAGCACGTTTATCATATGCACAAGCTCTCCAAGACCTATCCGGGGGGCAAGCAGGTCCTGAAGGACATTTCGCTGTCGTTCTATCCCAGGCGCCAAGATCGGCGTGGTGGGTTTGAATGGCTCGGGCAAATCCACCTTGCTCAAGATCATGGCGGGCCAGCTGGAGGATTTCGTCGGCGAGGCCTGGGCCGCAGAGGGCGTGCGCGTGGGCTATCTGTCGCAGGAGCCCGAGCTCGACCCGAGCAAGGACGTGCTGGGCAACGCCATGGAAGGCGTGGCCGAGAAGAAGGCGCTGCTCGACCGCTACAACGAGATCGCCGCCAACTACTCCGACGAAACCGCCGACGAGATGGCCAAGCTGCAGGACGAGATCGAGGCGCAGAATCTGTGGGACCTCGATACGCAGGTGGAGCAGGCGCTCGATGCGCTTGCGCTGTCCTCCGGGCGACGCGGATGTGGCGAAGCTGTCGGGCGGCGAGAAGCGCCGCGTGGCGCTGACCAAGCTGCTGCTGGCCAAGCCCGACATCCTGCTGCTGGACGAGCCGACCAACCATCTGGACGCCGAGTTCCGTGGCGTGGCTGGAGCGCTATCTCAAGGAATATGCCGGCTGCATCATGCTGGTGACCCACGACCGCTACTTCCTCGACAACATCACCGAGTGGACGCTGGAGCTCGATCGCGGCCAGGGCGTGCCCTACAAGGGCAACTACTCGAGCTGGCTGGAGCAGAAGGCCAAGCGTCTCGAGGTCGAGAAGGGCCAGGAAGAGGCCAAGCAGCGCACGCTCCGGCGCGAGCTGGAATGGATCCGCTCGTCGCCCAAGGCGCGGCAGGCCAAGTCCAAGGCGCGCATCCAGGCCTATGACAAGCTCGCCGAAGAAGCCGGGCGCGAGGAGATCGGCAAGGCGCAGATCCAGATTCCGCCGGGGCCCGCGACTCGGCGGCATGGTGGTCGAGGTGGAAGGCTTGTCGAAGGCGTTCGGCGATACGCTGTTGATCGACGACCTGTCGTTCAAGCTGCCGCCGGGCGGCATCGTCGGCGTCATAGGCCCGAACGGCGCCGGCAAGACCACGCTGTTCAAGATGATCACTGGCGCAGGAGAAACCCGACACCGGAGCCATCCGGCTGGGCGACAGCGTCAAGCTCGGTTACGTCGACCAGAGCCGCGATCACCTCAACGATAAGAAGACGGTGTGGGAGGAGGTGTCGGGCGGACTCGACATCATGAAGCTCGGCGACAGGATGGAGATGCCGAGCCGCGCCTACGTGAGCTGGTTCAACTTCAAGGGGCCGGACCAGCAGAAGAAGGTGGGGCTGCTGTCAGGCGGAGAACGCAATCGCGTGCATCTGGCCAAGATGCTCAAGGAGGGCGGCAACCTGCTGCTGCTGGACGAGCCGACCAACGATCTCGACACCGAGACGCTGTCAGCCCTGGAGGCGGCATTGGAAGATTTCGCCGGCTGCGCGGTGGTCATCAGCCATGACCGCTTTTTCCTCGACCGCATGGCGACGCACATCCTGGCCTTCGAGGGCGACAGCCACGTCGAATGGTTCGAAGGCAATTTCCAGGACTACGAGGAGGACAAGAAGCGCCGCCTCGGCGAGGCCTCCGTCGAGCCGCACCGGATCAAGTTCAAGCGGTTCGAGCGGCGGTAGGGCGCTATCGTTGTGAAGGCTTCGGTCACGCCAGCATCGCAGGTGTCATGGTCGGGCTTGTCCCGACCCATCCATCTATCTGTTGGTTCCGGCGCTTGTGGAGAGCTGGATCCTCGGGACAAGCCCGAGGATGACACCGCTCCTTGGATGGAAATGTGGTCGCGACACCCAGAGCGCATCTAAGCCGCCTCGCGCTTTTCCTTGGCGAAGGGGCTCAGGCCCAGCCACTGCTGCATGGATTGGGCAATGGTCTTGTCGCCGATCAGCTCCATCTGACCCGCGGCGATCTCTTTCTTCACTGTGGTCATGCCCATCCAGACGGCGGTCATGCTGCGGAGCGAGCTCTTGACGTAGAGGTCGACCTCGAAGCCGGGATTGGTCTGGCACAGGTCGATCTTGCCGCCGTCGATCACCAGCCACCAAGAGCGCTTTGCGGAAACGAGCTCGGGATACATGAAATGGATGGTGGTGCGCCGTGGCGGCAGCGGCCTGACATCCAGGCTGCGGCGCATGTCCCACATCAGCAATGATGGGTCGAGGTTTTTGAGGGAGAGGGACGACTCGATCCAGCGCTGACCCCAGATGCCGAGCGCCATGACCACAGGACGCAAGTCTTCGCCCGCCTTAGTCAGCTTGTAGTCGACGACGCCGGGCTGGCGCGTCGGCACCGCGACGATGACGCCGGTTTCCTCCAATTCCTTGAGACGCTTGGACAGTAGTGTCGGCGACATCAGCGGCACGCCGCGGCGCAGGTCGTTGAACCGGGTCGTACCGCAAAGCAACTCGCGCAGGACCAGCGCCGTCCAGCGCGAGCAGACGATTTCCGCGGCCATGGCGACGGGGCAGAATTGGCCGTAGCTGCCTTGGCTGTATCTCTCGTCCATGGTGTCCCTCCTTGACGTCCTTTCAGTAGCGGAACGCGTTCTGTGCAGGAAGTACAGAAACTGTAGCGCCAACTGAGGTCGCGGTCATCAGCTGGCTGGAAATTGAGGGTATCTCGCGGTTTTTCAGGACCGCGAAGGCGTGGTCCGCGCCCCAGTACACTTCCTGGACTGGAGGTTTCCGGCCGCGCGGCGAGAATAGGCGCATTCCAATCCAACAGCCCAAAAAAGGGGAGATGACAATGAACGCAGTTGCAGCACGCAAAATAGAGCCTTCGCCGGCGCGCAGTGCAGTCGAGATCGCACGTGAATTGGGACCGGCTTTCGCGGCCCGGGCAGAGGCAGCCGACGAGGACAAGTACGTCGCGCAGAACATCGCGGAGCTCAAAGCGGCGGGCCTGGTCGAGGCCGGCGTGCCGCAAGAACTTGGCGGCGGCGGTGCCAGCATCGACGAACTGGCGGCCATGCTGCGCATCCTGGGCTATCATTGCGGTTCGACCGCACTGACGTTCTCCATGCACACGCATCAGGTGGCCATTCCAGCCTGGCGCTGGACGCACCAGCAACCTGCGAAGGCCGCAGTCGAACCGCTGCTGAAGCGCATTGCCGCCGAGCGGATCATGCTGCTGTCGAGCGGCGGTTCGGACTGGATCGGCGGCTCGGGGAAGGCCGAAAAAGTTGAGGGCGGTTACCGTATCACGGCGCGCAAGGTTTTCACGTCCGGCGCGCCGACCGGCGACATCCTGATGACGGGCGCCGTGCTGGAGGAGCCGGGCCAGCCGCCCATGGTGCTGCACTTCGGCGTGCCGATGAATTCGCCGCACGTGAAGGTGCTCGACACCTGGCGCACGCTCGGCATGCGCGGCACCGGCTCCCACGACGTGATGATCGACGGCCATGTGGTGCCGGACGCGGCGCGTGGCGCTGAAGCGGAAAGCTGGCGAGTGGCACCTGCTGTTCCAGATTATCAGCACCATCGCGTTCTCGCTCGTCTATGGCGTGTACCTGGGCGTGGCCGAAAGTGCGCGCGACCTGGCGATCGACATCGCGAAAAAGAAGAAGCCGGGCCGGCATACGATCGATCTTGCGGGCCGCATGGAAACCGAGTTGCGGGCGGCACAGCTGGCACATGAGTTTATGCTGGCAGCCGTGCGCCGCAACGCACCGTCGGCTGAGGCGGTCAACGACGTGATGATGGGGCGGCAGCTCGTGGCCCGTCACGCCATCGCGTCCGTCGAACACGCCATGGAACTGGCCGGCGGCGTCGGGTTCTATCGCTCGGCTGGCCTGGAACGCCGGTTCCGCGATATCCAGGCTGCCCGGTATCATCCGTTGCAGGCAGGGCCGCAGGCGGAATACGCTGGCGCCATGGCGCTGGGGCTGCCAGTGGAGCGGATATTCTGACGACCATAGGCGGCTTGCGCTCAGCGAGAGGGCAAGCCGCACCGCATCGCGTTCAAGCGGTTCGAGCATTGGCTGCCAGTGCGGGGCTTTCGTGTTCGGCAAATATCTCAGAACCGCGTTCTTTTGTGTCGCTGCCACCGCATCTGTTGTTCCCACCTTCACCCGAGCCCAGAACTCAGATGCCATGGCTGGCACCTATTGCCTTGTCGGCGTCATGGAGGTCGGCTCATGCATTCGGCTGTCGGCCGGCGGCAGGTTCGAATACTTCCTGGCCTATGGCGCCTACGATGAAAAATCGGAAGGTGCCTGGACGTGGCAGAACGGCGAGATCGTTCTCGATAGTCCGGCCTACGACAGGCGCCCGACGTTTGCGTTCAAGCGCATGCAACCGGGCGACGCCGGCGCATTCGACGTTATCGTTGAAACCAAGAGCGGCCGAAGCCTGGCGGGCATCGACGTGGACGTGACGTGCGACGGAGCCACCAAGCACGCCGGCGCGACGCAAGAGGCGGAATTCAAGATCGTGTGCACGAGCGCTCCGACGTCTTTCTCTCTGGGGCTGCGGATGTTCGACGTTGCGCCGCAAGACATCAACGTCGCGGACCGTGCCGGGTCCGGAAATGTGTACGTCTTCGAATTCGACCCCGGCGATTTGGGCCGCAAGCCTTTCGCTGGGCACCGCTTGCGGCCCGACGGCAACGATGCTCTCGCCATGATTTATGACCGTTCGCCTATCCTCGAACTGAACGGACGCACATTCCGCTACGTGCGCTCACGCTGAAAGACCGTTCACGCGCTGATATTGCTCGTTTTTCGCGGTAGTCGTTTTTGTCGTTGCAGGATTACCAGCAGCCGGCAGCACACGGCTGCGTCGGCTTTACCGGGCAGCCGCCGTCAGATACGCTCAAACTATCATTGCGTTCATTCGTGTTCGGATTGTTGCCATGAAACGTTTGGTGCTGTGCTTCGACGGAACCTGGAACACATTGCGTGACACGTCGGCGCTCACGAACGTCGTGAGGCTTGCCAACCTCGTTACCGTCAGGGCGGACGGCGCGGACCAGATATCCTATTACAACTCTGGTGTCGGCGGCGGCGGGCCGATCGACCGCTATCTCGGCGGGCTTTTCGGGGTGGGGTTGAAGAACAACGTCAAGCGCGGCTTGACGTTCCTGGCGTTGAACTACGAGGAAGGCGACGAGATCTATCTGTTCGGTTTTTCCCGCGGCGCCTACACCGCGCGTGCGGTTGCGGGCGTGATCGGCACCGCAGGCATTCCTCGCGATATCAGCAATGTGGAAACGCACTGGGACAAGTATCAGCAGATCGCGAAGTTGCGCCCCGATCACAAGTGGCCGAAAAACTCGCCGAAGCGGCTGAAGGCCGAGGCGGCGATCGATAAGCTGAAGGAGGAACTTATCCCCCTTTCGCGGAACACGAACGACGATGACACGCGACTAGTTGAAATCCCCATCCGGTGTGTGGGCGTGTGGGATACGGTCGGCGCCTACGGAATTCCGCTCGGATTTGGCCTGAGCAGCCTCGCTCGTTCGTTCACTTATTGGACGCGCGGCTTCCGTGACACACACTTCGGTACGACTGTTAAACTCGGGCTGCATGCCGTTGCCATCGACGAGCGCCGTCGTCCATTCGCGCCAACATTCTGGACACGGCGGCCAGATCTGCCACCAGACACCAAGATACCCGTCGAGCAAGTCTGGTTCGCGGGTGTGCATTCCAACATCGGGGGCGGCTACACCGACCGGGGACTGTCGGACCTGGCCCTCGTCTGGATGATGGCCGAGGTCCAGAAACGCACCGACCTCAGGTTCAACGAAGATGAGGCGATGAGGCAGCTGTGGCCCTGCTCGGCCGCGACGCTTTACAAAAGCACCAACACCAACTGGTTCAACCCGATCAGGTCAGTGCTGCCTCCACCGCCGAAGCCGGACGGATTGTGGTCGAAGTTCATGCGCATGCTCGGCTTTCGCCGACGTCGCTTCGTGCGCGTCAACGAACGGCTGCACTGGAGCGTACGGGAGCGGTGCGGTTACCCTGCGACCATCGTTGATGGTGTGACACCCTGCGCTTACAAGCCCGCAAATATTCTGTCCAGCGCCACGGAGTACACCGAACCTCTTCCCCTAGAGATAAAGCTTGCCGATCACACCAAGCGTGTAGGCGAGTGGGCTCGGAATTGCCCGATGCAGAAGATCAAGCAGGCCTGCGCGTGCAAGGCGCGCGATCTGAAAGCTTCCGGAAGCAATTCCGCATCATCAGACAACACCTCCGTTGCGGCGTAGGCAAACGCGACGTCGGGGACTCAGGGCCGTGGAGTCCTTGCCAGCAATGCCTTCGGCGCCGTGTTGCGCCATGCCATGGTGAGCGCGCTCAGCAGCGTCGTCCGGTCGATGGCGTCCAGGCGCAGGTGCGTATAGCCGCGGCGGCCCCACGCGCCGGCGGCGGGCGCGAATGTCTTCGGTTCGGCCTCCAGCAGCACCTCCTGCTGTTCCGGCGTCAGCTTGACCATGCCCCAGCTTTCGTCGGGAACGCCAAGCGAGGCAAACACCTTGTTGCCGACGCGGAAGTCAGGATGGCCGCCGTGGGCACCCTGGGTTGCTTCCGGCAGGCTGAGCGCCATGCGCTGGAAATCCCGGACCGTGGCCATGCTGCTCCCCCATTGCGTCCCGTCGTGCAGCGCACGGTTGCACAAAACTCCCTAGTGCCGGCTCAACCCAGTTGGCAAGATGCCGGAAAGATCGGGAGGACGCATCATGCCGCTGGCCGCATCACAAGGTGCACGCATCTACTACGAGGAGACCGGAAAAGGTACACCTATCCTGTTCATTCACGAGTTCGGCGGCGACCATCGCAGCTGGGACGACCAGATGCGCCACTTCGGCCGCAGCTGGCGCTGCATCACGTGGGCGGCGCGCGGCTATCCGGGCTCCGATGCGCCCGACGACGAGACGCTGTACGGACAGGATTTCTTCAACCGCGACGCGATTGCCGTGCTCGACGCGGCCGGCATCAAGCAGGCCCATATCGTCGGCCTGAGCATGGGCGGATACACCGCGCTCATGCTGGCTGCCAAGTTTCCTGACCGGGTCATCTCCTGCGTGGCGGCAGGGGCCGGCTCAGGGGCGCTGAAGTCGACGCGGGCGCAATTCATCGAGGAAGCCCGCGTACGGGCGGCGGAATTCGACCGGGTGGGCCGCATCGATGCCGAAGCGATGGCGCTCAGCCCCACGCGCGTGCAGCTGCAAGTCAAGGACCCGATCGGCTGGCAGACGTTCGTGCGCAATCTGGCCGAGCATTCCGCTCATGCGGCGGCCAAGACCCTGCGCACGGTGCAGGCGGGGAGGGCATCGCTGTATGACATGGAAAGCGAGCTGAAGGGCATCAAGGCGCCGGTGCTGCTGCTGGTGGGGGACGAGGACGAGCCCTGCCTGGACGTCAATCTATGGATGAAGCGCCTGCTGCCGAATGCGCGGCTCGGGTTCTTGCCGGGATCGGGCCATGCCATCAATCTCGAGGAGCCCGCGCTGTTCAACCAGCTGATCGAGCAGTTCCTGGCCGACGTGGAGCGTGGCAGTTGGCGGCCGCGCGATGCACGCGCGCAGGGCGGCGCGACCACGAGCTCTCTGGGGGGAGCGCGTAAACCGTAGCAGGGGACGGCTGCTGGGTCTCGCTACCGGTTGAGCGCTGCGACCAGCGCACGAGGGTTGCCGCCGTTCTGGGCGATGTAGTCCTCAAAAAGCTTTTTGAGGAACGGCGTCATCCACAAACCGAGCACCATGGCGTCGCGCACTTTGTAGCCACTGCCGTACGGCACCAACAGCCAGCGCACGTCGTAGGTGCCGCCGTCAGCCAGCGTCACCTTGGAATCCACCATGATGCCGTTGGACCCTTTTACGCTCTGATCGGACCACTCAACCTTCGACACGGTGTACTTCGGCGCCTCGGTGGCCGCATACCGCCCGATGAACTTGACCATGCCGGAGTAGTAGGTGTTGCGCTCGGGCGGCGTGAGCTGATTGCGATAGGACCCGAGCGAGAACAATCCGATGTAGGACACGTCTGCATAGCGCTGGAGCACCGCCGACATGACGCCCGGCGAGCGCGTGCGAGCCGCAGCCGTCAGCTCGCGTCCGACCTTGGCCATGAACTGTACCGCGGGATCGGCGGCGGCAGCCGGCGCGGCATCCAGGACAAGCCCAACCAGTGAAACGATCGCGTAGACGCAGCCGGCGATGGTGTGCCGCGCACGGCGCCATCCGCGAGCAAACACCGCGGTTCCAGCACTGCTAATGACGGCGGTCATGCGCCAGGTGTCCCCCGTTTGTTGCGCTCGACACAACGCAGCCAGCGCTTCCGCGTCGCATGCGCGGCAAAGTTTGACCACGAATATGCGAGAACGTCAAAGACCTTACCGCATCGAGGTTTCCAAATTCGCTAACCCCTTTCTGTGGCGGAAAAGAGAAACGGGCCGCACTAAGTGCGGCCCGCATTTTTGCCGGAATCCTTCGCTCGGAGGCAGATTAACTGGCGTCCTTAACCTCAGGAAGGTTGCTCAGCTCGTCGGATGTATACCCAAGCTGGATGGTATCGCCCTTCTGGGTGAACTTGGTGCTGGGAACCTCAACGAACTTGCCGCCGAAGCCCAGGAAACCACCGACCTTGATCCGGATCGCCGTCACCTTCCCGTCCGGACCGGTCTTCACGGCGCGGACGTCGCCCATCTTGTTGCCATCCGACGACAAAGCGTTTTGGCCGATCATCGGATGCGAAGCTTTTGCGGCCGACGGTTTTGCCGGCGTCTGCGGGGCAGGTGTCGGCGCGGTCTGCGGCGCCGGAGTTGGGGCTGTCTCCGGTTTGTTCATCGGAGGCTTTTCGGCCGGAGGCTCGGACGGCGACGGGGATCTGCGCCAGGGCCAGCGTCGACACGCTCAGAAACGCGGCGGCACCCAACAGCCTCAGGGATTTCAAATTGCTCATTGAAGCTCTCCTCTCCGGTGATTTGACCACGCAGGCGAGCACCAAATCACGAGGGCCGCCGGCGCTTGTTCAGCAGTACGGTCAACGGTGAGAGGGGAAAGATGTTCCCGCGGCGGCCTGCGGCTTATGCGGAGCCTGTGCAGAATTCGGCGCCGCTTTTTTGCCGTAGTTACGCGCGGCGCGTAGCGCTGCCGGGCGCACGCGAGCTTGCGTAGTCATCTGCGCGCGAATTGGTGGGTCAGAAAATCCAGCCGCCACGTGTCTTCTGGTCAGGCCGCCTGTGCTTCGGGCAAGGCTTCGATCGCCAACGAGTTCCGTTCCGCGCTGCGTAAGCCGATACAATTCATGCGCTGGAACCTGCTGCAGGCTGAGCAGGGCCGTCGCCCGATCGATGGTGGACTGCGCGATGGCATCGGCCGAATGCAGCAACACCGAACGATCGCGCACCGGGTGGACCAGGATCAATTCGTGACGCACGCCCGACAGCGTTGCGCGAACGTGATGGGCGACGCCACGGAAATCCGCCAGCGGCGCGGACCAGAGGCGCGAGCCGAACAGGCTCTCGTCGGCAACGGTTACGCGCTCGCGCGCAATCGTCACGCGGCGGCGATTGCCGAAGCGTTGGATTATGCGTTTGGCCGGAACGAGAAAGAGGGCTGCCCAGGTTGCCAGTCCCGCGCCAAGAACAGCGGCGGCCAACGGGTGATGCACGACGGCTTCCTGTACCTCGCTGGTCGCGAAGACGAGGACCAGCCCGACCGGGACGATCAGCAGGCAAAGCACGGGTATCAACAGCAGGAGGATCAGCACGGCCGCTGTGCGCGATGACGTCTGCTCTGCTTTGAAGGGCAGGCTGTCGAACGACGGCGCCGGCACGACGTTCGACGGTTCAGCCTGCCGCATTGTGCCGCTCCAGAGGAAGAGTTCATGGCGAAGGGCGGCACCGTAGTCGGAGAGGCTTACGGCTGGCTTAACGGTCTTGCCGGCGTGAAACGGCTTGAACCTCCAAAATCATATTTCACAGTGGAATTGAGCGACGCACGGGCATTTGGAGCACCAGGAAGCGGGTCATTGCAGGACACGATAAGAAGACGCCGACCCCTCGCGTACGGAAGGATCGGCCTCTCAGAACCAGAGCTGTGGCGATTATCTACCTCAATAGTCGCAGTACCAGACCGGTCCGAACCTGACGCACGAATCAGGGCGGCGGCCTTCGCCACGCCACTCGCGGCACGGGCGGCGTTCGCCAAATCGATTGTGACGGTGCCAGCCACCCGGTCCGCGCTCGCACGAACGGTGATCGCCGTGAACCCGAACGACATTGCTGTTCGCGCCATCCGGCATCTGGCTCATGTTTGCCGGGGCGGCATTCGCCATGGAAGCTGTCGCCGCCAAAAGAGCCGCAGCAGCCATAGTCTTGAGCGTTCCAACCATTGTTTACTCCTAGAAATAAAAACAGACGGCACACTTCATCGAGCGCCCGTCCGACCCAGCTTCAACGGATTAAGCTTCAGTGGAGTTCCTGGGCATGAGTTACGGTTGGGCCAAGCCATTGGTGTCATTGGTGTAAAGTGGCCATCGCCATATTTCTCTTGACGTATAAAGATATGTTTATATCATTACTCCATGATCGGCGACATGAATGCGCGTCCGGAGCTCAGTCTTGCGTCTGCGGTCGGGCTGTTGAAGGCCGTGGCGGAGCCGACACGGCTGCGTGTGCTGGTGCTGCTGGCGCAGGGGGAGCTGAACGTCAAAGACCTCACGCGCGTCCTGGGGCAAAGTCAGCCGCGCATCAGCCGGCATCTCAAATTGCTGGTCGAGGCCGGGCTGGTGGAGCGCGCGCCCGAAGGAAGCTGGGTGTACTTTCGTCTGGCGGAGGACGGGCGCGGCGGCGATGTGGCGCGTCAGATTCTGCAGGGCGTCGATCAGACCGACCCCGTGCTGGTGCGCGATCGGCGTCGCGCGGAGGCCCTGCAAGCCGAGCGGCAGGAAGCCGCGCAGGCGTACTTCCAGTCCAATGCGGCGGACTGGGACAAGATCCGCGCGTTGCACGTTGCGGAAGCAGACGTGGAGGCCGCCGTCTCGTCGGCGCTCGGCCCCGGGCCGTTCGATCTGCTGGTCGACATCGGCACCGGCACGGGCCGGATGCTGGAGCTGTTTGCACCGCGTTTTCGCCGCGGCATCGGCTTGGACCTGAGCCCGGCGATGCTGGCCTATGCGCGGGCCAAGCTCGAGCGAGCGGGCCTGACGCACGCGCAGGTGCGCCAGGGCGACATCTACGATCTGCCGCTGGGCGACCAAACGGCCGACGCGGTGGTCATGCATCAGGTCTTGCACTTTTTGAGCGACCCGCAGCGCGCCATCCGGGAAGCCGCGCGCGTGCTGGGGCCCGGGCGGGCGCCTGCTCATTGTCGATTTCGCGCCGCACGAACTGGAATTCCTGCGCGACCAGTATGCGCACGAGCGCCTGGGTTTCGGCCGGGCGCAACTGCGCCAGTGGCTGGAGGACTGCGGCCTTGCCGTCGCGGAGAGCCGGCAGCTGCCGCCGCCTGGCGACGCCGGCGACAAGCTCACCGTATCGCTGTGGCTCGCTGCCCGGCCGGCGGCCGGCGGCCCCGCAACGGACGACAGCGCGCGCAACCTGGAGCGGATCAGCTGATGGACAAGGCTCAGGAACGCCGCAGCCGGTTGCTGGGCGACGGCGACATCAAGGTGTCCTTCGAGTTCTTCCCGCCGAAGACCGAGAAGATGGAGGAGGCGCTGTGGTCGGCCATCCGCCGTCTGGAGCCGTTGCGGCCGCAGTTCGTCTCGGTGACCTATGGCGCCGGCGGCTCCACGCGCGAGCGCACGCACACGACGGTGGCGCGCCTCGCCCGCGAGACGAATTTGATTCCGGCGGCACATCTCACCTGCGTGCAGGCGACCAAGGGCGAAGTCGACGAGGTGGCGCACGCCTACAAGGCGGCGGGCGTCAATCATATCGTTGCGCTGCGCGGTGATCCCTCCGCCGGTGTGGGCAGCACCTACAGTCCGCATCCTGACGGCTACACCAATGCGGCCGACCTCGTCAGCGGTCTCAAGCAGATCGGCGACTTCGATATTTCGGTCGCCGGCTATCCCGAGAAGCATCCCGATAGTGCCGATGTCGCCGCCGATCTCGACAACCTCAAGGCCAAGGTCGATGCGGGCGCATCACGGGTCATCACGCAATTCTTCTTCGACAACGCGCACTACCTGCGCTTTCTGGAGGCGGCGCGTGCGCGCGGCATCTGGGCGCCGATCATTCCTGGCATCGTGCCGATCCACAATTACAAGCAGGTCGCGGGCTTCGCAGGCCGCTGCGGCGCCACCATGCCGTCGTGGATGGCGCGCCGCTTCGACGGGCTCGACAACGACCCGCAGACCACCCATCTGGTAGCTGCCGCCGTTGCCGCCGAACAGGTCATGGACCTGGTCGACCAGGGCATCCGCCAGTTCCATTTCTACACGCTGAATCGGGCGGATCTGGTCTACGCCATCTGCCATCTGCTCGGGCTGCGGCCGGACTCCGCGCCCGCCAAGGAGGCGGTCAACGCATGACACGCGAGCAACGCATCGCCGCGCTCAAGAAAGCCGCTGCCGAGCGCATCCTGATCATCGATGGTGCCATGGGCACCATGATCCAGCGCTACAAGCTGGACGAGGCCGGCTACCGCGGCAAGCGCTTTGCGAACCATGCCAAGTCGGTGAAGGGCAACAACGACCTGCTGGTGCTGAGCCAGCCAAAGATCATCTCCGAGATCCATGAAGGCTACTTCGCGGCCGGCTCTGACATTATTTCCAGCAACACGTTCAATGCGCAGCGCATCTCGCTTGCCGACTACGGCATGGAAGACCTGTCGCACGAGATGAACGTGGCTGCCGCCAAGCTCGCGCGCGCGGCGGCGGACAAATACACCGCCAAGACGCCCGACAGGCCGCGCCTCGTGGCGGGCGCGCTGGGACCGACCAACCGCACGGCGTCGATCTCGCCCGACGTCAACAATCCGGGCTTTCGCGGTGTCTCTTTCGACGAGCTGGTGGAAGCCTATGCGGAGCAGACCCGCGGGCTGATCGAGGGCGGGGTCGACATGATCCTGATCGAGACGGTGTTCGACACGCTGAACGCCAAGGCGGCGGGCTTTGCGGTGCTCCAGGTTTACGACGAGATGGGTGTTGACCTGCCACTGATCATCTCGGGCACCATCACCGACCGCTCGGGACGCACGCTGTCGGGCCAGACGCCGGAGGCGTTCTACTTCTCCATTCGGCATCTGAAGCCGTTCGCGGTAGGGCTGAACTGCGCGCTCGGCGCGGAACTAATGCGGCCGTATCTGGCGGAGATCGCGGCAGTCGCCGACACACTGACCATCGCCTATCCGAACGCAGGCCTGCCGAACGCCATGGGCGAGTATGACGAAGGCCCGCACGACATGGCCTGCCAGCTCGGGCCCTGGGCCAAGGATGGGCTGCTCAACATCGTCGGCGGCTGCTGCGGCTCGACGCCGGAGCACATCGCGGAGATCACAGAGCACGTGGAGAAGTATCCGCCGCGCCAGGTGCCGAAGATCGAGCCGCGCATGCGCCTCTCGGGCCTCGAACCGTTCGTGCATGGGTGAGCAAGTGAGCCACAGAGCTTCAATATCACGGTGTCATGGTCGGGCTTGTCCCGACCATCCATCCATCCGCTTGCTCCGGCGCTCGCGGAGAGATGGATCCTCGGGACAAGCCCGAGGATGACACTGTGTGGCGTGGTTGGAGCAAGATAGCGATGACAACAACCACCAGCGCGGCGACGAACTTCATCAACATCGGCGAGCGGACGAACGTCACGGGCTCGGCGAAGTTTCGCAAGCTGATCGAGGCCGACGACTACGCGGCGGCGCTAGCCGTGGCGCGCTCGCAGGTGGAGAACGGCGCGCAGATCCTCGACGTCAACATGGACGAGGGCCTGCTCGATTCCGAGAAGGCGATGGTCACGTTCCTGAACCTGATCGCGGCCGAGCCCGATATCGCGCGCGTGCCGATCATGATCGACTAGTCCAAGTGGTCGGTGATCGAGGCCGGGCTCAAGTGCGTGCAGGGCAAGCCGATCGTCAACTCCATCTCCATGAAGGAGGGCGAAGACGCGTTCCTCGAGCACGCCAAGAAAGTGCTGCGCTACGGTGCCGCCGTCGTAGTGATGGCGTTCGACGAGCAGGGGCAGGCCGATACCCTGGAGCGCAAGGTCGAAATCTGCGAGCGGGCCTACAAGCTGCTGACCGAAAAGATCGGCTTTCCGCCCGAAGACATCATCTTCGATCCCAACATCTTCGCCATCGCCACCGGCATCGAAGAGCACAACGGCTACGGCATCGCCTTCATCGAAGCGGCACGCCAGATCAAGCAGAAGCTACCTCACGCGCACGTCTCGGGCGGCCTGTCGAACCTGTCGTTCTCGTTCCGCGGCAACGAGACCGTGCGCCAGGCGATGCACTCGGTGTTCCTGTACCATGCGATCCCAGCCGGTCTCGACATGGCGATCGTCAACGCCGGCCAGATCACGATCTATGATGACATCGAGCCCGAGCTGCGCGAGCTGTGCGAGGACGTGATCCTCAACCGGCGCCCCGATGCCACCGACCGGCTGCTGGAAGCGGCAAACAAGTTCAAGGGCGAGGGCGGACCCAAGTCGAAGGAGAAGGACCTCGCCTGGCGCGACGCGCCGGTGGAAGAGCGGCTCAAGCACGCGCTGGTGCACGGCATCAACGACTACATCGAAGTCGATACCGAGGCGGCCCGCAAGGCGGTGAACAAACCCATCGAGGTGATCGAGGGATCGCTGATGGCGGGCATGAACGTGGTCGGCGACCTGTTCGGGGCGGGCAAGATGTTTCTGCCGCAGGTGGTGAAATCGGCGCGCGTGATGAAGCAGGCCGTCGCCTATCTGCAACCTTTCCTGGAGGCGGAGAAGAAAGCCTCGGGTTTGGATTCCAAGCCCGCCGCCGGCAAGGTGGTGATGGCGACGGTGAAGGGCGACGTGCACGACATCGGCAAGAACATCGTCGGCGTCGTGCTCCAGTGCAACAACTACGAGGTGATCGATCTCGGCGTGATGGTGCCGGTGCAAAAGATCCTGGAAACGGCGAAGCGCGAGAATGCCGACATCATCGGGCTGTCGGGGCTGATCACGCCGTCGCTCGACGAGATGTGCCACGTGGCGGCCGAGATGGAGCGCGAGGGCTTTTCAGTTCCGCTGCTGATCGGCGGCGCCACCACCAGCCGCGTACACACGGCGGTGAAGATCACGCCCAACTACGAGCGCGGACAGACCATCTATGTCACCGACGCAAGCCGGGCCGTGGGCGTGGTCTCCAACCTCATGTCCGATACCGAAAGCCGACCGTTCCAGGACAACGTGCGCAAGGAATACGTCAAGATCCGCGACGCCTACCTGAAGGGTGAGACCAACAAAACGCGGATGCCGCTGCAGGCCGCGCGCGACAACCGTTTCAAGATCGACTGGACGGGCTACACGCCGCCGAAGCCGCGACAGGCGGGCGTGCGCACGTTCAAGAGCTACAAGCTGGCGGAGCTGGTTCCCTACATCGACTGGACGCCGTTTTTCCAGACCTGGGAACTGGTCGGCAAGTATCCCCGCATCTTCCAGGACAACATGGTCGGTCCCGAGGCCAAGAAGCTGTTCGACGACGCCCAGGCCATGCTCAAGCGCCTGGTGGCGGAGAAGTGGCTGACCGCCAATGCCGTGGTCGGCTTCTGGCCGGCCAATGCGATCGGCGACGACATCGAGCTTTATGGCGACGACACGCGCAAGACCCGGCTGGCGATGCTGCATACGTTGCGGCAGCAGATGGCCCGCGAAAACCGGCGCGATCGCGCCAATATCGCGCTCAGCGATTTCATGGCGCCCAAGGAGACCGGCTTGGCCGACTACGTCGGCGCATTCGCCGTGACGACAGGCATCGGCGAGGCCGAGGCGCTCACCCGCTATATCGACAAGACGGACGATTACGGGCGCATCATGTTGAAGGCGCTCGCGGACCGCCTGGCGGAGGCGTTTGCCGAGCGCATGCACGAGCGCGTGCGCCGCGAGTTGTGGGGCTATGCGCCGAAGGAGAAGCTCACCAGCGAGGAGATGATCGCGGAAGCCTATCGCGGCATTCGTCCGGCGCCCGGTTATCCAGCGCAGCCCGATCACACTGAGAAGGCGACGATCTTCCGGCTGCTCGATGCGGAAGCCCAGGCCGGCATCAAGCTGACCGAGAGTTTCGCCATGTGGCCGGGCTCGGCCGTCTCGGGTCTCTACTTCTCCCATCCGGAAAGCCACTATTTCGGCGTCGGCAAGATCGAGCGCGACCAGGTGGAAGACTATGCGGCCCGCAAAGGCTGGACGGTCGAGGAGGCCGAACGCTGGCTGAGTCCCGTCCTCAACTACGACCGCAAGCTGGCGCGGAGTGCCGCCGCCTGACGCTCTGGCGCCGGCGGCAACTGCCGGTGCGGCATGGAAGTGACGCATCCACCGCGAAGCCGGAGATACCCGGACTATCGCGTTTCGACCGGTGAACCGCCGTGTTAGCCTCCCCGTGCAACCCCTGGAAAGGGGCGATTCAGACGGGGACTTACGCTATGCTTGGACGTCTCATCCTGTTGCTCCTGCAGATTGCGGTCGGCTGGTTCGGCACGACAGCAATTATGGCCCAGATCAGGTTCGGCGAATTTCGGCTGTTCATATTTGCCATCGTTGCCGCCATCGTCGTGTTCCTGATCGGATTGCTCGCCGCTCAGGTGATCAAGGAGGTGGGAACGCCATCGAGCAGCACGCTGTCCTGGTCGGTTGTAATCGCGCTGATTGCCGCGGCGCTCTGGACATTCGGGCCGCAATTCGTGCCGGATATTCCCTGGGGGCGTGTGCAGGCGCAATACGCGGTGCTGGCGGGCGCCATCCTCGGCTACATGATCAAACGCTAAGCCGACACTTTCAGTATCGCGAAAAGACAAAGGCGCGGGTGCTCCCGCGCCTTTGCTGCATCGATGAGATTGGTCGGATTTTCAATGGCCGATCGCCGGTTCCGCGCGATCAAACCCCGTGCTTGCGCCGATCCTCAGACCATGCCGAAAACGATTGCCGCAAGGAAAGCGAAGGAGACGATGGCGGCAAGCACGTTGAGCCTCATCCTCAATTCCATCTTGGCTTCCTTTGCCGGTATGAGCCGGCTCTCCGGTGCCGATTGTGCGGCCCCAACTCGGTGAGTCTACGGAGGCTTCGCGTGGCCGCCAAGAAAAATCGACTGCTGCAGTGCATTAATATTGCCGGTCAACCTGTAGTTTCCCAAGTGCCGCACCCTAGATGCTTGTTAACCACATTCTGCACTTACCTTAAGCGCAGCAAGCTTGGCGTTTATCTATTGTATTAATCAAATGTTCACTTAGATCATCAGTCAGCGCCACGAATAATTCTCAATACTGCCAGATCATTTCTTCGGCAAAAGCCGTCAGGACCAAGAACACATCGTGTTTCGCAATGTTGCCGGCCAGGCACAGCATGGTTCATGGTAGGTTCTGAGCGGGATTACAGCGGTTGCTCCAGCCACTCGAGCCATGCGGGGAGATGCGTATGCAGCAATTCAAAGCTTTGGTTGCTTCCAAGGGTGACAACGGCCCCGACGTTGCCTGGAAGGAACTGGGTGACGGGGACCTGATGGATGGCGATGTGCTGGTCCGGGTCAGTCATTCGACTATCAACTACAAGGACGGCCTGGCGCTGACCGGCAAGGCGCCCGTGATCCGGCGCTGGCCGATGATCCCGGGCATCGACTTTGCCGGAACAGTCCTTTCCTCGACCAGCGACGCCTTCAAAACGGGCGATCCCGTCATCCTGAATGGCTGGGGCTGCGGTGAGACCCACCTGGGTGCCTACGCGCAAGTCGCACGCGTGAAGGGTGAGTGGCTGGTGCCGAAACCGGCGCAATTCACGGCCGCGGAGACGATGGCCATCGGCACGGCGGGGTATACGGCCATGCTGTGCGTCCTGGCGCTCGAACGCAACGGCGTGACACCGGCTCAGGGTCCGGTGGTCGTCACCGGCGCCGCCGGCGGCGTGGGCAGCGTCGCCATCGCGCTGCTGGCGAAGCTCGGCTACCGGGTGATCGCGTCGACCGGACGCGCCAGCGAAAGCGACTACCTCAAGAGCCTCGGTGCCAGCGAGATCATCGACCGCGCCGAATTGTCGGGACCCGCCAAGCCGCTCGGCAAGGAGCGCTGGGCGGGCGGCGTCGATGCGGTGGGCAGTCACACGCTGGCGAATGTGCTGAGCATGACCAAGTATGGCGGCGCCGTTGCAGCGTGCGGCCTGGCGCAGGGCATGGATCTCACGACGTCGGTCGCGCCCTTCATCCTGCGCGGGGTGACATTGGCCGGCATCGACTCGGTGATGGCGCCCAAGCCCGTCCGCGTCGAAGCGTGGAACCGGCTGGCGCGCGACCTCGACAAGGCGAAGCTGGCAGCGATGACAGTCACGCGGCCGGTTGCAGACGTCGTTGCGCTGGCGCCGGACATCCTCGCCGGCAAGGTGCGTGGCCGCGTGGTACTGGAGATCGCCTGACACCGCTGTGGCCGTCATTCCCGCCAAGCGGAGCGCAGAGCGGGAATCCGGAGGCACGCGCCGGCCTTGCGGCTGGATCCCCGATGGCCTCGCTTGAAGTTCGGCTTCGGGGATGACGGGTCGTGGGATTCACCATGCGCCCAGCCCCAGGTGGCGGCACTTATCCCCGCTCCTCCGCCGCTGTGGCATCCTGCGTGCGCCGTTGCCTGCGACGGGACGTGGATGCGCATCCGTCCTTCACGTGGCAGCGGCCGGCGCCCGGAAGGTAGAGCCGACGGATGGCTCGAGATCCGGGAGGCCCGGTGGCAACCGTTTCCGGCAAAGCGTCAGCAATGGCGCGGAGCCGGCGACCGCCCTTGCGGCTCAAGGTGCGATGGCGCGCAAGCGCCGGAAGCCAAAGTTGTGCCCCGGGACAGAAATCGCCGGCGCGGGTGCCGCAAGGCAGCCCACGGAACCCTTCAAGGTCCCGGGGAGCTCCGCAAGGGGCTCTCAAGGAGGCCTGGCCAGGCCTCCTGGGGCTGGGTGACCGGCCCCCGGGTTGCCGACGAGGCACCCGCGTACCCGTCGCACCTCCGGCCCGCATGCCGGGGACGGACGGCGCGTGCGTGGTGGGTGGCAAGCGGGATGTCGTGAATAGAGATTGTCTTCGCTGCAGAACGGGCCACACTGCAAGCCGTGGTTCGACAGGCTCACCACGGGGTTGGCGCAAGCGGGCCGCACGCTCCTACCTCGTCCTGAGCCTGTCGAAGGACGTGAACGGGTGCACCGGCAAGCTGTGGTTCGGCGGGGCCTGCTGTTAATTCAACATGGCGGTGCGGCAGGTCCGTTATGCGCATGGGCCGAGCTTGATTTTCGCCTGCAGGCCGGCCACTTTCGATTGAGCGGGCGGTGCGTCGCCTGCCGCAAAGGACCCATGGTCACCATCCTCGACAAGCGCCCCCGGCACCCCGAGAAGGCCCACAAGCCCGACACGCCGGTGCTGCGCAAGCCGGACTGGATCCGGGTGAAGGTGCCGGCGTCCTCGCCGCAGTTTGCCGAAACGCGCGCCATCCTGCGCGAGCATGGTCTCGTCACGGTGTGCGAGGAGGCGGGCTGCCCCAACATCGCCGAGTGCTGGGCCGGGCGCCACGCCACCATGATGATCATGGGCGATACCTGCACGCGGGCGTGCGCGTTCTGCAACGTCAAGACCGGACTGCCGGGTGCGCTCGATGCTCGTGAGCCCGAGAATGTGGCGCAGGCCGTGGCGAAGCTGGGGCTCGATCACATCGTCATCACGTCGGTCGACCGGGACGATCTGGCCGACGGCGGGGCCGCGCACTTCGCGGCGACCATTCGCGCCATCCGCGCGCTGACGCCGACGACGACCATCGAGGTGCTGACGCCCGACTTCCTGCGCAAGGACGGCGCGCTGGAGGTGGTCGTCGACGCGGCACCGGATGTCTACAACCACAACCTGGAAACGGTGCCTGCGCTCTATCTCAAGATCAGGCCGGGCGCGCGCTACTTCCACTCGCTGCGCCTCCTGCAGCGGGTGAAGGAGCTGTCGCCCGCCATGTTCACCAAGTCCGGGATCATGGTCGGCCTGGGTGAAACGCGCGACGAGGTGCTGCAACTGATGGACGACCTGCGGTCGGCCGACGTGGATTTCCTCACCATCGGGCAATACCTGCAGCCGACGCGCAAGCATGCCGAGGTGAAAAGCTTCGTGACGCCGGATGACTTCAAGGCCTACGAGCGGATTGCACTGTCGAAGGGCTTCCTGATGGTGTCGGCGACACCGCTGACGCGTTCGTCCTATCACGCCGGCGATGACTTCGCGCGACTGCGCGCGGCACGGCGGGCGGCGACCGGATGAGCGGCAAGATTGTTTATCAATGCAGGCTTTGCGAGAAAGTGCATCAGGGCCTGCCCGCCATAGCATATGACGCGCCCGCGCATTTTCACGATCTCGCGGAGCCGGAGCGAGCCACAAGAGCGATCCTGACCGATGATCTGTGCGGCATCGAGGGTGCGGGTCATTTTGTGCGGGCCGTTCTGGAAATTCCTGTCATCGCCCACGAGGAGTGTCTCGAATGGGGTGTCTGGGGCAGCCTGAGCGAAGCGAACTTCAAGCGCTATCGCGCCTCGTTCGGCGATGACGACCAAAGCAAGCTTGGCCCGATGTTCAGCTGGTTTGCCTCACGGCTGCCCGGTTACCCCGACACTTTGAACTTGAAGTGCAATGTCGCACCGCGCGATGGCGGCCGACGTCCGCTGATCGAGTTCGCACCTGACGATGAGCATCCGCTGGTCCTGGACTGGAAGAACGGGATCACCCTCGAGCGCGCGATCGAGTTCGTCGCGCCCGTGCTTCACAAACATTGAGTCCGGCGTCCGATGCAGCGTGTCCTGGTCATCGGCATCTCGGGCGCCGGCAAGAGCACGTTCTCGCGGGCGCTGGCAAACACGACGGGATTGCCGCTCATCCATCTCGACAAGGAATTCTGGCAGCCGGGCTGGGTGCAGACGCCGCGGCCGGAATGGCGCACGAGAGTGGCGGAACTGGTGGCCGGCGAGCGCTGGATCATGGACGGCAACTACGGCAGCAGTCTCGATCTGCGCCTGCCGCGCGCCGATACGGTCTTGTGGTTCGACTATCCCATGCTGCGATGCCTGCGTCGGGCGATGTGGCGCGCCGTGACCAGTTATGGGCGCGCGCGTACTGATATGGCCGAAGGATGCCCGGAACGGATCGACCTGGAGTTTTTGCGCTACATCTGGACTTTCAATGCCAAGCAGCGGCCGAGGGTTGTTGCCGCGCTGGAGCGGTTCGGCGGTCACGTTGATCCCGTGGTGTTTCGCCGCGACGGCGAGGCGGCGCGTTTCCTGAACGCGCTTTCGGGATAATCTGAGGTTCCCGGAGCAACCCGCAGCGCACCCATGCCGTCCTTCCGCACAACACGCCGGGTGCCCTTCTCGCCGCGCCAGATGTTCGATCTGGTGGCCGACGTGGAGCGCTATCCCGAGTTCCTGCCGTTCTGCGAAGCGCTGGTGGTGAAACAGCGCGACCACAACGGCGACAAGGACAGCCTGGTCGCCGACATGAGCGTGGGCTACATGGCCATCCGCGAGACATTCACGACGCGGGTCACGTTCGATCCCGCGCAGCTTGCGGTGCAGGCGCAGGGCACGGAGGCGTCGCGTGGACCCTTCCGGCAACTGGAGAACCGCTGGCAGTTCAGCGCTGCGCCGGGCGGCTGCGATGTCGACTTCTTCATCGCCTACGAGTTCAAGTCGATGATGCTGCAGATGCTGGTCGGGGCGCTGTTCGACCGGGCCTTCCGGCGTTACACCCTCGCGTTCGAGGAACGCGCCGAACAGATCTACGGCGCCGAAGCACCGGCCGCGCGCGAGATCAGCTGAAGCGCAACCGCGACGCTGGCGAGACGGATCGGTCCGCGGCCGATGGCGCCAAAGCGGCATTCCCGATGCAGAATGTCGCCGCCCTTGCGCAGCGCCGCGATATGTACGAGGCCGACCGGCTTGGCGTCGGTTCCGCCGCCCGGTCCGGCAACGCCGGTGACCGAGATCGCGATATCGGCATGCGAATGCGCCAGCGCGCCTTGGACCATCGCGCGCGCGACGGGTTCGCTGACGGCACCGTGGCGCGCCAGGAGATCATCGGCAACACCCAGCAATTCGGTCTTGGCCGCGTTTGAATAGGTCACGAACCCGCGCTCGACGACATCAGAAGAGCCGGCGACCTCAGTGAACAGCGCCGCGATCAGGCCGCCGGTACAACTTTCCGCAGTTGCAAGCCTGAGGCCCTGCGCGCGGAGGCGATCGAGCAGCTCAGCGGCCTCGTTCAGCAAGTCGACAGGGAACATTGCTTCTCTTCCCAGGCAAAAGAAAACCGGCGCGCGGTGGAGGCGCACGCCGGTGAGAATAGTGTGAGAGCGGGGAAAGAGGAAACGTCAGGCGGCCGCCAGTTTCTCCGCCTGCGTCAAAAGTCCGTCCAGGATGCTGCGGCTCTCCGGGCCAAGAACCCTGATGGTCCGTGTCTGCGCTTCGCGCCAGACCGGGAAGCCCTGCTGGATGACGATTTCACCCTTGGGCGTGAGATGCAAGCCACGGCCGCGCCGCCCCGCAGGTGGATCCATGGTGAGGAAGCCGTCCTGCAGCAGGCGTTTCAGGTTGCGCGACAGCGTCGACTTTTCGATGTCGAGCGCATGCCCGATCTCCACAGCCGTGATACCGTCCTGCTGCGCGAGCTGCGTCAGGAGCGTGAACTGGCTGGCGGTGATGCCAAGCGGACGCAACGCGTCGTCGTACACCCGGGTGATGATGCGGCTGAGCTGGCGGATGCGCGTCGATATGCAGGCAGCCGACGTATTTTCTGCGATTTCGGTGATGTCAGCCGGCTGAGTGACGGCACCGTGGGTCATGATGTTCATGGGGCATCCCTCTCTGCCCAAACTATCCATGCGGCTTGCCTCGATTCGGGGGCCCGTGTCACGCGGGCGGCCCGGAATGCCGCCGGCTTGCAAGCACATCGTTGTTGGCAGACGACGGATGGCGCCGTCGTGTTACCGCAGGATCACGGTAGCTGTGGCAAGGGCCGCAATACCCTCGCGCCTGCCAGTAAAGCCAAGACCTTCGGTGGTTGTGGCCTTTACCGCGACCCGCCCAGGTTCGATGTCCAGGACCTCGGCGATGCGCTGCCGCATGGCGTTGCGATGCGGTGCGATTTTGGGTGCCTCGCAAAGAAGGGTGACGTCGACATTGGTGATGAAACCGGCGCGAGCGCGTACCCGACGAGCGGCGTCGGCCAGGAACACGTGCGAAGCTGCACCCTTCCAGCGCGCATCCGTGTTGGGGAAGTGCTCGCCGATGTCGCCGTCGCCGATGGCGCCCAGCAGGGCATCGGTGAGCGCATGCAGCCCGACATCGGCGTCGGAGTGCCCTTCGAGGCCCTGGGAATGCGCGATCTTGATGCCGCACAGCCAGACGTGGTCGCCCGCCGAGAAGCGATGCACATCGAAGCCCTGACCGGTGCGCACATCGGCAAGGCCGTTGTCCGGGTTCTGAACCATGGCTAAGTCCTCAGCCGTCGTGAGCTTGCGGTTGGCTTCGCTGCCATCAACCAGTGTTACGGCCAGTCCGGCCCATTCAGCGACGGCTGCGTCGTCCGTCAGGTCGTTGTGGCCGGCCGCGGCAACAGCTTCGTGGGCGGCCAGAATGTCGGCAAAGCGAAATGCCTGCGGAGTTTGCGCGCGCCACAGACCGGAACGCCCTACGGTCTCCGCGATGCGGAGCCCAACATCCGCCCGCTTCAAGGTATCGGCAAGCGGGATGGCGGCTATCGCGCCCGGCGTGTGGTCGAGCGCGCTCAACACGCGTTCGACAATATCCGCCGTGACGAACGGCCGGACCCCGTCATGGATCAAAACGCGGTCCGGGGCGTACTTCGCCACCGCCCGCAGGCCATTGAGCACGGAGCGCTGCCGCGTATCCCCGCCTGCCGCCGGTGGCATAAGTTTGGGATGGCTAGAGGCAACGGCGCGATCGTACAGCGTTTGGTCGTCCGGACCGATTACGACTGTCACCAGATCGACGTCAGGAGATCCGATAAAAACGCCCACAGTCTGCGCCAGGACCGGTACACCCCCCACCAATGCATACTGCTTGGGAGTCACGGCTCCGGCCCGCGTGCCTCGTCCGGCGGCGATGATCAGGGCGACGGTCTTCAAGAGGTTCTCATGGAAAGGACTGTAAGACCCTTAGAGCGAGATCAGTCCTGATTGAAGCGCGAATGCGCTTCCATCAGAGCATGTAGCTCCTACTCTCCTCATTGAGATAGAGCAGGATTCACGCTTCGGCAGATGCCCGCGGTGCTGGGGTTCAGAAGAGCCAATCCGAAGCCATCCTGCTCTAGCGTTTGGGCGGCACTTGCGACAACCCGTGAAGGGGATCGCCGCGTATTCGCCCTTGCGAACGGTTCGGCTGCAGGCTAGTCTGCACAATAGACGTGCACTTGGAGAACATGCCTAATATATGGGCAAACGCACAAACGCTAGGCTCGACTTTCCCATTATCGCGCCGGTCCGTGTAGGTCCGCACGCGTTGCCCAATGCCGTATTGCTTGCGCCCATGTCGGGCGTCACCGACGTCGCGTTCCGCCATGTGGCGCTGGCTTGGGGCGCAGGCCTGGTGATCACCGAGATGGTCGCCAGCGAGCATCTCGTCACCGAGAAGCACAACGCGAGGCGCAAAGCCCGGGGCGGCGACTGCAAGCCGTTCGTCATACAACTTGCCGGCTGCGAGGCACGCTGGATGAGCGAGGGCGCGCGCGTGGCCGAGGCGCTCGGCGCCGACATCATCGATATCAACATGGGTTGTCCGGCCCGCGAAGTGACGGGCAAACTTTCGGGTTCGGCGCTGATGCGCGACCTGGGTCATGCCGCGTCGCTGATCGATGCGGTCATCGGTGCGGTGAAAGTGCCGGTGACGCTGAAAATGCGGCTCGGCTGGGATCACGCCAGCCTCAACGCACCCGAGCTTGCGCGGCTGGCCGAAGCGGCGGGCGTACGGCTGCTGACCGTGCATGCGCGCACGCGGTGCCAGTTCTTCAGGGGCGATGCCGACTGGCGCCTGGTGCGCAGCGTCAAGAACGCGGTACGCATCCCTGTCGTGGTCAACGGTGACATTGTCGATCCAGTCTCCGCGCGCGCCGCACTCGAGGCTTCGGGTGCCGACGCCGTGATGGTCGGGACGTGGCGCCTATGGCGCGCCGTGGATGCCGGGCAGGATCGCGACAAGCCTGGCAACCGGGAACGATCCAGGGTCGCCGCCGGTATCAGAACAGGCGACGATTGCCGCGGCGCATATCGTGGCCATTCTGGAGCAGGACGGCCCGGTGCACGGATTGCGCAACGCCCGCAAGCACATCGGCTGGTATCTGGCGAGCAGCGGCCGGCCGCCGGAAGCAGTGAAAGACTGGCGGCGCCGGCTGTGCACTTCGGAAAATGCCCGTGACGTCCTTGCTGGGCTGGCGACGTTCTACGCTGAAGCGCAGGAGGCCGCATGAACGCTGAACCCGCGCGTGAGCGTGCAAATCCAAGCCCGCGCAGACATATCGAACACGATCTTCTGCTGTCGGCGCTGCCCCATCCCATCCTCGTGCTGGGCGACGACGACCGGGTGCTCTTTGCCAACGCGGCTGCGGAATCGTTCTTCTCGCTGAGCCAGGGCGTGCTGAAGCGGCAAATCTTGCCCGACATCATCGCGTTCTCGAGCCCGCTCTCGGCGCTGGTGGGGCAGGCCCGCCGCACCGGCGCCACCGTCAACGAATACGGCATCGAGGTCGGCTTGCCGCGCAGCGGCTTGCAGAAGCTGGTCGACGTCTTCGCCGGCGCCATGCCCGACCATGCCGGCCTGATCGTGCTGATGCTCCAGCAGCGCTCGATGGCCCAGATGATCGAGCGGCAGCTCACGCACCGGGCCGCCGCGCGCTCGGTATCGGGATTGGCAGCGGTGCTGGCGCACGAAATCAAGAACCCGCTTTCGGGGATCCGGGGCGCCGCGCAGCTTCTGGAACCCGGCCTGAATGACGACGACCGGGCACTTACGCAGCTCATCTGCACTGAGACCGACCGCATCCGCAATCTCGTCGACCGCATGGAGGTGTTCGGCGACGAACGGCCCGTGGGCGAGGAGTCGGTGAACATCCATCAGGTGCTGGACCACGTGAAACGGCTGGCGCAAACGGGTTTCGCCGAGGGCACCAAGTTTTCAGTCGAGTTCGATCCCTCGCTGCCCCCACTGGCTGGCAATCGCGACAAACTCATCCAGGCGTTCCTGAACCTCGTCAAGAACGCGGCGGAAGCGATCCAGGAAGGGCGTGACTCGGGGCGCATCGTTCTCCGCACCGCTTTCCGCCCGGGGATGCGACTGGGCATGCCCGGCAGCGGCGCGCGCGTGAGCCTGCCGCTGATGATCGAGGTGGAAGACAACGGTCCGGGCGTGCCCAATTCTCTCAAGCCCCACCTGTTCGATCCGTTCGTGACAACGAAACGCACGGGAACCGGCCTCGGTCTTGCATTGGTTGCCAAGATCATCGGCGACCATGGCGGCGTCATCGAGTGCGAGTCGGTGCCTAAGCAAACAGTGTTTCGCGTGCTGCTGCCGCTGCAGGAGCAGCGCCCGCGAAGCAAGTAAGGAAGACAGCGATGGCTGGCGGAACGATCTTGATTGCCGACGACGACACGGCAATCCGCACGGTGCTCAACCAGGCGCTGGCGCGCGCGGGCTATGCGCCCCGTGCCACCGGCAATGCCGCGACGCTGTGGCGGTGGGTGTCGCAAGGGGAAGGCGACGTGGTGATCACCGACGTGGTGATGCCGGACGAGAACGCCTTCGACCTCATCCCGCGCATCAAGAAAATCAGGCCGGATCTCCCCATCATCGTCATGAGCGCGCAGAATACGCTGATGACGGCCTTGTCGGCGGCCGAGAAGGGCGCCTTCGAGTACCTGCCCAAGCCCTTCGATCTCAACGAGCTTGTGAGCGTCGTCGGTCGCGCCTTATCCGAGCCCGGACGACGCAAGGAGCGCCCCAGTACGGAGCCCGATACCGAAGAATTGCCGCTCATCGGCCGCTCGCCGCCCATGCAGGAGATCTACCGGTCGCTGGCGCGGCTGACCCGCACGGACCTGACCGTGATGATCACGGGCGAGTCCGGCACCGGCAAGGAGCTTGTGGCCCGCGTGCTGCACGACTTTTCCAAGCGGCGCAATGGACCCTTCATCGCCATCAACATGGCGGCCATCCCGCGCGAGCTGATCGAGAGCGAATTGTTCGGCCACGAGAAGGGCGCGTTCACCGGCGCGCAGTCGCGCACTGAAGGCCGCTTCCAGCAGGCCGAGGGCGGCACGCTGTTCCTGGACGAGATCGGCGACATGCCGATGGAGGCGCAGACACGCCTGCTGCGCGTGCTGCAGGAGGGCGAGTACACCACCATTGGCGGGCGCACGCCCATCAAGACGGATGTGCGCATCATCGCCGCGACCCACCGCGAATTGAAGACACAGATTCAACAGGGCCTGTTCCGCGAGGACCTGTTCTACCGGCTGAATGTCGTGCCCTTGCGCATCCCGCCGCTGCGCGAGCGCCTGGAGGATATCGGCGATCTGGTGCGCCACTTCCTGCGTCAGGCCGCCAAGGCGGGTCTCGGACAGAAATCGATTGAGACGGCCGCGATCGAGCGTATCAAGCGCTACCATTGGCCGGGCAACGTGCGCGAGCTCGAGAACATGGTCCGCCGGCTCGCGGCGCTGCATCCCGAGGATACCCTGACGGCGTCCATCGTCGAAGCCGAGCTGGCCGAGGCTGTGCCCCCGCCTTCGCTCGAAAGCGGCAAGACCCCGCGCGAGCTATCCGAAATGGTGGAGCGCTATCTTTCAGGCCATTTCGCCAGCTATGGCCGGGACCTGCCGCCGCCGGGCCTTTATGATCGCGTGCTCCAGCATGTGGAGCGGCCGCTGCTGATGGCTGCGCTCGCTGCCACCCGCGGCAACCAGATCCGCGCCGCGGCGCTTCTCGGCGTCAATCGCAATACGCTGC
The DNA here is from genome assembly GCA_963814055.1 of uncultured Alphaproteobacteria bacterium. GTDB lineage: Bacteria > Pseudomonadota > Alphaproteobacteria > Rhizobiales > Hyphomicrobiaceae > AWTP1-13. The sequence goes on from CAWFBJ010000017.1 coordinate 668,707, forward strand.
GCAAGAAAATCCGCGACCTCGACATCCAGGTTTTCCGCACGCCGGCGACATAGCTGGGCGTGCGGATGGCTGTCCCTTGGGTGTTCGTCCACAACCTTGACGCCCGCGCCGGAAATAGTTAAGCCAAAATTGTCGCGAAAATGCCACACTGCACGTGATCAGTGTGGTCGCTTTGCGCCATGAGGGCGATCTACGCGTGGGTGAACACCACATCATTGGAATGCTGAAACGCACCACAGACCAGCTTGCCGTCGCCCTGCGCACGTTCGCGGGCAACTTTGCTGTGGCCACTCGGTCGGCTGCCGCCAAGGCCAAGCGTTCGCTGGTCGGAACGCCGTCTCCGTCTCCGCTCGATCCGTTGCTGGAAAACGGACCTCCGCTCCCCGGCACCAGCGATCGCGCCTTCTGGGTCGGGCTCATTGTTGTGAGCCTGTCGGTGATCTCGGGGCTCGCCACTTACCTCATCCTCACCGGACTCACGCCGATCGTGCCGCGCAACGACGTGGTGCTGACGGCCCTCATCATCAACGTGCTGCTGGTCATCGCCATGGTGGCGGTGATCGCCTGGCAGATGATCGGTCTGTGGCGCGCATGGAAAGAGAAGGTGGCCGGTGCGCGGTTGCATGCCCGCATCGTGGCGCTGTTCAGCCTGATCGCCGCGCTTCCCGCACTGCTGCTGGCAGTCGCTGCCACGACCACGTTCTCTCGCGCGCTGGACAGCTGGTTCAACCAGCAAACGGTGGCCATCGTCCAGAACTCGCTGCAGGTCGGCAATGCCTATCTCCTCGAGCACGGCCAGGTCATCCGCACCGATATCGTCAACATGGCGCGCGACCTCGACGATGCCGCAGCATCCATTGCCGGTGACGGGACCAAGTTTCGCGAGCTGATGATCGGGCAGGCGAGCCTGCGCGATCTACCCGCCGCGTACGTGATCGACAGCAAGGGCACAGTGAAGGTGGCCGTGCTCGAGGACAATCGCATCCCCTACGTCGCGCCGCCTGCGCACCTGATCCAGGCTGCCGAGGCCGGACACGTTCCCCTGTTGATGCCGCTCAAGCTGCAGGGGGTGGGCGATGAAAGCATCACCTATGATTTGCTGCCCCAGCACCTGGTCCGCGACGCCCAGCGCGGGCGCGTGGCTGCAATCACCAAACTGCGCAACTATCCAGACTCCTACCTTTACGTCGCCCGCGGCGTCGATCCGGCCGTCGTGCGGCATCTGCGCCAGACCAACGAAGGCGTGGCGGCCTACGAGGAGCTGCGGCGCGCGCGCAGCGGCCTGCAGCTCGCGCACGGCCTCCTCTATTTCATGATCTCGCTGACCGCGCTGCTTGCCGCCATCTGGGTGGGACTGTGGTTTGCCGGCCTGTTCGTCACTCCCATCCGGCGCCTGATCAACGCGGCACAGGAGGTGGCGCGCGGCAATCTGAAAGTCGAGCTGCCCATTAAGCGCGGCGAGGGCGATCTGCGCCGCCTGTCGATAAACTTCAACGCCATGACTAAGGAGCTGGAAAGCCAACGCACCGAGCTTGTCACGGCCAACAGCCAGCTCACCGAGCGCCGCCAATTCATGGAAGCTGTGCTGGCGGGCGTGTCTGCCGGCGTGATCGGGCTCGACGGCAATGGGCGCATTACGCTTGCGAGCCGCTCTGCCCTGAGGCTGCTGGGGCGCGACGAGTCCGAGCTAGCCGGCCGCGATCTGGTCGAGGCCGTGCCGGAGTTCGCGGCTCTTCTCAGGGAAACGCCCGATCCAGGCGCCCAAGCCCGAGCACAGCAGCAGGTCACGATTGTCATCAACGGCGATGAACGCAACTTCTCTGTCCGTCTCACGGGGCGCGCGCCGGGTGATGAACATCACGGCTCGGTGCTGACCTTCGATGATGTCACCGAGTTGGTCGCCGCGCAGCGCACGTCTGCCTGGGCCGATGTGGCGAGACGCATCGCGCACGAGATCAAGAACCCGCTCACGCCGATACAACTCTCGGCCGAACGCATCCGGCGCAAATACGGCAAGGTCATCGTGGAGGACCGCGAAACCTTCGACCGCTGCACCGAGACGATCATCCGGCAGGTGGGCGATGTGACCCGCATGGTTGACGAGTTCTCGGCCTTCGCGCGGTCGCCGAAGCCGCAGATGGAAGTGCAGGACATTCGCGAAGTTGTCCGCGCGGCAGTACTCGACCGCCAAATGTCGGGCTCCGACATCGCTTTCGAGACCAAACTCGGCAAGGAACCGATCTTCGTCTCCTGCGATCGCCGCCTGATTTCCCAGGCCGTGATCAACCTGGTCAAGAACGGGCAGGAAGCCATCCAGAGCTACGCGGAAAGCCCTGAGAGGGAGCAGGGCTGGAGCGGCCGCATCGAAACCGTCGTGCGCCGCAACGGCGATCGCGTCGACATCGAGATCATCGACAACGGTGCGGGCCTTCCCAAGCACAACCGCAATCGCCTGCTCGAGCCCTACGTGACGACCAAGGGCAACAAGGGCACCGGGCTGGGCCTCGCCATCGTGCAGAAGAGCGTCGAGCAGCACAACGGTGTGCTGTCGCTCGAGGACGCGCCGCTTGCGCCCGGCCGCACGCACGGCGCCCTGCTTCGCATAACGCTGCCCGTCGTCACCGCGCCGGCGGCGTCCCTACAACGTGAAACTGCTACCGTGGGCGGCAGCGCCTGATGCCAACGAGCCAAGGAGCGACAGATGGCGTCTGACATCCTGATCGTGGACGACGAAGCAGATATCCGCGAGATGGTCGCGGGATTTCTGCAGGACGACGGCCACCGCACGCGGCTTGCACGCGATTCCGATGAGGCCTTGAAGGCCATCGAGGAACGCCGGCCGCAACTCGTCATTCTCGACATCTGGCTGCAGGGCAGCCGCCTTGACGGTCTCGAGGTGCTGAATATTGCCAAGAAGGCGCATCCAGACCTGCCCGTCATCATCATCTCGGGGCACGGCAATATCGAAACTGCGGTCACCGCCATCAAGCGCGGGGCGTACGACTACATCGAGAAGCCGTTCAAGGCCGATCGGCTGCTGCTGGTGACGATGCGCGCGCTGGAAGCATCCAAACTGCAGCGCGAGGTGCGCGAGCTGCGCGAGCGCTCGACGGTCAGCTTCGACATGATCGGGCGCTCGGCTGCGGTCAACGCGCTGCGCGCGTCGCTGGATCGCGTGGCACCCACCAACAGCCGCGTGCTGATCCGCGGCGCGGCGGGTTCGGGCAAGGAGCTTTGTGCGCGTGTCATGCACGACAAGTCGCACCGCAAAGACGGCGCGTTCATCGTGCTCAGCGCCGCGTCGATGGCGCCGGACCGCGTGGAGGAGGAGCTGTTTGGCACAGAAGACCACGCCGGGCCCAGGAAGGTCGGCGCGCTGGAGTCGGCCCATGGCGGCACGCTCTACATCGACGAGGTTGCCGACATGCCGCTCGAAACGCAGGGCAAGGTCTTGCGGGTGCTGGTGGAGCAGAAATTCCAGCGCGTGGGAGGCGGCCCCAAGGTGTCGGTCGACGTACGCATCATATCCTCGACCAGCCGCGACCTGGAGCGCGACATGGCGGAGGGCCGGTTCCGCGAAGACCTGTATCACCGCCTGAACGTCGTACCCCTGCGCGTGCCGGGATTGGCCGAACGGCGCGACGACATTCCCGAACTCATCCAATTCTTCGTGACCCAGGTTTCCCACTCGTCCGGATTGTCGCCGCGCAAGATCGGCGAGGATGCCGTCGCGGTGCTGCAGGCGCACGACTGGCCGGGCAACGTGCGCGAGCTGCGCAACAATATCGAGCGGCTGCTGATCCTCTCCGGCGGCGATCCCGACGCCATTATCACCGCCAACATGCTGCCGGAGGAAATCGGCTCCAACGTGCCGCTGCCGGTCAATGGCGGGGCCGAGCATCTGATGTCGCTGCCGCTGCGCGAGGCGCGCGAGATCTTCGAGCGCGAGTATCTGCTCGCGCAGATCAACCGCTTCGGCGGCAACATCTCGCGCACGGCCGAGTTCGTCGGCATGGAGCGCTCCGCTCTGCATCGCAAGCTCCGCGCCCTGGGCGTGAGCTCGCAGGAACGCAGCGGGGATGTGCGTCCGGTCTAGGCGTCTACCTGAAGGCGATGGACGAGCAGCGCGAAGAGGGCACGAGCGGAGCATGACACGCGTCGTTTACGTCAATGGCCAGTATCTGCCCTACGCGGATGCTGCCGTGCACGCCGAAGATCGCGGCTTTCAGTTCGCCGACGCCGTGTACGAGGTTTGCGAGGTCAAGAACGGCCGCCTCGTCGACGAGACGCGACACATGCAGCGCCTTCGCCGCTCGCTCGGCGAACTGCGTATTCCCCAGCCGATGGCGGATGGCGCCTGGTCGCGGGTGCTGCGCGAAACCATCCGGCGCAATCGCGTCGCCGACGGCCTCGTGTACCTGCAAGTTACGCGCGGCGCGGGACCACGCGAGTTCGTGTTTCCACCCGACGACGTTCTTCCGACGGTCGTCTGCCTTGCGCGCGGGGTGTCTCCCCGCAGGCTTGCCGCAGCCGCCGAAGTGGGCATCGCGGTAAAGACGATGCCCGACACGCGTTGGGCACGATGCGATATCAAAACCGTCATGCTTCTTCCGGCGACACTGGCCAAGGAAACGGCACGCAGCGAAGGCGCCAAGGAGGCCTGGTTCGTGGACGACCAGGGCTATGTGACGGAAGGCGCCTCGTCGAATGCATGGATTGTCGACAAGGAGGGCCGCCTCGTCACGCGCCAGATCGACAACGCCATACTGCGCGGCGTCACGCGTACCACCGTGATCGACGTGCTCAAGCGCGCCGCCGTCGAGTTCGTGGAACGGCCCTTTACCGTCGAGGAGGCAAGGAGTGCGCGCGAAGCGTTCGTCACGTCGGCGACCAACATCGTGATGCCGGTCGTGAGGATCGATGGCCACCCGATCGGCAATGGTGCGCCGGGTCTGCTCACGCAAAGGCTGAGGTCCGAATTTCACGGGTCGGCGGAGTTGGCCGATCCCTGATGTTTGGCGGCATTTTGGCTTGCAAATCCGCGAATCCCCTTGTGCGGAGCAGCATGAATCTGCAAATTGTCGCACACGGGGCCGGACTGGGTCTGCCTTGCTGCGTAATTGGAACGGATAATAACAATGGCCGAAAAAGCCCAAAGCCTTCAGGACACATTCCTGAACTACGTGCGGAAGAACAAAACGCCACTCACTATTTTTCTCATCAATGGCGTCAAACTGCAGGGCATTGTCACCTGGTTCGATAATTTTTGTGTGCTGCTTCGCCGCGATGGACACTCGCAATTGGTCTACAAGCACGCCATATCCACGATCATGCCCGGACAGCCTGTGCACCTCATGGACGCTGATCCGGCCGAAGGTCAGCAGGGATAGCCATCTCCTCTAGCCCGTCGAGTTCCGAACCTGCCCGCAAGCGCCGCGCTCCAGTTGAGCGTGAACCGCCACCCATGCGCGCCGTCGTGCTCGTGCCGATGCGGACGATCCGGCGCCGAGAAGCTGCTGGTGCCAACGGCAACGGATCAGCCGGCACGACTGTCGTGCATTCCGTCGAAGATCGCCTGGCAGAAGCGGTGGGACTGGCGCGCGCCATCCAGCTCGATGTCGCAGCAGCCGAGATTGTTCCGCTACCCGTGCCACGGCCGTCTACGCTGTTCGGCTCCGGCAAAGTCGCCGAGCTCGGCGAGTTGATCGCCGCCCAGGAGGCTGGCCTCGCGATCGTCGATCACGTCGTGACGCCGGTGCAGCAGCGCAACCTCGAAAAGGCGTGGGGGTGCAAGGTCCTCGATCGCACGGGGCTCATTCTCGAAATCTTTGGACAGCGTGCACTGACGCGAGAAGGCCGTCTGCAGGTGGAGCTTGCCCATCTCACCTATCAGAAAAGCCGGCTGGTGCGGACTTGGACTCATCTTGAACGCCAGCGCGGCGGCTACGGGTTCCTAGGCGGCCCTGGCGAAGCGCAGATTGAAACGGACCGCCGCCTGATCAATGAACGCATCGCGGCGATCCGCAAAGAGCTGGCCGTGGTCGTCAAGACGCGCGGTTTGCATCGTGCCGGCCGCAAGCGGGTGCCGCTTCCGGTCGTGGCCGTCGTCGGCTACACCAATGCTGGCAAATCAACTCTGTTCAACCGCCTGACTGGCGCTGCTGTCTCTGCGAAGGATCAGGTGTTTCAGACGCTCGATCCGACCATGCGCGAGGTCAAGCTCCCCAGCGGGCGCAAGGCGATCCTCTCGGACACCGTCGGCTTCATCTCCGACCTGCCGACGGGACTTGTCGCAGCCTTCCGCGCCACGCTCGAGGAGGTTATCGAAGCCGACCTAATCTTGCACGTGCGCGACATCAGTCACCTCGAGACCGAAGCACAGCGGCGCGACGTGGAAGCCGTGCTGGCGGATCTCGGCATCGCTGCCGATGACACCGGTGCTCCGCTGTTGGAGGTGTGGAACAAGGCAGACCGGCTTTCCGACGCTGCACGCATCGAAGTCGGGCATGCCATGACGCGCAGCGAGAGACGCCCAGTGCTCGTTTCCGCCGCCACGGGCGAAGGCGTCGAGCGGCTGCGGAAGGCAATCGATGCGCGGCTGGGCGCAAACGATGTGGTCCTCACTGTGGAGGTTCCGGCGGCTCAAGGGCGGCTCCTGAGCTGGCTGCATGCGAACGCAGAAATTCTGAAGGAGGAGACAGCGGAAACGGGAGCGGTCACCACCAGGTTCCGCATTGATCCGGCTGCCAGGGGCAAGCTCGAGAGCGAGCTCAAACGAGCCGGCGTCCCTGCCGACGACGCTATGCGCTCCCGGGCCCGCCATGTTTGAGTTCAAGACCCGAGTCCGGGAGCTCGGGGTTCCTCTAAAGAAAAGACCCCATCTCCGCGAAGGAGATGAGGCCAGGTTGGAGCGTCATTCAGAAACCCAAAACCATCAGTCAGGGCGCAGGCGAGACCGTCCGAGCCAGATGCGTCTGACCCTTGCCATGGCCGCCAGATTGCCCGAGCACCAGCGAAGCCCCAAGCAGCGCGCATGCAACCAGAAAGCACATGAACGCGGCCTGCTTGGCCAGATTCCAAAGCTTTCCGTTCAATTGTTCCGTCGCAAACAGGTCCATGACATCGACCGGGGTATTTTCCGTGCAGCGTCGTATTCACATTGAGTAATGCATAACTGGCGGTAAGTCTATTTCGCCGTTGTAATGTGCTTAACCCTGCAGGTTGAATAAAACAAAATAGAATTCCAAGTATGACGCACAGATTTACGATTGCATAATTGTTGTCGTTCCGGCTGTCACTGGAACGAACGCTTAAACGGGGTTTTTGGCTTCACTTCGCCAATGTATATGCTTGTCACCGCCGTTCGCGTATCTCGGACAGCGTTTTGCGCGGCGAGATCGCTTCCGGGTCGATTTTGAGCTCGATCACCGACGGCTTGCCCGATCGGAGCGCTTGCTCGAACGTGGGCGCGAAATCCTTGGTGGCCTCGACCGTGGTGCCGTCCGCCCCGAAGCTGCGGGCATAAGCTGCGAAGTCGGGATTCATCAGCGTGGTTCCGACCACCCGATTGGGGTAGTCCCGCTCCTGATGCATGCGGATCGTACCGTAAACGCCGTTGTTGGCGATTACAGTCACGATCGGCAGTGCGTATTGGACGGCAGTTGCCAGTTCCTGGCCCGTCATCATGAAGCAGCCGTCACCCTGGAAGTTCACGACCGCCCGCGTCGGATTCGCGATCTTGGCTGCGATCGCTGCCGGCAATCCGTAGCCCATGGAACCTGACGTAGGCGCGAGTTGCGTGCGATAGCGCTTGTACTCGAAGTAGCGATGCACGAACCCGGCATAGTTGCCCGCGCCGTTGGTGACGATGCCGTCCTCCGGCAGCATCTGCGACACGGTGCGCACGACCTCGGCGAGCTTGACGGAACCCGGCATCGCAATGGGCTTGAGGCTGCGCTCGTAGGCGGCGCGCAGCTCGGCTCTCAATCCGGACCAGGCAATTTTCGCGGGTGGCTGCAGCTTGGCCAGCACCTCGGCAAAACCCTGTGCCGTCGCCGCGATCGGCAGGTCGGCGCGATACACCGATCCCAGCTCGTCTGGAGAGGGATGCACGTGCACCAGGAACTGCGTGGGATTTGGAATGCCGAGCAGCTCATATTGGCTGGTCGTCATTTCCCCCATGCGCGCGCCTACCACGATCAGGAGATCGGCCGACTTGATGGCCGCGGCCAGTGCGGGATCGATGCCGATGCCGGCGCAACCGACATGACAGCGGTGCCGGTTGTCGATGTAGTCCTGGTAGCGGAACGCCGGCGCGACCGGCAGGTCAAACCGGTCGGCGAAGGCCTCGACCGCCTTCTGCACGTCCGTGCTCCATCCAGGCCCACCCACGATCATCACGGGTCGCGTCGCTTTTGCCAGCCGGTCCTGCAACAACTCGACGTCGCGCGAACTCACGCCTGGCGATGCAACACGAGCCGGCTTGGCATCGATCGCCTCCGCGGTTGCGGACAGCATGTCCTCCGGCAAACCAAGCACCACGGGGCCCGGACGCCCCGAGCGTGCCGCGTGGAATGCGCGGCTCACGTACTCGGGGATGCGTTCTGTCTGCCGGATCACCGCGGCCCATTTCACGAACGAGGAGAACAGTCGCTTCACCTCGATCTCCTGGAATGCCTCGCGGTCCTCGTGCTCCCGCGCCGGCATCCCGACGAACAGCACCATCGGCGTGGAATCCTGCTGCGCCACATGGAGTCCGCTCATGGCGTTGGCCGCGCCCGGTCCGCGCGTGACGAAGCACACGCCCGGCTCGCCCGTGATCTTGCCCCACGCCTCCGCCATCATCGCGGCTCCGCCTTCCTGGCGGCAGATGACCGTCTTGATGCGATTGGAGTCGTGCAGGCCGTCCAGCGCGGCAAGGAAGCTTTCGCCAGGCACCGTGAACGCCGCCGTGGCGCCCTGGGCTTCGAGCTGACTTACAAGAATCTTCCCGCCGTGGTGCATTCCATGTCTCCTTAGTGGCCCGGACATCCGGGTCCGCATCCTGTTTAGCCTGCGGGTCGCGTGTGGGGCGAGCAAAAATCGCATGGCAGGTGCCGCGCGCGGATGCGGCGCCGCAGGCGCGATATCACGGTGTGCGCCGGGCCACCATCACCACGGGAGCAATGGCTCCGCGCTCGAGATTCTGGAGCATATTGTGGGACTTTTCGCGAGAGGTCTCGCCCATCAGCACGTGTAGGCCGAGCGGAGACGGTGCACCGCCGGCTGAAAGCCGCCCGCGGAAAAAAGCGATGCCGAAGTCCGTGCGGTCTTCGACCTCCTCAACGCTGAAACCGGCGGTTGTCAGCAGCCCCTGCATCTCTTCCGGCGTCGTCAGGTGACTGCTCGCCTCCGTAGCAGCCCACGGCATGGGATATCTGAGTTTGTCATTCTCCCCCTTCATGACGTCGTAGATGCAGAGCACGGCGCCACGCTTCAGCACCCTGGCGGTCTCGCGGTAGAGGCCGGTGCGGTCCTTGATGTTCATTGCCACGTGCAGCGTAATGGACGCATCGAAAGAGGCATCGGCGAACGGCATCTGCAATGCGCTGCCCGCTTCAAACGCCGTTCGCGCGCCAAGCCCCATCCGTCCGCTCAGCGCGCGCGCCGTCTCGACATACTCCGGCGTCAAATCGATGCCCGTCACGTGACATCCCGTCGATACCGCCACATATCGTGCGGCGCCGCCGATGCCGCATCCTATGTCGAGCACGCGTTCGCTGCCGGCCAGACGCATCTTGGCAACGACATGCTTGGTGGCCTCACGGCCGCCGATGTGGAATTCGTCGATCGGCGTCAGATCCTCGGGCGCTAGCCGATCTATGTCGAGCCCTGCGGCCGCAGCCGCCTTCAGGACGCGCTGCGTCAGGTCTGAAACCTGATAGTGGCATGCGACGGCACGCTCGTGGTCGTCCGACATTGCCGGCCTCCGCCAACGCTGAGCCGGTATCGTAGGCCGTGCGCCGGTGGCAATCCAGGCGCCCAATAAGCCGGGTGACCCCGTCAGAGGTTCAGCACGATATCGAATGCTCCCTTGAGGGCGCCCGCCTCGATGTCTCCTGCCGGATCCAGGCGTACGATAACGCTCTGGCGAGCCTTGGCATCGCGGATGCCGCGCAGGACCCCGTCACGCTGGTTCTGCGCCTCGCCCTCGACATACATCTGCGTCGTCAGCATGCCTACGCCCGGTGCATGCACCTTGAAGTGGATGTGCGGCGTTCGCCCGGGGTAGGCGACAGGACGGATGGTCCGGAAGGCGTAGCGGCCGCTGTCATCGACATTGGTGCGGCCGTAGCCCTGAAAGGCCGCGTCGCGTCGACGCTGACCGGAGTCGCCGGGATGATTGTAGACGCCGTTGTTGTCACACTGCCAGATCTCGACCGTCGCACCGCGCACTACAGCACCACGCTTGTCGAGTACACGGCCGGAGATGTGCGTCACATGACCCACGGCCTGGGCCGCCTGGCCCTGCACACGCACAAGGTCCGCGTCCCTGTCGGCGGGAAGCGAGACCGGATAGAAAGGCCCTTCGGTTTGACCCGGGGTCACGACCAGGGGCGATTGGGCAAATACAACTTGCGGAGCAACGAGCGCGGCAGTTGCTCCGATGACGACTTTGCGGCGGTCGACGGTAGCGATGGGCATGGGCTTCCTTGGCGGATGACACCGGCTACGAGCGCTGGCTTTCGCCTACCGCAGGAAGTAGGCCCAATTCGCGCCGCCGGAGAATTCACGCGATCATTTTATCGCGAGCCGCATGCAAGGTTATTCGTCCGCCATGACCCAGCGCTCGAGCAACTGCAGCCCGTACCAGCCGCCGGCCACGATGGCACCGAACGTCACGAACGACCCAAACGCCAGAGTCGACACGCCTGTAATCGCCTGACCAACGGTGCAGCCGAGCGCCATTACGCCGCCCACGCCCATCATCGCCGCGCCCATCAGATTGCGCACGGTGTCGTCGGTGTCCGAGAAAGTCGAAAGGCGAAAACGCCCCATCGCCATGGCTGCTGCGAAGGCGCCGAGCAAGGCGCCGAAAACGCTGGTTACACCGAAGCCCGGCGCTGGCGTGGCCGTGAACAATGCCAACCATTGCAGGGTGTCGCCCATCGGCCTGATGTAGGTGAGAGAGATCGGCGGAATGGGCCGGGTCGCCATGTCGTCATAGGTCAGACCTGTGATCGCCCAGCCGGCCACGACCGTCAGGCCCACGCCTACCCCTGAAACGATATGCACCGGCGAGTTGCGGAAGCGAAGATCGGCGAAGCAGAACGCAACCGCCGCAGCGACAATGAGCCCGGTCATGACCAAGCGAACCGTGCCGCGCGATGCGCCCGTGAGTGCGCTCAGAAGGTCGCCGATACCTTGGCCGGAAGCCCCGAGACTGAAAGCGGTGGCGTTCTCTACAGTTGCCCGCACAGGAGCGATCAGCCCCGCAATCGTCATATAGGCGACGATGCCCAGCACGATCAGCGTAAGCAGGGAGCGCAAGTCTCCGCCTCCGGCACGCGCGAGGTTGCGGCTTGGGCATCCGCCGGCGAACACCATGCCGATGCCGAAGATGAAACCGCCGGCAATGTACCCGAACCAATTGAAGGACGATGCGAGGTACATGGACCTTTCCAAGGCCACAACTCCGGCACTATGCAGCAGTTGTGTTCCCAGCAATGCCGTTGCCGCGGCCAAAATCCACGCCCGGAAACGGCGGTAGTCGTTGAAATTGTGGATGTCGCTGAGCGAACCCATGGCGCAATAGTTGGTTCGGTATACGACCGCGCCGAACGCGAAGCCGATCAGCAATCCGCCGAGGGCCAGGACCAATGAAGCGTTGTTGGCTATCGTCTCTCGTAGCATCGTCGTGGCTGAGGCCCATATTGGAGGAGACCGGCTCTACCAAGCACCCGCCATATAGCGAATTCGGGAAAAGACACCAGCAGAGATGGAAGATATTGCTTTTCCACAACGAACTGCGCTTGCGGGAATCGCGCCCGTGACGCCAACTATCCCGATGAACAAAACACTCCCATCGGCGGATGGCCCAGCTTCGTCGCAGGCACACTCCGAGGTGCTGCAATACATCCACCTCAAGGTGCACTCCGCCTATTCGTTGCTGGAAGGCGCGATTACGATTCCAAGGCTTGCCAAGCTTGCGGTCGGCAACGGCTTTCCCGCGCTCGGTCTCACCGACACGAACAATCTCTTCGGTGCCCTGGAGTTCTCCGACAAAGTCGCCAATTCCGGCATACAACCCATCGTCGGCTGCACCCTTCAAGTCGATTTCGGCGACCGCGCGCAGGTCAATGGATTGGTGCGCGCCAGTGCAAATCAAGCGCGCTTTCAGCCGGCCGGCGCGCTGGCTTTGATCGCCAGCAGTGACGTCGGCTATCAGAACCTTATGAAGCTCGCGTCGCGCGCCTTCTTCGATCCGAGCGAGGACGAAGCGCCGCACATCCAGATCGAGCGGCTGCAAGAATGGGGTGCGGGGTTGATCGCGCTCACCGGTGGTCCCGACGGCCCCATCGACAAGGCCCTGCGTGAGGACCAGAAGGACCTGGCCGTGGACCGGCTGAAGGCCCTAGAGAAGATCTTCGGTGATCGTCTCTACGTCGAGATCCAGCGCCACGGCCTGAAGCACGAAATCGAAACCGAGCCAGCGCTGCTGGAACTGGCCTATACGCGCGCGTTGCCGATCGTCGCGACGAATGAAGTCTATTTTGCTGCGCCGGACGACTACGACGCCCATGACGCCCTGCTTTGCATCGCGGAGGGCCGCTACGTTGTCGAGGATGATCGCCGACGGCTGTCGCGCGAGCATTTCTTCAAGACGGCCGATCAAATGGCAGAGGTGTTCGCGGATCTCCCCGAGGCGCTCGCCAATACTGTTGAAATCGCAAAGCGGTGTGCATTCCGGCCCAAGGGACGCAAGCCGATCCTGCCGCGATACGTCCAGGCCAAGCCTGATGTCAGCGAAACCGAGCTTCTCGCGCTTGAAACAGCTGAGCTTCGCGCGCAGGCGGAAGCTGGCCTGAAGACACGTCTTGCAGCGTGCGAGCCTGCGCCCGGCTTCACCACGGCCGATTACGAAAAGCGCCTGACGTTCGAGGTGGATGTCATCTCGAAGATGAAGTATCCGGGCTACTTCCTGATCGTGGCCGACTTCATCAAATGGGCCAAAGCTAGCGGCATCCCTGTTGGACCTGGCCGTGGCTCGGGCGCGGGCTCCGTCGTGGCCTGGGCGCTCACCATCACCGATCTCGATCCCCTGCGGTTTGGCTTGCTCTTCGAACGGTTCCTCAACCCCGAACGCGTATCGATGCCCGACTTCGACATCGACTTCTGTCAGGACCGCCGCGACGAGGTGATCCGTTACGTCCAGAACAAGTACGGCGCCGATCGCGTCGCCCAGATCATCACGCACGGAAAACTGCAAGCCCGCGCGGTGCTGCGAGATGTCGGGCGCGTGCTGCAGATGCCCTACGGCCAGATCGACAAGCTGTGCAAGCTGGTGCCCAACAACCCGGCCAATCCAGTGACGCTGCCACAGGCGATCGAAGGCGAACCGAAACTGCAGGAAGCGCGCGACAGCGAGCCTATGGTGGCGCGCTTGCTGGAGATCGCGCAAAAGCTGGAAGGCCTGTACCGGCATGCCTCCACGCACGCGGCCGGCATGGTGATCGGCGATCGGCCCTTGGAGGAGCTTGTTCCACTCTATCGAGACCCCAAGTCAAGCTTCCCCATCACCCAGTTCAACTGGAAACTGGTCGAAGCTGCGGGCCTCGTCAAATTCGACTTCCTCGGCCTCAAGACACTGACAGTGCTGCAGAAGGCCGTCGGGCTCATCAAGCGCGGCCGCGGCATCGACATCGACCTTGCCAAACTCCCGCTCGACGACCGGAAGAGCTACGAGATGCTGGCAAAGGCCGACACGGTCGGTGTGTTCCAGCTCGAAGGCACGGGCATGCGCGAGAGCCTCAAGCGGCTCAAACCCGACCGTTTCGAGGACATCATCGCCATGGTGGCGCTCTACCGCCCCGGCCCGATGGACAACATTCCGACCTACATCAATCGCAAGCACGGGGAGGAGCCTCTCGACTGCCTCCACCCGATGCTGGAGCCGATCCTCAAGGAGACTTACGGCGTCATCATCTACCAGGAACAGGTGATGCAAATCGCCCAGGTGATGGCAGGCTTCTCGCTGGGAGAAGCCGATCTGTTGCGACGCGCCATGGGCAAAAAAGACAAGCGCGAGATGGCGCAGCAGAAGACCCGCTTCGTCGAGGGCGCCACGCGCAACAAGGTCAAGAAGGCGGACGCCGAGTACATCTTCGAACTGGTCGACAAATTCGCCGGTTACGGCTTCAACAAGAGCCATGCCGCCGCGTACGCGGTCGTGAGCTATCGCACGGCCTATCTCAAGGCCAACTACCGCGAGGAATTCCTGGCCGCATCGATGACGCTCGACATGGGCAACACCGACAAGCTCGCCATGTACGCCTCGGAAGCGAAGAAATCCGGCATTGCTCTGCTGCCACCCTGCATCAATGCCTCCGAGGTCGACTTCCTCTCAGGCGACAAAGCCATCCGCTATTCGCTTGCGGCGCTGAAGAACATTGGCGCACAGGCGGTTGAAAGCGTCGTTGCTGAGCGCACTGCTCAGGGTGCCTACAAGGACCTGTCCGACTTTGCCGGCCGATGCAACCCAAAGGCACTCAACAAGCGCGCCTTGGAGACCTTGAGCTCAGCTGGCGCGTTCGACGAGTTCGAACCAAATCGCGCGCTGGCGCACGGCAACGTCGATCAGATACTGGCGTTCTCTAACCGCATCGCGTCCAACGAAGCGCAAGGCACCAACGACCTCTTCGGCGGTGGGAGTGAAACCCGGACGAAGATGGATATCCGCTCGGTCAAGGCGTGGAACCCCATGGAACGGCTTCAATACGAATTCGATGCCGTCGGTTTCTTCCTCTCCGGTCATCCGCTGGACGCATATGCCGGCGTGCTTGCCAAGCTCAACACCATCTCCTTTGCCGAATTGGAGGCGCGCGCAGATCGCGGCGTTGTCGCCGGCCGCGTTGCAGGCGTTGTCGTGTCGGCGCGCGAAAGGCGATCGCAGAAAGGCAACAAGTTTGCGTTCGCGATGTTCTCGGAGCCGACCGGTCAGTTCGAAGCCGTAATCTTCTCGGAGACCTTGGCCCAAAGCCGGCACCTGCTCGAGCCCGGAACGGCCGTGCTGATCTCGGTTGAGGGCGAGCGGGACGGTGATACCCTCAAACTGCGTGCGCAGGCAATCGAGTCTCTGAATGCGGCCGCCGAGGGTGTGCAGAAGGGGCTCAGAGTCGTGCTGGATCGGCGGACCATCGTGGCCAACAAGGTGCCACTCGATGAACTCAAGGCTCTCCTCAAGCCGGGTGGTAAAGGCACGGTCAGCCTGAGCATGACGCTGGAGGATGCCGGCAGGGAACTCGAGATTACGCTGCCCGGCCGCTTCGACGTCTCGCCGATGCAGAAGGGTGCGCTGACGACGGTTCCAGGGGTGCTGGAAGTCATCGACGTCTAGTCCACCAGATGCGGGCTCTTCGACTTCATTTGCCGGGATGAATCCTTCGGTGCCTTCTGCCACGGCACCGATTGGTCGACTGAAATCTCCTTGGGGTTGAACTTCGGTGCGGATTTTTTCTTGGCCGAGATGTTTTTGCCCTTGTCGGCACGCGCCATGTGGGTCGCGCCCGAAACGAGATATTTGCCATTGAAGCGGTTGTTGCCCTCGGCTTGGGCAAATCCGGCCGTGCCCAGGAATACCGCCACCGCCCCAACTGTCATTGCGCGCATAAGCAGCCTCCTATTTCGATGGCCATGCATTCTCGAGATGGTATCTCGGGACCGATCCGCTGCTCTTCCTCTTCGAGCGGCCTGTTGCCTTCAGCGGCTTGCCGCTCTTTTTCTCCATCACGTCCTGTTCCATCTTCAAGCCATCGATCGGCTTGGCTTTCGATGCGCTCGCGGATGACGTGGTGTGCCATCCCAGCACGGCAGCGAGCGCCAGCGCCGCGCCGGCTGCAAACAAGCGAACCGGCTGCATTCTTTTTCCCGCTTTGCTTTTTGCAAGCATGGTGTTTGTCTTTCCCATCTTTGTCAGCCCGGTGCGGCAGGCTCTGCACCTTCAGTCGCGCGAGACTGCCGGCTGGTTCAAAGGCGGGTGGACGCACCTTGGAAGCAGGCCGCGAAGTTATGTGGGCTCGGGCGCCTCGTCCACCTTCTCTCCCGCCTTGGCCTCGTCCCAGAGCAGGTCCATTTCGGCCAGCGTGGATTGCGCAGGCGTGCGCCCATCTTCCGCGAGCTTGCGCTCGATCGCATGGAAGCGGCGGGTGAATTTCTGATTGGCTGCGCGCAGGGCGGCGTCCGGATCGACTTTCAGGTGCCGCGCCACGTTGGCCACCACGAACAGAAGGTCGCCGAATTCCTCTTCGATCTTTGTGCGGTCGGAAGGCGCTTCGCCGCCCACGAGGACTTCTTCCAGCTCTCCAAGCTCCTCTTTCAGTTTGTCGAGTACCGGCCCGAGAGACGGCCAATCGAACCCCACGCTGGCGGCTTCGTTCTGCAACTTGAGCGCACGCGTGAGAGCAGGAAGCCCGGCAGGAACGCCGTCCAGGATGCTGGGCTCGGACGCGCGGCCTGCCTGCAAAGCATCGGCGCGCTCGGTCAGCCTTGATGCGCTCCCAGAAGCCGGGCGCGGCACCCGCTGCCCGTTCAGCTTCGCTGCCAAACACATGAGGGTGGCGGCGGATCATCTTTGCGGTAATTGCCTCGGCGACATCGCTAAACGCAAAGGCTTGTTGCTCTTGCGCAATGCGCGCGTGATAGACCACCTGCAGCAGGAGATCGCCCAGTTCGTCCTTGAGGTCCGCCATGTCCCCGCGTTCGATCGCGTCAGCAACCTCGTAGGCTTCCTCGATGGTATAAGGGGCGATGGTCTTGAACGTTTGCTCCAGATCCCAGGGACAACCGGTGCCAGGCGTTCTCAATGCAGCCATCACGGCCAGGAGATCGCCGATCGATTTGCGCGCATCTTCAACCATTGCGGGAGTTCCAGACGTCGTGCTTACAAGGAAGCGACCTGATACCACAAATTGCAACAGCCGACGCTTGCGGACGCAATAGCGATGTTGCGTGTCACGCCCGCCATCAGCATTGATCCGGCCGAACTCGAAGAGGTGTTTGTGCGCGCCTCTGGCCCGGGGGGCCAGAACGTCAACAAAGTCTCGACCGCCGTGCAGCTGAGGTTCGATGTCGCCAATTCGCCGGCCCTTCCCGAGCCGGTGCGCCGGCGGCTGCGCGAACTGGCTGGCAAGCGTCTGACCAGCGACGGCATTCTTGTCATCACCGCCGAACGCTTTCGCAGCCAGGCACGCAATCGCGAGGATGCGCGCGAGCGCTTGGTGGACCTCGTCCGCGAGGCCGCAACGCCGCCCAAGCCACGCCGCGCAACCAAGCCGCCCTATGCCTCGAAGCTCCGGCGCCAGGATGCCAAGCGCCACCGCTCTACAGTCAAGACCCTGCGGCGCGGAAGAATCCAGGAGGATTAGCTTATTTCAATGGCCGGAAGCGTCCGGATCGCGGCTGGCTTCGAACAGGAACCACGTGCGCCGCTCGGTTGCGTCCAGGAAATTTTCGAGCAGACTGGCCGTTGCGGCGTCCCCGTGCTTGTCGGCTAGGTCGTGTGCCTTGCGCATGGCGTGCGTTACGGCCTTGTTGTCTGCCATCAGCTCGCGCAGCATGTCGTTGGGAGCGACGAACGCCGCGTCATTGTCCTTGATCGTTTGATGCCTGGCGATATCGCCGATGGAACGCAGCGTGGCGCCTCCAACCAAAATCTGCTCGGCCTGCTCGTCGAGCAGAAGATGATAGTCGCGAAAATGCGGTCCGCTTACATGCCAGTGAAAGTTCTTGGTCTTCACATACAGAGCGAACGCATCTGCAAGCAGCCCGTTGAGCGCTCGTGAAACCTCGCGCACGGCGTCGACCGAAAGATCGGTAGGCGTGTCCAGCTGCGGAGCCGGCTCGTGGCGGACTCCGAGCGTCTTGACCTTGCTCATGAGATGTCTCCAGGATTACAGCCGCCGCCCGCACCCACGTGCGCACGCTTATTCCAACTCATCAAAACGGTTTGCTGTTCCATCTCTGGGAGAACGGAGGGATCGCCTGACAAGTCCGCTTTGGCCGTTGACGGTAAGGGTACCCATTGACCGCGGGCCTATGTCCACATCGAGACCATTGTCTTGAGACCACCTTCAAGCGCATAATATATATTATGGAATGTTTCTATAGATGTGGCCTATTTCTCAGGCTTCTCGTAGTTATCTACAACAAGCCGGTCGAGAAGTCGTACCCCCCATCCTGACGCCCAGCTTTGGTTGATCTCGTTCCTGCTCGAATCCATCGCCGTCCCGGCAACATCCAGATGAGCCCAGGGCGTTTCCTTGATGAAGCGCTGTAGGAACTGAGCGGCCGTGATGGCGCCGCCGTGACGGCCGCCAATGTTCTTCATGTCGGCCGTCTTGCTGTCGATCAGCTTGTCGTAGGCCTTTGCCAGCGGCATGCGCCAGACCTTTTCGCCCGTAGCCTGGCCGGCAGCGTCGAGTTCTTTCGCCAGTCTATCATCATTGGCGAACAACCCGGCATACTCCTTCCCGAGCGCCACCATGATCGCGCCCGTGAGCGTAGCCAAATCAACGATCAATCGAGGCTTGAAGCGATCCTGGGCGTACCAGAGCACATCGGCCAGCACGAGGCGGCCTTCGGCATCGGTGTTGAGCACCTCGATGGTTTGTCCCGACATGCTCGTGACGATGTCGCCGGGGCGCTGCGCGGTCCCAGATGGCATGTTCTCCGTCAAACCGATCAGGCCTACCGCATTGACGGCAGCGTTCCGCGTCGCCAGCGCGAGCATCAGGCCGGCGACGCACGCTGCGCCGCCCATGTCGCCCTTCATGTCCTCCATACCGGCGGCCGGCTTCATGGATATGCCACCAGTGTCGAAGCAAACGCCCTTGCCGACAAAGCATACGGGCTTGGCGCGCTTCGACTTGCCGCCGTTCCATTGCATCACGACCACACGCGAAGGGCGCGCACTGCCCTGGCCAACGGCCAGAAGAGCATTCATCTTCAGCGCTTCGAGTTGCTCCTCGTCGAGGATTTCCACGTCGACGCCGGCATCGGCAAGACTGAGCATACGCTCGGCAAACTCGACCGGGCCAAGAATGTTGGCCGGTTCGTTGACAAGGTCGCGGGCGAGAAAAACGCCATCGGCTATCGCCTTGCGCCCCGCGTATGCCTTCGCCGCGGCGTCAGGCTTTGAAAGATGGACAGACAATGATTGCAGTCCATTGCGCGTCTCGTCCCCTTGGCTGTTTTCATCCTTGCGTGTTTGATATTTCTTGAAGGTGTAGCTCCGCAGGACGGCTCCCAGCGCAAGGTCGGCGGCAAATGCGTCAGCGCCCGGCCTCGCCAAGCTCTGCAGGTTCCGCGATGAGGCTCGCGCTTTCAACTTTGCGTCCGACGATCTGCGCGAAGGCAAATCCACCGAGCAGCAGGCGCTCGAGTTCGTTTGCGGCCCGCCCCACGCCAGCCACGATGATGCGTTGGGCTTCGATGCCTGCCGGCGCCAAAATCTCGATGGACGTCTTGGGTTTGCCGGAGAACCCCGCTGCTCGTGCGGCTTTCGTCAGCGCGCCCTTTGTCCGGTCGTCGATTGCCCGTGCTGCAGGCCCGAAGGCAAGGCCCTCTCCCGCCAGCACGACCAGTGTCGCGCCGGGTGGCGCCGACAGCGGCACGAACCGGATGTCAAGGGGCGAGGCCATAGGCTAGGATCTCCATGTGAAGAGGGTTAGTTCGTTCGCATGAGCGCACGCCCGCGCGGCGCCGTCCCAGGCGCCAGACGACAAGCCGCTCGCCGGGTCCAACCCTGGGTGAACAGAAGGAGCAGTCGGATTACGCAACCATAGTTGGTCGCTGTCTCAGCGCAAGTTGCGACATTGGAACCGGCCAAGCGGCGCCGACCGTGGCTTTTTGCCGTAAACAAACCTGTCGAGCCGGGATTGGCCGCCTCTGGGGCCTATTTTCCGCCACCATGCTGTGTGACGCGCTAACACGCGCAGATGGCTCGTTTCTTGAGACAGGCGATGGGGATGAGCTGCAAAGGCGCCGGGGGAGAATGATTGTTTTCGGCCGGATTCTCAGCCGCTACATTTTCTGGCAGGCGGCCGGAGCCCTGATCCTCATTCTCGTGTCGCTGACGACCGTCGTGTGGATCGCGGTGGCATTGCGCCAGCTCGAGCTGATGACCAGCCAGGGCCAGGATGCACTCCGCTTTCCTGACCATGACGGCGCTGGCAATCCCCAGCCTGCTGGCGCTGATAGCGCCGATTGCTCTGCTGATCGCTTGTCTGCACGTTCTGAACAGACTGGGTGGCGATAGCGAGCTGATCGTCATGACGGCTGGCGGAGCACCGGTTTGGTCTCTGCTCAAGCCGTTCTGGTCTCCTTGCGGTTCTTGTCGCTATCGGGGTTTCGGTAGTCAATCACGTCGTGGGCCCCTGGAGCCAGAAGCTGCTGCGGGAATATACCGTCCTGGTGCGCACAGACCTGATCGGACAGGTCATTCAGCCCTGGCGGTTTACGGAGCCGGAAGCAAAGCTCACGGTCCACATTCGCGATCGAGACTCGACCGGAAATCTGCTCGGGTTGCTGCTGCATGATGCTCGCGACCCGAAGCAGGTGGCTACGTATCTGGCCGAACGGGCGCAGATCATCAAGCAGGGCGACGGTGCTTACTTGCGCATGGAAAAGGGACACATCCTGCGGCGGAACAACACCGAAACCGCACCTCAGATCATCGCCTTCACCGAATACGTCGTCGATTTCAACCAGCTCGAGCAGCGCGCCGATCAAGCGCAATCGACCCGCCCGCGCGAACGCTATACCCCCGACCTCATCTGGCCGGACCCTAACGATGCTGTCTACAAATCCACCCCTGGCAGGCTGGCGTCGGAGCTCCACGAGCGCCTGGCAAGCCCCCTCTATCCAATCGCATTCGTCTTCGTCGTGGTTGCCTTGCTCGGCAGCGCGCAAACGACCCGCCAGAACCGCCTCCAGGCTGTCATCGGAGCGTTTTCGCTCGCAACGCTGTGCCGCATACTAGGCATTGCGGCCGCCAACGCCGCGGCCGTGCGGCCCGCCAATGCCTACCTGCTCTATGCTGTACCACTCAGCGCGGGTCTTTGGGCGCTGTTCGCCACCTACCGCCAGGCCGCACCGCGGCCGCCCACGCGCGTGCAGCGCTTTGTCGAGCGCGATCATCGATTGGCTAAAGGCGCGGGCTGCCCGCATTGCGGCGGCTCGAACTCGGCGGCTGCAGCAGCGCCGGTCGCGGGGCAGCGGGCTGTTCGTTCGCCGAACCTTGCGCCGCTACGTGGCAAAGCGCTTCTTGTTCAGCATCTTGGGTGCCTTTGTTGTCTGCGCGTGCCTGATTTTCATGATCGACATGATCGAACTGCTGCGCATGTCGCGCCGTGCAACGGATCTTTCCGGCACGACATTGTTGTGGATTGGGCTGCTCCGGCTCCCGGCCTTCTCGGAAATCCTCCTCGCCTTTGCTGTATTGGTGGGAAGCATCGGCGCACTTCTGAGCCTCAACCGGAAGTCGGAACTTACGATCATGCGGTCGGCGGGCATGTCGGCCTGGCAGTTCCTGCGCCCAGGCCTAACGGTGGCTCTGCTTCTCGGTGTTATGGCGGTCACGTTGTTCAATCCGCTTGCCGCGGCCGCCCGTTCAGAGGCCGAGCAGCTCACCGCCGAGGTTTTTGGCCGGGAGGCAGGTCTGCTGGCGGCCTCCGGAGAGGGGTCATGGCTTCGCCAGGACGGTGCAGATGGACAATCTGTGATAAATGCCCGCGCAAGTTCCAATCAGGGGTTGTCGCTGACCGGAGTGATCGCCTTTCAATTTGATCCTCAGGGGCGTTTCGTGGAGCGCATGGATGCCGACCGTGCGGTCCTTCAGGACGGGTACTGGGAACTGCACCGCACCACGGTCTCCCGCCCCCTCCGCGAGCCCGAGTTTTTCGAAACTTATTCGCTCAGCACCCACCTCAATCGCGAGCGGGTAGGCGACGCGCTGGGTTCGGAGATTGCCGTGTCCTTCTGGCAGCTGCCGAACCTCATAGAAGCCTCTGAAAAAGCCGGGCTTTCCGCCTCGAAATACCGCATGCAGCACGCCCTCCTGATCTCGCGCCCCGGGCTGCTGCTGGCCATGGTGGTTTTGGCTGCCACTGTGTCATTGCGGTCATTCCGCTCTGGCGGGATACAGACTATGGTTTTGATGGGGATGCTCGGGGGAATTGGCTTCTTTCTTCTGGCAGAGATATCGCGCCAAATTGGCGCTGCCGGTTTGTTATCGCCGGCTCTGGCAGTGTGGGTGCCGATTGCCCTAGCGTTGCTCGTCTCGCTAACGGTGTTGCTGCACCAGGAGGACGGCTGAGTGATGCGTAGAGCGCTGATACCGCACGAGCACGTGCGGCGGAGCGCCGGTCTTCGGCCGCACTTCGGGGTGGCTGGGGCGGGTGGTTTCGCCTGCGCTGTTGTCTGTAGCGGTTCTGGTGCTCGGCCTTGCAGCTCCAGTCGGCCTCGGCGCAGGATCCCAGCCTGCGCCTTACGCAGCCGACGCAAAAAAGTTCGTTCCCCAAAACCCCGGGCGGCATGTTCGGGCCAAAGCCGAAAATCGATCGCGCTCAGCCTCTGTACATGCAGGCCGATCAGCTGATTTACGACACGAAGGGCAACCGCGTCATCGCGCAGGGCAATGTCGAGATCTACTACAACAACTTCATTCTGACCGCCGACCAGGTCATCTACGACCAAAACCTCAACAAGCTGATTGCGCAGGGCAATGCGCAGCTCAAGGACCCGAACGGTTCCATCACGCGGGCGGATCGGCTCGAAGCACTCGATGATTTCCGCGATGCGTTCGTTCAGTCGCTCAGCGTGGTGACGCAGGACGAAACACGCATCGCTGCCGACAAGGCTGTCCGCCGCGAGGGCAATGTCACGGAGTTCGAACGGGGCAGGTTTACGCCGTGTAAGAATGATGCGGGCATGCCGCCGTTGTGGTGCCTCAGCGCGGCAAGGATCGTGCACGATCAGCAAGCGGCGACGCTCACCTATCAGGATGCGCAGTTCGAGTTGTTTGGCATACCGATTTTCTACTTGCCCTATTTCCAGCATCCCGATCCGTCGGTGAAGCGGCAATCGGGCTTCCTGATGCCGAGTCACAGCACCTCTTCGACGCTGGGATACTCGGTTGAGGTTCCCTATTATTTCGCGATAGCCCCCAACGCCGACTTTACGCTGCACCCGCGCTACTTCACCGACCACGGTGTGTTGTGGCAGGGCGAGTGGCGCCATCGGCTTGCCAACGGCCAATACAATGTCAAGTTTGCGGGCATTGAAGACGACTCAGCGCCAGCAATCAACGACCAGGGGTGGCGCGGGTCGATTCAAACAAAAGGCCAGTTCTCGCTCTCATCGTGGTGGCGTTACGGTTGGGACGTCACGGTTGAAAGCGACGAAGCTTTCAGGCGCTTCTACCACCTCGATCCGATACTCCAGACCGACCGGGTCAACGTTGCCTATCTGCAGGGCATGAGCGAGCGTAATTATTTCGGCGCCAATCTTTATCATTTTGGCAGCTTGCTGCTTAACGACGCGGACGTTGCCAACGCACGTGTTCATCCGGTCATAGACTACAACTACATCGTAGGTTCGCCCATTGTCGGTGGCGAGTTGAGCTTTGCCGCTCACGCCCGCGCCATGACGCGCACCGATGGCACCAACACCAATCACGCCGTTGCTGAAGCCAACTGGCGGCGCAAGATGATCGATCCCGTCGGGCAGGTCTGGACACCTTTCGGCAACGTACGCGGAGATGTTTATAGCTGGACCGACGCACGCGATCCGAACAATCCTGCCGCCTTCATCCCGGACGATACTATTACCCGGGGAACGGGTCAGGCCGGCTTGCTCTATTCCTTCCCCTTCGTAGCGCACTCGGGCTGGGCCTCGCACATCTTCGAGCCGACAGCCCAGGTCATTGTCAGGCCGAACCGCATCGATCAACGGCGGACGCCCGACGAGGATGCACGCAGCTTGGTGTTTGACGACACATTGCTGTTCGATATCGACAAGTTTTCAGGCTACGACCGCTTGGAAACTGGCACGCGCGCAAACATAGGCGTGCAATACACGCTGCAGGGCAACAACGGGCTTTATGCCCGCGCTGTGTTCGGCCAGAGTCGTCATCTTTCAGGCGAGAACGCTTTTGCCGATCCAGGCTTGGCATTGAGCGGCGTGTCGCCAACTGGATGCCGCCGAACTTCTCCCCGCAAAGCGGTCTCCAAACGGATCGTTCCGACTATGTCGGCGGCTTGTACTTGTCGCCCTTCAGCGGCGTGAGCCTCGTGGCACAAGGCCGGTTCGATGAGAAGGACTGGACGCTTCGGCGCCAGGATACGTACCTGCAGGCCAACTATGGTCCCGCTCTTGCTCAAATCGGCTACACGTTCACGCGTTTCGACTCGACGCCTGGCGTGTTCGATACGCAGGAGGAGTTGATCTCCACACTGGGCCTCCGTCTGACCGACCGCTGGAGTGTACTGGGTCAGTTGCGCTACGACATCGACAACCAGAGCCGGGTCCAGGATCTCATTCAGCTCAAGTATCAGGACGAGTGCTTCGTGCTCACGGCGAGCTACATCGAGACGTTCGTGGAGAACACTGACGCTCGGACATCAGGCCCGATCGGACGCTGATGCTGCGCTTCGAGCTCAAGCACCTGGGCGATTTCAACTATCGCACCGACGCCCTCAACCACGTGTTCGGCGATACCAATACGGGCGGGTCAACTAACCGGCATGGCCGGGTCGACCGTTCTTGGATTGTCTGAACTTGGCAACATGGGCATTTACGACGGCAAGCCGTAGCGGCTTGCCACGTCGTCGCCATTGTTGTCCTGTGGAAAAGACAAGCTACCCTCAGGAGCCTGGAGATAGCTCCCTTGGCTCGAATCGCGCGAACCGCTTGAAGTCCATTTCGATGCTCGCCAACTGCCTACATACGCTCGCTGACCAGTCTTGCTGCAACGCTTGCGGTTGCGGCGAGCATTGCTTGCAATCCAATTGCCCACTCGTCGTCGATTGCACAGACGGCCTCGTCGCAGAAGTCCGCGGCGAAAACCAAAGCCGACCGGCACGACACACCCCCTACCTCCAGAAGCGATCAGGCCATCGTGGTGCTCGTCAACGACGAACCCGTAACGGCTTATCAGATCGACCAACGTGCCCGTTTGCTGGTGTTGAATGCCAACGTCTCCCAGCAGGCGAAGGACAACTTTCAGCGACTGGTCAAAGCTGAGAGCACCACTGCCCAGTTCCGTGCGTTGCAGGAGGAGGTCATTCGCACCAATCAGGGCAAATCACGCGAGCAGCTCATCGCCATATTCCAGGAACGTCAGAAGACATTGGCCACGAGTCTGCAAAAGCAAGCTATCGATAGTGCCCGCGCGGGTGTTCTGCCGCGGCTGAAGAAGGACGCCAAGGAAGAGCTGATTGACGAGCGTCTCAAGGTGCAGGAAGCAAAGAAACTCGGCATCGAAGTCACAGATGACGACGTTAAACGCATGCTCCAGGGTTTGGCCGAAAAAAACAAAATGAATTACGACCAGTTCTCCCAGCATCTCAGGGGAATGGGAGTCGATATTTCCACAATGGGCGAACGCTTCAGGGCGCAAAGGGCTTGGCGCGACCTCGTTGGGCGCCGCTATGGCGGGCAGGTTTCTGTAACCCAGAGGGATGTCGATCGCGTGCTTTCTTCGGCGGCCTCCGACGCCGGAGACGATACGGTCGAGTTGCAGGTCAGCAAGATCACGCTCGGCCTTCCAGCCAAGATCGATCAAACCAACTTGGCCAAGCGCTTTGCGGACGCAGAATCCCTCCGGCGCAAGTTTGGCGGCTGTCGATCGCTGGGAGATCTCGCCAAGACTGTTCCCGGTGCCAAATTCGACGACATGCGCTTCATAAAGCCCGCCACCGTTCCCGAGCCGACGCGTTCCATGCTCCTCAGCGCCAAGGATGGCGATATGTTGCCGCCTTCCACGACCAACGCGGGCGTCGAGATCTATGCTGTATGCGGTCGCCGCACCACCGTCGCCAATGACGCGCAGCGCACCAAGACGCAGGAGGAATTGCAGTACCAACAGCTGGAAAGTCTAGCCCAGCGGCACATGCGAAACCTTCGGCAGGACGCGCATATCGAATACCGGTGAGCAATGCGACAAGCGCCTCCAGCTGCTCACCCGTCCGATACGGCGCTTCCACTCGCAGTGACCATGGGCGACCCGGACGGGATTGGCCCGGACGTCACACTTGCGAGCTGGCACGCGCGCCAGCGGCACGGCCTGCCCGCTTTTGCTGTTTTTGGCGATTCGGAAGTGCTGAAAGATCGCGCGCGCGCGCTTGGTCTTGACATACCGATAGTGTCGATCGCTTCGTTTGGCGACGCGAGCCGCTTCTTTCCCGACGCTCTGCCGGTGCACCACCTCGGAGCGCGCGGACCAGGCGAGGCAGACGCCGCCATCGTTGCCGGTATCGAGAACGCAACCGGCGCGGTCCTGGCAGGTGAAGCGCTTGCCCTCGTCACAAATCCGATTGCAAAAAAGTCGTTGCGGACGATAGCGCTCGAGTATCCGGGACACACGGCCTTTCTCGGCCTTCTTGCGTCGCGGCATTACCAGGGTCGCAAGTTCCATCCGACAATGATGCTGGTTGCTGACGAACTCAAAGTTGTGCCAGCCACCGTCCATATTCCGCTATCTGCAGTCGCCCGCACTCTGACGAAGGCGTTGATCGTGAAGGCCATCCAAACGACTGCGGCCGCCCTCACGCAGGATTTCGGTATCCTTCGTCCACGCATCGCGGTTGCTGGGCTCAATCCGCATGCCGGCGAGGACGGCCTCATCGGAACCGAGGAGGCAGAAGTCATCGCGCCAGCAATCGCCGAAGTGGCCGCCGCCGGAACCATAGTCACCGGGCCTTTCTCGGCGGACACACTGTTCCACGCGGAGGCGCGGAGCACATATGATGCAGTCGTGGCAATGTACCACGACCAAGCCCTGATCCCTCTCAAGACCCTCGCATTCGACCGTGGCGTCAATGTTACGCTAGGTCTTCCATTTGTTCGCACATCTCCCGATCATGGGACCGCATTCGCGCTGGCCGGCACCGGCAAGGCGCGGCCCGATAGTTTCATCGCTGCTCTACGGCTGGCAGCGATGCTGGGTAAACGGCGGGCCGCCGCGCGTATCCTGGCAGGTCAATGAGCCTACCTCCTGATGGGCTCCCTCCCCTCGGCGAGGTCGTGCGAACGCTGCAACTCTCGGCGCGCAAAACGCTCGGTCAGCATTTCATTCTTGATCTCAACCTGACACGTCGCATTGCGCGGGCAGCAGGCCCGCTCACCGGCAAGACAGTGCTCGAGATCGGCCCCGGACCGGGCGGGCTCACGCGGGCGCTCCTGCTGGAGGGCGCCGAGCGAGTTGTGGCGGTGGAGCGCGACGAGCGCTGCTGGCCCGCGTTGGAGGCTATTGCGGCGCGCTACCCAGGCCAGGTCGATCTGCATCTCGGCGACGCGCTGCAAGCGGACTGGCGCAAGCTCGTGGCCGGCGCCAAAGGCAGACCCGTCGTCGTTGCCAATCTGCCCTACAACGTGGCCACGCTGCTGCTCGTCGGCTGGCTCGAAACTGAGCCTTGGCCGCCGTGGTACGGGCACATGGTGCTGATGTTTCAGAAGGAGGTGGCCGAACGCGTCGTGGCCACTCCCAGCACGAAGGCCTACGGCCGCCTTGCTGTGCTTGCGCAATGGCGGACGCGGCCCCGCCTGCTCTTCACGCTGAACCCCGAAGCATTCACGCCGCCGCCGGCAGTCGAGTCGGCAGTGGTCGAGTTCCGGCCTATCGAACGACCGCAACCGGAGTGCTCAGTCCGCTTCCTCGCAAAGCTCACGGCGGCAGCCTTCGGCCAACGCCGCAAGATGCTGCGGCAAAGTCTGAAATCTCTGGTAGCCGAACCCGAAGCGATCCTGAGTGCGGCAGGCCTCGACTGGGACTTCGCGCGGTGAAGCGCTCTCCGTCAGTGACTTTGCAAGACTGGCTTACATCCTGGAGCGCTGGCCAGGCAGTAAATCGAGCTAAATGCCCTCGAGCATCGCGGCTACGAACGCATCGAGGCCTGACTGGCGGTCTCGTCTGACACGCTCTGCCGCGAGAATGCATTTGATCTCTGCCAAGGCCTCGTCGACATCGGCATTCACTACAACGTAGTCGTATTCATCCCAGTGCTCTATCTCAGCTGCCGCACGCGCCATGCGATGCGCCACCGTGGCCTCGGTATCTTGGTTGCGTGCCTTAAGCCGCCGCTCGAGCGCCTTGCCGTCCGGAGGCAGAATGAACACGCGCACCACATCTCGCGGCAGGCGTTTCTTGAGCTGCCGCGCGCCCTGCCAGTCGACGTCGAAGAGTACATCGCTGCCCGATTGCAGGGCATCGAGCACCTGCGCCCTTGGCGTCGCATAAAGCTGCCCGAACACTTCCGCCCATTCGAGCAGTTTGCGACGGGTTTTGAGGCGTTCGAACTCACGTCTGTCGACGAAGATGTAATCCACGCCATCCACTTCGCCGGGCCGGGGTTTGCGGGTCGTCACGGAGACGGACATGCGAATGCCTTCGTCGGCATCAAGCAGACGCCGTGCGAGCGTGGTCTTGCCAGCTCCCGAGGGCGACGAGAGAACAAGCAGGAGCCCACGCCGCGCGATGCGAACAGATGGTTTTGCGCGCCTACTCAATGTTCTGGACCTGCTCGCGCATTTGATCGATGACCGCTTTGAGTTCGAGGCCAGCGCGTGTTGTATCCACGTCATTGGACTTGGAGCACACCGTGTTGGCCTCGCGATTGAATTCCTGCGCCAGGAAATCGAGGCGCCGGCCAGCCGGCTCGCTCGACTGTAGGAGTTCCCGGGCAGCGGAAATATGCGCGGTCAGGCGTTTGAGCTCTTCCTCCGTGTCGGCTCGCGTCGCCAGAAGCGCGGCTTCCTGGTAAAGCCGACTGTCATCGAGCACGGCACCCGTCTCCATCAAACGCCTCACCTGCTCAACGAGCCGCTGCCTGATCGCATCCGGAGAGCGAGCAGGCAAGACGTTCGATTGCGGCCACCAGTCGTTCGACTGTTGCCAGCTGATCGGATACGACGGCTTGCAGGCGGCGCCCCTCATCAGCTCGGGCGCGCACCATACCGTCGAGCGCCTCCCCGAGGTTCGCCAGCATGACCTCTGCGCGCGCCGCCGCTTCGGCGTCGTCCTCTTCTGGCTCTACAAGTTCGAGGACGCCCTTGATGCCAAGCAGGGCTTCCGCACTCGGAGGGCCGATGGGCACGATCTGCCCCAGTCGCTCGAGCGCTCCGAGCACCTGCTTCAACGCGAGTTCGTTGAGCTGGATCTGCGTCTGCCCGTGCACCCGCCTCACGTTCAGGTTGACTGTGAGGCTGCCTCGCGTAACGCGCTTGCCTACAGTGTCGCGAATACGCGACTCCAGACCCTCGAAGCCTGGTGGCACGCGCAGCCTTACATCGAGGCCGCGACCGTTCACCGAACGCAGTTCCCAGTGCCAGTTCAAGTTGCCCATCGCCCCGTCCGCCCGGGCAAAACCTGTCATGCTTTTGATGGTCATGATGAGCGTGCATCGTTTATGGATGCCAAAGCAGGAAAGATGCCGCTGGCACGCGTTGCTGTACGCGAATCCCATTCGCGTACTCAAATCTAGCCGCAGCGCTCAAGTGCAACAAGGCAAGGGAGGGGAGGGAAGAGCTATCCGTTTACTTGGCCTTCGGCTGGGTGGTGGGGGCCCAACCCTTGCCGTCCTGGTTGCCTCCCGGTGCTACACCCTGGCCAGGATCCGGCTGCGGAGCCTTCTTTTCGGGTGGAGTACGGACGACAGCGCGCGTCTTCGGTTGAGCCGTTGTCGGCGTATCTCCCGGCGACGGCGCCGGTACTGTCTTGGCCTTTAGCTCTTTCTCTACAGCGCGCCACTTTTGCACGTTCGCGTTATGGTCCTTGAGAGTTTCAGAAAAAATGTGGCCGCCGGTGCCGTCTGCGACAAAAAACAGGTCTTTGGTATCTGCAGGGTTCAGCACGGCCTCGATTGCCGCCTTGCCTGGGTTGCAGATCGGCGACGGCGGCAAGCCGTCAATCTGATACGTGTTGTGCGATGTTTTCTGGGCGATCTCGCTTCGAAGAATAGGCCGGTTCCACACCGCCTTGCCGCCGCTGATGCCGTACACGATGGTCGGATCGGACTGCAGACGCATTTTCTGCCTGAGCCGATTGATGAACACCGCCGCCACGCGCTCACGCTCGTCGTTGCGACCCGTCTCCTTCTCGACAATCGAAGCGAGAATGACGGCCTCTTCCCATGTTTTGAACGGCAGGTCTTTCTTGCGCTGATCCCACATCTTCTCAGAGAGTTTGCGCGACTCTCCTTGCATCTTGTCGACGATCGATTGCCGACTGGCACCACGCTGCACAATGAAGGTTTCTGGCAGCAAGCGAACCCTCGGCGGGTATTTGGCCTATCTCGCCCGACGAGGCTGTTGTCGGCTTTCAACCGTTCAATGATCTGCTCGCTGGTAAGACCTTCCGGGATCGTCACCTTGTAGGTGATCGTCTTGCCCTCGGCGATGATATCAATAACCTGCCGTATGCTGGCTGCCTGCGGGATCAGGTATTCGCCAGCCTTCAGCTGCAGAGAGCGGCCGCCTTCTGCCCAGTTGGATGCCTTGGACGATAGATAGCCCGCAACGAAAAGGCGCCGGTCGGCGACAACGCCGTCGCGCTCCAGGCGTGCCGCGATCTCGTGGGCGCCCTCGCCTTTCGGTATCGCTATCTGCTTGCTTTGGGCAAGCGGGCCAGGCGCTTCAATCTTGCTCTGCAGGAAAACGGCCGACCCCGCTGCCAGGAGCATGACAAGCAGGAGGAGGGTGAAAATCCCGCTCAGGAAGCGCACAACCGGCCGGGGTGGGCCTCTTTCGCGGCTGACGCGCTGGCGATGCCGTCGCGCAACGGGGCGGGTCGGCTCTAATCGTTCTGCCGGACTGCGCGCCACCACCCCTGACGGGCGGCCAGTAAAATGCTGCTCCGCCGGCCGGCGGTTGCTCATTGATCCGCTCCTTGCGGCATGCGGCTGCCCCTTCGAGCACGCTGCGTGGCGCCCATTCGCACCGGCTGTCGAATCCGGCGGAGGCTTGGGGGTAAATGTGGCGAAAGGACGATTTGGCCGCAAGCCCATCGGCGACCGGGCATGCACTTAGGCGGCGAGACGACGCAAAACAAGAGACGCGTTGGTGCCGCCAAATCCGAAAGAATTGGAAAGAACCGTATCGATGGCGCGCTTTTTTGCCTCGTGCGGGACAAGATCGATGGCGGTCGACACGGAGGGATTGTCGAGATTGAGCGTGGGCGGTGCAATATTGTCCCTGATGGCAAGCACCGAGAAGATGGCCTCGACCGCACCCGCTGCCCCAAGCAGATGCCCAATAGCCGACTTTGTTGACGACATGGCGAGCTTACCCGCGGCGTTCCCAAATAGCCGCTCGACGGCGGCAAGTTCGATCTCGTCACCCATGGTCGAGGTGCCGTGCGCGTTCACGTACTGGATGTCGCTCGGCTGGATACCGGCACGCTTCAATGCCATGCTCATCGAGCGATAGGCACCGTCGCCATCCTCGGAAGGCGCAGTGATGTGGTAGGCGTCGCCCGACAACCCGTAGCCAACCACTTCGGCATAAATGCGCGCACCACGCGCCCTGGCATGCTCGAGATCTTCCAACACAACGATACCCGCGCCTTCGCCCATGACGAAGCCGTCGCGGTCCTTGTCGTAGGGCCGCGAAGCCTTGGTCGGCTGATCGTTGTAGGTGGTGCACAACGCTTTACATGCGGCGAAACCCGCCACCGCGATGCGACAGATCGGGCTCTCCGCGCCGCCCGCTACCATCACGTCGGCGTCGCCGAGCGCGATCAGCCGCGACGCGTCTCCAATCGCGTGCGCGCCGGTCGAGCAGGCTGTAACGACGGCGTGGTTAGGGCCCTTGAGTCCGTGTTTGATGGAGACATACCCGGACGCCAAGTTGATGAGCCGGCCGGGAATGAAAAACGGGCTGATGCGACGAGGGCCCTTCTCCTTGAGCAGAATGGCGGTCTCGGCAATGCCTTCCAGCCCCCCGATGCCTGAGCCGATCAGGACACCCGTGCGTTCCTGCTTCTCCTGAGTATCCGCCGTCCAGTCCGCGTCCTTCAACGCCTGCGTGGCAGCCGCCATCCCATAGACGATGAACTCGTCAACCTTGCGCTGCTCCTTGGGCTCCATCCAATCGCTGGGATCGAATTTGCCTTCGGCCAGCGGGCCGCGCGGGACGAAGCAACCGATTTGGCAGGCAAGATCGCTTACATCGAACTCCTCGATGCGCCGAGCGCCGCTTTTTCCCTGCAGCAACCGCGACCAACTGGCTTCCACGCCGCAGCCCAGCGGCGTTACGAGGCCCAAACCAGTGATGACAACACGGCGCAGCATCGCGCTCCCAAATCAGACCTGCCGGTCACCGTCTGACGGCATCTGTATGAGCGGACGCCACCAAACCGCTCGACGTCCTACGGCATACGAATTCGGGCCGATGCCGCGTATCAAAGATCAAGATGCCGGCGGGGTGCCTGCTGCGCTCGCGTGCTGCTCGAGAAACTTGACGGCGTCCCCAACGGTCTGGATTTGCTCAGCAGCGTCGTCCGGGATTTCGCACCCGAACTCCTCCTCGAACGCCATGACGAGCTCGACGGTGTCCAAGCTGTCCGCGCCCAGATCATCGATAAAACTCGCGTTGTCGGTAACTTTGTCGGCCTCCACCCCTAGGTGCTCGACCACGATCTTTTTTACGCGCTCTGCGACGTCGCTCATCGGTCTATTCCTCGGCTGGCCTGTCTGTTTGCTGATCCAAGTTGCTCTTCGTTTGCATCGACCCAGCAGGATAAAACCCGATGTCTGCAAGCTATCCCGCTAGCCTGAGCAGCGGGGTATGGCAGCCGGTTTTCCATAGGTTGAGCACACAAATCAGGGGGCTCGTTAACATACTTCATCTGGCTTGACTAGCGCTCCCCAAGGCCCTTCCAGGGCCGATTGCGGGGGCATTTCAAGCCTCAGATCATCACCATACCGCCATTCACGTGCAGTGTCTGGCCGGTCACATAGCCCCCCTCGGGCGCGGCCAAATAGACGCATGCGGCGGCGACATCGGCCGGGGTGCCGAATTTCTGGGCCGGAATGGCCTCCTTGATAGTGGCGACCTGCTTCTCGTTCAGCCCGTCTGTCATGGGAGTGGAGATGAACCCAGGAGCGATGCAGTTCACCGTGATGCCACGGGACGCAACTTCGCGGGCAAGAGACTTCGACATGCCGATCATGCCTGCTTTGGACGCGGCGTAGTTGCCCTGCCCGGGATTGCCGACAATGCCGCTAACGGACGAGATGTTGACGATGCGCCCAAAGCCCGTCTTGGCACGCATCATGGCCCGTGCAGCTGCGCGCATCAGCATGAACGTGGAGGTGAGATTGACGGCTATCACTTCGTCCCACTGTTCATCCTTCATCACCATGAACAGGTTGTCCTTGGTGAGGCCGGCGTTGTTGACCAGGATATCGAGACGGCCCAGCTTGGCGACGGCTTGGTCAATCAGATTACCTACTTGAGCCTTGTCGGCGAGATCGCAGGGAAGCACGTGGACACGACTGCCCAGCTCGGCCGCGAGTTTCTCCAACTTGTCTTTCTGGCGGCCCGATACAGCGACGATGGCCCCCTGTTTATGCAGTGCTCGTGCAATGGCTCCGCCTATTCCGCCCGTGGCACCCGTGACAAGAGCAGTTTTGTCGGTCAGATCGAACATGATGTTCCCTAACGTGAGAGCGCGGACAGTGCAGCTTCGATGTCCTGCGGCGTGCCTACGGCGGTGGCATTCAAGCTCGGCACGATGCGCTTGGCGAGACCTGCCAATACTTTGCCCGAACCGATCTCGTAGACATCCGTAACACCCCCAGCGGCCATGGCACCAACGCATTCGCGCCAACGCA
Source organism: uncultured Alphaproteobacteria bacterium (assembly GCA_963814055.1). Classification (GTDB taxonomy): domain Bacteria; phylum Pseudomonadota; class Alphaproteobacteria; order Rhizobiales; family Hyphomicrobiaceae; genus AWTP1-13. Next base: position 703,011 of record CAWFBJ010000017.1, read on the forward strand.
CGGTGCCCGTGACCTGCTCCACGAGGCGCCGCCTGATCTCAGTAGGATCGGAGATCGGCGCGGCCAGCACGTTGGCTATCAACGGAACAGCAGGCGACCTGATGTCCACGCGTGCCAGCGCTTCGGCCATTGCGTCGGCGGCGGGCTGCATAAGGGCGCAATGGAATGGCGCACTGACGTTGAGTGGCATGAACCGACGCACGCCATGCGCTTTGGCAAGTTGCGCAGCGCGGTCGATGGCGCTCTTGGTGCCAGAAATGACGGCCTGGGTGGGTTCATTGTCGTTCGCTAGCTGGCACACCTCGCCCTGTGCCGCTTCTGCCGCGAGCTTTTCCGCAACATCCTTGCCCACGCCCAGCAAAGCCGCCATGGCACCCTGCCCAATCGGCACGGCCATCTGCATGGCCCGGCCGCGGGTCTTCAGGAGGCGCGCAGCATCCGCCAACGATAAAGCGCCGGCTGCTGCCAGCGCCGAATATTCTCCAAGCGAGTGACCGGCGACATACTTCACTTTGCCGGCAAGCTTGAAGCCGCCCTCTGCTTCCAGGACCCGCATGACAGCCAGGGATACGGCCATGAGCGCGGGCTGGGCGTTTTCCGTCAGTGTCAGGGTGTCGAGCGGCCCCTCGAACATGATCGCGGAGAGCTTCTGCCCCAGCGCTGCATCGACCTCATCGAACACTGCGCGAGCCGCCGGGTGAACCTTCGCCAGTTCGGCGCCCATGCCGACTGCCTGGCTCCCTTGGCCCGGAAATACGAACGCAATGGTCATTCGTGCCCTACCCAACCAGTGCCTATCTGACCTGGGCTTAGCCACAGTGCGCCCTGCTCTGTCAAGGCTGGGCCGCACGGCGCCTAGGCGTGGCAATTTTGCCTTGCTGGTACAGGTAATCCAGGTATAAGTGCGCGCATCACTCGCCCCGGTTGGAGGCTGAACGGGAACCGCTCATCATGAGCGGAGGCACTACGCGCCAAGTCCCGGTGTCTCCGCTCTTTCGGGTCCTTTGGGCCTTTCCACGCGGCATCGATGCCGCGCCAGGCCTAAAAGGGGCTTTGCGCCGGCGCGGACAGAAGAAAAGGAAAGGCAGCGTATGCCGCTCTATGAGCATGTTTTCCTTGCGCGTCAGGATATTTCCCAGGCGCAAGTCGACGCTCTTACAAAAGAGTACAGCGACGTCATCACCGAGGCCGGTGGTAAAATCGCGAAAGTCGAGTATTGGGGCGTCAAAACCCTGGCATTCAAGATCAAGAAGAACCGCAAGGCCCATTATTCGTTGATGAACATCGAGGCGCCGCCTTCAGCCGTAGCGGAGATGGAACGGCGCATGGGACTGTCGCCGGACGTGATCCGCTTCATTACGCTCCGTGTCGACGAGCACGAGACCGAACCCTCCATCCAAATGCGCAAGAGCGACCGCGACGACCGCCGTGACGGCGACCGCGGCGGCGGCTTCCGCGGCGGCGACCGTGGCGGCTTCCGCGGCGGTGGTGGCGGCGGGTTCCGTGGCGGCGGAGGTGGCGGTTTCCGTAGCGGTGGGGGTGGCGGTGGTGGCTTCCGCCGTGATCGAGAAGGTGGCGATCGGCCTCCGCGCGCCTCGCGCGATACCGATGCGCCGCCTACAACCACAGGGGAAGCACAATGAGCGACGTTGCGACAATCCCCGCACGGCGACCATTCCATCGGCGCCGCAAGACCTGTCCGTTCTCTGGCGATAGCGCACCGAAGATCGACTACAAGGATGCGCGCTTGCTGGGGCGGTACGTGTCGGAGCGCGGCAAGATCGTTCCGAGCCGGATCACGGCTGTATCGGCCAAGAAGCAGCGGGAACTCGCGCGGGCCATCAAGCTGGCTCGCTTTGTCGGACTTCTACCGTACATCATCAAATAGTCGCTGATGTCGAACTGGTTGGGACGGACAACCCGTCTCTAACCGCCATGGCGGGACAGCTAAAGACATGCCGACGGGTATTATCATCGGGCTGGGCTCGGGGCTCGTCTCTGCGCTGCTGTTCTATTCGGCAGCGCGGGGAGGGCCGGTATTGCGCCCAATTCTACTGTTCCTCATTCCGCTCCCATCGTTGGTCGCTGGTCTGGGTTGGGGGTGGCTGGCTGCGGTCGCGGCTGCCATCTCGGGCGCGGTCGCGGTTGGCACCATCGTCGGGGGAACTGTCGTTGTCGGCTATCTGCTGGCGCTCGGATTTCCGGTCGCGCTGGCAGCCTATCTCGCCTATCTCAGCCGTCCGAGCCCGGCCGACCCGGAAGCGCGCGAATGGTATCCGGCAGGTCGGCTGATGGCAGCCATGGCGATATACGCCGGTGCGTTGCCGATGATGCTGCTACCCGTGATTGGAGGCAGCTACGAGTCGCTGCGTCCACTCATGAGCGAGGTCTTGCAGCAGTTTGCCAAGCGTTGGCTCCCGCCAGGTACCAGCCTTTCTGAACAGGCGCTAGCTGAGCAGACGGATTTGGCGCTTTTCCTGCTGCCGGCCGGCTTTGCCGTGCAGTGGCTCATGGTGTGCACCCTCAACCTGTACCTGGCCGGCCGCATCGTGCTGGCATCAGGTCTCCTGGGGCGCAACTGGCCGGATCTCGCCTCGCTTGCTTATCCGCCCGGACTTGCCGTGCTCCTCGGCCTCGCTGTGCTGGCGGCTGCAGCCGGCGGCACCATCGGGCTCATCGGCGTGAGTTTCACCGGAGCGTTTGTGGGAGCTTATCTGCTCTGCGGATTGGCGCTAACGCACTTTATCGCCCGGCGGCGTGCGCCTTGGCTGACTTGGCTCGTCTATCTCGGACTTCTCTTCCTGTGGCCCTTCTTCATGCCCCTGGTGGTCTTGGCTGGGCTGTTGGACTCCACCCTTACGCTGAAGCAGCGCTTCGGCCCGTCCCCACCCTCAACCTGATACGCGACACACAAGGAACGGAGCAGCACCATGCAAGTCATACTCCTCGAGCGCATCGGCCGCCTCGGCCAGATGGGCGACGTGGTCAACGTGAAGAACGGCTATGCGCGCAATTTCTTGCTGCCTCAGAAGAAGGCGCTTCGTGCCAGCCCAGGAGAATCTTGCGCGTTTCGAAAAAGATCGCGGGCAACTCGAAGCCCGCGACCTCGAACTGAAGAAAGAAGCCGAGGCCGTGGCTGCCAAACTCGGTGGCAAGGCTTTCATTGTCATCAGGCAAGCAGGCGACACCGGTCAGCTCTACGGCTCGGTGACCCCGCGTGACATTGCCGAGACCGTCACGGCAGGAGGGTTCAGCGTCGACCGCCGCCAGATCGTGCTTGATCGGCCAATCAAGACGCTTGGCATCCACCCCACGAAGGTTGCGCTGCACCCAGAAGTCATCGTGCAGATCTCGCTCAACGTGGCGCGCACCGAGGACGAGGCAGAGCGCCAAGCCCGCGGGGAGGATGTAACGGTCATCAAGGAGGAGGCGCCCACACTCGAGACTTTCAATCCCGACGCCGTGTTCGAGGAAGAAGCGCTTGCACAGCGTGAAGAGACCCAGGACGACGCCAAGGTACCGCCGGCAAACTAGCGGCATTAACCACGCGTTGTATGACCTGCCTCTGCCTTCGGTTTTCCCGATTTTGCCGGGTTGAACCGAAGGCAAACTGCACGCTAAAATGGATGCAGCCAATACGGAGTGTAGTGCCGTGTTCCCGCTGCGTTTGCTCCTCCATCGCTTTGTGCGCCGCGGTCATCTGAGCGTTATCGACCATACAGGCCGGCGGCACGAATTCGGGACACGTGGGACCCTTCCAGCAGCCACTATTCGCCTCCACGACCCGGCTCTTTACCGCCGCCTCGCGCTTCATCCCACGCTGCACGTAGGGCGGGCCTATGTGGACGGCACGCTGACGATCGCCGAGGGGCAGCTTTCCGACTTTCTCAACTTGCTGCTGATCAACGAGCAATTGGCCTCCCAGACGGGGTCCGGCGCGTTGAAAAGACGGCTGGAGGAGTTGGCGCGACTTGCCGCAGTCGTCAATCCGCCGGAACGCGCCCGCCGCAACGTGCACCATCATTATGATCATGCGGCGAATTTCTATCGCTGCTTCCTCGACGAGGACCTGCAATATTCGTGTGCTTATTTCGCCAACGAGGCGCTCTCACTCGAGGAGGCTCAGGAAGCCAAGAAGCGGCACATTGCAGCCAAGCTCGATCTGCGGTCCGGACACCGGGTGCTCGATATCGGCTGCGGATTCGGCGGTATGGCTCTGTTCCTCGCCCGCAACTACGGGGTGCATGTCACGGGCATAACGCTCAGCACCGAACAGCTCAAGACTGCCCAGGAGCGGGCCGTCAAACAGGGCCTCACACGCCTGGTCGATTTCAGGTTCGAGGACTATCGCCACACGCGCGGTCCATTCGACCGCATCGTCTCCGTCGGCATGTTCGAGCATGTGGGGCGACCACACTACAGCCAGTTCTTCTCGCGCCTCGGACAGCTTCTCGCCGACGACGGTGTGGCGGTAGTCCACACGATCGGCCGGCAGACGCTGCCGATGCCGATCAACGCGTGGATACGCGAAAACATCTTTCCGGGCGCTTATCTGCCAACGCTCTCTCAGTTATCGCCCTTGCTTGAGAAACAGAACTACTGGTTGGCCGATTTCGAGAACCTGCGCCTGCATTACGCACTGACCCTTGCGGAATGGAACAGGCGTTTCCAGCGCAATATCGAAAAGGTCCGCGAGATCGATCCCCTGCGCCACGACGAGCGCTTCTGCCGCTTGTGGGAGTTTTATCTGCAGGCCTGCGAATCAGGCTTCCGTCACAGCGGCCTCACGGTATTCCAGCTGCAGTTGACGAAAAAGATCGATGCGCTTCCGATCACGCGTGATTACATGTTCAGCGAGGAGCGCCGGCTGATGGCGGGCGAAGCTGGCGTGCCTGCGAGAGCGCGCCTGGCAGGAGAATAAGGTTGCAGCGCCTATACTATTGGCTCTGTGCATAACTGGGATAACGCGCCTGCCCAAGCCTCGTTCTAGCCCGACGTAAAGCGAATCCGCCTAGTGCAGGCGCATGATCTCCACAGCACGCCGATCCCCCGCCGAGGCAGCGGAAAAAACCGCCTCGCCCGATACGCTGCCCTTCCGGGCGGCCCCCCACAATCTCGAGGCCGAGCAGGCACTGCTCGGTGCCATCCTCGTCAACAACGAGGCACATGACCGCGTCTCGGGCTTTCTCGAGCCGCAACATTTCTACGATCCGCTGCATCAGCAGATTTACGAAACCGCGGCCAAGCTGATCGCTAACGGCAAACAGGCCACCCCGATCACGCTCAAGACCTTCTTTGAGACGGCAGAGCCGATCGATGCCACGCTGACCGTTTCCCAGTATCTGGGGCGCCTCGCCGCCAACGCCGCCACCATCATCAATGCTCGCGACTACGGCCGCACCATTTACGATCTCGCCTCCCGGCGCCAGCTCATCGTAATCGGCGAGGACATGGTCAATACCGCCTATGACAGTCCGGTGGATTTCCCGCCCAAGGAGCAGATCGAGGAAGCGGAGACGCGTCTTTTCTCACTGGCCGAGACCGGAAAGTACGGCCAGGGCTTTTCGTCGTTCTCCAGCGCGCTGACAGCCGCCGTCGAGATGGCAAACGCCGCCTACCAGCGCGACGGGGGCCTGTCCGGCATTGCCACGGCACTCAAGGCGCTCGACGGCAAGATGGGTGGTCTGCAGCCCTCGGACCTGATCATCCTCGCCGGCCGCCCCTCCATGGGCAAGACCGCACTGGTCACCAACATCGCCTTCAATATCGCCCGGGCCCGCGCGCGCTCGCTCAGAGACCGTCCTGACCTCAGCCCGAACGATCCCGCGCACGACGGCGCAGTTGTGGGCTTCTTCTCGCTCGAAATGTCGGCCGAACAGCTCGCCACGCGCATCATGTCAGAGCAGGCCGGCATTCCGTCCGAGAAAATCCGGCGTGGCATGATCGAAGAGGTGGAGTTCAAGCGCCTAGTCGAAGCCAGTCAGGAAATGGCCAGCCTGCCTCTGTTCATCGATCAGACGGGCGGTATTTCCATTGCCCAGCTCGCCGCCCGTGCCCGCCGCCTCAAGCGCCAACAGGGCCTTGGGCTCATCATAGTCGACTACCTGCAACTGCTGACCGGCTCCGCCCGGCGTTCGTCCGAAAACCGGGTGCAGGAAGTGTCCCAGATCACCACCAGCATGAAAGCCCTGGCCAAGGAACTCAATGTTCCGATCATCGCGCTGTCCCAGCTCTCACGCGCCGTCGAGAACCGCGAAGACAAGCGCCCGCAGCTCGCAGACCTGCGTGAATCGGGGTCAATCGAGCAGGACGCCGACGTGGTCATGTTCGTGTATCGTGAAGAGTACTATGTTGAACGTGCCAAGCCGTCAGAGGGCACGGCTGAGTTCCAAGAATGGATGGAAAAGATGAAGCTGATCAGCGGACGGGCTGAAGTGATCATCGGCAAACAACGTCATGGACCCGTCGGCACAGTGGATCTGCAGTTTGAGGCTAGTGTGACCCGCTTCAGCGATCTTGCACACGATGCCTATATACCGGCGAGGAAGGATTGACGGGAACGACACCAGCGCCGACCGGCATCCTCCGCCCGCGGGCGCCCATCCCGTTGTCTGCGCGCGCCGTTCTCAATGTCGACCTCGCGGCATTGCGTGCCAACTGGGCCAGACTCAATGAGGTCTCGGGCCGCGCGGAATGTGCCGGCGTGATCAAGGCCGATGCTTATGGCCTGGGACTTGCGCCCATTGCCCGGGCGCTGACCAGTGAAGGCTGCAAGACCTTTTTCGTGGCCACCGTGGACGAGGGGCGCACCGCGCGCGAGGTGCAACCCGGCGCGACCATCTACGTGCTCGACGGTCTCCTGCCCGGGGCCGAAGCCCACTATGCGGGCTTCGACCTGCGCCCTGCTCTCTCCAGCCTCGCCGAGGTGCGCGATTGGGCAGCCTACAGCCGGGCGCGCGGGCGCAGACTTGCCGCAGCCCTGCATATCGATACCGGGATCAATCGACTTGGGATGTCGGAGAGCGAGGTCGAGCAGCTGGCGGCGGAGCCCGGTCTGCTGGCCACCTTCGAGACGACTTTGGTGATGAGCCACCTCGCCTGCGCTGACGAACCCGGCAACCCCATGAACGCACAGCAACGCGACCGCTTCAATCTGCTGCGCGCCAAGCTTCCGCCAGCACCGGCAAGCTTGTCCAACTCGGGCGGTACATTTTTGGGTTCAGGATTCCATTTCGATGTCGTCAGGCCAGGGATCGCGCTTTACGGCGGACGTGCACATGAAAACAAGCCGAACCCCATGCGCACGGTTGTGCGCCTTGCGGCAAAGATTCTCCAGGTGCACGAGGTGCCTGCCGGCGCAACGGTCGGCTACGGCGCCATCTTCAAAGTGCAGCGGGATTCGCGCATCGCCACCATCGCTTGCGGCTATGCCGACGGTTTCCTGCGTGCGCTGAGCGTTGCCACAGGCGCGTCAGGCCCTGTCGGCTATATCGGCGATTATCCCGTACCCATCGTTGGGCGTGTGTCGATGGATAACATCACTGTCGATGTGACGGACGTGCCCGAAGAACTGACACGCCGCGGCGGATGGGTGGAGGTCATGGGTGAACGTGTCACCGTGGACGACCTGACGGACCGGGCGGGCACCATTGGCTACGAACTCCTGTCACGACTTGGACCGCGCGTTCACCGCGTCTACGAGGGAGCCTGATTGCACATGGCCAAGGCCGCCCGAAGCCTGTTCGTGTGCCAGAACTGCGGCGCAGTCGCCCCGCGCTGGACCGGCAAGTGTGCGGCCTGCGGTGAATGGAACACCATTATCGAGGAAGCCCAGGCAGCAGCGGTGCCGGGCACGGGCTTGGCCAAGTCTTCCAAGGGACGCGCCGCCGAATTGCGCCTGCTGGCTGACACGGATGGCGACAAGCTCGAACGCATGCCGACGGGTCTTGCCGAACTCGATCGTGTGACGGGCGGCGGCATCGTGCCGGGCTCCGCGCTGTTGATTGGTGGCGAACCGGGGATCGGCAAATCGACGCTGCTGCTGCAGGTGGCCGCGGCCTTTGCTGTCTCCGGAAGGAGGGCCGTCTACTTCACCGGCGAGGAGGCGACCGCCCAGGTGCGCTTGCGCGCCGAGCGGCTAGGCTTGGTCCAGGCACCTCTGGCACTGGCCAGCGAAACGAGCTTGTCCAACGTGCTGGCAACGCTGGCCGAGGGCAAGCCCGCGGATCTCGTTGTGATCAATTCGATCCAGACGCTGTGGGCCGATGGGCTGGAGGCCGCGCCGGGAACCGTGAGCCAGGTGCGCGCGGCCGCCCAAGCATTGATACGGTTCGCCAAGACCGAGGGCTCGGCGCTGCTTATTGTCGGGCATGTCACCAAGGATGGCCAGATCGCCGGCCCCAAGGTCATCGAGCACATGGTCGATACAGTGCTTTATTTCGAGGGCGACCGTGGGCACCCATTCCGCATCTTGCGGGCCACCAAGAATCGTTTCGGCGCAACCGATGAAATCGGCGTGTTCGAGATGGCCGCCGAAGGTCTGCGCGAGGTCGCCAACCCGTCCGAGCTGTTTCTCGGTGATCGGCTGGCATCGGCGCCAGGCTCGGCCGTGTTCGCGGGCGTCGAAGGCACGCGACCCATTCTCGTCGACATACAGGCGCTGGTCGTCCCTTCCGGCCTCGGGACGCCGCGACGGGCGGTGGTGGGTTGGGACTCCAATCGCCTCTCCATGCTGCTCGCCGTAATCGATGCGCGGTGCGGCATCAGCTTCGCCCAGCATGATGTTTATCTGAATGTCGCCGGCGGACTGAAGATCACGGAACCGGCAGCGGACTTGGCAGCCGCCGCAGCTCTTCTCTCTTCAATCTCCAATGTTGCGCTGGGCCCCCACGACGTCTACTTCGGCGAGATCAGCTTGTCGGGGGCTGTTCGGCCGGCTGGTCATATGTCATCGCGTCTCAAGGAGGCCCGAAAGCTGGGGTTCAAGCGGGCGACCTTGCCGGCGGCAGGAGACCTTGACGAAGCTGCCGCCAAGCTTGACCTGTTGCGTCTCGCTCACGTGAAGGGCTTGGCTGACGCGCTCGGTCTGTGAGATGGTGGAAAGACGTCAGGTTGCATGAGCATGCGCCCAGTGCCTTGGGCTTGGCGCCCCGGAACGGTAGTTCGGACCAATCTACACTTCTCTTGGTCGATTGAAGCGAAGGTTGCACCTCATGATCGCAGGCATTCTTACCTATCTCGATGCCGCCCTGCTTGCCATTGTGGCCATCTCCGGGCTGGTCGCCATGTACCGGGGTTTTACGCGCGAAGTGCTCTCTATTCTGTCCTGGGTAGTAGCGGGTTTGGCGCTCCTCTACTTCATCAGGTCCCACCGTGACCTGGCAGAAAAAGTCGCCATGCAGTTCTCAAGCCCGGTGCAGACGGTGCACGTGTATATCGCCCAGGTCGCCATCGGGGCGATCATCTTCTTGTTCGTATTGATCGTTGTTCATCTCATTACGTCGCACATCTCCGACACCGTCCTGGATAGCCGTGTCGGCGCCATCGATCGCATCCTTGGCCTAGCCTTTGGTGTGGTGCGCGGGTTCGTTCTGGTCGTCATTCCGTACATGTTCGCCGTCTCCTTCGTCTGCAAGGACGGGGCGACCCGCGCCCTGTCGCAAGGCTGCCAGCACGGAGAACTGCCTCGCTGGGTCGAAGATGCCAGATCTTTGGGAATGATCAGCCAAACCAGCGGAACGCTTTACGGCATTCTCTCGCGCTACGTGCCCTCGGCACTGTCCGGCGAGCAACAGCAGGGGCTTCTACCGAATATTCACCACAACTCCTTCGCCGCACCCCATGGCAAGCCCCTGAAACTTGGCTTATATCCAGGGGGCTCCGCGCACCCGGGTACCTGAGCGCGACGGCGGAGCCTGGTGCTGAACCGCGCTTTTAGCGAGGCCTGCATGGAGGTTCCGATCGGAAAGGGTGCCAATGCGGCTGCCTTGACGCGGCACCAGGACGATCGCCTTCGCGAGGAGTGCGGTGTCTTCGGCGTATTCGGCCACGAGGATGCTGCGGCCCTCACCGCGCTCGGCCTTCACGCCTTGCAGCATCGAGGTCAGGAGGCTGCCGGCATCGTCACGTTCGACGGCGGTCACTTTCACTCCGAGCGCCGCCTCGGCCTCGTCGGCGACAACTTCAACAAAGCCGAAGTAATCGGCAGGCTCAGGGGCCATATTGCGCTCGGCCACAATCGCTACTCGACGACCGGCGATACCATTCTACGCAACGTACAGCCCCTGTTCGCCGACCTGGACACCGGCGGATTTGCGGTTGCTCATAACGGCAATCTGACCAACGCGTTGTCGCTGCGGCGCGAGCTCATCTCCTCTGGCGCCATTTGCCAGTCGACCTCTGACACGGAAGTCATTCTGCACCTCATTTCCCGCTCCAAGCGCCGGCGCATTGTCGAGCGCTTCGTGGACGCGCTGCTGCAGATCGAAGGCGCCTATGCCCTGGTCTGTCTCACCAACGACATGCTGATCGGCGCGCGGGACCCAATCGGTATCCGGCCCCTCGTGTTGGGCAAGCTGGGTTCCACGCATGTACTTGCGTCGGAAACCTGCGCGCTCGACATCGTCGGCGCCGAGTTCGTGCGCGAGATCGAGAACGGCGAAATCGTGACCATCACCGCCGACGGCGTCGAAAGTCATCGTCCGTTTCCTAAACGTCCGGCTCGTCCGTGCATCTTCGAGTACATCTACTTCTCGCGCCCCGACTCCATCGTCGGCGGCCTAAATGTGTACGATATCCGCAAGCGAATGGGCGTGCAGCTTGCACGCGAAGCCCCGGCCAAGGCCGACGTGATCATCCCGATCCCGGATTCCGGCGTGCCCGCGGCCATCGGCTATGCCCAGGAGAGCGGCACGCCGTTCGAGCTTGGCATCATCCGCAATCACTATGTCGGCCGCACCTTCATCGAGCCCGAGCAGCGCATCCGCCAACTTGGCGTCAAGCTCAAGCACTCGGCCAACGCCAGCGCCGTGCGCGGCAACAGCATTGTCCTGATCGACGACAGCGTCGTGCGGGGCACAACCTCGAAGAAGATCGTACAGATGATGTTCGAGGCCGGCGCTCGCGAGGTGCATCTACGCGTATCGAGTCCGCCTATCACGCACTCCGATTTCTACGGCATCGACACACCATTGGCTTCTGAACTGCTGGCCGCCAATATGAGCGTGGAGGAGATGTGCGCCTTCGTTGGCGCCACCAGTCTCGCTTTCCTATCCGTCGACGGCATCTATCGCGCAATCGGCTATGAGAAGCGCGACAATCGCAGTCCCCAATTCACCGACCATTGCTTCACCGGCGATTATCCGACGACCCTGACGGATCAGAACGGACCGGTGCATGCCGGGCAACTCTCGTTTCTTTCGGAAGTGCGCTAGACCGTTGCTGCGGAGCTGGCCGGGCGTCGCACGAAGTGCGATGCCAATTACATTTGCGTAATCTCTCGCGGCCGCATACTCCCGCCAACATCCATCCCTATAGAGCAGAACGATTTGCACGGCACTGTACGAGCGCCGGGCAGCTTGCAGGAGCAGCAGCCATGGCCTACGCGAAGTCCGCCATCCTTTCATTCGTTGTCGTTGCCGGCGTTCAAGCCCACGTCCTTCCGGTCAGGGCAACGCAGATCAATACCGGGGGTGAAGCTGGCGCCTATCACGCAAGTTTCTGCCCCGCGCTGGCTGGTCAGCTGAAACTCGCTCAATTCAACTACCGTTGCGCTCCCTCGGCAGGCACACGCGAGAACATGGACCGGGTCGCTGCCGACCCACGCCAACTCGGATTTGGCCAGCTGGACGTGTTCGCTCTCGAAAGCCGTCAGCTGAAGGCCGAGACCGCCTTGACGATCGTGCGCCAGGACGATGTCCGGGAATGCGTCTTCGCCGTCACGCGCAACAAGCAGATTTCAAACTGGGGCGAATTGTCGGTGAACGCCGGCAATCTGCGCTTCATCCTGCCTCCCGCCACGTCAGGGAGTAGTGGAACATTCCGGTTTCTGAGCACCGTTGACACAGATGGCTTGGGTCGAGCCAAAGCTGTAACTCACGCCAACTCGACCGAAGACGCTATCGGTCAGGCACTCAGCGCCGATGACACCGCAAGCCTGTTCGTCGAGTTTCCCGATCCCGAGAGCAAGCGCTTCGAGCTCGTGCGCAAACTGGGTGGCCATTTCGTCCCAGTGATCGATCGCACCATCCTGCGCCAAGACATCGGTGGCACGAAAATCTACTATCCGCAGGAGACGGAGACCGAGGCCGCCGGCTGGGTGCAGTCGGCGCGCAAGCTGGTGACTGCGTGTACACCGCTGGTGGTCTTCACGGGACAGATAGACCGCGTCCAGGGCGAGACTGCGCGCAAGGACCATGCCGACCTAATCCGGACCATCACTGCGATGAAGCGTGACCTGCTGTTGCCCGAGGAATCATTCCTGGACCGCGCACTCAAGCGCACGAAAGAACTATCCGCCGTCAGCACCGAGCGCGCGCTCGAATTGACCGATCAGGCGCGTGAGAAGGCTAAACCCTACAGCGACAAAGCCGTAGAGAAAGCCAAGGAGATCGGCGACCAGGCCAAGCAGGCGGCCGAGAGGGCGGGAGAGGCCGCCAAACCTTACGTTGAAAAGACCAAGGAAGCGGCGCAGAAGGCCTACGACGAGGCCGTTCGCATCGGCAAGGATTTGATCGACAAGGCAAAGCCCGACCCGGCGCAGAAAAAGGATTGAGCGCCGAGCCCGCCGGCGAAGGCCTCTATTCTGCTTGCCAGCGCTGCACGGCGAGGGCTAGCAGTACGGCCATGAGCCCAGCACCACGCCTCGCCGGCCGCCTTGCCCTCGTTACTGGAGCCACCCGAGGCATTGGCCGGGCGGTCGCACTGGCTTACGCCAAGGAGGGCGCGCATCTGATCTTGGTCGGCCGCACCGCGGGCGCGCTGGAAGAGGTCGATGACGAGATCCGGTCCCTCGGCGGCAACGCAACACTGCTCACCCTTGATTTGAAGAACCGCGACAAGATCGACGCGCTTGGGCCGACCATCTACCAACGCTGGCAGAAGCTGGACATTGTGGTCGGCAACGCGGGAATACTGGGGCCGTTGTCCCCCCTGGGTCATGTGACGGCGGATGCCTGGGACGAAGTGCTGAACGTCAATCTTACTGCCAACTGGCGGCTGATCCGCACGCTGGACCCGCTTCTGAGGCGGTCGGACGCCGGACGGGCGATATTCGTTTCATCCGGCGCCGCTGTCAGTCGGGCCGCCTACTGGGGCCCCTACGCTGTCTCGAAAGCGGGCCTCGAAGCACTGGTCGTTACCTACGCGCACGAAGTCGAGAACACTCCGGTGCGTGCCAATCTTGTCAATCCCGGGCCCACGCGCACAAACATGCGCGCCAAGGCGTTCCCTGGGGAAAACGCCGCTTCGCTCAAGACGCCGGAGTCGATTACTCCGACGTTCGTGAGACTGGCCGAGCCTGCCTGCACCGACAACGGCAAGGTTTTCGATCTCAAGACCGGAGACGTGCGCTGAAACGCGGCGCCGCTCTTCAGTCGACCTCCACCACCATGCCGTCGTAGCCCGGCTCGACATGCGGTGGAAGCTGTCGGCGAAGCGCCTCGTAGTCGAGTTCGACCGTCATATGCGTCAGGATTGCGCGTTTGACGCCCAGGCGTTCGATCCAGTCCAGCGCTTGCTTGACCGAGAAGTGGCTTGGATGCGGCATGGGGCGCAGTGCATCGACGATCCACAAATCGAGCCCTTGCAAAAGCGCGATCGAGCTATCGGGAATGCCGCTGATATCGGGTGAGTAGGCGACGTTGCCGAAGCGGAAGCCTAGCGACGCGCCGTCGCCGTGTTTCTGCTCGATGGGAATACTCTCCACGACTCCGCCGTTGCCTTCAATCCGAATTGGTTTGGGCGGGTGAATATCGTGCGCGTGAAGAATGGAAGGATAAAGGGAACCCGGCTTCTGAGCGAAGCAGTACTCGAAACGGCTTTCCAAGGCCGTGCGCGTTGCTGCATCCGCCCACACGCGGATGCGGCGGCGCATATTGAAGAAAACGCCACGCAGGTCGTCTATGCCGTGGGTATGGTCGGCGTGGTCGTGCGTATAGAGTACTCCGTCCAGGGTCTCGACGCGCGCATCGAGCAGTTGTTCGCGAAGGTCCGTGGGCGTATCGACCAGCACGGTCGTGCGGCCGCCTTTGGCGAAACGATCCACCAGCAGCGCGCAGCGCCGCCGCCGGTTCTTCGGATTGGCCGGATCGCAAGCGCCCCAGACCGGTCCAACCCGCGGAACCCCGCCGGAAGATCCGGTACCAAGCAGCGTGAATCGTGTGGTCATGTTGCGATGACGGTGCGTGGCGTCTTGTTGTAGAGGCGAAAGAAGTTCTCGGTTGTGATCTGGGCCAGCTCGTCGAGCGTAACGCCTTTCACCTTGGCAAGCGCTGCGGCGGTTTCAACCACGTAAGCCGGCTCATTGCGCTTTCCGCGGTATTTGCCGGGCGCAAGGTAGGGCGCATCGGTCTCCACCAGCAATCGATCGAGCGGTACCGACCTGGCCACCTCGCGCAACGCATCGGATTTCTTGAACGTCAGGATACCCGAGAAGGACACATAGAGACCAAGGCTGATCCCGCGCCGTGCCAGATCGGCACTGCCAGTGAAGCAATGCAGCACCGCCGGAAATGCGCCGCTTGCCATTTCCTTTTCCAGGATGCTTGCCATGTCTCCGTCGGCGTCGCGCGCATGGATCACGAGCGGCAATTGGGTTTCGCGCGCAGCAGCGATGTGACTGCGAAAACCCTGTTCCTGCGCGGCCCGTGGACTCTTGTCGTAGAAATAGTCGAGGCCGGCTTCGCCGATGGCGACTACTTTGGGATGGCGGCTCAGCCGTACGATTTCGTCCACCGGCACATCCAGTTCTTCATGGGCGTAGTGCGGGTGCGTGCCAACGGAACAGAAGACGTTGGCGTGCGCATCGGCAATCTGCAGCAGCCGATCGAAGCGGCGAATGCGGGTGGAGATGGTGACCATCAGCCCGACGCCGGCCGTCTTGGCCCGGGCAATGACGCCGTCGAGCTCATCGGCAAAATCCGGGAAGTCGAGATGGCAATGGTGGTCGACGAGCGTCATGGGGCTATGGGGATCAAACCCTTCTCAACACAGTGAACTTATGGTCCTGGAGCCCGACCCCATACCAGCCTTTTTCTCGTTGCGTCACTTCGGCGGCTTCTGCTTCTTGGGCTTCGCATCGGGCTCGGCTTCCGCCTCTGGATCCACATAGCGCGGAAACGCTCCGGCCGGTGGCGGAATGACGGTGCCGGGTTTGAGCCGTCCAGCCTCGCCCAGGGCCGCAAAGCTGCGCGCCTCGGGGGCCTGGCTCAGCCCATCCAGCAACCTGCCGGCCCCGTCCGGCGTTACCGGTTGCGCCAGGATTGCAACCTGGCGCACGACCTCGGCCGTCACGTAAAGAACCGTTTCCATGCGCCTGAAGTCCGTCTTGCGCTTGGCCCACGGTTCCTCGCCCGCGAAGTAGCGGTTGGCATCCGCCACCACGGCCCACACGGCGTCGAGATACGCCTTGATGCCCTGCCGATCCATGGCTCCACGCGCCTTGGCGTGCAAAGCGTCGGCCGCCGCGAGGATCGCCGTATCGGCGTCCGTGAATGATCCAGGCTCGGGGATCTTCCCCTCGCAGTTCTTGGCGATCATCGACAGCGACCGCTGCGCCAGGTTGCCCAGATCGTTCGCCAGGTCCGCGTTGATACGGTTGACGATGGCCTCGTGGTTATAGTTGCCGTCCTGACCGAAGACGACTTCACGCAGGAAGAAGTAGCGCACCTGGTCGACGCCGTAGGCCTTCACCAGGTCGAACGGATCGACCACGTTGCCGACCGACTTCGACATCTTCTCGCCGCGGTTCAACACGAAGCCGTGGCTGAACACGCGCTTGGGAAGTTCGATGCCCGCCGACATGAGAAACGCCGGCCAGTACACCGCGTGAAAGCGCAGGATGTCCTTGCCTATGACGTGCACGTCAGCCGGCCAATAGCGCCACAACGGACTCTTCTCATCCGGGAAGCCGACGCCCGTGACGTAGTTGGTCAGCGCGTCAACCCACACGTACATGACGTGCTCCGGCACGCCGGGCACCGGAATGCCCCAATCGAGCGTGGTGCGCGAAACGGACAGGTCCTCCAGACCGCCCTTCACGAAACTTATAACTTCGTTCCTGCGCTCAGGCGGCAGGATGAAATCGGGATGCTCCTCGTAGTGGGCGAGCAGCTTGTCCTGGTAGGCGGAAAGCCGGAAGAAGAAAGTGTCCTCCTCGAACCATTCGACAGGCGTGCCCTGGGGACCGAGGCGCACGCCATCCGGTCCGAGCGTCGTTTCCTTCTCGGCGTAGAACGCCTCATCGCGCACGGAATACCAACCGGCGTACTTCTTCAGGAAGATGTCGCCGTTCTGCGCCCGCTGCATACGCCGCCAGATTTCCTCCGACGACCGGTAGTGCCGCGGCTCCGTGGTGCGGATGAATTCATCGTTGGATAGGTTCAGGGCCGCCGCCATCTCGCGAAAGCGCGCAGAATTGCGATCGGCAAGTGCGCGAGGGCTCAAGCCTTCCTTCTGCGCCGTCTGCTTCATCTTCAGGCCGTGCTCATCGGTGCCGGTCAGAAAGAACACGTCCTTCCCGTCGAGCCGCTCGAAGCGCGCTATCGCATCGGTCGCGATTGCTTCGTAGGCATGACCGATATGGGGCGCACCGTTGGGGTAGGAGATGGCCGTCGTGATGTAGAATTTCGTTTGCCCGCTCATGGTGGCAGGTTCCGTTGTCTGGCTGATCGTTGAAAGCGAGGAATTTGCCCGGCAGGGCTGCGGAAGCGATCAGCGCATTCGAGCGAGGGCACGGCCGACCGCGACCGGCAAAACAAACCAGAAACGGGAGGCTTCGAGGATCATCGCTTCAATCGCTGCAAGATTGCGGGCTCCAGTACCACGAAAAAGGAGGGCGTACCAGCCACAAGGCCGAGCAGCCAAATTCGCGCCTCGCGCCAATATCCGGCCTGCGTTTGCAATTTGTTACTCAGGGTTTCGCAACCGCCTCGAGCCGAGCGAACGTGCGAATGATCAGCGCTTTCCGATCGAGGTTGAGTTCATCGGCTTCGGCCTTGTCGCCCAGGATCGTTTCCCACAAGGCGGCCCAATGCGGAAGCCTGGCTTCGGAAATCAGCCCGGCGGAGAGGGGTGCCCCGGCAGCGGTTCCCTGACCCATCGCACGGCCCCGGGCCAGGCGTGCGAGCGCATCCATAAAAAGTTCAAAAAAGGCTTCAAAGCGCTGCTCCTGGGCATTACCGGCCAACGAGTCGGCCAGCGCATGAGCCGACGTCCAATCGACCTGCGGCAGATGCGCGAAGATGCCGGCAATGCGTTCATTGAGTTCCAGCCCACCCGTCGCGGCCAACTGCAGTGCCCGGCGCACGCTGCCCGCGGCGAGGCGCTCAAGCTGGTCCCATTGCGCACCCGAAGGCGGCTCCATTTCTGCCGCTGCCAGAGCCGCCTCGGTGGCCTCGCGCAGCGGCTGCGCTGCGAGTGGCTGCAGGTCCAGGCGGCGACAGCGCGAGCGGATGGTCGGCAAAAGTCCACTTGGCTCTGACGCGACGAGCACAAACAGGCAGCGCCGAGGCGGCTCTTCCAGAGATTTGAGGAGCGCATTGGCGGCGTTCAAGTTTAGCTCGTCGGCGGTATCGACTATGACGATGCGCCACGCTTCATCGCCTGATGTCAGCCCCAGGAACGATTTCAGGCGGCGCACTTCATCGACCGGAATAGCGCTGCCGAACCGCTTTGCCTTACCGTCATAGGGCCGGCGCAGCACCAGCAGGCCTGGATGCGAAAGCGCCGCCACCTGCCGCGCTGCGATGGAACTTGCGGGGACTGCCAGTCTCTTCCCGGATTGGTCCCTCTCCTCCGGTCGTGCCAATACGTGCCGCGCCAAGCCATAGGCCAGCGTTGCCTTGCCAATTCCCGCGCGCCCGGCAAACAGCCAGGCATGATGCATCCGCCCGCCGGCAAAAGCGTCGGCCAGCATCTCTTCCGCCGCCTGGTGCCCAAGTAGAGTGCTGGTTTCACGTGGATGCGGAAAACCTTCGAGGCGGTCAGCCTCGGGCAGTGCCTCGATTTCCTGGAATGCGGGCGCGCGCGCCATCACCGCTGTCCCGGAAGCATCAAACGACGCTCCACCTGCGCCATTACGTCAGCCGCGATCTGCTCTTCCTGGGCCGTGCCGTCCAGCACGTGGCATCGGTGCGGCTCCGCCTTGGCCACAGCGAGAAAGCCCTCGCGCAAACGGACGTGATAGTCGATCTCGCGCTTCTCGTAGGTATCTGCGGCGTCCCCCGACAGGGCTTGTGCGAGGCGGCGGGTGGTGGCGCGGCGCAGGCCCACCTCGGCGGGAATATCGAGCACGAACGTGAGATCGGGATAGGTCAGCTTCACGACGATCAGTTCGAACGCCTTGAATACTTCGAGCGGCAGTCCGCCAGCTTCGACCTGATAGACGCGCGTCGAATCGGAAAAACGGTCGGAGATGACCCACCGCCCGGCCACCAAGGCCGGGCGGATCACTTTCTCGATATGATCGGCGCGCGCTGCATAGAACAGAAGCGCTTCCGAAAGCGGGGAATGCGGCGCGGTCGCAGGATCGAGAATGAGATTGCGCACCTGCTCGGCAAATGGCGAACCGCCCGGCTCGCGCGTGAGGACACCGTCAATCCCTCTCCCGCGCAGCGCGTCGGCCAACAGGCGAGCCTGCGTGGATTTACCGGAGCCCTCGCCGCCTTCGAAGGTGATGAACCGACCCGATGGCATAATTAGCACTGGCCACGCCGCTGTGCTGCACTGGCCGCCTGCTCCTTTGCAGAAACCACTACCGCATCCACCCGGTAGCCAAATAAAGCAGCGAGTTCAAGCCCGCGGCGCGCGAAGCCCGCCTTCTCTACACCTTCGGCCGCGAAAAGCGGCACCTCATTGGTGGCGTCGGATGAGGTTGTCACGCGCAGCGTGGCGATCTGATCGCCCTTTCTGATGGGGGGTTTCAGCGGCCCCTTGTAAAAGATCCGAGCGGAAAGCTTCTGGTTGGCCGGGAATCGCGGCAGCACGACATTGACACCATCATTGCCCGTCAGGGGCAGGTACATGCGCTCACCTCCCCAGATTCGCGCATACCCCACGATCTCGCCCGGTTCGAACAGCCGGGCCTCCGAAAAGTTCTTGAAGCCCCACTCGAACAGTCGACGACCGTCGTCCTTGCGGTCTTCCGGTGAAGCCGCACCTCCGATGACCATGATCAACCGGCGATTGTCCACCTTGGCGGAAGCCACGATGCTGTAGCCCGACTCTTTGACATAGCCGGTCTTGAGCCCATCGACACCGGCCACCGCACCCAGCAACGGATTGCGATTGAAGAATTTATGCTGACGATAGTTGAACTCGCGCTGAGCAAATATCGGATAGTATTCGGGATAGTCCTTGATGATCATGCGTGCGAGAAGGGCGAGCTCTCGCATCGTCGACAGATGCTCCGGATGATACAGCCCGGTGGCGTTCCTGAAGACCGATTTCTTGAGACCGAGCCGGCGCGCCTGTTCCGTCATGGCCTCGGCAAATTTCTGCTCGCTGCCGCCGAGCCTCTCTGCCATGGCGATAGAGGCGTCATTGCCGGACTGCACAATGATGCCCTTCAGCATCTCGTCGACCTTGGCGGTCTTGCCCAGCGGCACGAACATCGCAGACGTCCGTGACGGCGCGCCGCCGGTTCTCCAGGCATACTCGCTCATCATCACTTCTGTTTCGAGCGTGATCTCGCCGGCCCGCAAAGCGTTGAATATCATGATGAGCAGCATCAGTTTGCTCATGCTCGCAGGCGGCACAAGTTCATCGGCATTGCGCTGGAAGAGGATGCCGCCCGAGTTCCGCATCCATAAGAATCGCCTGAGGGGACTTGATGACCACCTCGCCGCTCTGTGCACGCAATGAGCGCGGGCCGGCGACAAGCGATCCGAAGGCCACAAGCAGGGCGACAGCACCTCGCCAGAAGCGCTGTGACGGCCGTGTTGCGCCAGCACAAACCATCGCCCAATACCCTGAAGTCGTGACTACGCGGGGACTATCGGATCGGCCGAGCCACCAAGTCAACGGCCTAGCCGCGGAAGCGACGCATTCAAGGCCGCCACCCGATACCAATGCTGCCCGGCTAGGAAGCGCTGCTCGTAGTGGTCGTCGCCATTGAGGGGCGCACGTCCAGCGTAGCGCACGCGCACGACCGCAGTACCGCGCATCTCAAATCCCAGCAGCCGCGCGCTGGCACGCGAAAGATCGATCACACGCCCGCGTGCATAAGGGCCCCTGTCGTTGATGCGCACCAGCAGCGTGCGCCCGTTGGTCGTGTTTGTGACGTAGGCGTAGGACGGCAGCGGCAGTGTGGGATGAGCCGCGGTCAGCGCCCACATGTCGAAGATCTCTCCGTTGGCGGTTTTTCGGCCGTGGAAGTCTTCGCTGTAAAAGGACGCGATACCAGTGCGATCGTAGGCGGGGTCTTCGGCCGGGGTAAAGAGGGCCCCATCGATCCGATAGGGGTTGCCAATCTTGTAGGAGCCGCCACCCTTGGGAACGGGTTGACCTGGAGGAATGACGCGCGGGCTTACCGGCGCATCCGTTCGAGGTGTTATCCGCGCTTCTCGACCGCGGTCGGTGCGGGCGCAGGCGCCCGCGAACACGACAAGGATACTGGCACCGAGGCACATGGCCCGGCCCCATCGCAACGGCATACGCATGGAACACTTTGCTCGTTCGAATCGCGCTCGCAACCTCTTCGGTGCGAGCAACGTCAGAACGTTCGCACCTGATCGTTAGCATTGCGTTAACCACGGCACACAAGGTGCGCAGACGCTTTTGGCCCACTCAAAGCTCTCTTGCGCGTCGCATGTGCGATCAGGCCTTCGCAGGCGTCATCTTCGCCTGTGCATGAGTAGGTTGGGGAAAACGCATCGCGAACCATGACCTTCTCCCGCGTCACGGACTATGTTGCGCTCCAGACAGTTCTGGGGGGTGGATATGCGGAGTTCTGGCGCGCTTGTGCTGATGGCAGCCGTGCTCGGAGGTTGCTCGAGTTTCAGCTATCTGGGCGAGACCTATGGTGCAATGCAGGCCCAAACCGTCACAATCAAGGCCGACACCTGGCGCGTGATTGACAGGGCTGCCGAGAGCAAAATCCTGGTGCAACGCAATCCAGGTGCTGCCGCTGGCCAAGGAGCTGTCAGTAGCCTGGGTCTCAATGCCGCCATGCCGCAGCCCGACTACCGGGAGGCGGCGGAGGCTTTTCTGGCCCAGAGTGGACGCAGCTGCAGGATTACGGACGGCTATCTTGTGGTCGCGCCTTCGTGGGAGTTCACCTACCAGTGCAATCCTGGATCTGGTGTGCCCAACGCGCCGCCCAAGCGGTAGCACTCAGGTATCGAGCCGGCGCAATGTGCGAAATGCTACGCCGGAACCACTTCCCCGGCCTTGAGGCTCAGCGAAGCAATTTCTTCGGTTGAGAGCGCCCGTACAACGCGCGTTTCTCTGTCCCGACCCTCAGTCAACTGCTTTGTGGTTGCTTCTACGGCCTTGCCGGGAGCACCAATCGCTACGTTGAAGTATTCGAATGTCGGCGGCCCGAGCAGGTCGTAGAGCCGGCCACTGGCTGACGGTTTCAGGGAGGGTTTCCCAGGCGTAAGAACCTGCACTACCCAGCCCGCTGGCGATGATTTTTCGGTCATAGCCGGCACTGTAGTGCGCATCGCTTCATGGCGCCAGCTTCATCAGTGCAGCTTGGAAACTAACCCGCATGGCAAGCCTGCACGACAACGCCGCGTAGGATAGACACGGCATTTGGGTGCTGAAAAACGGCTCGCCGCCAATTCCGGTGCCAATTTTCGATTACCAGCAGCAAGCGACCATGCTAAGCGCCTGATCCTGCTCGACGGATGGGTGGCCGAGTGGTTTAAGGCACCGGTCTTGAAAGCCGCTCGCGGGTGTACCTCCCCATCCTGCGGGGTGCGCTCTGGTCCGCTTTTTGCGGGATTTCTGGCCAAGCATCGGCCCTCCCATCCCGCTCTTTATCGCCTCGTCCCTTGCGGTCCGGTGCCAATTCCGGTGCCAAAATTCCTGGCGCTCATCTGTCGCGTCTTCGGCCACAGATGGGAGGTCAAAGACGGTTATGGCCGCTGTAGCATCTGCGGCGCACGCATGAAGTGGTTGCCGTAGTGCGTGCGCGCGGCGTTCTCTGACCTTGCGTGTTGCGTGCGTTCCGTGGGAAGAGCACTACGCGTGCTCGTGGCGTCGGGTCCAAACTCGTCGGACTGCTTCAGCGCGATGACGCATCAATCCCATGATGCCAACCGCAGCGCGCCCAGGCAGGCGCCGTCTCGGTCGTGGGTTCCTCCGCTTCGTGGGTTTGCGCTCGAACCGGCCATCGCAAGGGGTTCATGACGGAACTGAGAACGGTGATAAACGGGGCTCAGAACGGGATCACCAACGGGGTTCACCACGGGTTCACCGAAGGGACATCGGATGGATCATCGGAGGGCAACAGCACGGGGTTCGACACGGCTATCAACAAGGACAGTCCAACGGTGCATCGCACGCGAGCGAGATCGAGCAAGCACTAGGGCTCGAGTTGCACATCGTTGACGGCGTCGTCCTGGCGTACCAGCCAGGCTATGCGCCGGCCCCAGACGCCAAGGACCAGGCCGCGGCGTTCCTGCGCTGGCTTCAAAGCCAAGACCACTTCCGGGGCAACGAGGTCCCCGCGCGCCTGCTGCAAGACGGGCTCTACCCGCTATTCTGCTCATCCGCCGGCTGGGAGCCGTACGCGTGGCGCAGGATCGCGGGGCATTTCAGGCGCCTCCCTGGTGTGAAGCGGCGCCAATATGACGGCCGCACCGGAAGCGACCGAACCGGAAGCATGCCCACCGTTTACAAGATCCCGCACCCAAGGGGCTGACGGGCCGGGGCGCAACGCCAGCCGACAGCCAGTCCCTAAGGTCTACTTCCCCGTGAAACGGATGCCGACGGCCTCGATGTCCCACCAGACAACCGACGCCATGCGGGGCGACCCCTTGTGTGATGCGAACTGAAAATGAGGTGGCACGCGGTGAGGAGCGACTAGCTTCAGGCGCGCTCCAGTAGCTGAGATTTCTTGGATCAGGCATTCGATCGCGTCATTCGCTTTGGGAAGGAAAATCGTACCGATCTCAGCCATGGCACTGCTCTGCTCTAGTCAACCTGGATCGACAACGCGCAGGGTATTCAGGGAGTTCCGGGAGTGGGCTCTGCCGAGACGGAAAGAGTTGAAAGCCGTCGGGACCAAAGGACAAAAGCGACGCGTGAAGCAACGCTCGAGCAGGAACGAAAAGTTGGCAATGCCGTTGCAGCGTTAGGACGTCTGGAGTTGTGAGATGCCCTCGTCGTTTCTCAAAACCATGCTTGTTTCTAGCCTTATAGCGGTGGCCTCCGCTGGCTACGCACAAGGCCAAGACCCCGGAAAAATCGACCTCGAAGCCCCTGAGCTGGCCGCAGAAATAATCGGAGCGCCTGTTTCCGACCCAATGGGGACAGAGATTGGGGAGGTGGCCGATGTGTCCTTCGATGAAGACGGGCAACCCGATCGCTTGCGTGTGAGTATATCGGCACCACTAGGTTTCGGCCAACGCACAGTGGAAGTCTCGCGCGGCACGTACATGCTTCTCCGCGGTCGCGTGATCCTTGATCTGTCGGCCGCTGATTTGCGCTCGCTGCCAGACGTCGGCGATGAGATCGACGAGAAGCGAGCCGAGTAAAGTCCGCCTCCGCGAAGCGGCGCCAGGCTGCCAAGAAGGAACCTCGCCGCTGACGTCCAGCAGTTGGGAGAGGACGTGATGGTCGGGGAAACATTGAAAGCGCGTCTTTGCAAGGAAGCGAGCGGAGATTGAGGACATTGCGAAGCAGAAGAAGCCGCCAGCCCTTCCGAGGCAGAACGAGAGCGAAGTCATTGTCCGGCTGGAACGCGAGCGCCAGGTCTTCCGTGACAGCATCAAAAACTGTCGAGCCGCCTTGCGCATGATCCGGGAAGCCGTTGAGACGCATGCACCTCCAGGGTCACTCCCGGCTGAGGAATACGTCGAGCCGCCGTTCAGAGCCGAGGCGGAAGCACTGGTGAAGGGCATACTGGCGATAGCGGCGCGCAACCGCTAACGGCCCTGCAAACAATAACCCGCGTTCCCTGTTGGCCTCCCGCCCTGACCTTGATCCGCACGTGCCGGAATGAAGGCGCATCTTTGCGCTGGGACACGATGCCCTTGAGGCCATGTTTCTCACACTCGGAAGTCGCTCGACATCAGAGAATGACTCGGAGAGTCATTTGCGGCGAGAGGACTGTGCCGCAGGCCGTCGTTGTGCAGGTTCGACGTCCTCGATCTGGCGCTTCAGATACGCGATGTTATTGGTCGTGATCCCAACCAGTTCCCAGCCATCCCCGCCGGCGGTGTTGAGCAAATCGATGTCGTCAGTCTTGCCAGATGTCTGATTGAGGTCGATCTTGGTATATTCCCATTGCGGCATCGGTCAGCTCCTCGAAAGATGAGGGCAAACCCCGTAAGCCGGTTGAGGCTCATGCTGCGTGATTGCAAAAACTTAGCATGCTCGTCTTGGTCGTCCCAACAAACAATAGTGCACGAGCTGACGACGGCCACCGAGTGTCCGGCGCGCAGCCGACTACGTGGCCGCTGAACCTGCCTGCGCACGGAGCACCGAAGCTTAGGCGCTACCGCACTGGTAGGTGAATTCGTAGCTCAATGTCATTACCTGCGATCCAGTTTTGATTTGGCACCCGGCTCCCACGGTCGCCAAATAGGCCGCCGCTACACCATCAAACGACTGCTTAGGAATAGTCACGTGTTGGCTGGTCGCGAATGCATCGTACTGGATGAGCATCGAGCCGATGTCGCGCCGATCCCTGACGAGCCATGTAAGGTTTGCATGTTGGAAAGGGGTGCCGCCCACCGCTGAATACATGTCAGTGAGACGCTGATTATTTGGGCTACAGCCCGCGAGCAGCAATACCAGAACCGCTGTCGACGCCTTTACCATTGCAGTTCCCAACTAGGCGCCGGCAACCGAGTTGGGGTCCAACCCCTGCGCTACGCGTTCGACACATAACGAAATAGCCCGGCACCGCATTCCCGGTTATCCACAGTCTTCGCACGCGGTGACGCAAAAGTCGTGAAAGCTCATGCCGACGGAGCATCTCCACATTTTGCATGCACGCGCATCCTCAGCGCTACGTGTAGCGGCTGCTTTTGCAATCCCGCCGACCTAGAATGGCGTGATGAGTGTCGAGCCGAACCAAGCCTTTCGCGCAGTCGTGGATGCCTACGAGACGTGGCGCGACAAGCGCGGGCTTACCCGGCAGGAACGATCGGCGGCGCTAGGAGCGTGCAGCGGAGCCGCGACCGGCGCTAACCGCTTGGCGATTTCACGAGTTGTAGGTCGCCAATACACCCGCAACAACAATCAGTACTAATACAGCCGCTGCACCATAAGTTAGAGCCCAGCTCGATCCTGCACGAGGTGCTGCACTCTCGTAGTGTAAGAGCTTCTCTGTCGCATCGGTAAAATTGGGCAGCCTCTTCAAACATCGCTTCCAGTCGGCGATCGCCTTCAATCCATTGCCGCGCTCTTCCCAGATCAAACCGCGGATGTAGTAGGCGTACCCGGCGCGCGGGTTCATTTTGATAGCAAGATCCATGAGAGCGAGCGCTCGGGGCAGGCTACCCCTTTTCAGATGAGCCTTGGCTTCATCGCGCAGCGCCTTGGCGGCACTCCTGCGCGGGCCGTCCGGACCACGGATGCGCCGGTACAGCGCGTAGGTGGTCGCCAATATGGTGGCTGAGCTGGCAGCTGCGCCTAGAACGATCGCATTAAAGGACATCATTAATATTGAATCGCTCCTCGACGTTGAAGTTGTTAGTCGAGCCGGACGAACCAATGTCAGCAAAGGCGTTGGAAGAAACCAGCGTCACCAACTTAACTGGAATAGTGGAATGCCGCCACTGGTAACACTTGGTAGTCCCAATTCGACGGCGAGGTTCCGTCCGCCATTTATCGAAAACTCCGGAGCGAAGTCTTCGCTGAACACTCCGCGCGTATAGTTGAGCTTCAAACTATTGAAGACTGTGGCTGAAGAAAGTATGATCGTTGCCGAGGAGGATATGTTTGGCATCACTGAAGACGCCGGTGCTGCCGTTTACGTCGCTACCGAAGTTTCGAACGCCGATTGCCGGTGTGACCGTGTAGCGAAAGTTCCATCGGTCTGGAATCTGTGAGTTGGTGATCGATGCGCACCGTGTAGCGCGTCTCGTCCTCAGTGACCTGCCGGTTGATTACAGCGTTTCTCAGAAACGTTATCCATAAAGTATCCGGTGCCGGTTGGCTGAAATTTCAGCAACTTCGTTGCGATCGGATCTATGAAAGCCTGCGGGACTACATTCAACGCGTCAACGACCGGCGTGTTTGCCGGGCACTGTGGTTGGCCATTAATCAACGTCATGCCCTGAGCCGCGGTTGCACCAAATTGA
>CAWFBJ010000018.1:0-65608 GCA_963814055.1 uncultured Alphaproteobacteria bacterium
GGCGCTGGTCTTCGTGCTCGCCTATGTGGCCAATCTATTGGAGGTGCGGGCAATAGTGCACTCGTTGGCTGTGTGACCCCGGTGCTGGAACCGGCTGGGCATGCAAGCGTTCTACGCGAGCACGAGGTACGTGCAGCACCAGCCTCTAGGGTTTCGGTTGAGCCCCAAGGTGGGCGCCTCATCCCCCATGGGGCGCCCTACCGCTATGAACCGGTCAGTACCGTCGGTGCAGCACGACGTCGGCAATGGCGCCATGACCGCGGCCGAGGTCGCCGGGATCTACGAGCGCGCGTACTGACATACCTAGACACGAGCGTCGACTATCCACTCGACAGTCTTCATCCCTCTTGGGGAGTGGTAATGCCGTCTCGGTGGGCGTGGCCAATCGAATGTTCCAGCGACCGCTCTCGGCTTGGATTCGCCGGCATCCCCACTCGTCTCTATGACCACTCCCGAACGGTGCTTGTCGGGAAACCGTAAATTCAGCCTATCCCCAGCAGCGAGTGGCGGGACAGGGTCACGTTCAGTGCTGCCCGATTTGTGGAACTCAATGTGCAGCCCCGGCTCCAGTTGGTCGCGCATAACGAACACTGTCCACGTCGTCATCTTGGCGCGCACGGGTCGGGCCAATGAGCATTGAACCTCGTGGTGGTGGCGGTCCTGTGACTATGTGCCATGTGTGCTGGGCTGGTCGCGATGCTCAGGACAATCATCTCGTCACCTGCTGCCGCCATCGTCACTGAGGTCAAGATGAGACCGGCTCCGATACCTGTCGAGCAGGTGAAGCCGAAGGTCGCTGTCACGAAGAAGCAGCCCCAAAGTATCCGCTACTTCTGGTGACGGACAAAGCCCACTGCTTCGCGCCCTTACCAGCTCGGGCACTCATCCCGTCGGGATAGCCTTGCCGGGGCTTTCACCCTTTGCCTCTCAGGTCCCTCCGGTGCAATGGTTGCGGCGAGACGAGGGCCGCTATGGTCGCTATGGGAATCTTCAATCCGGCCGTCCTACACCCGCGGGGGGAGTGCGTGTCAATGAGCGCCTAAAACGCTATTCAGGTCAGGCAGTTAAACGCTCGCTTTTGTCCGACGTTTTGTCCGACGAATGTCCGGCGAGTTGCAACGAAAGGACGTTGCGACCTGCTCACCCTTCGTCTCGGGCGACGACCTTGTGCTTGTAGTGTTCGAGCTGCATCGCGCTCGGCCAAACTCGCGCCCTTCTCCTCCACCACCTATATCGACGGCATGAAGGTCGAGCGCGAGGACATCCTCGCCAAGTTCGGTCAGCCCGACGAGGTGAAGCTGACCCGCATACATCGGCGGCTGGCAGTGTCATGCTTGTCTGGAAGTCACCCGGGCCGACCAACCAATCCCGATGCCGTCGCCATGCAAGCGGTGCGGCAACATCTGCTTCGTGGTCGTGCCAGACGATGAGTAAGAAGAAACGCGACTGGATGGTGCTACGGCTTCGAGGGGCGCGGGCGGCTCAGATTGGAATCGTGAAAGCCGCCGACGCGAGCAAAGCGATTGCAGTTGTCATTGAGGAGTTCGAGCTGGATCCCCGCGACAGCAACCGGCTCATCGCGCAGCCCGTTTGAGGTCATGGAACCGCAGCCTAGCGCTCCGGGTTTGCTCCAAGCGCGTTCCTGATGGTAGGAAAGTGCGATGGAGATGGGACTTCGAGCGCGGCATCGACCAGGGCTTCCCTCAGGTTGCCATGGTGATAGCTGCGCCGCCCGCCGCGACCGTGCCTGTGCCAGTTCATGGGTTGGTTTCTAGCTCAAACAGAGCGGACGCACATCAGACAACCGGGTTCGTCGTCAACCGTTTCTGCGCACAAGCTGCAGCCGGAACCACAGGATGATGACGAGCATGCCGCCGGCAGCAGCCAGAAAGACCGGTGTGCCGCCCCAGCGATCGAGCACCCATCCGGCAAGGGCCACACCCACGGCCTGCCCGGTAAACAGCACAATTGCAAACAGCGAGACCGACAGCCCGCGCGCTTCGGGCGCCAGTTGGGTTGCCTCGGTCTGCAGCGTGTTGTGCAGCATGTAGAAGCCAAGCCCTATGATGGCCACGGCGGGCGACGCAAGCCAAAGCCATGGCATGACGGCAAGGACCACGTACCCGAAGGCCACGAGCACGCTACCTGCCGCAAGCAGCTTCGCCTGTCCCAGTCGCGCGACCAGCGTTCCGGCTGCCAACGCGTAAATCAGCGCGCCGATGCCGAACGCTGCAATGGTGATGCCGACCAGTCCCGAACCGATGCCGAACCTTTGATGCAGATGGGCGCCGACATAGGCAAACGCGCCGAACATCAGCACGCCTTCGAGAAACGTGGTGCCGAGCAGGATGCGCGCCCAGGGCCGCTGCAGGATGTCACGTGCAGCCAGCGCAGCTTCGCCCCAGCGCGCACGCCCGGGCGCCGGCACACCAACTGTCAGCCGCCGCATTTCGAACGCCAGCAAAGCGCCGGCAAGAAGGTGGGCGACGCCAACGAGCAGCAACGCCCCGCGCCAGCCGACGAATTCACCGAGTATGCCACCAGCCGCCTGACCGAACACGACACCCAGAATCTGACCTGTGGCAAAACGGGCGAGGATCGGCTGGCGGCGCTCGTATGGGATGACATCTCCGAGCCAGGCAACAGCCAGCGGTATGATCGCCGCACCTCCCACCCCAGCCAGGAAGCGTAATGACGCCAACTCAAGGCGCCCATGCATGAGAGCGCACGCGATCGTGGCTACACCCGCCCAAACGCATCCGATAACCACCATGCGCAACTTGCCCTGCGCATCGCCCAGAGGACCAATAACGATCTGAAACAGGCCGTACGACACCGCGAAGGCAGTAATGAATGCGCCGGCTTCACCGACAGTAATGCCCAGCTCACCGGCCATCTGCGGCAGCAACGGATCGCACACACGCAGGTTCGCCGCGCTGACAAAGCCTGCGATGGCCAAGAGAACAATCGCGCGCATGGGCGTTTCGGCCGCGCGCGCATCCGCGCTCATGAGCGGATCACCCAGGCGAAGACGGCGTCGGATGCATTGTCATGTTCTGGGATCATGGAGAGGAGCGCGACGATCACAACAGTTCCAGCCGGGGCATGCAAACCGTGTACCGCTACGCATACGCCGGCTGTTTGTCGACTGTCGCCGATCGCAACCGTGCCCTGCATTCACACAGGGACGCTTACTTGCAGATCCTGCCCTCGGCATTGTGCCGGGCGAGGTCGAGATGGAAATGGTCGCGATGATTGGCGTCGTAGGCCGGACCCAGAACCGTCGTGAAGACGCTGCAGGAGCCGTCGTGCACTGCCCGCAGGAAGTTGCGCTCTGCCAGCGCCCCCCACCATCCGCCTTTCACCGTGACGACGGTTCCGTTGCTCAGGACAAAGGCAGAAATATCGAGGGCGTTGGCGTGACCATGCTCGGAAAGTCGCCCGCCATGCACATGGTTCATGGGCCGGCAGGAATACGAGCCGGCAACCTTGAGTTCGACGACGTCAGCACGCAAATGATAGCGCGCCGCCGGCATGACGATGCGCTCCATCCAATGCTCCACTGCGGGAATCATCGGACAGCGCAGCAGTGCCGGCGGCTGCAACGCGACCGCGCCGCGTGCGGTGGCCGAAACGGTGAAGGGCCTGATCGCGCCGCAGACGCTGGGGCCACCCAGCGCCGAACGCACAGCCACGAAGGGCGACTCGCGCACGTACCCCGAGGCCAGGCAGGCGCGCTCTTCATCGGCGCGCCATGGTTCATCCTTGGCAACGAAGGTCGGGCGGCTGCTGCACGCCCATAGGGCGAGCGATGCCAGCACTGCCAGGGAAATGGCTACGCGGGACTGATACATGGCGTCGATAGCATGGCGCAGACGTGCTTAATGCCGCGTTAACTACCCATTCCCATTGCGGCGGCATCGCGATTCTGCGCCGTTCGCAAAGTGGTAGCCGCAAGGCGCGCGCATCAATTCGGTATGCGATCGAAATACTGCCGCCACCGTTTCTCGCCCGTCAGACAGTCGTAACCCTCCGCCGGCTGCGAGTTCTGCGCGGGTATGATCCGCGCCGGAGTTCCTAGCCCGGATATCTCGAGCAGAAGCTTGCGGCGAATGGCGGAGGCGAATTCCTTCAGCTCTCTCACCGGCACCATGAACGCTCCGGCACCGCCGATCACGCAGTTGCCGTAGTACTGATCGAGATCGCTGATGTCGAATGTCGTGGAGACCGCCGTGTGCAGCATGATCGGCAGTCCGTTGATGACGATGCCGCCAGCCACGAGTTCGTCGCGAACGGGCACCACCGGTTCGCCCGCATTGTTGGGGCCGTCGCCCGAGACGTCGATCACCCGGCGGATACCTTTGGCGCCGCTTCCACCAAATAGATCCTGCGAGAACTTCAGCGCCGCGCTGATCGAGGTCAACCGCGCGCGCGAAATCGGCAATGCTTCAAGTTTGTCGGCGAACGCGATCGCCGCTGCCTGACCGTCGAGAATGGTCCATGGAATGACGACGCTCTGTGAGATTGGACCTGCCCATTCCATGTACGTCACCGCGATGCGCGCGTACGCTCCCGAGGTGATGGCCTTGTGGATCTCGACATCGCGAAACGCCGCGATGTAGCCATCGCGCTGCAGGCGCTGCTCGTCGAGATCCATCGACAACGAGACGTCGACGGCAATGACAAGCTCCAGGTCGACGGCTGTTTGAGCCGCTGCGCGGGGCACGGAATACGCTTGCAGAGCCACGCACGCTGCCAACAGGAAGGCGGGGATCGGAGGTGCCGCTGCGCGCGCTAACGCGCGGCACGAGCAATACATTTTTATGACAAGCGAGTGCGCAGACTTATCCACAGGAAGCCCACCTTGCGCGATCAACTTTAATGACATGAGTTGTAGACGCCGATATTGTGTCCTTGTCTGAAAGTGCGTCTGTAAAGTGTTGCGTACAAGTGCGTAGGGGCTCCTGCGGTTCGCCGTCGCTAGACCTGTGACATTCCCCCGTGTTTGTCCTTCAGGCTTGGCAATCGGTCTTGCAGGAGCCTTTTGCTGTTGCGCACAGCGAGCGTCACGCGCGCGCAGGCTCCAGTCGCATCAGCGTCGATTGCAGCAGCGCGCATGGCTCCAAGCCGTTGGCACCCTGATGGTAGATGTCTGCCCGGCACACCGTGAGGGTTCTGCCTGCGCGCAAGACCTGACCTTCGGCCCTGAGCGTCGGCGGCACCGCTGCGCGCACGAGATTGAGCTTGTATTCGACGGTCAGGATCTCCGATCCGGCTGGCATCAGCGAATAGGCGGCATACCCGGCCGCCGTGTCGGCGATCGCGCCGATGGCGCCGCCGTGAAAGAAGCCTTGCTGCTGGGACACGCCGGGTGCGTATTCCATTTCGATCACGCAGAACCCCGGTTCGATGGTGACGATGCGTGCGCCGAGCGTGGTCATGAGGCCCTGCCTGGCGAAGCTGTCACGTACGACCTTTGCGTAGTCCGGATCGCTGGCCTTGAACTCGGCTGCCATGAATGAATTTCCACCCGTCTTCATCTCGCGGATCACGGCCGCCGCCGCAGAAACGCGAGGACACCTTCCTTGTAGACGCGATCGCCGACAGTGCGCATGTGATCCCGCCTCGGTACCGTAAGCGCCTCCGCACCCGGTATCAATGCGGCCAGCTCTTCGGCGCGGCCGCCGATCACGTCCTCGCTTCCCGTAACCACCAGTACGGGACAGGCGACCGTCGAGATGGCCTCCCGACTGATGGGGTCGCGCGCGCCCCGGATGCACGCGGCCAGCGCTTTGAGATCGCCGCCCGTCTTCTCGGCGAAGGCACGGAAGGTGCGCGCGGTGGGGTTGGTGACATCTTCGATGCTCTCCGCCTCGAGCGCATGCGCAATCGGCCCGGTTCCCGCCATAGGGCGCACCATGTTGCCGCCCAGCCCGGCGAAGATGGCGCTGCGCATGCGATCGGGGTGCTGGAGGGCCAGGAACGCGGTGATGCGCGCGCCCATCGAATAACCCATCACGTCGGCGCGTGCGATGCCCAGGTAATCGAGGAGGCGATGCGCGTCCTTAGCCATCAGCGGTGCGGCGTAAGCCTTCGGATCGTGGAGTTTCTCGCTCTCGCCATGCCCCCGGTTGTCGATCGCGACCACACGGAATCCGTTCTGGACGAGAAGCCCGACCCAGCCGGGATCGATCCAGTTGTCCTTCACGCTGGAGGCAAAGCCGTGGATCAGCAGGATAGGGTCGCCGCTGCCCTCGTCCATAAAGGCGATGCGCACGCCGTCCGAATTGAAGGTCTGCATGGTCATTCCTCATGCTCATGTGTGACCACTCTGCGCTCGCCCCACCCCTATCATCTCGCGCCCTGAGCCGCTATGTTGCCGCCAGTTCCGCACCCATCGAGCCACAGGCACGCGCAATGGCAGATTCGCTCGTCCCCCATCTCGCCAACGATCAAGGCGTGGAAAAGATCTATGTCGGCGTGAAGGAATTCCAATGCATGGGGGCAAGACCCCCTCATGACCATCCCCACGTCTATCTGGACATGGGCGCAGATAGCCAGATTCTCTGCCCCTACTGCTCCACCCTCTACGTGCACAACGCCGGCCTCGAGCCCGGGCAGACCGATCCCGATGGTTGTCTCGTGACGCCGCACGAAGCCGCAGTCTGAAAGTCTGCCATGTCTGCGAGGCAGCCGATCCTGATCGCCGGCGGCGGCATCGGGGGCTTGGCGCTCGCCTTGGCGCTGGCAAAACGCAATCAGCCATCGGTCGTATTGGAGCGGAGCCGCGAATTTGTGCCGCTTGGCGCCGGCATTCAGATCGGCCCCAACGGCATGCGGGTACTGCAGGCGCTGGGAGTGGCCGAGGCGTTGCGACCACTCGCCGGCATGCCGGAGGCCATCGTCGTCCATGCTGGATCTAGTGGACGTGTCCTGACGCGCCTGCCGCTGGGGAGCTGGATCGCCAATCGTCATGGCGCATCCTACTGGGTCGCGCATCGAGGCGATCTGCAGCGCGTATTGCTCGACACGGCGATCGCCGATCCGCGCATTGCCATACGCACCGGCTTCGACGTCGCTTCGTTATCCGAGATTGCAACGGGCGTGACCGTCACCGCTCGCTCCGGTGCAACCGAGACCGGGCGAGCATTGATCGGGGCCGACGGTCTCTGGTCGACGGTTCGCCAGTCCTTCCCGGGCATGCCGGCTCCCGAATTCGCCGGCGCTACGGCGACACGCACTGTCATCCCGGTCACGCAAGCTGGCCGCCTGGCAATTCCTGCGGTCGGTCTGTGGCTCAACCCGCAGGCTCACATCGTGCACTATCCGGTGCGCGGCGGCAGCGAGATCGCAGTGGTGGTGATCGCGCGCGAAGACTGGCAGGATCACGCGTGGGACGCAGAGGCCGACGCAAGCACGCTGCTGGCGCACCTCGCGCCCTTTCACTCCAGCCTGACGGATGTCCTGGGCGGCGTCACGTCCTGGCGCAAGTGGGCGCTTTACACCCTGCCGCCGTTGCCCGCCTGGACCAACGGCCGCGTCGCCCTGCTCGGCGATGCGGCGCATCCCATGCTGCCTTACCTGGCGCAGGGTGGAGCCTTGGCGATGGAGGACGCAATCGTGTTGGCCGATTGCCTGTGCGCCTCCGACGATACATCCGGCAGTCTCCACAGCTACGCATCGCTGCGCCGCCAGCGTGCCCAGCGCGTACAGGCTGCGAGCGTCCGGCAGGGGCGCATCTACCGGCTCGCCCCTCCGTTCTCTCATGCACGCGATGCCGTATTCCGATTTGTTCCTGCCGCCCTACTCATGGCCCGCCTAGATTGGCTCTACGACTGGCACCCTCCGAGCTAGCAGGAAGTGCGTTGCGCGCTGCACCTTTCGCCGTTAGCCTTTTCGTCCCGCCCTCAGCCGCGAGCTGCTGCCCATGCCCTTAGACCCACAAAAGATCCTGAACTGGAAGTTTCCCGAGATCGAGCACAGCTACACCGAAAAAGACACCATGCTCTATGCGCTGGGTTTGGGTTGCGGCTCCGATCCCGACGAACCTGGCGATCTCAAGTTCGTCTACGAGAAGGGACTTGCAGCGCTCCCGACCATGGCGGTCGTATTGGCTTATCCAGGCAACTGGTTGGAGAGCAAGGAATCCACCGCCGACTACACCAAGGTTCTGCATGGCGAGCAGTATCTGACCTTGCACAAGCCGATCCCGCCGTCCGGCACGGTGGTCGGCCGGGGCCGCATCGTCGATCTGCTCGACAAGGGCAAGGACAAGGGCGCCGTGCTGTACGCGGAACGGACAATCGTCGACAAGAAGAGCGGCGAGCCTATCGCTACCATGACGTCGGCTGCCATGCTCAGGGGCGATGGCGGCTTCGGCGGCAAGCCTGGACCGCAGCCGGCGCCGCACAATCTCCCGGAGACCACGCCTGCCGCCAAGGTGGATTTCAAGACGCATCCGAACTCGGCGCTGATCTATCGCCTCTCCGGCGACCGCAACCCGCTGCACGCCGACCCCGCGGCCGCGGCCAAGGGCGGGTTCAAGACGCCGATCCTGCACGGGTTGTGCACCTATGGCGTGACCGGCCGCGCCATCGTCAAGGCGTGCTGCGGCGGCGACCCGGCGAAGCTCAAGAGCATCCAGGTGCGCTTCTCGTCTCCTGTGTTTCCCGGCGAGACCATCCGCACGGAAATTTGGCAGGATGGCGGGCAGGTGTCATTTCGCGCACGCGTGGTCGAGCGTGATGTGGTCGTACTGAACAACGGGCTGGCGACGGTCGCAACCTGACCAGCCAGTTGCGGGCAACCCACGGCGGCCTTCGCGCCGTGGGCCGATGGGTGTTGCCCAGGTTGCCGTTGATGTACCGGCCCGCAAGGCAAGGATGCCGGCGCGGCTTGCCCGTCGCATCCGGCTCGATCTACGTCATGAAAAATGCCTTTGCGTGTGACGATGCTCGACGTCGCGCGGCAAGCTGGATATCCTCAGCATCCGGAGATAGATCGGTCGCTACATTGGATCGTTTGTTTGCGAAACAACAATTGGGGGGGCACATGTCGATGAAAGCTATTGGTCCCAAGTTGATTGCTCTTCTCGGACTTGCTTTGCTTCTGCTGCTGATGGCACCCACAGATGGCTTCGCGCAATCCTGTCCACCGGGAAACAAGCGGTGTGGTGACGGGTGCATTCCGAGCAACTGGCAGTGCTGCAGCCATACCGCTTATCATACCAGAGACAAGAACAAGGGCGTCCCGTGCGGTGCCGGCGCCACCTGCTGCTTCAATCCACAAAGCCAAAATTCCATGGGTGGGCATTTTTGCTGCGCGCCCGGCAACCGATGCGACGTCAGCGCCGGAAAACGGAGCGGGCGATGTGTCCCCTGAGTGAGGATCGCTGGTCGCGGGCTTCCGTCTACGACCTGTTACCTCTCAAGAAATGCGCGCGCAAAACCTGATCGAGCTCATCGTTGCCCGTTGGCAGCGCCGTCTCATCGACCTGCGCACCCGCGTCCAGCAGGTGACGCGCGCACTCACCATGCTTGGCGGTGGAGATGCCATGCCAGTGGCCCATGGCACCATTGATCACCCAGCCCATGGGCGTGCCGCTGAAGTCGCGGTCTCGCATTTCGATCGGCGGGCCATGACTCAGCACGTCTGGCCAGCATCTCCGGGTTGCCATGAAAAGCAGGCCCAATGCAGCGGCGCTGCGCCGTGCTGTGACACGGCGGTGACGGGAAGGCCGCGAGCCAGCATGGCCTTGACGGCAGCCGTGTTGTTGTTGCGCGCGGCATCGGCCACTTGGCGCAAGATCTGTGGCGGCGCCTGTTCGATGACCGAAGGATCGGTTGCCAGCACGGCATCCGCGGCTTCGCCGTCACCGGACCACAGCGCCTGCATCAGGCGATCGACAGGCGGTGCGCGCGACAGCAGAAAGTCGAGCACATCCTTGTGGCCCCGCTTGCGGGCGATGTCGAAGGCCGAGACGTGAAACCCCAGCGTCCACTGATAGATGTGTCCGCCGTTCGGCGCCGTGTCGATCATGGGAAACCAGTCCTGGCTGACCCGCATGCCGATCGATGCCGGATCCTCATCGAGATGCCGGCGCACGAGCGCTAGATCGCCAAGAGCTGTAGCCAGGAGCACATCAGTCTTGGCACCCCGCGTCGCGAGGAATTTGCACACGTCCACGTTGTCGCCGATGAGATGCTGAACCGGCGTCGAGCTATGATCGTCATCGAGCGCATCGATCTCAGCGCCGGAGTCGAGCAGGAATTCCGCAATCTCGACCGTGCGCGCGTAGTGCAGCGGCCGCTTGCCGTCGCCGCCCTTGGCATTGACGAGCGCCGGATCGGCGTCGATCAGCTCCTTGACCCGATCTGGAATGCCGAGATTGGCGGCTGCCCAGATGTCCACCGCGGCGCCCCGCGCGATCAGCGGCGCGGCCCGCTCCGGTGTGACATTCTCTAGGATGCCGAAACCGCCATGCTCCCAGGTGCTCTTCGCGTTGATATCGGCCCCGTGGACGAGCAGCAGGTCGAGCATGGCGAGGTTGCGATGGGCGGCGTGGACCGCCATCTGCTTGAAGTCGAACAGCGGCTCATTGATCCGCTTGGCAATGTCGGGATGGGCCGTGAGCAGATCGCGCACACCATCGACATCGCCCGCTTTGACTGCGGCGACAAAGAGCTCCACCGGCTTTTTTGTGAGGCCGTCGATCTTGTGCTTGAGCTTCGCCCAGCTTGCAAAGCCGTAACCCCGCGCAATGACAAGCTGTGCATCGCTCAACGAGCATTTGTTGGCCGCCGGCGGCTTCGGGTGCAGCGCTGCAACGCGTGCGACGGCTTCCGCCTCGCCGCGCCAGAAATCGCGCGCAAGCGACTTGGCGAGCTTTCTCTGCATTTCCAGGTCTGGATTGGCGGGGAGGGGTTGGACGAAATTCTTCGCGTCCGGCGTGCCGGGTGTGTCAGTCATGGTGGACCTTCTTTCGCGTTATGCCCGATGTCCACGAGACGGGCGGAAAGAGGTCATACTCAGTTCAACGGCATTGCAGATCAGGTGGGAGTTTCCCTTTCCGTGGACGGGATGCGCCCTGATCGCGCACCGGAAGCATGCACATGCCTCAGGTCGCAGTCAACGAGGTCTCGCCTATGCCGGCGAGCGAGAAGTCGAGGCGCTCGCCGGGCGCAATGTCCACGGTGACCATGACGCTTCCTGTAATGGCCACCATACCCGCCTGCATGGGGCGACCGACATCCGCCGCCTGGTTGGCGAGCCACGCCAGCGCGCCGAGGGGATCGTCGGTCTTGCCGCTGCCGGCCTCCTTGCCGTTGCTCTTGAGTACACCCTGGATGCCGTTGAGATCGAGGCCGGCGGGCAATGGCTTGGCAGCCCCCAGTACGATGCCGCCGTTCCAGGCATTGTCGGCGATCAGTGACAGGGCCTTGGAGGTCTTGTAGTCGGCAAAGCGATCCTCGATCAGCTCGAAGGCCGGCATGATGTGTGTCACCGCGGCGCGCACGCTTTCGCGCGTATAGGGTGCAGGACCCTTCGGCAGATCCCGGCCAAGCTTCACTGCCAGCTCGCATTCGATCCGCACATTGATGTAGTCCGCCTTGGCGATCGTGGCCGGCGACGTGTGCACGCGCGACGCGAAGATCGTGCCCATGCATGGATGATCGATGCCCATCAGGGCCTGCATGACCTTGGTGGTGGTGGCGATTTTCAAGCCGGCCACGGCGCCGAGCCGCGCTCCCCACATGTCGCACAGCGCGGCCTGCACGGCGTAGGCGTCGGCCACAGATTTCGGCGTTATGGCCTCCGGCAGATTCTCGTAGCGGGCGCGCGTACGATGGGCCTCGTCGAGAAAGCGTGCGGCGTCGGCGGCCTGGAACATAAATCCCCCCTTGGGAAGCGGCCCACGGCTTACGCGGAACCTTTGCTGCGTTATGATCGAGGCTAGCATCGTGCCGGCGGCACTGCCAACGAAACGGGAGGAACACCATGTTCGAGACCACTATTGCCGGCAGCCTGCCGAAACCGGCCTGGCTCGCCGAGCCCGACAAGCTGTGGGCGCCGTGGCGGCTCGAGGGCGCTGCCCTGGATGCGGCCAAGCGCGATGCCACACTTCTTGCGCTGAAAGAACAAGAGGACGCCGGCATCGACATCGTCGGCGACGGCGAGCAGGCGCGCCAGCATTTCGTGCACGGGTTCCTCGAACGCGTCGAGGGCATCGACTTCGCCAACAAGGTGGAAATGGGCATTCGCGCGGACCGCTACAAAGCGATGGTGCCGCAGGTCGTGGGCCCGGTGCGCCTCAAGGGGCGCGTACACGCGTTCGAAGCGCAGGTCGCCCGCGCGCATACCCGCAAGAAGCTCAAGTTTACGCTGCCCGGCCCCATGACGATCTCCGATACCATCGCCGACCGGCACTATGGCGACAAAGTGAAGATGGCGATGGCGTTCGCCGACCTCCTGAACCAGGAAGCGCGTGCGCTGGAGAAGGATGGCGTCGATGTCGTGCAGTTCGACGAGCCGGCCTTCAACGTGTTTATGGACGAGGTGACCGACTGGGGTATCCCGGCGTTGGAGCGCGCCGCTGCCGGCCTCAAGTGCACCACGGCCGTGCACATCTGCTACGGCTACGGCATCAAGGCCAACATCGATTGGAAGGCGACGTTGGGCTCCGAGTGGCGGCAGTACGAGCGCATCTTTCCGGCCATTGCCAACAGCAGCATCCGCCAGGTTTCGCTGGAATGCCGCAACTCCAAGGTTCCGCTGGAACTCATAAGCCTGCTTGAGGGCAAGGATGTGCTGGTAGGGGCCATCGACGTTGCCAGCGATACGGTCGAGACCCCCGAGCAGGTTGCCGAAGTGGCGGCCGCAGCCATGAAGCATATCCCGGCTGCGCGCATTCAGCTCTGCACCAATTGCGGCATGGCGCCGATGCGCCGAGACATCGCCTACGCCAAGCTGGCGGCGCTGGCGCAGGGCGCGGCCCTTGCTCGCCAACGCTATGCGTGATCGAGGACGGCCCGGCCCCTGGCGACTGAGATATTTAAGTCTAAATGTCAGCTTCGGTTGCAGATTCCGACAGTTGGCGGGCGGTCCACTCCGAGGGAAAAACAAGGCGGATGCCGACGTCCGGCACCCCTTTGTCACCTGCAAGCCCATAACGTGGTTACGCCTGGAACCCGGGAAGTCCGTGCGGCGTTAAGGGGCCGGATCACGTCGGAGTAGACTTCAATGCAACGCCTCTTGCCTCAGTCCCTCATATTCCTAGCAGTTCATGCCCTCTTCATTGCCGGCGCCGTCGCTGTCGCCGCGATGAACTGATCACCCCCGCAACGAACGACCAATAGCCCAGGCCTTGCTCGCTCGGACAGGCGCGGTATCGTGCGCCGTGGTCTCGCGAGGAGCAGGTCGATGACGCAATCGTCTCCGGACACCCCGGTCGTCAAGGCTTATTGGCAGCCAGGTTGCACCAGCTGCCTCAGGATGAAGGAGTTCCTGACCAAGCACGG
This sequence comes from uncultured Alphaproteobacteria bacterium, assembly GCA_963814055.1. Classification (GTDB taxonomy): domain Bacteria; phylum Pseudomonadota; class Alphaproteobacteria; order Rhizobiales; family Hyphomicrobiaceae; genus AWTP1-13. Next base: position 13,518 of record CAWFBJ010000018.1, read on the forward strand.
CGTGCCTTTTGTCTCCGTGAATGTACTGGAGGACAAAGGCGCGTTCGAGGAGCTTGCCGCGCTGGGCGTCCGTTCGGTGCCCATCATCCGCCGTGGGGAGGATTGGGCGAACGGCCAGGTCTTGCGCGACGTGGCGCGCGTCGCCGGCATCCAATGGGGCGGCACGCAAGTATTGCCTGCGTCCGAGTTGGCCGCTCGACTGGTGGTCATACAGACGGCGGCACACCGCCTTTTCGCGCAGATTCCCGACGACAAGACTGGCCGCCTGCTGCCGCATCGCCCCCGCAGCTACGCCCAGCTCGCCTACCATATCTTCAACATCGCCGACGCGTTCCTGGAGCATGAGGTGCAGGGCCTGCCGCTCAAAGAGGGCGTGTATGGCCGCATACCGCCGCCAGAGATGGATACCAAGGCCAAGATCCTGGCCTATGGCCAGGATGTACGTGATCGGTTCGAGGCCTGGTGGCATGGACCGGGCGAGACAGCCGACGTCTCGCGCAAGGCCGACGTGTACTACGGCGACGTTACCGTGCACGAATTCATGGAACGCACGACGTGGCATTCCGGGCAGCACGTGCGCCAACTCGTCATGGTGCTCGATATGCTCGGAATCCAACCCAATGGTCCCATCGGCCAGGAGACGTTTGCTGGATTGCCGATGCCGGAAAAGGTGTGGGACGACGAACGGCCCATGGCCTGAATCGCCGTCCGGCGATTTACAAAGGTCTCAGGCCGAGAGGGTAGACCATGCGCATCGCGGTCCAGTATAAATTGTGATACATTGCGCCTCGGTCGATTAGAAATTCTCATTGCAGCAGACAACCGTGAGCAACAGCCTGCGTGACATCCGCCTGTTCGTAGCAGCGTACGAGGAGCGTTCGTTTACCTCCGCGGCGCGGCGCGAGCATGCGACACAATCGGGCGTGTCACAGCACATCCGCAAGCTGGAAGACACGCTGGACGCCAAATTGTTCGCCCGTGACAAAGGCCGCGTGGTGCCGACGCCGGCCGGCGACGGCTACTATCGTCACTGCATCGAGCTGCTCAATACCTACGCGAAAGCAACCAGCGCCGTTCGCAAGACGGGGGCCGGGCTCGCCGGCAATATTGTCATCGGGCTGATGCCGACCACGACCCGGTGCGTTCTGGCGCCAGCGCTGGCGCGCTTCATCGACCAGCACCCCAACGTCATCGTTCGAGTGGTGGAGGGCTACAGCGCAGCGCTCACCGAGCAGGTTCAGGCGGCCGAGCTGGAGTTTGCGGTCGTGCCAGCATTCGCCGGCGCGCCCGGCCTCAAAAGCAGGCTCTTCCTGCACACGCCAGAAGTTCTGGTTTCCAGCGCCAAATCCACATTGACCCACCTTGCGCCCGTACAGCTCGCAAACTTGGGGCCACTCAAGATGGTGGTGCCGAGCAAGGCCAATACGCGGCGGCGGTTGATCGAGACGTATCTTGCCTCCAACGGCGTTGCGATCGACCGTCTGCTCGAACTGGATGCCATGCTGGGCACCCTTGATTTCGTCGCGCAGACCGATTGGACGGCGATCCTCCCGGGAATCATGATGGCCAACGAAACGCGGTCACGCCAGTTCACGGTCAATCCGATCGCCGCGCCACCCTTCGGCCTGGATCTCGTTCTCATCGAGCCCGCGCGACGCCCCATGTCACCCAGCGCGCAGGCGTTCCTGGAGATCCTCGAGGAGGAAAGCATCCGCCTCAATCGGCGGTGGACGACGAAAGCGTAGGCGCCGGGCGCTCACGTCATATCGAGCGGCGCTGACTTTTTGGGCGGCGGAAAGGCAGCGTCCAACGCCTTCAGGTCCTCGGCATCGAGCTTCACATCCAGCGCTTTCATATTCGCGCGCACATGGTCCGGCTTCACGGCCTTGGGGATCGTGATCACCCCCGGATGGCGCAGGACCCACGCCAAGGCAATCGCCGCCGGATCGGTGCCATGCTTGTCGGCAACCTTCTTCAACACGGGTTTGCGCAGCAGCGGCCCCTGCCCCAGCGGAGAATAGGCCATCACCATGACCTCGGCCTTCTGGCACTTCGGAAGCACTGACCATTCGATTCCACGGGAGTCGAGGTGATAGAGCACTTGGTTCGACGCGCAGTTGTTGCCGTTCGGCACGCCGGCGAGTTCCTCCATGTCGCCCGCGTCGAGGTTGCTGACGCCCCACTGCCGGATCTTGCCGCTTTTCTTCAGGCTCTCGAATGCTTCCACCGTCTCGGCCAGCGGAACGGGGCCGCGCCAATGCAGCAGGTAAAGATCGAGCCGATCGGTCTTGAGCCGCGCGAGGCTACGCTCGCAGGCCACCACAACGCCTTTGCGCGAGGCGTTGTGCGGATAAACTTTGCTCACCAGGAAAATCTCGTCCCGGCGCCCGGCCAAGGCTTCCGCCAGCATTTCCTCGGCACCACCCTCGCCGTACATCTCAGCCGTGTCGATCAGCCGGATGCCGAGGTCGAGCCCCAGCCTGATGGCTGCGACCTCCGCCGCCCGCTCCGACTTTCGCTCACCCATGTGCCAGGTGCCGAGACCCAGCACCGGCACCTTGTCACCGCTCTTCAGGGTTACGGTTTTCACGTTGCCGCTCCTTTGTTGCTCATCCGCGCATGATATCATCCTCCCCATCTGCCCGCTTATTTCGGGAAGCTTATCCATGGCACGCGCATTTCCCCTCGGAATATTGGCCGTCTTAGGGAGTGCGCATGCCCTCGCCGCTGAGCTTCCAGAACTAGACATCTTGGAGCTTTGCAAGCCCGTGGCGCGAGAGGAAGCGGCGAAATGGAGCCAACGCATGCAACGGCCGCAGGAACAGCTCCTTGAATCGGCCTACACCAGTTGCCTCCATAGAGAAGCCGAAGCCAGAAGAGACGCCAGATGGCGCCTGCGCATGCTTGGCGAGAATGACCAAGAGACTTGCATCGCGCACGGGATAGCGGCAGGCACCTACACTGCAATAGGATACTGCCTCGACAAATTTACCGGGCCCCTGCGCGGTTAGGCAGCTTGAGCCCCGCCGAAAAGGCTGCCAATGATCCCCGGCATCCACAAGCACGGACGGGAGAACACCCTCATGGACAAGGCACTACAGGCAAAGGGCATGGCCAACCGCAAGGCCGTACTGGGCGAAGAGTACGTCAACAAGGCGATGGCCTCGGCCGACAGCTTCAATCAACCGTTCCAGGATATCCTGAACGAATACTGCTGGGGCATGATCTGGGGCGACGAGCGGCTGCCGCGCAAGACGCGCTCCATGCTCAACCTGGTCATGCTGGCGTGCCTCAACCGCATGCATGAATGGGAATTGCACTTGAAGGGCGCACTGACCAACGGCGTGAGCCGCGACGAGATTCAGGCAATTCTGCATCAGATCGCCATTTACGCCGGCGTACCTCTAGCCGTGGAATGCTTTCGCATTGCTCGCAAGGTCTTCGCTGAGGTCGATGCAAAGGCGTAGGCCGCCGGCTATTTGCTCGTCTTCATTTGTGTGCAAAATGCCTCGAACTGTTCCTGCGTCCACTTCAAGCCCGGACGCCAGCCCTGTTGGCATTCCTCATTGGTGGGATTGATGACGAGGTCGGTTCCGGGCTTGGACAGCGGATTGGGTGCAGGCGTGGGATTGGTCGGGCCCGGCGTCGGCGACGTTTGTGCGCCGGCAGGCCTCGTGTATGCCGCTGTTGCGACTGCCAAGACAGCGACAAGAGCAACGGCCTTCAGCACACTATTTCCTTTCGGACATCCATTTGATCTCAACAAAGGAATAACCGCGTCGGCATGCTGACAGTTCCACTGGTCGTTGCCGCGGGTCCGCCCAACTCATGCCCGAGAATAGCGCCCGCCTGCCCATCCGCGGCGTAAACTCAGGCGCGGTTGACCTAGAGAGATTGATGCGATGACAAGCCTTCCCGGTCGCGCTGCGCGACGGACCTTTGCCCTTGCAGTGCTAGCGGCGGCACTCCTGTTCCTGCCGGTCGCGCACGCACTGGAAGAACAACGAGGGGAAGAGGCCGCGATCAAGGCCTGCGACAAGCGTCTGTGCGCCATCCTTATGCAGAAAGATCCGAAAGGCGACGACCTGCGGTGCAGCCTGACGAAGACCTGGGCGCGGTCAACGATCAAGGAGGCGGACAGCCATAAGCTGAGCTGGGCCTTCGGGGATGCGCAGTGCACTGCAAATATCAACCTCAGCCGCGCAAGGCTCGTGGCCGCACTGACGGACGACCAGAAAAAGTTGCGCGTGCCGCCTCATACCGTCAACTGCGTGGTCGAGCAGGACGGCAAGCTCGAGAAAGTGACGGCGACGCTGTCTCCGAAGATCTATTTCAAGGACGGCAAAGCGGAAAAGATCTGGGTCAACCTCACGAACGTCGAGGGTCCGGCCGGGATCAAGGCTACATTGCAGACAGCTGCGCAACTCGCCGATACGCTTGGCCTGTTCCATCGGCGCATGCTCAAGTCGGTCAACCGCTATGTCGAGCGGCACTGCCCCAAAACCTTCCCGCAGCTGGTTTCCACCTCTCCGCCCAAGTCGAGCGCAAAGCCTGAAAAGAAATAGCCGAGTTTGATAACGCGAATGTGCGCTCGTCCCCGCTTGGTCGAGCAGATCCACGAGCTACTGTCGCCGCGTATCGCAACGGATGGCTCCTGCAAGGCGGCAGCATGAAGAACACCTTGTTGACTGCAGCGCTGGCCGGCACAATGCTGCTAGCCATGGGACCTGCGACCCAATCTCGAGAAGCCGCCTCTGCGGCCTTTGCCTATGAGTTCGAGGCCATCGAGGGCGGCAAGCTGCCGCTCCGCAAATGGCAAGGCAAGGTGCTCCTTGTCGTCAACACGGCATCCTTCTGCGGCTACACCCAACAGTACGCCGGTCTACAAACGCTGTGGGAGCGTTACGAAAAGCGGGGACTGGTCGTCATCGGCGTGCCGTCGAACGACTTCGGTGCGCAGGAACCCAAGAGCGAGTCCGAGATAGCGAGCTTTTGCCGGGGTGCGTTCGGCATTACTTTTCCACTTACCACCAAGGAAGCCGTCGCTGGCCCGCAGGCGCATCCCTTTTATCGCTGGGCGCGTGAAGTCCTGGGTCCCGGCAACACGCCGCGATGGAACTTCCACAAATACCTGGTCGGTCGTGACGGCAAGCTGATCACCGGCTACGGCGCTGGGACCGAACCGCTATCGCCGACGCTGATCCAAGCCATCGAGACGGCGCTCGGCTCTAAGTAAAATCAGTCATTGCGCAATCTGGTCGAGGAGACGCGCCAGCACCTCCGGCGCCGTGACGTTAGGGCTGTGGCTGGCATCGATCTCCAAATATTTCCACGCAGGGTCCGACCTGAATCGGCGCGCAAACTGGCCGAAGGTGTCGTCAGGCGCGGTGCGCGTGCAGTAGATATAGGTGCGCGGCAGATGTGCGGCCGCATTCTTGAGAGCGACGGGCTGGGTGAAGGTCCCGAGCGGCTGCCAGCGTCGGCGAGGGGTGATCCAGGCGACATCCTCAGGCGTGGTATCGGGTGGCGTCGGATTGGGCGGGAGCAGCCAGCCGTCGCCCTGCGTGCGAGCGGCCTCCTGCCGAGATGTCCGCGCCGAAGCCGGGAGCAGATCGAACAGGCTTTGCCCGTTCTCGGGCACGAACGCGTCGAGGTAGATCAATCTGGCAATGCGCTCGGCCGCCCGGTCGGCAACGCCAGTGGCGACCATGCCGCCGTAGCTGTGCCCCACCAGCACGACATTACGCAGATCCTCGCACTCGAGCATCGCGAGAATATCGCCGATGTGAGTTTCGAGATTGATCGAACGATTGACCTGATGCGCGCGCTCACCGAGGCCGGTGTAAGTCGGCGTGAATATCTCGTGGCCGGCCGCACGCAGCAAAGGCCGCACCTTCGTCCAGGCCCAGGCAGCGCTCCACGCACCGTGACAGACGACAAACGTCGACATTTATGATTGCGCCTCCCGGTTCTCCCGGTGGCGAGCCTAGCACGGGTGCATAGACGTCAGGCAATCACCGCGCGAGCATATCGCTACCGTCACCCGTACTGGTCGCCCCACGCATAAAGTGCCTTCAGCACGGGTCTCAAAGCTTGCCCCTTGTCCGTGAGGAAATATTCGTAGCGCGGCGGATGCGTCTGGTAGAGGCGCGTCCCGACCACGCCCTGCGCTTCCAGTGTCTTGAGGCGCGCCGAAAGCGTGTTCGGCGCCAGGCCCGGCAAGCTGCGCTCGAAATCCTGAAAGCGCAAAGGACCGTAGCGCCGCAAATCTCGAAGGATCAGCAGCGACCATCGCTCGCCGATCACGTCCAGCGCCCGCGCGACGGGGCACTTCTGTCCATAGGGGGTAGCCATGACCTGAGCGTACGCCAGAGATTACATTTTCGCAAGTGACTATAGATTGACAAGTGACATGGGCAAGGATAGCGATGGCTGATGGCCTGACGGGTATCGGCGCGAGGGCAACACCACGTTCTCCGGTGGATGCGAATTCTGCTCCGTTTCGCAACGACCAATGCAATCGAGCGAGGAAAGTACGCCGCCATGGACCAGGTCGTCGCCCGCTCGGTAAACAGAACCCAACCGGCCAATCCGCTGCTCTCCGCGCCGATACTGCCGACACTGCTTCGGCTGACGGCGCCCAACCTGGCGGCCATGCTCGTCACCGCGCTGGTGGCGATCTTCGAGACCGTCTACGTGGGCATCCTCGGCACCACGCAACTGGCTGCCATCGCATTGGTCTTTCCCTTGATCATGCTGATGCAGATGCTCTCGGCTGGCGCGATGGGGGGTGGCGTATCCTCGGCCATCAGCCGTGCGCTGGGCGCCGGCGACAGCGAGCGCGCGGCCGCCCTTGCCGTGCACGCGCTGGCTATCGGAACCCTGGCGGGCCTTGGCTTCTCACTGCTGTTCTTCCTGTTCGGCCGGTCGATCCTGAGCGCGCTCGGCGGCAGCGGTCCGGTTCTCGACCAAGCCGTCCTATACGCCAGCGTGGGGCTCACGGGCGCGATCGTGATCTGGCTCCTCAATACCCTGGCATCCATCGTGCGCGGCACGGGCAACATGCGCGTGCCGTCGCTCACCCTGCTCGCCGCGTCCGCCGTGCAGATCGGACTGGGCGGCACTCTCGGGCTCGGCCTCGGTCCATTTCCACGCTTCGGGCTGATCGGCGTCGCTTCCGGCTACGTCGTCGGCTTCACGCTCGGGGCGGCATTTCTGCTTTGGTTCCTTCGCTCGGGGAGAGCGCGCATAACGCTGGCGTTTGGCGCCACGCTCAATCGCGCGATGTTCTTCGACATCCTGAAGGTCGGCGCGTTGGCGGCATTCTCGCCGTTGCAATCGGTACTGACGGTGCTGATCCTGACGAAGCTGGTGGCCAGCTTCGGCACGGAGGCGCTGGCCGGCTACGGCATCGGCGCCCGCCTCGAGTTCCTGCTGGTGCCTATCGTATTTGCCGTCGGGGTTGCCAGCGTGCCGATGGTGGGCATGGCCATCGGCGCCGGCAACGTGGCACGCGCGCGCCAGGTGGCGTGGACCGCTGCAGGTGCCGCAGCTATTGCAGTGGGACTTATCGGTCTTGTCGTGGCGGCAATGCCTGACCTCTGGTCGGGACTGTTCACGACCGATCCCGCCGTTCGTGCCGCGGCCAACCTGTATCTGCGTTGGGTCGGGCCGGTGTTCGGCTACCTTCGGTCTCGGACTTGCACTCTACTTCGCATCGCAGGGCTCGGGCAAAATCCTGGGGCCGGTGCTGGCCGCCAGCCGTTCGCCTTATCGTGATTGCGCTTGGCGGCTGGTGGCTGGCATCGAGCGCTGCGCCGGCCTGGATGATCTTCGCGCTCGTCAGCCTGTCGATGGTGGCCTATGGGGCTGCCACGGCAGCCGCCGTGCGTTTCACGCCTTGGGACGATCGCGCCTAGAGCCGGACCGGATCGAACTCAATAGAACAGGCTGGAAACGCTTTCTTCGCGCGCGGTACGCGCTATGGCCTCGGCCAGCAGCGGTGCAATCGAAAGCACGCGGATGTTGGCTGCGGATTTGACAGTCTCGGTCGGCTGGATCGAGTCGGTGATGACGAGCGTCTTGAGGTTCGAACTCGTGATCTTGGCGACAGCGCCCCCGGAGAGCACGCCGTGCGTGATGTAGGCGATCACCTCGGTGGCGCCCTCTGGCCAGTAGCGCGTTGGCGGCATTCACCAGCGTGCCGCCGGAATCGACGATGTCGTCGATGAGAACGCAGCGCTTGCCGTCCACGTCGCCGATCACGTTCATCACCTCCGACTCGCCCGCCCGCTCGCGGCGCTTGTCGCAGATGGCGATCGGCACGTCGATGCGCTTGGCCAGCGCGCGCGCGCGCACCACGCCGCCCACGTCCGGCGATACCACAACCAGATTGGCTACGCCGTAGCGCTCCTGGATGTCGCGCACCATCACCGGGGCGGCGAACAGGTTGTCGGTCGGGATGTCGAAGAAGCCCTGGATCTGGCCGGCATGCAGGTCGACCGTCATGACCCGATCGACCCCGGCGCGCTCGATCAGGTTGGCCACCAGCTTGGCCGAGATCGGCGTGCGCGGGCCGGGCCTGCGGTCCTGCCGCGCATAGCCGAAGTAGGGCATCACCGCCGTGATGCGCCGCGCCATCGACCGCTTCAGCGCGTCGACCAGGATCAGCAGTTCCATCAGATTGTCGTTGGCCGGGAACGAGGTCGACTGCAGCACATACACGTCTTCGCCGCGCATGTTCTCCTGCACCTCGACGAACACTTCCATGTCGGCGAAGCGCTTGACCACGCTCTTGGTCAGCGAAAGCTTGAGCGTGCTGCGCGATTGCTTCGGCCAAGGGGCGATTGCTGTTGCCGGCAACGAGCTTCATGCGCGGCGCTCCCCTGCTACGGTTCGCGTCTCGCGTATCGAAGGGCATCGGCCGGGGATACTCCGTCACACACGTGGCGCGTTCTAGCAAGTGGCGCCAGGGCTTGCAAATTCGGACGAAGGAATCAGGCGCGAATACGCAAACCGCCGCCCGTGAGGGGCGGCGGTGGCGAGTCAATTGACCGCTCTGTTCGTTGGCAGAAGCTTGGCGATGCCCTGGACTGCGGCACCGGCCGCCTGGTCGGCAGTCCTGCCCCAGGCGCCGTCCAGGGAACCCTCGGGAATGTCGTTCTTCTGGGCCACCGTGCCCAGCCGCTTGCCCTGCGGGTCCTTGACGACCCATTCGATCTGGATCGCCTGTTTACCTTCCCTGGCCTCGCCCAGCGTTACAGCGCCTTCGACCCGATAGGCGGTCGTCGAGGCGCGATCAGCAAGTGTCACACCCTTGCTCTGCAATTCGCGCTGGATGGCGGCGGTGAGCGACTTGCTGCCATCGCCGGGCGCCCCCGTGACGGTCGGAACGAGAGCCGTGACCGGACCATTCTCGCGATTGATGCTGCCCGTGGTCTGATCAGACGCCGGTGGCGGCCGCCGCGACATTCGCCTTCGCAGCCGGACGCGCAGCCTTCGCCGTGGCGGCAGGCGTGTCGTCCTTCTGACCTCCGACGCCTGCAGGAGCGGCAGCCGGAGGAGCGGCGGCTGGAGTGGAAGCGATGGCCGCACGGGCACTCGGCAGCCAGGCAACAAACGAGCCGGTCGCCTTCGCGGTGATCGATTGCGCAACCGGCGGCGTGATCGCCGCCCATGGATCGCGCGACGGATTGCCGGGCACCATTTCCTCGCCCGTAAAGCGGTTCACGCGCTTGCCCGTCGGATCGCTGACATCGAGCACGTAGGAAACCTTCGTCCCATTCTTTTCCTTGGCGGCAAGAATGTAGGGGCGCAGGTGATAATCAGCGCGTCTCCTCCTTGCTGGCGGTCACCGTAACGCGCTGCTTGCCGAGCGCAGAGGCGAACTCCTGATGGAGCTGCTTGCCCAGTGCGTCAGGCGGCCCGACGATCGAATTCAGCGCAACCTTGGCGACCGAGCTCGACGGCCGCCTTGGGCGGAGCAGCCGGCTCCTGGGTGGTATTGTTCGCGGTCTCAAACAGAGAACTGCCACAGCCCGCAAGGCTAAGCCCTGCGAAGCCAATGACGACGGCCAGCGCCACCAACAAACGATGGCGCCGCGCCGCAGCAGCGTCCGTGGTCGTCACAGTGACCCCCCTATCCTCGAAGTCCAGCTGAATCCCGGTTGCCGACGTACAAACCCTGCGGCGGGTGATTCTTACGATCGTTACCCCAGCAAACTCCCTATCCCCTGACAATATCCGGGTCGCGATACGAACCAGGGGAAAACTCCAACAATCCTAACGCGCGCGCGATCCAGCCTTGCCAAATTTGTGGAAAACGACCGCTAAGTCAAGACGATGGCGGATATTTGGCGGCCATAGTCGGGCTCCTGCCGGGAGCGCGTCCGGCGATAGCTGAAGAAATCCTCGTTACGAGCATAGGTACACACACCCAGCGCAACGGCATTGGCCACTTCCGCTTGCCGCAAGCGGTGCCCGACGTAGCCGGAAAGATCGAAGTGCGGCCGCGCGTTCATATTGGGCAAAGTGAAGAAGCGGGCGCTGTCGCTGTCGCGATCGAGAAACTGAGCTTTGAATTCCGGACCCACTTCGTAGGCGTCCTGGCCGATGCAGGGCCCGACGGCCGCCAGGATGCGCTCGCGCTTCGCCCCCAGGCCTTCCATCGCCTCGATCGCAGCCTCGACGACCCCGCTCAGGGCGCCGCGCCAACCGGCATGGGCCGCAGCGACGACGCGAGCCTGTGCGTCGGCGAACAGCACGGGCGCACAATCGGCCGTCAGCACACCAAGCGCAATGCCCGGTGTCGCGGTCACCATGGCATCCGCCTTCGGCCGCTCGCCGGCAGGCCACGGCTCGTTCGACGACGAGCGCGGTCGTGCCGTGCACCTGGTACGCCGACGCAAGATTCGCCGGCACCCAGATGCGACGTCACGCGACCCCGGTTCTCCCGGATCGCCGCCGGCTCGTCCTTTGAGCCGATGCCGCAGTTGAGGCTTGCATAGATGCCCGCCGACACACCGCCGTGCCGCGTGAAGAAGCCGTGCGCAATGCCCGTCAAACTGGAGAGGCCGGGGGCCAGGAGAGGTTTCGGCATGCTCATGTCCTAGCCGAACGGCGGCGGCGGCGGAAGGTGCGGCGAGGCGACCGCCATCACCTTGAAAAGCCCGCCCATGCCGCCCGGGGAAATCAACCGCTGCACGGCCGCTTCGATCTCGCCGGCCCGGTCGGGATTGGCCGCCATGAGCGTGCTGCGTGCGCTCGACGATACCGAGGCGCCCGAGAAATTCAGCCTGGGTGATCGGGCCGTGCGTTGCAAGGCCCGCGGCGCGAGCCTTCTCCGCCAAGGCGGCAAACTGCACGTGAGCGGTCAGGTCTGCCGTCCCCGGCTCGAGGAGCGGATCGGCGTAGGCGTGGCGGCGGACGGCCTGCAGCGTGTCGCCGAATCGACGGCTCGGCGGGGCCATAGTCTAAGAAAAGAGCGATGCAAGGTTCGGTTCGCGCGGCGAGCACCCGTAGCACCTCGTCCTCGCCGGCGCGCAATTCGACGATGGCACCATTCTCCGGCGCCGCGGCACTGCGGAAATCCACACGCGGGCCAACGGCAAACCGCAGGCTGCAATCCAGGCCCACATCGATGACACGCTCGTGCCAGGCATCCCCAACGGACACCAACTGGCGAATGGGCAGCGCATCGAGAAACTCGTTGGCAACCACGATTGCGGCCCCCGGCGGAACCTGGTCAAGCGCAAGATGCCAGGTTGCGCGACTGCCGAGCGAAGCCAGAGTCTGCTTTTGCGCCGCGCGGAGCGAAGCGCTCACCTCGATCAGATGGATCGTCGCCGCATCGAGGAACCGAGGCATCGCCCGTGCAGCGCGCCACGCATCGCGCATCAAGGTGCCCCGACCAGGCCCAAGCTCGACGAGGCGCAGCGGCGACGGTCGGCCCATGCCCTGCCACACAACGGCTGACCAGAGACCGATCAGCTCGCCGAAAACCTGACTGATCTCAGGCGCGGTGACGAAATCCCCGTCGGCACCGATGGTGGCCGCCCGCTGCCAATAGCCGTGCCGCGGGATCTTCGAGACAGACCCGCATGTACTGGTCCACCGGCAGCGGTCCATCCTGCGCGATGCGCGCGCGCAGGACGTCGAGCAGCGGCAAATCGGTTCTGTCAGCCTGAGCGTTGGGCATCGGCGGAAGCGGGGGTGCGCCTGGCGGCCTCGCGCAAGAGCCAGATGCCGACAGCGATCATGGGCAGGGAATAGAGAATGCCTGCAGTGAAAGGCCCCAAGCGTCAGCACGTGGCCAGGGTCGGGTTCGCGGAAGAACTCGCAGAACGAGCGGGCGAGCCCATAGCCGAGCATGAACGCTCCCGCCACCAGCCCTGGCCGCCGCAGCGCCAGAAGCTTGTGCGTGAGCCACCACAGGACGGCAAACAGCACGAGCCCCTCGAAGAAGTGCCTCGTAGAGCTGGCTGGGGTGGCGCTCGACCAGGTCGGCCCCGGGAAAGACCATTGCCCAGGGCACAGTGCTCGGCCGGCCGACCAGCTCCGCGTTGATGAAGTTCGCCAGGCGACCGAAAAACAGGCCGATAGGCGTGGCCGCGGCGCACAGGTCGAGCATGCTCCAGGGGTTGGCATTGGTGCGACGCGCAAACACCAGGATGGCGAGGATGGAGCCGATGAGACCGCCGTGGAACGCCATGCCGCCTTTCCAGACGGCCGGAATGTCCAGGGGATTCATGAGAAAGTGCCGCGGCTCGTAGAACAGGACATAGCCCAGCCGCCCACCCAGGAGCACGCCGACCGTCATATAGATGAGAAGATCGTCGACCCTTTGCGGCTCGAGCGGCGGCTTGTCGCCGGCCCACAGCTGGCGCTGATCCAGCAGGCGCTTGATATACAGCCATCCGAGCAGCAGACCGGCAATATAGGCAAGGCCGTACCATTTGACCGACAAGCGGTCCGAGCTGGAGCGCAACGGGATCGATGACCGGATAGGGAATGGCGAGCAAGCGCATGTGCAGACGTCCGAATTGGCGAGCCCAGCTCCAGCCGGCTTGATCAGGTCGGGAGCGATCCCCATAGTACAGGAACAGGCTAGGCGAAAGGCCCGGCACAGGATACATGCGCGGCCATGACACAGACGAACAACCGCTTCCTCGACGAGCTGTCGAAGCTTCTCACGGACGCTGCCGGCGCCGCGCAGGGCATGCGCCGCGAGGTCGAAACCCTGATGAAGACCCAGGGCGAGCGCATCCTTCGCGAAATGGACGTGGTCCAGCGCGAAGAATTCGAGGCCGTCAAGGAAATGGCAACCAAGGCGCGCGACGAGAACGAAGAGCTGAAAGCACGCATCGCCGCCCTCGAAGCAGCCCTCGCGCAGGCAGGCCGGTAGCTCGCCCGGAGACGCACGGCGCTTGACATCCGTTTCGGACAGTCCCCAGCCACTTGCGACGTTGCCTTTTGCACAGCTCCTGTCGCTTAACGGCCATTTTGGTCGTGGAGATTGAGGGCGCCCGCTTGCCACCGGCAAGACGCTTCGATTACGTCATGACTCATAGGGACAGATGGCGGACATCAGCGGGGCCGCCACTTAGCCGGCTTAGAACAAACCACGAGCCGCAGCAAAAGCGCTCGGAAGGAGTTGGACAATGGCGACCGCCGAGGCAGGCCAGGCCCGCAACAATCCTCTTGATTTGGTCGAGCACATCGCCGGCAAGCACGACTGGGCGATGGATCGCGCCAGCGACGACGAACTCACGCTCACGGTCGCCGGCCAGTGGACCGACTATCACGTGTCGCTGAACTGGCGGGGCGATCTGGAGACATTGCATGTTGCCTCCGCGTTCGACGCCAAGATCCCGGAAAACCGGCTCAACGAGGTCTACCGGCTGGTGGCGCAGATCAACGAGCAGCTGTGGCTCGGGCACTTCGACGTGTGGATCCGCGAAGGGCTCATCATGTATCGCCACGGCCTGATGCTGAACGGCGCGCTTGCGACCGAAGGCCAGTGCGAGGCCCTGTTCAAAGTGGCTCTGGAGGCTTGCGAGCGCTACTATCAGGCCTTCCAGTTCGTGGTCTGGGCCGGCAAGGAAAGCCGCGAAGCCCTGGCCTCCAGCATGTTCGAGACCGAAGGCCGGGCTTGATCCGCCCGCAGGTTTGATTATTCCCTACTTCCCAGCGGGATACGCGCGATAGTGGTCGCGCGATAGTTTCACTCAGGCTGCGCATCTTGTCGCGGCGGCTGGCGAGGTAAGCCAATGTCAATCAAGCTTGACGGTCCGTTGCTGCTCGCGGGCGCGGGCAACATGGGCTTCGCCCTGCTCAGCGGATGGCTCGAGCGCGGGCTCGATCCGGCGCGCGTTATCGTGCAGGACCCCGCGCCGCCACCGCGCATCAAGCAGACGCTCGACGGGCTCGGCATCGAGGTGCGCGGCGAAGTGCGCTCGCTGTCCGAGCCGCCGGCCGTGATCCTGGTGGCGGTGAAGCCGCAGGTCATGGACCAGGCGTTTCCGCCGCTGGGCCGGCTTGCGGGCAAGAACACAGTCGTGCTGTCCGTAGCCGCAGGCCGCCCCATCAACGGCTTCGAGGCGCATCTGGCGCCGGGCATCGCCGTGGTGCGCGCGATGCCCAACACGCCGGCCTCGGTGGGACGCGGTATTACCGTGGCCGTCGGCAATGCGCACATGACGCCGGCGCAGCGCAATACCTGCGACCAGCTGCTGCGGGCCGTGGGTGAAGTCGCTTGGGTCGACGACGAGGGCCTGATGGATGCCGTGACTGCGGTGTCGGGCTCGGGCCCGGCCTATGTGTTCTATCTCGCGGAATGCATGGCAAAGGCCGGTGCCGACGCCGGACTTCCACCAGAATTGGCAGGTCAGCTGGCCTGCTGGACCGTCGCCGGGGCCGGCGAACTGCTGCATCGCTCGGACCTGGACCCGGCGGTGCTGCGCCAGAACGTCACTTCCCCCAACGGGACGACGTTTGCGGCCCTACAGGTGTTGATGGGCGAGGACGGTCTTGCGAAGCTGATGCACAACGCGGTGGCCGCGGCAGCGCGCCGGTCGCGCGAACTGGCGAAGTAGCGAAACGGCCCAATTCCGGGCTTTCCAAGCGCTGCTGGCCAAGCGCGGGCGTTGCGCCTATTTTGGCGGCCGTTTGCGAGGCCCTCGCACAAGCACCAAGAGCAAGCCATGTCGAATAGAGCGCCCCAGCCGCAGCCCGGCATCCTGGACATCAGCCCCTACGTTCCGGGCGAAAGCGAGGTGCCGGGCGGCCTGAAGCCCATCAAGCTCTCCTCCAACGAAACGCCCCTCGGGCCGTCGCCCAAGGCCGTCGCCGCCTACAAGGCCCAGGCAGACCATCTTGCGCTCTACCCCGATGGCGGTGCGACGGCGCTGCGCAACGCCATCGCCAGGCACTACGGGCTTAACCCGGAACGGATCGTGTGCGGATGCGGCTCCGACGAGCTGATCAATCTCATCGCGCACGCCTATGTCGGCCCCGGCGACGAGGCGGTCTACAGCGCGCACGGATTTCTCATGTACAAGATCGCGACGCTGTCGAGCGGCGGTACACCTGTGCCGGTGGCGGAGAAGAGCTACCGCGCCGACGTGGACGCGATGCTGGCGCGTGTGACCGAGAAGACCAAGCTCGTCTTCCTTGCCAATCCCAACAATCCGACCGGCACGTACATCCCTCACGACGAGGTGCGGCGCCTGCACAAGGGCCTTCCCCGCCACACGCTGCTGGTGCTGGATGCGGCCTACAGCGAGTACGTGCGGCGCAACGACTACGAGGCGGGTCTGGAGCTGGTGGCGACCACCGAGAACACGGTGATGACGCGCACGTTCTCCAAGATCTATGGGCTGGCGGCGCTGCGGCTCGGCTGGGCCTATTGCCCTGCGCCCGTTGCCGACGTGCTGAACCGCGTGCGCGGACCGTTCAACGTGACGGCGCCGGCTATTGCCGCGGGCGTCGCCGCGCTGGAAGACAAGGCGCACATCGAGACGGCGGTTGCGCACAACGAGAAGTGGCTGCCGTGGGTGACGGCCGAGTTCGAGAAGATCGGCATCAAGGTAACGCCGAGCATCGGCAATTTCGTGCTGATGCATTTTCCTGCGACCAAGGGCAAGGACGCGGTGTCGGCCGACGAGCACCTGAAGGCGCGCGGCATCATCCTGCGCCGCGTCGCAGCCTACGGTCTGCCCAACTGCCTGCGCATGACCATCGGCACCGAGGACGACAATCGCCGCGTGGTGGCGGCGCTGGCCGAGTTCATGGGGCGATCATGAGCGAGCCTATGTTCGAGCGCGTCGCGCTGATCGGCCTCGGGCTGATCGGCTCGTCGCTGAGCCACGCCATCCGGCGCGGCGAGCTGGCGCGCAGCATCGCCGGCCATGCGCAGTCGGCAAAGACCCGCGATACGGCGCTGCGGCTGGGGCTGGTGGATTCCGTCTATGCGACGGCGGCGGAGGCGGCGGACGGCGCCGATCTCATCGTGCTGTGCGCTCCCGTCGGCGTGTGCGGGAAGTTGGCCCAGGAGATGGCGCCTAAGCTTCGCCCAGGGGCGATCGTGACCGATGTCGGGTCCGTAAAGGGCGCGATCGTGCGCGAGGTCGGCCCGCATCTGCCTCAGGGCGTGCATTTCATTCCCGGCCATCCGATTGCCGGCACCGAGCATTCGGGCCCCGAGTCGGGCTTTGCCGAGCTGTTCGACGGCCGCTGGTGCGTGCTCACACCGCCGGCCGGCACCGACACGGCGGCCATCGACAAGCTCAGCGCCTTCTGGAAAGCGTGCGGCAGCCACGTGGAGATCATGGACGCGGACCACCACGACATGGTGCTGGCCATCACCAGCCATGTGCCGCATCTCATCGCCTACAACATCGTCAATACGGCGCGGCACCTCGAGCGCGTGACCGACACCGAGGTCATCAAGTTCTCCGCCGGCGGCTTCCGCGACTTCACGCGCATAGCCGCCTCGGATCCCGTGATGTGGCGCGACGTGTTCCTCAACAACAAGGAAGCGGTGCTGGAGATGCTCGGCCGCTTCAGCGAGGATCTGACGGCGCTGCAGCGGGCCATCCGGTTCGGCGACGGGGAGACGCTGCACAAGCTGTTCGTGGAGGCGCGCGCGACACGGCGCGGCATCATCGAGGCGGGCCAGGACACCGAGGCACCAGACTTCGGCAGGCGCTCCCCCAAACCTTCGGGCTCATGACCGCATCAGATCACGACCTCTGGCTGTTCGCCTACGGGTCGCTCATGTGGCGGCCGGGTTTCGCAGTCGAGGAGACACGCCGCGCCCGCCTGACGGGCTACCGGCGCTGCTTCAGCATCTATTCGGTGCATCACCGCGGCACTCCGGAGCGGCTCGGCATGGTGCTGGGGCTGGATCGCGGGGGCGTGTGCGAAGGCATCGCCTATCGCATAGCGGCCGCCAACGTCGGCCAGACGCGCCACTATCTTCGGGCGCGCGAGCTGATCAACGGCGTGTATCGGGAAGCGGCTGTGCCAGTGGAGCTCGAAGGGGAACCGCGCGCCGAGGTTACGGCGCTGACCTACATCGTGGAGCGCGCGCATCCCAACTATGCGCATCGGCTGCCGCTCACCACGCAAGCGCGGCTGATCAAGGGTGCCAAAGGTATTTCCGGCGCCAACATCGACTACCTGGTCAGCACCGTGCGCCACCTGCGCGAGCTCGGTATCCGGGAGCGCGAATTGGAGCGGCTGGTGACCATGATCGGCCCGCTGGCCTGGCAGCGTTCCCGCGCGCAGCACACCAGTCCTTATGCGGCGGCCGTGGTGCGGGCGCTACGGTTGCAGCGTCCGCCCGTGCAGCGACGTGCGCGCAAGGAAGAGCGCCGGCGGTTCCTCTACCGGTTGCAACTGGAACGCTAGCGAGAACGATTGGATGCGCGGGCTAGGCGCTGGCACGCTCGGGCTCGGAACCCAGGTGGCCCAGCTGGCCCGCGCGAAGATCGCAGACCACCAGTGCGCGTGCGGCATCCGATGCAGCCGTAAAGAGCACATGCACCTCGTTGGCGCCGAGCTGGGCGCCGCGCTGGCGCACGCCTGCCAGATTGAGCGTTGCCGCATCGCTTTGTCCAGAGCCTACATGCAGCACCCTGCGCCGGCCGCCCTGCTCGCGTTTCACCAGGACATAGGTGGCCTTCGGCAGTGGCGGGCACTCGATGAGGCTGTAGACGCTGTGCATGTAACCCCTGCCCGAAGCGCCCCGCCATAGATGCCGGCGGGCGGGAACCTGCTGCGGCAGCCCCAGAGGTACGGGGGCCGGAGCGGGCTCAACACGGGCTAGACTGATGACTTTGGCGGACATGAGGGTCGATGTTCGTGACTGGACGAGCTTGAATATACGAGTGATTTCAAGCCGAAATGAGGCTGGAGTTGAGTCATTTCAAGGTGACGCGCCCAGGTGGAAACGTCACAAAATCGTTAACGCTGAAGCCGCGGAAGGGTTCAATTGCATTTTGAATAGTCGCAGGAGCTGCATACCCAGCAGGCTTCGCGGCGATGCAGCGTGGGGGAGCCGCAGCGCGGACAGACCTTGCCGGCGCCGGCAACACGCTCGGGACCGTGGTCGCGCGGCTCGCCGACGGTGAGCACTTGCCGCTCATCGCCCGCCTCGGAACCGGCAACGGCCGGCGGGTTGAGAAAGCCGGTGCGGATCATATGCCCCTCGATGACCTGGCCGATGGCCGCCAGCAGGCTCGGCACGTAGCGCCCGCCCATCCACTGGCCGCCCTGGGGATCGAAAATGGCCTTCAGCTCCTCCACCACGAACGTGACGTCGCCGCCGCGCCGGAAGATGGCGCTGATCATGCGCGTCAGCGCCACCGTCCAGGCATAGTGCTCGAGGTTCTTGGAGTTGATGAAAACCTCGAACGGACGTCTGCGCCGTGTCGAAGACACGCCTTCGGCATGATCGCGCTCGATGTCGTTGATGGTGATGTACATGGCGTGGTCGCTGCCGGGCCACCGGATCTTGTAGGTGGCGCCCTCCAGCATGGCCTCGCGCTCAAGCGGCTTGGAGATGTAGACGACGTCGGCCTGGCGATCGCGGGGAAGATGCAAACCAGGCAACAGCGGCGTCTCGACTTCAAACGCTTCCGCGGAGGCAGCTGGCGCAATCCCCAGACTTGCCGCCGCCTCGACCGGCTTGGCTTCCGTTGAACGGCTCAGCACCGAACCCGTCACGGCGTTGGGGCGGTAGGTGGTGCAGCCCTTGAGGCCCAGATCGTAGGCCTGCAGGTAGACATCCTTGAAAGCCTCGAAGCTCAGGCCGGCCGGGCAGTTGATGGTCTTGGAGATGGAGCTGTCGACATGGCGCTGCAGCGCGGCCTGCATTTCCAGATGCTCGCGCGGGGTGAGTTCTTCCGCCGTCACGAACGCCGGCGGCAGCGACGCCTCGGACCCGAATTTCTCCCGGAACAGCGCGTGCGCGTAGTCTTCGACGGTCTCGGTGCGCGAGGAGCCGTCGCGCTCGAGCACACGGCGCTCGTAGCGGAAGTCGAACACCGGCTCGACGCCGCTTGAGACGTTGCCCGCCAGCAGCGAGATGGTGCCGGTGGGGGCAATCGAGGTGAGCAAGCCGTTGCGGATGCCGTGCTGGGCGATTGCCGAGCGCACATCTTCCGGCAGACGCTGCATATGCGGCGCGGCAAGAAAGCGCTCGGCGTCATACAGCGGGAACGCACCCTTCTCGCGCGCGAGCTCGGCGCTGGCGAGATAGGCGGCTCGCTCGATGGTGGCCATCCACTTTCCGGCCAATGCGGCTGCCTCGGGCGTGCCGTAGCGCACGCCCACGAGGATCAGGGCATCGGCCAGCCCGGTCACGCCAAGCCCAATGCGGCGCTTGGCCTGGGCCTCCTGCTTCTGGCTGGCGAGCGGGTAGTTGGAGACGTCGATGGCGTTGTCGAGGAAGCGTACTGCGGTGGCGGTGAGCGTCTCCAGGCGGGCTTCGTCGAGATGCGCATCCGCGTCGAACGGCTTGTCGACCAGGCGAGCAAGGTTGATCGAGCCCAGCAAACATGCGCCATACGGCGGAAGGGGCTGTTCCCCGCAGGGATTGGTGCAGCTGATCTCTTCGCAGTAGGCGAGGTTGTTCTCGGCGTTTATGCGGTCGATGAAGACGACGCCGGGCTCGGCGTAGTCGTAGGTTGCGCGCATGATGCGGTCCCACAGCGCCCGGGCTTGGACCGTGCGGTACACCATGCCCTCGAACACGAGGTCCCACGGCCCGTCGCTGCGCACGGCCGCAATGAAGGCGTCCGTCACCAGCACCGACAGATTGAAATTCCGCAGGCGGCCCGGATCCGACTTGGCGTCGACGAAGGCCTCGATGTCGGGATGATCGCACCTGAGCGTTGCCATCATGGCGCCGCGCCGCGCGCCGGCTGACATGATGGTGCGGCACATGCCGTCCCAGACGTCCATGAAGCTGACCGGGCCGGAAGCGTCGGCGCCGATGCTCTTCACCGGCGCGCCCCTGGGACGCAGCGTGGAGAAGTCGTGGCCGATGCCGCCGCCCAACTGCATCGTGAGCGCGGCTTCCTTGACGTTTTCGAAGATCGAGGACAGGTCGTCCTCGATGCGGCCCATCACAAAGCAGTTGAACAAGGTGACGGAGCGTTCCGCGCCGGCGCCTGCCAGAATGCGTCCGGCGGGCAGAAAGGCGAAATTCGCCATGGCCTCGCGGAAGGCTTTGGCCCAGCGCGCGCGCGATCGCTTCGACTCGGCGGCCGCAATGGCCTTCGCAACCCTTTCCCAGGAATCGGCCACCGTGCGGTCTACAGGGGTACCGTCCGCTGCGTTGAGGCGGTATTTCAACTCCCAGATCTGCTGGGAAATTCTGGGAAGAGGGGGTGGGGTTTTATGCACGCACGGAACCTGGGAAATGCCCATGATATATGGGGGTTGCAGATGAAGAAGCCAGTTCTTCGCGACTAGGAAAATGGGCAGCAGTGAAATTGCTATGTTCTATATTTGTTCCGCGTCGTCAAGAGCGCCCAAGAAAAATTTCGGGGTGCTGGAATTAAATGGACCGAGCCACGTTGTACAAGCGACCCGCTCAACCCCGCACCAGTGGGTCAAACGATCAGGGCGCTTCACCCCGCACGAAGCGCCCTGATTTTTGTTTTTACGCCCCTACCGTGAGCCGGTAGCGGCCCACCCATTTAGCTTTCTGCCGCCACGGTCCCGCCAGCCGCCTCAGGCAGCGGAGGCGGGTTCGGCTTGGCGCGGGCCTCGGCAACCAGCAAGGCGCAGGCCGTCTCGATCTTCTCCTGGATGACGGCACGCGCCTGGGCGCGGGGTAGCCCCGGAGGCACCGGGTCGAGGATCTCGATCACGACGGTGCCCGGGTAGCGCATGAAGCTGCGCCGGGGCCAGAAGAGCCCCGAGTTGAGGGCCACGGGCACACAGGGCAGACCGAGCCCCTCGTAGAGCGCAATAAAGCCGGGCTTGTAGTCCGGCTGAGCTCCGGGCGGGCGTCGCGTACCTTCCGGGAAAATGATGATCTCCCGCCCGTGCGCCGCGCGATCGCGCGCATCGCGGATCAACGCTCTCAGGGCGCTGGGGCCTTTGTCACGCCGGACAAAGATGTGCTGGAATTTATGACTGAACCAGCCATAGAGCGGAATCCATCCCAGCTCCGCCTTCATCACCATGGCGGGATCGCGGAACACCGGGATCAGGGCGAAGGTATCCCAGGCCGATTGATGCTTGGACGCAACCAGGCAGGCGCCTGGCGGCAACTTCTCGCGGCCGCGCACCTCCAAATGCGTGCCGCAGATCATCTTGAGCAGCCACAGGCTGGCACGGCCATGCAGCTTCAACCCCTCCATGGCCCAACGGCGCGGCGCCAGCAGCAGCCAGCTGCCAAGGACCAGGAACAAGGCCGTGTTGGCGTAGAAGACCACGAAATAGGCGAGCGACCGGAGCAGCACCACGGATGCGCCCTCACAGACCGGAGGCGTGAGACGTCGCGCCGGCAAATGCGCTGCTCTCCCACAGCAACAATCGCGCGACGGCGTAACGGGCAGCGGAGGGCAGGAACTTCACGTACTCCGAGAACAGCACGCGCGCCGTATAGGCGTCCGTCCACCAGCGCCCGGTGTGCACCTTGTTGGAGATGACCGGGTGCGGCACGAGATTAATTCCGGGTAGCGTCCGCCGCAACTCGGTGAGGCTGCGCGGCATGTGATAGCTGGACGTCACCACAATCAGCCGCTTGAGCCGCCGCGACTCTGCCCAAGCCTTCGTTTGATCGGCATTATCGCTGGTCGTGTGCGCGACATAGTCGATGTCTACGCAGCACGCGAAGAGTTGGTCGGGCAGGCCGCTGATGCGCTTGAGATCGTCGAGACTGGTCTGGCGGTTGACGCCGGAGATCAGCAGCCTGGCGCCGCGGCCGTCCTTCAGCAGCCTGGCTGCCGCGGCCAGGCGCAATTCGCCGCCCGTGAGAACCACAATCGCATCGGCGCGCGCGCCCGCGACGGGCGCGTAGCGCGCCACAACGGAGATAAACAGGACAAAGCCGCCAGCGAACACCAGCAACATCGCACCAAGAACGGCGGCCGTCCATTTCGCAGATCGAGCCACGCTACCTCTCCGCACCGTCTCCCTCGGCGTGGGCAACGCACCGATCGCACATTAGCGGATCTGGGCGCCGTTGCGACCCCGATGGTCAAGGGCACAAACAGTTTTTCTCGGCTTGCGGCGACGCTGAACGGTTAATGCTGACTATTCAATATGCGATAAACACCGATGCGCGACGTCAGCATGCACAAGGCCGCGATCACCAGCACGACGATGCCCAGCAGGAAATAGCCGGGCGGGTCGAGCGTGGCTATGCCGATGAGGCGGCGAATCTCGGCAATGGTGACGGCACCGCCGCCCATGAGTTCCATGACCGTCGGCATGGCGAGAAACACGAACGTGGCCCAGAGCGCGCCGACCACACCGGCCCGAATGCCCAGCCGCAGGAAGTGCCGCTCGAACTCGCGGGCGATGAAGCGGTCGGTTGCACCCACGAAATGCAACACCTCGACGATGTCGCGGTTGGAGGCCATGGCGCTCCTGGTGGCGGAGACGATGATGGCGGTGGTGGCCGCGCCGACCAGCAGCAAGATGGCGAGGCCGCCCAGCGCGAAGGAGCGGGTGATGGTGCGGATCTGCTGCTGCCAGCGACGGTGATCGTCGATCAAGGTGCCTGGGTACTGGCGGATGAGCGTCGCCTTGAGCGCGTCGAAATCGGGCGGCGAATTGCGGTCGAACTCGACCGCGATCAGGCGCGGGACGGGCAGCGTCTTGAGAGCTTCGGTCTGCCCCAGCCAGGGCTCGAGCAGATCGGCCGCATCGCCAACGCTGAGCGCGCGGACTTGCGCGACCCCGGCCTGGCGCGACAGGAAACCGCTGACGTCGGCTACCGTACGGTCGAGATCGCTGTTTTCCTTGGCCTCGATCTGCACCGTGACTTCGCTGGCGATGTCGCGCAACCAGGCCGACGCCGATTGGTTCATCATGTAGACGGCGCCTGCCGTCAGCGAGGCGAGGAAGCACATGATGGTGATGACGACGGTCAGCGAGCGGCCGGTCACCGAGCCCGCCGGCACGATCGGCGCATTGGTCATATTGCGGGCGGACCTGCGGGTGCGGCCCTGGCCTTCGCCCGCCCCGCGGTCGAGCCGGCTGGCGGGTGCCGTGCGCGTGCGGCCGGTGCCGAGCGTATGCGGCGCCTCGTTGTGGGCGATCTCGGGCCGCGCCTGCGCCGGCAGGTGCGTGGGCCGCCCTGTGGGCCTGTCAAACGATCCGGACATGGCCTTCGTGCAGCTCTATGCGCGGCGCCTTGGTCTGGCGCATCAATTGATGATCATGAGTGGCGATGACGACCGACGTGCCGAGCCGATTGAGCTCCACGAACAGCCGCAGCAGGCGGCGCGCCATTTGCGGGTCGACGTTGCCGGTCGGTTCGTCGGCAAGCAGCAGTTCCGGCTTGTTGATGACGGCGCGGGCGATGGCAGCGCGCTGCTTTTCACCACCTGAAAGAACGGAGGGATAGCTGTGCATGCGGTCCCCGAGCCCCACCCATTGCAGCAAATCGGTCACATCCTCCTTGTAGTCTGAGACGCGCTTGCCGCTGACGCGCAGCGGCATGGCGATATTTTCCCACGTGGTCATGTGCTCGAGCAGCCGAAAATCCTGGAACACGATGCCGATGCGGCGGCGCAATTGCGCCCGCTTCGCCGGCGTGACGCGTGCAATATCCTGACCAAGCACATGGATCGCCCCCCGCGTGGGCTGAATGGACATGAAGAGAAGCCGCAGCAGCGACGTCTTGCCCGAGCCCGACGGGCCGGTGAGGAAGTGAAAGGACCCGGGCCGCAAATGGAACGTCACGTCGTGCAGCACCTCGCTGCCACGGGTATAACGCAGTCCGATTCCGTTCAGCCTGATCACCCGAGCAACTCTTTGCGCCCTCCGGAAGTCGTGGGCTCCTTACCCTCAATCACGGCAGGGGGGAAGTGGGATCAATGTTCAGGATTGTGGCGGACTGATGGGAGCGCCGCGCCGGAACTCATCTACCTGCGCACGCAACTCTGCTAAGGGTGTTGAACGCGATCGCCGAAGGCCTTCCATGCCAACGACACCTCCACCAGAACCGGACACCATCGAGGTCGTATTTGGGGCCGAGACCATCGCCGAACGCATCGACGCGGTGGCCCAGCGCATCGCCGGGGCCCGGCTGGAACGGCTGCTGGTGGTGGCGATCCTGAAGGGCAGCTTCGTGTTTGCGGCCGATCTGCTGCGGGCGATGCACCGCGCCGGGCTCTCGCCGGAGGTCGACTTCCTGACGCTTGCCAGCTATCGCGAAGCGACGCGCTCGGCCGGAAGAGTGGACATCGTGCGCGACATCGAAACCGATGTGGACGGCCGCGACGTTCTCATCGTTGACGACATTCTGGAGTCGGGACGCACGCTGGCGTTCGCCAGAGACCTCATCCTTGCGCGCGGTGCCAGGCGCGTGCTGACCTGCGTGCTGCTCGACAAACCTGTGGAGCGTGCCGTGCCGATCAGTGCGGATTTCACGGCGTTCGAATGCCCCAACGAATTTGTGGTAGGCTACGGGATGGATCTTGCGCATCGCTTCCGCGAGCTTCCGTTCGTGGGACGCGTGGTGCGCGCGCCATAGCGGAGTTATCGGATCGCCTTCGACGGCACCCAACGCAACTGAATTGCATAGCGGCACCATCATGCGCTGCAGGTGCCGCGAAGGAGAGCCCCATGGCACGCATCCTTCTGGCCGACGACGATGCCGCGACCCGCGACCTCGTGCAACGCGCCCTGGCGACGGACGGCCATACAGTCACGCCGACCCAGGACGGCGCCGAAGCGCTGGAGAAGCTGCGGGAAGGGCCGGCCGATTTCGACCTGCTGATCACCGATGTGCAGATGCCGGAACTCGATGGCATTGCGCTCGCCGAAGCCAGCGTGGCAATCAATACGAAACTGCGCGTCATACTCATGTCGGGCTTTGCCGACGAGTTCGGTCGCGCCGAGCATTTGCAGGGCAAGATCTCGCGCGTGCTGACCAAACCGTTCACGCTCGAACAGATCAGGACAGCGGTCAAAGCGGCACTCGCGTAGCAGCGCGTATCAACTTGCGTGGCTCCTCGCGCGCCGCATCAACGCCACACGCCCCGCAAAGCCCTTGGGTTCGGTAAATCGGCGCGCTAGAGTGACGGTCTCGCCTCACGATCAAGCGTGCCATCCTCCATGCGCCAATCACCTCCCGTTCGTCCCGCCCGCATCACGGCCCGTCCGCCGCTTGCAGGACCGGGGCAGACCATCGGTCTGCTCGGCGGCTCGTTCAATCCACCCCACGTCGCGCACCGCCTCATCAGCGAGGTGGCGCTGAAGCGTCTTGGGCTGGACAAGGTGTGGTGGGTCGTCTCGCCCGGCAATCCGCTCAAGAAGCGCAACGAAACAGCGCCCCTGGCGGAGCGGCTGAAGTTGTGCCGCGCGATCGCAACCAATCCACATATCGTCATCACCGATTTCGAGGCCGACCTGCCTTCGCCCTACACGGCATCCACACTCGCTTTTCTCAAGGCGCGGAGCCCGCTCGTGCGCTTCGTGTGGATCATGGGCGCCGACAACCTCGCCACCTTCGATCGCTGGCAACGGTGGCGCGAGATTTTCACGATGGTGCCGGTGGTCGTCGTCGACCGGCCGGGCTGGCGTCTCAAGGCACTGGCGTCCAAACCAGCCCGGGCGTTTGCGGCCAGCCGCGTGCCTGAAACCGAAGCGGCAACCCTTGCCACGAGGCCCGCGCCCGCCTGGACGTTCCTGACCGGTCCCCTGTCGCACGTTTCCTCCACGGCGATCAGGAACCGGGCAAAAGCCAAACAACAGACCGTGGCTAAAAAGGCACATTTGCAGGCCGACCTGCCTTGGAAAAGGGCCAAGGCCGCTCCAGAACAGGAAATGTCGGCGCCTCAGGCCGGTCCGCAGCGGCTAACCGTTGCCGACGCTTAGCCGTCCAGGGTCTTGAAAGGGTCCTGGGGCAGCATTTAATGTTCTGGGGCAAATCCTTCTGCGAGGGGTTCGCGTCGGCGCCCGGGCCAAATGGCATACCCGCTCGGTGCGCCCGCTCGCAAAGGGTTCAATGAGAGAAGGATATCCAGCACAAGATGCCAAGCGCACTCGAGGGTGCTCATAAGAGCACGCCTTCGGCCGATCGCGTGTCCCGGCACGCTTCGGATGCTCTGCTCACCCAAGTCCAGGCCTGGCTCGACGAAGCCAAAGCCGAGCAAGTGGTGACGATCGATATCAGGGGGAAATCCTCCATCGGCGACTACATGCTGATTGCGTCGGGGCGCTCCGACCGGCACGTGGGCGCAATCGCCGAGCAGGTCCAGCACAAGCTCAAAGACGAAGGCTACACCTCCCGCATCGAAGGACAGCCGCAGTGCGACTGGGTGCTGATCGATATGGGCGACATCATCGTGCATGTGTTCCGGCCCGAGGTGCGCGAGTTCTACAACCTGGAAAAGATGTGGTCGGCGGAACGCCCGAGCGACCCGCTCACGCACTAGCCGAACGATCGGCCTGCGGACGCGGGGCATCTGGCCCTGCGCCGCCCGAGCGCTGCTGATGCGGCTGATCGTTGCCGCCGTCGGCCGCTTGAAGGACGGGCCCGAGCGCGCCCTGTTCGAGAAATACCGCGATCGCTTCGAACCCTTGGCCAAGCGGCTGGGGCTTGCCCCCATCGCCTGGCACGAGATCGGCGAAAGCCGCGCGGCTGATGCCGCCAAGCGCCGCGACGAGGAAGGGGCAGCGCTGTTGAAGCTCGTGCGCGAGGCCGAGTTCATCATCGCGCTCGACGAGCGCGGTAAACATCTCACGAGCGAAACTTTCGCTAAGACGCTGGCCAAGACGCGCGACGGCGGCGCCAAGACCGCGGGTATCGTCATCGGCGGCCCTGACGGGCTCTCCGACGCCGTGCGCGATGTCGCCCGGCTGCACGTCGCGCTGGGAGCGATGACGCTGCCGCACCAGCTCGTGCGTGTCGTGCTGGCAGAGCAGCTTTATCGCGCTGGGACCATCCTCAGCGGGCATCCGTACCATCGCGCCTGAGTGCGCCGCCGGCGAAGGCCGGTCAGCGTGACTTGGGTTTGGATGCACGTGTGCTACGCGCAGCGCGCTTCCACGCCTCTTCGCCCGCGATGAGGCTGTACATCATCGTGTCCATGAAGGTGTCGCCATTGCGCCAGTAGTCGCGCAGCGGCCCGCCTTCGAGTCGGAACCCGAGGCGCTTGACCAGGCGGATGGACGCTGTGTTGTCAGGGTGGATAATGGCCTCGATGCGATGCACGCCGAGGTCCTCCAAGCAGTAGTCGAGCCAGGTCTGCAGGACTTCGGTCATGAGGCCCTTGCCCTGTTGCGAGGGCGACAGGATGTAGCCGATCTCGAGGCGCCGGTTGCGCTGCTCGCGATGGTGGAAGTTGACCATGCCGATGCAGCGGTCGCTGCGCTTCTCCGCGATCGCCCACCCGAGCCATTTTTTGTTGGGACTGCTGGTCTTGGCCAGCGCCCTGACCCAGCGCTGGGTTTCCGCTGGGGTCTTGCAGGGCGGCGTGTTCCAGTAGCGCATGGCGACGGGATCACCGAAACACGTGTGCAGGCCCTCGAGGTCGCTGGCGCGAAAGCGGCGCAGTCGCAGCCGCTTGGTGGCGAGCTCCGGGAAGGGCTTGGCCTGTGTCATCGTTGCCTCCACCGGTCGCCCAAATCCGTCCGCCCGTGCTAGACCCTAGAGCATAGCCAATGTTATGGCGCCAGCCGGATACCGGGAGCGACAGGCATGAAATTCGGGATCTTCTACGAGCTGCAGTTGCCCAAGCCCTGGGGTCCCGACGACGAGCGCCAGCTGGTGCAGGACGCACTTGCCCAGGTGGAACTCGCCGACCGGCTCGGCATCGACTACGCCTGGGCGGTGGAGCATCACTTCCTCGAGGAATATTCGCACTGCTCGGCCTCAGAGGTGTTCCTGGCCGCGGCGGCCGCCCGCACCAAGCGCATCAGGCTCGGCCACGGCATCCGCCAGGTGATCGCCAACTACAATCATCCCGCGCGCACGGCGGAAGCGGTGGCAATGCTCGATCTCGTCTCCAACGGCCGGGCGGAACTCGGCATCGGCGAGGGCGCGACCCGGCTGGAACTCGGCGGCTTCGATATTCCTGCGCGCGAGAAGCGCGCCATGGCGCTGGAGGCCGCCGAGCAGATCGCCAACATGATGGTGATGGAGCCCTATCCGGGCTTCGAGGGACGCTCGTTCAAGATGCCGTGCCGCAACGTGCTGCCTAAGCCCGTGCAGAAGCCGCACCCGCCGATGTGGATGGCCTGCACCAACCGCGACACCATCAAGGTAGCGGCCAGCCTCGGCCTGGGGGCGCTGGCGTTCTCATTCATCGACGAGGCGGAGGCGCGCACCTGGAGCCAGATCTACTACGACATCATAAAGAGCGAGGCCTGCGTGCCGCTCGGCCATCGCGTCAATGCCAACATCGCCATGGTGTCGGCGTTCTCGCTGCACGCCGACCGCGCGGAGGCGGCAAGGCGCGGGCAGGAGGGCTTCGAGTTCTTCCGCTATGCCATTTCCGCACTGGTGACGAATGACGCCGTGCCGGGCCGCTCAAAGCTGTTCGAGCAGTTCCAGAAGGAGCGCAGCGGCGGGGCGCTGGGTGCGGACGCGGCCGGCACGGAGGCCTTATCGGGGGCATTCCAGCAATCGCGCGGCATCGGCACGGCCGAGGACTTCAAGGCGCACGTGCGCTCATTCGAGTCCGCCGGCGTCGACCAGATCATCCTGCTGCAGCAGGCCGGGCGCAACCGGCACGAGCACATCTGCGAGTCGCTCGAACTTCTGGCCGGCGAGGTGCTGCCCGAGTTCGCACCCAAGGCAGCCGAACGCGAGCGCCGCAAGGCTGAGGAGCTGGCGCCGTTCATCGAGAAGGCGCTGGCGCGCAAGACGCGGATGCCGCCTATCGCCGATGCCGACATTCCGATCGTGCCCGCGGCGGTGGCGAAGCCCATCGTCAACCAATCGAAAGCGTCTTGAGTCTGGAGCACGTGTATCATGGGTCCACTCGCAGGCATCCGGGTCGTCGATCTCAGCTCCATGCTGTCGGGGCCATGGGCGACCATGATCCTGGCCGACCAGGGCGCCGACGTGATCAAGGTCGAGTCACCGCAAGGCGACCACACACGCACGCTGAGCAACCGCCACAAGGGCTTCTCGGCCCAGTTCCTCAATCTGAACCGCAACAAGCGCTCTGTCATTATCGACCTCAAGACGAGCGAGGGCGTCGACCTGCTGAAGCGGCTGAGCGCGACGGCCGACGTGTTCGTGCAGAATTTCCGGCCCGGCGTGGTGGAGCGACTGGGCATCGACGAGGAGGCCATCCGGGCGGTTGCGCCGCAGATCGTCTACGTGTCGATCAGCGGGTTCGGAGAGAAGGGCCCCTACGCCAAGAAGCCCACCTACGATCCGATTATCCAGGCGCTGTCGGGCCTCACCAGCGTGCAAGGCGGCTCGGATAAAGCGCGGCCGCAACTCATTCGCACCGTGCTTCCCGACAAGCTCACCGCGGTGACGGCAGCGCAGGCGATCAGCGCAGCGCTGGTGGCGCGGTTCAAATCCGGCGTCGGCCAGCACGTGCGGCTGTCGATGCTGGATGCGGTGCTTGCATTCCTGTGGGCCTCCGACATGAGCCTGCAGACCTTTGTCGGCCAGGAGGTGACGGGGCGAACGGCGGCTAGCTTCATCGATCTGATCTACGAAACCAGCAACGGCTTCATGACGGTGGCCGTCATGGGCAACAAGGAGTGGACCGCGCTCACGCGCGCGCTGGAACGGCCCGAATGGCTGGACGATGCCCGCTTCAAGACGCCGGCCTTGCGCGACCAGAACATCGACGACCGGCTGCAGATGACGCAGGACGTTCTCAAATCGCGCACGACCGAGGAATGGCTGGCGCGCCTCGAAGCCGAGGGTGTGCCGTGCGCGCCGGTGCTGACGCGCGATCAGGTCATCGCCCACCCTCAGGTGCTGGCCAGCAATATCCTGATGGAAACCGAGCATCCCGTCGTCGGCCGCCTGCGCCAGACGCGGCCGGCGGCGCGGTTTGCCAAGACACCGTCGCAATACCGCCGCGGCGCGCCGCTGCTGGGCGAGCATACAGGCGAGGTTCTCGGCGAGCTGGGGCTGTCCCGCCATGACATCGATGCCTTGCAAAAGCGCGGTGTCATCGGTGGCGAGAAGACTGCGGCGTGAGCGACGAACAACTCCACGCTCCGGCTGTAGCTCGCAACCGCGCGCCGATCCTGGCCGTGCTGCAGTCCCATCTGCCCCCGCGTGGCCTCGTGCTGGAGATCGCAAGCGGATCGGGCGAGCACATCGTGCACTTCGCCCAGGCGTTTCCCAGCCTCGAGTTCCAGCCAAGCGATCCCGACCGCCAAGCGCGCGCCAGCATCGACGCGTGGAGAGCCGAAGCCGGACTGCAGAATGTCCATCCAGCCATCGCGCTTGACGCTGCCGCCGAAACCTGGCCGATCTCCGCAGCAGACGCCGTGCTGTGCATCAACATGATCCACATCGCTCCGTGGAATTCTGCCGCCGGCCTCGTGCGCGGGGCTGCAACGCTCCTGCGCGCGGATGGCACGCTTTATGTCTACGGACCCTTCCGCCGCGACGGCGCCCACACGGCGCCGAGCAATGCCGCTTTCGATCGCAGCCTGCGTCAGCAAAACCCGGATTGGGGTGTGCGCGATCTCGAAGCGGTGACGGCGCTGGCCCAATCGCACGGCTTTGCCGATCCAATCGTCGCAGCCATGCCTGCCAACAACCTGTCGCTCGTTTTCAAGAAGCGGTTGTAGCGTCTCTATGACTTCGCCCGCCTTGGCGCGAACATGAACAGTGTGCCAATCCGCTCATATCCGACGTGCGGATACAAGAGGGCTCCCGTGTGACTGGCCGTCAATACGGATGCCTTCGAGCCGCAGGCCCGGTCGTCACGCAGCATGCGGCTGAGCAGCGCCTGTCCGATGCCACGCCGCCGCTGCGAGGGATCGACATACATGTCCGCGCACCAAGTCGCGCCCGCCGCATCCACGCTCCGCACGCGGCCGACTATCTCGTTGCCTGCGAGCGCCACATACTGGCGGAACGGCGCGTCGTCACCCAGCAGCTGCGTCGCAATGGGCCGCGTTCGCGTGATCTTGCCCAGCCGCGCCGCCAGCTCGGGCGTGCGCACGCGTTCGATGGCTATCGCCGATGGCGGCCTGGGAACACGCGCTAGCCGATGCACGAAGAAGCCCTCGGTCGCGAGCAGCCGATAGCCCAGGGCCTTGTATCCGGAACGGGTGGGCTCATCCGGCTCTCCCTCCGCCACCAGCGCGCACGCGAAAAAGCGCCCGCGCGCGTGCTTTCGCGCGATGGCGTCCACTTTCTTCGCGTCGATGCCATGGGCGATCCATTCTTCCTTGCGGTAATCGCGGGGATTTTTGCGCGGCGCGTCGCGCATCACCCACAAAGGTCAGAGAGAAGAGAAGGGAGAGAGGGGAGGAGGAAACGGTGGGGGGGTGAGGCGGGGAAGAGACGACGCGGCTGGCCTCGTATGGAAACGTGCGGCTCTTGCCGCAGCTGTGTCCGCGCACGAACACCTCGATCGCGAAATCCATATCGCAAAGCTTGCTTTTCATGCCGGTATCGTAGCGTCGCCTGCTGCATCGCTCCAGCCGGCAGCAGAATCGGATTGCGGAATGAGTTTCACCGGCGCAGCGCGTTCAACTCAATGCACCATTTGCTCCGCCGGAATTCAGGCATAGACTGCCCCCAACGGACGGAACAGGAACACGGGGAGAGGGTCCATGAGCGCCTTGGCCGAGGCTGCGACTGAACCAAGCTTACGCTGGCAGGACCAGGTATACGACCTGCTCCGCCAGCATAACGTCACGCAATTCGCCTACGTGCCGGATGCGGGCCATCGCATCCTGATCGACCGGTCGCTGGCCGACCCGGACGTGCATTCCGTGGCGCTGACGACCGAGGAAGAAGGAGTGGCGCTGCTGGCAGGCGCCGATCTCGGCGGGGCGCGCGGCGTCCTCTTGATGCAGAGCAGCGGGGCGGGCAACTGCATCAACATGCTGTCGCTCATCAAGGGCGGCGGCTTCCCGTTTCTCACGCTGATCAGCATGCGCGGCGAGTTCGGCGAGGGCAATCCGTGGCAGTTTCCGATGGGGCAGGCCACGCAGCCTGTGCTGGAAGCCATGGGCGTGATCTGCCTGCGTTCGGAGAGCCCGCAGGACGTGATGGCGACCGTCGGCGCGGCGCTGACCATGACGTTCCAGGCCGGCAACGCGGTGGCCGTGCTGTTCACCCAGAAGCTGCTCGGCGCCAAGAAATTCTGAAGGAGATTGCTGTGACCAAACCCTCCTCCGGCAAGAAAATGGCCGACACGGTGGCGCCGGCCTTCATGCTCGACCGCCGCACGGCGGTACCGGCGCTGATCGGCCGCCACGAAGACTTTCTGTTCGTTGCCGGACTGGCCGGCACGTCGAGGGACATCGCAGCCCTCACGGCCGACGGCGCCCATATCTACTCGATGGCCGGCGCCATGGGCGGCGCCTGCGCCATGGGGCTCGGCTTGGCGCTGGCACGGCGCGACAAGCGCGTGCTGGTGGTGACGGGCGACGGCGAATTGCTGATGAACCTCGGCACACTCGCGACCATCGCCGTGCTCGATCCGCCCAATCTCTCCATCGTCGTGGTCGACAACGGCCACTACGGCGAGACCGGCTACCAGAAGAGCCACACCAGTCTCGGGGTGGATCTGGAGAAAATCGCGGCGGGCTCCGGCATCAAGCGCACCCGCACCATCGACAGCGAGGCCGGCATCGCCGAGGGTACGCGTATGCTCCGCGAGGGCAACGGCACGGCGTTCATCCTGCTGCGCGTGAACGAAGCCGAGCCGCCGGCGGTCAAGCGGGACTTGAATCCCGCCTCGTGCCGCGCGCGCTTCCGTATGGCGAACCTCGGCAAGTAGCGCGCCCCGCTTTTCTTGGACGCGTGTTACTTTTGGTAAAGGCGGAGGTGGGAATATGCACCTTTGCCGAAGGGGGCTTTTTTATGCGCGGTTCCGGCTTGATGGGTTCGTTCCCACTGAACAGGGCGCACGTCGAGGCACACGTCTCGATTGTTTCGCCGGGCATTTTTGCGCTAGGCCATCGCTCCGCCGACGGTTCGAAATTCACGATCGCCCGGGTTGGCCGATCGGATGCGGATGTGAACCGCCGTTTGCGCGAATACATCGGCCGCTATTCTCATTTCAAGTTCGGGTATTCCCCTTCTTCTGCCGATGCGTTCGCAAAGGAGTGCGCGCTCTATCATCAGCTCAACCCGCGAGACAACAAGGCCCATCCCCTTCGGCCGGCAGGGACAATCTGGAAATGTCCCATGTGTGAGATTTTCGATATCTTCCCGCTCAGAGCGAACAGACGCTTGGCGGGCTGATTTGGATGATCCGGTGTTCGGGGATGCATTGACGTCTACCAGAGCCGTTGACAGCCCCGCCCAACACTCCGAAATTGCATACATGCCTAGGCTTCCGGCACCAGGCTCCGTCATAAGGAGCGGCCGGTTGTGGAGGAATGCCCATGCCCGTTTCCATTCGTGCAATTCAGCCTGCATTCGCCGGCGAAGTGTCCGGCATCGACATCACCCAGCCGCTCTCGCAAGCCGACGTTGCCGCCATCGAGGCCGGCATGGACAAGTTCGCCGTGCTGGTGTTCCGCGGCCAGAAGCTCACCGACGCGCAGCAGATGGCGTTCTCGCTCAACTTCGGCGCGCTGGAGAACGCCAAGGGCGGCAACGTCACCAAGCCCGGTGACCACCGGCTCCCGACCGGCATGAACGACGTCTCCAACCTTGGCAAGGATCAAAAACCGCTCGCCCGCGACAGCCGCCAGCGCCTGTTCAACCTCGGCAACATGCTGTGGCACTCGGATAGCTCGTTCCGCGCGACGCCGGCCAAGTATTCCCTGCTCTCGGCGCGCATCGTCAACCCCAAGGGCGGCGACACGGAATTCGCCGACATGCGCGCCGCCTACGACGCGCTGGACGACGAGACCAAGCGCGAGATCGAAGGCCAAATCTGCGAGCACTCGCTGATGTATTCGCGCGGCTCGCTCGGTTTCCTCGACTACACCGACGAGGAAAAGCAAATGTTCAAGCCGGTGCGCCAGCGCCTCGTGCGCACGCACCCCGTGACGGGACGCAAATCGCTTTATCTCTCCTCGCACGCCGGCACCATTCTCGGCCTGCCGATGCCGGAGGCGCGCATCATTTTGCGCGATCTCACCGAGCACGCGACCCAGCCGCGTTTCGTCTACGTGCACAAGTGGAAGCTCGACGACCTCGTCGTGTGGGACAATCGCCAAACCATGCATCGCGGCCGCCGCTACGACGAAAGCCAGGCGCGCGATGTCCGCCGCACCACGGTTGCCGGCGATGCCCCGACCGTGGCACAGGCGGCGGCCGAATAGGCGGAGCCAGAGCCCGCACACGGCCGGAAGCGGACTCTCGCAGGAGCGATTGTTTCACGTGAAACATCAACGTCTTGGTTAATTTGTTTCACGTGAAACATGAACATCGTGCAGTCGCGCCGTATCGCGCCTGTCGCTCGCCAGCCCGCGCGCCGTCAGGAAAATCAGCAGCAGCCCGGCGGCCTGCACCAGATGATAGAGCGCATTGTGGGTCAGCCCCAGCGCGACAATGCCCGTCTGTGTCTGCTGGATCACCGCCGCGATCAGCGACAGCACGATGCCGGCGATCGCAAACAGCAGCACGGCATTGCCGGACGCACCATACGCCAGCACGAAGGCGACCAGCGCGAAGATCATGGCCGGCGCATAGAAGACGATCGCAACCAGGAACGACTGGCTCACGTACAGCACCACGGCGACGTTCAGCATCAGCAGCAGCGCCGCTGCTGCCAGCACCCACCGCGCGGTGCTGTTGGCAAACAGCACGTGTGCGCCGACGGCCCAGCTCGCCCATGCCGCGACGCCAATGGCGATCAGCGTTGCGTTCCACACGATGCGCGCCGCATCCGATCCGGTCTCCGGCAGGAATCCGTGCGTGACGCCGCCGAGCAGCGCGCCGATGCCGAGCGCCACGAACAGCACGACGAACCAACGGCCCAGAGGACTCCCGGCCGCTCCGCGCCAATAAAGCCAGCCCGCAAACAGGGCGCACTCGACGGCCAGGCCGAAATCGGTCAAGGCCACATCCGGCTCGATCAGGGTCACGCGCGCTCCCTCCAGAATCGAGCCGCACTGTGCCCATGTCCGGGCCGGCGCGCATCAACCTTTTGTTCTTGGAAGCTGCCGTCGGATCAAGCGGTTAGGCAGTTTAGTTTCAAAATTCTATCTCGATAAATCAATTAGTTAAATCCCGCTTTGCCAAACGGCATGGCCGGTTCGCACGCGTTGGGGTGGCGTTGCAGTGAATTTGTCGCATGAGTGATCGGCCGTGGTCGGACAACGACAGCGCGGTTGGGAACGATGGTGGCAACTGTGGGGATCAGCCCGAGCCACAAGGTCAGTCCGAAAGGCGCGAGACCTAAGCTGACAGGGACACCCCCTGTAACCCATGCGCGCCAACCTCGGAGGCGGTGCCCCGAGAACGACACTGACGAAGCTTGCCGGCGACCGGCACCAAATAGTGCGCGTTCTTCGCCACCCGAGGGCCTATAGCCGGGAGACCGGCCGAGGGGCTCGATCCGAAAGGGTGATGCCAATCAGGGCAGGGACCTTTGTCAGAGAGCTGATCACAGCTCAACGGCAGGGGTTCCTATGCCCTCGCTCAGGGCTGAACCGAAGGGTGATGACGAGAGACTGAGAACCGAAGTCTGAATAATCGGGCTCATGGCCCTCTCACCATCAGGCAAACCTGGGTAGCAACGGAGCTTGAGATGAAAAAATTATTCGTTTCCCGACAAAACACCCCTTACGACCGGGTGGTCGCTTTGGACTGCTCAAACAAGATCACGATCGAGCCGAAATTCTTTAAAGGCCGCCGCCCCGAGGTCAGCGATATCGCGTCTACTTTCAGGGTGCGATTCTCATTGAAGCATCGAGGTGCCCGGAATTCGACGCGTGCCGTCTACTCTTGGCCCGTGGCTTCTCGGTCGGCTCGAGGTCTGGCGGCTCAACTGCCATATGCCTGCATGAGACTGGACATTGAGAGGGCGGCGCTGTTGACCGTGGCTGATTCGCCGAGTGCCGGGCCGCGGTTTGTGAAATGGGAGCCGCTGTCCGCGATAAGCGCGACAAGTGTTGTTTCCCGCCGTGAGGGGTCGTCAGGGAAGCGCAGAAACGACGTCGGGGTCAGAGCACCTGCCAAGTGAAACACCCGCTGGCTGGGTAGGCTGATGCAACATGATCGTTAGCGGTCGGCAAATACGCACGGCTCGTGCCGGGCTGGGATGGTCGCAGACGGACCTGGGTCGCGCGGCGGGGCTGCACAGGAACGCTGTCGGGTACTGGGAGCGGCACGAAAAAATCCCGTGCGGAGGCTACAGTGAGCCAGTAGGTGTTGCGCGGATGCGCGAGGCACTCGAGCGCGCAGGGATGCGATTTCCCAAGGCCAGTGATCAGAGCATCGGGAGTGCGATAAGTGCACCGAGTCCCGCCGAGCGCTGGGCAAGACTGCTCAAATATCTACTGCTCATTCATGCGCCCAGGTTGCGGAGTTGCGCAGCGGTTTACCCACTCAAAGTCGCAGCCCCACCTTCCCCAAGCCGAAGCCGGAATGTGGCGCTCGGACGCGTAAAGGGCTCCCTTGCAAGCGGCTTGCTTACGGCAATGGCCGCTGTAGGAACCATGGTGGATTGAGCACTGGTCCGAGAACCCAGGAAGGTAAGCGACGCTGTGCGGAGGCTGCCAGGCGGACGTGGGCTGCATATCGGCGCAAGTAGGGCAGGCGCGGGGTGTCGTTGCGCTCGGCCGCTTGAACAATTACCAGCACAGTACGCGCAAGCGCGCGGGCGCGTCATGGGGTGCCACCAATTTAGGGCGAACACCCTCCCATTATCCAACGGGCGCGATACTTGCGGATGTCTGCTTTCAGGGGCAAAGCAGACCTGACCGGCCAAGGCTCGCACACGTCTGCTTATGACCCACACCCCAACTCCATCCACTCGCGAAAGGCCATGCCCAGAGCGGACATTCGACATTCAGCTGCTGGTCGGCGGTGCCGCGTGATTCTGGCGCCCCAAGGCCACCTAGCATAAGTTGTTTCTTGGATGACAGCGCGGCTGCAGCACAGCCATTGGGAGGGGGTCATGCGGCGTTCGTTGGCTATTTGGTCCCTAGGGCTTCGTCTGTTTCTGCTGCTGCCGGCAGTTGCAGCGTTCTCGCCAAACCACCCTGTCGAGCGCAGCAAGCTGACGCCGCTACGGAAGATCAGCGACTGAGCACCGAGCTCCAGAGCCTCATCGATCGTTGGAAGTACGAGACCTACGACACGGAAGAGACAATCGCCTCGATGGAAAGTGCCCTGCGGCTCGAACCACAGATCAAGCAATGGACGCTGGAGTGGCCGCGCGCGGCGCTGAAAGGAACCGTGCTCTTCGGGCTCGGCTATAGCTATCAGGCCCGCATCCGCGGCGATCGGGCCGACAACCTGGAGAAGGCCATCGCCGCCTACGAGGCGGCGCTCACCGTCAGGACGCGCGAGGCCCTGCCGCGCGAGTGGGCGGTGACGCAGAACAATCTCGGCCAACGCCTATCGGGATCCGCATCCGCGGCGATCGGGCCGACAACCTGGAGAAGGCGATCGCCGCCTACGAGGCGGCGCTCACGGTCAGAACGCGCGAGGCCCTGCCGCGCGAATGGGCGGAGACGCAGAACAACCTCGGCATCGCCTATCGGCACCGCATCCGCGGCGAGCGGGCCGACAACCTGGAGAAGGCCATTGCCGCCTACGAGGCGGCGCTCACGGTCACGAACGCGCGAGGCCATGCCGCGCGAGTGGGCGGCGACGCAGAACAACCTCGGCATCGCCTATCGGAGCCGCATCCGCGGCGATCGGGCCGACAACCTGGAGAAGGCCATTGCCGCCTATGAGGCGGCGCTCACGGTCAGCACGCGCGAGGCCCTGCCCGCGAGTGGGCGGCAGACGCAGAACAACCTCGGCATTGCCTATCTGGACCGCATCCGCGGCGACCGGGCCGACAACATGGAGAAGGCAATCGCCGCCTACGAGGCGGCGCTCACGGTCTGCACGCGCGAGGCCCTGCCGCGCGAGTGGGCGACGACGCAGAACAACCTCGGCCATCGCCTATCGGGACCGCATCCGCGGCGACCGGGCCGACAACCTGGAGAAGGCGATCGCGGCCTACGAGGCGGCGCTCACGGTCCGAACGCGCGAGGCCTTGCCGCGGGAGTGGGCGCGCGACGCAGAACAACCTCGGCATCGCCTATGCGCGACCGCATCCGCGGCGATCGGGCCGGCAACCTGGAGAAGGCGATTGCCGCCTATCGAGGCCGCGCTAACGGTCTTCACGCGCGAGGCTCTGCCCGCGCGATCATCTGCGCACCGGCGCGGCATTCTGGGAAGCGCCCTTACTCGAAGCACGGCGAGTGGCGCAAGGCCGGTTGGCCTATGCGAGCGCGCGCGAAGCGTTCCTGTTGCTGTTCGGCCAGGGGCTCGACGATGCCGAGGCCCGCGACTGATCGCTGAGGCCGGACCGCTGTTTGCCGAGGCTGCATTTGCGGCCGCCAGCGTGGGGAAAGCGAGACGGCGCTCGCACTGGCCAGCGAGGGCCGGGCGCGGCTGATGGCCATCGCCTTGAAGCTGCGACGCTCGACTTCCACCGACAAACGCCCGCGCCTCGACGAGCTGCGCGCTGCCATCCGCGCCGCGGAGCGTGCCGTCGAGGCACGCAGGGCGCGGAACGCGCGGCAGCGTTCGAGAAGCTTGTCAGCCTGCAGCAGGAGCTGCTTGAGCTCGTCAAGACCGCCGACGCAGCAGAGAGCGAGCCCCGTCCGCGCTGGCCCAGGCGCGAGCGCTCGTCGCCACGGCGGCGCCGTCGTCGTGCCGATCGTCACCAAGGTCGGGGGCAAGATACTGATCGTGACGGCGAGGCCAGACGCGACGTCGCCCGTCGCTCACCGTGCTCGACCTGCCGGAGCTGACCACCGACCGGCTCGATGTGCTGATGCGCGGCGAGGCGCAAGGACGGCGCAAGGGCGGCTGGCTCGGCGCCTACAACATCAACTATCTGAAGGCGAGCCGAGCTGGACCGGCGCTGGCCGGAATGGCTCGCCGCCGTCGACGATCTCGGGCCCGAGCTGTGGCGACTGTTCGGCGCCGGCTCGATGCGGCCCTGAAGAAGCTGGCGTCAAGCCTGGCGCGCGCCTCGTCTGGCTGCCGACTGGCGCGCTCGGCATCCTGCCGCTGGGGCTCGCGCAGGACCCGGTCACCAAGCGCCGGCTGGCCGACAACTACGAGATCGTCTACGCGCCGAGCCTCGAAGCGCTTGCGGCGGCGCAGAAGCAGATCGCAAAGACTGCGGCCGCCACGCTCGCCGCCATCATCAACCCGACCGGGGACCTGCCCGGCACCGAGAAGGAAGGCGGCTCGTGGCTTCGCACTTCTCCGGCGACGCGCGCACGTCTGGAGCGGAGGCGGCCACGCCCGATGCCGTGCTTGCTGCACTGAAGGGCAAGACGCACTGGCATTTCGCCTCGCACGGCACTTTCTCGTGGGAGGATGCGCGGCAATCAGCGCTCATGATGCACGGCCAGCGAGCGCCTGACTGTCGGCCGGCTGCTGGAAACCGACGGGCTCGGCCGGCCGCGCCTCGTCGTGCTCTCGGCCTGCGAGACCGGGCTCTACGACATCGAAGAAACCCCGACGAGTTCATCGGCTTGCCCGGCACTTTCACGGCCCTCGGCGCGGCCGGCGTGCTCGGCACGCTCTGGCCAGTGTCAGACGCGGCGACTGCGCTGCTGATCGCCAAGTTCTACGAGCTGCACATGGGCCAGGGGCTGCCCCCGCCCACCGCCTTGTACCGAGCGCAAGCATGGCTGCGCGAGGCCACCAACGCGGACCTCGCAACCTATGCCAGGGTCGCGGCCAAGCAGGGCCGGCTCGAGAGCCGCCACGTCGCCGAGATCGAGCAGGAGCTGAGCGAGGAGGGCCTCACTCGGTCACGCAATCGGGCGGCTGGTCGAATGGATCGCGCCCGATGCCAAGCGATCTAAGGGCAAGAAGACACCCGACGGGGGGACAAGTCGTGTCGCTCGGCCCTGCCGACGATCATGCGAGGCCTCGACCTGCACACCGTCTGCGAAGAGGCGATGTGCCCGAACATCGGCGAATGCTGGGAGGCGCGCGAGGCCACGTTCCTGATCCTGGGCGACCGGTGCACCCGCCGGTGCGGCTTCTGCGACGTGATGACGGCGCGTCCCGACCCCGTCGATGAGGACGAGCCCGCGCGGATCGCCTCCGCCGTGCAGCAGATGGGCCTGCGGTTCGTCGTCCTGACCGGCGTCGCTCGTGACGACCTGCCCGACGGCGGCGCGCGGATCTGGGCCGCCACGATCCGCGCGGTGCGCGAGGCCGTTCCCGGATGCGGGCGTCGAGGTGCTGCCCACCGACTTCAAGGGCGGAGAGCGCGACATCGCGACGGTGATCGACGCCGAGCCCGACGTGTTCGCCCACAACCTGGAGACGGTCCGGCGGCTGCACGGCCGGATCCGCCCCGCGTTCGGCTACGACCGATCGCTCGAGGTGCTGCGGATCGCCAAGCGTCTCCGCCCGGCCAGATCACGAAGTCGAACCTCATCCTGGGCATGGGCGAGGCGCCGTCGGAGGTCGCCGAGGCGCTCGCCGACCTGCGGGACGCCGGCTGCGATCTGGTGACGATGGGTCAGTACCTGCAGCCGACGAAGCTCCACCTGCCGGTCGATCGCTGGGTGCACGCCCGACGAGTTCGCCGAACACAAGCGCGCGGGCGAGGCGCATGGGCATCCCGCACGTGGAGGCCGGACCGCTCGTCCGCGAGCTCGTATCACGCCGGCACGCAGTTCCAGCGGGCGAGCGCCGCGCTCGGCCGGCGTCGGCTGACGACGGGCAGGGTCGACACCGCGATCGATTCGAAGGTGGAGGAGTCGGCCTGTAAGCCGGATCCTGTGCGCCCGCCTCGCGGCGGGCCGGCGACCATCTCTCTCGGCGCTCGCGCGCCGCGGCGCCGTTCGCCGGCGCCGTGCGGCCTACCCGGGAGCTCGGACGGGCCGTCCTCGAACGCTCCCTGCTTGGCCTTGCTCCGGGTGGGGCTTGCCGAGCCGGCACGGTCGCCCGTGCCGCTGGTGAGCTCTTACCTCACCGTTTCACCCTTACCGCGCGCGACGGATCGCGCGGCGGCGGTCTCTCTCTGTTGCGCTTCCGCGAGGTCGCCCCCGCCTGGGTCTCCCCAGCACCCTGCCCTTCGGAGTCCGGACTTTCCTCGACCGATCCGAAGATCGACCGCGGCCGCCCGGCCGGCTCCTCCGCTCGCGAGCATACCGCCGCGGCCGGAGCACTGCCGGACCGATGCGAGCGTAGACTCGGCTCCTCGATGCGCCTCCGATCGATCGCTGCGTTGTGTCATGCTGGTCGTCGCGGTCGCGTGCAGCGCGCCGCCGTCGGGACCGACCGGCCCTGCGGCCGCCGGATCGAGGTGACGCCCGACGACGCGTCGAAGGCGGCAGGCGCGCGCGCGGCCGCCGCCGCGTTCGTGCGCGCATACGCGAGCGACACCGTGCCCGGACGCCGACGACGCTGGCCGCGCTCGTGGACGGCGCCCTGACTGCGAGCGGTGGGTGCACTGGTTGGGGGTCCAGGACCGCGAGTTCCCCGGGACGATCTCCGGCACGGTCGAGATGAACGCGATCGGACCGGCCACGCCGTTCGAGTGGCGAGCGTTCCGGGATCCGACGCGCTCCTCCGCGAGGTCGATGTGCTCGGCGTCGGTCACGTTCTCGTGCGCAGCCCGACGCCGGCGAACCGATCACGCTCTCGCGTTCGCTCGACGGCCCGATGCGGCTGCTGTTCGACGATCGGCCCGGCACGTGGAGCGTGCTCGACTTCACGCGGGACGGCATCCCCCTCAGCCAGGCGTTCGAGCGTCGTCGGGAGGCGGCGACGTACGAGCGGGGCGGGGTCGACGTCACGATCGACTCGTTCGTGTCGGTCCCGTACTGGCAGTTCTTCCTGCAGGTCGTCGAGCGACCGGGCCGGACGCACCTCGCGCCGAAGGACGCCGTGTTGCTGGACGCCGACGGGACGCGTGTGGCGAGCGCGATCGAGGTGTCACGTCGTCGCTCCGTTCGCTGCCCGCCGACGCGATCGAGGGGATCGTCACGTTCCCCGCTCAGGCGACGCCGACGGGCTCACCCTGCGGATGACGTTCCGCGGTCCGGGCGGCCCTGCACCGCTCGGAGATCCCGCTCGCCAGGACTCGTGGATCCACTCCGCTCGAGCTCTGACGCGGAGCTGGCTCGCCGAGCCCGAGCCCCTGAGGTCGACGCCGAGGTTCGCGAGCCGATCGGCCTCGCGGTTCTGCTCCCGGCGGACGTGCTGGAGGCGCGACGCGCTCGAAGCCCGCAGCGAGCCGCCCACGCGTCCGCATGCAGCGGCCGCAGGTGCGGCGCCTTCACCTTGTAGCGCCCCGC
The DNA here is from genome assembly GCA_963814055.1 of uncultured Alphaproteobacteria bacterium. GTDB lineage: Bacteria > Pseudomonadota > Alphaproteobacteria > Rhizobiales > Hyphomicrobiaceae > AWTP1-13. The sequence continues at coordinate 56,829 of CAWFBJ010000018.1, forward strand.
GAGCTGCTCGATCAGGAGCTTGCAGTCCGAGCGCAGGTGCACGCGGCGAGCGCCGAGCTCCGCGGCTCTTGCGGAGCCCTCGAGCGCGGCCGTGTACTCGGCGACGTTGTTCGTGGTCTCGCCGATCCACTCCGCGATCTCCGCGAGCACGTTCCCGTCCTCGTCGGTGATCTGGACGCCGATGCCCGGCCGGCCCGGGGTTGCCGCGTGCGGCGCCGTCGCAGCGACGATCAGAAGACCAGGATCCGCCGGCAGTATTCGCATCTCCTCACGCCCTCGACCCGCTTGATCCTGTCGAGCTCCATGGCCGAGAGCTGTTCGTGACACCCCTGGCAGACGCCGTCGACGAGGGCGGCGGCGCCGATGCCCTTCTTCTGCTTCCGCAGATCCTCGTAGAGCTCCAGGACGTCGGGTTCGATCTCCGGAGCGACCGCCTGGCGCTCGGCGATTCGGTCGGCGAGCTCGGCCTCGATCGCGGTGAGCTCTTCGAGCGCCGCCCCGCCGACCGTCCTCGCACGTTCGCGCAGCGCGTCGACGCGGGCTCGCGCTCGCCGGCCGCGTCGGCTTCGAGCTCCTCGCGGACCTCCATGAGCGCCGAGCATCTCGTCCTCACGGTCGGAACGACGCGCTTGAGGTTCTCGATCTCGTGCTGGATCGACTCGAGCTCTTTCGCGTTCACGATGCTGCCGTCGTAGAGCCGTTTGTCCTCGGCGGCGGTCCTTCTGCGTGAGCGAGTCGATCTCGTGCTCGAGCTTGGACTGGTCGCGGCTGACCACGTCGAGCTGCAGCCGGAGCTCCCCGAGCCGCTCGGCGGCGTCGGCCTCGGCGCGCACGGTCGCGAGCTCGCCACCCTCCTCGAGAGACCGGCGCGGGCGCGCAGCCGGTCGATCGCGGTGTCGATGTCTTGGAGCGCGAGCAGTCGGGGGGTCGTCATGGCAGGCGAAGCCTAGCCGATGGCGGAGCGGCCCCGCTCGTCGCCGTGCCTCGCGGCACGCGGATCGGCGCCGGCGGCCCGCCTCGCCGCCGGTGCCGCGCGTTACGGGAACTCGACCTGCTCGAACGACGAGTTCGTTGATTGTCCCAGGAACGCCACGGCGGCGACGATGACCATCGAAGATCAAGGCCAGCATCAGCGCGTACTCCACGGCGGTCGCGCCCCGGTCCTCCAGCACCCGGTCGCGATCGCCGCTCGCCAGACCTGGGCTTTCGAATACAGCCGCAGGATCATGCGGATACCCCCTCATGTCGGGTCGGTCGCGGGGCCGGCCGGAACGCCGGCCGACCCATGCGCCCGTCTTGCCATGGGTATCGGCTCGCTGGGACCCCCGGAGTTGAGCGCCGGGTAGCGCTGGCGCGCGTGCAGGATGAGGCGAGTGGACGGGTGGCGCTGGTCACGGGAGCGGGCAGCCCGACTGGGATCGGGTTCGCCGTGCGCCAGGGTGCTCGCGCGTGAGGGCGCAGCCGTCGCGGTGGCGTCGACCACCGATCGCATCGAGGCAGCGGGCGGCCGAGCTCGCAGGGAGACGACGCCGAGGCCGCCGGGTTCGTCGCCGACCTCACCGACCGCGCGCAGGCACGGGCCATGGTCGAAGGCGTGCTCGAGCTGTTCGGACGGGTCGACATCGTGGTCAACAACGCGGGCATGGTGAACGTGGGCATGGAGGGCGAGGACACCGACGCCTTCGCCGAGATGACGACGCCGAGTGGGAGCTCGACGTGGCGCTCAACCTCCAGACGGCCTATCAACGTCACTCGCCCGCTCGTGCCCGGCATGATCGAACGCGGCTGGGGACGCATCGTGATGGTCTCGTCGGTCACCGGACCGGTCGTCGCGATCGCCGGGGCGGTGGGGTACGGGGCGGCCAAGGCCGGCATGGACGGGCTGATGCGCGGGCTCGCGCTCGAGCTCGGGCCGCACGGCATCACCGTGAACTCGGTCGCGCCCGGGTGGATCGCCACCGGCTCCCAGACCCCCGAGGAGGCGGCGGCGGGGCGGCACACGCCGCTCGGTCGATCCGGCCGGCCCGATGAGGTCGCCGAGGTCGTGGCGTTCCTCGCGAGCGATCGAGCGAGCTACGTCACGGGCCAGTCGATCGTCGTCGACGGCGGCAACACGATCCAGGAGATGAAGGGCTACCTAGCGCCGCATGCTCCGGCTCCTGCTGCGCCCGCGCTGGATCGGCCTCACGCTGTTCGCGATCGCGGTCGTCGCGTGTGCGTGCGGCTCGGCCTGTGGCAGCTCGACCGCCTCGAGGCCGACGGGAGTTCAACGCACGGTACGCCGCGGGGCTCGCGACCGCTCCTGCGCCACTCGAGGATCCTGCTCGACGGGCGACGGCGCGCTCGCGTATCGGCGGGCGATCGCGACCGGCGGCTACGACACAGAGCACGAAGTGATCCTCTACGGCCGCAGCGCTCGACGGGCGAGCGGGCAACCACGTGCTGACCCCGCTCGTGCTCGCCGACGGGCGTGCGATCATCGTCGACCGAGGGTGGGTGCCGTTCGAGATGGACGAGCCTCCGGTCACGGCGCGCCCTCCGCCGAACGGCGATGGTCGAGGTGCGAGGGACCGCTGTTCCCCCACCGGAGGGGCGGGTGAGATCCGCCGGCGAAGATCGCGTCACCACCGTCAGCACGGTCGACATCGAGGCGATCGGCCGGGACGTGCCGTACGAGCTCGTGCCGTGGTTCCTGCAGCTGCAGACGCCAGTCATCGGCTGCCGGCGGAGCTTCCCGTGCCCGAACCGCCCCCGCAGCTCACCGAAGGCCCGCACCTCGGATACGCGTTCCAGTGGTTCGCGTTCGCAGCGATCGCCGGCGATCGGGTACGTGATCTTGGTGCGTCGCGAGATGAAAGGCGAACGAGCAGCTGTTATGAGCTGACATGCGCTCACGCCATCTGGTTGCGCATGCCCTCCGCTGCCATGTCGAAGTAGTCGAGGAGCGCCTGGGCGATATCGCTCGGGAGGATCGAGCGAGGCGACCGCCGAGCGCATATGCACGAGCCACCGGTCCCGCTCCTCGACGCCGATCGCGAACGGAGCGTGCCGCATGCGCAACCGTCGGGTGGCCCCGTTCGGCGCTGTAGTCGGATGGCCCACCCCAATACTGGGCGAGGAAGAGCGTGAGTCGCCGGCGCGCAGGCGCCAGATCGGTGGGCTCGGGGTACAAGCTGAGCAGCGCGGGGTCGGCGGCGACACCCTCGTAGAACCGGTCGACCAACGCCTCGAAGAAGGCCATGCCACCGACGGCGTCGTACAGCGTTCCTTGCTGGTCGCTCACGCCTGAAGTGTACGGAGCGGTCACCAGACGAACGGGAGGAACCGGTGCGGCATCCGCTCGCGATAAGGGACATATGCCGGGCACCGCTCGGTGAGCCAGCGTTCTTCGCGCCTGCTCTTGCCAACGAGCGCCAGCACCAACAGCGGCCCGGGCACCAGTGCCCAAATGGAAGAGCGAGCGAGACGCCGAGCGAGATGAGCATGAGCCCGCCGTAGATCGGGTGCCTGACGAATCCATACACGCCGCCGCCACGCAACGTTGCCCCTTCCCGCGGATGCGGCAGGGGCGTCAAGCGCTGCTCCGAGCGAACGCGCGCCGGCGAAGAGGAGCGCCGCTCCGGCTAGCGGAGGATGACCCCGCGACCAACGAGGGTGACTTCCACGATCGGGGCCATCCGGGCGCCCACCGGCGGTGGCGAGAACGGCAGCGAACAACGAGACCTGGATCGCGACCCAGCCCTCGCCCTTGGTGCCAAGATCAGGGAGGCGGAAGTGGACCAGAGGTGGTTTGGGCACAAGCCCCTCAGAGTGGGAGCTGCGCCTGGTGGACGAGCCGTCCTTGGCGAGAGCTACGCGGTGGAGGCGGCGGATCCGTCGGGCCGGTCGTGCTATCAGAGGGCGGCGGCGGAGGCGGATCCAGGTGGTCGGCGGTGGGTCCGTCGGAGGAGGCGGCTCCGTGGTGGTCGTCGGTGTTGGCGGTGGCGGTCAGTGGTGGTCGTCGGTGTTGTCGGCGGCGGGTCCGTGGTGGTCGGCGGTCGGTGGCGGTGGCGGGTCGGTGGTGGGTGGGGGCGTCGTCGGAGGGCTCGTCGGCGGTGTGGTCGGAGGCGTCGGGTGGTGGGGTCGGGGTTCCGTCGGATCCGTGTCCGGGTTGGCCCCGCTGGGCCGTCTGTTGGTGACGAGCTGCTGTTCGTGCCCGGTGGGGGTGATATGTCGAGCCCGCCGGGGTCGGGTATGGAGCAGCTTCGAAGACGCGGGCGGGCGCCCGTCGGCGGCGAGGCGTGTAGGTCGGGATTCGGTGAAGGCAAGTGGATCGTCGTCCGCGGTGTCGAATTGCTGATCTCGAAACCTGCGATGTCGGCGGCGGCGGCACGGTATCGCGGGCAGTTGGCCATAGCGCCACGCCGGCGAAGCCGACGGCCACCAGCGCGAGTCCGCGGACAGGCCCACTTCGCGGTCTGGTGCATGGAATGACGCTTCCAGGCGGCGCGTGCGACCGCGTATGCGATGGCGCCTCCGATGGCCACCAGGATCGCGAACGTGACAGCGTCAGCGAGGATACTCAGGTCGGTCGTCGACATCGGTTCCTCATGTTGGCTGCGAGGGGAGCGCCGTGGGTCCAGGGCGACCTCTGGCCGGCGTCCGCATTCCTACATCTGCTGTACGTGAGTTTTACTCCCTTTGCCACCTATCGGCAACGGTATTAGGTCCAGGATCCCATGAAGAAATTGGCATACGACAGCCGCTTGTGTCGACTGACCGCGAGGTCTTGACAGGGTTGCGCCGCAGGCATATCTGAGTGACTCCACTCGGTCGATCGGAGGGCGAGATGCTCAAGAAGATCGTCGCCTCGACGGTGCTGGCAAGCCTCACCGTGGGTGTGCTGGCGTTCAACGCGGGCGCCGGCAGCGCCGAGCGAGGCACCACGCTCGAGCAGAGAGTGGCCGTCGCTCGAGGAGAGCGCAGATCGGCAACGACGAGCGATAGAGGGGCTTCGCGAAGAGAACGAAGAACAGCAGAAGCTGATCGCGAAGCTGCTCCGGTTCCGAACGGATGCGAACGAGCAGATCGCAGCGCTCGAACGCCGTACGGCGAGGCTCAGCGGCCAAGGCATCTACTCGGGGCCGGTCGACAACGCGCAGTTGCAGCTCGGCGCCGAGCCGGCGGCGTGCGTGGGTGAGGTTGCGGAGTGGAACGCCGCGGGGACATCGCTCGGCTGCGTGCCGCCGGCCCCATAGCCTGACCTTCAGGGAACCGAGCGCAGACGCGAGGCGGGGGCGGCAATCGCGGTCCACCGCGACTGCCGCCCCCGGGCAGCCTTCCCTCGCAGACAGTTCCTCCCCGCGAGTCTCAGCCCTGGTTGAGACCGTCCTCCGGGTCCATCGGCGAGCCGGTCTCGAGCAGCGTCTTCAGGTCGCTGAGCACCCAGCTCCAGCCGCCGCCCGCGCCCTCGCGTCCTCCATACCGCCGGACACCAGCACGCGCGAGCTTCGGCGCGCCCTCGAGCTCGTGCATCACCGTCAGCTTCGAGACGCCGCCCTTGCCCTCGGCGATCTCGTACGTGAGGCGCGTGAACCCCTCCGCCGCCATGCTCTCGTCCATCAACATGCGCCAGGTCTGCACGAGCTTGCGCGGCGGGTTGGCTTCGATGACCTCGCCGTCGACGACGACGTCGGGAGTCGGGAACCCCATCTCGGCGCCCGCCTTCTTCATCGCCTCGCTCGCGAGCGCGCGGTACGCGCCGCCGGGGCGCAGGTCGTACTCGGCTCGACCGCCGTAGCCGTACGCTCCGTCCACTCGGGCTTGGTGATCGCATCCCAGATCGGTCGGGCGTGGCCTTGATGTACACGCGGTAGACCTGGGTGGTCACGCTCGTTTCCGTGGCAGTCGTCATGCCATGCTCTCCTCCTCCAGCTCGTGCTTGAGCTCCGCGAGCGCCGACACCCGGCGCTCGGTGTACTTGTCGATCCACCGGTCGTGGATCAGCCGGATCGGCACCGGGTTCAGGAAGTGCAGCTTCTCCCGGCCCGACCGCCGCGTGACCACGAGATCCGCGTCTTCGAGCACACGCAGGTGCTTCATGACGCCGAATCGCGTCATCTCCAGCTCGGACTCGAGCTCCGTCAGCGTGCGGCCGTCACGCGTGAAGAGCCGATCGAGCAGGAAGCGCCGCGTCGGGTCGGCGAGCGCCTTGAACACTCGGTCGTCGTCGGTCACGGTGGTGACGATAGGTGACTAATGGTCACATGTCAAGCCGAACCGGCGCCTCTGTTGTCCAGCACGGTGTCGACGGGGCAATACGCTCTTGACGATGAGGCTGGCTATCTCGATCGGTTTCGGGCTCGTTTTGGTGGGGGCGTGTGCTGACGCACCCCTTGCTCCGGCTGGACCGGCGGGCCCGTGGTCCGCTGCCGAGGGCATCCCGACACGGGTGGAGCTCACCTGCGCGAACGATGGTTCGGTGACCCTTTCGACCGAGTCGGTGCAGCCTCGACCCGATGGGGTGCACATCCGCGTGGTGAACCAGTTCGCTGAGCCGGTGAGCGTCGAGGGCTTCGACGCAGACCCGGGCACGACTCACTGGGTGTTCTCGTACACACCGGGAACCGTCGAGCTCATGTGCTGGCCCTTCAGCCAACACACGTCTGGGGACGAACCGATCCGGCATCCCGTCGAAGTCGTCGACCCGGTCGGCCTCTTCTTCGACGGCTCGGTGTCGTGCGAGTTCGAGATGCATTCCACCGGCGATCACGCCGAGGCACCCGTGGATCAGGGCCCGCCGCCGTTGAGCATCGCGAAGGATCTGATCACCGGCCTGCAGCCCGCCGACGAGCTGAAGATGTCCGGCTACCCAAAGCAAGAAGGCGGAAGCATCGTCGTCATCAGGAACGGCGAGGTGGTCGCCTCCTACGGCATCGTGCGGTTCGAGGGCGAGCCTTGGAGCCTCTCGTCGGGCAGAGCGTGCGAAGGCACCGGCCTGCCGTTCGAAGGCGAATGCGGCGCGATGCACCGTCTCGAAGGGTGATCTCGACCGTCGACGACGCCGTGCAGCGCCGGCCGTACGGGTTCAGGTTCCGCATCGCTGAGCACGGGGTGAGCAACAGGGTCGAGGTCTTCGAGCTGTTCGGTGAGTAGGCGCGAAACGCGAGAGACTCAGCTCTCCGACGACAGGCTTCCGGCTCGGTCGAAGAGCAGGTTCATGATCTGCTGCAGAGGCCAGCGCCCGTCTGCACGTCGCCAGTTCGAGTTCGCCAGCACGACGACGCCGATGTCTTCGGCGGGATCGAAGAACGCCACCGTCGCCACGCCCTGATCGCCGCCGTTGTGACCGATCGTCGCACGCGACCCGGAACGCGTTCGATACCAGATGAGGCCCTGCCCGAAGGTGACGTCGGGGATCTGTGAGCGCAGGATCTCCCGAACGGTGCCCGGCTCCAGAAGCCGGGCGCCCTGCCATTTCCCTCGGTGCATCATCATGCCGAGGTGGCTCGCGAGCTGAGGGACGGTCGTCCGCAAGGCGCCATCGGGATAGTCGGGGTAGCCGTACTGCCCATAGGCCACGTAGCAACGGTCCCGCTCCGACCACCGGTATGGCATCGCGACGTCGGCGGCGGGAACATCGGTGAGGTGCCAGCCGGCTCGCGTCATGCCGAGCGGCTGGAAGATTCGGACTTCGCACCAGTCGTCGAAGCCGACGCCGCTCGCGACCTCGACCACGAACGCGGCCAACGACGCGCCGACGTTCGAGTACCGGTAGATCGACCCCGGCCTCGAGTCGTAGAAGTTGTTCCGTCGGTAGTCGTTGCCTCCCGGCTCGAGGTAGCCCTGTAGGAACGCGCCGAGCCCGATGGGTGAATCACCTTCGGAGTAGAGATCGTCCCAGACCGACCAGCGGTCCCGGATGCTCGAGGTGTGGGTGAGGAGCTGTCGAACGGTGATCGCGCGGTTCGGATGTTCGGCCGTGCGCACCGGGAAGGGAAGGATGTCGCTCACGTCGTCATCGAGGCCGAATAGCCCGTCCTGCACCGCCTGCATGACAGCCGTGGAGATGAACGTCTTCGAGATCGACGCCAACATGAACAGGGTGTCGGGTCTCACAGGATCTCGGCGCCACAGATTGGCGTATCCATATCCCTTCGCCCACGCGAGCTGATGACCCCGGATCACGGCCGCGGCGAGTCCGGGGATCCTGCCGGCCGTCATGAGCTGCCTGATCTGCCGGTCGACGGTGCCGGCTTGAGTCACGGGGAGCGGGTCGGTCTGCACCCCCCCGGTCGCGAGGCCGGCTGCCGGTCGAAGCACCGCCACGCCGGCCGCGGCAAGGCCGGCCGTCAAGGCCTGGCGGCGCGTCCATACGAGTGGTCCGAGGGGCCTCGCGTCTGGCGTCTTCCGATGCTCAGGATCCGGCATTGCGACATCTTCGCACGATGAGTCGATGCGCCCCGAACTTAGGTCGAAAGGCTCTTCCCGGCTTCCAACCGCACCAGTACGTTTGCCGTGAGCCACCTGCATGTGGTCCTCACCCGAAGCTGCTGTCCTCAACGCGGGAGGCGTTCATGTCGAAGATCTGGGTTCCGAAGCGCGCCATCATGGTCGCCATTTCGATGCTGGCATTCGTGATGGCGGGAGTACCGATGGCCCGAGCGGCCACGGTCACGGTGGCGACCGCTGGCGACATCGCCAGGACCACCGTCGGCGATCCCCAGGTGCAGACGGCAGCCTTGATCAGCGCCATGAACCCGACGAAGGTGCTCGTGCTCGGTGATGAGCAGTACGAGCAC
>CAWFBJ010000019.1:0-273952 GCA_963814055.1 uncultured Alphaproteobacteria bacterium
GAAGCACGTCGCGCAAGTTTCTCACGCGGCGTCCGGTGCGCGGAGAGAACGTGCGCATCACCTCCGGCTTCGGCATGCGCCGGCACCCGCTGCTGATGACGGGCAAAATGCACTACGGTGTGGATTGGGCCACGGCCGCCGGTACGCCGATCATGGCAGCCGGCGACGGCGTCATCGAAGAAGCGGGCGCCAAGGGCGAATACGGCAACTACATTCGCATCCGGCACGCCAACGGCTACAAGACGGCCTACGGACATATGTCGCGCTATGCCACCGGCGTGAACCCGGGCGTACGGGTGCGGCAGGGCCAGATCATCGGCTACGTCGGCTCCACGGGCCTGTCCTCCGGCCCGCACTGCCATTTCGAGGTTCTGGTGAACGGGGTGCACGTGAACCCGATGTCGATCCAGGTCCCCAACGATCGCCAACTCACAGGCAAGGACATCGCCGATTTCAAGCGGGAGAAGGGGCGCATCGACGAGCTGATGCGGCGTCACCCCGTGGCTACGCGGGTGGCTGCGGCGAGCATGTAGCAGCACAGTTCGGGTTACTACCCGAAGTCGGCCGGGCGTCCGGTTTACCCGAGCACGCCGGCAGCGCCGTAGCCTACGCCGCCGCTTTGACGGGTTCGCCATTCACCGCCAACGCACCGCTGCGAACCGTGAGACGCACCGACTGCCCGTCCTTGACCTTGCCGGACAGGATTTGCCCTGCCAGCGGGTCCTGAACGAACTTCTGGATAACGCGTTTCAGCGGCCGCGCGCCGTAGGCCGGATCGTAGCCCTTGTCGGCCAGCCAGGTCCGCGCCGCATCGTCGAGCTCCAGCGTGAGCTTGCGGTCCACCAGCAGCTTCTGCAGCCGCCTGATCTGGATGTCGACGATGGCCGCCATGTTCTCGCGCTTCAGGCGATGGAACAGGATGATCTCGTCGATGCGGTTGAGGAACTCGGGGCGGAACTTGGTGCGCATCTCGGCCATGACGTAGGGGCGGACGGCTTCGGTGTCCTCGCCTTCCTTCTGATTGGCCAGGAACTCGGAGCCGATGTTGGACGTCATGATGATAAGCGTGTTCTTGAAGTCGACCGTGCGACCTTGGCCGTCGGTGAGGCGTCCATCGTCCAGCACCTGCAGCAGGACGTTGAACACGTCGGGGTGCGCCTTCTCAATCTCGTCGAACAGCACGACCTGGTAGGGGCGGCGGCGCACGGCTTCAGTGAGGGCGCCGCCCTCCTCGTAGCCGACGTAGCCCGGAGGCGCGCCGATGAGACGGGCAACGGAGTGCTTCTCCATGTACTCGCTCATGTCCAGGCGCACCATGGCCGTCTCGTTGTCGAACAGGAACGCGGCCAGCGTCTTGGTCAGCTCGGTCTTGCCGACACCGGTCGGCCCCAGAAAGATGAAGGAGCCGAGCGGCCGGTTGGGGTCCTGCAGACCCGCACGGGCCCGCCTCACCGCGGTCGAGACCGCCTCCACGGCCTCGCGCTGGCCGACGACACGCTTGGCCAGCTCGTCTTCCATGCGCAAGAGCTTCTCGCGCTCGCCCTCCAGCATCCGCTCGACCGGAATGCCGGTCCAGCGTGCAACGATCTGGGCAATGTGATCGGGTGTGACGGCTTCCTCGACCATCGCGCCCTTGGATTCCGCGCCCTCCAATTCCTTGAGCTTCTTCTCGATCGCCGGGATCACGCCATAGGCCAGCTCGCCGGCACGGGCGAGATTGCCGCGCCGCTGCGCCTGCTCCAATTCCGTGCGGTGCTGGTCCAGCTCCTCCTTGAACTTCTGGGCCTGGCCGAGCTTCTTCTTTTCGCCCTCCCAGCGCTGGCTGAGCACCTTGCTCTTCTCCTCCAGCTCGACAATCGACTTGTCGAGCTTGGCCAGCCGCTCCTTCGATGCCGCATCTGTTTCCTTGCGCAGGGCCTCGCGCTCGATCCTCATCTGCATGAGATCGCGATCGATGGCGTCGAGCTCTTCGGGCTTGGAATCGATCTCCATCTTCAGGCGCGAAGCCGCCTCATCGACGAGATCGATGGCCTTGTCGGGCAGGAAGCGATCGGTGATGTAGCGGTTCGAGAACGTCGCCGCGGCGACCAGCGCGCTGTCCGTGATGCGCACGCCGTGGTGCAGCTCGTACTTCTCCTTCAGGCCGCGCAGAATCGAGATGGTGTCCTCTACCGTCGGCTCGGAGACGAAGACAGGCTGGAAGCGTCGCGCCAGCGCAGCATCCTTCTCGATATGCTTGCGATACTCATCGAGCGTGGTCGCGCCGACGCAGTGCAACTCGCCCCGCGCCAGCGCAGGCTTCAAGAGATTGCCGGCATCCATGGCGCCTTCGGCCTTGCCGGCGCCAACGATGGTGTGCAGTTCGTCGATGAACAGGATGATACGCCCGCCTTCGGCCTGAACCTCGGACAGCACGGATTTCAACCGCTCTTCAAACTCGCCGCGGTACTTGGCGCCGGCGATCAAGGAGCCCATGTCGAGCGCGAGCAGCTTCTTGTCCTTGAGGCTCTCGGGCACGTCGCCCTTGACGATGCGCTGGGCCAGGCCTTCGGCGATGGCCGTCTTGCCGACGCCGGGATCGCCGATCAGCACGGGGTTGTTCTTGGTGCGCCGCGACAGCACCTGGATGGTGCGGCGAATCTCCTCGTCGCGACCGATCACCGGGTCCATTTTGCCCTCGGCGGCGGCGGCGGTGAGATCGCGGGCGTAGCGCTTGAGGGCATCGTAGGCCTGCTCGGCCGAAGCGCTGTCGGCGGTGCGGCCCTTGCGGATGTCGTTGATAGCCTGGTTGAGCGTGGTTGGATTGACGCCTGCCTCGTTGAGGGCGCGGCCCGCATCACCCGACGGCTCCAGAGCCAGCGCCAGCAACAGGCGCTCGACGGTGACGAACTTGTCGCCCGCCTTGTCGGCGATCTTCTCCGACGAATCGAAGACGCGCGCCAGTTCAGGCGCAATGTAAACTTGCCCGGCACCACCGCCTGATACCTTGGGCCGCTTGGCCAGCGTCCTCTCGACGGCAGCCAAGGCATCGGCCGGGCGTCCGCCGGCGCGCTGGATCAAGCCGGCCGCCAAACCCTCCGGGTCGTCGAGCAAGACCTTCAGGAGGTGATCAGTACCGAACTGCTGGTGATTTTCCCGCAGAGCCAGACTCTGCGCCGACTGCACGAACCCCTTCGCGCGATCTGTATACTTGTCAAAATTCATCTATCCCTCCTCGGCACGGCCATCCGCCCTTGAGGCACGGAATCCGCCGTCTTCTGACAGGATTACAATGCGAGGCCTCGCCGCAAGCCCGAATTTCGGCGCTCACGGCGACGGTTCTCGAGCCCACATATGGGGTGACTACGCCATACCAAAAAGGCCGCGATGTGGATCAATTTTCACGGTTGCTGATGCCTTGCATCGCGTGCCGTGACCGGACTCGCCACCCCTTGTGGTGAACCTGTCGTGCATGCTGCACGGCATGCCTGCTTCAAAGTCTTGCACGATGACAGACCTGCCAAGTCAGGCTAGACCTGCGCTATGCAGATCGCCAGCCTGTACCGCTATCCCGTCAAGGGACTGTCGCCCGAGCCGCTGCAAAGCGTGGAGCTCAAGAGCGGCGAGACGCTGCCGTTCGACCGCGCCTATGCGATCGAAAACGGGCCCGGACGGTTCGACGCGAATGCGCCCCGCCATTTGCCGAAGATCAACTTTCTGATGCTCATGCGCGACGAGCGGCTGGCGACCTTGCGCAGCGCGTTCGACGACGCGAGCGAGACCCTGACCATCAGCCGCGATGGCAAGCAGGTGGCGCGGGGGCAGCTGACGACGCCGCTCGGCCGTCAATTGATCGAGCAGTTCGTGGCTGCCTACATGAAGGCGGAACTGCGGGGAGCACCGAAAATCGTGCAGGCGCCGGGGCACAGCTTCTCGGACATGGCTGCCAAGTGCGTGCACATCATCAATCTCGCAAGCGTGCGCGAGGTTGAGCGCGTCATCGGACGTCCCGTCGACCCGTTGCGCTTTCGAGCCAATCTTTATCTCGATGGCATGGAGCCGTGGTCCGAGTTTGCCTGGCTCGACCGGGAGATCGGCGTCGGCCCGACAAAGCTCGCCGTCTTTGCGCGGACGCAACGCTGTGAGGCCACAAACGTCGATCCCGCCACGGGCGCGCGCGACATGGCGATCCCGGCACACCTGATGCGGGCCTGGGGACACCAGGATTTTGGCGTCTATGCCAAGGTGGTGAAGGGCGGAGAGATTGCCATCGACGCGCCGGTCACCGCGCCGCTGTAGACGCCGGCCCGTCCTGTTTCGCGTCCCGGTTTGCCTAGCTAAGGGCAAGCCGCCATCAGTCGCGCGACGTGTCGTCCTTCTCCGCTTCGTCGCTCTCGCTACGCGCGCGCCTCACGGGACGGCGCAGGAATTCGGGCTGCTCGTGGGGCTGCTGAAAGCGATCCCGGCGACGGGGGTCACTGCCGCCGCCCTCGGCAGCTGGCTCCTGCGGGCGATCGGGTGCTTGCGCGCGGCCTTCGCCCTGCCGGCCATCGCTTTGGTGGGTGCGCTCGCCACGATCACCGCGGTCGCTGCGATCATTGAAGCGCTCGCGATTGCGGCCTTGATCGCGGCGGAACGGCCGGTCGTGCCGATTGTTGTTACCGTCGTTGCGGTTGTTGCCGTCGTGCCTGCCTTCTTGGCGATTGTTTTCATGACGTACCGGCTGCTGCACTTGCGGCACGAACGCCTGCGGGAAGCCGTCGTCGGCAGCGTCGTTGCCGTCGTCATCACCGAATTCGTCGGCTCCGTCACCCATCTCGCCGGGTGTGCGCACACGCTGGCCGCTGCCATTCATGCCCTCGCCCTGCGGATTGAGCTGCTCGCGATAGGCCATGATGATGCGGCTATAATGCTCGGCGTGCTGCAGATAGTTTTCCGCAAGCACCGGATCACCCGACGTCTGGGCGTCGCGCGCCAAGGCCATATATTTTTCAGCTATATGAGCCGGAGTGCCCCGAATTTTAACGTCCGGGCCATTGGATTCGAAGCTGCGGGCCAGCGGATTATGGTGGTGGCCGCCGCCCTTGCGGTTGTTGTTGTTCCGCCCACGTCCGCGGCGATTTTGCTGTCCTTGCCTCACTGCCCTAACGGCTCCCGTTTTACATGAACCATCTCAAATCCATCCGCGCATGCGCCGATGCTTCTTCTTGATGCCAGGGCTCGGCCAAACCGAGTGATCCCGTGAGTAGCTCGTTCACGGCCCGAGCAGTGCAGCCACAATTGACGTCGATGGCTTCGACAAATGTCCGGCACCTGCTCGCGTATGCGGGCACGGCGCTAGCTTGACTGGTCACGCCATCAATTCATCTCTTGGGCGGCTAGTGGTGCTGACGATACGTCGCCTTGTTGCGAGCAATTCAACCTGCTGCGCATCGCTCCTAGAATCCAGCCATTCGCTTATCGAAACTCGTTGGCCGGACGCATGGACGATTCCACTGGAGGCCGAGACTATCCCGCCCGCCGGGAAAATCCAAGGGCTTTCTAGGCGTATGTTCAACCAAGTGTTCTCGCTGCAACACAGCGTCGCTTTCCAGCGACATCGCGACGTATGCGGATCCGCGCACGGTCCATCCCAGCCTCTTCCGATCCGAGCAGCCCAGCGACCAAGTCCGCCTGATCATGACCGACTTCAAGCACCACCCAACCGGCGGCCGCAACCACGTCAGGTATCCCTTGCGCCAATCGCCGGTACATCGCGAGCCCATCAGGGCCGCCGTCAAGAGCTTCGATCGGATCGAAATCGCGCACCTCAGGCTCAAGACCGTTGAGATCCGCAGTTCGCACATAAGGAGGATTTGCAATCAACATATGGAAGGGCCCGGCGACGTTTTCAAGTCCGTCTGCGTGCAGCCACGCCACCCTCTGTTCCAGGCCGAGGTGGCGGCCGTTAAGGGAGGCCGTCGCAAGGGCCGCTGCGCTGATGTCGGTCCCAAGCCCGGTGGCCTGAGGCAGCTCGCAAAGCAGGGTCAAGAGAAGGCAACCTGAGCCTGTGCCGACATCCAGAATGCGCAGGGGCTGCGACATCCAGCCCTCCTCGCGCGCGATTTCCAAGGCCGCCGCGACGACGGTTTCGCTATCGGGCCGCGGATCGAGCGTCGCGGGGGAAATGGCAAAGGCGCGGTCATAGAAGTCGCGGACCCCGAGGATGCGCGACACGGGCTCGTGTTGCCGGCGCCGTTCCACATACCCCTGCAGAAGCTGGAGCTCGGCGGTGGTCAATCCCCGCTCCGGCGCGCGCAGAACGTCCGCAGCCGAAACGCCGAGGGCCCCTGCAACCAGGCGGCGGACGTCGCCGCCAACCCCCTCGATACCCGCGCAGGCAAGCTGCCTGGTCCAGTCCCTCACTGCAGACCCGACCGTAGGGGAGGAACCGGCCAGGCCGGGATCAAGCCTTGGCATGTTCGTTCATCGCCGCAAGCTGACTGGCCTGATCGTCGGCCGTCAGTGCATCGACCAACTCATCGAGCGCGGTACCCTGCAATACTTCATCGAGCTTGTGCAAGGTGAGGCCGATGCGGTGGTCGGTGACACGCCCCTGCGGAAAGTTATAGGTGCGGATGCGCTGCGAGCGGTCGCCCGAGCCGACCTGGCCGCGGCGCTGGGCAGAACGCGCATCATCAGCCTTCTGGCGTTCCAGATCGTAAAGCCGGGAGCGCAGCACCTGCATGGCGAGACGGCGGTTCTGATGCTGTGACTTCTCGGCTGAGACCACGATCAGGCCGGTCGGCAGGTGGGTGAGGCGGACGGCCGAATCCGTCTTGTTGACGTGCTGACCACCCGCGCCGCCTGCACGCATCGTGTCGATGCGGATGTCTTCTGGCCTGATCTCCAGGTCGACGTCCTCCACCTCGGGCAGGACCGCGACCGTCGCCGCCGAGGTGTGGATGCGCCCCCCCGCTTCGGTGAGGGGGATACGCTGAACGCGATGCACGCCCAACTCGTACTTGAGGCGGGCGAAAACCCCCTTGCCGGCGATGGAGGCGATGATTTCCTTGTAGCCGCCGAGGTCGTTCTCGGATGCGCTGATGATGTCGGTCTTCCATCCGTGCTGTTCGGCGTAGCGGCTGTACATGCGGTACAGATCGGCGGCGAACAGGGCTGCTTCGTCGCCGCCTGTGCCGGCGCGCACCTCAAGAATCGCACTCTTTTCGTCGGCTGCATCCTTTGGCAGGAGGTGCACGCGCAGTTTCTCCTGCACCAGCGCCAGACGGGCATCGACCTCGCCGAGTTCCTGCTGCGCGAAATCCCTGAAGTCCTTTGCCGACGCGGGGTCGTCCATGAGCTGGATAAGATCGTGCCGCTCGCCCTCCAGCTTGCGCAACTCCCGCACGGTTTCCACGACGGGACTGAGGTCGGCAAATTCCTTCGTGAGCCGCGCATAGGTGGCAGGGTTCACGCCGCGGTTGAGATCGGCCTGGATTTCCTCCCATCGCTGGACGACCCGGTCCAGCCTGTCAGACGGTATGGCGCTCATCGGCGAAAATACCCGCAAAAGAGGTCAAGCTCACAGGGACCGCCTGGCCTTGCAAGAAGCTGCCGGCGCGCTACCGCGTGCTTGTCTGCAATTTGTCGACTTTGCGCAACTGGGGATCACCGACGTCGATCCATCGGAGCCCGTCGCGGCGCGGTGCGGAATAGAGCACGAGGTTGTCCATCCCGGCGCGCACCGTCCCCGCAATCGTTGCAGGCAAAAGCCCTATCGCACGGTAAAGCGGCGCGGGCGCGGTTTGGGCCAGGTAGAAGGCTGCAGCGGTTAGGACAAGCGGAGCGCTGAGCGCGAACATCCGGCGCGCACGGCGACGGCCTCGGCCGGGAGAGGGGCTCCTGGCCGCGTCCTTGCGCAGAAGGGCGGGAGCAGGACCCGGCGGACGCGTCGCGTTCGATCGCGTCGGTGGATCGTCGTCGTAGGTACCGGAGGCTCGCATCTGGCTTTGCATCCGCCACAAAATCGGTTGCGGATCGAGCCGGAGAAGCTCGCAATAGCTGCGCACGATACGCGACGTTTCGCGCCAATGCGGCAGCGAGGCGACGGCGCCGTTCTCCAGGTCTTCGATGGTGCCTGGTGTGGTCGCCAGACGCCGGGCAATGGCCTCGCGCGGCAGCCGCATCGCCGAGCGCATGTTGCAGAAGATATGACCGATCTGCGCATCGTGGCCCAGTGCGGCCGGTTCGGCAAAGCCACTGGCACGCAGATGCAAAGGGGACGCCGGCCCGCGCGGGCGGCGATCAAGCAACTCAGCCCCTGGTAGCCTCATACGCATGACGAACGCTAAGCTACTCCCTTACGACACACTTAATACCAGACAGCGGAGGCAGTAAAAATACGTATCTGAGGCGTCACCGAGGCAGATCCCTAGATTTCCACGCCCTGTTCCTCGGCGAACCGCTTGAGGCGGGCACGCAGGCTGCCCTCGCCGCTGTGGATATTGCCCGCCATCCACCGCTCGATGGCGCCGGCGTCGAGACTGAGGATCATCGATTTGACGGGGCCCACGGAGGCCGGCGCCATGGAAATGGAACGGTAGCCCAGAGCGATGAGCGCCATTGCCTCCAGCGGACGGCCCGCCATCTCGCCGCACAAGCTCAGCGGGCGATTGTGTCGTTTGGCCGCGTCCACGATGGCAGCCAGCGCCCGCAGCGGTGCAGCCGACAGCGTGTCGTACCTGGTTGAAACACGCGCGTTGTTGCGGTCTGCTGCGAACAGATACTGCAACAGGTCGTTGCTGCCCACGGAGACGAAATCCACGCGCGGCAGCAAGGCATCCAGTTCGAACAGGAGCGAGGGTACCTCGATCATGGCCCCCAGCAGGACGCGGGTGGGATCAGGCGCACCGCGTCTGCGCATGAGCTTGAGCTCACGATCGACGAGGGCGCGCGCCATGTCCACCTCGCCGACGGTCGTCACCATCGGCAGCAGCACCCTGAGCTCCTCGCCAGCCGTGGCCCTGAGCAGAGCGCGGATCTGGGTGCGCAGCAGCACGGGGCGATCGAGCGCCAGCCTGATGGCGCGCCAACCGAGCGCTGGATTCTCCTCCTCCGGCTGGCGGAGATAAGGGAGCGCCTTGTCGCCGCCGACGTCCAGGGTGCGAAAAACGACCGGCTTGCCGCGCGCCTGCTCTACGACCGTGCGGTACATCTGGGTCTGACGCTCGAGCCGGGGCAGCGACGCCGACAGCATGAACTGCAATTCGGTGCGGAACAGCCCTATGCCGTCGGCGCCGGATTCCGACAAGTAGGGGATGTCTATTTGCAGTCCGGCATTGATGTGCAGCTCGATACGCTGACCGTCCTTGGTGACAGAGGGCTTGTCGCGCAACGCGCGGTACTTGCGCTGGCGCCGCGCACGAAAACGGGCCTTGTCGCCATAGGCGGCAATGACGCCGCCACTCGGCCGGATGTGCACCTCGCCGCTTTCGGCGTCGACGATGATGGGATTGCCCTCATCAACCCGCTCCATGACCCCGCGCGCCTGGCCGATGGCGGCAATCCCAAGCGCCTTGGCAACGATGGCAATATGGCTCTGTCCTCCGGAGTCTTCTATGACCAGCCCGCGCAGGCGGGAACGATCGTAGTCGAGCAGGTCGGCCGGGCCCATGCTGCGCGCAACAAGCACGGTGTCGTGGGGCAGATCAGCGACGGCCCCGCGCGTGCGCGGACTGCCGGAAAGGACGCGCAAGAGCCGATCGGAGAGCGCATCGAGGTCCTTGAGGCGTTCGTGCCAATAGGCATCCGCCTGGCGCAGCATGCGGGCGCGGGTGTCGTTCTGGACCCGCTCGACCGCCGCCTCGGCGGTCATGCCGCGCCGGATCGCATCCTTCATGCGCCGCAACCAGCCACGATCGTGCGCGAACATGCGGTAGGCTTCCAAAACCTCGCGGTGCTCGCCGGTGTCGGCCAGTTCGCCTTGATCCAGCATCTCGTCGATAGAGGCCTTCAGGTCGTCCACTGCCGCTTCCAGCCGCCCGGTCTCCGCCTCGGGATCCTTGGCCTCGATCTCGGTGACGACGACGCGCGGCTCGTGCACGACGGCGTGACCCAGAGCGATGCCTTCCGACAACGGCTGGCCACGCACCACGTGCCCCACGGCACGGCTGAACTCGGCGCCGGTGTTGACGCCTGCAACCGCTCCCGACACCAGATGCTCGGCCAGCACCATGGCGGTCGTCTGCAGCACCTCCACGTCCTCGTCGGAGTATTCCTTCTGCGTCTTGTTCTGAACCGTCAGCACACCCAGCACCTCGCCGCCACGCAGCACCGGCACCGCGAGGAACGAATGGTAGGTCTCCTCGCCCGTCTCGGGGCGATAGGAGAAGGCTGGATGGTTCTGCGCGTCCGGCTCGTTGATGGGCACGGCCAGCTCGGCACAGCGCCCGACCAGGCCCTCGCCCCGCTTCAGCAGCGTGTTGTGGACGGCGCCGGGATTGAGGCCTTCAGTGGCAAACAGCTCGAGCGAGCCGTCCTGGCGCTTGAGATAGATGGAGGCCACTTCGGCCACCATCAGGCCGGCGATCTGGCGCACGATCTTGTCGAGCCGCGACTGACCATCGGACGGCTCGGCCATGATCTCCCGCAGCCGGCGCATGATGATGCGCAGCGCCGGCTCCGTCGGAACGATCCTGGTCTCGCCGCCAATCTTCTGCATCACCCAAATCCGCCGTTTCGGCGTTGAGGTTGTATCCGGACAAGTGGGCCGTTGTATTGCAGCGTCTCACGCTGGTGCCCGGTGCACAATGCTGGCCAGCCCGCCCGGCCAAAGCCCTGCAATCAGTCTTTACCAAGCTCATACAGGCCGTGCAGGGTCCGCACGGCCAGTTCGGCGTAGGCCGCATCGATCAGCACGCTAATTTTTATCTCCGATGTGGAGATGGCGAGAATGTTGATGCCTCTCTCGCCCAACGCCTTGAACATCTGTGCTGCGACGCCCGCATGACTGCGCATGCCGATGCCGATTACCGAAACCTTGGCGACGTCGCTGGAGCTCCTGATTTCGAAGGCACCGATCTCCTTCTTGACCGACTTCAACACCTCGAGCGCGCGAGCGAGCTCCGATTCCTGCACCGTAAAGGTGATGTCCGTGGATTTGCCGTCGGCCGAAAGGTTCTGGACGATCATATCGACGTTGATGCTGGCATCCGCGAGCGAGCCAAAAATGCTCGCCGCAATACCGGGCTTGTCGGCGATCTGGAGGAGCGTGATTTTCGCCTCGTCCTTGGCGTAGGCAATGCCGCTGACTACCCTCTGCTCCACGATCTCATCCTCGTCGCAAATGATGGTTCCGACCTGATCCCAGCTCGCGGGACTTACCGCCTGCAGTGTGTCAGGCGCGGCAAAGCTGGATCGCACCCGCACGCGCATCTTATGTACCATGGCAAGTTCGACCGAGCGCGTTTGCAGAACTTTGGAGCCCTGGGACGCCATTTCCAGCATCTCCTCGTAGGAGACCTTGGGCAGGCGCCGCGCCTTGGGGACGATGCGGGGATCGGTGGTGTAGACCCCGTCGACGTCGGTGTAGATGTCGCAAAGGTCCGCCTTGACGGCGACGGCAACGGCGACGGCGCTGGTGTCGGAACCGCCGCGGCCCAGTGTGGAGACACGGTTGCGCTCCGGTTCGACGCCCTGAAAGCCGGTAATCACCGCAACCTCGCCCTGCTCGAGGCGGGCCAGGATCTTCTCGCCGGGAATATCGCGAATGCGCGCCACGCCGTGCGCATTGTCGGTGATGATCGGAACTTGCCAGCCCTGCCACGAGCGCGCCTGCACACCCATGGTCTGCAGCACGATCGCGAGCAGGCCAGCCGTCACGGCTTCGCCGGTGGCGACGATGGCATCGTACTCGCGCGCATCGTGCAGGGGCGCGGCCTCGCGCACCCACGCCACCAACTGGTTGGTGGTTCCAGCCATGGCCGAGACGACGACGGCGACCTTGTTGCCGGCATCGACCTCGCGCTTCACGTGGCGCGCGACATTGCGGATGCGCTCGACGTTGGCGACGGAGGTCCCGCCGAACTTCATGACCACGGAAGACATGACGACCCGCCTTGATCCGAGGCCCCCTGCACCATCCCGGCAATGTCGCGCCGGCTTCTGATGGCGGCCTGGATTTCAACGGGTACTCTTAGCCACAAGGACCGGCCTTCGCAACGCTCGAGCCGGGCCGCAGTCCGCGCACTTGACAGAAAAGTGCCGGCCCGCGCCAATGCCCGTATGACCGAGCGCCCGATAGAAAGCGAACCGACGCTGGATCCAGCGGAGCGCGACCGGTTTGGACGGCTTGCCTCCGAATGGTGGGACGCCAACGGGAAGTTCCGCACGCTGCATCAGATCGGACCGGCACGGCTGACGTTTCTGCGGGACCAGCTGCTGGGACATTTCGGGAGCGGCCAGGGGGAAGGCTTGCGGTCTTTGGAACGGCTCTCGATTCTCGACGTGGGTTGCGGCGGCGGTCTGGTGTGCGAGCCTCTGGCGCGGCTAGGCGCGGCGATGACGGGAATCGATCCCGCGGCAGAGAACATCGAGGCCGCCCGCCGGCACGCCGCAGGCCAGGATCTCGACATCGACTATCGCGTCGCGCGCATCGAGGACCTGGTCGCGGAGGGACGCTCATTCGATGCCGTCACCTGCCTGGAGGTGGTGGAGCACGTGCCGGACGTGGGTGCATTTCTCAAGGTCTGCGCAGCCCTGGTACGGCCCGGCGGACTAATGCTGCTCTCGACCATCAATCGCACGACCAAGGCGTATCTGCTGGCCATCGTGGGAGCGGAATACGTGCTGCGCTGGCTGCCGGTCGGCACGCACCAGTGGGAACGGTTCGTGACGCCGGAGGAGCTTGGGCGCCACTTGCAGGCCGCCGGCCTCGGCGCACCCGTCTTGCGGGGGCTCGTCTACAGCCCGCTTGCCGACATCTGGGCACTGTCTGGCGACACCGACGTCAATTACTTCGCGTCCGCGGCCAAGGCCGGCTGAGCGAGGCCTTCCTTTACCTATTGAGCAGGCTCACGTCGCCAGGGCTGGGGGCTTACGGCCATTGTAACCCTGCATGGCCGGGGAAACTCGCGGTGAGCTTGTCGAACCACGAGCGGGCAGTATGCAGCCGTCCTTCGACGGGCTCAGAACGAGGGAGGAGCGTGTGGCAGTGGAACGAACCGTCGGCCGGGGCGTCGTCGTTACCGGCGCGGCGCATGGCATCGGCGCAGGCATCGCCCGCTATCTGGCCGAGCGCGGCTGGCGCGTGGCGTGCGCAGACGCGGATGGCGACGCGCTGGCGCCGGTGGCAGCCCGGACGGGTGGCATCGCCGTACAGTGCGATGTCGGCAGGGAGGCGGACATCGAGCGGCTGATTGCCGTGGCGCGGGCGCACCTCGGCCGCATCGACGCGATTGTGTCGAACGCCGGCGTCGGCGGCTTTGGACCGCTGCGGGAGACCTCGCTGGCGGGCTGGAACCACGTCCTGGCAACGAACCTCACAGCCACGTTTCTGCTGGCCAGGGCCGCGGCGGCCGATCTGAAGCGGACCCGCGGCGCGATCGTGGCCATCGCCTCGACCCGGGCGCATATGTCGGAGCCCAATACTCTGGCCTACTCGGCGAGCAAGGGCGGACTGGTGGCGCTCACGCATTCACTGGCAATGACGCTGGCGCCCGAGGTGCGCGTCAATTGCGTGTCGCCCGGCTGGATCGATACGGGCAAGCATGGCCCGTTGAAGCCCAGCGATCATGCCCAGCATCCGGCCGGGCGCGTCGGGAAACCTGAAGACGTTGCGGCTGCAGTTGGCTACCTGCTGTCGGAGGACGCGGCGTTCGTCACGGGCAGCGAACTGATCGTCGACGGCGGCATGACGCGCAAGATGATCTATACCTAGGCCGGCAGTGCGACGAGGCGCAACTTGCGTCACTCCCGCGGAGGCGGGAGCCCAGCGCACCGGGCCACGGGGATTGCGATGGTTGAGCTGTTAGCGGTCACGCATCAACAACCTGCCAGCGCACCCTTGCTTTTGAAGTGACCTGGGTCCCCGCCTTCGCGGGGATGACGTTGGTATGTGTGGCCGCCCCGCCTTCATGGCGGAGGCATGTCTTCGACATGACGCGGGGATGACGTTGGCGCGAGGTTCACGCGCGAACCACAGCTTTTGGCGGCGGGGATAAGTTCCGCGTTTCATAATGTATGCATACGGATGATGATGCCGGATGCGGGTTGTGCTTTGCTGCGCGTGCCCCGGAGATGAGTGGTCGGCGATCCTGGAACCGCCACTCAGCACAGGAGCCGGGGGCGGCAGTCCGGATACCTCGCCTGGCATGGTGGACAGATCATCCAAGCGTCAGGACAAGGTCCGGGTGCAGCGAAGTCGCGAACGGACAATCTGCTGCGGCATGGTGCTTGACCTAGCAAGCGTCGCAGCGGCCCGGACACGACCGAGCAGGGCGTTCTTTGCGCTCCGTAGCCGGCATTAGAGATCACCCAGGTCACTCGGGCGCAGCCCGAACGCCCTGCTTCTCCTCCCTAAACCCTCGAGGCCACCATGGCCTGCGAGGCTGAAGGTGTTTCTTGTGCTGCAAACGCTATCCCCGGGGTGGCGACGTCTGGTTAGACTGAAAGGGTGGCCGCGTCATTCCCGCCAAGCGAAGCGCAGAGTGGGAATCCAGCCGCAGCACCGGAGCTTATGTCTGGGTTCCCGCTGACCGCGCTGGCGCGCTCGCGGGAATGACAGGTTAGTGGCGCATGCGGCCTTTGCCTCCAGGAGGCAAGCGTCTCGACAATGCCGCGAAGAGGCGGCATAGCTCCGGCCACTCCAGCATGCGGCCAGAGGAATGCGCAACGATGGCGAGCAAGAGCGGCAAACCCACAGCGGCAAAGCGGAAGGCCAAGGGGGGCAAGACCCGCACCAAGGCGGCGGATGCAAAACCCAAAGACGGCGCGAGCAGGAACCCACTGCTCGCCAAGTGGACGACGCCGTTCGAGATGCCGCCGTTCGACCGCGTGAAAGCCAAGCATTTCATGCCGGCGTTCGACCAGACTTTCGCCGACAACATCGCGGAGATCGAGGCCATCGCCAACGATCCGGCCAAGCCGACGTTCGCCAATACCATCGAGGCGCTGGAGCGGGCGGGTCGCGGGCTCGATCGCGCGGCCGGCGTGTTCTACAATCTGGCCGGCACCGATACCAACGACGAGATCCAGAAGATCGAGCGCGAGGTGGCGCCGCGGTTCGCCAAGCACGGCATGCGCGTCTATCAGAACGCCAAGCTGTTCCGCCGGGTCGATGCCTTGTTCAAGAAGAAGGGCAGTCTCGGCCTCAGCGAGGAGCAGGCGCGGGTGCTGGAGCGCTATCACCGCAGCTTCATCCGCTCCGGCGCGGCGCTCGATGCCAAGGCACGCAAGCGCATGGCCGCGATCGCCCAGCGCCTGGCGACGCTGGGCACCAAGTTCAACCAGAATGTGCTGGCGGACGAGCAGGAGCTATCTGCTCGTCCTCGAAAGGCCGGACGAGCTTGCAGGGCTCCCCGAGGCAGTGCGGGCGGCTGCGGCACAAACGGCCACTGAGCATGGCCACAAGGGCAAGCATGCGATCAGCCTGTCGCGCTCGAGCATCGAGCCGTTCCTGAAATTCTCGGCGCGCCGCGACCTGCGCGAGCAGGCCTTCAAGGCCTGGCGGCAGCGCGGCGCCAACGGCGGCAAGACCGACAATCGCAAGATCGTGGCCGAAATTCTGAACCTGCGTGCGGAACGCGCGCGCCTGCTCGGCTTCAAGACGGCGGCCGATGCGGCGCTCGAGTTCACCATGGCCAAGACGCCGGCCAACGTGCGCAAACTGCTGATGGAGGTGTGGAAGCCCGCTCGGAAGCGTGCTGCCGAGGAGCGCGACCAGCTGCAGGCAGGCGGTGCAGGCCGAAGGCGGCAACTTCAAGCTGGCCGGCTGGGACTGGCGCTACTACGCGGAAAAGGTGCGCAAGACCCTGTTCGATGTCGACGAGGCGGAGGTGAAGCCCTACCTGCAGCTCGACAACGTGATCGCAGCTGCGTTCGATGTCGCCAACAAGCTGTTCGGGGTGAGCTTCAAGGAGCGCCCCGACCTGCCCGTGTATCATCCCGACGTGCGCAGCTTCGAGGTGACCGGCAAGGACGGCCGCCATATCGGACTGTTCCTGGCCGACTACTTCTCGCGGCCATCCAAGCGCTCGGGCGCCTGGATGTCGGGCTGGCGGGACCAGCACAAGCTGGACGCCGAAGAGGTGCGTCCGATCATCATCAACGTCATGAACTTCGCCAAGGGCGCGCCCGGCGAGCCGAGCCTGCTCAGCATCGACGATGCACGCACGCTGTTCCACGAGTTCGGCCACGGGCTGCACGGACTGCTGTCCAACGTCACCTATCCGGCGGTCTCGGGCACCAGCGTGGAAAAGGACTTCGTGGAGCTGCCCTCGCAGCTCTACGAGCACTGGATGATGCACCCGCAGGTGTTGAAGAAGTTCGGCAAGCACACCAAGAGCGGCAAGGCGATGCCCGAGCCGTTGCTGAAAAAGATCAAGGCGGCGCGCAACTTCAACCAGGGCTTTGCGACGGTGGAATTCGTGGCGTCGGCGATCGTCGATCTCGATCTGCACGCGCTGGAAGACCCGAGCGATCTCGATGCGGACGCGTTCGAGAAGGAGACGCTGGGCAGACTGGGCGCGCCGGCCGAGATCGGCATGCGCCATCGCATCCCGCACTTCCAGCACATCATCGGCGGCTATGCGTCCGGCTACTACAGCTATATGTGGTCTGAGGTGATGGATGCCGACGCGTTCGGTGCGTTCGAGGAAAAGGGCGACATCTTCGATCCGGCCACGGCGAAGAAGCTCTACGACAACATCTACTCCGCCGGCGGCAAGCGCGATCCGGCCGACGCCTACAAGGCGTTCCGCGGCCGGCTGCCGACGACGCAGGCGCTGCTCGAGAAGCGGGGGCTGGCGGCAGGCTCAACGGCCTGAATGGCGACGACTGCCTTGCTGTCTGCAACGGCCGCATGCGATACAGGCTGAAGAAAAGTCATTCGTGCGGGGCACAGCCATGGCCGAGCCGAAAGTCCCCCTGGAGGCAACGCTGGAGCGCGTGCTGGTCGCCAGCCGGTGGCTGCTCGCGCCCTTCTTCTTGGGCCTGGCTCTGGCCGTCGTCATCCTGCTGATCAAGTTCGCGCAGGAGTTCTTTCACCTCGCCACGCATGCCCTGTCGATGACCGAGGCGGAGGCGATTCTGGGCATCCTGAGCCTGGTCGATATCGCGCTCACCGGCGCGCTGGTGATGATCGTGATCTTCTCAGGCTACGAGAATTTCGTGTCGCGGATCGACCACACGGCGGATCGCAACTGGCCTGAATGGATGGGATCGATCGATTTCACCGCGCTGAAGATCAAACTGCTGGGCTCGATCGTCGCCATCTCGGCGATCCAGCTCTTGAAGCAGTTCATGGCGGTGAAGACGGCATCCGACCGCGACCTCATGTGGTACGTGGGCATCCACCTCGTGTTCGTGGTGTCGAGCGTGCTGCTGGCCCTGTCCGACCGCCTCGGCGGCGAGATCAAGTCCAAGTCGCATGGGTCATCGGCCGGCAAAGACAAGACGCACTAGAGGTCCGAGGAACCCCACCGATGGAAGCGACGATCAACGCCGAGGACACGGCCGCGTTCCACAAGCACGTGCTGGCGTTCCTCGGCAAGCAAAGCGGAGTCACGTCATGACGCGCACCAGCCTGACGAAGCCGGCGTTTGCAGTTCTCCTGGCTCTGCTGACAGGGCCTGCGATGGCACAACAGCACCAGCACGGGCAAACGCCGTACGCAGGACTGCAGCAGCGCGCCATCAAGGCCCTGAGCGAGGGACAGATTGCCGATCTCAGGACCGGGCGCGGCATGGGCCTTGCGCTCGCCGCCGAGCTCAACGGCTATCCCGGCCCGTTGCATGTGCTGGAGCTCAAGGACCAGCTGCAGCTCACGGCCGATCAGAAGCAGCGCTTTCAGCACCTCTATGAGAGCATGAAGACCGAAGCTATCGCGGCAGGCGAGACGGTGATCGCGAGCGAGCGGATGCTGGACCAGCAGTTTGCGGCACGCGCGATGACGCCCGAGGCGCTGACCGCGCTCACGGCACAGATCGGGGACGCCCAGGGCAAGCTGCGCGCGGTGCATCTCAAGTATCACCTCGGCACCACGGACTTGCTGACGGCAGCCCAGAGGCAGCGCTACGCCGAGTTGCGCGGCTACCGCTGACCGTGCCAACGGCATCGGCCCTGCCAGCCGAGGTCAAGGGAAGCGGCGTGCAGCGGGTGCTCGTGCTCGGCGGCTATGGAGCCTTCGGCGGACGGGTGGCCGAGCGTCTGGCGCGCGTGCTGCAGATCGAGCTGACGATTGCCGGCCGGTCGCGGGGCAAGGCGGAAGCGTTCGCGGCGCGCCTTCGGCACGAAGGTCCGGCGCAGGCTATCCCCGCGGCCCTGGACGGTGCCAAGATCGGCGTCGATGACCTCAAACGCGAGCAGTTCGACATTCTGATCAACGCCACAGGACCCTATCAGGCCCAGGACTACAGCCTGGCGCGCGCCTGCATCGCGGCGGGCGTGCACTATCTGGATCTTGCCGACGCGCGCGCATTCGTCACCGGCATTACGGCCTTGGATACCGAGGCGCGTGCCGCCGGTGTGCTGGTGGTGAGCGGGGCCAGCACGGTGCCGGGCTTGTCGGGTGCCGTCGTCGACGCCTACGCGCCGGAGTTTCAATCGCTGCAGGCGGTCAGCACCATCATCTCGCCCGGCAACAGCTTCGATCCCGGCATCGCGACAACCCGATCGATCCTGGGCAGCCTCGGGCGCCGCATCGACACCGGCGCAGCGGGTAAACCCGTGCGCGGCTGGCAGGGACTGAGCCGCCGCGTGCTGCCGGGCCTGGGCACCCGCTGGGTCAGCCATTGCGACGCGCCCGATCGCGGGTTGTTCCCGCAAAGGTATGCCGGCCTGAGAACGGCCGATGTCTACGCCGCCCTGGAGGTCGGCGCGTTTCATCTGGGACTGTGGGCGCTTTCCGGGCTTGTACGCGCGGGGATGATCCGCAATCCGGAAAAGCTGGCGGGACCGCTGGTGGCGATGAAACGCAGGCTCGGGTTTCTCGGCTCGGACCGGGGCGGCATGCTCGTGACGATGGAAGGCACGGACCATGACGGCAGGCTCAAACGGATCGACTGGCACATGGTGGCGCGCAGCGGGCACGGTCCGTACATTCCGGCGATCGCGGCGGTGGTGCTGGCGCGACGCCTGCTCAACGGGTCCTTGCAGACACGCGGCGCGATGCCATGCATCGGACTGTTCACGCTCGGCCAATTCCTCACCGAGGTTGGCGACCTCGACATCGTGGCGGGCACTGCATGACCATTCCCCTCTACCGCCGGCTGCTGGGAGAACGCTTCGAGCACCTGCCTGCGCGCGTGCGCGAACTACACGACGTCGCGGGCGAAAGCGTATGGACGGGCCGCGCAGACGTGGATCGCGGGCGGTCGCTGGCGAGCCGGGTGGTCGCCACGCTGTTCGGGTTGCCGCCGGCGGGACGCGACCAGGCGTTACGTGTGACGTTCCAGGTGGACGGCGACCGGGAAATCTGGTCGCGCAGCTTCGGTGACGCGGTGTTCCGCTCGGTGCAATACGCACGCTCCGGGTTGCTGCGAGAACGCGTCGGGCCGAGCACATTCGTGTTTGCTCTGGAGACTTCGGACGACGGGATGGCACTCAAGCTGCACGGCGTGCGCTTCCTCGGCGTGCAGCTGCCGCGCTTCCTCGCGCCGTCGGTGCGCACGTTCGAAAGCGAGTGCAAGGGGCGATATCAGTTCGAGGTGGAAGCGAGCCTGCCGCTGCTCGGCCGGATCGTGCGCTATGCGGGGTGGCTGGAGCGGGAAGACCCCGCTCCGACCCCGTGGTGAGCTTGTCGAACCACGGCTTGTCACACGTGGCCCGTCCTTCGACAGGCTCAGGACGAGGATGAGTGCGCTGCCAGAGGCAACCCGACAGCGACGAAGGTCTCAGTACGAGCGCGTCTTGGGCGGGATGTAGCTGACTTCGTTGGTCATGGTGTGGGTGTGCACCGGGCGGTAGTCGATGCGCACCGTCTTGGTGGCGTCGTCGGCCCAGGTCAGCGTGTGCTTCATCCAGTTGTCGTCGTCGCGGTTGGGATGATCCTCGCGCGCGTGCGCGCCGCGGCTTTCGGTGCGGTTGGCGGCGGCTGCCACGGTGACGGCGGCCTGCATGATCAGGTTGTCGTATTCGAGCGTCTCGACCAGGTCGGTGTTCCAGACCAGCGAGCGATCCGTCACGCTCACATCGTCGCTCTGCTTCCAGATGTCGATGATCTTCTGCTCGCCCTCGTCGAGAACCGGGCCGTCGCGGAACACCGAGCAGTTGGTCTGCATGACCTTCTGCATCTTGAGGCGCAGCGCCGCGGTGGGCTGGCCGCCCTTGGCGTTGCGGAACTTGTCGAGACGGGACAGCGCCAGCTCCGAGGCATCGGCAGGCAGGGGCGCCTGCGAGCTGCCGGCTTCGACGGTCTTGGCGGCCTGCAGGCCGGCGGCGCGGCCGAACACCACGAGGTCGATCAGCGAATTCGAACCCAGGCGGTTGGCGCCGTGCACCGAAACGCAGGCCGCCTCGCCGATCGCCATCAGGCCCGGCACAACGTAGTCGGGGTTGCCGTCCTTCAGGGTCAGCATCTCGCCGTGATAGTTCGTGGGGATGCCGCCCATGTTGTAGTGCACGGTCGGCAGCACCGGCACCGGCTCGCGGCGCAGATCGACGCCGGCGAACACCTTGGCGTTCTCGGTTATCCCCGGCAGACGCTCGTGCAATATCTTCGGGTCGAGATGGTCGAGGTGCAGATAGATGTGGTCCTTCTCCTTGCCGACGCCGCGGCCCTCGCGGATCTCGATGGTCATGGCGCGCGAGACCACGTCGCGCGAGGCCAAGTCCTTGGCGTGCGGGGCATAGCGCTCCATGAAGCGCTCGCCCTCGCTGTTGGTGAGATAGGCACCCTCGCCGCGCGCACCCTCGGTGATGAGGACGCCGGCGCCGTAGACGCCCGTGGGGTGGAACTGCACGAACTCCATGTCTTCCAGAGGAAGTCCGGCGCGCAGCACCATGGCGTTGCCGTCGCCCGTGCAGGTGTGTGCGCTAGTGCAGGTGAAGTAGGCGCGGCCGTAGCCGCCGGTGGCGAGGATGGTCTTCTTGGCGCGGAAGCGATGCAGCGTGCCGTCGTCGAGCTTGAGCGCGATGACGCCGCGGCAGGCACCGTCCTGGTCCATCAGCAGGTCGATGGCGAAATACTCGATGAAGAACTCGGCCGCGTGCTTCAGCGACTGGCCGTAGAGCGTGTGCAGCATGGCGTGGCCGGTGCGGTCGGCGGCGGCGCAGGTGCGCTGGGCGGGCGGACCTTCGCCGTACTCGGTGGTCATGCCGCCGAAGGGACGCTGGTAGATGCGGCCGTCCTCTGTGCGGCTGAAGGGAACGCCATAGTGCTCGAGCTCGTAGACGGCTTCGGGCGCGTGGCGGCAGAGGTATTCGATGGCGTCCTGGTCGCCGAGCCAGTCGGCACCCTTGACGGTGTCGTACATATGCCAGCGCCAGTCATCAGCGCCCATGTTACCGAGCGCGGCAGCAACGCCGCCCTGGGCTGCGACCGTGTGCGAGCGGGTGGGAAACACCTTGGTGATGCAGGCGGTCCGCAGGCCGGCCTCGGCGCATCCGAGCGTGGCGCGCAGACCAGCGCCGCCCGCGCCGACGATGACCACATCGTAGGTGTGATCGGTCAGCGGATAGGCCTTGCCGTTGACCGCCGGTGTGGCAACTCCATTCCCGTTAGCTTGACCGTTTTTCTGCATGGTCCTCAAGCCCCGAAGCTCAGCTTCAGCACGGCGAATATGCACGTGATCCCAATCAGGATTGCGAAAAACGAATTTAGCATGAGCGCGACGACTTTGGTCCCTTCGGAATGCACATAGTCCTCAATGATGGTTTGCATACCTAGCCGCATGTGGATCACGCCGGAGAGCACCAGCAACAGCATCGCAATGGCGTTCTGGGGTTTTGCCAGCGCATGTTTGACGGTGGCGTGGTCGGCGCCGGCGAGCTTGCCCAGCAGAACGATGAGGAAGCAGACGAGGAAGATATTGGCGACCGCCGTCAGCCGCTGCTTCCAGAAGTGGTCCGTTCCCTCCTTGGCGGAGCCGAGGCCGCGAACCTTTGCGAGGGGCGTGCGCAGGCTCATGTCACAGTCCCCCTCTGAGCGAAAGCCCGACCGCCCACAGGACGGCGGTGAGCGACAGCGAGCCCAGAATGGTCAGCCAGCCGAGAAAGTCGGCAGACCGGGGATCCATGGCACGCCCGGTATCCCAAAGCAGATGGCGCATGCCGCCCAGCATGTGATGAGCCACCGCCCAGGTGTAGCCGAACAGCACGAACTTACCGAGCGGATGGCCGAACAGTGCGTTCACCTCCGCGAAGGCGCGCTCGCCCATGGCGGCGGAGACCAGCCAGGCGGCCAGCAGGATCGTGCCGAAGTAGAGTGCGCCACCGGTGATGCGATGCACGATGGACATCAGCATCGTGATCGTCATGCGGTAGATGCCGAGATGGGGAGAGAGCGGGCGCTCGACGGCGCGCTTGGTCTCAGCCATGCAAGTGCAGCCCTTCCCGCTCATCAGATGCGATGCAAACAGCCCTGTCGGCTTGTAACGCGCAGCCGCACGGGCGGCAATCGCTTCCATTGTCTCAGTGCGCGGCCAAAAGCTTACCCAGTAAAGATGGGTGTATTGTATGCCAAGGGCAAGAGATCAACGTGGCAGCACGAGCCACAGATCGAGATCGAGAACCACGCCCTCTGCAAATTCGCCCGCCGAATTTCGCATCGGGAAATCGGCGCACGGGCGGTTCTTCACAGCGGCCATTCGCACGCGCAGGGCGCCAATGTCTTTGCGTTGTGGGATCTCTGCGATCTCCAGCACCTCGGACCACGCGTAAACGGTGTCGCCAGCAAAGCAGGGAGCAACGTGCCGTCCCGCATTGATGGCGGCGATGTGGAACGCATTGGCGAGGCCGTTGAAGGAGAGAGCACGCGCCAGCGAGATGACGACGCCGCCGTAGACCAAGCGCCGCTTGAACTGGCTATGCGCCTGCTCATGCTGGTTGAAATGCACCTTGGCGGTGTTCTGATAGAGACGCGTCGCGATCTGGTGCTCGGCTTCCTCCAGCGTCATGCCGTCGATGTGGTCGATCTTCTCGCCGGCCGTGTAGTCGCCCCAACGATGGGCCGCACCGGCAAGACCGAAGTCGTAACGGTCGACCGCCAACTGCGGGACAGCGGCGCCAAGCGTGGCAGGGTCCACACGTTCGGCGGTCTTCGGCACCACCGGCGCCGGTGCCGGGACTCGCGGTATCGCGCTTGCGCACCATGACCCAGCGCACGTATTCGAGTACCGTCGCGCCGTCCTGATTGCTGCCGGTGGTGCGCACATAGACGACGCCCGACGCCTTGTTGGCGTTCTCGCGCAGGCCGATGACCTCGGAGGTGGCGCTCAGCGTGTCGCCCGGATAGACGGCCTTGAGGAAGCGGCACTCGGCATAGCCGAGGTTGGCGACGGCATTGAGCGA
Organism: uncultured Alphaproteobacteria bacterium; assembly: GCA_963814055.1. GTDB lineage: Bacteria > Pseudomonadota > Alphaproteobacteria > Rhizobiales > Hyphomicrobiaceae > AWTP1-13. The sequence continues at coordinate 23,686 of CAWFBJ010000019.1, forward strand.
GATGTCCGGGACCGTCTTGCCGAAAACGGTGTGGAAAACCAGCAGGTCATCCACAGGTGCGCGCGGGTAGCCGATGGCTTTCGCGAAAGGATCCGACGACTGCACGGCGAAACGCGGGCCATAGAGCCCCGTGTAGAGCGCGACGTCACCGGCCGTCAGCGTGCGCGGCGTGGCATGCACCAGCACCTGGCCGACGGCAAAATCCTCGAAATAGTTGCCGCGCTTCGCCTTGTTCGCTTCCATCGATCAGTGCTCCGAAAGCTTGATGCCGGGACGGTATTCGCCGGGCGCTTCCTTGGTGATGACCTGGCCACAGATCACGCGCTTGCGCTCCTGGTCGTAGGTCAGCGTCGGCTGGCCATGGAGCTGCCAGCCCTTGTTCAACTCAGCTGTGACGCGGTGGCAGAAAGCGTCGTCGTCCGGTCCGGTCAGATAGCGATAGAGTTTCATGACTTCCCCATCTCCGCGATCGCCTCGGCGATGGCCACGGTGCGCCGCGCCATCTCCGCATGCAGCAGCTCCACCATGCGGCCGTCCACGGTGATGACGCCCTTGCCCTTATGCTCGGGCTGGTCGAAGGCGGCTATGATCTTGCGTGCGAACGCAACCTCCGCCTCCGGCGGCGCGAACACCTCGTTGGAGATCGCCACCTGATCGGGATGAATGAGCGTCTTGCCGTCGAAGCCGAGCGCCCGGCCGTGCACGCATTCGCGGCGGAAGCCATCGGTGTCCTTGAAGTTATTGTAGACGCCGTCGAGCACGTCGAGGCCGTATGCGCGTGCCGCCGTGACGGTGGCGGACAGCCAATAGAGCGCCGGGCGGCGGCTGGCCGAGAGATCGGCGCGCGTCTCCTTGACGAGATCGTTGGTGCCCATCACGAAGCAGGCAAGCCGCGTGCTGGCGATGCTGGGATGCGGCGGCGATGTCCTGCACGTTGAGGATGGCGAGCGGCGTCTCGACCATGGCCCACAGGCGCGTTTTTTCCGGTGCGCGTCCGAGGGCTTCGCTGACGCGCGCGATGTCGGCGCCGCTGGCGGGCTTCGGCAGCAGGATGGCATCCGGCCCCGCCGCCACCGCCGCATCCAGGTCGGCCTTGCCCCAGGGCGTGTCGAGCGCGTTGATGCGGATGATCAATTCGCGCGGGCCATAGCCGCCCGCCTTGACCGCGGCGCAGACCTGGTCACGCGCCGACGACCTTGGCGTCGGGGGCGACGGCGTCCTCCAGATCGAGGATCAGCGCATCGGCGGCAATGGTCTTGGCCTTCTCCAGCGCGCGGGTGTTGGAGCCCGGCATGTAGAGCACGCTGCGGCGGGGACGGATCGGCATGGGTCAGGTCCTCGGTTGTGCCGGCCCAAACTAGGCAAAGGCCGTGCCGCTTGCCAGCCCGACGGACGCCCTCGCGCTTGGCACACCCCGCGCGTTCCGCCACAGTCGCACAAAGATGCCAGAAACACCGGAACCCGAACCGTGGATACCGCAGATGTCGTGATCGTCGGCGGCGGCATCGTCGGCAGCGCCGTCGCCTACTTTCTGAGCATGGATGCCGCATCCCGCGGCCGCCGCATCGTGCTGATCGAGCGCGACCCCGGCTATCGCGAGGCCAGCACCGCACGCTCCGCCGGCGGCATCAGGCAGCAGTTCTCGACGCCCGAGAACATCGCCATGTCGCAGGTCACGCTGGAGATGTTCCGGCAGCTCAAGGCTATCTTCGGTCGCCGAGGCGGACGTCGCCTTCCGCGAGCAGGGCTATCTGATCATGGCGACGCCAGACGGGCAGGCGCTGCTGGCGAAAAACGTGGCGCTGCAGCAGTCCATGGGCGCGGACATCGCCCTGCTCGAAGCCGCAGAGATCGCGCGCCGATTTCCGTGGCTTGCTACGGATGGCGTGGCTGCCGCCGGCTTCGGCCGGACCGGGGAAGGCTGGTTCGATCCCACCAGCCTCGCCACGCTGTTCCGCAAAGCCGCCACGGCAAACGGCGTCAGCATCGTGCATGATCGCGTCACTGCCATCGGCGTGCGCAGCCGCGTCGAAAGCGTTTCGCTCGCGAGCGGAAAGAACATCGCGTGCCGCAACGTCGTCAACGCGGCGGGGCCATGGGCGGGCGCGTTGTCCGCTTTGGCGGGACTGAAACTGCCTGTCGAACCGCGCAAGCGGTTCGTCTACGTCATCGACTGCCGCGCGGTGTCCGACGCGCTGCATCTGGCGCCACTGACGGTCGATCCGTCAGGCGTATGGTTCCGGCCCGAGGGACGCGTGTTCCTATGCGGCAAATCACCTGAGGAAAACGAGGAGCCGCCGGCCGGCGACCTCGATGCCATCGATCACACCTTCTTCGAGCAGCAGGTGTGGCCGCAGCTTGCCGCGCGCGTGCCGGTGTTCGAGAGCATCAAGGTGATCAACGCCTGGGCTGGCTACTACGACTACAACACGCTCGACCAGAACGCCGTGATCGGGCCGCATCCAGAGGTGCCCAACTTCTATTTCGCCAACGGCTTCTCCGGCCATGGCGCGCAGCAGGCTGCCGCGGCAGGGCGGGCCATCGCCGAGCTGATCGGGCACGGCGCATTTCAGACCCTCGACCTCACGCGCCTCGGCTACACACGCATTGTTAACAATGTGCCGCTGGCCGAGCGCAACGTGATCTAGCGACGTGTGGTAGACAGAGCGACATGGGTCGAGTTCTCGCAATTTCATCGCACGTAGCACGCGGATGCGTCGGCCTGGCCGCCACCGTGCCGGCACTGCAGTGGCTGGGGCACGAAGTCTGGGCGCTGCCGACGGTTCTGTTGGCAAGCCGGCCGGGCCTCGGCCAATTCGCGAAGCACGACCTGCCGCCGGCGGACATTGGAGCGATGCTCACTGCGCTCGAAGCGGACGGCTGCTGGGGGTCGCTCGATGCCGTCTTCACCGGATATTTTCCGTCGCCTCAGTCGGTGGCCGCTGCGGCGCAAGCGATTGGACGCATCAAAGCGGCCAACGCAGGAACCCTTGTCTGCGTCGATCCAATTCTGGGCGATGCGGGAAAGCTCTACGTCGCCACGGAGACCGCGGAGGCCATCCGCGATCAGCTTGTCCCCCTGGCTTCGATCGCCACGCCCAACCTGTTCGAGCTGCAATGGCTGACCGGCACATCGGTCACGGTGCGCGATGATATCGCACGCGCCGCACGCGGACTCGGGCCGCTCCTCACGATTGTGACCTCGGCGCTGCCAACCCTGGAGAATATCACGACGCTTCTGGCGGCCACCGACGGCTTCTTCGAGGTTTCCGTGCCCGCGCGTGACGGCATCCCCAACGGTGCGGGCGACCTGTTTGCCGGGCTGCTGCTCGGCCACCTGCTCAACGGGCATTCCAGCGAAGCGGCACTCGACGCCAGCCTGCGAAACCTCGATCGCGTGCTTGCCGCCAGCGAGGGGCAGCCGGTCTTACAACTCTCAACACTCATGCCGAATAAGCGATAACGGATCACATGCGAGAAAAGCTCAAAGGCGCGCTGGCATTTTTCCATCATGAGGCCGCTGGCGGACTGCTGCTGGTGGTGGCGGCGCTGGTGGCGCTGCTCGCCAGCAACTCGCCGCTGGCCTGGCTCTACGACGGCTTTCTGCACACGCCGGTCGGCGTTCGCGTCGGCGACCTCGCGCTCGACAAATCGCTGTTGCATTGGATCAACGACGGCTTGATGGCGATCTTCTTTTTTCTGGTGGGCCTGGAGATCAAGCGCGAATTGCTGCAGGGGGAGCTATCCACCTTCGGCCAGGCGGTGCTTCCCGCCGTTGCAGCCATTGGCGGCATGGTGGCACCTGCCGTCATCTACGTGGCTTTCAACACCGGCGACCCGGCCGCTCTCAGGGGCTGGGCGATACCGACTGCCACCGACATCGCCTTCGCCGTCGGCGTGCTCGCGCTGCTGGGGCCGCGCATTCCCTCGTCGCTGAAAATCTTCCTGCTGGCGCTCGCCATCATAGACGACCTCGGCGCCATTATCATCATCGCGCTGTTCTACACCGACAACCTGTCGCTGGTTTCCCTGACCCTCGCCTTCGCCGGGCTCGCCGTTCTGGCTATCTTGAACTCTCGCGGCGTCACACGGTTGGCGCCCTATCTGCTGACCGGCATCTTCATCTGGGTGTGCGTGCTCAAGTCGGGCATACACGCTACGCTGGCCGGCGTGGCCGTTGCGCTCGCTATCCCGTTGACGAGCAAGGCCGAGGGCGAGCCGTCGCTGCTCGAGCAGCTGGAAGAGAACCTGCATCCCTGGGTGGCCTTTGCCGTCCTGCCTTTGTTTGCCTTTGCCAATGCCGGCGTTTCGCTGCAGGGGTTGTCGCTGGAAAACCTGCTGGAGCCGATCCCGCTCGGCATCGCGGCCGGCCTGTTCGCCGGCAAGGCGATCGGAATTTTCGGAGCCACCTGGATCGCGGTCATGGGCGGCCTGGCAGGCAAGCCGGACGGGGCAACGTGGCTCCAGATTCTGGGCGTCGCCCTTCTGGGCGGCATCGGCTTCACCATGAGCCTGTTCATCGGCATGCTGGCCTTCCCCGATCCGAGCGAGGCCGCGTCTTTACGGCTGGGCGTGCTGACGGGTTCGCTGCTATCGGCAGTCGCGGGATACTTGATACTGGCGGCATCCGTGCGCGGGCCGCCGCGGATTTCGTAGCTCAACGCGATGCGGCGGCACGAATCATCGGAATGATCTTGGACTTCGAGCGTCTCGGCCGAGATCGGCCCGATATGCTTGTAGACGATCTCGCCCTTGCCGTTGACGATGAACGTCTCCGGCATGCCGGTCACACCCCAGTCGATGGCTGCGCGGCCGTTGGCATCGACACCCACGGCCACGAACGGATTGCCGTAGCGGCCAAGGAAGCGGCGCGCCGTCGCCGCCTGATCCTTGTAGTTGACGCCGTACAGCTTGACGCCCGTACGCTCCTTCAACGCCACCAGCAGCGGATGCTCCTGCACGCACGGGGCACACCAGGACGCCCAGAAGTTCACGACGGACACTTCCCCCTTTGCCAGGTTCGCGCTGCTGAAACCGTCAATGGGTTGAGCACCATCGTTCAAGCCTTCGAGCGCCGCCAAGGCAATGGCGGGGGCGGACTGGCCGATCAGCGCCGACGGCAGCCTCGAGGGATCGCCACCCCTAAGCGCCAGGGCGAACAGCAGCGCCAGGATGGCGAAGATCGCCAGCGGCCAGATGAGCAGGCGCGAGCGCCCGGCGCGTGTATCGGCGGTGGCAATCGTCTGCTCCTGCATGGGATCAGCCTGCCTGGTTGTCGCGGTTCGACCGCCGCCGCACACCGCGCGATTCCAGTTCGTCGATCAGACGCTGGTGCCGGCGGCCATCGAAGATCAGCCATCCGGCCAGTGCGGCGAGAACGACAGCGACCACCGTATAGGACGCCCAGATGTAGGCAGCATGCGGTCCAAGGTCCATGACGATCACTCCGCCGGCTGCGCTACGCCGGGGGCGGACTGGACCTCGACCAGCCGCAGCGCCTTCACGCGGCGGCGCAGAATCTCGTTGCGCATCGCCTTGAGGTGCAACGCCGCGAACAAAACCGTCATTCCAACGGCCATCACCAGCAGCGGCCACAGGATCGATGGGTGGATCGCCGGCATGCCGATGCGCGAGACGCTGGGCTGCTGGTGGATGCTGTTCCAGTCCACCGAGAACCTGATGATCGGCAGGATCACGATGCCGACAACGGCCAGGATCGCGGTCAGATTGCCGGCCAGCTGCTCGTCCTCGATGGAGGAGCGCAGCGCGATGAGACCGAGATAGAGAAAGAAAAGAATGAGCACCGAGGTCAGCCGCGGGTCCCAGGCCCAGAAGGCGCCCCACATGGGTTTGCCCCACAGCGAGCCCGTGACCAGACATAGAAAGGTGAACACGGCGCCGATCGGCGCCGCAGCCTTGGCGGAGACATCAGCGAGCGGGTGCCGGAAAACGAGCAGGCCGAAGCTGGAGCCCGCGACCAGTGCATAGATGAACATCGACAGCCAAGCCGCCGGCACATGCACGTACATGATCTTGGCGGTGTGGCCCTGCTGGTAATCCGGCGGGGCGGTAAAGAATGCCATGCAAAGGCCGACGGCGATGAGAACGGCAGCGACCGCTGAAATCCAGGGCAGCACACGCGCCGACAGCGCCATAAAGCGCGTGGGGTTTGCGAGCCTCTGGGTCAGTGTCTGCATGGCCATGATTTAGGCCTTTGTTCTTGCGACAGCAAACAGGCCATTTGTTGTCCTTACTGAAGCTGGAATCTGAGCGCCGCTGCCGCCGCCAGGGGCGCCAGCACAATCGAAGCCAGCGAAATCGCCACCAGAATGAGGAAGGAAGGCGTGAAAGCCTCCGTTCCCAGCAGTGCGGCCCCGACAGCGGAAATTCCAAACGTCAGCGTCGGAACGAACAGCGGCAGCATCAGCAGGCCCAGCAGCAAACCGCCCCGGCGGACGCGCAAGGTCAGGGCCGCGCCGATGGCGCCGATGAAACTGATGGCCGGCGTACCGACCAGCATGGTGCCGACCAGCACAGCGTAACCTTCGGGCGGTAAGTTCAGCAGCAATCCCAGCACCGGCGCCAGGACTGTCAAGGGCACCCCTGTAGTGAGCCAATGCGCCAGGCTCTTGGCGGCGGCGACCGCCTCCAGCGGCAGCGGACCGGTCGCCAGCACCTCGAGCGAGCCGTCTTCGTAATCGGTCTCGAACAGACGGCCCAGCGAAAGCAGCGCCGCGAGCAGCAACGCCACCCACAGCACGCCCGGCGCGATTCGGGACAGCAGGTTCAAATCCGGGCCAAGACCCAACGGCAGCATCGCGACGACGATGAGATAGAACCCGAGCGTGACGCCAATGGTCCCGCCTTCCTTCCATGCGATCGCAAGGTCGCGGCGCACCAGCTGCCAGAACGCGCTCATGCGGCCTGCGCCAGCCGGCCGAGGTGCAACTCACGCGAGCCGATGAAGCCGAGCGGCACATGCGTGGCGGCTACGACGATACCGCCGCGCGCGAGATGCGCATTGACCGCCCCTGTCAGCGCCTCCTGGGACGCGCCGTCGAGCGAGGCGGTCGGCTCATCGAGCAGCCAGACCGGACGATCCGCGAGCAGCAGCCGCGCAAGACCCAGTCGCCGCTTCTGGCCGGCGGACAGGTAGCCGGCAGGAATGTCGCTCAAAGCCGCCAAGCCGAAAGTTTCGAGCGCCGCCTGGCCCGCGCTTCCGTTGCCAAGGAAGCGGCTCCAGAAGGCTGCGTTTTCCGCAACCGTGAGGCTCGTCTTGATCGCATTGGAATGCCCAACGTAGTGGCACTGCTCGCTCAATGCGTGATCGGGCGCGCCGCCCTCCATGAAGACGCGTCCGGCCGCGGGCTGCAGCAGACCTGCAATCGTGCGCAGAAGCGTTGTCTTGCCGGCTCCATTGGGTCCCATCACGAGCAGGGCCTCCCCCGCAGCCACGGCGAATGACAGATCCGCGAACAGCGTGCGCCCGCCGCGAACGGAGGACAACTTGTCGCCTGACAACTTCATGAGACTTTTCCACTCAGGGAGCGCATATTAGAAACGTTATATACGGCCTGGATTCGCCCCGAGGCCAGCCCGATACACCATCCCTCGAGCTGCGCGGCGAAGTTCTCAAGGAGATTGCTGCTCATGAGCTCTGCCCCGACCCATCCCGACAGCTTCAAGTGCCGCAAGACGCTGACCGTCGGCGCCAAGACCTACGAATACTTCTCGCTGCCCGATGCGGAAAGGAATGGCTTGGCCGGAATCGCGAGCCTTCCCCTCTCCCTGAAGGTGTTGCTGGAGAATTTGCTGCGGTTCGAGGACGGTCGCTCGGTCAAGGCCGACGACATCCGCGCCGTGGCCGAGTGGCTCAAGACCAAGACCTCCACGCGGGAAATCGCCTACAGGCCGGCGCGCGTGCTGATGCAGGACTTCACCGGCGTGCCTGCAGTCGTCGACCTGGCCGCTATGCGCGATGCCATGCGCCACCTGAACGGCGATCCTGCCAAGATCAATCCGCTGGTTCCCGTCGACCTCGTCATCGACCATTCCGTGCAGGTGGATTTCTTCGGCTCGGCTGACGCGTTCAAGAAGAACGTCGAGATCGAATACGAGCGCAACAAGGAACGCTACGAGTTCCTGCGCTGGGGCGCGGGCGCATTCAACAATTTCCGCGTGGTCCCACCCGGAACCGGCATCTGTCACCAGGTCAATCTGGAATACCTGGCGCAGACCGTGTGGACCAAGGACGGCCGCACCACGCAAGCCTATCCCGACACGTGCGTCGGCACGGATAGCCACACCACCATGGTCAACGCGCTCGGCGTGCTGGGCTGGGGCGTGGGCGGCATCGAGGCTGAAGCCGCCATGCTGGGACAGCCCGTCGCCATGGTGATCCCCGAGGTGATCGGCTTCGGCTTCAAGGGCAAGCTCAAGGAAGGCGTGACCGCCACCGACCTCGTGCTCACCTGCACGCAGATGCTGCGCAAGCGCGGCGTGGTGGAAAAGTTCGTCGAATATTATGGCGATGGCCTGGACCATCTGTCGGTGGAGGATCGCGCCACCATCGCCAACATGGCGCCCGAGTATGGCGCCACCTGCGGGTTCTTCCCGGTCGATGGCGACACCATGAAATATCTCAAGGCTACCGGCCGGGCGCCGGAGCGGGTGGCGCTCGTTGAAGCCTATTGCAAGGCCCAGGGCCTATGGCGCGAGCGCGGCGCCAAGCCCGTTTTCACCGACATGCTGGAACTCGATCTCTCCACCGTCGAGCCGTCGATGGCCGGGCCGAAGCGGCCGCAGGACCGCGTGCCGCTGACCCAGGTCAAATCCGGTTTCGCCGCAGGTCTGTCGGACATCGTCAAGGGCGCAGACCTCAAGCAACGCGTGAAAGTGGCCGGCACCGACTACGATATCGGCAACGGCGACGTGGTGATTGCCGCCATCACCTCGTGCACCAATACCTCCAACCCGTCGGTGCTGATCGCCGCAGGCCTGGTGGCGCGCAACGCCCGCAACAAGGGCCTGAAGTCCCAACCGTGGGTGAAGACGTCGCTGGCGCCCGGATCGCAGGTCGTCACCGACTATCTGGCCAAGGCCAACCTGCAAGACGATCTGGATGCGATGGGATTCAACCTGGCGGGTTACGGCTGTACCACCTGCATCGGAAACTCGGGACCACTGCCCGACAACATCGCCGATGCCGTGCGCTCCGCCGATCTGGTCGTGGGCGCGGTGCTGTCCGGAAACCGTAATTTCGAGGGCCGGGTCAATGCCGACGTCAAGGCGAACTACCTGGCGTCCCCGCCGCTGGTCGTCGCCTATGCCATTGCCGGCACGCTGAACCGCGACCTCACCACGGAACCGCTCGGCACCGGCTCTGACGGCCAGCCGGTCTACCTCAAGGACATCTGGCCGACGTCGGCCGAGATCGCCGAACTCATTCGCACCTCGGTGACCTCCGACATGTTCGCCAAGCGCTACGGCTCGGTGTTCGAAGGCGACGAGAAGTGGCGCGCCATGGGCAAGGCCAAGCCGAGCCTCACCTACCGCTGGAACTCGGGTTCGACCTACGTGCAGAACCCGCCCTACTTCGACGACATCTCGCCCAACCCGCAACCGATCGGCGACGTTATCGATGCCCGCGTCCTCGGTCTTTTCCAGGACAGCATCACCACCGACCACATCTCGCCCGCGGGCTCGATCAAGAAGGACGGGCCGGCCGGCACCTATCTCGTCGAGCACCAGGTGCGCCCCAACGACTTCAACTCCTATGGCGCGCGCCGCGGCAACCACAACGTGATGATGCGCGGCACGTTCGCCAACGTGCGCATCAAGAATTTCCTGATGGGCGGCAAGGAAGGCGGCAACACCATCCACTATCCATCCGGCGAAGCCATGTCGATCTACGACGCCGCCATGCGCTACAAGACCGAGGGCGTGCCGCTGGTGGTGTTCGCGGGCAAGGAATATGGCACCGGCTCCAGCCGCGACTGGGCGGCGAAAGGCACACGGCTGCTCGGCATCCGGGCTGTGATCGCCCAATCATTCGAGCGCATCCACCGCTCCAACCTGGTCGGCATGGGAGTGCTGCCGCTGGTGTTCGCCGAGGGTCAGTCCTGGCAGACGCTGGGTTTGACCGGCAAGGAGACGGTGACCATCCGCGACCTCGCCGGCTTGAAGCCGCGCCAGCAGGTGGCGGTCGCCATCACGGACGCGGAGGGCAAGACCAGCGACATCCAGGTTCTCTGCCGCATCGATACGGAAGAGGAGCTGGGCTACTACCGGCACGGCGGCATCCTGCCGTTCGTGCTGCGCAACCTGGCGAGCGCCGCTTAACCTAACGGCACGGTTTTGGGTAATAATTTGCTCCGGGGAAGCAAAATCGGGGCACGTTGTCTCACCCATTCGTGACTTGCACTTGATCGGTGGAATCCCGATATTCCACGGATCAGGGGACGCACTGTCCCAGCAGAAGGAAATTAACTACCCATGCGCCTTGTTGCGCTCATAGCGCTTGCAACCGGCTTGGCCGGATTTGCGGGTCTGGCACAAGCGCAAAGCGCCGACGCCCCGACATCGGCCGGTGCCTCCGTGACGCCGAAAGCCGTCGTGGAGCTTTATACCAGCCAGGGATGCTCCTCGTGTCCGGCCGCCGACGCCCTCCTCAACCGGCTGGCAGAGCGTGACGACATCATCGCTGTGTCGCTGGCGGTGGACTACTGGGACTATCTGGGCTGGAAGGATACCCTGGCCCAATCCAAATTCTCCGAACGCCAGAAAGCCTTCGCCAAGGCCCTTGGCGACGGCATGGTCTATACGCCGCAAGTGGTGGTGAACGGTGCCGTGCATGTGAACGGCAGCGACGAGCACAAGATTGCGGCCGCCATCGAGAAAACGAACAAGGCCATTGCTGCGTCGCACGTGCCGGTGCGCCTGTCGACCGCGGGAGACAAGCTGGTTGTCGAGATTGGAACCGCACCGCAAGGCGCTGGCTCCAAAGAAGCAACCATCTGGCTGGCGGTGATGAGCCCGAGCGTGGAAGTGCCGATCACCCGCGGCGAGAACAAGGGCAAGACGGTCACGTATTCCAATGTAATTCGCGATCTCATGCCGATTGGCACGTGGAACGGCAAGGCTATGACCGTACAGCTACAGCGTCACAGCGTCGTGCAAGCGGGCGCGGAACGCTGCGCAGTACTGGTGCAGCAGGGACGTGCAGGCCCGATCGTGGGCGCGGCGCTGATGAAGCAACTCTGAAATCGCCCCGCTGCTGCAGCCGCTTACGTTCCCATCCAAGAGCTTAAAAAACATCGGCCGGCAATCGATGCCGGCCTTTGCAGATCTTCTTATTGTCTCTTCGTTGCCAGTAGGCCCGGTTCTGCGACGTGACCCCGGGGGGCTGGGGGGCTGAGTAATCCGAAGCCCCATCACGAACCGGGCCGAGAGGCAACGATCGAAAGATCGCAACCCATTGCGGCACGACCACGGCCACCTCGCGACCACATTTTGACGGAACCGAGGTGTTTTAAGCCCACGTCGAAGCTTGCGTGAACCTTGCGGACGTGCCGCTGTCTCGATTGGGAGGAAGGTTTCTTAGTCGCCGTATGGCGCTCCCTGCCGGCTTGGCTATCATGCCCACGCAACGCGAGCGGAGCCACAGCGGATAGAGCCCATGCCCCAGCACCCCGAAGATATCCTCGAAGGCAAGAAACGTCCGTTCACAGGGGCGGAGTATCTCGAGTCTCTGCGCGACGGACGCGAGGTCTACGCCTATGGCGAGCGGGTGGAAGACGTCACCACGCACCCAGCCTTCCGCAACGCCGCAGCTTCCGTCGCCAAAATCTACGACGCCCTCCACGATCCCAAGACCAAGGATGTGCTGACCGGGCCCACCGACACCGGCTCGGGCGGCTATACGCACAAGTTCTTCAAGGCAGCGCGCTCACGCGAGGATGTGGTGGCCCAGCGCGACGCGATCGCCGCCTGGGCGCGCATCACCTACGGCTGGATGGGCCGCAGCCCCGACTACAAGGCGGCCTTCCTCAACACGCTGGGCGCCAACGCCGAGTTCTACGGCAAGTTCGCCGACAACGCGCGCGCCTGGCACAAGCGCGGCCAGGAGGCCGTGCTTTACCTCAACCACGCGCTCGTCAATCCGCCCATCGACCGCGACAAGCCGGTCGAGCAGGTGAAGGACGTCTACATCACCATCCAGAAGGAAACCGACGCCGGCATCTACGTCTCGGGCGCCAAGGTGGTGGCGACCAACTCGGCCCTCACCCACTACAATTTCCTCGGCCAGAACATGGGCCAGGAGATCATCGATCCCAGCATGGTGGTGATGTTCATCGCGCCCATGAACACGCCGGGCATCAAGCTGATCTGCCGCCCGTCCTACGAGCTGGCCGCCGCGGCCACGGGCTCTCCCTGGGATTATCCGCTGACATCCCGATTCGACGAGAACGACGCCATCTTCGTCTTCGACAACGCCTTCATCCCCTGGGAAAATGTCATCATCCATCGCGACATCGAGCGGCTGAAAACGTTCTATCCGCGCTCGGGCTTCGTCAACGGCTTCACGCTGCAGGGCTGCACGCGCATCGCCGTGAAACTCGATTTCATCTGCGGGCTGCTCTACAAGGCCGCGCGCGCGACCGGCGTTGACTCCTTCCGCGGCGTACAAGCCCAGATCGGCGAGGCGATCGGCTGGCGCAACCTGTTCTGGTCGCTGTCCGACGCCATGGCCTACAACCCGCGAGCCCTGGGTCAACGGCGCTGTGCTTCCCAACATGCGGGCATCGACGGCTTATCGCCTGTTCATGACGGAAGCCTATCCCGCAGTGCGCAGCATCGTCGAGAAGGTGATCGCCTCGGGCCTCATCTACCTCCCGTCCAGCGTCCGCGACTTCAAGAACCCCGACATCGACAAGTACCTCGCCCGCTACGTGCGCGGCTCCAACGGCATCGACTACAAGGAGCGCATCAAGACCATGAAGCTGCTCTGGGATGCCGTCGGCACCGAGTTCGGCGCGCGTCACGAACTGTATGAAATGAACTACGCCGGCAGCCATGAGCTGGTGCGCTTGTTCCCGCTGCAGGTCGGGCAGGCAAACGGCGACCTCAAGGGCATGGTGGAGCTGGCCGAGCGCTGCATGGCCGACTACGACGAGGACGGCTGGAAAGACCCCGCCTACCGCGACGGCAGCGACGTCTCGATTCTCGGCAAGCTCTGAGCGGCAAACCCTCAGCGGCTGCGACGCGGCAGCATCCGTCCGATCAGCCCGTCCTTCAGCACCAGCGTGTGCCACAACACTAGGCCGACATGGCCCGCGAGCGTAGCAACCAGCACATAGGCGCTCGTAATGTGCGTCCACTTCGCGACGCCCGCCAGCCATGGCCGTGCGCCGATCGGATTGGGCAGCTCCCAGACCCCGAACAAGTTGACGCCGTAGCCACCCGCCATCACGTACAACAAGCCGCTCACCGGCATCACGAACATGGCCGCATACAGCACCTGCTCGGCGCGATGGATGAACGCCCGCTCCCGCTCGCTCAGCGTGGGTGCCCAATCGGGAAGCTGCCCGCGCCGGCGCGCCAGCAACCGCAGCACGGCCACCACCAGCGCAACAAGGCCGATCGACTTGTGCCAGTTGTAGTAGGTCGATTGACCCATGCCCATCGCGGTCGCGTTGTCATCGAGGCGCAGCATGATGTTTGCCGCGGCAAACTGGAATGCGAACAACCCAACCACGAGCCAGTGCAGCGATTTCGTCAGCGCGCCGTAACCATCGCTGGAGTTGTGCAGAGCCATGGCGGCGCGCGTTCCTACGGCCGTCGTTCCAGCACCGGCAGCATCGGCCGTTCGCCTGATGCCTTGCCGCGGATCGGCGCCCGGGGCAGTTTCGACTCGCCCGCCTCCATGACGAAGGTGTGCTCCAGGGAATACCACTGCCCTTCAACATCGGCCGCCGGCGCGTGATCCTCGTGGCGCACGTAGTTACCGATCAGGTGGCGCGTGACACCGAACTGCACGTCTGAACCGATATGTGGGTCATCGTGCACGTAGATCTGGGAGATCAGCGTCTTGAATCCGTCCTTGCTGGCAAGGAAATGCAGATGCGCGGGCCGCATGTTGTGCCGGCCCTGAGCGCGCAGCAGTTCGCCCACCGGGCCGTCGATCGGGATTGGGTAGCCAGCCGGCTTCACGCTGCGAAAGGCGATATGTCCTTGCGCATCGGTGAACAACTTGCCCCGCAGGTTCATGTCGGCCTGCGCCGGGTCCTGGTTCTCGTAGAAGCCCTCGGGCGACGACTGCCAGATGTCGACCTCCGCGCCCGCGATCGGCCGTCCTGCCGTGTCCTTGAACCACGCCTTGACGAACAGCGCGGGCCCCGGCGTTGGCGAGCGCACGATGGAGCCGCCGTTCGCGGTCGGCGGAGAATGCATGCGCCAGAACGGGCCGAGCAGGCTGGCGTCCGTCTCGGTCTGGCCGTTGTCGCCGTTGTTGAGTAGGCACACGAGCGAGGAGAGGCCGAGCGAGCCCGCAATCAGCACCGCCTCGTTGTGATTGTCGGTCGTGTGCTTGCCGAGCTGTACGACGTAGCCGGCCGCGGTGCGCAACTCGTCCTCTGTCAGCCTCACCTCGCGGGCGAAGTCGTGCATATGGCGCACGAACGCCGTCATGACCTCCCTGAACCGCGCGTCCGGTGCCCGTTCCAGCTCGTTCAATACCGCAGCGGTAACGTCCTCTTGGTTCTCGATGATCACGGCGTAGCTCCTGAATCAAAGGCCGGAGTGGGGCCGGCCCTTGGGCAGCGGGGCGGTTTTCGGGATCGGAAGGCTATCACTACCCGGCACCGAAACGGCTCGCGATCTTGCGACCATGCCTCTTGTACGGGGCGCTTGCCGCCCCTGTGCCGCAGAGGCGCCGGACCGCTTGCGTCTCGCCGCCACAACGGCTACATGACGGCCCTGCGGCGGCCTATATCCCGCCGACGGCTTGTGACGGCTGATCAACCGCGTTTGCGGATGCCCGCGCGAAGCTGGGAAGCACCGGTAGCTCAGCTGGATAGAGCACCAGACTACGAATTTGGGGGTCGTGGGTTCGAATCCTGCCCGGTGCGCCACTTTCCGACATAGTCGTGAGATTTCAGGCAGGTTCCAGAGCTTTCGGAACGCCATAGCTCGGCGCGCCAACAGGACCACCCATCAATAATTTCCGCGCGGATCCAGGACATGGTCTGGCGGCGTCATTCTCGTTTGAGAAGAAGCGCAGCCGTGAGCGCCTAGGCCGATCAGAACAACGAGCATGGTCATGACGTAGCGCATGAGGTCAATAAGCCAAATTATCGGCTATCCGCAACCCCTTGCCGTTCTTCAACGTCCACCTGTGGAGAAGCAGTGCTGCGCAAGCTTCGGCCGTCTCAGCCCAGCAGTGCGCCGTAGGATGCACCGGCCACGAGAGCAAATGCTACCCCCATGCCGACCAAGGGCAGCGCGGTCAGCCAATGCCTCTCGGAGATTGCTTGGTAAGCCGTATCGACGAGCACAGCAGCGAGCGTCGAAACAACCAGGGCAGTCACAATCACAGTGACGCCGAATAACATGGCGCACTCCACGGGGCTGATACGCTGCACTTGTGTGCCTAAGAACGGCCACAAGGCTTAACAGTTCCATGATGGACATGCTCGCGAGGCAAAGAGTTCAGTGGTGAAGTGTGATTATCAACAGTAGATGACCATCAGGGCGCCGGTCGAGCGGACGGCTATCTCTGGCGAACAGGCGAGCGCGCCGCGATCTCCTTCACAAGGTCGGTCGTAGGACCGATGATCGTCGGGTCGCTCGCACCGCAGCGAAACATGCCTATGATGCTGTCGGCGGACTTTCGGGCGAGATCATTGGGCTGGGGATTGGCGCCGACGTCGAGCCACGCCGCCGGGCAGATGCGATCCTTCTCGATGCGTACGATGGCCAGCACCAATTCCAAGCGACCACGGTCATTGCGCGATATGAGGCGCAGTATCGCCGCCTGCGGCATGAAGCCCGTCTTCGTTTTCACACCGCGCCATTCGATCCGGTCGCCGATGTCGTAGCCAGCGCCGAGTTGCGGCTGGCTGTCCGCGGATGGCGGCATCGCAATGGTCACTTGTACGGCAGCGCCGAGGTAGGCTTTCGTCACCTCGAAGCCAAGCTTGGTGGGGCAGTGGTGCACGATTCGCTCATGCTCGTCGGAACGGGAGGAGGTTCCGGCTTTAGTGACGCGGCACTTGGGGCGACTGATATCTGAATAGACGCTGACCCGGGTTTCATCCTGGGCCCAGGCCGTGGCGATTACCGACACGAGACAGACGACGGCAGTCGCGATCCGGGAACTGGTGTTGACGATCATACGTGCGCTCGCCGTTTCTGATTGCAGCGGATGAGGAAGAAAACTGACCGCAATCGGGGTCGCGATCAATCCGAGTTTGGCTAGGTGGTGGATCAAAGGTTCACGCTTGGTGTCGCGCCCTTCATGATGCGGCAGGAGGCCTCCAACCGGTTGGCTGCGACTTGTAGAGGGCGTGGCAGCCAGACAACGTGCCGGCGCTTTCGATGCACCCAGCTCCGGTTTCGATACCCAAATGTCGCGAACACAAATATCGCTGCGTAATCAATGCATTTTCACCGATTCGTCAGCGCAGATCGCAGCAGAGGGCAGCACATGAAAAAAGTTCCGATGAGCATCCCGCGGGTTGCTCCCACAAAGAAGCCGAAAGTCGAGACCGTAACGCTCCGGCACCTGGGCCTGGCCTTGGCCGAGACGTCCGGCATGAAGAAGGCGCAGGTCAACGCCATGCTCATGAGCATGGTCGAAGACATCGCCAAGCATCTCAAGAAGGGCCGCCGCATCCGCTTGAACGGCCTGGGCATCATCCAGGTGCGCAAGCGCAAGGCGCGCATGGGCCGCAACCCCGCCACCGGCGAGGCCATCAAGATCAAGGCCAGCAAGAAGATCGCATTCCGTGCGGCCAAGGACCTCAAAGAGGCCATCTAACCGCCTGCACGGACTTTGCCTTTTGGCCCCGCTTCGGCGGGGCTTTTTCTTTGGTGCATTAACCGTCGGTGCCAATAGGTGCCTAAACAATGGGCTTCGAGGACGGGGGCTTCTGCGTTACTCCAGGAGACGGCTTCGCATCGGCTGCCGAGACCTCTCATCCGCCGGGCGACGCGTTGCATAACGCGCGGGACCAATGGCTAACCACGTCGCCCTCACACACCGGACGCAGTACCGCTACAGCCGGCCGGTAGGCCTGGGGCCGCACGTCGTGCGCCTGCGGCCAGCACCCCATTGCCGTACGCCGATCCTCGCCTATTCGCTGCGCATTACGCCTGAGCCCCATTTCGTCAACTGGCAGCAGGACCCTTTCGGCAATTTCATGGCGCGCATCGTCGTGCCGGACGAGACGCGCGAATTCTCCGCAACGGTAGATCTTGTGGCCGACATGGCCACGATCAATCCGTTCGATTTCTTCGTGGAGGATGCGGCGGCCAGCTGGCCGTTCACCTACGAGCCCGTGCTCGCCGGCGAACTCAAGCCCTATCTGGAGCCGCTGCCCGGCACGCCTTTGCTGGACGACTACGTCCGCAACGTTGCCGGCCAGAGCAGCACGATAGCCTTCATCATCGAGCTCAATCGCAGACTCAGCCAGGACATCGCCTACCAGGTCCGCATGGAGCCGGGCGTGCAGGCGCCAGACGAGACATTGGCGCGGGCCTCGGGCTCTTGCCGCGACAGCGGCTGGCTGCTGGTGCAGATCCTGCGACGCGTGGGCCTCGCGGCACGCTTTGTATCCGGATACCTGATCCAGCTCCGGCCCGATGGCGGCGAGACCGGCGGACCCGCCGAAGACTTCACCGACCTGCACGCATGGGCCGAAGTCTATGTCCCCGGCGCAGGCTGGATCGGACTCGATCCGACGTCGGGGCTGCTGGCCGGCGAAGGACATATTCCATTGGCAGCAACGCCGTCGCCCACCAGCGCGGCTCCGATCACAGGGTCGCTTGGCGCCGCCGAGGTCGAGTTCTCGGTGACCATGCAGGTCGAGCGCCTGCATGAAACGCCGCGTGTGACGAAGCCCTACACCGAGGTGCAATGGCAGGAGATCCTGGCCGCGGGCGCTGCCGTCGACGCCCGCCTGACGGCCGGCGATGTGCGCCTCACTATGGGCGGCGAACCTACGTTCGTGGCGCTCGACGATGCCGCGGCACCCGAGTGGACTATCGCGGCGCTCGGTCCAACCAAACGCGATTTCGCCGACAAACTGGCGCGGGGTTTGTGCGCGCGATTTGCCGCCGGCGCACTCCTGCACCACGGCCAGGGCAAATGGTATCCGGGCGAGCAGGCCGCACGCTGGGCCTTCGGGATTCACTGGCGCAGCGACGGCAAGCCATTGTGGCGCGATGCCAGCCTTATCGCCGAGGAGCGTCCCGAGACCCCGGCAACCGTTGTCGACGCCGAGAAGTTGGCTGGCGCGCTGTGCCTTGCGCTGGGGCTCAGCGGCGACAGTGCGATCCCAGCCTATGAGGATGCCGCACACTTCGCGCTCGCCGAGCAGAAACTGCCGCTCGGCGTTGCGCCCCAGGACAACAAGCTGGCCGAACCGACTGAGCGCGAGCGCCTGATCCGCGCCTTTGACCGTGGCCTGGACAAGCCTGTCGGGTACGTTCTGCCGCTGCTGGTGACGCAGGGCGCAAAGCGCCAACGCCGGCTCATCACGGAGCGGTGGGTCTTCAAGCGCGGCCATCTGTACCTTATTCCCGGCGACTCGCCTCTAGGGTTGCGGCTGCCACTGGCGGGTTTGCCTGAGATCAGCTTCGAGGATTATCCGCACGTCCTACCCGCCGATCCATTTGCCGCTCCCAAGGACATGCCGGGCGTACCAGACCTCGTGGACAAGAACTCTGCGGCGGCCCCTCCGCCTCCCGCCGAAAAGCCCGAGCTGGTACGTACGGCGCTCGCCGTCGAGGCGCGCGACGGGCACGTGTGCGTGTTCCTGCCGCCGCTCAGCGACGGCGCGGATTATGCCGCGCTGATCGCCGCGATCGAGGCGGCGGCCACCAAGACCAAGCAGGCAATCCGCCTCGAAGGCTACGCGCCACCATTCGATCCGCGCATCAACGTCATCAAGGTCACGCCCGATCCGGGGGTCATCGAGGTGAACGTGCACCCGGCAACGTCATGGGACCACGCCGTCGACATCACGACAGCGGTCCACGAAGAGGCCGCCAAGATAGGACTGGGCGCGGAGAAGTTCAGGCTCGACGGTCGCCACGTCGGCACCGGGGGCGGCAACCACATCGTGGTCGGCGGCATGACGCCGCCCGACAGCCCATTCCTGCGGCGGCCGGACCTGCTGGCCAGCATCATCGCCTATTGGCAGAACCATCCGTCACTATCCTATATGTTCGCCGGGCAGTTCGTTGGGCCAACCAGCCAGGCGCCGCGGGTCGACGAAGCCCGGCACGAATCGCTCTACGAACTCGAGATCGCGCTGAGACAAATCCCGGAGCCGGGCGGCGCCATCCAGCCCTGGCTGGTCGATCGCCTCTTCCGCAACCTGCTGGTGGACGCGACCGGCAATACCCACCGGGCCGAAATCTGCGTCGACAAGCTCTACGCGCCGGAAGGCCCGATGGGGCGCCTCGGCCTCGTCGAATTCCGCGCCTTCGAGATGACGCCGCATCCGCGCATGAGCCTGGCGCAGCAGCTTCTCATCCGCGCGCTGGTGGCCCGGTTCTGGGAACAGCCCTATCGGCAACCGCTGGTGCGCTGGGGAACAACGCTGCACGATCGCTTCATGCTGCCGCATTTCCTGCGGACGGATCTCGAGAGTGTGATCGGCGATCTGCAGGACGCCGGCCTGCTCATGGACGCGGCATGGTTCGCGCCCCACTTCGAATTTCGCTTCCCGCGATGGGGCGCAGTCGACCGCGCCGGCATCTCCCTTGAAATTCGCGAAGCGCTCGAACCTTGGCTCGTGCTCGGCGAACTGAGCGGGCCTGGCAGTACCACACGCACCGTGGATTCCTCGCTCGAGCGCGTGCAGGTGCTGGTGACGGGCCTCAGTGGCAATCGCCACGTCGTCACCTGCAACGGATATCCCCTGCCGCTCACCTCGACTGGGCGCGCCGCGCAAGCGGTTGCCGGCGTTCGCTTCCGCGCCTGGCCGTCCGCTGAGGGATTTCATCCCACCATCGCCCGGCACGTGCCTTTGACTTTCGACATTGTCGATACGTGGAACGGGCGCTCGATTGGCGGCTGCAGGTACCACGCGACCCATCCGGGAGGACGCAATTTTCAGACTCTGCCGGTCAACGCCCTGGAAGCCGAAGGCCGGCGGCTGGCGCGTTTCGAGGCCATGGGCCATTCGCCTGGGGGCACGCTCCTGGGGTTAGCGGGCGTACACCCCGATTTTCCTCTCACACTCGATCTGCGCCGCTTGCCGCAGGCTCCAAATTAACTGGGGGTCGAGTGGCCGGTGGTGTGTCATATGCGCAAGGGCTAACGTCTGTCGTGCCGGGAAAGTAGCGCGGGGCTAGCCGGGGCAGGACCGCTCGCGATAGCGTTCCGGACCAAGGGGCCACGGAGCTTGGCCGCGATCCAGAGGAAGCACGCGCCGACGATGAGCAGGAGCGCCAATGCAGCGGAATTTCCGAGCGGCGGACTGACGCGTGGCTATCAAGCTGCGCCTGGCGGCTTTGACGAATTCGTCGACGCCTCGGGCGCCCTGCGTCCGCACTGGGAACCGCTGTTAGGCGCGCTCGGCGATCTGGACCCCGCCACACTGTTCCTGCGCATGGAGCAGCTCAATTCCCGGGTGCGAGAAACGGGTATTGCCTACGATCTCTTCTCAGATCCAGCCCGCGCGACGCAGCCATGGCGCGTCGATCTCGTTCCGTTGATCCTCGGCGCCGAGGAGTGGCACGGCCTGGAACGCGCACTGCTTCAGCGCGCGCAACTGTTCGAAGCCATCCTCGCCGACCTCTACGGGTCGCAGCATTTGCTGACTTCGGGCGCCATTCCCCATCAGCTCGTAATCAGCGATCCATCCTTTCTGCGGCCCTGCCATGGCCTGAAGCCGCCGGGTGGGTTCATTCAGTTCTTCGCCACCGACATCGCGCGTGCACCCGATGGGCGCTGGCGCGTGATCGACACGCACACCGAAACGCCGGCCGGCATCGGCTACGCGCTCGCCAACCGCATGGTGCATACCAACGTCGCAGGCGACATCTTCTCGGCCTGCAAGGCTATGCGGCTGGCGCCGTTCTTTCAGCAGTTGCAGACGTCTCTCGCCCGGCGGGCCGATCGCGCCGACCCGACCATTGCCCTGCTGACCCCTGGCCCGCGCCACAACGACTACTTCAGTCACGCTTACCTCGCGCGCTATCTCGGGCTGCTGCTTGTGGAAGGCGGTGATCTGCGCGTGACGGGTGACCGTGTTTCGCTCAAGACGCTGCACGGCCTGATGCCGATTGACTTGATCGTGCGCTGCGTGGCTGGCGATGCGGCCGACCCACTCGAGCTCGACGCATCGGGTTTTGCGGGACCTGTGGGACTGCTGCAGGCCGTGCGCAAGCATCCCGATTTCGTAACCAATGCATTGGGATCGGCCCTGGCAGAGAACCGCGGGTTGAGCGCCTATCTGCCGAAACTCGCCAAGACAATACTGGGCGAGGATCTGATCATCCCCGACGGACCGCGCTGGTGGCTCGGCGACCCGGAAATTCGCGCGCATGCGCTTGCCAACATCGACCAGGTCGTCATCCGTCCGGCGCATGAGGGCACCGCGCGGCCTGGCCGCGCCATCCCGGGAATTGATCCGGCGCGTCTGACATCCGATGAGCTCGACACCCTGCTGCGCGAGATCGAGATTCGGGGTGCCGCACTGGTGGCGGAGGCAAAGATCGGCTTTGGCACGACACCCTCGCTGACGCCGGCGGGGCTGGTCCCCAAACCCTATGCGCTGCGCCTGTTCGTGGCCGCGACCAGCAACGGGTACGCGGTCATGCCGGGCGGTTTGGCAATGACGGTCGATCCCAACGCGACGGTGGCGCTGAGCGCGCCGGACGGGGAATCGCGTGACGTCTGGATAGCGAGCGACGCTAAACTGCCACCGCACATCAGCTTGTGGCGCCCGACCATCGAGGCGGCTCACATCCGGCGTGCACCCCAGGATCTTCCGAGCCGTGCCGCCGACAATCTGTTCTGGCTTGGACGTTATACAGAGCGTGCCGACTGGACCATGCGGGTGCTGCGCATCGCACTGAGCCGCCTGCAGGAGGATAGTGCCCCGCGGCAGGAGTTGCGCGCCAGCCGGACAGCACTGGAAATACTCCTCTCCAAGGAAGACGGCAAGATTCCGGGCGAGTGGATCGCAACGGACGCCAACCTCATTGAAGAGCTGGCGCACAACCTCATGACGTCGGCGGACTGGTACTACGGCCTGCCGCGCACGCTCGACAACATTCATCGGGTCGCCAGCATCACGCGCGACCGTCTGTCACTGGAGGCATGGCGCACGCTCAACGATTTCTACGCAAGCCGGCGCTGGCGCGCAGACGCCATGCCGACCGCGATGGGCGATTCATTGCAGCTGCTCGATGATGGCTTGCGTGTGCTGGCGGCTTTCCACGGCCTGACGCACGAGAACATGACGCGCAACTTCGGCTGGTCATTCCTGGACATGGGGAGACGGCTATCGCGTGCCCATAACCTCGCGGAAGTACTCCTCGGCATCTTTGGCAAAGCCAAGAGCGGAGAGGACGACACGGGAAGCCTGCTGTTCGTTCTCGAATTGGCCGACAGCTTCATTACCTATCGTTCCCGCTATCGGCTGGCGCCCTTGCTGCCGCTGGTGCTCGATCTGCTGCTGGTCGACGAAAACAATCCACGCAGCATCGCCTACCAGCTCGCCGAGCTGGCGCGGCACATCGAGTCCCTTCCGCAATCCGGGGAGGGCGGCGCTCGTATCGAGGAACAGCGCACTGCGCTATCGCTGCTCACGAACGTTCGTCTCGCCAATGTCACGGAATTGGCCGAGCTCGACCCGGCCGGAACGCGTACCAGCTTGCAAAAGCTGTTGACCGAGCAGATCGAGGCGTTACCCGCCCTTTCCGATGTCATCGGCCGCCGCTATTTCAATCTCGTGGAGAAGCGCGCCAAGTGGGTACGTGCGCGCTCGCGGGACGAGCCATGATTTTCGATGTCAGCCATCGCACCACATATGTCTACAGCAAGCCCGTCCTTCAGTCCCAGCACCTCGTCTATTTGACTCCGCGCGCGACCCCGCGGCAGCACGTGCATCGCCACAGTCTGCTGATCGAGCCAGCTCCCTCCTCGAACGCCGCCCTTCAAGACTACTTCGGCAACGCAAGCTCTATCCTCACGATCGATGACGAGCATTCGGAGCTGATAGTTCACGCCCGCAGCACGGTCGAGGTCTCCGCGGCCGGCAACCCCATGCCGGGGCTTTCGACGGCATGGGAGCAGGTTGCGAGCAAGGCCCTGCGCGACAGGAACGAGCTGGACGTGAGCGTCCTGCAGTTCATCAGCGCATCCCGGCACACACGCGTCGTGAATGAAGCGGTGGACTACGCTCTTCCTTCGTTCCCGCCGGGCCGACCGATCCTGGAAGCTGCACTGGACTTGACGAAGCGCATTTATCGCGAGTTCACTTTCGACAGCACGTCGACGGATATTTCGACGCCGGTGTCTCACGTGCTGCAGGAGCGTCGCGGCGTGTGCCAGGACTTCGCGCACCTGGCGATCACCTGCATGCGCGGATTGGGACTGCCCGCGCGTTACGTGAGCGGATATCTGCTGACCTACCCAGCGCCCGGCACGGAAAAGCTGCAAGGCGCCGATGCTTCGCATGCCTGGCTCTCGGTGTGGGCGCCCGAGGTCGGCTGGGTCGATTTCGACCCGACCAACGGTATCATGCCGTCGGAGGAGCACATCACGGTCGCCTACGGCCGCGACTATGACGACGTCAGCCCGATCAGCGGCATTCTGCTCGGTGGCAGCCGGCAGAAGATGGTCGTTGCCGTGGATGTCACAGCCGCGTGTTAGGCTGTTTTTGCGATCGACTACCGTGCGTCAGGCTTTGCGCAACCGCAGCGGCTTGGTCTTCGCTCGCACGATAACGCCTTTCGCCTCGAGATCGAGTTGAACGGCCTTTGCCCACCAACCCGCCTTGGCACCATTCGGAAACAATTGAACGGGCAGATGGGCAAGCACACGCTCTTGCATATCCGCCACCGTCAGGCCCGGCGAAGCCCTGGGCAGGACTTTCAGCACCGCCCGCTTCATGGCTTCGTACATGTGGGCGTCGAGATAACTGACCTGCCCGGGGTGATTGACATTCCTGACCTCGACTTTTCCCTTTTCGCCTGGGGTTGCGGTCGGCATGGCTTTCCTTCCTCACTTGGTCCCTATCTGCCAAACAGCCTGCGCCACAATCTCCGCAACCATCCCTCCTTGCGCGCGAGCGAAGGCGAGGCACCACCGGACCCCGCCCCAACGACCTCGCCGAACTTCTGAAAAAACTCGCCGGCGAGCTTCTTGGCCGTCGAATTGATCAACCGGCCGCCGAGCTGGGCAAGCTTTCCACCTACATCGGCCTTGGCATCGTATTTCAGTAGTGTGCCCGCGCCGTCGTCGACGAGCCGCACGAGCGCGCCGCCCTTGGCGTAGCCTGCAACGCCACCCTGCCCCTCGCCGGAGATCCGATAGCCGTTCGGGGGATCAATATCAGACAGAGTGACCTTGCCCGTGAACGCAGCACGTACGGGACCGACCTGCAGCTTTACCCTTGCGGCCATGTCGGTATCGGATGTCTTCTCCAGAGACTCGCAGCCGGGAATGCATTGCTTGAGCACGGCGACATCGTTGAGGGCGGCCCACACCACTTCGCGACTCGCGGCAATCCGCTCTTCGCCCGTCATGTCCATTGCAGTGCTCCTTGGCCAGTCGCTGTGCCGATTGTAGCCGCTGTCCTTGCCGCAGGCGACCGGTGCGACCATGCGCACCATAATCAGCAATGTTTGGGCAGAGCACCCATAGTTTATGCGGCGCCCTTGCACAGGCGATCCAGACGCTCACGCCAGAACGCCAGGCAGGGGGTTATGAAGAGCTCCATGACCAGTCCGAAAAGCATGGCCGGAGAAGCGAGGCCGATCAGGATGACGCCGGTGAGACGAGCAAGGCCGCCCGTGAATACCAGGAGCGTCAGCAGCCGAAAGCGCACGCCCTGTGCTTCGATGCTAGGCACCGTCCCCCAGAACGCCAGACCGATCGCCAGCAGCAAGCCGGACAGATAGCGGCCGATACTATCGGCATCATGCCCCAGCGACACGGCGGGCCCGAATATGCCGATCCCGAACACGGCGCCGGCAAGCCCCGCCCCGATCGGAACGAGCGCCAGGACCGCGACGACCACCTGCAGCAGCCTGATTTCAGAGGCGCACGATGCATTTTGACGTGCCATAGAGATTCTTCGCGCTGCCGATTGGAGCCCCTGACGCGACAGCTCGCCAGCCATCGACACAAGGGATACGTGGCGGCGCGAGCTTCCGGTTCAGATGACCGGGAGCAGCCCGAATCAATAACGTGTGATTGAGATCGAGGGCGGCAAGGGCAGCTATCTCGCCGAACTGCCATCCTCGCGCAGAAAACGTCCCGCCACCCAGCCTTTCCGGCCCTGAAACTCAACCTGGCACCAGCGCGACCGGGCGGCCTGGTCGCGTTGAGACTTGGACATGGTTTTCCACTGCTCGAACGTGACTTCGTTCGGACAGCCGTAGTTCTTCAAGCCGCGGGCGTTGTGGGGAATCCGGGCGATCGCCTCACTATCCGCATTCGGCGCCATGCGCATATTGAGCGCGTCGTTGGCCCTCACCCCGGTAACGGCCCAGAAATCCGGGCCCTCGGCACTCTGCGCGCTGGCCAGCACAGGGGCGCCGATCAACAGCGTAAGCGTGCAAAAGATATGGGCGCAGCGTTCAAGCATGAGGCAATCTAATCGTCACCCGAGGCAATTGCCAAGATGGCAACACGCAGGACCGACGCGGAAAAATGCCCGGTCCAAGGAGAGAAGGCCCCGGGACTTGAGCATCCGAGGCTTGTTGGACCGGGCCGCGTGCCGATGCGGTGACTATACGCGCGTTTGGGGCGGCGCCTGGGTCGGCCAGTGGCAATGTGATGATTTCTGCGGGTGAGCGGGGCCCCTGCGCGACAGGATAGGAGCGCGCTTGCATTGCCGAACCAAAGTGACGATCATGTAACATCATCTCGAACGGGAGGCGCTCTTGAGCGAAGCCGAACCGATACAGTTGAGCCCGCGCACCCGCGCGGGCCCTGCAGGCACAGTCGTTCAGCTTCCAGCATCTCACCACTTAACGATCAGCTTCAATCGCCAGGAGCTCAGGGAGATCCTGGCGCTGTACGGCCGCAAGATAGCGGCCGGCGAATGGCGCGACTACGCGATAGACTTCGGACGAGAGAAGGCCGTGTTCTCCGCCTTCCGGCGCGCAAGCGAAGTACCGCTCTACCGTATCGAGAAATGTCCCAAGCTGACGCGCCAGCAAGGCGCCTATAGCGTAGTGACTGCCACCGGCCTGATCCTCAAGCGCGGCAACGAATTGAGCAGGGTGCTGGGCGTATTGGAGAAGAGCGTGCGACTCGCGGCGGTTTAGGGCGCGGTCGGACACCTACCGTTCGACAGGGTTGGATTTGTCCCCCTCGCCCAACGGCAGTTCCATGATCACACTGTCAAGCCAACGGCCGAACTTGTAGCCCACCGAGTGGATGGTGCCGCAGAACGTGAAGCCTGCGTTGCGATGCAGGACGATCGAACCGAAATGGCGGGAATCGCCGATGACGGCGACCATCAATCGATAGCCTTTCGCCGTCGACGTATCGATCAGGGCCTCGAGAAGCACACGACCGATGCCTTTGCCCTGGGCCTCCGGCGCGATGTAGATCGAGTCCTCCACCGTAAAGCGATAGCCAGGACGGGTGCGATAGGCATTGGCGTAGGCATAGCCCACGACACGCCCGTCCAGCTCGGCGACGAAATAGGGATAGCCCCCTTCCGCGATCGCCTTGAAGCGGCGCAGCATCTCAGGCTCGTCCGGCGGCTCCAGCTCGAAGCTTGCAGTACCCTCCAGCACCGCCGGACGGTAGATGCCGGTTATGGCGGCGATGTCGGCTGCGGTTGCACTGCGAATGCTGGCATCTCTCATGGGGCGTTACCCTCTCTTGCCTCGCATAACATTGCTCCAGCAGGTGCCCAAAAGCAAAGGGCCCCGCCGAGGCGAGGCCCTTCGTTCTTACGTTCCGTCCGAAGCTACTCGCGGCTGCCGAACAGCGAGAGCAGCGACGTAAACATATTGATGAAGTCGAGGTAGAGGCTGAGCGCGCCCATGATGGCGCCCTTCGACATCGCGGCTGCGTCGTTCATCACCTCGTAGTAGCCGTCCTTGATGCGCTGGGTGTCGTAGGCGGTAAGGCCCGCGAACACCAGCACGCCGATCACCGAGATGGCGAACTGCAGGGCACTGGACTGCAGGAAGATGTTGACGATGGCAGCGATGATGATGCCGAACACGCCCATGATCAGGAACGAACCCCAGCCGGAGAGGTCCTTCTTGGTCGTGTAGCCGTAAATGCTGAGCGCACCAAAGGCTGCTGCCGTCACGAAGAACACCTGCGTGATGGAGGTCGCCGTGTAGCGCAGGAAGATCGAGGACAGCGATGCGCCCATGACCGCTGCGAACAGCCAGAACGCGATCTGCGCCGCCCCTACGCTCATTGTCTGGACGCGCCAAGCGAGGAAGAACACGAATGCCAGCGGTGCGAAGATCAGCACATACATCAGCGGCGTGGCGAACAGCGTCTGGCCGAGCGGCGTGAGATACATGCCCCGATGCAGCGCCATGATCCTGCCGCCGGCGTTAGCGGCCAGCGCCGGATCGGTGGTGACCGAGTAGGTGAAGATGATGTACGCCACGACGCCCGTCAGTGCGATGCCGGCCGCCATGTAATTGTAGACGCGCAGCATGTACGCGCGCAGACCCTCATCCACTGCGACGCCGGTCCGCGCGGCGGTTCCGCCAAGCGCATACCTGTTGTCGATCTCAGCCATTGTGATCCTTCCCTTCAGCATTGGGCGAAGCAGTCGCTTCGTCCCGCGATTATGGCGGTCGCACCCTGCCGTGGCAAGGGCGCCGCGCATACAGAAAGCCTGCACCAAGACGTAGGCATGACAAGGGCGCTTAACAAGTGGTGAACACTGGTTATTCCGACCGCAGGTAGGGCACCGGCGGGGCCTTCAGTATGCGCCACGTTCCATAGCCGCCGAACAGGGCAACCAGTAAGGTTGCCAGCAGCATAGCCTCTGCCGCCGCCTGTCCTGAAAAGGAAAAAGAAAAATCCATGACGCGGGAAACGGTTATCCAGGCCGCCAGGCTGCCTATCAGAAGCGCTATCAGCGAAGTTAACATGGCCAGAATTAAGTATTCCAACAGATGCGCGATCAGAATTCGGCGGCGCGTCGCGCCGAGGGTCTTTAGAATAACGGCCTGCTTGATTCTACGGCGCTGGGCTGTCGCCAAGGCTCCGGCAAGTACAAGAGCGCCCGCCAAAAGCGTCACGCTGCCTGCCGCCCGGACAGCCACCATAATGCGATTGAAAATAGCGCTGAAAGCGTCGATCGCGTCTTTGACACGAACGGAAGTCGTGGCCGGGAATGCGCGGCCCAAATCGCGCGCAAATTTCGCTTCTGCGGCCAGCGAAGCATCCTTCGGCAGGGTCACGGTCGCCAACAAATTATGAGGAGCACCAGCGAGCGTGTTGGGAGAGAACACCAGAACGAAATTCAGCGCCAGACTCTCCCATTTCACCTCGCGCAAATTGGCAATACGCGCGGTGACGTTTCGTCCCAGTATATTTACGGTGACAGAATCCCCCATCTTCAGGCCGAGCTTTTTGGCGATGTCGGCTTCCACCGAAACCAGGGGGTCGCCCGCATAGTCAGCCGGCCACCATGTGCCCGCCACCACCTTCGACCCCTCGGGGACGGTCGCGGAGTGGGAGAGACCACGATCTCCGGTGAGCACCCATTGCACCTCCGGGGGCGCCTTCACCTCCTCGACCGGCCGATCCCCGAGCTTGACCAGACGACCACGCAGCATGGGTGCGTGCTGTACCTTGGCGGCTGGAAATTCTCGCCTGACCAGCGCTTCGAACGCGGCACTCTCATCGCGTTTGATGTCGAGAACGAAGTAGTTGGGACTCTCCTCCGGCATCCGGTCCGTGAGCTCGGCTACAATCGAACGGTCGACAAGGGCGACCGTGACAAGGAGGGAAAGACCGGTGCCCAGCGAGAGCACGACAGCGCGCGTCAGCCCGCCGGGCGCTCCCAGGTTGCCGATAGCGAGTGCAAGCTCGGGCCGCCGCGGACGCGGCACGCGTCTCGCCACCCAGGTCAGCCCCGATCCCAAGCCCAGGAAGACCGCAAAGACGCCGATCACGCCCAGGCAGTAGTAGAGGGCAAGCCACGGCGCCTCGGATGAAAAGATCGCAAGTCCAGCCAGGGAAATTCCCGTTGCCAGCGTAAGAGCAACGATGCGCCAGCCTGGGAGAATACGCTCAGGTGCAACCTCGTCACGGAACAGCACACCCGCCCGTATCTGCTCGGCGCGTCCGAGTGGCCATAACGTAAACAGCAGGGCCACCATGAAGCCGTAGGCGGCGGCGGTGAGAAGGCTCCGCAGCGTGAGATTGAACTCGGCTTTGATCGGGAGCGACGCACCAAAATACCCAGTCAGTGCGACCGGAATCAGCAGGCCCAGCGCGATCCCGATTACGACGCCGATCGCCGCAAAGAACAACACCTGCAGCAGATGCACGCCGAGTATCGTGCTTCCCGTGGCGCCGAGGCTTTTGAAAGTTGCGATCACCCTGCGGCGGCGATCGATATACGTGGAGGCCGCGTTGGCAATGCCAACACCGCCGACGAGCAGCGCCGTGAGGCCGACCAGGGTAAGGAACTGCCGCAGCCGCTCGAGCGTGCGGGACACCTGCGGCGAAGGATCACGCCGGTCGCGGACGGAGAATCCTCCCTCGGGCAGTCCCGTCTTGACGGCTTCGCGGAATTTGAGGAGCCCGGCCTCGGGGTCACCTGTGTTGTTGTCGATCTTGAGCGCGTAGGCCCACCCCACCAGGCTGCCAGGGTCTATGAGGCCCGAGCGCTGCAAAGTCTCCAGCGAGACAAGGACGCGAGGACCGGCGGTAAGGCGCTCGGTTATCTTGTCGGGCTCGGTCTCGATAACGGCGAGGACCGGCACCTGAATGGTGCCCAGCGAGATGGCATCGCCGACCTTGAGCGAGAGGCGCTCGAGCAGAATGGGATCGACGACGGCTCCAGGCTCGCGCCGGACCGCATCGTCGAGCGGCATGCCGCCGGAAAGCTTCACCGTGCCAACCAGCGGGTAGGCAGCGTCCACACCCCTCAGGTCAACCAGCGCCTGCTCGGCCCCGTCCGGCCTCCGGGCCATGCCGCGAACGGTCGCCGTCTCGCTTATGCGACCCTGTTTCAGCAACCAAGCGCGTTCGGCGCCCTCGGCAGCCTTGTGCGGGCGCGACAGGCGCACATCGCCGCCGAGCAGCACCTCGCCCTGACGCTCGAAGCTCGCGCGCAACGCATCCGCAAGCGCGCCTACACCTGTGATTGCCGCAACCCCGAGCGCAACGCAGGCGATAAACACATAAAATCCGCTGAAGCCATTGCGCTGCTCGCGCAATGCGATGCTCAGCGCAAGCGGCAAGCCGCGGCGCGGCCGCCCAGTCCGGCGATCGAGCGCGGCAACCGTCATGCCGGCGCGAGCTCCCGCTCGATGCGTCCGTCGGCCATACGCACGACGCGACCGCAGCGCTCCGCCAGGCTGGCGTCGTGTGTGACAAGGATCAGCGTTGCCTGGCTGCGCCGTTGCAGATTGAACAGCAGGTCAACGACATGGCCGCCGGTCTTGCCGTCGAGATTGCCGGTCGGCTCGTCCGCAAGCAGAATTTGTGGACGGGGGCCAAGAGCTCTGGCGAGCGCCACACGCTGCTGCTCGCCGCCCGAGAGCTGGGCAGGAAAATGATCCGTCCGGTGCGACAAACCGACCTCGTCGAGCATTGCGCGGGCGACATCGAAGGCGTCGGCCTTGCCGGCAAACTCTAGGGGAAGTGCGACATTTTCAAGTGCCGTCATAGTAGGCACCAGATGGAAAGACTGGAACACGATGCCGATGTTAGAGCCGCGGATCAGCGCCAGATCGTCCTCGTCGAGCGCCATGAATTGCCGGCCTGCGACGCGCACCTGGCCCGATGTCGCTCGCTCAAGGCCGGCGATCACCATGAGGAGCGAGGTCTTGCCGGACCCGCTGGGACCGACGACGGCGATGGATTCCCCAGGCAAAACAGCGAGATCGACGCTCTTGAGGATCTCCACCGGCCCGGCGCGGCTGGTGAGGGTGAGCGAGACGGCGGCGAGATCGATAACGGGTTTGGTCACGATTCCCAATCAGCTCCTGCCTGGGCTTGCGTCGAGCTTTGCAAGTTTCTACTTCAACACCGTGATGTGAGGCCTTGGCGACAGGAAACTCCAATGCGGACACTGCCATCGGACCCAACCGTCGCAAACATGGTGTTTCGCGTTCTCCTCTGCAATTGGCTGATCGCCGCTCTTGCGGCGGGCGCGCTTGCCCAGACAAAAACCGCACCTGTTCGCATCGTCGTGCTCGGCGATAGTCTCGTTGCCGGCTTCCAGCTCAAAGCCTCAGACGCATTTCCCGCGCAACTGGAGCGCGCCTTGAAGGCCAAAGGCCACGCCGTGGATGTGATCAATGCCGGTGTTTCAGGCGATACGACGGCAAACGGGCTGGAACGGCTGCGCTGGGCGGTGCCCGAGCGCACGGATGCGGTAATCCTGGAATTCGGCGCAAATGATGCCCTGCGCGGCCTCGACGCCGGACGCGCCAAGGCCAACCTCGAGAAGATCATCACCACGCTCAAGGCCGGCGGCACCGAGGTCCTACTGGCCGGCATGATCGCGCCGCGCAACCTGGGTGAAGACTACGCGCGTGCCTTCGATAGCATCTATCCGGACCTGGCCAAGACGCATGGGCTGATTCTCTACCCGTTCTTTCTCGATGGGATAGCGCTCAACGGCGCATTCAACCTGGGCGACGGCATCCATCCCAACCCCAAAGGGGTCGCCGAGATTACGAAGCGCATTCTACCCAAGGTCGAGGAACTGATCGCCCGCGTGCGTGCGCGGCAGCCAGCGGGCTCTAAGGGATAGCCATGCCGCGTCTGTTCACGGCGCTCGAAATACCGCTCGCGGCGCGCACGCGGCTCTCGCTGATGCGGGCGCCGCTCAACGGCGCACGCTGGGTGGATGCCGAGAACATGCACATCACCCTGCGTTTCGCCGGCGACATCGACGCGCGCACGGCAGACGACCTGGCCGATCAACTCGCCGATGTGGTTGCGAGGCCGTTTACAGTGTCGATCGTGGGTGCGGGCGCTTTCGGCGGGCGCGATCCACGCGTGTTGTGGGCCGGTGTGGACCTGAGCCGTGAACTCGACGCGCTTTATCGAGCCAACGAGCGTGCCGCCCGGGCCGCGGGACTTGAGGCCGACCCGCGGGGCTTCAAGCCGCATGTCACGCTGGCACGCATGCGTGGCGTGCGGCAGAAGATGGTGGCGCAATTTCTGGGAGAATATGGCGATCTGCGCCTGGAGCCTTTCATGGCCACACGCTTCGTGCTGCTGTCGGCGCGGCCGGGATCAGGCGGGCCGCCGTATGGCGTCGAGGCCGAGTATCCGTTCGAGGGCGCGGATACGGCCGATCAAGCGGCAGAATGGGCTCGTTGAATTCAGGCTCTGGCGACCGTGACCTGCTAAGCTAGCGCCTTGGCATCTTCGACACAGCACTGGGGTCCATGATGGTCATCGTAACGGGCAGCATTCTGGCAAAGCCCGAGACGTTCGAGGAGCTGCGCCGTCTCGCCCTCGCGCATACGCAGCGCTCGCGAGCGGAGGTGGGCTGCGCGCATCATGCGGTGCATATCGACGCTGAGAATAGCCTGCGGCTGGTGTTCGTCGAGCGATGGGCCGACCGCGCTGCCCTGCTGACGCACTTCGCCGAGCCCAATGCGCGTGCCTTTGTCGCGCAAGCCCGCAAGCTTGCGGCCGAACCACCGAGCATCAGTATCTACACAGGCGACGAGATCAGCTTTGCAAAGTTCATGGGCTCGTAGCGCCGCCGATTGAACAACCGCCCTTCTGGCACCTGCGCGAAATTCAAACTTGGAAGGATAACGGCGATGGCACAGAAGCTGGACGAGGCGGCGCGCAAGGGCATGACTGCGCGGGTGCCAGGATGGAAGATGGTGGATGGCCGCGATGCCATCCAAAAGACGTTCAAGTTCAAGGATTTCAACGCGGCTTTTGGCTTCATGACCCGCGCCGCGCTGATCGCCGAGCAGCTGAACCACCATCCCGAATGGTTCAATGTGTGGAACCGCGTGGACGTGACGCTGTCGACGCACGACGCCGGCGGACTGACCGAACTCGACCTGAAGCTTGCGGAGGCCATGGACCGGCTCGCAAGCTGATCTCAGCGCAAGCCTGGCCTGTCGTAGCGCGACCTTGCCTGGCCCGCAGGACCGGTGTCTGAGAACCACTCCCCTTGCCCAGCCCGCGGCTGCCTCTGCACGGGCGTGGGACGCGCAACCGCACGCAGATCGTCCTGGGTCACAAAGCTCGGATTGAACGCAGGCGAATCGAAAGCCGAGTAAGATCCTGGTGCACGTGGTGCGGAGACCTCAAATCCATTGCGCATGATGGCCGGCGGCACTGTCGACGGCCCGATCTGCGCGTCTGCTGTGGGGGCTGAGTATTGCCTCTCCGGCGTCTGCGCTGCGTAAGCACGATGGCGGGCCAGCTCAGCCTCGGTCCACGGTTGCGGCCGGCACTGGCATCCCTGCACGAGCGTCTTGCGGTACTTGAACGCCACCGGATAGGACGCATAGGCACGGCCCGTCATATCCAGCATGCCCTCGATATTGCCGCCTGAACTTGGATAGTAGAAGAGACGTGCGTCGCCTCCACACGACGCGGAGCATTTTTCAACGTCATGCGAGAAATTGGCACTGCTGGTCGCAGAGCTGATCGGGAAATAGAAACCGTCGCACATGCGCACACAAAGGGTGCGGTAGGTGGTGGAGCGGACATGCGGCTGGGGCGCCTCGTATTCGGAAGGGCCGAACACTCCGTCAAACAACGACGCGGGCGGTTTCGTACGGACGTAGCCGCTGGCGGGACGCGAGGGCGACGCCTCATCGGGTCCGAACAGGGAGTCCAGGAAGCCTTGTGCACCGGCCGGCTGGATCGCCAACGCCATCAACACCACCAAAACGGCAGGGCGGGCGTACGATGCCATCGGCAGCAGCTCCCTTGATCCGCTGACGACCGCTCAACAGCGCGGATCGGCCAGCTCATCCCAGAAGCAACTTATGTTTGGTGATTTGCCAATTTTCTCTGAATGTCAGCGTCGGCCGGACCGGCAAGTCCCTCAATTAGGCCGGGCGAGCGCCCGAGTCATCCAGTCGGGATCGCGCCCTGAGTTGCCCGAAGGCCGCTCGCGAGATTTCACGCGGGGTGCGGGCGCCCAGGCCCATTCTCCCGGCTTTGTCGTCCGCCCGGTCAGATCGCCTAGTCCGATCATTCGCCGGCACCTTGCCGGTGTCGACAACCGTCGCGGCAGCTGCGGCTGGCGTCGCGACGAGGGCAGGTCGCGCCGACCGGTCAAGCTTCATCTTGGCCGTTAGGACATCGAGCTCAGCAGCAGCCTGCTTGCTGCCCGTGCGTTTGGCGGCAACCAGCGCGTACATGCGATGGCGCTCCTGCGCTTCGGCATCCCATGGGTTGGGCTTGCATCGGCACTGCGGCACGTACTCGGTGCGATAGAGAAAGGCTGTGCTCAGCTGCTTGTAGGGCTGACCGCGCAGGTCCACCATATCCTCGACGTCGGATCCCGGGTTGCGATAAACGAACAAGCGCGCCTGCCCGCCGCAACTGGTCTCGCAGGTCTTTGCATCACGCGCGAACCGATCGCGCGTGGCAGAGAAGCTGATCGGAAAATAGTAGCCGTCGCACAGTCGCACGCACAGGGTGCGGTACGTCCCGGCCTCCCGAGGACGCTCCTTTTTATCTTCGTCGTTGTCGTCGTCTTCATCATCGGCGTCGCGGTCCCGACGGGCTGGACGACCCCAGTATCGCGATGAACTGCCAAAGCCTGCGGGTGCAACCAGGCTGGGCATAGATGCCGCGTTCCTTGGCAGATTTGCGAGGCCGCCGGCGCGAAGGGGCGTCATGAAAGCGTGCCGGCCCGGCATCACGTCCTGCTGTGCCGGTGCAGAACTCAACCGCTGTAGCCGGTAGACGCCTGCAGCCACGGCCGTCTTCGGTGTTTCGGGCTCCAGTTCAGCAAGGATGGC
The DNA here is from genome assembly GCA_963814055.1 of uncultured Alphaproteobacteria bacterium. Lineage (GTDB taxonomy): Bacteria > Pseudomonadota > Alphaproteobacteria > Rhizobiales > Hyphomicrobiaceae > AWTP1-13. The sequence continues at coordinate 59,278 of CAWFBJ010000019.1, forward strand.
GGATATGACCCTGTAAGAACCAAGCACCGTGACTGTACCAGCCAGGAGTACACCTGCGGCGTAAGCAGCAATACTGACGCCGAGAGAGACCCGAAGCAGTCCCCGAGCAGAAAAAAACATCGATAAACTACGCCTTACCCCGGTTTCCTCACACGCAACGTCAACCTAGCGCGCGCGGTTCCAGCAACCAAGTCACGGAAACGTGCCTGGGACAACCTGTCCGAAATTACAGTTGCCCGGTCGCGCGAAAGTAGAGTTTCAGCGAGGGGCCATGCGGAGCGCGCCGTCGAGACGGATGCATTCGCCGTTGATCATGATGTTTTCGCAAATATGCACGGCCAGCGCGGCGTATTCGGTGGGGCTGCCCAACCGCGAAGGAAATGGCACCGAGGCCGCAAGCGACTTCTGCGCCTCGTCGGGCAGATTGTCGAACATCGGCGTCAGGAACAGGCCAGGCATGATCGTGACAACGCGAATCCCGTCGCGCGACAGATCGCGGGCAACGGGAAGCGTCATGGAGGCGACGCCGCCCTTGGACGCGGCATAGGCGACCTGGCCGATCTGGCCGTCCTGGGCTGCAACCGACGACGTGCAGATCATGAGCCCGCGCTCACCATCGGCGTTGATGGGCTTGGTCGCCTGCATGCCGATTGCTGACTTGGACATCATGAGGAAGGTGCCGATCAGGTTGATCTGGATCACCTTGGCAAAGGTGGCGAGATCGTGCGGCTCGATAGCGTTGGTCTCCTTGACCCGCCGCGAGATGCGCTTGGCGACGCCGATGCCCGCGCAGTTGACCAGGATGCGCTCCTGACCGTGCGCCTTCCGGACAGCCGCCAGAGCAGCATCGACACTGCTTTCGTCAGTGACATCGCACTTGGCGAAGACACCGCCCAGCTCCTTGGCGAGCTTCTCCCCGGCGTCGGCGTTGAGATCGAGAAGCGCGACTTTCACGCCTTTGGCAGCCAGGGCCTTTGCGGTCGCCGCGCCCAAGCCCGATGCGCCACCCGTGACGACGGCGGCAATATCGCTACCGAGATTCATGTCCACTCCCTGAAAACGCTGCAACCTGCCTTGCCGGTGCCGGCGAGGACTTAACCGGCACCGACACTAAAGCATTTTCGGCGCCGCTGAAAACGCCCTGGCGTATGCAACATCACGCCGGCCGCATGCGCTGCATAAGCACGCCGGCGACCGCGACCATCACGCCGAGCACCACGTTGACGCCAATTCTCAGGCCGAAATCCGACAGCAGCGGCACGAAGCCGTCGATCGACAACCCCGTCAACACCTGGATCGTCGGTGAGAGGACTGCTGGAAACACGAGGAACAAGCCGGCGATCGCGAACAGGACCGTCTCGAGAACGGTGTTTTTCTTCAAGAACCAGCCCTGAGCGGCAAACGCCAGCATGGCGATGCCTGCCGCCGATTCCAGGAAGATCTCAACGATGTCGAACCAGGTGCCGCCCGGCGGCACCTTCAGCAGCAGCCCTATTCCCTGGGGATCCAGTACAAACACGAACGGCACTAGGAATGCCGGCATGGTGTACTTCCACGATTGGAGTGTCGTCAGGTAAGGGCTTCCCCCGGTGATGGCGGCGGCAGCGAAGGGCGAGAGCGCGGTCGGCGGCGACACCTCGGACAGGACCGCATAGTAGAAAATGAACATGTGCGCTGCGAAATCCGGCACGCCGAGCTTGATCAGGGCCGGGGCGGCGATGACGGCGCACATGATGTAGGAGGCCGTAACCGGCACGGCCAGGCCGACGATCCAGACGATCGCCGCTGTGAACATGGCGGTGAGCAGCAGACTGCCCTGGGCGTAGCCGATGATGATGTCGGCGAACCGTTGCGCCAGGCCCGTGAGCGTGACGACGCCGACGATGATGCCGGCGGTCGCACAGGTCGCGGCGACATTGAGCACGCCGGTGGTGCCGTCCTTCAACGCCCGGGCGAGCTTCTCAGTGGATGGCGCGATGTGCGGGGCAACCAGACCCAGCACCGCCCCGACGCCAAGAACACCAAAGATCAAGATCCAGTTGTACTCGGTCAGCGCCTCGCTGACCGGCCAGCCGAGAAGCTGCGGAATCACGATGCCCAGACTGAGCAGAAGCGGGATCGCCAGCCACCACGGTACTATGGCGGTGTCCGAGCGCAGTGCGCTGACGACGACGGCCAGGATCGTGGCCCAGAACACCGACAGCACCGGCGAGAAGCCGAGCAGCATGAAGGCGATGATGGAGACCAGAGATCCGAAATGAAACCAGTAGCCTTTGAAGAGGCGCCAGACTTCCCCTTTGGCAACCAGGATCTCGCCCGACCCACCCTGCTTGCGGGCGTCGATCTCCACCATGACCAGGATGGCAAAGTAGTAGAGAACCGTGGGGATCGTCGCCATGACGATCACGTCGAAGTAGCCGATCTTCAGGAACTCGGCGATCAGGAAGGCCGCAGCGCCGAGCACGGGCGGCGAGATAATCGCACCGAGGCCGCCGGCCGCGAGAAGACCACCGGCGGCATTCTTGTCGTAACCGGCCTTCTCCAGGAGCGGGTAGGCAACGGTGCCGATGGTCACCGTGGTGGCGACGCCGGAGCCGGACGGCCCGCCCATGAGAAACGAGGACAGCACGACGGCGCGCCCGGCCGAGTTGCGTCGTCCGCCCATGGCCGCGAACGAAAAGTCGATGAAGAAGCGGCCGGCGCCCGACATCTGCAGCACGGCACCGAAAACGGTGAAAAGGATGATCAGGCTGGAGGCGACGTCGACGGTGGTGCCGAAGATGCCTTCCAGCGTCATGTAGAGGTGGGCAACGAGGTCCTCGACGGGATAGCCGCGATGCGTCCACGGTGGGGGCAGATACTTGCCGTACAGGGCATAGAGGGCGAAACAGATGGCGACGACAGGCATGATGACGCCGGTGGAGCGGCGCGTTGCCTCGAGCAGCAACACGATGAAAATCGCGCCGACGACCCAATCCGTCGTGGTGGGCGCCGTCGCGCGATCGCCAAAGTAGGCGCCCTGTGAAAGTACGTACAGCATCGTGCCGGCGCCGGCGGCGGCAAGAAGATAGTCCCACCAGCGGATGCGGTCGCGGAACCGCGCGGCGACGGGGAAGAGAAGGAAGCAGAGCACGAGAACCATGCCGACGTGAGTGGGCCGCAGCACATGTGCCGGCACGATCTCGTAGGCGGCATAGAGATGGAACAGGGAGACGAAGATCGCAAACGCCGCGATGGCCACACCCACCCAGCCGCCCAGGCGGTTGAATGCGCCTTCCTCCTCCTCGACGAATTTTTCCAGCCGTTCGCGCGCTTCGTCCGAAAGCTCGACGGGTTTGGCCAAAACGGTGTCGATAGTCTCTGGTTTGCTTTGCACGCGTCGTTCCTCCCCAGGCCTTTCAACAGCCGTTCTTTGGCCGGCATGCTACACGAGCAATTGCAGGCGGGTCACTCCGCCATGCGTCGAATGGCAAATTCCGGCCCCAGCGGCGACCCGGTCATAACAAAACTGCCGGACCGCAAGGGTCCGGCAGTGGCTATGGCCCAAATCAGCCTTGACCAGCCGATCACTCGACCTTGATGCCCTTTTCCTTGAAGTATTTCAGGGCGCCGGGATGCCAGGGAATGCCGGCCCGACTGGACGTCTGGTTCTCGACCTTGATGTTGAGCGCTTCCTTGTGCACCAGCGCCAGCTCGTCCACCTTCTCCAGCATGGTCTTGGTGAGATTGTAGGCAAGCTCGTCCGACGTGCTCGCATTCACGGCCATGATGTTCCAGACCGTGTTGTTCTTGTTGTCCTTGCCCATGCCTTTGTAGGTCGCGGCAGGAATGGTCGCCTCCGCATAGAGCGGGCCGTACTTTGCGTTCATCTTCGAGGTGAGCTGCGAGATGTCGAGCAGCTTGATCTGTGTGTTCGGCGTCGAAGCAAGATCAGTCACGGCTGCGGTGGGCAGACCGCCGACCCAGAAGAACGCGTCGACCTTCTTGTCCTTGATGGCATTGACGCTCTCGGCCACGCCGAGACGCTCACGCTTGACGTCCTTGTCAGGGTCGAGCCCGGCGGCCTCGATCACGCGAAGGGCATAGACCTCCGTGGCGCTGCCCGGCGAGCCCGTGGAAATACGCTTGCCCTTGATGTCCTCGACCTTGTTGATGCCGCTACCCTCGACGGTCACCACGTGCATGTGGTTGGGATACATGACGACGAGCGCGCGGATCGGCAGCTTGCCGCTGGTGAACTTGTCCGTGCCGTTGATGGCATCCCAGGCCGCATCGACTTGGGTAAAACACAAATCCGCTTTGCCCGAACCGACCAGCTGCAGGTTGGCGACCGAGCCGCCTGTCACCTGGGCCGTGGCCGTCGTGCCGGGGAAGGTCTTGCCGAGGATGCTGCCGAAGCCGCCACCGAGGGGATAGTAGACGCCGCCGGTGCCGCCGGTGGCGATCGAAAGCTGCTGGCTCTGCTGGGCGTCGGCCGTCAACACGCTGGACATTGCAATCGCGCCGAAAGCCACGAGCGCTCTAAACTTCATCTGTATGCACCTCCCTGGGATTGTGCGGGCAGGCTCGTTTATGGCCTTGGCCCTCAATGGCTATTAGCCGAAATAGCGTGGTTTCGGCAAGCCTTGCGCCCGCCGCCTGGCACCTGGTCTTGCCCAGTGCCTCGACCGGCCTTACACCCCGGAGCCGAGATGGGATGAGGCGCCATGAGCGAAACAGAGCCAGCCGCCCTGCCCCGCGGTTACTTCGGTATCGGCGCCGAACGCACGTCCAAGGCGCTGAACCTCGGCAACCTGATGCGGTCGGCGCACGGGTTCGGGGCCAGCTTCACATTTACCATCGGGGCGACGTATCAGGCGCTGGAGGCGCGTGCCGACACCTCGAAGGGGGCCCAGCATCTTCCGCACTACGATTGGACGCAGGTGAGCGAACTGGTTCTGCCGGCCGGTTGCCGGCTGGTCGGGGTGGAGCTGCTGGACGAGGCCATCGATCTCCCCAGCTTCCATCATCCTCCGCGCGCCGCTTACGTGCTTGGCCCCGAGCGCGGCTCTCTGTCGCCTGATCTCATCGCACGCTGCGACTACGTCGTGCGCATTCCAACGAGCTTCTGCGTCAATCTGGCGATGGCCGGCGCGGTCGTCATGTACGACCGCGTGCGCTCGCTGGGGCGATTTCCGCCGCGGCCGATCGGAGAAGGCGGGCCTGTGGGAGACAAACGGCGTCTCCCGCAGCTCAAGATTGGCCGACGGGGCGAATAAAACCCTCAGCGCACCCCAAAACAGGAGGTTGCGCGATGGTATTGAACGGGACGAAACTGCTCAGTCGCAGAAGGAGAAGCGCGCATGGGACGCAAATTTCAAAGCATCCTCGAGACTGTCGGCAACACGCCGGTCGTGAGAATCAACCGGCTGGCGCCCCCGGGGGTGAACCTGTTCGTCAAGATCGAGGCCTTCAATCCGCTGGGCTCCGTCAAGGATCGCCTGGCGCTGGGTGTCATCGAGGCAGCGGAGAAGTCAGGTGAACTCAAGCCCGGCCAAACGGTGATCGAGGCGACCAGCGGCAATACCGGAATCGGGCTGGCGATGGTGTGCGCGGCCAAGGGCTATCCGCTGGTGGTGACCATGGCGGAGCAGTTCAGCGTCGAGCGTCGCCGGCTGATGCGCTTCCTCGGCGCCAAGGTGATTCTGACCCCGCAAGCGCAGCGCGGCATGGGCATGGTCACCAAGGCGGTGGAACTCGCAAAGGCGCACGGCTGGTTCCTGACGCGGCAGTTCGAGAACGAAGCCAACCCGGACTACCACTCGCGCACGACGGCGCGGGAGATCATCGAGGATTTCAAGGGCGAAAAGCTCGACTATTGGGTGACCGGATACGGCACGGGCGGGACGCTGAAAGGCGTGGCGCGCGTGCTGGCCAAGGAGATGCCCGACACCAAGATCATCGTCTGCGAGCCGGAGGACGCGCAGCTGCTGGGCAGCGGCACCGAGCAGGCCCGCAATCCGGACGGCTCGCCGGCGACGGCCCACCCCGCTTTCAAGCCGCATCCCATGCAGGGCTGGACGCCGGATTTCATCCCGAAGATCACCGGCGACGCGGTGGCCATGAAGCTTTTCCACAAGCTCATTCCGGTCCCGGGCGCCGAAGCCATCCGCCTGAGCAACGAGCTGGCGACCAAGGAAGGCATCTTTGTCGGCATCACGTCAGGTGCAACATTTGCTGGTGCCTTGCGGATTGCGGCCGAGGCTCCGAAGGGCGCCAATATTCTCGCCATGCTGCCGGATACGGGCGAGCGCTACCTGAGCACACCGCTGTTTGCCAACGTGCCGGCGGACATGACGCCCGAGGAAGTGGAAATCTCACGCTCCACGCCGGGCGCGCAGCTCGCCGCTTGAACGCGCGACCGTGCGCGAAGCCTAGGTTTTGCGCACGGATTTGCGCAGTTGCACGTAGAGAGCGCCGTCGCCGCCGTGACGGGTGCCTGCACTCGTATAACTGAGCACGACGGGTCGCAAGTCAGGTTCTTCGAGCCACTGGGGAACGCTGCGGCGTAGGACGCCACGCTGCGGTTTTCCGAAGGCCGCGGCGAGGTGATCGCGCTCAGCAGCAGTATCGCCCTTACCGGTGATGATCAGGACTGTCTTCAAGGCTCTCGCTTGCGCGGCGCGCAGGAAGGCGTGCAACTCCGTACGCGCGTCGCGCTGGCGCATGCCGTGTAAATCGAGGCGCGCGTCGATCGCGACTTTGCCGGAGGTAACTTGGCGGACCGCGCGGCGATCGAACTCGGCAAGGGGTACTGGCCGGGTCACTCTTGGTGCGGGCGACGAGGGTGCAGTCTTGGGAGCCCGCGCTCGAGGCTCAGGCTCAGCCGTTGCCCGCGCAGGTACGGCCGGGGAGGGAACGACCAAGTCTGTATGGGAGGGGACGCGAGGCTTGCTCCTCACCTTGTCGACCGAGCGCGCAACGCGGTTCCACAACTCCGCTTCGTCGGGCGCAACGGTGCGACCGCCGCTCCTGCCTGATTTGCCGTCGCCGCGGCTCATTGCGCGGTCTTCTGTGCCGCAGCTTTCTCCGGCGTCTTGGCCGCAGGATCCTTGGGCACCAGGACGAAGAATCGGCCGGGGTGCTTGGTCACGCCGGCGACCTGGCCGGCGGCATCGCCGGAGCCGAAGTAGATGTCGCCGCGCTCCGGGCCTTTGATGGCGGAGCCCACGTCCTGGCCGATCATCAGACGGTTGAACGGCGCAGACTTGGTAACATGCGTCAGCGTCGGCGCGCTGACATACACCGGTGTGCCCAAAGCGTGGAAGCTCGGATCGAGCGCCAGACTGCGACCGGCGGTGAGCGGAACATTGAGCGCGCCGAGCGGGGCGCCGGCCTCGTCGCCCTTGAGCTCGCGAAAGAACACGTAGGACGCGTTGTGCCACATCACCTTGTTGGCGCGCGCCGGATCGGCCTTGAGCCACGTCGCGAGCGCGCCGAGCGATACCTTGTCGGCAGCCAGCAAGGCCTTGTCGATCAGGTAGCGGCCGATCGAACTGTAGGGATGACCGTTCTTGCCGTCGTAGTGAACGCGAACGGAGGTCCCGTCGGTGAGCTGAATGCGGCCCGAGCCTTGGATCTGCATGAAAAAGACGTCGACGGAATCGGCGAAATAAAGAAGTTCCAGACCCTTGCCTTTGAGCGCGCCCTGATCGATCTGCGCACGCGTGAAATAAGGCTCGTTGCCCTTCTCGGTCTTGCGCACGTGCGTCAGGGTGCCGGGCTTGACGGCGCCGCGGTGCGTTTCGGGAATAATGGTGGCGAGATCGGCCGGACGTTTGTAGATGGGGGTCTGGTAGGGCCCTTGCGGTGTACGCGACGCCTTGAGCACCGGCTCGTAGTAGCCTGTCAGCAGACCAGGCTTCGTTTTGTTTTCAACCGCGCTTGGCGTGAAGTGGCGCTCGAAGAAAGCGCGCGCGCTATCTTTGCCCTTGATCTCGCCCGCAACCCGGCTTGCTTCGCCGCAGGCCGCCACCAGCGCGGTGGGCGGGGCCGGCCCTTTGTCTGCGCCCGCCTTCTCGCGCGCATTTGCGACTACACGTTCGCAGGACTTGAGAAAAGTTTTGAAGGCGGCCAGGTGATCGTCCTGGGCCCATCCCGGCAGGTCAGCAAACGTGACTGGCTGGTACGATGCACCCCGCACCGCCTTTGCCTGGATGTCCTTAGCTTTCACAATCCTGGCCTTCCAGCCGCCGTCCAGTTTGAGAGAACCGGCTTCGACGGCGATTGAAAGGCCCACTGCGACGGCCGCCGCAGTAGCCAAAGCGATAACGATGCGTTCGATTGCAACGCACGAAGCCAAAGCGCATTTCCCCCGTCAGGAAGCCTGCGCATGTTTTCGGTCGCAAGATTGTCTAATTTGCGGCTTGGGTAGCGACCAGCTTCCAGTTCGGATTGCGCGACATGGCCTCCCGCGCAAAAGTCCAGATATCGGTGACTTCCCTGATCCGCTTGGGATCGCCCGCGATGACTTCGCCGGCCCGGTCCCGGGTGGCCGATATCAGCTCGCTTACGAACTTGATGGTAAGCTGGGCGATACCGCCCTTAACCTCGGCCTCGACCAGGTTGGCCGTTTTTATGCCGACAAAGCTCTGGTCGATCTGCTCGCCCCTGGTTTCGCGCTCGGCGATCGCACTGCTGAAGCCCTCGTAGACTTCGGGGCTCAAAAGATCTTTGAGGGTCTTGCGGTTACCCTCGGCAAAGGCTGTCACAATGATCTCGTAAGCAGCCTTGGCGCCTTGCAGGAAGTGGTTGGGATCGAAGGCGGTGTCGGCACGAACGATGTCGAGCATTCCCTTGGTGATGTCGGTATTGCCGGCAGCATATTCCTTGACGCGCTGCTCGCCGTCGGCCTGGATCTGCTGATCCGCCGAGGGGCGAACTTCGGTGTCCTCCCGCTCGCGCCGCGGCAGCGTCACCACCTTGTCCTGACCGGCTAGCTTGCCGTTGCGCTGACTGGCTTCTTGCTTGTAACGCTCGAAACGAGCCTCCTCGTGGCCGGTGCGACGGCCGAGCACGCTACGCAACTTGAGGAAGATCACGACCGCCAGAACGAGAAACAATAGTGTGGTTACGTCGATCCTGCCGTCCATCACACCCTAGCTTTCGAGCCAGTGCCTCAACCTGTGTCATGTAGGTTGCCGCGCCAGCAAGAACCAGACCCCGCACCCTTAATCATGGGCCCAGAGTCGCAGTTCTGCGCCGCTGCCTTCCAAACATTACGGCATTGCAAGGCACAAGCCAACCGGGATGGCCTACAATAAATGGTGCGCGACACGGAAAGGATGGCGAATGATACGCCTTGTTGTCGGCCTGGTGCTCATTGCCGTGCCGGTGCTGGAGTTGGCGCTCCTCATCAAGATCGGGCAATGGATCGGTGTTTGGGCGACCGCGGCGCTCGTCGTTACCACGGCGTTTACCGGCATTCTGATTATTTCGCAGCAGAGCTTCACGGTCATGCGCCGGACGCTGGAAGCCGTGAGCGAAGGTCGGCCGCCGGTGGCTCCAGTGCTCGATGGCCTCTTTCTGACGATCGCCGGCGCCCTTTTCCTAACGCCGGGGCTATTGACCGATATGTTGGCGCTCCTCCTTCTGGTTCCGCCGATCCGGCGCGCGGTCGCGCGCTGGAGCATCGGACAACTTCTGCAACACCGGCCGGCGGACATCGACGCTGACGGCCGGCGCACACACGACGGGCGGGAGGAGCGGCACCAACCGGAAACAGCTCGGGAAGGTCCTGTCATCGAGGGTGAGTTCGAACGCCTCGGCGAGACGCCGACAGTTGCCCGTCGCAGCAACGGCGCAAGCCCGGCCTAGTGCGGCCAGATCGACGCACAGGCTTCGGCGTTGCGGGAGACGTTGTCGCCGTGCTAGCGAGCGCCAGGGATAGGCGCGCAACCGAGGTTTGATGAGATGGCCGAACAGCCAAAGGCCGGCAATGGCGAAGGCAGGGAGCCGAGCCTGACGCAGCAAGCTCAGGTGCGGGTGATTGCCCAATACATAAAGGATCTCTCGTTCGAGAACCCGAATGTCAGGAAGCTGCTGGACAGCCAGGGCGAGCCGCCGAACCTGCGCGTCGAGGTCAACGTCAACGCAACCAAGATCGCCGACAAGGCATACGAAAGCGCGATCCAGCTCAAGGCCGACGCCACCAACAATCTGGGCACGATCTACGATCTCGAGTTGTCCTACGCGGGCATGTTTCAGATCGACAATATGCCGGAAGCCTCGCTGGAGCCGTTCCTGCTCATCAACTGCCCTGCGCTGTTGTTTCCCTTCGCCCGGCGGCTGGTAGCCGATCTCACGCGGGAAGGCGGATTTCCGCCATTGCTGCTCGACCCGATCGACTTCGGCGGGCTGTTCGTCAAGCGCCAGCAGGAAAAGCAAGCACAAGCTCAGCCGAAGCTGACGAACTGACCGAAGGTTAGCGACGCATCTCGAATGTCGCCGATCCGGAATCGCTGCTCAACCGCACCACTTGGCTGTTGCCGTTCACTGCAACGTTGATGGTTCCCGAAACATCGTAGTCGCGGTTGTAGAAGTTGCCCTGGTACCTGTTGCCGCCGACATAACGCAAAGTGGCGGTCTGACTGGCACGTCCCGACGCGGTAGCGCAAGTCGCTCTCAGGGCATACGACCTGCTCGAGGTGCGGTTATACTCTGCGCGACACTGCGCCCTTTCGCGCTGCCCGGAAGTGAATTCCACTGATCCGCTGCCTCTCCAGCTTCCGGCCAGATCGGCAGATTGGGCCGCGCCTGGGCCGGCAAAGAGGAAGCTGACCAGAAGCAGGGAAAGAGTAATCACCAGTGGTTCCATCCAATGGAAGGATCGTGCCAGCGGTTCTCGTGTCATCTCGCCACCTCGTCCATGATGTAGCATGCCCCAGACAGCCTCGGCCTATAACCAGCACAGGAGAGGTTCGTTCCTGCGTTATTGATGGCCGATCATTGACAGGCTTGCCTGGCAGGAAACAAACTGCCAGGCAGGCCTTCGTGGAACCTTGAACGCCGCTTTTGGTTGGCTGGTGAGGCGTGCCTTGATGTGGCTCAGGCGCCCCGTATTTGCTCTTATGGCGGTGCTTGCGCCAGCGACCATCCTCGACGCCGCGCTGCCAAAACCTCAGCTCTCGCCGGAGAGCGTTTCACTGACCGGACAGCTGCTCGTCGCCTCGACAACGATGCGAGATCCTCGATTTCAGCGCACCGTCATTCTCGTCGTTCGACACAATGAGAGCGGAGCGTTCGGGATTGTGATCAACCGGCCCGTAGGAGAGCGCCCGCTCGCGCGTCTGCTGGAGAAGCTCGGCGAGAAAGATGCGATAGATGGCAACGTGCAGATTTTTGCCGGAGGCCCCGTACAGCCCGATCTCGGCTTCGTCATCCACACGACCGATTACAAGCTTGCGGACACCACTGCCATAAACGACGACGTGGCGTTGACGGCGAGCCCAGACATTCTTCGCGACATCGGCCGCCAGAAAGGGCCGCAAAAGGCTCTCGTGATGTTCGGTTACGCCGGCTGGGGACCCAACCAGCTCGAGGCGGAGTTGGCGCACAATGCCTGGTTCACGATAACTGCAGACTCAGCGTTGATCTTCGATGCGGGCAGAGACCGTGTCTGGGAAGAGGCTGTGGCGCGCCGGCCACGTGCGCAATAAGGCGCCATTGTTGCCTTCGTCCTCGTCTTCCTCCTCCTCGCAGGCGACAGGAAATTCGACGTCAGGCGACCAACAGAACATTTGCGGCTGCACGCGTCCCTGCGCCGTGAGTCCCGCCCCGCTGACAGCAGCCATAGCAACCACCAGCCCGATAAGGATTTTCATGCGCCAAGCCCTGTACGCCTACGCGCGGAAATTCGGGCCGCACCGGAGCTACCGCTTTAGGCGGCGCCAGGATAGCGCAACCACAGGGCGTCGGCGCCCAGTGTTTTCACGAATGCGCGATGGGCAGCTTCAACTTCCTCGCACAGGCGGGGCGGAAGTGCCGCGGGGCGTTGCCTGGCCTTGGCTGCGCGTGTGCGAAGGCTCATGTCGGCGCTGCCCTGGCCGTTGAGGCCGAGCGTGGCCTGGCGTTCGCCCAGCAGTTCGACGTAGACGCCGGCGAGCAACAGGGAATCCAGCAACGCGCCATGCTTTGTGCGCTGAGAGAGATCAATACCGTAGCGCTTGCACAGCGCATCCAGACTATTGGGACCCGCCGGGTGACGCCGCCGCGCCAGTACCAAAGTATCGACGATGCGGTCGCCTATGAGCGGCGGTCGCGATGCACGCTCGAGCTCGGCATTGACGAATCCGAGATCGAACGTGGCGTTATGCGCAACCAGCGGCGCATCTTCGATGAAGCTCAGGAAATCGTCGACCACATCCTTGAAGAACGGCTTGTCCTTCAGGAAATCGGGCGTGAGACCGTGCACGGCGACGGCGTCGGGATGGATGTCGCGCTCCGGGTTGAGATAGCAATGGAACTCGCGCCCGGTGGGAATCCGGTTGACGATCTCGACGCAGCCAAGCTCGATCAGGCGATCACCGCCGGTGGCATTGAGTCCGGTCGTTTCCGTGTCGAACACGATCTCGCGCAGCATCGGATGCATCTCATGTGGATACTCGAGCACGCGAAGGGACGTGGCATGGATTCCCGCCTCCGCGGGAATGACGTCAACGCCAGAACTTCTCGAAGGCCCTACCGGCGCGACCTTGCAGTGATTCGACGATCTTATCGACTTGCACCTCGGTCTCGGCAAATGAGCCGCCGGTGTCCACAACGAAATCGGCGCGTTTGCGCTTTTCGGCATCTGGCATCTGGCGGGCGAGCAACTGATCCAGCTTTTCGGCGGTCATGCCTGGCCGCTGCATCACGCGTGTGCGCTGCGCGTTGGCCGGGGCGCTGACGACGACCACGACATCGACGCGGCGCTCGCCGCCAGTTTCCAGCAACAGCGGGATTTCGAGCACAGCCATCGCCGCGCCCGCGGCGGCCTCGTTGCGAAGAAAGGTGCGCTCGGCCTCAAACACCAGAGGATGCACGATAGCCTCCAGGCGCTTGAATTGGTTCGGCTTGTCGAGCAGCGCCTGGGCCAGCTTCTGCCGATCGACCTTGCCGCCGGCCGTGGTGCCTGGAAAAGCGGCCTCGATGGGAGCTACGGCAACGCCTTCGTAGAGCTTGTGTACTTCTGCGTCGGCGTCACATACGGCAACGCCGAGTGCGCGCAAGCGGGCTGCCACCGTCGACTTGCCCATGCCGATCGAGCCGGTGAGACCGATGAGCAGCATCACGCGACCTCGATGTCACGTTCGATCAGCGCGCGCAGCTCGGCTGTGACCTTGGGGCGTACACCGAACCATTTTTCAAATCCCGGCACGGCCTGGTGCAGCAGCATGCCGAGGCCATCGACCGCGGCGAGGCCCCGTGCGCGCGCCGCCGCCAGCAGCGGTGTTTCAAGCGGCACGTAGACGATGTCGGCGACGGCACACTTGGAGTCGAGTGCCGAGACATCCATGTCCAGCGGACCGGCGCCTTCCATGCCGAGCGACGTTGTGTTGACCAGCAGCGCCGCGTCGCGGGAACGATCAGCGCGATCGCGCCAATCATGGGGCTTCACTTTTGGTCCGAAGGTGGCGGCAATGGCCTCGGCGCGATCGTACGTGCGGTTGAAGATGCGGACTTCGGCTACACCGCGCTCGAGCAGGGCGAACACAATGCCGCGCGCGGCACCGCCGGCCCCGAGCACGGAGACGGTGGCACCAGCGAGTTGCAGAGCGGGGAGCGTTGCACCGAGGCTGTTCATGAAACCCGCACTGTCGGTGTTGTCGGCGACGAGGCGGCCGGCCTCGAACCACAATGTATTGGCGGCGCCGGCAGCACGAGCCGCGGGCCGCGTTTCGGACGCTGCCGCGAAGGCCGCCTCCTTGTGGGGTAGCGTGACGTTGCAGCCGGCGAAGCCATGGTCGCGCAGGGTGCTCAGAAAATTCGGCGACGTCGCTCGGCTCGACGGGATGGCGCACATAGCTGCCGTCGATGCCGTAGCGCTGCAGCCAATGGCCATGGATCAGCGGCGAACGCGAATGCGACACCGGCCAGCCGATGACACACGCGCGTATCATGCGGCGATGACCCCGCGCGACCTGAGCTCGGCCAGTAGCGGCACGAGCGGCAGGCCGATGATGGTGAAGTGATCGCCCTCCACGCGCTCGAAGAGCTGGATGCCGGGTCCCTCGATCTCATAGGCGCCGACGATCTGGCATAGGCCAGGGCCGGCCTCGGCCAAATAGCGGTCGAGGAATTCCGGGCTGAAGGGCCGCATGGTCAACTGCGCTTCGTCCACATGGTGCCAGACGGCTTTTCCACCTTGTGCCAGCACGACAGCCGAGATCAGGCGATGAGTTTTACCGCGTAGGTGCTCGAGTTGCACACGGGCAGCGGCAAGACTACCCGGTTTGTCGAACAATGTTTTGCTGAGGGCAAGAATCTGGTCGGCGCCGATTACTGCGGCATCGGTGTTTTGTGCACTGACCGCTTCGGCTTTGGCGCGCGCTAATGCCAACGCAACCTCCGCCGGGGGAGGTTTCGGTGTTGCGGCTACAAGAGTCCGCTTCAACGCCGCTTCATCAACGTCAGCGGGAATCACCTGAAAGGAGAGCCCGGCGGCTTCAAGCATTTTGCGCCGGTAGGGACTGCCCGAGGCCAGAATGAGCGACGCCGGCTAGTCATCGCTCGTTTCCTGCTGCTCGGTCTCGCTGGCGCCCTCGCGCCGATCGTGCAGGAGACGAATGATGGTGGCGGCGGTTTCCTCCACCGAGCGCCGCGTCACGTCGATCACAGGCCAGCCATGGCGGGCGCACAACCGGCGCGAATACTGGATTTCCTCGGTGATCTGGGTGCGATCGACATAGTCGTCGAGATTGCGGTCACCGATGAGCTGAACGCGATTGCGGCGGATCTCGGCGATGCGTTCGGCACTGGCAACGAGGCCGACCACGAAAGCGGTGTGCGGCTGGGAGAGCGACGCCGGCGGCTCGATTCCCGGCACCAAGCGGCAGGTTCGCCGTCTTGTAGCCGCGCTGCGCCAGATAGATGCTGGTGGGCGTCTTGGAGGTGCGCGAAATGCCCAGAATGATGATGTCGGCGCGACTCAAGTCCTGCGGCAGCTGGCCGTCGTCGTGGGCCATGGAGAAATTGAGGGCATCGATGCGGGCAAAATAGTCGGCGTCAAGCAAATGCTGGCCGGCAATGATCGGCGTCTGGGGCGCGCCGAGATAGGATTCGAACACCTTCATGATCGGCTCGAGCACATGCAGGCACGGCACCTTGAGTTCGCGGCAGCAGCGCTCGATTTCCTCGATCAGCTCTTTCTTGACGACGGTATAGAGGACGATGCCCGGCGCCTGCTCCACTTCCTTCAGCACGCGCGCAAGCTGCTTCTCGGTGCGCACCAAGGGATGCACGTGCTCGATCGCGCGCACGCGGGCGTATTGCACCGCGGCCGCCTTGGCCATGGTGGTGAGGGTCTCGCCGGTTGCGTCCGAGATCAAATGCAGATGGAAGTAGCTTGGCACCTGGTTGGGCATCTGTGGAAAAGACCAGAGTTCGTGGACGCTGCCAAGCCGAGGGCGCCGGTTGGCGGCCGGCGGCGGCAGTTCATCAACAGAGCTGCCCACAGGAAGACCCAAGAGGACGGAATTTGCAGCCAGGTGTCGGGGCGGCTACGGAGCAATGCCGTTGCCGGGCGGTTTGCGGACTGCTGTGCACAGGTTATCGCGCCGAGGCGGCCTGCGCAACCAGTCGCTCAACCAATTGCCAGATATGGTATTTTTTCGTCTAGTGGCTCTCGGGACCAGAACCGGCTAGGGGTAGCCTCGGCACGTATCAGCCGCACGCAAGCTGTGTGAAAACGAGAGGTCAAATATGATCTTCGCAATCCACTGCGTAAGAGTCTTAACAATAACCTTGAAGATCTAGATCTTTGAATTGGAGTTTGACGCGATGGCTTCGGCGCCAGTCTCCAGGCGACCTCGTCTGCTCGGTGTGTTTGCAGGCGAAGCGCTGTCGCCTCCACCGGTCTGGCTGATGCGGCAGGCCGGCCGCTACCTGCCCGAGTACCGGGCGTTGCGTGCGCGGGCCGGAAGCTTCCTCGATCTGTGCTACGCGCCCGACATGGCGGCCGAGGTGACGCTGCAGCCAATCCGGCGCTACGGCTTCGACGCGGCGATTTTATTTTCCGACATCCTGGTCGTGCCCGATGCCCTTGGCCAGAAATTGGAATTCGTCGAAGGCGAGGGGCCGCGGCTCGAGCCCATCCGCACCGGGGTGGAACTTGCGCGCTTGAACGCAGCGGCGACTCGCGGCAGATACGACCGCGTCTTCGAAACCGTGTCGCGCGTTCGCCAGGAACTACCCCCAGATATGCTCTCATCGGATTTTGCGGCGCGCCGTGGACGGTGGCGACCTACATGGTCGGCGGACAAGGCTCCACCGATCAGGCGGACGCGCGGGCGTGGGCCTATCGCGACCCCAGCGGATTTCAGCGGCTGATCGACCTGCTGGTCGAGACGTCGGCGGAGTATCTCAGCGGGCAGGTGGCGGCGGGTGCGCAGGCTCTGCAGATTTTCGACAGCTGGGCCGGAAGCCTGCCGGACGATGAGTTCCAGCGCTGGGTGGTCGCACCGACCAAGGTGCTGGTCGAACGGCGTGAGGGCGCAGCATCCGCACGTTCCGATCATCGGATTTCCGCGCGGCGCGGGGGCACAGGCCGCAGGTTACGTGACGAAAACGGGCGTCGATGGCGTTGGCTGCGATACGGCAATGCCGCTCGCGCTGATGGCGGGGCCGCTGGCCGACACGGCGGTTGTGCAGGGTAATCTCGATCCGCTGCTGCTGGTGGCCGGCGGAAAGGCATGGAACAAAGGGTTGCCGCAATTCTGACGGCTCTCGCGGGCAAGCGTTTCATCTTCAATCTCGGCCACGGCATCGTGCCGCAAACGCCGCCCGAGAACGTGGCGCGGCTCGTGGAGTTGGTACGGCGGATATGATCGACCCTGAGGCAATGGCTTGCTTACTTCGCCCTTACCTGCGCTTTCAGATGACTTGGATCCCCGCCTTCGCGGGGATGACGTTGTCTGAAGGGTACGATGCTCACAAGCGGCGTCACTCCCGTCGTGTCGAAGACACGCCTCCGGCATGATGGCGGGAGCCTAGTCCACAAGGCAGCAAGGACGAGATGCAGATATTCCCTCAGCCCGAGCATGTAGCGGCCTGATGCTGCTCTGGATCAAGGCGCTGCACGTCATTGCCGTCATCGCGTGGATGGCGGGGCTGCTCTATCTGCCGCGGCTGTTTGTCTATCACTGCGACGCCGAGAAGGGCTCCAAGCAGTCCGAGACGTTCAAGGTGATGGAGCGGCGCCTGCTGCGCCTGATCATGAACCCGGCGATGATCGTCGTGTGGGTAACGGGGCCCTATCTCGCCTGGGCGCAGGGCATGATCAATGACCGCTGGCTATGGGCCAAGTTCGCGCTGGTGGTGCTGCTGACGGGCTATCACCATGCGCTCGGGGTCTGGCGCAAGGACTTCGCCGAGGACTGGAACGTCCGCCCGCCACGATTTTATCGCATCATGAACGAGGTGCCGACGCTGCTGATGATCGGGATCGTGGTGCTGGTGATCGTGAAGCCGTTCTAGGCGTGTCTGGAAGAGCTAGCGGATGCTCGACAAACTCCTGGTTCCTTACGTAATCATGCTGCTGGCCCTGCCGCTGCTTGCTCAATGGCGCTCTGGCATAGTGGCCGCGCTGGTCGTGACGGCCTGCGCGATCGGCTTCGTTGTCCTCACGCACCGGTATCTGGTCGACAATGGGTTTCTCCCGATCGTGTTGAGCGGCCCGCCTGCCGAACACCCGAAGGCAAAGATTTGGCAGGACAGTATCGCTTCCATTGACCGGGACATGGACTGGCTCTTCATGCCAGCAGTTGCCGCGCTAACGGGAGGGCTTCTGGCGGTGCTGTGGTCGGGTGTGCTTTGGTTGCGGCGGGCGGTTGCGCGCTATGGTGCGTGAGCGAAGAGCGGCACGTGAGCAATCTGGACACCTATCCCCTGATCACGGTGAAGCGGCTCGGCGAGAGCCGGGATTTCTTCGTGAAGTACTTCGGCATGCGCCTGGTGTTCGAGGCGAGCTGGGTGGTCATGCTGGCGCGCAAGGAGGGCGGGCCCATCGTGCTCGGGCTCATGACGGCCGATCACCCCTCCAATCCGCCAGGCCCGGAGCCGTTCGACGGTAATGGTATGATCATGACCTTCCAGGTGGAGGATGCCGCCGCCGAGCATCAGCGGCTGCAGGCGGCAGGGGCGCCGATTACCTATGGGCTGGCGAAGGAGCCCTGGGGACAGCGGCGCTTCATGGTCCAGCGACCCCTCCGGCATCCTGGTGGACGTTGTAGAGCAAATCGAGCCGGCTGCGGGGTTCTGGGACAAGTACATGGGCTGACGCCGAAGCGCTGGCCCAGAACTAAGGTTCAGTTCCTCTTTCATTTTCTGGTTCAGCCTGCTATATACCGAATCGTCACTGTCGGCCGCCGTTCTAGGGCGCGCTGGCGGGGCCTTCCCGAAAAGCTCAAATTGCCATCGGAAAAGCCGCGACATTTCCGGAACACACGTTCCGCACCCCTCCCCTACGCTCCGCGCCTCGATTTCAAAACCCACCTTCCAAGGCCGCGCAGCTTCTCTCCACCGGAGATTTTACATGCAAGAAATAGTCAAGGAGATGAAACTCCAAGACCTCAAGGCCAAGACACCGACGGAGCTGTTGAGCTTCGCCGAGGAAGTCGGGGTCGAGGCCGCCAGCTCCATGCGCAAGCAGGAGCAGATGTTTGCCATCCTGAAGCAACTCGCCGCCAAGGACACCGAGATCATCGGCACCGGCGTGGTCGAGGTGCTGTCGGACGGCTTCGGTTTCCTGCGCTCGCCCGACGCCAACTACCTGCCGGGTCCCGACGACATCTACATCTCGCCCTCGCAGATCCGCCGCTTCGCGCTGCGCTCGGGCGACACGGTCGAAGGCCAGATCCGCAGCCCAAAGGATGGTGAGCGATACTTCGCGCTGCTCAAGGTCAACACCATCAACTTCGAGGACCCCGACAAGCAGCGCCACAAGGTGCACTTCGACAATCTCACGCCGCTGTACCCGACCCAGTGGATGAAGCTGGAGATCGAAGACCCCACCATCAAGGATCTCTCGCCGCGCGTGATCGACATCGTGTCGCCACTCGGCAAGGGCCAGCGCGCACTCATCGTCGCCCAGCCGCGCACCGGCAAGACGGTGCTGCTGCAGAACATTGCGCACTCGATCGCCAAGAACCATCCCGAGTGCTACCTGATCGTGCTGCTGATCGACGAGCGGCCCGAAGAGGTGACCGACATGCAGCGCTCGGTGAAGGGCGAGGTGATCTCCTCGACCTTCGACGAGCCGGCCACGCGGCACGTGCAAGTGTCGGAAATGGTGATCGAAAAAGCCAAGCGGCTGGTCGAGCACAAGCGCGACGTGGTGATCCTGCTCGATTCCATTACGCGTCTCGGCCGAGCCTACAACACCGTCGTCCCCTCATCGGGGAAGGTGCTGACGGGCGGCGTCGATTCCAACGCCCTGCAGCGGCCAAAGCGTTTCTTCGGCGCCGCGCGCAACATCGAGGAAGGCGGCTCGCTGACCATCATCGCCACGGCGCTGATCGACACCGGCTCGCGCATGGACGAAGTGATCTTCGAAGAGTTCAAGGGCACGGGCAATTCGGAAATCGTGCTCGACCGCAAGGTCTCCGACAAGCGCGTGTTCCCCGCCATCGACATCGCCCGCTCCGGCACGCGCAAGGAAGAGCTGCTGGTGCCCGCCGACCAGCTCAAGAAGATGTACGTGCTCCGGCGCATCCTCAATCCGATGGGCACCATGGACGCCATCGAGTTCCTGGTGGACAAGCTGCGCTCGACCAAGAGCAACGGCGAGTTCTTCAACTCGATGAGCACGGGCAAGAACTAGGCTGCCTGTATTGTGTCTGGCTCCCGGATAGTCGCTGTGCGACTTCCGGGATGACGGGTGGAGGGAAAAATGGCTTCCGAACTTCCGCCCGTGGGCAAGTCGCTACCCGGCTGGAGCGCCCGGTCAGCGCCGCCGCGGACGGTGATGGAAGGGCGGTTCTGCAGGCTGGAGCCGCTTGATCCGGGCCGCCACGCGCACGATCTGTTTGCGGCCAACAGCCTCGATAAGGACGGGCGCAACTGGACGTATCTGTTCCAGGAACCCTTCGGGGATCTGGCGAGCTTCACTGCCTGGCTCGAGCAGGTCGCCAAGTCCAACGATCCTTTGTTCCACACCATCGTCGATGCGGCGACGGCTAAGGCCGTCGGCGTGGCGACATTCATGCGGATCGACCGTACGCATGGCGTGATCGAAGTGGGCAACATCAATTATTCCCCGCTGCTGCAGAGGACGCCGGCCGCCAGCGAGGCAATGTTCCTCATGATGCGCCACGTGTTCGACGAACTGGGCTACCGTCGCTACGAATGGAAGTGCGATTCACTCAACGCGCCATCGCGGGCGGCTGCGTTGCGGCTCGGATTCCAGTACGAGGGCTTGTTCCGGCAGGCGGTCGTCTACAAGGGCCGCAATCGCGACACGGCCTGGTTTTCGATGATCGACAGCGAATGGCCGGCGCTGAAGCGCGCCTACGAGCAGTGGCTCGCACCAGCGAACTTCGACGCCGGAGGCCGGCAGCGGCAGAAACTTACAGACCTCATTTCCAAGGCCCGTGCTTCGGCCGGCTGACGGCTGGCATCGCACTCGATCAGGCGCAACCGCAGTCCGACACCCAGGTACGCATTACTTACGCATTACAATCCAGGGTGCCTTATTGCGGTGATCCGGCTATGCGCGAAGGAGGGCCGGATCGCACAGACAACGGATGCAGCGGCGAGTTGTTCCTGCACCGGTCGGAGGCTGTGGAAAACACGCTGCGAAGGCTGCGTTGAACGCCGCACTTGAGCGGGAATTGAAAGGACACAGCCGGGAGGCAAACGGACGCCCTCGATCTTCAATCGCTGGTGGGCATGTGCTGCCGGGAGGCCTCGAGAGCATGGAGGGCTTCCTCCACCTTTTTGCGCGCTACCCGCAGATCGGCAGCAGCCTTGTCGAGGTCGCACTGCGTGCCGGCGAGGGGCAGGCGCTGGCCGATGAGCTGCTTGCGGGCGGAGGCGAGATGGGCGTGGGCTTCCGTTGCTGCGGCAAGCGCCGAATACTTGTTTGTTTGGTCCATCCGAGCCATCCCCCAGAAGCCAGGCACGACGTGAATAAGCTTCGTTGCGTTAAGACTGGGTAAACAGCAACTGATATGCGATATTAGCTATCCTAATTTCTCGCGAATCTTCAGGGCAATGTCTTTCAGTAAACCCCGTAACCAACGATGCCCGGCGTCGTCGTCCAGGCGCTCGTGCCATAAAAGGTAGAATGCCAGCGGCGGCATGCGAAACGGCAGCGGGTGCTGCTCCAGGCGGTAGACATCTCCGAGCGCCTGGGCCGCGAAACGTGATGTGGTTGCGATGAGGTCCGAGGAGGAGACGAGAGCCCCTAGCGCCATCACGGTCGGAACGGAGATGGCCACTTTCGTCTGCATTCCCATCCGTGCCAGTTCGAGCGCAACACCGCTGCTGACTGTCGAGCGGGTCCAAACCAGCGTGGCGTGAGGGAGATGCGTGTAGAGCGCTTTGGTCAGGCCTTGCTTCAGGGCGGGATGCCTGGGACGGGCGATCACCACGGCTGCATCGTCGCCGATACGCTCGCAACGAATGCCTTCCGCATCCGTAGGCTGAAAGTCCAATGCGAGCTCGGTCTCGCCGTGCTTGAGTTCACTGAAAAGATCGGCCCCGCGCGTGTTGCTGACGAGGCAGCGCACGTCCGGCGCGGTCTTCGACAGGAATTTATGCAACGTCGGGAGCAGCAGAGCATCGAAGCCGCCGCCGAAGTCGATAACGAAGGTTCGCTTCAGGCTGGCGATGTCGAGGGTCTTGGGCGTGAAAGCGGCGCTGGCGTGCATCAGCGCGGCGCGCGCATGATCAGCAATCTCCAGCGCACGCGGGGTCGGCCGGACGCCGCGTCCGTGGCTCTCGAACAAGGGATCGCTGGTGAGTTTGCGCAATCGCGCCAGGGCCTGGCTCACGGCGGACTGTGTGACGCCCAGGCGTTCGGCGGCGCGCGAGAGATTGCCCTCGCTCATGATGGCGTCGAACACCGGAATGAGGGCCAGCAATTCCCGATCGGACATGTCACGCTTCCCCTGGACACATCCCGCAGCGACTCACTATTTCACGCATTGCGCGCATTTTCCAACGCATCGCGCTTTTCGTGCACCGGTGAGCGAGGCCGTGTCCGCACGGGTGGTCTCATCGCGAGACGGAGGGATCCAGGCTCTTCCGTCGCCATCGGATCGCCTCGGCGGGCTTGCCTAGCGGAACCGACGCTAGCCGCCGGCTGCAGGGGCGGTGCGTTGCGTTCGGAGCAGTTCGAGCAGCGTGTCCGGGTCTGTCACGGGCAGCGAGCATTGCGGGCCGATGCAGGCGTAGGCGGTGGGTTTGCCCCCGATCTGGGTTTTGCCGGCAAGTGCAGGGCTGGCGAGCGTTTGCCTGATGTCGACCACCTGCTGGACGGCGCCCGGCAGCGACAGTTGGAACATGGTGCGTGGCAACGGTGCGGTTGTATCTCCGACAGGGGTGATGACCACCACATGCTGTGGCGCCAGCAGATCGAAGAAGCCGGCGAGCAGGCCGCAGTGACCGAGGGAGTTCTTGCCCAGGTCGGCTGCGAAGGCTGCCGGAATGGCGTGGGCGCGGTCGAGATAGGACTGCTTGCCCGTGAGCAGATTGAGCGCCACCAGGTTGGAGATCATGATCGCATTGGCGTTGGGGGTCGCGTCATCGTGGGCGCCGCGCATGCGCACGATGACGTCGGGCGTGTCGTCGGCCGTGAAGGCGTAACCGCCAGCAGCCGTATCCCAATAGCGCGCATCGAGCACGGCGACCCACCGCTCGGCGGCGGTCAGATACTCAGGCGCGTTGGTCGCCTGGTGTAGCCGTAGCGCGCCCCAGATCATGTTGGCGTAGTCGCTGGCTGTGGCGGGCGCCTTAGCCTGGCCGGCGCGATAGGAGTGGAGGAGGCGGCCGTCCTTCTCCATGCGATCGATGACGAAAGCGAAGGCAGTCTTGGCCGCGGCAAGCCAGTCGGGCCGCTCGAACACCTGGGCGGCGTGCGTGAGGGCGGCGATCATCAGGCCGTTCCAGTCGGCCAGCACCTTGTCGTCCCAGCCGGGGCGAATGCGGCCGTCGCGACGCGCAAGGAGCTTGGCGCGCATTTTCGCGAGCGTCCGTTCTTCATCGGGCGACCGCAGCGCGAGCGTGTGCAGGCGGTTGAGGATGGTGTGGCCTTCCCAGTTGCCCGCGTCCGTCACGTCGTAGACTTCGCAGAACAGCTTGGCGTCGGCCTCGCCGAGAACCTCGACGATCTCGGCTTTGCTCCAGACGTAGAACTTGCCTTCCTCGCCTTCGCTGTCGGCATCGAGCGAGGCGGCGAAGCCGCCGCCCTCGGCGATCATCTCGCGCTGGAGCCAGTCGACGGTTTCGGCGACGCGGACCTTGTAGAGATCGTTGCGATCCTCGCGGTAGGCTTCGCACATGAGGTCGATGAGCAGCGCGTTGTCGTACAGCATCTTCTCGAAGTGCGGAGCAAGCCAGCGCTCGTCGACCGAGTAGCGCGAGAACCCGCCGCCCAGGTGATCGTAGATGCCGCCCTGGCAGATGTTGGCGAGCGTGATGTCGACGGCGCGCTTTGCGTTGTCGTCGCCGTAACGGATGGCGCCGCGCCAGAGCAGCCAGAAGAAGCTCCACTGCGGAAACTTCGGCGCGCCGGAGAGACCGCCGCGGCGCATGTCGACTGCATTGACCATGCGCCTGGTGAGATCGGCGAGTGCTGAGTCCTTGATGTTGGGCTGGGCGTTGCTCTGCTCGCGTTCGCCGAGTGCCTGCACGAGCATGCCGGCGTTGTGGCTGATCTTGTCGGGCTCCTCGCGATAGATGCGCGCGACCTCGGCCAGCACGTGCTTGAAGGAAGGGCGGCCGAAGCGCGGCTCGGGCGGGAAATAGGTGCCGCCCCAGAAGGGTCGCGCGTCGCTGTCGAGGAACATGGTGAGCGGCCAGCCGCCCTGCTCGCCGAGCGAATGCAAGGCGCGCATGTAGATGGCATCGATGTCGGGACGCTCCTCGCGGTCGACCTTGATGTTGACGAACAGCTCGTTCATCTGCGCGGCGGTGGCGTCGTCCTCGAAGCTTTCGTGCGCCATCACGTGGCACCAGTGGCAGGCCGCATAGCCGACAGACAGCAGGATCGGCTTGTTGGCGCGCTTGGCCTCGGCCAGCGCTTGCGGCCCCCACGCCCACCAGTGGACGGGGTTGTCCTGGTGCTGCAATAGATAGGGGCTGGTCTCGAGGGCGAGACGATTTTCGCTCATGGCGATAGGCGCTCCAAGGGGGCGGCCGGACGCCGCGCGGCGGCCGCACTATAGGCCCAACACGACGCCAGCCACAGGGTTCCGATGGCAGAGCAGCCGACCATCTTTGCGGTTTCCAGCGGGCACGGCCGGGCCGGGGTTGCCGTCATCCGCATCTCGGGGCCGGCGGCGGGCGAGGCGGTCGAACGGATGGCGGCGCCGCGGCCCAAGCCGCGCTTCGCCGCGTTCCGCAAGATCAAGCATCCAAGCACCGGCGAGGTGTTGGACGAAGCCCTGGTGCTCTGGTTCCCGGCGCCGAAAAGCGAGACCGGCGAGGACATGGCGGAATTCCAGGTGCACGGCGGCCGGGCCGTGATCCAGGGTGTGCTGGCGGCGTTGGGGGACATCGAAGGCTGCCGGATGGCCGAGCCCGGCGAGTTCGCCCGCCGCGCGCTGGAGAACGGCAAGCTTGATCTCACCGGCGCGGAAGGGCTGGCAGATCTCGTCGATGCGGAAACCGCCGCGCAGCGGCGGCAGGCGTTGCGGCAGGCAGGCGGTTCACTGTTTCGCTTGTATGAGGGATGGCGGCAGCGCCTCATCGGCGCCATGGCTCAGCTCGAAGCGGCCATCGATTTCTCCGACGAGCCCGACGTCGCCGTCGTCCCCGTCAAGGCTGCGCGCGCCGAAGTGGAGGCGCTGGCCAGCGAGATCGGCAAACATCTCGACGACGGGCATCGCGGCGAGCTGCTGCGCGAGGGTTTTCACGTCGTGCTGGCGGGGCCGCCGAACGCCGGCAAGTCGAGCCTGCTGAATGCGCTGGCCAGGCGCGACGTCGCCATCGTCTCGGAGGAAGCAGGCACCACGCGCGACGTGATCGAGGTGCGGCTGGAGCTCGAAGGCCTGCCGGTGATCGTCAGCGATACCGCCGGTGTGCGCGAGGCATCCGGCAAGGTGGAGCAGGAAGGCATCCGCCGCACCCTGGGACGCGCGCGCGAGGCCGATCTCATTCTCTGGCTGATCGATGTGACGGCGCCGCCCGCGGAGGTGCCGGCGGACATCGCGGCCAAGTCCGACCGCACGTTCATCATCGCCAACAAGATGGACCTGCTGGCAAGCGGCGTCCTGCATCCGCTGCCCGGCGGTGCCATCGGCATCTCGGTCCTCACCGGCGACGGCATGGACCATCTGGCGCGGCGGCTGACCGCGTTCGTGCGCGCCCGCATCGGCGAGAGCGAGGCGCCGGTGCTGACCCAGGAGCGCCATCGCCAGCAGCTCGAGCGCTGCATGGCGCCGCTCAAGTCGTTCCTCGGGTCGCCGATGGGAGAAGTGGAGTTGCGCGCGGAGGATTTGCGCCGCGCCGCCCATGCGCTCGGCCGCCTGACCGGGGCGGTGGACGTGGAGGACGTGCTGGATGAGGTGTTCAGCCGGTTCTGCATCGGGAAGTGATGCGCTGTTTCTGTTCTTCTCGGCCGGTCGGGAAGGTCGCGCCTAACAAGCACGCGGGTATGACGATGGCCGAAGTGCTCGAGCTCAGTCCCGCCGATCTGGCTGGCGATCTCTTGCTGCGCACCCACACGCTGCTCAGCAACGCGTTCCCTGAAGATGCGCCCAATGAGGGCGACTATTACCGCACTCATGGAGAGCCAACGGCCGTTCTAGTTCTTTGCGAAGCGCCGCATGTGCTCGGGCATTTGGCACCGTATTTGCGCCAAGTAAGGATAGGCGACGAGGCACTGGAGATCGGAATGCTCGGGGGAATTGTCGTCGCGCCTGAGCACCGCGGAAGGGGGTGCAGCAGGGCCCTCGTACGGCACGCTCATAATCGGCTGAGGCTCGGGGGCACTCAATTCTCTATTCTATTCGCCTACGAGCCGCGCGTGTACGCATCCTGCGGCTACAAGCTCATGCAAAACGAGACGCGCTTCATCGACATCGACGGCAGGTCGAAGACCCTTGTCTATCGCGGGAGCATGTACGCTGAGCTTGCGCAGAGTCGGTGGCCAAATCTGCTGCTGGATTTGCAGGGGCGCGTTGTGTGAGCGGCCGAGCGAACCCCATGCGCTTTAGGGTCTGAACGGTAGCGGACACCGCGGGCAAGGATTGGGAGTTCTGATGCGCAGACCCTGCCATCGCTCTGGATGTTTCACGTGAAACAATTTGGTGACGGCCTCCGTCCAGGACGTCGGCTTTGATCCGGGCGATTGGGACAGCAGATCAAACCGTAGCGGAACTTCGGCGCGCCAGGGTGTGCGCGATGACAATGATCCACGGCACGACCAGCTCGGGGAGCAGGTAGCCGAGCCACACGGCAGGGGGATCGGGCAGCCCGACCTGGCTCATGGAGACAAGCCGCCCCACGGCGCCGAGAAAGACGGCCACCGCGATCAGGAAAACCAGGGTGCCCTGCCGGCGAACGGTTGCGCCGGCCCAGAGTGCGATGAGGGCGGAGCCGAAGTAGATGCCCGCCATGAAGCGGTGGACGTTGTCGAGCCGGGGCGTGGTGTCGGGCTGCCCCAGAACCATCTGGAGGGTGCCGCCGAACATGCCGATTGCAGCCAGTAGAAACAGGCAGACCTGAACGACGCGCTGGCTTGCGGGCATTGGGGTGCGTCCACGGAAACCCGTCCTGTAAGAAATTCCAGCCCGGCACTGCTGTGCTCAAGCTGGCCCGCGAATTTGCGTCGTTTCGATCGGGCGCACAAGGCGGCAACGCTCGTCCGGTGTTTCACGTGAAACAATTTGTGCGCCGTTGGTGTGCGCTCACCAGAAAGACTGCGAGGGATCGGGCGAAAGCGTGCTACAGCCATGCCTAGGCAGGTGAAGGAAAAATTGTGGCAGACCCCTACGGCACCGGAGACTCGAGCCCAGGCGTTCAATGGTTTGGTTTTGTCGGGGCCGCCGCGTTTATCGTCCTCCTGTTCTACACCCAGTACTATCAATAGTCGGCCGGACCCCAGGGCCAACGGGCAGCGCGGCCTTCGCATCAACTCCGGAAGTAGCGCCACATTCTCAGCAGGGTGCGATGAATTTCATCCGCCGGCTGGTTGAACGTCCCGAGCCGGACGCGGATCACATTGGCAGGGGTCATGGACCAGGGCAGGCGCATCAGCGAGCGATAGAACGGCTGCTTGCGCCAGTCGGTCATGAGCGCGCTGCTCAGCGGCACTTTCAGCCCGATCTGCAGTTCGTGGATGGTGGTATCGCGCTCGGCAATGGAGATCAGGTCGATCTTGTCGATGGCGCGCCAGCGGATCAACCCGAAGGCCTGGATGAACACGCCGTACTGATTGGCGCCCATCGTGGGCCGCCCGGTTTCGAGCAGCGGGAAATTGTAATAGGCAAAGCCCGCCGCGGCGGCACCCAGGGCCAGCCAGATGGTCAGGCCGGTGAACCAGGCCGCTGCGAGAAAGGCGGCCGCGAGCGCGGAGATGACGTAGACCGGAAACGCGATGTCCTCGCGCCCGTAGGAGACCGAAAAGCCGCCGGCATCCTTCTCGTCCACGGCAGCGCCCCCAGAGGCTCGAGCTTGCAGGCCGGCGGCGTGAGCGGCCGGCCGGAGGCCATTGTCGAGCAAGGGGACCGGTTCGCAAAGGCCAATATCGAACTGCCACCAGCGATGTTTCACGTGAAACAATCGGCGGGCCCGCGTTGCACTTCAGGGCAGATTGAGCTGCCACGACACGCCGTAACGGTCGTTGAGCCATGTAAACTGCCGGCTGAATCCGTACGAACCCAGCGCCATGAGCGCCATCCCGCCCTCGCCGAGCGCCGCCGACAGCCGATGGATGTCTTCTTCAGAGTCGCAGTCCACAAACAGCGAGAACGCCGGCGTGAACGTGAATCCGTGTTTCGGCGGGCTGTCGATGCACATCACCGTCTGCCCGCCGACGGTGAAGCTTGCGAGCTTCACCGAGCCTTCGGCAGCGGCCAGGCCCGGGCCGTAACGGACGATGTCGACGATCTTGCCATCCGGAAAGAGCGAGACATAGAAGGTCATCGCCTCCTCGGCTTTGCCCTCGAACATGAGGAAGGGCCGGACTCTCAGGGGCATCGTCATCTCCGTGTTTGGGCACCCGCTCTCTTGCGCCAAGCACTCTAGCGGTCATCGCGGCCATACCCGGGCGGCGGTGCCCAGCGGCGGTCTCCATATTGTTTCACGTGAAACATCTTCCGGGCCCGGGCGGCCTCGGATAGGGTGCGGCCAAATTCGCACCCCGTATCGAGCCATGTCCTCTCCAGCTTTTGACGTCATCATTGTCGGCGGCGGCCATGCCGGCTGCGAGGCTGCGGCTGCCGCGGCCCGCATGGGCGCGCGCACGGCGCTGGTGACCCACCGGTTCGCCACCATCGGCGAGATGTCCTGCAATCCGGCGATCGGCGGGCTCGGCAAGGGGCATCTGGTGCGCGAGATCGATGCGCTGGACGGCCTGATGGGGCGGGTGGCGGATGCCGCCGGCATCCAGTTCCGCCTGCTCAATCGCTCCAAGGGTCCCGCCGTGCAGGGCCCGCGCGCCCAGGCCGATCGCAAGCTCTACCGCCAGGCGATGCAGGCCGCGATCCGGGCGACGGCCAATCTCGAGGTGATCGAGGGCGCGGTCGAGGACCTGGTGGTCGAGAACGGCCGCGTGGCCGGGATCGTCACGGGCGATGGCCGCCAGATCAGGGCCGGCGCCGTGGTGCTCACCACCGGCACCTTCCTGCGCGGGTTGATCCATCGGGGCGAGGAAAAGACCCCCGCCGGCCGCCATGGCGAGGCGCCGGCCAACGGTCTGTCGGAACGCCTGCTGGCCCTCGACCTGCGCCTCGGCCGCCTCAAGACGGGCACGCCTGCCCGCCTCGATGGCCGCTCGATCGACTGGGCGAGCCTGGAGATGCAGCCCGGCGACGATACGCCGGTGCCGTTCTCGTTCCTCACCGGGCAGATCGCCACCCCACAGATCAGCTGCGGGGTAACAACCACCACCGAGGCCACCCACGCCATCATCCGCGCCAACCTGCACCGGGCGCCGATGTATTCCGGCCAGATCGAGGGCGTCGGCCCGCGCTACTGTCCCTCCATCGAGGACAAGGTGGTGCGGTTCGCCGGGCGCGCCGGGCACCAGATTTTCCTGGAGCCCGAGGGCCTCGACGACGACACGGTCTATCCCAACGGGGTCTCCACCTCGCTTCCGGCCGAGGTGCAGGAGGACTTCCTGCGCACCATTCCGGGCCTGGAAAAAGTGGCGATCCGGCGCTTCGGCTACGCCATCGAATACGACTACGTCGACCCGCGCGAGCTGCTTCCCGACGCTGGAGGTGAAGCGCCTGGCCGGCCTGTTCCTGGCCGGCCAGATCAACGGCACCACGGGCTACGAGGAGGCGGGCGCCCAGGGCCTCGCCGCCGGCATCAATGCCGCCCTCAAGGCCGGCGGCGGCCAGCGCGATTTCGTGGTCTCCCGCGCCGACGGCTACATGGGCGTGATGATCGACGACCTGGTGACGCGCGGGGTGTCGGAGCCCTACCGCATGTTCACCTCGCGGGCCGAATATCGCCTGCGCCTGCGGGCCGACAATGCCGATCAGCGCCTCACGCCGGCCGGGCTCGATCTGGGCTGCGTCGGGGCCGAGCGGCAGCGCGGCTTTCGCCCGCAAGCGGCAGGCATTGCGAAGACGGCCGGCGTCTGCTGGAGAGTTCAGCGATCACCCCCAGCGAAGCGGCCCGGCATGGCCTGGAGATCAACAAGGACGGCCGCCGGCGCACCGCCTTCGAGCTGCTGTCCTATCCCGGCATCGACATGGCCAGGCTGGCCGCCATCTGGCCCGCCATCGGCACCATCGATGCCCGCCATCGCGGCCCAGCTTTGCGTCGATGCCCGCTATGCCTCCTATGTCGATCGCCAGGACGCCGACGTCGCCGCTTTTCGCAAGGAGGAGGGCGTGCGCATTCCGGCGGATTTCGACTATGCGGCCCTGGCCGGCCTGTCGGCGGAGGTGCGCCAGAAGCTGGAAGCCCTGCGTCCCGCGACGCTGGCGCAGGCCAGCCGCATGGAAGGCGTTACGCCGGCGGCCCTGATGCTGCTGCTGGCGCATCTGCGCAAGGGTCCGGCGCGCAAGATCGCGTAGCTGCGCGAGCCGACTGAAGCTCAGTAGCCCCAGTAGCGCCAAGCCAACGAACCCGCGTTCACCCGGTGAGCCCCGCCGCCTGCCATGTCGGAGTATCTGAATCGACGCTGATAGACGGTGCTATGCCGCCGCCGCGGATGGTAAGCGCGGCTGGAGGTCGGAACCACATGGCGATGGGCATGCACGCGCGCAGGTGCGTGAACGCGCATACGCGCAGGCGTCGCCTCGGCGGCGTGCACATGGCGGTCAGGATAGTGGTGTGTCGGTTGGCAGGGACATCCCACGCGCGCAGCTGCAGCGGGAGCACTATTCAACAGCGCGATGGCCGAGAATCCCAGTAGGCAAAGCAGTGCAGGTCGCAACATCGTGTGCTCTTCCCCTTTGGGGCGCGGTCTCAGCGGCTTTCGAACTCGCGACATGCCCGCCACGTCTGACACTTTCGGGCAAAACCCTGAACGCCGGGTTACGAAGCCGATCGGCCAACCGATTGTTTCACGTGGAACAATCGCCAAGCAGTCGACATGCAACCAGCAACGAAAAAGGGCACTCGGGAAAAATCCCGAGTGCCCTACTAAGTATGCCCAAAACCCATGACGGTGCGGGTAATCACGAGTTCCGGACGCCCTTTAACGCCCACGCTGAAGGCGGGTTCCACGCGAGATCGGCTTTTTTGCACCGGGGGCATTGTGTGGCATCTGGGCAAGCCCGCTAGGCGATGGTGGCGCAGGCTGCCTCGCCAAGACGGCCAGGCAAATATGAGCTTTTCAATGTAATGCCTCGAATACAAGCTGACTTCGGCATCGGAACACCAGCGTGAGCGGAGCGGGCAAAGCGTCCGAAACGACCATAATCGTGCGCGGGCCGGAGGATTTCGCCACAGCCTTCAATGTTTCACGTGAAACAATTGCGCGCCTGGAGGTCTATGAGGCGCTCCTGCGGCAGTGGCAAAAAGCCGTGAATCTGGTGGCCCCGGGCACTCTCGACGCGGTCTGGCACCGCCATTTTGCCGACAGCGCCCAGCTGCTCCCCCTTGCCCCGCCCGGGGCCAGGTCGTGGATCGACCTCGGCTCCGGCGCAGGTTTTCCCGGCCTGGTGGTGGCTATCCTGTTGGCCGGGAACGCTGAAACCACGCTCAGCTCCCCCTTGCGGGGAGGGGCCGGGGAGAGCCCCGACGGTAGCAATTCAATGGCCCCCCATGTCACCCTCATCGAAAGCGACACCCGCAAGGCTGCCTTCCTGCGCGAGGTGGTCCGCAAACGTTGAAATTTCGGGGGCGGTGGCTGTGGACGTCCTGTCAATTCGGGCCGAATCAGCTAGGATCAAGGTTAACGCATCGTTGCCAAGGGTCATTTGCGCGCGTGCCCTGGCGCCGCTCGATAAGCTGTTGGGCTTGGCGGCTCCCTTATCCCCGCCCGGGACCACCGGACTAATGTGCAAGGGAAAGGGCGTCGCCGAGGAACTGCGAACAGCTGAAAAAACATGGAACTTCAATGTTGAGTTGGTCCCCAGCGTCACCGACAGCGACGGCCGCATCGCCGTGATCACGAATCTCGAACGCAAAGCGAAGGACTGACATGCCCGCAGCGAGCTCGCTCCGCGTCCTTGCCATCGCCAACCAAAAGGGCGGCGTCGGCAAGACCACCACCGCCATCAATCTTGGCACCGCACTCGCCGCCGTCGGCGAGAAGGTGCTCATTCTCGATCTCGATCCGCAGGGGAACGCCTCCACCGGCGTCGGCGTGCCCGATGATGCCCGGCCCGTCACGAGCTTCGACGTGCTGACCGGCAAGACCACGATTGCAGGTGCCAGCATGAAGACGCTGGTGCCCAATCTGAGCATCGTTCCGGCCAACGCCGATCTCGTCGGCCTCGAATCGGAGATGATGAGCGAGGCCAACCGGCCCTTACCGCCTGCGCGATGCGGTTGCCGGGCTGATCGCCGAGCAGCGCTCGAAACCTGCGGAATTTCCGTACGCATATCTTCTGATCGATTGTCCGCCCTCGCTCAATCTGCTCACGCTCAATGCGATGGCGGCGGCCCATGCCGTGCTCGTGCCGGTGCAGTGCGAGTTCTTCGCGCTGGAGGGCATCTCGCAGCTGAAGCAAACCATCGACCAGATCAGGGCGACGCTCAATCCGGCGCTCGAGATCCAAGGTGTCGTGCTCACCATGCACGATGCCCGCACCTCGCTCTCGAAGGAAGTCGAAAACGAGGTGCGCAGTTTCTTCGGTGCCAAGGTCTATGCGACCGTGATCCGCCGCAATGTGAAGGTCGCCGAGGCGCCCTCGCACGGCAAGCCCATCCTGATCTACGACTACGACTGCAACGGCAGCCAGGACTACATCAAGCTTGCGCACGAGGTCATCCAGCGCGAGCGCCAGCTGAGGGCGGCCTGACTTGTAATTCATCTGCCGCCGGACAATTGCCGGAATGTGATCTGGCCCCCCGCCTCCACGGGGGTGACGCCAGTTGGAGGCGCAGAGCCTCACGGCAAACGTCATTCCCGCGGAGGCGGGAACCCAGTCCACCGGCCAATACAGGTGCGGGCGCAGTCGAGCTGGCTCTGGCTGACCCGCGACCAACTTGGAAGCACTGAATGTCTGACATCAGAAATATAGGAATTCCCATGGTTGTACCTCTGCAGAAGGGCCGGCTCGGTCGCGGTCTTGCCTCGCTGATCGGTGAAACTCCATCGGCCGAGCAGCGACTGCCCGTGCACGGCGAGCAGCGCCTGCTACCCATCTCGGAGCTGCATCCGAGCGGCCGCAACCCGCGCAAGACCTTCGACGAAGCAGAGTTGGCCGACCTAGCAAATTCCATTCGCTCCAAGGGGTTGGTGCAGCCAATTATCGCCCGCCCTGATCGCGAGCGCGGCGGTTACGAGATCGTCGCCGGCGAGCGGCGCTGGCGGGCCGCCCAGCGCGCAAGCCTGCACACCGTCGCGGTCATCGTCCGCGATCTGAGCGATCAGGAGGTCGCCGAGTTCGCGCTGATCGAGAACGTGCAGCGCGCGGATCTGAATGCGATCGAGGAAGCCACCGGCTATCAGGAGCTGATCGAGAAATTCGGCTACACGCAGGAAAAACTGGCGGACGCGATCGGCAAGAGCCGCAGCCATCTTGCCAACACGCTGCGTCTGCTGAAGTTGCCCGCCCGAGTGCAGGCGCTCGTCAGGGAAGGCAAGCTCACGCCCGGTCACGGTCGCGCGCTGGTTGGCCGCGAGGATGCGGAGAAGTTGGCCGAGCAGATCGTTGCGCTCGATCTCAGCGTGCGCAACGTCGAGGTTCTGGTGCAGGATGGAGGAGGCGCGAACGCGCCGCGTGGCGGCGGAAGTGGCGGTGACACCACGCAGGTCCGCGATCCGCGCGACAAGGACGCCGACACGAAAGCGTTCGAGAAGGAGTTTTCCGATTTGCTCGGCCTCGGCGTCGAGGTCCAGCGCGGATCCGGCGAGAGCGGCTATCTCAGCATCAAGTACAGCAACTACGAGCAGCTCGACTACATCCGCAGCCGCCTGCTCGGCACGCACACCTATTGAGAGGCAACGCCACCGGGCGTTCCAGTTCTTGCGGCTTCAGCGGGGCCCGATGGCGGTGGCGCTGATCATCGGCCAGCCGCTGTGCGATGCGAGCTTGGCAGCCTGAAGGGCTGCCGCGCGCTTTTCCGTCTGCAGCCGCATGAAATCGTGAAACGCCACGCCCGTAATTCTGTAGTCGCCGCACTGCGCGCAGCCGACGACCACACCGTCCATGGTGTTAGGGGTGAGGTTCTGAGCCTGTCCGCGACAAACTGGGCATTGCATGTCCGGGCTCCCTGACTTGATGGTGGCATACAGTATGCCAATGGCAGCGTGCTGTCAAGATCTGCCCAATGAGGGTTTCCTCCTTTCTGGCCTTATTTAAGTCTCAGGGCATTACGCATGGCCTGCCTCGACCGGCAGCCTCTCGATGGCCCTGAGGCCGGGGCGCTGACGCCAGCGCACATCTGATACGTCCACAGCCAGTGCGAGTTTGGGCCAGCGTGTGAACAAGGCCTGCAGCGCGCACTTGCTCTCGATGCGCGCGAGCTGATGGCCGAGGCAGAAATGAATGCCGGTGCCGAAGGAGAGGTGCCGGTTCGGGCGCCGTTCCGGGGCCAGGCGCACAGGGCACACATTTGCAGCAGGGTCCATGTTGGCGGCCGCCAACATCGCCATGATCTTGTCGCCTGCTTTCAGCCGCACGCCGCCCAGTTCCACGTCCGTGCGTACGAAGCGCGGCTTGGAAAACTGCACGGGCGAGACGAAGCGCAGGAATTCCTCTACGGCCAGATTGGCGCGGCTCCAGTCCTCTTCGAGCCAGCCGCGCAGCTTCTCGTTCTTCAGCAGCTCGAACACCGATCCGCTGATCAGGTGCGTGGTGGTTTCCGAGCCGGCGCCGAGCAGCAGGAAGACCATAGCCACCATCTCTTGGCTGCTGATGTGCCCACCTTCTTTCTCGACGCGAACAAGCTCGGCAATCAGCCCTTCGCCGCCCTGCGCGCGCGCTTCCCGCAGACTCCTTTCCAGATAGCGCTTCATCGCGGAGACGCCCGCAACAAGGCGCACCAAACTCAGAGCGCCGGTGATGCGGGAGAAGTTTCCGGCCCAGACCATGAATTTCGGCCGGTCTTTCGCCGGCAGCCCAAGCAGCTCGCAAATCACCGCGAGCGGCAGCGTGCGCGCATAGCGCTCGACGAGATCGGCTGGGTTGCCATCCGCAAACAGCGCGCCTGCGAGTTCGTCGGCGATTGCCATGACGCGCGGCTCCATGGCCAGTATGGCGCGACGGCGGAAGGCTTCGTCGACGATGCCTCGGAGCCGCGTATGGTCCGGCTCGTCCATCGCCAGCATGTTCTCCGCGAGCGTGCGCAGGAAGCCCGGCACCCACCAGCGAAGCCCGGCGGGGCCGCCGCCGCCGGCCCTGCGCATCGCGAATGTCTCGTTGTCCTTCAGGACGCGGCCGGCGAGTTCGGACGTTGTGGTGATCCAGGTCCTGCCGACGATCGGAAACTTGACCTCCACCACCGGGCCCGACTGCCTTAGCCGCTCGATGCCGGCTGCAGGGTCGCGCAGGTAGTCCTGGCTGGTGAAGTCCGCGCGCAATGTCATGGCTGGCTCAACATGGGGTGCCCGGTAGCGACCGCAATATCGGTTAATGCGAAATACAAGTCGCGCCGGAGACGGTCGCCTCTTGACGCTTGTTCAGCCCTGTAGTTGGAGTGGAACCGACTCGGCTGATAAATCCCAGCCGTTAGGGCCCGTAACCCCATGACCGATGACGTGCTGCAGCGGCTGGTGGCGCTGATCCATTCGCGCCGCGACGAGAGTGCGGCCAAATCCTACACCAGGGAGCTGCTGGATGCGGGTCCGGAGCGCTGCGCCAGGAAGCTCGGCGAGGAGGCCACCGAAACGGTCATCGCCGCGCTCGGCCCGGACAAAACCGCGCTGACGCGGGAAGCCGCCGATCTCGTCTATCATCTGCTCGTGCTGCTCGAAAGCCGGCACCTTCCGTGGAGCGATGTTCTTGCGGAACTCGAGGCGCGCATGGGCACGTCGGGTCT
The DNA here is from genome assembly GCA_963814055.1 of uncultured Alphaproteobacteria bacterium. GTDB lineage: Bacteria > Pseudomonadota > Alphaproteobacteria > Rhizobiales > Hyphomicrobiaceae > AWTP1-13. The sequence continues at coordinate 95,509 of CAWFBJ010000019.1, forward strand.
CGCCGAAAAGGCTGGCAGGAAAGCGCCGTCGTCATGAATGCGCCACCCGATGCGTTGTCATCGTTTCTGACACCGGCCGATCGCGCCAGCCTCGCCTTCTCGCCCTATCGTGTGTTCTCGCGCGAGCAGTGGGCCAAGCTGCGCGCGGATACGCCCATGACTTTGGTGCCGCGCGACCTCGAGCAGCTCTCGGGCCTGATCGAGGAACTGTCGATCGAGGAGGTCGAGCAAATCTACCTGCCGCTCTCACGGCTCCTTAACCTCCATGTCGCTGCCGCGCAGGAATTGCACGCCGTCACCAGCCGCTTCCTCGGCCGCCGCGAGCGTCACGTGCCCTATATTCTGGGCATCGCCGGTTCGGTGGCGGTCGGAAAAAGCACGACGGCGCGCGTGCTGCGCGCGCTGCTGGCGCGATGGGCCGATCATCCGCGCGTCGATCTCATCACCACCGACGGCTTCCTGCACCCCAATGCGGAACTCGAGCGCCGCGGCCTGATGGATCGCAAGGGCTTTCCCGAAAGCTTCGATACGGCGCGTCTCCTGAACTTCCTGCACGATGTCAAGTCAGGCCGGGAGAATGTTGAAGCGCCTGTATATTCGCATTTTCACTACGACATCATTCAGGGTCAGACCACAGTCGTCGACCGGCCCGACATTCTGATCGTCGAGGGCCTCAACGTGCTGCAGCCGGCGCGCCTGCCCAGGGACGGCGAGGCCATTCCCTTCGTCTCCGACTTCTTCAACTTCTCGATCTACATGGATGCCGAGCCCAAGCTGATCGAGGACTGGTACGTCACGCGGTTCCTGCGTCTACGGCAGACCGCTTTCCGCGATCCGGCCGCCTACTTCCACCGCTACGCCCATCTCACCCCGGATTCAGCGCGCGACCAGGCACTCGAAATCTGGCGCACGCATCAACGAAAAGAACCTGGTCGAAAACATTCTGCCAACCCGGCAGCGCGCGCGCCTGATCCTGCGCAAAGGCGAAAATCACCGCATCGAGAACGTCGCGCTGCGGCGCATTTAGCGCGCGGCGAACTCGCGGCGTCATGCGATGCCAAGAATACGAATTCCGCTTAGCGCTGTATTTCAGCCACTCGCTCGTAGGTTGCGAGAATCAAAAGCGGATCTGCAAACTGACGAACAGCTTACGGATGTAAGAAGCAAGCTGTTTCGGATGCTGCTGAGCACTGTCCGCCACCGCCGCAGCGGTTATGCTGAGTAATCTGATTTTTGTTTTTTGAAGACTGCGTGGCTGGTTTTGTAAGGCGTAGGCCATGGCTTATTATAAGCAATTTAGTGCTCGGAATCTCCTTGGCTGCGCCCTGGCCCTTGCGGCAACGGGCTGCTCTGTTCATCCGCTCCCCGAAGAACGTCTCGCGCGCTTCCACCTATGATATCGTCGCCCGCATCCGTTGCGAAGTGTAGGAGGCGCTGCAGGAGTTCAAGAGATCGGAGGGCGACGAGAGCTGCACGCTGAGAAAATTATCGAGGTCACAGTACCATCGGGTTCGATTTCAATCTTCGACATCACCGAGGGCAACAACATCAAAGACGCCCGACGAAAGCCGGTGCATCAATGCCTCTTCTTTAGTCGTCCGTCCTTCAAGAGTACGCTGACAAGGGCTTCTATCTCGATCTGACAGCGCGCGCGGAAGGGAGCGCGACGAATGTCCGCAGATTTCGAGTGGCCATCGAGGAACTCCAGGAATTGCACTGAACGCGGCCGCTAAGATCGATTGCTCGGGCAAAACCGAACGAACGCGAAACTGGGTTTACCCCGATCACCGGGGCGACCGGCATGGGCGAAGTCGTAAGCACCTACATCAAACTCGAAAAGCTGAGGACGTTATCGTCAAGATGATGGAGAGGATAAGGAATTACCAGACCGAACGACAAGCAATTGCCTGATCAAAGGCAAAGCATGACGTTTCTCCGACGTCCTGAAGTTTACGACCAAGGTTAGCGCCGGTGTAAATCCGTCGCATTACGCTGAGCGACCGTGGCAGGTCGATTGCGGCGTCAAAGATGCGTCCTTCTTTGGCTCCGCATCGCGAGCCGACATCATACTGTCATCGTTGCGTCTAGCCAGCGATGCCCGGATCTCGATACGCTTCCATCTCTGCGATGAGCTTCGAACCGAAGTGACGCGAGCAAGTGCAGATTGATCGAAGCAGACAGCGGCAACAAACAATCAGGAAAACCGCTCCAGTCCGGACGCTCAGGCCTCCACAAAGCAGGAGCCGCGCAGCCGCACCGTATCGCCAGACAGATCTGCCAGGCGGCGATGGCATGCAACGCGGTGCTGCGCAACCGCCCACGGCGAACGCGCTCGTTCAAAAGGATGCCGGTGCGCGCACCGCGTCTCTGATCGAACTGCAGCGGTTGCGTGATCTCGAGGACGAGGACTGCGAGGCGCCCCGCCGTACTCGGTGAAAGACTGTTGCAATTGCTGCGACGAGCCAGGTCGATGAGGCGGTCATGACAATTCCGCTGCATCGCGCGCGACGGTTCTGCCATCGGCCTCGCTCTGGCGTTGAGCTGTATCGGGCTTGCTCCGATGCATCCGATTCCTGAAAACGATCTTCGCCGGCGTCGACGTTCGATATCGTCAAGCGAATTCGTTGCGAAGGCATGGAAGGAATGACGGGCTTCCGCCCGCACGAAAGGGAGAAAGTCGAAAAGATCATCGGGGCCACGAGATCGGCTATGACGTTGTGATTCGAGATCACGGAGCAAAACGCGGCGAGCGTGCCGGCAAACTCGAATTCGACAGACCGCTGCCTTCAAAGGCAAAGGCAAGGGTTTCTCTTTAGACTTATGCGGCGTCGGCAGAAAGCGAGCCGAACGAACACGCGTCAGTTTCCGGATTGTCGACAAGTTGTCGGAACTGGCAAGACGAGCGGAGAAAAGAGCTGTCGTGGCCCTGACAACGGCGGCAAACGGGCTTTATCCCATCACCGGGGCAACTGGCATGGGCGAGGTTGGTGCAGCACGTATATGAAACTGGAGATATTGACGGATCTGCGCGTCGTGGAAGCGAAAACGAGTGAGGTGTTCTCAGACGAACTGCAATTCACGACCAAATCTGTCGCGCAGGATAGCGCCGCCAAGACCCTGGAGCTTGCCACGGTCGCAGGGCGATTTCCGGCTGTCCAACGTCGATTTAGGTGGTGGCGTACGTCGCGACGATACCCACATTCGGTACAGTTGCGCTGAGCCGCGGCCCAGGCGATCCGCGACTTGGTCCGACTTTGGCTTGAAGCGCGGGTTGACCGGCGAGACGGAAACCTGGCCACGTTCAAAGGGGAGCCTCTGATCAGGCCTTATCGCACGCTGCGGCGTATGATCGCAAGCCAGGGCTATGAAGCAGAGACCCGCGTTACTGTATGAACTGCAACGTCGCCGCGAATGCGCGCTTAGGACGAGAGGTGGTTCGACGGAATACTGCGCGGCACCGACTAGCGCCGTCCTTCACCCCAGCAACCCCTGCTTTCGCGCCAGCTCCGCCAGCTTCACCTCCGGCCGCGCGCCGATGTGGGAGATGATCTCCGCCGCCGCCAGGCTGCCGAGCTTGCCCGACGTCTCGAGATCTTTGCCGATTGCCACGCCAAACAGGAATCCCGCCGCATAGAGGTCGCCTGCCCCGGTGGTGTCCACGACCTGGGTCACCGGCGCCGCCGGTATGGCGATGGACTTGCCGTCGCTCAGGATGACGCTGCCCTTCTCCGAGCGCGTGAGTGCGGCAAGCTTGGTGTCCTTCTGGGCCTGGCGCGCGGCGACGTCGAACTGTGCCGTCTCGATAGAGCGACATGATTTCCGCCTCGTTGGCAAACAGGATGTCGACGGAGTCCTTGATGAGCTTGAGGAACTCGGGCCGATGCCGGTCGACGCAGAACGGATCGGAGAGCGAGAGCGCCACCTGCCGCCCTGCCTTGGCCGCGATGTCGGCCGCCTGGCGGAAGGCGGCCTTGGCCTCGGGCCGGTCGAACAGGTAGCCTTCGAGATAGAGAATGCGGGCGGAGCGGATGAGTTCGGCGTCCACTTCGCCGCCGCCGAGCCGAGGGCTCACGCCCAACGCGGTATTCATCGTGCGCTGGCCGTCCGGTGTGACCAGGATCAGCGAGCGCCCAGTCGGCTCGCTATCGCCGGCCGCCGAAGGCGTATTGAAGGTCACGCCGGCTGCGCGAATGTCGTGCCGGAACACCTGCCCGAACTGATCGTCGGCTGTCTTGCCGATGAAGCCGGCCTTGCCGCCGAACGCCGCGATACCCACCATGGTGTTGGCGACCGATCCGCCGGAAATCTCGATTGCCGGTCCCATGGCGTCGTAGAGTTTCAGCACCGTGGCGGCGTCCACCAGTTGCATGCTGCCCTTGGTGCAGCCGAACCGCGCCAGGAACGCGTCGTCGCAACGGCCGATGATGTCGACGATGGCATTGCCGATGCCGACGACGTCGTGCTCTTGCATTCCGGAAAGCTCCCCCGAAAATTGGATTGTCGAGCGCCAGCTAGTCCGAGCGCGGTGGCCGGGTCAAGGCGCCAAGTGCCGTCGGGTCGAGCGTAGGTGAAAGCCGGGTGCCGGCCGCTTGCGATCCCAACTGGAGACGAAACTGCTTGCGCCATCCCCGTGGTGAGCCTGTCGAACCACGACCGGCATGTGCTGCCCGTCCTTCGACGGGCTCAGGACGACGATGGCAGATGCGTTACGCCTTCTTCTGTTTCGCCAGCATCCCGAGTTCCATCAGCAGATGTTCGGCCAGCGTGCTCTCCAGCGCGCTGTTCAGCCGCGCGGCGTGCGCCGTCTCGCCGATTTTCGCGAGAGCCGCATTCAGCTTGGCCAGGCTCCAGTCCCGGCATTGCTGCTCGATCGTCGCCTTCTGCTTGAAGTGCGGCGGTGGTCGCAAGGACCGCATCACGTCATCGAGCGATCGTCCGGCATCGTGGCCGCTGCGCAAACGATGCAGTCGCAGGAAATGCCTTTGCAGCGCCGCGATGACGCCTTGCGCACTTTCGCCGGAGGCGACGATGCGGTCGCACTCCAGCACTGCTTCCGCACTCCGGCCCGAGCCTGCGGCCAGGACGATACGGTCCAGTGCCAGCTCCGCGGCATCTCCCACCGCGACTTCCACGTCGGCTTCCTCGATCAGGTCCTTGCCGCGTGCAAACAGCGCCAGCTTTTCCACTTCGGCACGCGATTGCCCGCGATCGGCGCCGAGCCGCGTCAGCAGCAATCGCTTGGCCTCCGGCGCAATGCGCAATCCGGCCGTGCGCAGGATTTCGCCGACCATTGCATCGAGATCGCGCGCCTCGTCGGGAAAGCAGGCGACTGCTGCCGCGCTGGCTGCCTTCTCGAATAGCGTGCGCAGCGCTTCGTCGGGGCGCAGGTTGCCGGCTTCGACGATGAGAAAGCCGTCGATGTTGCCGCCCTCGACGAGCGACTTCAGGGCATTGGCGTTGACGCGCCGCCCGGCCAGCGCGCGCACCACCTTGCGGCCGCCGAACATCGCCACGGTCTGTAATTCGACGCTGATGCGGGCAGGATCGTTCTCGAGGTCGGCGTCGTCGAGGCGCAGCACCTCGCTGCCCTCGCGCTCGGCCAGGCGCCGCGCGAGCACGGCGGCACGTTCGCTCACCAACCCGGCGTCGGTGCCGTAGAACAGCACGGCTGGCGGCATGCGCTCCGGCGATTTGAGGAAGGCCTCGGCCTGATGCGCTTTAACGGCGACCATTACATGTCATCCCGGGCCTTGTGCCCGGGATCCATCTCTCAGCCTGTTCCGGCGCTTGTGGATAGCTGGATCCCGGCAACAAGTGCCGGGATGACACCCTGTCACGTCGCGCGGGACAGATAGGCTGCCAGTCGCGTCTTGAGGTCGTCGGCGATGGTCCGCGCCACGCGGTTCTCGGCGTCCTCGCGGGCGCGCACGTTGGAGTAGATCGACTCGAACCGCTCGAAACCGGCGCGCGCGTGCGCTGTTCCCTGGAACACCACTTTCTTGTCCTTGGTGTCGACCAGCCGGAACGATGCCTGCACCGAATAGACCTGGCCCGCCGCTTCGCCCTGAACGTTCACCAGCGTCGAGGTGAGGTTCTCTGCGAGCACCACTTCCAGGCGGTGGGTCGGTGGCAGCGGATTGCCGCCGCCGGTGGTCTGGAAGATCATCTCGTTGCGGATGCGCTGGCCCACTCGGCCCGGAATAGGTGAAAAGTCCACCTGCTTCAGCTGCTCGCCGACATTTCCGGAGGCGCCTGCGCCATAGAGGGGCCTGAAACCGGCCGCATCGCCGCACGCCGACAGCGCCACTGCCGTGGCAAGCAGCAGCGACAGGCCGAGCGCCCTATGGCCCCAGCTTCTGGATGCGCGAGCCAACCCGCTGTCATCCAACGACATTTACAATCCTCTGCGGCACTACGATCACCCTGGTCACCGACCTTCCCTCCAAAGCGCGTGCGACGGTCTCGAGCTTGAGTGCCGCCGCTTCGACTTCGGCCTTGGTCGCAGTGCGGGCGATCGTAAGTTCATCTCGCCTCTTGCCATTCACCTGTACGGCAATCGTAATCTCATCGTCAACGAGCAAGCCAGCCTCGACCTGCGGCCAAGGTTGATCGGCGAGCAGGGTGTTGTATCCGAGCCGCGCCCAGCAATCCTCCGCCAAATGCGGCAGCATGGGTCCGATCATCTGCACATAGAGCTCTGCCGCCTCCCGAACGGCCCAATCCAGGCCTTCCCCGGACTTCTCCAGCGCCGCTGAAAGGGCGTGGGTCAGCTCGTAAATCTGAGCTACGGCAACATTATAGCGCAAGCCCTCGATATTTTGGCTAACGCTGTTCAGTGTCTTGTGGGCGGCGCGGCGCAGGGCTTGGGCCTCGGGCCCGAAGCTGGCAGGCTTGGTAGCCCCCTTCTTGATCGGGTTTTTGGCGGCAACCTCGTCGATCACCCGGGAAATGCGCTGCACCTGCCGCCCGGCGCCGGCGACGCCCGCCTCCGTCCAGATGATGTCGCGGTCGGGAGGGGTATCGGAGACGATGAACAGCCGGGCGGTGTCGGCCCCGAAGTGGGCGATGATGTCGTCGGGGTCGACCACGTTCTTACGTGACTTCGACATCTTCTCGATCGGCCCGATCTCGACCGGCCGCCCGGTGGCGACGGAGGTCGCCTTACGGTCGGGGCCGTCGCCCTCGATGCGCACCTCGGACGGGGTTCAGCCAGTCGCCGTTCTCGCTGCGATAGGTCTCGTGCACGACGATGCCCTGCGTGAACATGGACGTGAACGGCTCGTCGAAGGTCACGTGCTTGGTCGCCTTCATGCCGCGCGTGAAGAAGCGCGCGTACAGCAGGTGCAGCACGGCGTGCTCCTTGCCGCCGATGTACTGGTCGACGGGGGCCCAGTATTTGAGCGCCTTCTTGTCGGTCGGCGTCGGCGCATGCGGCGCGGTGTAGCGGAACTGGTACCAGGAACTGTCGACGAACGTGTCCATGGTGTCGGTCTCGCGTACCGCATCGCCGCCGCACTTGGGGCACTTCACGTGCTTCCAGGTCGGATGGTGGTCGAGCGGGTTGCCCGGCTTGTCGAAGGCGACGTCCTCTGGCAGCTGCACGGGCAGCTCCGCGATCGGCACCGGCACGATGCCGTCGGTCTCGCAATGGATCACCGGAATCGGGCAGCCCCAGTAGCGCTGGCGCGAGAGCAGCCAGTCGCGCATGCGGTAGTTCACCTTGCGCTCGCCGATGCCGCGCTCTTCGAGCAGGCCGGCGATCTTTTCCTTGGCAGCCTCGATCGTGAGCCCGTCGAGGAACTCGGAATTGATCATGGTGCCGTCGCCGGTGTAGGCCTCGGCATCGATCGTGAAAGTCGTGGGGTCTGCTCCTGGCGGCAGCACCACGGGCACCACGGGACGCCCGTATTTGCGCGCGAAATCCAAATCGCGCTGATCATGTCCAGGGCACCCGAACAGAGCGCCGGTGCCGTAGCCCATGACGACAAAATTGGCGACGTAAACCGGCAGTTTCACGTCCGGCCTGAACGGATGCGCGGCGACGATGCCGGTATCGAAGCCCTTCTTCTCGGCCTTGGCCAGTGCTTCCTCGGTGGTGCCGATCTTGCGGCACTCCTCGATGAATGCCGCCAGATCCTTGTTCTTCTGGGCGAGGTGCGCGGCCAGAGGATGCTCAGCCGAGATCGCCATGAACGAGGCGCCGAAGATGGTGTCGTGCCGCGTCGTGAACACCTCGAGGGTGGCGAGCTTCTTAGGCAGCTTGCGGCCTTCCAGTGCGAACCGCATGTTCGCCCCGGTCGACTTGCCGATCCAGTTCCTCTGCTGCGTGCACACGAAGTCCGGCCACGTGGCCTCCAGGCCATCGAGCGCCTGCAGCAGTTCCTCCGCAAAGGTCGTGATCTTGAAGAACCACTGCGTCAGGTCGCGCTGCTCGACCACCGCGCCCGAGCGCCAGCCGCGTCCGTCGATCACCTGCTCGTTGGCGAGCACGGTGTTCTCCACCGGGTCCCAGTTGACCTTGGCGGTCTTGCGGTAGGCGAGCTTCTTCTTCAGGAAATCCAGGAACAGCCGCTGCTGGTGCACGTAGTAGTCGGGATTGCAGGTGGCGAACTCGCGCTCCCAGTCGATCGACAGCGCCCATGGCCTTGAGCTGGCCGCGCATGGTGTCGATGTTTTCGTAGGTCCATTTGCGCGGATGGACCTTGCGCTCCATGGCGGCGTTCTCGGCCGGCAGGCCGAACGCATCCCAGCCCATGGGATGCAGGACATTGAAGCCCTTGGCGCGCATGTAGCGGGCCATGACGTCGCCCAGCGTGTAGCAGCGCACATGCCCCATGTGGATGCGCCCGGAGGGGTAGGGGAACATCTCGAGCTGGTAGCGCTTGGGCTTCTTGCTCTTGTCCTTGGTGCGGAACGTGCCTTTCTCGTTCCACACCTGCTGCCAGTGCTTTTCGCGCACGGGCGCGTTGTAGCGTTCGCTTGCCATGGGCCGGATCTCTGGGGTTAGCCGCAGGCTGGTAAATGACTGATCGGGCGTGAGGCGGTCAAGTAAGTGGCCGAGGCCTCAGCTCTCGGGAGGCTCTGACTGCCTATCGATATGTCGACGGTTTGCGTTTCGTCGACATATCGATAGAAATATGTCGCTGCGATCGACAGATCGGCGCGCGCATGTCGATAAAAGTCATTTTCATCGACATATATAGGTTGACATGTCGACGTCACCGACATATCTGATCTTATATGTCGACGAAACACGATTCTGTCGACATATTCGGAATAACGTGTCGATGTTGTCGACATGTCCGCGCGAGCATGTCGACAAAATAGACCTTCATCGACATATGTACGGTCCAATGTACGATCCCGGTCACCCCTACAACGACCTGCCACTGCTGCCACCTGCGGCGGATGTCGAGACGCGCGTCATCCTGAAAAAATGGGGCTTGGCCCGAACCGCGCTTGCCGAGCTGCGCCTAGCTGGCCCGTTGATCCCTGATCAAACCGTGCTCATACGCGCAATTCCACTCCTTGAGGCGAAAGACAGTTCCGAGATTGAAAACATCGTCACCACAAACGATGCACTCTTCCGCGAGGCCAGTCTCCGGGAGGAGGAAGGTGAACCCACGGCCAAGGAGGCGCTCCGATATCGCACGGCCCTCTATCATGGGCTCGAGGCCCTGAAAGCTCGACCGCTTTCTACCCGGATTGCGGTTGAAATCTGCCAAACAATCACCGCCGTGCAGCTCGACATTCGAGCCGTTCCGGTCAGGCTCACGAACCGACACACGGGTGAGGTGATCTACACACCACCCGACGGCGAGGCTCGCCTACGTGATCTGCTGACGAACTGGGAGCGCTACCTGCATGATCAACAAGACGGTGTGGATCCACTGATAAGGATGGCCGTCCTGCACTATCAGTTTGAAGCCATACATCCTTTCCCCGACGGGAATGGCCGAACCGGGCGAATCCTCAATATTCTCTGCCTGGTGGAGCGAGGATTGCTTGATCTGCCGACCTTGTACCTCAGCCGGTACATCCTAAGGAATCGCGCTGAGTACTACCGTCTGCTGGAACGTGTCACATCGCATCAGGAGTGGGAACCCTGGATACTTTACATGCTCACCGCTGTCGAAGTGACGTCCAACTGGACGACACAAAAGATCAAAGCGATCCGCGCACTCATGGATGATACCGACGCAATCGTACGCGCGGACGCCTCCAAAATTTACTCGCACGATCTTGTCCAGTTGATCTTCACACAACCGTACTGCCGCATAGCCAATCTCATTGAGCGTGGCATTGCCAAGCGTCAAGCTGCATCAACTTACCTCAAGGAGCTCGTGCGTTTGGGTGTGCTCCGTGAGGAAAAGATTGGACGGGACAAGGTCTTTCTGCACCGCAAGTATCTGGATCTCCTGTCCAGTGATGAACACGCCTTCGAGCCTTATCCTCGCGTGCCGCAGCAGGACCTTCCGAAGCGTACCGTGCGAGCCCAGAGATGAAGCGCTTTCTTGATAGCGTGGCGGCTTGCGTGGGTAAAATCCCGTCTTTCTTACCCTCGTTGAGGCAATTCGGGTAAGCCCTACCCAAGTCAGAATGCAGCGGCACCCATGACAGAATTCTCGCATCAGCCCCCGCCCGCCTCGCCGACGTTACCGCCCGCATCGCCGCTGCCGCAAACGGCGCCAACCGCGACCCCTGCCTCCGTCCATCTCGTCGCCGTCACCAAGACCTTCGGGCCGGAGCACATCCAGCCGGTCCTCGACGCCGGCCATCGCCTGTTCGGCGAGAACCGCGTGCAGGAGGCAAAGGCGAAGTGGCCGGCGCTGCGCGAGCATTGTCCCGATATCGAGCTGCACCTGATCGGGCCGCTGCAATCCAACAAGGCCAAGGAGGCCGTCGCCCTCTTCGACGCGATCCACACCATCGACCGGCCCAAGATCGCCGCAGCCGTCGCCGAGGAAATGGCGAAGCAGGGCAAGCGCCTGCAGCTCTTCATCCAGGTCAACACCGGCGAGGAGCCGCAGAAGGCCGGCGTCCTGCCGAAAGAGACCGCCAGTCTCCTCCGCCTCTGCCGGGACGAGCTGAAGCTCGACATTGCCGGGCTCATGTGCATCCCGCCGCTCGACGAGGAGGTCGGTGTGCATTTCGCCTTTCTCGCCAAGCTCGCCCGCGAGCTCGGGCTTGGGCAGCTCAGCATGGGCATGAGCGCCGACTTCGAGAAAGCCATCGCCTTCGGCGCCACCCACGTCCGCGTCGGTTCGCAGATTTTCGGTGAGCGCTGACACGACGTCATTCCCGCGAGCGGAGCGAACGCGGGAATCCAGCCGCCCCGCCACTTCGCATCTGGATGCCCGTTCTGCGCTTCGCTAGGCGGACATGACCCTGACTTTAGCATGGGCGCGGCACGCACAGCTTTTTGCCAACAGGGCCGGGCTGGTCCCTCGCCTGCGCATTTTCGGATGCTAACGTCGTCCAAGTGATTCGCGCCATCGTCCCGCGTGCCGGCGCCTCCATCAAGGAGATGCACACTCATGGCGGACGGAAGCAGGGCGCTGGAAATCGAGGCCGACTCCGCGGCTGCGGAGGCTGCCCGCGAGGCCAAGGCCGAAGTGCTGGCGCGCGCCGTCACCGTTGAAAGCGCCGACTCCATTCCTCGCGCCGCGAAACCCGCCAAGGGCCGGGCCAAGGCGCAGTGGTCCGAATTCACGGTCAATGTCTGGATCACGCCCTTCAACTCGGTCGAGTTCGGCATCTACAAGCACAGCCGTAACCGCGCCAAGTCGCGTCAGTTCACGACCGACATGGATATCTTCGCCGAGATCATCCAGAACGGCGAGCGCACCGGTCTGCTGGGCTATCGCGAGGATCTCTGGCGCAAGAACACCGGCATGGACAAGCGCCTGGTGTTCAAGCTGTTCAACGAGACGGTGAACTGGCGCGCCACCATGGATCTCATGATCGGGCGCAGCCTGCAGCTCACGCTGGGTGCGCGCGGACTGCCGGTCACCTGCTTCTCGGTCAATGTCGGCGACCACGACAACATGGTCTATCTGGAGCGCTCGGCCAGCAAATGGCCGCTGCTGCCGGAGAACTTCTCGTTCTTCCTGCTGGAGGACGGCAAGCCGCAGTTCTACCGCCTCAAGCGCGACCTGATCGATCTCGGCGGCGACTACACGCTTTACAACCACCACAACCAGAACATCGGCACGCTCGACGGCAAGATATTCTCCATCGGCGGCAAGTGGTACGGCCGGGTGAAATCGGAACACGCCGATCCCCGGCTGCTGATCGTGCTGAAGCTGTTTTGCGGCATGCTGATCTTCAACGGCGAGGCCCGTCGCCATATGCGCACGATCGCCCGCGACATCGCGTCGGGCAAATACACGCCGAAGCTCGAGAAGCAGGAAGCCGACCTCTACATGAACCCGCGGCGGGTGCGCTGACGCGCAGTAGGTCTTCCGACGACTATTGAATCGAAACCTCTCGATTGTCATGGTCGGGCTTGTCCCGGCCATCCAGCCATGGGCACGCTCCGTCGCTTGTCGAGAGGTGGATCCTCGGGACAAGCCCGAGGATGACAGCGATAGTGTGGATTGCAGGCTCATTCTGAGTGGAATGCGCTCTAAGTCTCATTTGCATGGCGCCCGGTTTGTCCACGCCGCACACTGCCTAGTATTTGGGCAACGGCTTTTTCGGCCTTGACAGATATTCCAGCGGTTTTGCCTATGGCGTGGCGGGCTGCGCGCAACGGCGCTGCCTAACCAATGGGCAAATGAAAATCGGGGAGCTGGGGCATGCCGGAACTTCAAACGGCCGTCCAAGGATTGCAGAGCGGCGCCGACGTGCTGTTTCTGCTCGTGGGTGCAATTCTCGTCTTCGCCATGCACGGCGGCTTTGCTTTTCTCGAAGCAGGCACGGTGCGCCACAAGAACCAGGTCAACGCGCTCTGCAAGATCCTGGTCGATTTCGCCATCTCGACACTTGCCTACTTTCTGGTCGGCTACACGATCGCTTACGGCGTCGCCTTCTTTGTCAGCGCGCCGGGACTGAGCGGCAGCGCCGGTGTGGCGGGCTTCGGTCCTCAAGGTCTGACGCTCGTCAAATTCTTCTTCCTGTGCACGTTTGCGGCGGCGGTCCCGGCCATCGTCTCCGGCGGCATCGCCGAGCGCGCGCGCTTCCTGCCGCAGTGCGTGGCAACGGCGCTCATCGTCGGCCTGTTCTATCCCTTCTTCGAAGGTATCGTCTGGAACAAGAACTACGGCCTGCAGGAATTTTTCTTCAAGGCAAAGCTCGGCGAGGAGTTCCATGATTTCGCCGGCTCCATCGTCGTGCACGCCGTCGGCGGATGGCTGGGCTTCTCGGCCGTGCGCCGGCTGGGCCCGCGGCTCGGCCGCTTCGACAAGGGTCGCACCATCGGCATTCCGCCGTCATCGATGCCATGGCTCGCCATGGGCTCCTGGCTGCTGTGCATCGGCTGGTTCGGCTTCAACGTGATGAGCGCGCAGACGCTGCAGACGGTGACCGGTCTCGTCGCCATGAATTCGCTGATGGCGATGTGCGGCGGCATTCTTGCTGCGTTGATTGCCGGCGATGGCGATCCCGGGCTTCATCCACAACGGTGCGCTCGCCGGCCTCGTTGCCGTTTGTGCGGGCTCCGACGTGATGCACCCGATCGGCGCGCTGTTCGTTGGCGGCCTCGCCGGCGTCATCTTCGTCTACGCGTTCCAGGCGATGGCCGATTCCAAGTGGCAGTTCGACGACGTGCTGGGCGTCTGGCCCCTGCACGGCTTGTGCGGGCTCTGGGGCGGCATCGCCTGCGGCATCTTCGGGCTGACGATGTTCGGCGGCATGGGCGGCGTCAGCTTCTGGTCGCAGCTCGTCGGCAGCGTGATGGGCGCGGCCTATGCCGCCATCGCCGGCTTCATCGTCTATTCCGCTGGTCGACATCGTGTTCGGCTTCAGGATGTCGGCCGAGGACGAGCGCCGGGGCGCGGACCTGTCGATCCACAAGATCGGCGCCAACCCCGAAGAGGACGTGCGCATGGGGCGCGTGTAGATTTGAAGCGACGGCGTGCTGGCCGTTACTGTCATCCCGGAATTCGCGCCAGCGAATATCCGGGACCCAGGGGATGCGAGCTGCTGCCCTGGGTCCCGGCTCTCCGCGCTCACACGCTCAGGCCGGGATGACGGGTTCAATCTGCAAACGAGACGAGCACACACGCATCCATGAACTCTCCCAACGGTCTCGCTGCCCTCGCTCAGGGCGCCATCGTCTCGCCCTTCACGCGTACGCGCCGCCTGCTGGAGCGCGGGACGCCGGGCCATGCCAAGACCATCGACCTGACCATCGGCGATCCGCGCGAGGTCATGCCGGCCTTCGTTCCCGACCGGCTGAGCGAAGCCAACACGCTGTTTGCCAGCTATCCTAAAATCCGCGCGTCCGACGACTTGCGCAATGCGATTGCAACGTGGATCGGACGGCGCTACGGCATCGCCGGCGAGATCAATCCGACGGGTGAGGTTCTTCCCGTGAGCGGCTCGCGCGAAGGCCTGTTCTTCGCTGCGATCCCGGCAGCCGGCCGCAAGCCTGTGCAGGGGCGGCCGGTCATACTCATCGTCAACCCTTTCTATCAGGCCTATTTGGGTGCGGCTCTCGCCACCAATTGCGAGCCGGTGTTTTTGAATGCGACCGCCGAGACGAGCCACCTTCCCGATCTCGATGCGCTGGAGCAGGAACAGGATCTGCTCGCGCGCACGGTGGCGTTGTACCTGTGTTCGCCGGCCAATCCGCAGGGCGCGGTGGCAGATGCCGCCTATATCCGCAAAGCGCTCGCGCTCGCGCGGCGCCACGACTTCATGCTGTTCTTCGACGAGTGCTATTCGGAGATCTACACGCGAGAGCCGCCCGCCGGCGCGCTGGCGGTTGCCCTCGAGACACCCGAGCGCTTCAAGAATCTTGTGGTCTTCAATTCCTTGTCCAAGCGCTCCAATCTTCCCGGCATGCGCTCGGGCTTCGTCGCCGGCGACGGCGCATTCCTGGAAACGCTGGCCGAAATACGCAACATGATCGCGCCGACCATGCCGGGGCCCGTGCAGCACGCCTCGGCTGCGGTGTGGTCAGACGAGACCCACGTCGCCGCCATACGCGAGGCCTACCGCGCCAAGTTCGATGTCTGCGACGAGGTGCTTGCCGGCCGCTTTGGCTATGCAAGGCCTGCCGGCGGCTTCTTCCTCTGGCTCGACATGAGCCATCTTGGTGGCGCGGAAGAAGCGGCGTTAACCATTTGGCAAAGCGGGGGCGTCAGAGTGATACCTGGCGCCTATCTGGCTGAGGCGGATCGGGCGGGTGTGAATCCCGGTCGATCCTACGTCCGCGTTGCTCTGGTTGAAGACGCGGCGACGATCAGGCAGGCGCTCGAGCGTATGGTTCTGGTCACTGCGTAATCGCGTTTGGTTGTTATGGCGTCTCTGAGCGAGCAAGCTCCGTTGCTGCCGGGCACTATCTCAGCCCGCTTCAATGCGTGGCTGTGTGGAATGCTGGGCTACGTAGTGCTCGCTGCCTGCGGCGCCTGCGCTCTCAGTCTGCTCAGCTGGCAGATTGCCGATCCGAGCCTGACGCACGCAGCGAGCGGCCCCGTCAGCAACCTCCTCGGGCCCGTCGGCGCCATCATCTCCGACCTGATCATGCAGCTTCTGGGTCTGGCCGGCGTGTTCGTATTTCTGCCGCCAGTGTTCTGGGCGCTGCAACTGATCGGCAAGGGCCGGCTCGACAACACGCGCGCAAAGCTCATGCTGGCGCCGATCGCCGTTCTGCTGCTTGCCTGCGCCGCCTCATCGCTGCCGAGGATGGGCGGCTGGCCGCTGCCCTACAACGTTGGCGGGTTACTCGGCGATCTGCTGCTCAGGGCGGTGACGAGCGTCCTGGCCATGATCCGGCCGGAACGTGCGTCGGCTGCCGCGGGTCTCTTTTGTTTCGCCGGCGGCTTGATGCTGCTCATGACCAGCCTGGGCTTGTCGCAACGCGATCTGAAGCTGATCTGCCAGCGGCCGCGCGGCCTCGATTTGCGCTTTGTCTGCCCGGGCGTGGCAGCGGCTGGGCGAAATGTCGGAGCGCGCGATCATCAACCGGCGCGAGCCCACGCTGGGGATGCCGGCGCGGTTCTCGCGCGCGGCGCCTGTCTACGCCGCGCCTCAACCTGTGTTCATCCCTGCACCCCGCGTCTATCCGCCGGTCCATCAGTACGGACCGGAGCCGGAGAGCGAACCCAGAACGTTCGACAACGATGTTGATCGCAAGAGTCTCGATCGGATTCTGTCCATCTGCGCCCCCAAGGGTTCAGGCAAGGCGGCAACGCGCGCGAGCAAGCCGTCCGGCATTTTGATGGAACCCGAAGTGCCCGCGGAGCCGCCCTCATATCGGCGTGCACCGGCTGACCCCATTCAGGCGGCCAGAGGCATCATCGAGGCTCAGCGCGCTGAGTTGCCAGGCAGCATTCAGGACCCGAACCAAGGGCAAGGGGCCGCTTGGCCTGCACTCGAGCCCGCAACGCCAAGAAGGCCTCCGATGGCGCCGCCTGAGAACGGCTGGCGTCCGCAAAGCCTGCCCGGCGGCGATGATCTCTACGGGCGCGCCGTTGCCATTGTGCTCGATGATCGCAAGGCGTCGACCGGCTATCTCCAGCAACGCCTGCAAATTGGCTATATGCGCGCCACCGATCTCATCGAGCGCATGGAGCGGGAGGGCATTCTCGGTGCGCCCGTCTACAACGGCATGCGGCCTATTCTGATCGGCGGCCCCGGTTCGCGGGAAATCTGAGCCGGTGCGGCTCGGCTACTGACGGAACGGGCATCCCGGTCGTTCAAGGCCGTTTGTCCCCACAATCTTGTCCCAATGTTGCGACAAACGGTGCTAGATCGGCTGAATCGCAGCCTACTGCGTGGAACGCAGCTTGGGGGATCTCGATGCACGCACGCCATCCGGTGCACTTGGCGCTCATGGCCTTTGTTGGCGTGGCTCTGGCTGGGGACCGCCTGGGCCCAGGGCGCAAAGAGCCCTCCGCAACCCCAGCCGAACTGGAACCAGACCGTTACGAAGGAGCCGGATGCTTCGGGACAGGAGTTTGATCGCCAAGCAAATGGAGCTTATTCAGAAGGTTACGAACTATTTCAATCAAATGGGGGACATGAAGGGCAATTTTGTCCAGATCAGCGCTGATAACAAGCGCATGCGCGGCAAGTTCTACATCAAGCGTCCAGGTCAGTTTCGCTTCGAATACAATCTGCCTAGTAAGCAGATCGTCGTATCGGACGGAAAATACTTGGCTATTCAGGATCTGGACCTGAAGACGGATAATCGCTGGGGTCTGGATCAGACGCCCTTCAGGGTCCTTCTGCGTAAAGACGTGGATCTGTTGAAGGAAGCACGCATTCTCGAGGTCGGCTGAGACAGAAGACAGGATCGTGCTGGCGCTGCAGGATAAGAGCCCTGACACCCCCGGCCGTATAAAGCTGTTCCTGCTCAAGAAGCCGGTGGTGGAGCTCAAGGAATGGATCACGACGGACTCCCAGGGCCTGGATACCCGTGTCGAACTGCATGACTTCGGAAAGGCCGAAAACCTAGACCCCAATCTGTTCGTGCCGTCCTCGATTGCGCTGCAAAAGCTGCAATAGCACCCAGAACCGCCTGTGGCTGTTCGGAATCACGCAAATCTTAAGCTTGGGGATAACTGAAACATTCCGTAACAATTTCGTGATACCACGCCGATCCCCCATTGAAATGGCCTCTGTAAGGTTTATCTCTTGAACATAGCGAGTGATGTCGCTCTTCATCGGTAGTGCCCCCCGTCTAGCCGAAAGACATCACTTGCAAGTGCCGGCTTCCCTCCTGGCACTATGCGCATGACGCGCTTCTCGCGCCCAACTCCTCCCCCGGAGTTGGGCGCTTTTCTTTGCTGCCGCTAGATTTGAGCGCCGGTTTCGCGAGGCAGATGCCTGGTCTCCGCGATCGGCGTGCTGTCGACCGTGACCGGATCGCCAGGCGCCGCAAGCAGCCGGTCGATTTTGCGCATCTCCAGCGCGACCTGGGTCAAGCGGGCCACCAAGGCGCTGGAAAAGTGGTCGGCCAGGGCGGGGTCCGCCTGCATCTGCTCGTAGAGTGCCGACCGCAGGATCTTGAGGCAGTGCACGCGTCCTTCCGCGACGATCGTGGCGCCGTACACATGGTCGATCAGCATGGCGAGCTCGCCGATGAGCGAACCGGGTTCAATCGGCTGCGGCGCATCGGATCGCAACTCGGGCATGCACACGGCTTCGCCGGATACGATGAGGTAAGCGCCGTCTCCCGGAGTGCCTGCTTGGGTAATAGCGCTGCCGCGCCGAAAGGCGATGCGTTCGGCCTGGCGCGCGATTTCCGTCAGCTGCAGAGGCTTCAAGCCGCAGAATAGGGGTACGCGCAGCATAGGCGCGATGACCTTGTCGATGGCCATTGCAGGCGACCTCATCGGTGCAGATTTTCCGTGCAGCGTTGGGCGATTCGCTCCCTCGGGTCCAGCCGCCTGTGGACAAGATGGTGCGTGGCACTGTGGGCCAGACAGGCCAGAATGCCGGTGCGCAGACGAACCTGCAATTAGCAGCGACCGAGTGTGCCGATATCTGGATGGTCGGGACAAGCCCGACCATGACAAACGCGAGGTTGCGACTTAGTCGTCGTCCAAACGACGCTAGGGAACGAGCTTGTAGCCGCCGGTTTCGGTCACCAGCAATTCCGCATGCGACGGGTCTTTCTCGATCTTCTGGCGCAGGCGGTAGATATGCGTCTCCAGCGTGTGCGTGGTGACGCCGGAATTGTAGCCCCACACTTCCTGCAGCAGCACGTCGCGCGTCACCACCTTTTCGCCGGCGCGATAGAGATACTTGAGGATCGAGGTTTCCTTCTCCGTCAACCTGATTTTCGAGCCCTTCTCGTCGATCAGCATCTTCGATGCAGGCTTGAAGGAATACTGCCCGATGGCGAAGACAGCATCCTCGCTCTGCTCGTGCTGACGCAGCTGCGCGCGAATGCGCGCCAGCAGCACGGCAAACTTGAAGGGCTTGGTCACGTAGTCGTTGGCGCCTGAATCGAGGCCGAGGATCATGTCGGCATCCGAGTCATTGCCCGTCAGCATGACGATCGGGCTCTTGAAGCCGGCCTTGCGCAGCAGTTTGCAGGCTTCGCGGCCATCCATGTCGGGCAGGCCCACGTCCAGGAGAACGAGGTCCAGATGGTTGCCTTTGACCGCATCGATGGCCTTCGACGCCGTCGGAGCCGTCACAACTTCAAACTCGTCGTGCAGCGCCAATTGGTCCTTTAATGACTCACGAAGGTCCTCGTCGTCGTCGACGATGAGAATCTTCCGTGCGGTGCTCATGCGCGTCGGCTCCAATTTATGGGATTATTGCCAGGGCGCGGGGACTCTAGCATCAGTTTTCAAGGCGAAACAGGCCTTGCAGGTGTCTTGAAGAGGGGTGGTATGCCGAAACATGTGCGGGGGCGACCGGGACTGCGCCGCAGACGAATTGTCATTGCCTCGGGACTGTCCGCCGCCGGCCCCCGCGGGGTGGTGAGACTTGGTGTCCTGAATTTACCTTGTGCACTGGGCAAAGGCGGACGGCGCACATGCAAACGCGAGGGCGACGGCGCAACGCCCATAGGCTGCTGGAACCTTGTGCGGGTGCTCTATCGCGCCGACCGCATCGTGCGGCCTGTAACGCGATTGCCGGTCAAAGCCATCGGCCGCAACGATGGCTGGTGCGATGCTCCCGCCGACCGCAATTACAACCGGCTCGTGCGTCTTCCCTACGCGGCCAGCGCCGAGTCTCTTTGGCGCACGGACCATCTGTATGACGTCGTCGTCGTGCTGAGCCACAACACCTCGCCGCGGGTGCGTGGCGGCGGCAGCGCGATTTTCATGCACATCGCGAGGGCCGGCTACGCGCCGACCGAGGGCTGTATCGCGCTTCGGCGCGAGCACCTGCTTACTGCTGCTGCGGCAGTCTGGGCGCGCACGCAGCGTTGCGAGTATCGCCCTGAAGAAAAGCGCCCGGAGCGGAACTCCGGGCGCTGATGAGCACGTACCGGGGAAATGGCGTGCTCGAGGAGGCGGCAAGGCCTGATGGAGCGCAAGCCTCGCCGCACACGCTATCAGTAGTTGTAGGCCCGCTCGCCGTGATCGACGAGATCGAGACCCTCGCGCTCCTGATCGGTGGCCGGCCGCAAGCCGACGACCACGCGAACGACCGTCGAGCAGGATCAGGGTGCCGAGACCCGACCAGACGATCGTCAGGCACACAGCCTTGATCTGCGAGATCACCTGCGTGACCATGTCGTAGTCGCCGATCTTGCCGGCCGTGTAGTCGAACACGCCGGTACCGCCGAGGAACGGCGCTGCCAGGATGCCGGTGCCGATCGCGCCGACGATGCCGCCGATGCCATGCACGCCGAACACGTCGAGGGCGTCGTCATAGCCCAGCGCATTCTTGATGGCCGAGCAGGCGATGAAGCACACGAACGCCGGCCACGAGGCCGAGCACGATGGCGCCCATCGGGACCAGCGAAACCTGCCGCCGGCGTGACGGCGACGAGGCCAGCGACCGCGCCTGTTACCGCACCCAGCAGGCTCGGCTTGCCTTTGGAGATGTTCTCCGCCAGCAGCCAGGCAAGGGCTGCCGCCGCAGTGGCGACGAACGTATTGAGCATCGCCAGTGCGGCCGTACCGCCGGCTTCGAGGGCAGAGCCCGCGTTGAAGCCGAACCAGCCAACCCACAGCAGCGCGCCGCCGACCAGCGTCAGCGTCAGCGAATGGGGAGGCATCGCTTCCTTGCCGAAGCCGACCCGCTTGCCGACCACCAGCGCGCCGACGAGTGCGGCGATGCCGGAGTTGATGTGCACCACCGTGCCGCCCGCGAAATCGAGCGCGCCCCATTGGAAGGCGAGGCCGGCGTTGGCGTTTGCAGCTGCCAATAGCGCTTCAGCAGCCTGCTTCTTGGCGGCGTCGGCACCGGCATCGGCGATGGCCTTGGCGGCGCCGGCGACGGCTTCGGGACCGGCCCAGTACCAGACCATGTGCGCGATCGGGAAGTAGACGAACGTCACCCACAGCGGGATGAAGAGCGCAATCGCCGAGAATTTCATGCGTTCGGCCATCGCTCCGACGATCAGCGCCGGCGTGATGCGGCAAACGTCATCTGGAAGCAGATGTAGACGTACTCGGGGATGACGACGCCCTGCGTGAACGTCTCGACGTTCGACTCCGGCGTGACGCCGGCCAGGAACGCTTTGCTGAAGCTGCCGAAGAGGCTGTTGTAGATTGATGCCTTCCGTGAAGGCCATGCTGTAGCCGTACAGCACCCAGATGATGCACACGACGCAGACCGTGTAGAACACCTGCATCAGCATCGACAGCATGTTCTTGGTGCGCACCAGGCCGCCGTAGAACAGGGCAAGGCCCGGGATCGTCATCAGCAGCACCAGCACGGTGGCCGTCAGCATCCACGCCGTGTCGCCCTTGTTCGGCGTCGGCGGTGTCGGCGCCTGAGCCAAGGCGGGCTCGACCATGAGCCACGCAAATAGTGCCATGATTGCAAGTGCTGCAATCCGGCGCGAAGTACCAAGTTTCATGTCTACTGCCTCCAAGTGTCTGCGGCGAACTTCACGAGTGGAAGATTTGGAAATCAGATTGCGCTGTCGTCGGTCTCGCCCGTGCGGACCCGCACGGCTTGCTCGATGGCAGAGACGAAGATCTTGCCGTCACCGATCTGGCCGGTTCTGGCGGTGCGGACGATGGCCTCGACAGCCTTGTCCACGGTGCCGGACGGCACGACGACTTCGATCTTCACTTTCGGCAGGAAGCTCACCGCGTATTCGGCGCCGCGGTAGATCTCCGTATGCCCTTTTTGCCGGCCGTAACCCTTCACTTCGGTCACGGTCATGCCTTGCAGCCCAAGGTCGGTGAGCGCTGAGCGCACTTCCTCGAGCTTGAACGGCTTGATGATGGCGGTCACCAGCTTCATGCGGTTTCCCCTTCGTCTCTGGCTGCCCAATTCGCGCGCGAACAGGACAGCGCCCCTCGCCGCGCAAAGGCGGCGTCGCCCAGTTAAGAGTCAAAAGGCGTGCCAAATTCGAAACAGCCGTCTAGCGCTTTGAAATTGCTCGCAGAACGGTCTGAAACACGCCTGCCTATGCAGGTCGGCGCTGCATGCACAAAAAGTGCTCATAGATTAATAAATGCCCATTATCTAGGCACGAAGGCAGATGCCCGCTGGCGCATCAGGCCTTCCTGGGCAACCGAAGCCACCAGGGCGCCGTCGCGGGTGAAAATGCTGCCCCGGCAGAACCCTCGCGCGCCGTGGCTGGAGGGGCTGTCCTGGGCATAGAGCAGCCAGTCGTCGGCCCGGAACGGGCGGTGGAACCAAAGCGCGTGGTCGAGGCTGGCAAGCTGAATGTCCTGGTCGAACATCAGCTTGCCGTGGGCGATCAGCGCGGTGTCCAGCAGCGAGAAGTCGGACGCATAGGCAAGCACGCACTGGTGCAGCGGCGCGTCGTCGGGCAGCGGGCCGCTCGCCCGCATCCAGACGTACTGCACCGGCGCCCGCTTCTCGCGCGCGAAGTAGCGCGACACGTCCACCGGCCGCATCTCGATGGGGCGTTCCTGCTCCCAGTACGTGCGCATGGCTCTCGGGCAGCTCGGCGATCATCCGCGCCTTCAAATCCGCTCGCTCGGCAGGTCCTCGGGCGGCGGCACGTCCGGCATGGCGTTCTGGTGGTCGAGGCCGGGCTCCGACCTTGTGGAACGACACGCTCATGACGAACATCGCGCGGCCGTGCTGCGTGGCCGTCACCCGCCGCGTGGTGAAGCTGCCGCCGTCGCGCACGCGCTCCACGCCGTAGATGATGGGCCGCGTCAGGTCGCCGGGCTGCAGGAAATAGGCGTGCAGCGAATGGGCGATGCGCTCGGGCGGCACCGTGCGCACGGCCGCCACCAGGGCCTGGCCGAGGGTCTGGCCGCCGAACACGCGCTGCCAGGACTGTTGCGGGCTGCGGCCGCGAAACAGGTTATCCTCCAGCGGCTCCAGGTCCAGAATGGAGAGCAGGTTCTCGATGGCGCCGGGAGACTTGGGTTTGCTTGGCGGCATGATACGACCCGCGATGACAGCGGCGACCAAGGGAGGTCGGTGCGGCCACTTCTGTCAAGCAGGCAGGCGGAGGCCGGGGATAAGCGCAATGCAGACGGATGAAGAGCGCTACGATATCGTCATTGCCGGCGGCGGTGCGCGTCGGCCTGACGCTTGCCTGCGCGCTCGCCGATGCGCTGGGGCCGGCGATAAGGATCGCCGTTGTCGATCGCGTGCCGTTCGCAGGCGCGGCCGCGCCACCGCGATATGCGCGCCTCGGCCGTCTCGGCAGGCTCGCAGCACCTGCTGGCGGCGCTGGGCATATGGCCTGCGCTCGCCGACCATGCCGAAGCCGGTGACGGCGGTCGACATCACCGACTGCGTCGCTCGACGATGCGTTCCGTCCCATCCTCGTGTCCTACGACAACACCGTCGAAGGCGGCGAGCCCGCCACCTATATCGTCGAGAACGAACGCCTGCACGGCGGCCATCCTGTGCGGCAGCTGTGCGGCGGCTCGTCTATCGCCCTGATGGGTGGCGCCGCTGCCGCGGACTATGCCGCCGACGAGCATGGCGTCGCGGTCACGCTTGCCGACGGTCGCCGCTTGCGCGCGCCGCTGCTGGTGGCAGCAGACGGGCGCGCGTCGCGCCTGCGCGAGGCGGCTGGCATCGGCGTCGTCGGCTGGAAGTATCCGCAGGTGGGCATCGTCACCACGGTCCGTCACCAGAAGCCGCACCGCTCGCGCGCGATGCAGCACTTTCTGCCGTCGGGCCCGTTCGCGATCCTGCCGCTGCAAGGGCAATCGCTCCTGCGTCACATGGACGGAGGAGGAGAGCGCAGGGCCGGGCGATCATGGCGCTCGACGATGCCGGCTTTCTCGCGGAGGTCGAGAAGCGCTTCGGCTATCGCCTGGGCGGCATCGAGCTGGCCGGGCCGCGCGCCGTATGGCCGCTGGAAATGCATCTGGCGCGCGCGATGGTGGCGGAGCGCCTGGTGCTGGTCGGCGATGCCGCGCATCTGGTGCATCCGATCGCCGGGCAGGGGCTGAACCTGGGGCTCAGGGACGTGGCCGCGCTGACGGAGGTGGTGGCCGATGCCGCGCGGCTCGGCCTCGATATCGGCTCCAGCATCGTGCTGGCGCGCTACGAGCGCTGGCGCCGCACCGACGCGGCGCTTTCGGCCGCCGCGTTCGACGGCTTGAACCGGCTGTTCTCCAGCGACTGGACGCTGCTGCGCACGGCGCGCAGCGCCGGCCTCGGCGCTAGTCGACCGGCTGCCGGTTCTGAAGCAGTTTTTCGTAGCCGAGGCCGCCGGCCTCACCGGCGAGGTGCCGAAACTGCTGCGCGGCGAGCCGGTTTAGGGGATGACCCGGTTGCTCGGCGAGGGCGGTTGCGTCGGCCGGCTCGTGCATGGCGGCCCGGCCCGGGACCGGCAGGGGGACGCCCAGATACCACGTCTCCTCTGCGCCAAGCCCGCGGATGTCGAGAGCGCCCCGCGCCTCGACTTCGAAGTACCCATCCAGCCGCGCCCTGGTCTCCCGGCTGATGAGTACGCGCCCCACCTCGCTCTGGTTTTCAAGCCGGGCAGCCAGGTTGACCGTGTCGCCCCATACGTCATAGCTCAGGCGCGCCGCACCGATCACGCCTGCCATCACCGGGCCGCTGGCAATGCCCACACGGATTGCCAGCACCACATTCCACGATTTGCCTACCTCGTTGGCGACCTGCAGCATGGCGCGGCTCATGTGCGCCATGCGCACGGCGTGATCTGCCGCCGGTTGCGGCACGCCGGCTACGGCCATGTAGGCATCGCCGATGGTCTTGACCTTTTCCACGCCGTGCTCGGCGGCGAGCCGGTCGAAGCGATGGGTCAACTCGTTCAGCAATGCCACGGTCCGTTGCGGGCCAAGTGATTTGGCGAGCGTCACGAAGCCCTTGAGATCGGCGAACAGAACGGAGGCGTCGTCGCACGCGTCCGCAATGGCCACGTCGGGCGCGGCCTTCAGACGGTCGACAATCGATTCCGGCAGGATGTTGCGCAGCAGGGCTTCGGTCTCAGCCCGGGCCTGATCGGCGAGCCGGAAAGCGTAGTACACGACGGCGCTAATCATCGTGAACGTCATGAATGCGGCCGTGACATAGAGCGACCCCAGCGTCCCCTCGTCCACTGGGATGCGCGCCGCAGAGCGCGGGAATAGGGCGTCTGCCGCAAGATGCAGAATGTAGGCACTCGCAATCAATGCCAGGATCAGCAGAAGGCGGCGGCTGCCGAAGATCACGAAGAACGCGGCGGGCGCGGCGAAGTACTGCAAGTGAATGCCCGAGGCCGTTCCGAACAGCGCGGTGAATGAAAACAGCGCGACGAACTCGATGACGGTGAGCAGAAACGCGCCGGCTATGTCGCTGAAGCGGTGCGCGAACGGAACGAGCAAAGCAACCAGCATGTTGGCGAGGTTCAAGGCGATGGCCGGAGCCAACAGGCTGGCATCAGCCAGGGCCTGCTGGATCGCGTAGATCAGGGCAAACGCTGCGATGAGATATGCGACCACATTGAGAATCTTGAGACGGGTCCTGACGTAAGGCGGGTAGCCGTCAGTTCCATACTCGATAAGCCGGGTAAGGCATGCCTTGATGCGGGCGATCCGCTCCGGCTCAAAACGGGCAGCAGGCCTGGGCACGCGCATGCACATTCCCCGATCGGGCTTGGCTGCTGTTATTCCGGAAGGGCTAGCAGTCAAGTTTCGTCGTGGGCCTCCGATGGCAGAATAACGACCACACGGCGCGCGGCAATGTCGACCTCGGGCACGGCCGCATCGGTAAACGGCACCAGTTCGGTCTTGCTCGCGCCGGCCAGCCTGATCTCCAGCAGATCGCCCGCACCGTAGTTCTGTACGGCTACGATCTCGCCGAGCGGCTTGCCGTCGCCGTCGACCGCGGCCAGCCCGATCAGGTCGGCGTGGTAGAACTCGCCGTCGGCAGCCGCGGGCAGGCGTTCGCGCTCGATGTAGAGCGCAATGCCTTTCAGCGCTTCGGCAGCGTTGCGGTCATCGATGCCCTGCAGCCGCGCGACCACGCCCTTCGAGGTCGCGCGCGCGCTCTTGAGGTTGAACGTGCGCGTGCCGCCCTCGTCGCTGAGCGGTCCATAGGCGCCGACATTCTCCGGCGCCTCGGTGTAGGTCTTGATCAGCACCTCGCCGCGGATGCCGTGGGCACCCGCGATGTGGCCAAGGAGAATGCGAATGGGCTTTGCCTCGGCCACGGCACCTACGCTGCCGGCTTGGCCTCGCCGCCGTCAGCTTTGGCCGCTGCTTCGGCGGCTGCCGCCTCACGCTCCTGGCGCTTTTTCTTTGGCAGTGCCTTCTGCACGCTCTTGCGGCCTTCGCGCTTCATCAGGCCAGCGGCGTCGAGGAAGCGCGACACGCGGTCGGACGGCTGCGCGCCGACCTTGAGCCAATGCTTGGCGCGTTCCACGTCGAGCTTCACGCGGTCAGCATTGTCCTTGGGGAGCAGCGGATTGTGCGTGCCGATCTGCTCGATGTAGCGGCCATCGCGCGGCGAAGCCGCCTCGGCCACGACGATGTAGTAGTAGGGACGCTTCTTGGTGCCTCCACGCGAGAGGCGGATTTTCACGGACATGCTTGTATTCCTTTTCTGGTGTTCGAACTTCGAGATTCTCTGCTTTTAACTTCTACGCAGCCTGAGTTTCCATCCGGTCCCCGCCCTGAGCCTGTCGAAGGGCGCTGAGGGCGCGTTTCCCAGCAGCCCGCTCGTGGTTCGACAGGCTCACCACGAGGTTGCTTTCTTGCGCGTCGGCATCATTTCTTTTTCCCCGGCAACCCAGGAAGACCAGGGAAGCGCGGCGCACCGCCACCGAGGCCGGGTAGCCCCGGCAATTTCGGCATGACGCCGCCGCCAAGGCCGGGCAGGCCTTTCGGCAAGTGCTCCTTCAGGTCCTTGGGCAGGTTCTCCAGCGCCCTGGGATCGAGGCTGCCGAGCTCCGCCTGCATCCGCTCCAACTCGGCCGGGCTCGGCCCGCCCGCGCCGCCGCCCATCATGCGCTGCATGAGGCCGCCGCGCTTGCCCATGGTCTTCATCATGTCGGCCATCTGGCGGTGCATCTTGAGCAGCTTGTTGATGTCCTCGGGCTTGGTGCCGGAGCCGGCCGCGATGCGCCGCTTGCGCTTGCCGTCGAGGATTTTGGGGAGCGCCGCTCCTTGGGCGTCATGGACGAGATGATGGCGCGCTGGCGCTTGAAGATGCTGTCGTCGAAGTTGGCGGCATCCATCTGCTTCTTCACTTTGCCGATGCCGGGCAGCATGCCCATCATGCCCGACATGCCGCCGATCTTTTCCATCTGCTTCAATTGGTCGGAGAGATCCTCCAGGTCGAAGACGCCTTTGCGCATCTTCTCGGCGATCGCCTGCGCCTTCTGCATGTCGATGTTCTGAGCGGCCTTCTCGACCAGGCTCACGACGTCGCCCATGCCGAGGATGCGGCCGGCGATGCGCTGCGGGTGGAAGTCCTCCAGCGCGTCCCACTTCTCGCCGACACCGAGCAGCTTGATCGGTTTGCCCGTCACGGCGCGCATGGAGAGCGCCGCACCGCCGCGCCCGTCACCGTCGACGCGCGTGAGCACGATGCCCGTGATGCCGATGCGCTCGTTGAAGCTGGTCGCGAGCTTCACGGCGTCCTGGCCGGTCAGGCTGTCGGCGACCAGCAGCGTCTCGTGCGGTCGCGCAATGTCGCGCACATCCGCCAACTCCTGCATCAGTACTTCGTCGATGTGAATGCGCCCCGCCGTATCGAGTAGCACCACGTCGTACCCGCCGAGGCGGGCCGCATCGAGTGCCCGCTTGGCAATCTGCTGCGGCGTCTGGCCGGCGACGATGGGCAGCGTGTCGACGTTGGTCTGCTCGCCCAGCACGCGGAGCTGCTCCTGCGCGGCTGGACGGCGCACGTCGAGCGAGGCCATCAGGACTTTTTTCTTGTCGCGCGTGGTCAGGCGGTAGGCGATCTTGGCCGTCGTGGTCGTCTTGCCGGAGCCCTGCAGGCCGACCATCATGATCGCGACCGGTGGCTGGGCGGCGAGATCGATGGGCTCGGCATCGGAGCCCAGCATCGCCACCAGCTCGTCGTGCACGATCTTGACGACCATCTGGCCAGGCGTGATCGACTTGACCACATTCTGGCCGACCGCCTTGGCCTTCACCTTGTCGGTGAAATCGCGCACGACCTCGAGCGCCACGTCCGCTTCCAGCAGCGCGCGGCGGACTTCGCGCATGGCCTCGCTGACATCGCTATCGGTGAGCGACCCGCGCCGGGTGAGCTTGTCGAGGACGCCCGAGAGGCGATCTGACAGACTTTGAAACATCGTGCTCCTTCGTCGCGTGGGTGCTGCCACGCGGGAATGACGTATCGCGCCCGCGAGCGCATCGCGCTGGCGGACGTTGACCTCCCTGCCTCCCGATTTTCCGGCCTAACGAGGCCAAATCATGTGCAGGGCGGCGGCTCGTGTTCACGGGCCGTCTGGATGGCGCGCACAATCCCCGGAACGCCAGGGGCTGTCAATAGCAGGCCGGAGTGGCAAAGGGGCTGGCCTTATTTTGCAGGCACCACGCGCAGCACCCGCCCCTCCGGACTGTCCGTCAGCAGCCAGATGGCGCCGTCGGGGCCGGAGCGGACGTCGCGGATGCGCTCGCCCAGGTCGCCGAGCAGGCGCTCCTCGCCGACGATCTTCTCGCCGTCGAGCACGAGGCGGTGAAGGGCCTGCCCGGCCAGCGCGCCGACGAACAGGCTGCCCTTCCATTGCGGGATACAGATCGCCGGTGTAGAACGCCATGCCGGAGGGTGCGATCGAGGGATCCCAGTAGTAGATCGGCTGCTCCATGCCGGCCTTGGCCGTTCCTTCGCCGATCTTCAAGAACGAGTAGTCGCGCCCGTAGGTGATCACCGGCCAGCCGTAGTTCTTGCCCGCCTGGGGAATGTTGACCTCGTCGCCGCCGCGCGCGCCGTGCTCGACGGTCCACAGCTTGCCGGTGGCCGGATTGATTGCGGCGGCCTGCAGGTTGCGGTGTCCGTAGCTCCAGATTTCCGGCCTGACGCCCGCCTTGTTGACGAATGGATTGTCCGGCGGCACGGAACCGTCGGGGCGGATGCGCACGACCTTGCCGTAGTGATTGCCGAGATCCTGCGCCTTGTCGCGTGGCCCCGCGTTCTCCGAGCGTCACGAACAGATTGCCGTCGCGCGCGAAGGCCAGCCGCGAGCCGAAGTGCATGCCGCCGGTTGTGGCTGGCTCCTGGCGAAAGATAACCTTCACATCGTCGAGGCGGGCGGCTTCCTCGCCGGCTGCGAGTTTCCCCCGTGCCACGCTGGTGCCGTTGCTGCCCTGCCCGCGTGGCTCCGAATAGGAGAAGTAGATCAGGCCGGAAGATACGAAATCGGGGCTGAGCGCCACGTCCAGCAGTCCGCCTTGCCCGCTGGCAAACACCGGCGGCACGCCTTTCAGCGGCGGTGAGAGCCGGCCGTCTTTGCCTATCAGCCGCATGCGGCCGGGCCGCTCCGTCACCAGCAGGCGGCCATCGGGCAGGAAGGCCATGCCCCACGGGTTCACGAGTCCCTTGGCAAAGGTCTCGATCTTCATTGCGGTCTTGGTTTTTTGCGGGGGTGCGTTCGTTATTTCGGCGGTGGCGGGCCAGCAGCCGGCAAACAGGGCGCCTACAACAGTCAGGACGGTCACAACGCGCATTGATCAAGCTCCAGGGCCGCTGCGGTTCCTGCGGGCTTCACCGGCAGGTTTGTGGTTACAACGCTTCAAGGCGGGGTTTTGCTCATTTTTCCGCGATGAGTGTTCCCCGGCCTCGATTGTGCTGCCCCGGCGGCTCGCCATATAAGAGGCGATGCCAGCGAACCTGCCCTTCAGGAAAATGAACGGACTCGGCAACGAGATCGTGGTGGTCGACTTGCGCGGCCGCAAGGAGGCGTTCACGACGGCCGCAGCCCATGCGGTCGCGGAGCGGCCGGCGTCGCATTTCGACCAGATGATGGTGCTGCACGATCCCAAGTATCCCGGCACCGAGGCCTACATCCGCATCTACAATACCGACGGCTCGGAGGCTGAAGCCTGTGGCAACGGCATGCGCTGTGTCGGGTGGCTCGTCGCTGGCCAGACCGGGCGCAAAGCGCTCAAGTTCGAGACCAAGGCAGGCGTACTCGATGTCGAGGTGAAGGACATCGCGCACATTACCGTCGACATGGGGCGCCCGAAGTTCGGCTGGAAGGACATTCCCCTCGCCGAGGCGTTCCACGATACCAAGACCATCGAGCTGCAGATCGGACCGATCGACAAGCCGATCCTGCATTCCCCGTCCGCGGTCAATGTCGGCAACCCGCATGCCGTGTTCTGGGTCGAGGACGTCAATGCCTACGACCTCGCCCGGATCGGGCCGATGCTGGAGAACCATCCGATATTTCCCGAGCGGGCAAACATCTCGGTGGCGCATGTCACCTCGCCGGGTTCTATCACCGTACGCACGTGGGAGCGCGGCGCGGGCCTCACCAAGGCGTGCGGCAGTGCCGCCTGTGCGGCGGCGGTGTGCGCGGCGCGCAAGGGGCTCGCCGGCCGGCAGGTTACGGTCACGCTGCCGGGCGGGCCGCTGCTGATCGAGTGGACGGCCGGCGATCGCATCCTGATGACGGGCCCGATCGAGCTCGAGCACGAAGGTGTGCTCGATGCGCTGGAAATGGCCTAGCGCCGTGGCGAGCCATCCTTCACCGATACTCTTTCCCTCCCCCATCGTGCCGGAGGCGCGTCTTCGACACGACGTAGGGGAGTGCACACCGAGCCCGAGTGGTGTCCGTCTCGTCACCATGGGCTGCCGTCTCAATGCCTACGAGTCGGAGGTGATGCGCGGCCACGCCATTGCAGCGGGGCTTGACGACGCCGTTATTGTGAATACGTGCGCAGTTACAGCGGAGGCCGTGCGCCAGGCCGCACAGGCAATTCGCAAGCTCAGGCGCGAGAGCCCGCGCGCGCGCATCATCGTCACGGGCTGCGCGGCGCAGATCGAGCCGGAGCGTTTTGCCGACATGCCGGAGGTCGACGCTGTCATCGGCAATGCCGAGAAGATGCGCGCCGATACGTTTCGCGGCCTGAGCCTCGGCGACAGCCCGCGCGTGCTGGTCAACGACATCATGTCGGTGCGCGAGACCGCGCATGCCATGATCGACGGCTTCGGCTCGCGTGCGCGCGCCTACGTGCAGGTGCAGAACGGTTGCGACCATCGCTGCACCTTTTGCATTATTCCTTTCGGACGCGGGCCGTCGCGCTCTGTTCCTGCCGGCGAGGTGGTGGCGCAGGTGCGCCGCCTGGTCGAAGCGGGCTACCCGGAGGTCGTTCTCACCGGCGTGGACATGACGTCATACGGCCGCGATCTGCCGGGCGCGATGACGCTGGGCATGCTGGTGCGCCACATCCTGCGCCACGTGCCGGAGCTCAAGCGGCTCCGGCTGTCGTCGATCGACCAGGTCGAGGCGGACGCGCATCTGATGGATGCGATCGCGCAGGAGCCGCGTCTCATGCCACACCTGCATCTGTCGCTGCAGTCGGGCGACGACATGATCCTCAAGCGCATGAAGCGCCGGCATGTGCGGGCCGATGCCATCAAGTTCTGCCGGCGAGGCCCGCCGCCTGCGGCCCGATATGGTGTTCGGTGCCGACCTCATCGCGGGTTTCCCGACCGAAACCGATGCGATGTTCGCCAACTCTGCCGGCCTTGTGGAAGATTGCGGGTTAACTTTTCTCCATGTCTTTCCCTACTCCCGCCGCGCCGGCACGCCGGCCGCCCGCATGCCGCAAGTCGCAGGACCTGAGATCAAGGCCCGGGCAGCACGGTTGCGCAAGGAGGGCGAGCGCGCTTTGAGCGGCTACCTGCAGTCGCAGGTCGGCCGGGACGTGGAGTTGCTCATGGAGCGCAACGAGGTCGGACGCACGCCCGGCTTTGCCGAGGTAAAGCTCGACAGGTCGGGCGCCGATGCAGGCGACCTCGTGTCCGTCCGCGTCACTCGGTCCGACGGTGTTCGGTTGCAGGGCGAGCGCCTTGCCCCCAAGTGTGCTCCGTGAGCGAAAAATCAGAAAAACGCAGTGGGTTTTTTGGTGCGCTCAGACGCTCCGCCCAACCTGGTGCTGCTGCCTTGGAGCAGGTCGACGAGCCTGTTGAGGCAGCCCGGCAACCGCCGGTTGCCGATGTCGAGACGGCGGAGCAGCCGGACGCGAAGAAAGGATGGTTCCAGCGCCTGAAGGCGGGCTTAACCAAAACCTCGGCGCGCCTGTCACAAGACATTGCGGGAATCTTTACAAAACGGAAGCTCGACGCAGATACACTGGCGGAGCTGGAGGATCTGCTGATCCAGGCGGACCTCGGGATCGACACGGCAATGCGCATCACGACCGCCCTGGCCAAAGGCCGCCACAACAAGGAAATCTCTGCCGAAGAGGTGCGCGCCGTTCTGGCCTACGAGGTCGAGCAGGCGCTTGGCGCCCGTGGCCAAGCCCTTGCGAATCGAGGGTGACCATCGGCCCCATGTGATCCTGGTCGTCGGCGTCAACGGCACGGGCAAGACCACCACCATCGGCAAGGTCGCGCACCAGCTGCGCCAGGAAGGCAAAAGCGTGATGCTGGCGGCCGGCGACACGTTTCGCGCCGCAGCCATAGACCAGCTCAAGATCTGGGGCGAGCGCACCGGCGCCGAAGTCGTGGCCCGCGCTGTCGGGGCCGACTCCGCGGGACTGGCTTTCGATGCCTTGACCCTGGCCCGCGAAAAGAAATGCGACGTGTTGCTAATAGACACGGCCGGCCGGCTGCAGAACAAACAGGCATTGATGGACGAACTCGAAAAGGTGCTTCGCGTCCTGCGCAAGGTCGATCCGAGTGCACCGCATCAGGTGCTCCTGGTGCTGGACGCGACAACCGGCCAGAATGCGCTCAACCAGGTGGAAGTTTTCAAGGACAAAGCAGGCGTGACCGGCCTGGTCATGACCAAGCTGGACGGCACTGCCCGGGGAGGTATCCTGGTCGCAATTTCGGCGAAGTTCGGCCTTCCCGTTCATGCTATCGGCGTTGGGGAAGGCATCGAGGATCTTTCTGCATTCGACGCGCGTGAGTTTGCGCGCGCCATTGCGCTGGCTTAGGATTGAAAAAAGGGAGAGGCTGGATCTCTAAACAAAGAGCCGCCTGAAAAACTGAAAGTGGCAATCGAAACGATGAACTCGCGGCACCGGTACTATCCGTTCAACGCCGAGCAGACGGTCAACATCCTCGGTGAGATCGGACCGCTGTGCGCCATGTTCCTCGTCAACGGCATCTATGGCATTGCCGCAGGTACCTGGGCGCTGATCGCCACGACCGTCGTTTCCCTGGTGATCTGCCTGTGGATGCTGGGCCGCCCGCCAATCATGCCGTTTATCGCAGGCGCTGTGAGCGTCACGTTCGGCACGCTGACGTTGGTAACGGGCGATGCCATGTGGGTGCAGATCAAGGTCACTCTCTTCAATACTTTGGTCGCAGCCGTGCTCTGGTTCGGATTGAAAACAGGCCACAACTTCTTCCGTTTCGTTTTCAGCAAGACGTTCCACTACACCGAGGAGGGCTGGTACAAGCTGACCCGCAACGTGGCGCTGTTTTTCCTCGGCACAGCGGTCATCAACGAAGTGGTCCGGCTCGGCTTCAGCGACTTCGAGATGTTTGCGCTCGATCGTATCTTCACCGGCATCGACATCTGGATTCTGTTCAAGATTTTCATCATCATGCCCGTCACGGCCGCATTCTTCTGGTGGCAATCACGGCTGATGCACAAGTATCGCCTTCCCGCTGCCGCAGAGGCCGGGCACAGGAGCGGCGACAATCCAGGCTGACCGCACGGGTGACCTCAAAGGGACGCGATCGGCCATGAGTGACGAGCCCGCAAAAGCAGATCCCCCCGCCGAAGGCCATCCGGTCGTCAAGCTACTGATCGATCTGGGGCCGCTGCTCGTCTTCTTCCTGGCATATGCTAAAGCCGGGATTTTCTGGGCAACGGGCGCCCTGATGGTGGCGACCCTGGTTGCACTTGTCCTGTCTCGCGTGCTTCTCGGGCGCTTCGCCCTGGCACCGGCGGTTACCGCCGTACTGGTGGTTGTGTTCGGCGGATTAACCTTTCTGCTGGACGACCCGAGCTTCATCAAGATCAAGCCGACCATCATAAACCTGCTGTTCGCCGGCATTCTCGGGTTTGGCATTGCAACCGGCCGCCCCCTGCTCAAGATGTTCATGGGCGAGGCTCTGCGGCTCACGGATGAGGGCTGGCGCAAGATGACCGTGCGCTGGGTGGTGTTTTTCCTCGTCATGGCCGTGCTCAACGAGATCGTCTGGCGCAACTTCTCGGAAGCGGCCTGGGTCAATTTCAAGGTCTTCGGAATCTTGCCGCTGACCATTGTTTTCGCGATGGCCCAAATTGGCTTGATCAAGCGCCACGAAGCCCGCGCAGACGCTTGAGTCGCGCGGCACCTATCCATCGAAAACTGAGACGCTGTGTCGCGATTTTTGCTTGCGACGGCCTCTTGCCGATGTGTAATCTTGCATAAGACTGGCTTACGCGGATTTTCTGCCGGCATAGCTCTTCGGCATGTCCGCGTGCCTGTGCGGGGGGAGCCGGTCCGCAACGACACAACAGCAAGAACAGCGGACAAGCAATGAAACGTGACAATGCAGATCGCCTCAATCGCTCTCCCATTCACCTGCTGCACAGGGCGGGGCAATGCGCGGGGGACGTCTTCCACGCGGAAATGAAAATCGGGGGACTGACGCCGCGACAACTCGCCGTTTTGATCACGGTCTCGCAGAACGAAGGACTGAGCCAGACCGGCCTTGTCGATCGCACCGGTATCGACCGTTCGACGCTGGCTGACATCGTCCGGCGCATGCAGAGAAAGGGTCTACTGCAACGCCGGCGTACCAAGGAAGATGCGCGCGCCTATGCGGTCAAACTGACGGACGAGGGGCGTCGCGTTCTGCGCTCGGCCGAACCGCTGGCCAAGAAGGTCGATGAACGGGTGCTCGACGCTTTGCCGGCCAAGCAGCGCGAACAGTTCATCGATGACTTGCTGTCGATCGTGGACGCGTTGCAGAAGATGTCGCCACAGAGCTGACGTCGAGCGTCTCGTAGTATTTTTGCGGTGGCCGCCGAGAGTTCTCTTGCGTGGAACGCGGCGGACATCATTCGCTCCGGCTCTGCTCCCGGTCGCTGACGGCACGGAACTTAAGCCATAGGCAGAAAGTTGAGCTGCCAACAAGGCGCCTCCTGCGGGAGGCGCTGCAATGCTCAACAGCCTTGTGGCAGGTCACGTATGCGTCCGAAAACGTTGCAACAGCGAAAGATCGTCGGCGCAACGGCGATCCTGGCAGGCATTCTGGTCGGCTTCTTCGGGTTCATCGCGGCCGCCCAGACACCCAACGGGCGGGAGTTGCCGGCGGAAGCGCTGATCGGCGCGAGCGTTTATTCCGCCGAGGGCAGCGAAGTCGGGACGGTGGCGGCTGTCACCGTTGGGCAGGACGGCCATATCAACGAAATCAGGTTCACGACGTCGTCGCGGCTCGGGCTTGGTGCGCGGACGGTGGCTGTCAGGCACGACAGCTTTGTTGCCCTCGAGGGTGCGGTCGTGCTCGACCTGTCGGCGGAAGAGGTAGATGCCCTGCCCGTTCAAACCGCTCTGCGCGGAACCGCGGCTTGAGGAGCCTTGCGGCTACGCGAGCCGCTTGCGCTCGATGGCATCCCAGATCAGCGCGGCAATGTCGGCGCCGCCAAACGCCTTCACCTGCCGGATGCCGGTTGGCGAGGTGACGTTGATCTCGGTCAGATAGGGGCCGATCACGTCGATGCCGGTGAACAGCAGGCCGCGCTTCTTCAGTTCGGGCCCGAGCCTGGCGCAGATCTCGCGATCGCGGGCTGTCAGGTCGGTCGCGGTCGCAACGCCCCCCACATGCAGGTTGGAGCGGGTTTCGTCGGCCGCCGGCACGCGGTTCACGGCACCCACCACTTCGCCATCGACCAGAATGATGCGCTTGTCGCCGGCGCGCACTTCGGGCCGGTACTGCTGCACCATGAACGGTTCGCGGAAGACCGTCTGGAACAGCTCGATCAGCGAGTTGAGGTTGGTATCGCCGGGCGGCACGTGGAACACGGAAGCGCCGCCGTTGCCGTACAGCGGCTTGATGATGATGTCCTTGTACTCGGCGCGGAAGCGTTTCACGTCCTCGGCGTTGCGGGTGACGAGCGTGGGCGGCATCAGATCGAGAAAATCGAGCACGAATACCTTCTCGGGCGCGTTGCGCACGTGCGCCGGGTCGTTGACCACCAGCGTCTTGGGATGGATGCGCTCGAGCAGGTGCGTGGTGGTGATGTAGGACATGTCGAACGGCGGGTCCTGGCGCAGCAGAATCACATCGAGTTCGGTGAGATCGACGGTACGCTGGTCTGAAAGCTTGTAGTGGGCGCCGGCCTTGTCCTCGACGGTGAGCGTGGAGCCATGCGCCAACAGGCGGCCCGCGTACAGCGCCAGATTCGGCGGCGTGTAGTAGAACATCGAGTGCCCGCGGCGTTGAGCTTCAAGCAGCAACGCAAACGTGGAATCGCCGCCGATGTCGATGCGGTCGATGGGGTCCATTTGGCAGGCGACGTTCAGCGGCATGAGCTTTGGGTTCCGGAAGGATCAGGGACTGAGCGATTGAGCGCCGAAACGGACGGCCATGCAAGCCGGTTCCGCGATGCAGCGTCAACGCAAGAAACGGCCGGCGGGCGGTGCCAAGTGGAGCGCGTCGGGGAGGTGCACCGGCAGCCGGCGGGGCATCACGAACACCGCGTCCAGCCCTCGTTCGTGGTCCCGGTAGCGCATGTTGCGGCTGACCCAGAATTCGGCGGCTTGCGCGATGCGGCCCGCCTGCCGCGCGGACACGGCCGCTTCGGCTTCGAGCCGCGTGGCGCGGCGCTTGACTTCGACAAAGGCCAGGCGCTGGCGGCGCACCGCGACAGATCGATCTCGCCGTAGGGCGTGCGGCAGCGGCGCGCGAGGATGCGGTAGCCCTTCGCCATCAGCATCGCCGCAGCGACCAGCTCCGAAAACCGCCCGCGACGGTAGCGGCGCTGCCGCTCAGCGGAGTCTCGGCTGTTGCGCATAAGCTTACGTCCGGTTCGTGGCGCGACTCGGCCGATGTGTCATTCCGTCGGCCAGCGTGAAGGTGCCAAGAGCAACGGTCGCGCGGCGACGGCCGAAGTCGGCAAATGCTGGGGTCACAATAGATTTTGCTCGCAAGCAGATATATTGCCGAGCTTGCTCTTGCGGCATGCACCAGCCCCATAAATCAACCTCGGTAAGGGAGCCGTGCGCTGAGCAGTTCCTATGGCCCCGAAGAGCGAAGAGACTCGGCCCCATACGATGACAGCGTGAGCGCCTCCATTGCGACCCTCTTGGCTTGCCATTGCTCCCTTGCGGTTGCCTATTCTTTCCTGGCTGGCGCACATCACGATCGAGTTCGTCCTCTATCGCATCGGCGGGCCGTGCACAAACTGCTGGCGCCTCAGAGAAGTCGCCGTCCGAAAAGATCTGAGCTCTGATCGGCCGGCAGCGGCGGGAACGCCGCGTCACGAATGAATTGGCACTCGGCGAGTTCGAGGCCCGGATGCAGCGACGCCACCGCGTCTGTCACCTCCTCCACCGTGTAGGGCTTGGCGCGCGCCGGCAAGTCGGTGCCCAGCCGCACCGATGGTGATGGTGCATCTCGATGCCATCGAGCACTAGATCTTGCGCCACGCCACGACGCGGCACAGTCGATTTTATGCGCCCGAAGAGCTGAATGGTGCCGTTGGCCAACTCTACGAAGAGCAGGAAAAGTCTGCCGTTCTATTCGGGATCAACGCGGATCTCTGCATCTTAGTTGCGCTTGGTCCATTCTTGTTATTGCGATTTTCCTTTGAGATGTGGCGCCGGGTTCGCAGAATCCCAACCACGAATATTCAGCTAACATCTTTCTGGTTTGCAACCGACACGGCTGATGCAATCGGGAGATGGACCGCAAGAGTTTATGCATTGTTGCCCGTCGTGTGCGCAATCCTGATGTACGTGAGCTTTGCAATAGCGACTAAGCCATCGTTTGTTACCGTGGAAGAACTCTTGCGGTTCAAGACAATTGTTGAAATGGGGACTTCCCCTGTTGCTGCGTTGGATTGGGTGTCGATAAGCGTCGGTTCAACATTAGTATTACTGATCTTGCCAATTCAGGTAGCCCTCGTGGCTGGAATTGCCAAACATCTATTTGCTATTGTCGAGGCCAGCCAAAGCAAGTCGACGTCGCAGCTAAAATTCATACCGTTTTGGCAAAGGGCTAGGCTTCGAGGAGGCAATAGGCCTCGCCCGTAGCTTGTTTCGAGCGAGCCCAGGAGGACGCGGAGGATGCGTCGTGACTGTATCTCAGAGAGCCACTGCAGTAATCGGGACTACACAAACCCAGCTGCTGCCGTCAGATTTTCGCCGCGCCCTTCGCTCGCGCCTCATCGAGCGCCTTCAGCACCTTGGGCGGTGACATGGGCAGGTCGGCGAAGCGGATGCC
Source organism: uncultured Alphaproteobacteria bacterium (assembly GCA_963814055.1). Lineage (GTDB taxonomy): Bacteria > Pseudomonadota > Alphaproteobacteria > Rhizobiales > Hyphomicrobiaceae > AWTP1-13. Next base: position 134,299 of record CAWFBJ010000019.1, read on the forward strand.
CGTCGCATCGGCCATGGCGTTGGCGATGGCGGCCATGGGTGGCACGATGGGAGTTTCGCCGACGCCGCGCACACCGTAGGGATGGCGCGGATTGGGCACCTCCACGATCACGGTATCGATCATCGGCAGGTCGGAGGCCACGGGCACGCGGTAGTCGAGGAAGCCCGGGTTCTGCAGCTTGCCGTCGTCGCCGTAGATGTATTCCTCGTTGAGCGCCCAGCCGATGCCCTGGGCCACGCCGCCCTGGTACTGGCCCTCCACGTAGCTCGGGTGAATGGCGCGGCCCGCATCCTGGATCGCCGTGTAGCGCACCACGGAGGCCTTGCCGGTCTCGGGGTCGACCTCGACGTCGGCGATGTGCGTGGCAAAGCTTGGTGCCGCGCCGGCAGCGTTGATGCGCGCATAGCCGGCGATCGGCCCGCCGGTCTTGCCGGCCACGGCGGCGATGTCGCGCAGTGTCATCGGCGCATGCTTGCCCGCGTTGGGTCCGGCCGGGCGCACGCCACCGTCCGTGTACTCCACGGCCTCTTCCGGCAGCTCCCACAGCTTGGCGGCGCGCTTGCAGGCTTCCTTGATGATTTCGCGCGCTGCTTCCACGGTGGCCATGCCGCTCGAGAACGTGGCGCGGCTGCCGCCAGTGAGGAAGTTGTAGCCGAGCTGCCCCGTGTCGCCGATCTGGACGCGGATCTTGTCGAGGTCCACGCCCAGTTCTTCGGCAGCCATCATGCAGAGCGACGCGCGCAGGCCGCCGATGTCGGGGGTGCCCGCCGTCAGCGACAGCGTGCCGTCCTCGTTGAGCTGCAGCGACACCGACGTTTCGCCGCCGATATTGAACCAGAAGCCCGAAGCCACGCCGCGCCCCTGGTTCTTCTTGAGCGGCGTGCGCCAATGTGCGTGCGACTTGGCCGCTTCCAGCGTCTCGATGAAGCCGACAGGTCCGAATTTCGGCCCATAGGCCGCTCGAGTGCCCTGCTTGGCCGCATTCTTGAGACGCAGCTCGATCGGGTCCATGCCGATCTTGCGGGCAACCTCGTCGACGACGCTCTCGACGGCAAACTCGGAGATCGGTCCGCCGGGAGCGCGATAGGCGGCAACCTTGGGGCGGTTCGTCACTACGTCGTAGCCGACGACCTTCACGTTCTCCAGGTCGTAGGGCGCGAAGGCGCACATGCAGCCGGGCTGCACCGGCGAGCCGGCGAAGGCACCGGCCTGATACTTCAGCTCCGCCTCCGCGGCCACGATGCGCCCGTCCTTCTTGGCGCCGATCTTCACGTGCACATGCGCGCCGGAGGTTGGACCACTGGCGCGAAACACCTCCTCGCGCGTCATGACCATTTTCACCGGGCGGCGCGCCTTCTTGGAGAGCGCGAGCGCGAGGGGCTCCAGGTAGACCACCGTCTTGCCGCCGAAGCCGCCGCCGATCTCCGCCGCCGTCACACGGACCTTGCCGACGTCCCAGCCGAGCAGGCGCGCGCAATGCGCCCGCACGATCCAATGGCCCTGGGTCGACACCCAGACATCGGCCTGGCCGTCCTCCGAAACGCTCGCCACGCAGGCGTGAGGCTCGATGTAGCCCTGGTGCACGGGCTTGGTGGTGAACGAGCGCTCGATGACGACATCCGCCTGGGCGAATCCGGCGGCGACGTCTCCCATCACGAATTCGACGCGCTTGGCGACGTTGGATGGCGTCTTCGGCGCCGGCTCCACGCCGGCCGTGATCATATCCTCGTGCAGCAGCGGTGCGCCCGGCTGCATCGCTTCCACGACGTCGATGACGTGCGGCAGAACCTGGTAGTCGACCTTGATGAGCTTGAGGGCCTGCTTGGCAATGCTCGCGCTGGTGGCTGCTACGGCTGCGATTGGATGCCCCTCGTAAAGGGCCTTCTCGCGCGCCATCACGCTGCGCACCACGTCGCGGTAGTTGATCATCATTTCGCCGGCCGGGATGAACTCGGAGGGCTGGTCCTTGAAATCGTCGCGCGTCACGATGGCCTTGACGCCGGGCAGCCTGGCGGCCGCCGACACGTCGATCGACTTGATGCGGGCGTGCGGGTGCGGGCTGCGCAAGACCTGGCCCACGAGCTGCCCCTGCATGGCCAGGTCGGCGCCGAACTTGGCGCGGCCCGTGACCTTGTCGACGCCGTCGGGGCGCAGCGGCCGCGTACCGACCCACTTGAACTCGGAGCTCGCCGCGTCTTTTACCTTTTCCTGCATCGGTCAGGCTCCTCGCATCTCGGTGGCGGCGTCCAGAACTGCGCGAACGATCTTGTCGTAGCCGGTGCAGCGGCACAGGTTGCCGGCCAGCCAGTAGCGCACTTCGGTCTCGGTGGGGTCGGGCGATCTCTCGAGCAGCGACTTGGCGGCCACCAGGAAGCCCGGCGTGCAGATCCCGCATTGCAGGGCGGCATGCTCCAGGAACTTGCGTTGCAGCGGGTGCAGCTCCTCGCCGCGCGCCATGCCCTCGATGGTGCTGATCGACTTGTCCTTGGCTTCGACTCCCAGCATCAGGCATGAGCACACCAGCCGGTCGTCGACAGTGACGCTGCAGGCGCCGCAGTCGCCGGTGGAGCAGCCTTCCTTCGTGCCGGTCAATCCGAGCTGGTCGCGCAGGACATCGAGCAGCGTGTCCTGCGCCTCGCACAGGAACTCGACTGGGTCGCCGTTGACCGTTGCGGTTATGTGATGCTTTGACATCAGGCCTTCCTTGCTCGTTCGAGCGCGATCTGGGTTGCCCGGCGGGCGAGTACGCCAGCGACTTTGACGCGATATTCCTTGGTGCCGCGTTTGTCGTCGATGGGGCGGCATGCGGCCTGTGCAGCAGCATCGAGCTTCTGCAAAGCGGCGTCGTCGACCTTGGTTCCGATCAGGGCGCTGGCGGCCTCGGCCACCAGCAATGGCCGCGCCGCGACCGCACCCAGGGATACGCGCGCAGCCGTGCAGACGCCCTTGGCATCGAGGGTGAGGCATATGCCGCAGCCGACCACGGCGATGTCCATCTCCGTGCGCGGAATGAAGCGAAGATAGGCATCCCCGGTACGCTCCGGCCTGGCCGGCAGCAGGAACGAGGCGACGATCTCGCCCTTCTCGAGCGCCAGCTTGCGCGGCGCCAGCATGACGTCTTCGACAGCCAGCTCGCGACGGCCCTTGGGGCCGACGATGGAAGCCCTTGCTCCTGCAGCGATCAACGCCGGCACGCTGTCGGCAGCGGGCGAGCCGTTGCACAGGTTGCCGCCCATGGTGGCGCGGCCCTGGACCTGGGTAGACCCGATGAGATTGGCCGCCTCCACCACGCCGGGCCACATAGCCTTCAGCTTCGCGTGCTCATTGAGTTCGGCGCCTGTCACTGCGGCGCCGACGCGAAAGCCGCCGGCTTCCTCCTTGATCTGGCGGGTCTCGGCGATGCCCTTGATGTCGACGACCAGCACCGGGTCTATGATGTCGGTCTTCATCTGCACCAGCAGGTCGGTGCCCCCGGCGAGCACGCGGGCCTCGCCGTGCTCCCCCGCGAGCAGCGCAACCGCCTGGTCGAGCGAACGCGGCGCCTCATAACGCATGTGCGATGTTCCTCACGTTTGTCGAAGAGATTTCAGGATGGCACAGGCACTCCCCATTCGCCAACCTCTGCGCGAATGCGTCTGGAACGAAAGAAAGTTTTGGCACCAAACTATCACTTGGAGTAAGAGTTCTGGGCTGCCGGGCTTCGCCTGGAGGCCAATAGGCGTGACGCAAGACGTTGCGCTAAGGTACGAGCCGAAAACGACGTTGGGAGGACGTCAATGACCGTTTCTCGCCGCAAGTTTCTTGCTGCCACGGGCGCCGCGCTTGCCGCTCCCGCGATCGCCAGGCCGGCATTCGCTCAGGCGCAGGTGACGCTGAAGCTGCACCACTTCCTGCCGCCCGTCTCCAACGGTCACGCCAAGATGCTGGCGCCGTGGGCGAAGATGGTGGAGGAGGACTCCGGCGGCAAGATCAAGATCGACATCTTCCCGTCCATGCAGCTCGGCGGCACGCCGCCGCAGCTCTACGACCAGGCGCGCGACGGCGTGGTCGACATCGTCTGGACGCTGCCCGGATCGACGGCGGGCCGGTTTCCTTCGACCGAGGTGTTCGAGCTGCCCTTCATCGGCGCGCGCCGCGGCATCGTCAATGCGCGGGCATCGCAGGAATACGCCGATGCCAACCTCGCCAAGGAAACGAGCCGACATCAAGCTGCTGAGCTACTGGTCGCACGACCATGGCCTGATCCACGCCAACAAGGCGGTCAAGACCATGGACGACCTCAAGGGGCTCAAGCTGCGGTCGCCCACCCGTCTGGCCGGCGAGGCTCTGAAGGCGCTCGGCGCCACGGCCATCCCCATGCCGATCCCGCAGGTGCCCGAGAGCCTGGCGCAGCGCGTGATCGACGGCTGCGTGGTGCCGTGGGAGGTCGTGCCGGCGATCAAGCTGGACGAGCTGGTGAAGTTCCACACCGAGATCCCGGGCTCGCCGACGCTCTATACGGCGAGCTTCTTCCTGGCCATGAACAAGGCCAAGTACGACGGCCTGCCGCCGGACCTCAAGGCGGCCATCGACAAGAACTCGGGCATGAAGTTCGCCGAGCTGGCCGGCAACATGTGGGACGATGCCGGCGCTCTCGTGCTCGAGCGGGTGAAGAAGCGCGGCAACACGCTCACCACGATCTCCGAGGAAGAGAAGGCGAAGTGGATCAAGGCCACGCGAGCCCGTCGACCGAGGGCTGGATCAAGCAGGTGAAGGACAAGGGCCTCGACGGCGGCAAGCTGATCGAGCAGGCCAAGGCGCTGGTGGCCAAGTACGACAAGGCGTAAGCGTTTGCAAGCTGCCGCGCGCAGCATCCGTCGCTGCGCGCGGCGGCGCGCCGGCGCTCAGCGGGCGCTTGGGAGGGGAGCACGATGAGCGACGCCGGCGCTGCGGCGCAGGCCGAGGCGCAGCCGTCGCTCGTCGAGCGGCTGTCGGGCATCATCGCCATGCTCGGCGGTCTGCTGTCGCTCTGCGTCGCCTTGCTGGTTGTCTCAGCGTGCTGGGCCGCTGGCTCAAGGGCGTGCCGTGGGCCGATGCGTGCCGGCGTGTTCGGTTCAGCTCGGGCCCGTCAACGGCGACTTCGAGATGGTGCAGATGGCGACGGCGATCGCCATCTTCGCTTTCTGCCCTACACGCCAGGCCCGCCGCGGCAACATCGTGGTCGACACCTTCACCACCTGGCTGCCGCGCGCGCGCCAATCGCCTGCATCGATGCGTTCTGGGACCTCGTCTACGCCGGCATGATGGGCGCTCCTCACCGCCTGCCTGGTCGTCGGCACGCTCGAGCACTATCGCAGCGGCCAGACCACCATGCTGCTGCAGATCATCGTCTGGCCGGCGATCGCCATCTGCACCGCGCTTCTGTTGCTTCTGACCTGCGTCGCGCTGGCGACGGCGGTCAGGCTTGCTGCGGGGGCGGCCATGAGCGGTCTTGGCGATTGCCGCCATCGGCTTTGGCGTGATGCTGCTGCTGATCGCGCTGCGCATGCCGGTCGGCCTGTCGATGCTGGTGGTGGGCGCCGTCGGCTTCATCCATCTCTCGAGCTGGTCGGCGTTCTTCGCCTACATGAAGACCAACTCCTATCATCAGTTCGCGAACTACACGCTTTCCGTCATTCCGCTGTTCATCCTGATGGGCGCGCTGGCCGAGCGGTCGGGCATCTCCACCGCCTGTTCCGCGCCGCGCGAGGCTTTCGCCGGGCGCATGCGCGGCGGGCTGGCGATGGCGGTGATCTGGGCCTGCACGGCGTTCGGCGCCATCTGCGGCTCGTCGGTGGCGACCACCGCCACCTTCGGCCGGGCGGCGCTGCCGGAGCTGCAGCGCTACAAGTACGACGGCGGCTTTGCCACGGGCACCATCGCCGTCGGCGGCACGCTCGGCATCCTTATTCCGCCCTCGGTCATCCTGGTGGTCTATGCCATCACCACCGAGCAGAACATCGCCAAGCTGTTCAAGGCGGCGCTGATCCCGGGCCTGATGGCGGCGCTGTTCTACTGCCTCGCGATTGCCTGGGTCGTGCGCCGGCGCCCGGAAGTCGCGCCGCAAGCGTCGGTGCACGTCGGCAATCGCCTGCGCGCTGCTGGCAGGTATCTGGCCGGTGCTGCTGATCGCGCTGATGGTGGTGGGCGGCATCTACGGCGGCGTCTTCACGCCGACCGAGGGTGCCGCCGTTCGGCGCCGTCGCCATGCTGCTGGTCGGCCTGCCCAGCGCTCGCTCGACTGGCGCGGCATCATCGACAGCCTGAAGCAGACGGCCGAGACCACCGGCATGATCTTCATCATCCTGCTGGGCTCGGAGGTGTTCAATGCTTTCCTCGCGCGCTCGCAGTTCCCGACGCAGGCTGCCGAGTGGGTGACGGGGCTCGGCCTGCCGCCCTACGTGGTGATGATCTCCTTGCTGGCACTTCTACATCGTGCTCGGGCGCGGTGATGGACGAGCTGGCCATGCTGCTGCTGACGCTGCCGGTGTTCTTTCCCGATCGTGCAGGCCCTCGATTTCGGGCTGCCGCCCGATGAGGTGGCGATCTGGTTCGGCATCCTCGTGCTGATCGTGGTCGGCATCGGGCTCACGGCGCCGCCGATAGGGCTCAACGTGTTCGTCATCAGCTCGATCGCGAAGACGGTGCCGATCGCCTCGACCTATCGCGGCGTGCTGCCGTTCATCGTCACCGACATCGTGCGGCTGGGGCTGGTTGTCGCGTTTCCCGGGCTCGCGCTGTGGCTCGTGCGCGTGCTCAACTGATGCTAGGCTGCGGCCCATAAACCTGCACAGCATGGAGCATGAAATGGCCAAGAAGGGCTATTGGATCGCGCACGTCAACATCACGAACCCGGAACGTTACAAGGACTACATCGCCGCCAATGCTGCCCCTTTGGGCAAATACGGTGCACGTTTCCTTGTGCGCGCTGGCGACAATATACTTCCCGAAGGCCAGCTGCTGGGGGGGCGCCGTCACGCCGTCATCGAATTTGAAAGCTACGCCGTGGCCAGGGCTTGTTACGAGTTCGCCCGAATACCAGGCTGCCCTGCAAATCCGCGAGGAAGCCAGCACCGGGGAGTTCATCATTATCGAGGGCTACGAGGGCTGATCCGGTCCAGCAGGCGGGCGGAGTTGTGCGCTCACCGTGACGCCTAATGTTTCACGTGAAACAAATTAACCAACATATTGGTGTCTCACGCGAAACATTAGAGGTTCAGATGCGTGTTTCGCGACTCAGGAGACTGCTGCTTTCGCCGCTTCGAGCGTATTTCTGAGCAGGCAGGCGACCGTCATCGGGCCGACGCCGCCGGGTACGGGTGTGATGGCGCCCGCCACGGCTGCCACCTCGTCGAACGCGACATCGCCGACCAGGCGGCTTTTGCCATCGGACCCCGTCACACGCTGGATGCCGACATCGATGACGATGGCGCCAGGCTTGATCCAGTCGCCCCGCACCATTTCCGCCCGGCCGGCAGCCGCGATCACAAGATCGGCCCGGCGCACGACAGCCGGCAAATCGCGCGTGCGCGAGTGCGCAATCGTGACGGTGCAGTTCTCGTTGAGCAGCAGCTGCGCCATCGGCTTGCCGACGATGTTGGAACGGCCGATCACCACGGCTTCGAGCCCCTCGAGCTTCGGCCGGACCGATTTGGCGAGGATCACGCACCCAGTCGGCGTGCACGGCGTCAGCGCCGGCTCGCCGATAGCGAGGCGGCCGGCGTTGATGGGGTGGAAGCCATCGACATCCTTGGCCGGGTCGATCGCTTCGATGACCTTGGCGGTGTCGATGTGGGCTGGAAGAGGTAGCTGCACCAGGATGCCGTGCACGTCGGGCCGCCGGTTCAACTCGGCAATCACCTGCAGCAAGGCGCCCTCGGCGGTCGACGCGTCGAGCTTGTGCTCGAAGGACGCCATGCCCGCCTCGCGGGTCTGCCTGGCCTTGGTGCGCACGTAGACCTGGCTCGCCGGGTCTTCTCCGACCAGCACCACAGCCAGGCCGGGCGTGGCGCCGTGCTCGCGCTTGAAGACTTCCACGCCTGCGGCCACTTCGCGGCGCACCGTGGCTGCGATCGCCTTGCCGTCGATGATCGTTGCCTTGGTCATGCCGGGAAATCCGCTCCCTGAAGGGCGGCGACGCGCGCCGCCATCAGGGTTTGGAGGTCCCCCGGCTCGCCTTCGATGACGAGCATCTTGACGCGCGACTTGCTGCCGCCTGCTACCGTCACGCGCGTCTTGGCAACGCCCAGCCATTGCGCCACCACGCTTTCAACCGATCGGTTGGCCGCGCCTTTGTCGGCAACGGCGCGAACGCGCACCTTGAGCGCCGGACCTTCTGGGGTCTGCATCATGCCGTCGATACGGTCCTGCGCCGACTTGGGCGTAACGCGCGCCAGCACGCGCACACCGGTCTTGCTCGGGCGCCAGGCCTGTGCGCCGCGCGACATCACACGAACAGCTTCGCCAGGTTGGTTAGCACCACCGATTGGATGAAAAAGCAGATCAGGATCAGGACGAGGGGCGAGATGTCGATTCCGCCGAGATCCGGCAGCAGGCGCCGGATCGGCCGCAGCACCGGTTCGGTGAGGGCATTGAGCCCCTGCCACAGCGAGCGAACGAACTGGTTGTGGGGATTGATGACATTGAACGCGATCAGCCAGCTCATCACGGCACCCGCAATGATGATGTAGACATAGAGCGTGATGACGTAGCTGATGAAGCCGAGCAGTTCGAGCATGGGGCCACTCTCGAGGATCGCCGATCGATCCGAGGTGTAAAGCCCTCGCGCGGCACCGACAAGGGCCCACACGCGCCATCCACGTTGTTTCGCCGACAAGGACTGCAGCTGGCCGTGGCGCATTGCAGGCGTGCAGGTGCGCGCCGGATGATTTTGTGTGGCGGAACAGTGGTCGATCGCGTCTGCGGTTCACTGAGGGGCGGGTCAGGCGGTGCCTTGCTTGACAAGGGGGAGCCCCGCCACATAAATGGCCCACCTCAGGGGCCGTAGCTCAGCTGGGAGAGCGCTGCAATCGCACTGCAGAGGTCAGGAGTTCGATCCTCCTCGGCTCCACCAATAAAAGCAGAGAACTCCTGCTCTCCCGCCTTTCTAGCAAAATTCAGCAGCGGACGCCCGGCGAACACTTGCGACGTACGCGCGCATTTGGGTCTCAAGGATCCATTCCCGTGTCTTGAATGGCCGCGTGCTCAGCCACGCGAGTGACCTTGTGTCCGCAGGAGTTGGCTTCCAAACACCATGGCTGGGCAGTTGTGCTGCGCACCACTCGCCAGGACATCGTCGAAGACTTCGACGCCAGCAGTGAGGAGCCGGATTTTTTGCCAATTTGACGCACAATTTTTTGCATCGCCGAAAAAGCAAGGCATGCCAGCCAGCTGCGCGCGACAACTTAGTGCTGCATCCAGTTGCCAACTCAATTGCCACTATGCGCGTGCATCCACGTCCGTTATGACGCGCTGATGACGCCCCACGGATACCAACGGGGGCGTTGGCGCGCATCTTCGGATGCGTACGGGGAGTCCGAAGGCCACTTCGGGCTCCCGCCGAATCTAAATTCGCGTATTCCACAATTTCTTGCTACGAAACGGTGCCCCCGCCGGGGCATGGAGCCGCGCCAACGCCCTCTTTAGGCGCAATTCCATGAGCACGGGAGAGCGCTGCTACCCCGCTGAGCGGCTCCCGTGCTTGAACTCCTACGCCAAATCGACCGCGTTGCTGAGCGTGTCGAAATGCACATGCAGATGGCGATCGGGATAGACAACTGCCTACTGCAGATCCGGCTTGGTCGGGCCATCCTTGATGCGCAACTCAACTGTGTTCATGGGCCACTCCTTTAGGCCACGAACGCTGAAAGCCGCCGCCGGTTGCGTGGAGATGCTAGTTCATCTTCTCGATGAAGCTGCGATACACCTGCAGGCGCGCCAAACCGTGTTTCATGCGAACCGCAATGTCCGCGGCGTCGGAAGTTCCCGATGCCAGTTTGGCCTCTTGCTCTGCAAGACGCTCTCTCGCCTTTTCAATCAGAGCATCAACTTCGGCAACATTCCGCTGTACAAACTTGTCGAGCATGACTCTACCACCGCTGATTGAGCCTCTATCCCCCCAATTGAAATCTATCTGCCAACGCCCCTTCTTGCAACCATGCTGGCGATTTTCAAAGCCGAGTGCCGCAGGCTCACGCCGGCGACGGGAGGCGCAGGATGGCCAGTGCGAGGGCCTGGGCGCGGGGGACGAGGGAGGCGACCTCCATATATTCTTCCGCTGTGTGCGCATTGGCGCCGACGGGGCCGGTAGCGCACAGCGTCGGGCAGCCGACGGCGGCCGTGAACCCTGAATCCGCACATCCGCCCGTGAACTCCCCCGCGATTTTGAGTCCCGCATCGGTGGCCGCTGACTGATAAGTGGCGAACAGCTCCTCGGAGGCGGGCGTCGCATTGAGCGGCAGGAATTCGCCGCTGATCTCGAGTTTCGCCGTGGTGCCGGGAACGGCCGCGCGATCGATGATCCCCTGCAGCGCCGCCAACGCAGTCGCGCGATCCTGCGGCTTGACGTAGCGCAGATCGATCTGGCCCTCGGCGTGCGGCGCGGTGGTGTTGACCGACTGTCCACCTTTGATGGTGCCGACATTGACGGTGACGCCGCGCGCCAGGTCGGTCAGCGCGTGCATGGCGACGATCTTGTGCGCAAGCTCGCCGATGGCACTGATGCCCTTCTCGAAGTTGCCGCCCGAGTGCGCGGCTTTGCCAAATACTTCGAATTTGAGGAACACACCGCCCTTGCGGCCGGTCACGACGGCGCCGCTGGGTCGGCCCGGCTCGGAGTTGAACACGCAGCGTGCCTGGCGCGCCATGCGCTCGATGATCGGCCGCGATGACGGCGAAGCGATCTCCTCGTCGCTGGTGATGAGGCCGGCGAGCGGGGCCGGTGCGCCGCCGAACTGCTTGAAGGCGGCCAGCACGAACGCGTTGATGACAAGACCGGCCTTCATGTCGCACACGCCGGGGCCATAAGCGCGGCCGTCGGCGATGCGGAACGGGCGCCGGGCTGCTTCGCCTTTCGGGAACACGGTGTCGCGATGGCCCATCAGCAGGACGGGTTTTTCGTTGGAGAGCGTGTCGTCGAGGCGGATGTGGATGGCGTCGCCGAAGGTGTCGTGCGGCTCGCGGGTGGTCAGCAAGCCTTGCGTAGTGAAAAAGTCGATGAAGCGCTGGCCGACCGCGTCGACGCCGGCCTTGTCGTAGCTGCCGCTGTCGGTGTCGACCGCGTCACGCAGCAGATCGAGCATCGCTTGCTGCTGCGACGCCAGCCATTGGGTGATCTGGGATTCAATAGTGGTCAATGCGGTCATATCACCTGCCTCGACGAACTGCGCAGGGCACGTTACCGGCGGAATCAGCTTGCGCCAACCCGGTGATGAACTTGTCGAACCACGACGTCGGCAGTCGCGGCCCGTCCTTCGACGCAGCTCAGGACTAGGATGGAGACTTGATCACGCCGCACTAACACCCAGCGCTTCGCGAAAGCGCTGACCGATTGTGGCGCCGTCCTTCTCGGGCAGCGCCCACGGGTCCTCGGTGATGGCGATCTTGGCGACGGCAAGCACGGGGCCTGGCGTCTTGAACAGCAGTTCGGCGAGTTCGCCGACAGCACTTAGCTCGGTCACGGTCATTGTTTGACCGATGCCGAAGCCCTTGGCGACAGCGGTGATGTCGGTGCGGTTGCCTGTGAGGCCGCGCTGGCGCCCGGTCTCGCCGAACTTCTCATTGTCGAGCACGAGAATGCCGAGGTTCTGGGGAGCCTGGTCACCCACGACGCCGAGCGAACCGATGCCCATCATCAGTTCGCCGTCACCGGTGACGCACACGATGCGACGTTTGGGCTGCGCCAGTGCTACCCCTAGCGCCGTCGGCAGCGCGAGACCCATGCCGCCCCAGGAGTAGAGGTATTCCGGGCTGTCGCCGGCGGCGAAACAGTCCCACGTGGGGCTGCCGAGGCCGCACACGATCAGCGATCCGCCGCGCTGCGCCAACAGGTCGGCCATGAGCTTGCCGGCGCGGTATCTTGTTGGAAGCGGTGCTCATTTCTGTCCGAACCCCTTGGCGCCGATGATGCGCTGGCTGACGAGCACCGCGGCGCTCACGCGGCTGTTAAAGGCAATGTCGGCGGCGGCGGCGAAGGTCTCGCCAACCTCCTCGGGCTTGTCGACCGGATAGCATTTGACGCCGACCGCTTCGAGCGCGGGCCGCGTCGCCTGACCCATCGGCACCTGCCACGGATTGAACTCGCCCCACTGGCCGCGCATGGTGACCAGCATCAGGCAGGGCGCGCGGAAAGCGGTGGGCAGACCCAGCGCATTGATGCAGTTGCCGACGCCGGAGGACTGCATGGCGATCATGGCGCGGCTGCCGCCGAGCCAGCAGCCGGTGGCGATGCCGATGCCTTCCTCTTCGGTGGAGAGCGTGACCAGCCGCATCTGCCGCTCGGCCTCGATCATCTTGAGTAGCTGGGTGAGGCCACCATCGGGGACGGTGCAAATGGTGGCGATGTCCCGCGCCTGCATTTCGCGGAAGACGTCGGTGGACCAGTCGGTGGCGGTGGTGCTCATGCTGTCCTAGCTCTAGCTCTGCCTACGCAGCCAGCTTTTCCAGCTCTTCGAGGATCGCCGACCCCATCTCGGTGGTGCCGACTTTGCGCATGTTGGGCTGCATGATGTCGGGCGTACGCAGGCCGCGGCTCAAGGCGCCGGCGATGGCCTTGTCGATCAGGTCGGCTTCTTTTGTCAGCCCGTAGGAATAGCGCAGCGCCATGCCGTAGCTGGTGATGGCTGCAATCGGGTTGGCGAGCCCCTTGCCGGCAATGTCGGGCGCGGAACCATGCACGGGCTCGTACAGCGCTTTGCGCTTGCCGGTCTTGGGGTCGGGGGCGCCGAGCGAAGCGGACGGCAGCATGCCGATCGAACCGGTCAGCATGGCGGCCTGGTCGGAGAGCATGTCGCCGAACAGGTTGTCGCACACGAGAACGTCGAACTGCTTGGGATCGCGAACCAGCTGCATGGCGCAGGCGTCGGCGAGAATGTGGTGCAGCTCGACGTCCTTGAATTCCTTGGCGTGCACCGCGGTCACGACCTCGTTCCACAGCACGCCGGTTTTCATGACGTTGCGTTTCTCGGCCGAGTGCACCTTGTTGCTGCGCTTGCGGGCAAGATCGAAGGCGACGCGGGCAATGCGCTCGATCTCGTGCGTGGTGTAGACGGTGGTGTCGACGGCGCGCTTCTGGCCGTCCTCCAGCGTGACGATCTCCTTGGGCTCGCCGAAGTAGGTGCCGCCCGTCAGCTCGCGCAGGATGAGGATGTCGAGGCCTTCGACCTTCTCGCGCCGCAGCGAGGAGGCTTCCGCCAGCGCCGGATAGCAGATGGCGGGGCGCAGGTTGGCGAACAGGTCGAGATCCTTCCTGAGCCTGAGGAGGCCAGCTTCCGGGCGGATGGCGAAGGCCACCTTGTCCCACTTGGGGCCGCCGACGGCGCCGAAGACGATCGCGTCCGCGCCTTCGGCTTTGGCGAGGGTGTCGCCGTCGAGGGGGACGCCGAACTTGTCGATGGCAGCGCCGCCGACGAAGCCCGTGGATGTCTTGAACTCGACCTTGCCCTTCTTGTTGAAGAAGGACACGACCCGCTCGACTTCCGCCATCACCTCGGGACCGATGCCGTCACCGGGCAGGAGCAAAAGAGAATGTGTGGTCATGGCGTCCCCAGCGCGGCTGCTATCCGTTACGGCCGATTGCTAGCTTGGCTGGGGCGGCTGTGCAAGCAATCAACTGACTGCGGAGCCTAACCCAGAAACGGCAGTTTCACGGCCAGCGTGAAGCCGTTGAGCATGAGCAGAACGCCGAGCCCAGCCAGGCCTCCGCTCAGGCCGAGCAGCGACATATTGCCGATGATGAGATGGACGGAAGCCAGCACGATCGCGATCTGCAGGAGCGCCTGGCTCCAGTCGAAATAGGGGTCCTTGCGCAGTCGCCACGTCGCGCTCGGCCTCGAGCGACTTGCCCTTGGCGAACAGTTCGTCGAGGCCTTCCTTCTTCTCCGGGTCGGTCGTCAGTTTCTGCGCGGTTGCGCGATAGTCCTTGATCTTGGCCTCGAACGCCTGGCGCGCAGCCGGCGGCATGGACGGTTGCGCCGCGAGCTGCAGCTCCAGTTCGTCGGCGGCCATGGTGATGGCGGTGCGGCGGATGTTCTTGGCCTGGAAGAACGCCCACGTGTTGGCCGCGTCCAGGTTGGCGCGCCCCGCGTCCTTGGCGGCGTTGGCGCCGCCCACATTGCAAATGGCCAGCACGACGGCAAGCAGCCCGATGTAGACGCCGACCCACTTGTTGATGTCGTCCTTGGTGTCGGTCAGACGCTCGACTGCATCGTCAATGGACATGGATGGTGCTCCCGTATGTGCGTCTGGTCGCCGCCCGAAGGCTGTGCCGCCCGAATTGACGATACCGCTTCAAGAGCGCAAAACGAAGCCGGTTTAGTGGCGCCGACACCGCAGGACAAGGTCCAGCACATGCAGAAACGACGTCCCGCCATGCTGGTGGTACTGGACGGCTGGGGTTGGCGCGATGCGGCCGATGACAACGCGATCCGGCAAGCGCGTACGCCAACCTTCGACAGGTTGTGGTCGCAGTGTCCGCACGCGTTCCTGCGTACATCCGGCCCTGACGTCGGCCTGCCGGATGGCCAGATGGGCAATTCCGAGGTCGGCCACCTCAATATCGGTGCCGGCCGTCTCGTCATGCAGGACCTGCCGCGCATCAACAAGGCGATTGCCGATGGTGAGATCGAAAAGGCACCCGCCCTGCAAACGCTGATCGCGCGTCTGCGAGGCACCGGAGGTACATGCCACCTTGTGGGCCTGCTGTCGCCGGGCGGCGTGCATTCGCACCAGGACCATGCCGTGGCACTGGCCGGTATCCTTGATCGTGCCGGCGTGCCCAGCGTCGTACATGCGCTGACCGATGGTCGCGACGTGCCGCCGCGATCGGCTGGAGACGACGTCGCGCGCTTCAATGCCGCGCTGCCGGCGTCAGTATCTGTCGGCACGGTGTGCGGCCGCTACTACGCCATGGACCGCGACAACCGCTGGGAGCGCGTGAGCAAGGCCTACGCTGCGCTGGTGGACGCCGATGGGCCGAAGTTTCCCGATGGTGGTGCCGCCATCCGGGACGCCTATGCGCACGACGTCAGCGACGAGTTCATCGTGCCGGCCGTGATCGACGGCTATCGCGGCATGCGGGACGGGGACGGCGTGCTGTGCTTCAATTTCCGCGCCGACCGGGTGCGCGAAATCCTGGCGGCCCTGCTCGATCCCGCCTTTTCCGGTTTCCAGCGCAAGCGCACCGTGCAATTCGCGGCGGCTGCCGGCATGACGCAATACAGCGTAGAGCTGGACCGGTTCCTGGGCACGATCTTCCCGCCCCAGTCCATGCGGAACGTGTTGGGCGAGGTCGTGTCCGCGGCTGGCCGCACGCAGCTGCGCATGGCAGAGACGGAGAAGTACCCGCACGTCACCTATTTCCTCAACGGCGGCAATGAAGTGCCTTATGCCGGCGAGGACCGCATCATGGTGCCCTCGCCCAAGGTGGCGACCTACGACCTGCAGCCCGAGATGTCGGCGCCGGAGCTGACCGACAAGGCGGTGGGGGCGATCGGCAGCGGCAAATACGATCTCATCGTGCTGAACTACGCCAACCCCGACATGGTTGGCCATACCGGCATCCTGGCGGCGGCCATCAAGGCAGTGGAGACCGTGGATCAGTGCCTCGGCCGGCTGGCGGAGGCGATCAACCAGGCCGGTGGAGCGCTGCTCGTGACGGCCGATCATGGCAACTGCGAGCTGATGCGCGATCCCGAGACCGGTGGACCGCACACCGCGCACACCACCAATCCGGTGCCTGTGGTGCTGTTCGGGGGCGAGGACGTCGCGCTGGCGGACGGGCGGTTGGCGGACCTTGCGCCGACACTGCTCGAGCTGATGCACCTGCCGCAGCCCGCTGAAATGACCGGCGCATCGCTGCTGCGGCACGCAGGGCGGCCAAAGAGCTAGAGCTAAGCCTCACACTCGTCCTCGTCCTGAGCCTGTCGAAGGACGGCCGCGCTTGCCAATGCCGTGGTTCGACAAGCTCACCACGAGGCCGGCGCGGGTTGGCGTGCTCAACGTGAATCGGAAAACCGCCAATCGGCCGTACGATTCGCAGCAGCACGCGAATTTATGACTTGGGCTTGCTGGCGTCGATGCCGAGCACGTCCGCCATGGAATACAGACCCGGCGGCTTGCCGTGCCCCCACAGGGCGGCCTTGACGGCGCCGCGCGCGAAGATGCCGCGGTCCGCGGCGTGATGTGTGAGCTCGATTACCTCGCCGTCAGCGGCAAAGACAACGGTGTGCTCGCCGACCACGCTGCCGCCGCGCAGGGTGGCAAAGCCGATATCGCCGCGCTTGCGCTCACCGGTGTGTCCGTCGCGTACGCGTACGCTGACGTCCTCCAGCTTTACGCCACGGCCTTCCGCGGCCGCCTTGCCCAGCATCAACGCCGTGCCCGAGGGCGCATCGATCTTGTGGCGATGATGCATCTCGAGGATCTCGATGTCGAAGTCCGCGTCGAGGGCTTCTGCCACTTTGCGCGTCAGTGCCGCCAGCAGGTTGACGCCAAGGCTCATGTTGCCGGACCGGATAATGGTGGCATGATGCGAGGCGGCGCGGATCTTGACCTCATCCTCGGGCTTCAATCCGGTGGTGCCCAGGACGTGCACGATGCGGGCGTTGGCGGCGAGCCCGGCAAATTCCACGCTGGCTGCGGGCACCGTGAAATCGAGCACGGCGTCGACCTTGGCGAACAGCTCCAGCGCGTCATCCGTGATGACGATGCCGAGTTTGCCGAGACCGGCGAGCAGACCGGCATCCTGGCCCAGCGCGAGCGAGCCTTCCTGCTCGATGGCGCCGCCGACCACGCATCCTTCCATGGCGTGCACGGCGCGGATCAACTCGCGCCCCATGCGTCCGGCCGCACCCGTGACAGCAATCTTCATCTTGTCCATGCGTCAGACCTCCGCCGCGCCAGGGGTATAGCAACGCCGCGGAGTTGCGCAAGCGAGGTTGGGGAGAAAGGACTACCAAGTCCTTCAGCGCCAGGTGAAAGCGACCTTTTCGAGCTTCGCCCCGCCGATCTTGGTGAAGGTGCTCGCAACCGGCCGGCCGCCGCGCCGCCAGTAGAAGTCGCAGGCCGGCGTGTTGTCGAGCAGGGCCCAGACGATGAGACCTCTCAATTTGCGCATATCCAGGGCGTGCCGGCAGCCTTCGAACAGGTGCTCGCCGAATCCCACGCCCTGGCACACGGGATCGAGATACAGCTCGTAAATCTCGCCCTGGGAGGGCCCGCGCTGGCGCGCGGCGCCGAAGGTCGCGTACCCGACGAGTTTGCCGGCATGCTCGAGCACCAGGGTGCTGTCGCCCGAGCGCACGGCGCTGCGCCACCACTCGGGTGTGCGCTGGCGGATCATGCTGTCGAGGTGGAGATGCGGGATGATACCGCGATAGGCGAACAGCCAGGACTCACCGAACACCTGCGACAGCGCTGCCGCATCGGCCGCCTTCCCGGCGCGTACACACACCTTGGAGCCCGAACCCAACATGGTTCCACTATAGCTGGTCCGCCAGCTTCTGCCTCAAGGCATTTTTTTGGAGAGTTTCCACAGATTGCGCGCCAAACGGCCGTCAGGCGAGCGCGTCGAAAACCTGCCGGTAGCCCATGGCCGAGGGGTCGAAGAGAATGTCGGACGGGCGCAGTGGGCGCGCGAAGGCCAGTCCTTCCATAGTCCGGCAGCGCGAAAGCGCAACGTAGGCCTGACCGTGTGCAAAAGTGCCGCGTCCGAGGTCGATGTACACCTTGTCGAGGGTCAGGCCCTGACTTTTGTGAATCGTCAGCGCCCAGGCCAGACGCAGCGGGAATTGCCGGAACGTGCCCGCCACGGTTTCGACGATCTTCTCCTGAGCCTTGTCGTAGGCGTAGCGCCGGTTCTCCCAGGCCACCCGCTCGATTTCATACTCCTTGCCGTCGACCTCGACCCAGACGCGGTCCTCCTCGAGCCGCGACACCCGGGCGATGGTGCCGTTGACCCAGCGGCGATCGGAATCGTTGCGCAGGAGCATGACTTTCGCGCCGGACTTCAGGGTCAGCGTGGCATCCGTGGGCTGGGCGCTCTCGTTGAAGTCGCCCGTCAAGCCGGCCTGAAATTCGTGCGCGGCGCTCGGCAGGGCGGCGAGGTAGGCCATGTTGATGCGCCGGGCTGCCGCATTGGTGGGGGTGAGGATGACGTAAGGCTCGCCTTCGGCCAGCGTGCGGATGGGATGCACGCGCTCGTTGAGGATGGCCAGATCGTCCTCGTCCGCATCGCCGTCACGCACCCGGTTCAGGACGCGGATCAGCGCCTCGTCCTTCTGCCGGAAAACCTGCGTGAGCTCGATCAGCGCCGTGCCCATGCCTTCGCGCAGGGCCGCGATGCTGAAGAAGAACGGCCCGCCGTGCTCCGATTCCAGATGTGACGCGACTTCGGCCTCGTCGATGACGGGCGGCAGCTGGTGCAGGTCACCGAACATGGCCAGGCGGACGCCGCCGAACGGCTCGCGCGGACGTCCGCGGTTGACGCGCAGCGACTGGTCGATCGCCCACATGATGTCGGAGCGCACCATCGACACCTCGTCTATGACGAGGAATTTGAGGCGGCGCATGACACGGCCGTTACGGCTGCGGCGGATGTCGTCGTGGCGGATCAGTCGGGGCGGAAAGCCGAAGAAGGAATGGATGGTCTGGCCGCCCACGTTGACGGCGGCGAGGCCGGTAGGCGCCACGATCACCATCTCGTCGGCGACGAGATCGCGCAGGCACCGAAGCAGCGTGGATTTGCCCGTGCCGGCGCGCCCGGTGACGAACAGATGGCCTGCGCCCTCGCGCAAGAACTCATGGGCCGCGAGGAATTCGGAGGTGGGCTCCACCCCGGCCGGCCAGGCACCGGGGATGGCGTGAGGTGTAATGGTGGCAGCAGGCAGGTTGGTCACGCGCGGCAGCCTCGATGATCGAATCGCGCCACTATAGGCGATGCAGGGAGCGGAAATGAGAAGCGATCCCTGTCATCCCGGAGGCTGCGCAGCGGCCATCCAGGACCCAGGGCCCAAAAAATGCAGGCTGCCGTTAAGGCCCTTGGTACCGGATATTGCGCTTCGCGCAATTCCGGCATGACAGTTACAGCCCGCGCCCGCCCGAAATATCGAGCAGCTGGCCGGTGCAATAGGTCGATTGGTCGGAGCACAGCCACAGCACCGCTTCAGCCACTTCCTCGGCCGTGCCGCCACGCTGCATGGGCACCAAACCTTTGAGACGGTCGACACGGTTGGGATCGCCGGTGCTGGCGTGGATATCGGTGTAGATCAGGCCGGGGCGCACGGCGTGCACGCGGATGCCTTCGGTCGCCACTTCCTTGGCAAGGCCGACGGTGAGGGTGTCGATAGCACCCTTGGAGGCGGCATAGTCAGTGGCCTCGTTGCTGCCGCCCAGCTTGGCGGCCAGCGACGACATATTGACGATAACGCCGCCCTTGCCGCCGAGACGGGTGGACATGCGCCGCACGGCCTCCTGCGCTGCGACGAACGCGCCGACGGTGTTGACGGCAATGATCAGCTGCAGCCGGTCCGGGGCGATGTCGACGAATTTGGAGGCCGTGCCGAGGATGCCGGCATTGTTGAAGAAGGCATCAAGGGCGCCGAACTCTGCATCGACGGTCTTGAACAACCGGGATATCTCTTCGGGCTTGCCCACGTCGGCCTGGATGGCGAGCGCCTTGCGGCCTTCCTTGCGGATGTCGGCGACGACGCCGTCAGCGGCGGCTTTGTTGCCGGCGTAGTTGACCGCGACGTCATAGCCGCGCCTGGCCGCCAGTCGCGCGGTGGCCGCACCGATGCCGCGGCTGGCGCCGGTTATGAGCATGACTTTGGTCACTGAAATGTTCTCCTGAAGAGGCTGCTGCTGCCTTGTAAGCGGTCGACGCCGCGGCCGGCGGCCGTCGCGGACGCTGCTTCTGCTCGGGTGCTATTGCCTGCTGGATACAAACGATCTGCATGGCCGCGCGGCGGCGCTGCAGCGGTATTGCCACTTGGAGAATGTGCAGTCGAAGTTGCGACGTGTTGCCCTGTCCCACGTCGCATAGGCATTGCCCAGCTCTGCGCGCACCTTGGCCGACCACACCAGCCGCGCATTGCGCCGCGCGGTGAAATGGACGCGGCCCGGTGCCCCGGTCGCGGAGAATAGCTGCTCGCTGCATCGTGGTTCGGCCGACGCGGACACCGCACTCAGGAGCGCGAGGCCGAGGCAGCAAGAGATCGTCCGCAATGATCCTGAGAAAAGTTGTTTGTCAATCACGTGACTAAACCAAAATCAGACACGGGTTCCAGCATGCAAGAAGAGTGTCGCACAATTCGTGGCTCACACGGCCACTTTCTCGGCCTCGCGGGCCCGCTCGCGCTTCTTGCGCTCGTTGGGATCGAGCCAGCGCTTGCGCAGGCGAATGGTCTTGGGCGTGATTTCCACCAGCTCGTCGTCCTGGATGTAGGATAGCGCGCGCTCCAGCGTCAGCCGCATCGGCGGCGTCAGCGTCAGGGCTTCGTCCTTACCGGCGGCGCGCACGTTGGAGAGTTTCTTGCCCTGGATGATGTTGACGATGAGGTCGTTGTCGCGCGTGTGCTGGCCGATAATCATGCCCTCGTAGACGCGCGTTTGCGGATCGATGAGCATGGCGCCGCGGTCCTGCAGATAGAACAGCGAGTAAGCGGTTGCCTCACCTGAGGCGTTGGAAATCAAGACACCCGTGCGCCGGCCGGCAACTTCGCCCTTGAACGGCGCGTAATCGTGGAACAGGCGGTTCATGACGGCGGTGCCGCGCGTGTCGGTCAGCAGTTCGCCCTGGTAGCCGATAAGTCCGCGGGTCGGCGCGTGGAAGACCAGGCGCTGGCGGCCGCCGCCCGAAGGGCGCATGTCCCTGAGATCGCCGCGGCGCTCGGAGAGCTTCTGCACGACGATGCCGGAATGCTCCTCGTCCACGTCGATGATCACTTCCTCGATCGGCTCGAGCCTCTGGCGCGTGACCGGATCGATCTTGAACACGACGCGGGGGCGCGACACGGTGAGCTCGAAGCCTTCGCGGCGCATGGTCTCGATCAAAATGCCGAGTTGCAGCTCGCCGCGGCCCGCCACCTCGTAGGCATCCTTGGCCTCGGGCAGTTCGGTCACGCGGATGGCGACATTGCGCTCGGCTTCCTTGAGGAGCCGGTCGCGGATGACACGGCTCTGGACCTTTTCGCCCTCCTGGCCGGCAAGGGGCCCGTCGTTGATGCGAAACATCATCGCGAGTGTCGGCGGATCGATCGGTTGGGCGAGGAATGGCTTGTCGACGGTGGGGTCGCACAGCGTGTCGGCGACAGTCGCCTGGGTAATGCCGGAGATGGCGACGATGTCGCCGGCCTCGGCCAGATCCACGGCCGTTCGTTCCAGGCCGCGGAAGGCCAGCACCTTGGTGACGCGCGCGGTCTCGATCAGCGAGCCGTCGCGGCGCATGGCCTTGATGGTCTGATTGGGCCTGACGCTGCCCGAACTGATGCGCCCGGTCAGGACGCGCCCGAGATAGGGGTCGGCTTCCAGCGTGGTGGCCAGCAGGCGGAAGGGGCCCTCTTCCACGACCGGTGGCGGCACATGCTTGAGTACGAGTTCGAACAATGGCGTCAGGTCGATCTTCGGACCCGCCGGGTCGACCGACATCCAGCCGTCGCGGCCCGAGCCGTAGAGGACGGGGAAGTCGAGCTGCTCGTCGGTGGCGTCGAGGTTGGCGAACAGATCGAAGATCTCGTTCAGCACCGCGTTGTGGCGCTCGTCGGGCCGGTCGATCTTGTTGATGACGACGATCGGGCGCAGGCCCTGCTTGAGCGCCTTGGAGACGACGAACTTGGTCTGCGGCAACGGTCCCTCGGAGGCATCCACCAGCACGATGGCGCCGTCGACCATGTTGAGGATGCGCTCCACCTCGCCGCCGAAGTCGGCGTGGCCGGGCGTGTCAACGATATTGACGCGCGTGTCGTGCCACAGGATCGACGTGCACTTGGCCAGGATGGTGATGCCGCGCTCACGCTCCAGGTCGTTGGTGTCCATGGCCTGGGCCTCCACCTTCTGATTGAGGCGGAAGGCGCCGGCTTGCTTGAGCAGCGCGTCGACCAGCGTGGTCTTGCCGTGATCGACGTGCGCGATGATCGCGATATTGCGAAGTTCCATCTAAGTCCTTTGGGAATTGAGTCCCTGTTGCACAGGGGAAACGGCGCAAGCCGATGCTGCGCCGCACCAATTAGGCCGCGGAGTAGCACAGTTCGGGTTGCACCGCCAGCTACCCGCCGCCGCAGCATGGTTCTTGCGACTGTTCTTGCCATCGTCACAACCGGAGCCGCGGCTGTGCCGAAGAGGAACGTCTAGGGAAGCCTTTAGCTATGTTCGAGCGCTCAAAGATCGAAAATGCCCCGGATTTGACCGCAATGCCGGTCGAAGCGGTGTTTGCCGATGGCACGACGGCCAGGGGCAAATTGCTGGTGCCTACAACCAAGACCATCGGTGACGTGCTCAACGGACCCGGCGCATTCCTGGAGTTCGAGCCTTACGGTGGCGAACGCAGCTACATCGCCAAGGCCCAGTTGGCGTCCATCAAGATGCTCGGCGTGCCGAAGCTGCCCAACCTCAATGCCCGGCTGCGAGACCTCGATGGATTCGACCCGTTCGCTGTGCTCGGCGTGGCGCCGGGTGCGACGCGCGAAGAGATCCGCCAAGCTTATTTTGCGCTAGCCAAGAGTCTACCATCCGGACCGCTACGCAACGGCCGAACTGCCGACCGAAGTGATCGAGTATCTGTTTGCCATGGCGCGCCGCATCAACGCGGCGCATGCCGCGCTCAACGTCGAGCAGAAGAAGCAGGCCGCCAGGCAGGAGCCGGTGTTCACGTCGGCGGGGCGGTAAGCAAGCCGTGCTTCGACAGGCTCAGCAGGGGGTGGAGCAAATTACGGGATTGGGTAAGGAACGACCAACGCGCTCTTCCTCGTCCTGAGCATCGTCGAAGGACGGGCCAAGTACTCCATGCCGTGGTTCGACAGGCTCACCACGGGGACGGAGCAAGCCACAGGAAGCCTGCGTTACGCACCGCGGCCGTTGGGCGACGCACCGGGCGCGTCGGCTGCGGGCTGGCGCCAGGGCTTGGCCGTCGTGCTTTCCCTCGCATTCAGCTCCGCCAGCATCGTGTCGATGCGCGGATCGGGCGGCGGTACGCGGTCCTGTTGGCTACGCTGCCGGTCCTGGGCGCGCCGTGCCGCTCGCGTGGCGCCGCTCGCCTTGCTGCGGCGGCCGCCCGAGATCAGCAGCGGATGGTCCGGCGCCTCGAGGTCCAGTTCCTCCAGGAAGGTTTCGCGCAGGGCGTAGAACGACTGGAGGATGGCATCCCTGGCCAGGTTGCGCGCGTCGGCGTCAGCGTTGGGCGCTTTGCGCGGGTCGAGCGTCTGCAAGGCACGCCGCATGTCGTGCAGGGGCACGTAAGGGTAGATGCCGATCAGGTCGCTGGTCTCACCGACGTTCTGGTAGACCGAACGCATGTTGTCGATGGTCTCGGAAAGCTTGCAGAAGGCGGTCAGGTATTGATCGAGCGTCGGCCGCTCGAGTTGCGTGTAGGAAAACAGCGCCGACTTGGCGGCGATGATGTCGCGCCACTCCTCCTTGAGGGCGTCGATGAAACTGGCGCGCTTCTGATAGACGTTGGCGACGTAGGCCACACCGCCGGTGGCGATCAGCAGCGACATGTCCCGGAGATACTCGTAGACATCCTTCAGCGCCGCGCCGAGGCCCGATGTCCTTAGGACGGGGATGTGATCGACGAACTTGGCGACCAGCGAGATCGCGAGTACGAGGATGATCGTGGCGTAGACGCGCCGCAGCGTGCGCTGAAGTGTGGACCTGGTCATTGCAGTGGAACCCCGAGTGAGCAGTCAGCCCAGCAAAGCTGCGGCCGAGGGGTGCAGCATGGGACGATATCCGGCTGAAAGTACGGCAACGATGGAGGCGGGGGTGAGGACTTCCACTTCCTCGGTGATCGCAGACGGGGAGACGAGGGTCGTGTAACCGGCGGGCTCCCACCCCAAAAGATTATTGCCGACAATAAGATAAGCCCGCGCATGGACGCCGTCCTGCGCGTAGCGGACGAATGCACCGCTCGGGATGTTCCCGCGCCGCGCGCGAAATGTGACCTTCCTGCGGTCGCGATCCACGCGTTCGGCATGCAGCACTTCGTCCATGGCCGGGGCGCGTGCGCGCTCGTCGCCGCCGTGCGTCCTGGTCCAGAGCTCCGCGAACCGGTCGGCGTCGGCGCGGCGGCATTCGAAGCAGGGCCGGTGGCCGGCGGCGAGCGCCGTGGCTTCGTCCAGGAAGAACAGCTCGGTGTAGCGGTTGGGCTGCATGACCTCCCGATGCCGGCCCTTGAAGTCGAGAACGCAGGCGATCCACTGCCGGGTGGCCCAGCGGCGGGTCCCGATGGTTCTGTCCGCAGCGTGGAACGCACCGCCCCGGTTGCCCATCAGCAGGCCTCGATGGGACGTGGCGATGATCTCGCCCTCGGGCGTTACGCGGTTCTGGAGAGGCATGACGCAATCTGCCAAACTGGCGCGCGCTTAACCAGGAGAGTCGGATGGCAGACGCGACCGTACAGGTGGAAATCAACGAGCGGAGCGGTGGGCGCGTCGCGCGTGTGACCATCGACAACCGCCGGCGGCTCAATTGCCTGTCGACGCCGCTGATCGTGGAACTGCGCGGGGCTTTCGAGAAGCTGTCCGACGATCAGACATTGCGTGCCGTCGTGCTGACCGGCGCGGGCGAGCGCGCGTTCATTGGCGGCGCTGATTTGAACGAGCTAGGCGCATTCTGCGCAGACAGCGCGCGGCTGTTCATTACGCGGCTGCACCAGGCTTGCGACGCGATCCGCAAATGTCCGGTGCCGGTGATCGGGCGTGTCAATGGGTTCTGCCTGGGCGCCGGCCTCGAGGTGGCGGCGAGCTGCGACATGCGTGTGGCCGCTGACACGGCGCAATTCGGCATGCCCGAAGTGCACATGGGAATCCCGTCGGTGATTGAAGCCGCGCTTTTGCCTGGTCTGATCGGATGGGGCCGAACGCGCGAGATGCTGCTGACGGGCGTGCTTTATTCGGCCGCCGAGGCGCTCGCCATGGGCTTCGTGCAGAAGTCGGTGCCGGCGGCGCAGTTGGATGCCGCCATCGATCCTTGGCTTGCGGGAATTGTTCGGGCAACGCCGGAAGCGGTGCGCTCGCAAAAAGCACTGATCGACCGCTGGGAACGCGTGTCCATCGACGAGGGCATCTACGCCGGCATCGATGCCCTATCGGAAGCCTACAACACCGGCGAGCCGCAGGCGGCGATCAAGGCGTTTTTTGCGGCGAAAGTGAAGAAGTGAGGCGCACTAGTGTATGCGAGGACGGTCGCCACGTGCTCCACCTTGTCCTGAGCCCGTCGAAGGACGGCAGCCTACCCAACTCGTGCTTCGACAAGCTCAGCACGGGGATGGAGCAATGATCAGCGCCAACGCCCCAGGCTCTGCAGGGCTTGCCAGTTGGCCATGCCGATCACGAGTGCGACCAGCATGAGAAAGATGGCGTTCGGGAACGCCCAGTAGGCGAGGCCAGCAGCCACCACGAGCCCGAGGCACGCGACGATGCGGGTGGCCCATTGGCCTCCGATCAACGCGCCGAGCCAGGCATCGAGCGTATGGCCGCCGTCGAGCGGATAGGCGGGCAGCAGGTTGAAACACAGCAGCAGGAAGTTGCTGTAGGACAGCACGGCGAGCGGCAACGCGACCATCGGATTGCCCGCGCCTGCCGCCGCTCCAGCCAGCATGTCCAGGACGAGCCAGAGCAGCAGATTGACTGCCGGTCCCGCCAGGTAGATGGCCGAGCGAACGAGCGCCGACTTCGGCAGCGATCGCTCGAAGTACGCCACCCCGCCGAGTCCCGTCAGGTCGATATGCGACACGGGCGCGTTGAACAGGCGGCCGGCAAAGGCGTGGCCGAGCTCGTGCAGGAGTATCGACAGCAGCAGCCCTATGACGATGATGAAACCCGCCGACATCAGCTGCGGGTTGCCGGCCGTGAAGTAGGGATAGCTGAAGATCAGCAGCACCAGCACGAACATCATGTCGAGATAGATCGGGATGCCCGCGATGCGGCCGATCTCCATGCGTGCGAACATGACAGGCTTCCTTGTTGACGCTGCGGTTGCGGCGGCTAGCTGCCGCGATTGCGCACGGCGAGCGTTCTGAGCCTCAGCGCGTTGAGCCGGATGAAGCCTTCGGCGTCCTTCTGGTCGTAGGCGCCCTTGTCGTCCTCGAAGGTGACCAGCGCGGACGAATAGAGCGACTTGGGGCTTTCGCGCCCGCTGACGATCACATTGCCCTTGTAGAGCTTGAGGCGCACCTCGCCCTCCACGTGCTCCTGGCTCTTGTCGATCAGCGCCTGCAGCATTTCCCGCTCGGGTGCAAACCAGAAGCCGTTGTAGATCAACTCGGCGTAGCGCGGCATCAGCTCGTCCTTGAGGTGCGCGGCACCGCGGTCGAGCGTGATCGATTCCATGGCGCGATGCGCGGCAAGCAGGATCGTGCCGCCCGGCGTCTCATAGACCCCGCGCGACTTCATGCCGACGAAGCGATTCTCCACCAGGTCGAGGCGGCCGATGCCGTTGTCGTGGCCAAGCGTGTTCAGCTTGGCGAGCAGGCTGGCCGGCGACAGCTTCTCGCCGTCGACGCTGACGGCATCGCCCTTGGCGAAGCCGACGGTGACCTCGGTAACGGCATCCGGCGCGGCCATCGGCGAGACCGTGCGCTGGTAGACATACGGGGGTGGATCGATGGCAGGATCCTCCAGCACCTTGCCTTCGGAGGAGGAGTGCAGAAGGTTGGCGTCGACCGAGAAGGGGGCCTCACCGCGCTTGTCCTTGGCGACCGGGATCTGGTGCTTCTCGGCAAATTCGATCAGCTGCTCGCGGCTCTTGAAGGCCCACTCCCGCCAAGGCGCAATGATCTTGATGGACGGCTCCAGCGCATAGTAGCTGAGCTCGAAGCGGACCTGGTCGTTGCCCTTGCCCGTGGCGCCATGGCAGACGGCGTCGGCACCGGTCTGCCGGGCGATCTCGATCTGTTTCTTGGCAATGAGCGGACGGGCGATCGAGGTTCCGAGCAGATAGACGCCCTCGTAGACGGCGTTGGCGCGGAACATCGGGAACACGTAGTCCCTGACGAACTCCTCGCGCAGGTCTTCAACGAAAATATTCTCCTTCTTGATGCCCAACAGCTCGGCTTTGCGCCGGGCGGGTTCCAGTTCCTCGCCCTGACCGAGATCGGCAGTGAAGGTCACGACCTCGCAACCGTAGGTCTCCTGCAGCCATTTCAGGATGATCGACGTGTCCAATCCGCCCGAGTAGGCGAGGACGGCTTTTTTCACCTTGCTCGCGGCGCCGGTGGCGGGCATGAAACTCACCTCGTTGAAGTCGCGAAAGTGCGCGCACTATAGGCACAGCAAGCGCGGCTGCAAGCGTGCTTGCTGCCAGCGTGTCCGTCAGGGCTTTGAACCACCACGCCCTTCCCAGCGACAAAACCGGCAGGTGTCGCATGCCGCGGCTCCGCGGCTGTCCGCACGAGCGGTCTGCCGACCTCAGAAACGTCCTCGGATCGGAAGGAGACGCCAATGCTGCGTTTTGCAGGAATACTTGCAGCCGTTCTCATGAGCACCGCGCTTGTTGCCAATGGTGCCTTGGCTCAGCAGATCAAAGCCAAGCCCGGCATGTCTATGATCGGCAAGGGCTCGTGTTGCGCCAGAGTGAACGGGGTGTGCATTTCCACCTGCAACAAGAGCGGCGGCTGTACGGGTAAAGCCGATTGCACCGTCCTGAAGGCGAAATAATCAGGTGGCGGCCGGTTGCATGGCGGTGCGGCCGGCCGCCGGTCTTTGAGCCAACGTGCAAGCGCTCGGCAGCTTGCGGTCATGCTTATGCGGCGCTAGGGAAGCTCAGCAGCGCTCTGGTGGAGGGTGCAATAATGCCGAGGCTGCGTGCGCCCCCTGGAGGGCATCACGAAAGTCATTCCGGGGACGTCCGTTTGCATGATAAGATTGGTCCCTCAAGCTTGGGGAAATGCCAATGAAATTTAGCAATTACTTCTTGAAGGGTCTGGGTGCCGTGGCTGCCGTCGGCCTGTTCTTGACGTTCGGTCTGGACGCTTCGGCGCAGGACACGATGAAAAAAACTCCGGCGCCAAAAGCAAAGGCGGCCAAGCCTGCATCAGCCTGCAAAGGTCTGGAGGAGGCAGCCTGCAAGGGAAAGACGGCGGAGTGCGCTTGGATCGCTCCCAAGACCGGGAAGCAGAAGCCCTACTGCCGCGCCAAGCCGGCGAAGAAATAGGTCGCGCCCGTTGATCGGCGCGCGCAATGCGGCTGCTGCGAAGCGCGCCTGCTAAAGGCGTGCGTCAGGAGATGATGACCTGCGCGACCGCGTGCCCACCTGACGAGCGATAACTGGCATAGGCTGAATCTGACGGCGGCTCGGCGGACGTCGGAGGCTCTTGGATTTGTGCCGCCGGTCCCGAGATTGCCGCGGGCGAATGGAGCATCATCCGCGACCAGAACGACATGCCCTGCAGCATGGATGTGCTCGCAGCGCGCGCGGTGGCGAACGCGCAGGCACGCATCATCTCGGCGGTAGCTTCGGCAAGTTGAGACTGGGATTTGATATCGAGCATGGCCGGCGATCCTTCCAATCCGCAGATTCGGCTGTGTCTGGGCGAGAGGCTTTGGCCTACTAAGTGAGATATCGTATCCCGTTTGCCGCAACGCAACAAGAATTTTGACGCGACGCAACACGAAATGGTTAGGAGCGCCCGCCAGGGCTCGCTGTTCGCACGCAAGACTTACGAATATTGCGCCTAATGGGGCGCTGCTGCGGAAGCGGTCTTGGCAGACCGCTCAGGCTCGCGCGGAGGGGTGGCGTGGCCGGTCACGTAACGGCCCGAGAACAGCCAGTAGACCAAACCGCCTGCAAGGCCAGCCGTCAGAAAGGCCGTCAGCGCGTAGTTGTGAAGGATCGTCGCCTGCCCCGGCGTTTCGGTGACGTGCTGCAGGAGAAAGCCAAGCGCAGCGACAGCAATGCCCAGGATCGCGTAGTAGCCCAAGCTGGAGATACCGCGGCGTTCCGCGAAGAAGACGCCGATCAGCGCGGGAAGTGCGGCAAATGCTGCAACGTGGGGCGTTACCACAAGGGCAAAAAGGCCGGCTTCGGTGGCGCGGTCGGCGCCCATACCGGAGGGCAAGCTAGCAAGCTCCGCCGGCGTGTAGACGAACAGAACGAGCGTAGCCGCGGCCGCAAGGCAGGCCAGGGCAAACCCGAAGAGAACTCGAATGACGCGCATCATATTCTCCGCCGGGGCCTAATTCAGACTGTTAGCTTACCGGCGCTTCACCCGGATACTCAATGGTGTTTTTTTGGGGGCTCTGCCATTGATCAGGCATTCCGCCCCGCGAGCAGCCAGTAGACGAAGCCGCCGGCGAAGCCTGCAGTGGCCAGCACCTGCCACACCACGGGCGAGAGATCGAGCACCGTCAGCGGCTGACTGAGGCGGGACATCAACGGCACCAGGGCCAGGGCCGCGCCCCCACCGACGACGTAGTAGAGCGAGCCGCGAATGCGCGCCACCTCGCCGATGATCACCAGCAGCAGGGCCGGCAGCAACGCCTGCACGGAAATGAACGAAGAGGCCAGCCGCAGCAGATCGAAGCCCGCATTGAGCGTGACCTCATCGGGTCCGCGTCCGGTGACGGCCTGGACGATGCGCTCCTGGCCGAGGGAGAGAATGACAAATACTGTCACGGCCGCTGCCAGCAGGAAGGCAATCGGCAGCCACAGGATACGCCCGACGGCCCGCATCACACCGCTCCCGTATCGGCGCCGACGGCGAGAATGCGCTCCCGCGCCGTCAACTTGAGGCTTTCGGACTTGAGCTGTCCGCAGGCGGCCATGATGTCCCTGCCGCGCGGCATCCGTACGGGACTCGCATAGCCCGCCTGGTTGATGACCTCGGCGAACTTCTCGATCTGCTCCCAGTCCGAGCATTCGTAGGCGGTGCCGGGCCAGGGATTGAACGGGATCAGGTTGATCTTGGCTGGAATGCCGCCCAGCAGGCGCACCAGCGCCTTGGCCTCGGCCAAGCTGTCGTTGACGCCTTTCAGCATGACGTATTCGAAAGTGATGCGGCGCGCGTTGGAGAGGCCCGGATAGGCGCGGCACGCGGTCATCAGTTCGGCGATCGGATACTTCTTGTTGATCGGGACCAGCTTGTCGCGCAACCCGTCGCGGGTGGCATGCAGCGAAATGGCCAGCATGGTGCCGGCCTCGGCGCCCCAGCGCGGGATCTCCGGCACTACGCCGCTGGTGGAGAGCGTGATGCGCCGCTTCGACATGGCGAGGCCGTCGCCATCGGCGGCGATGGCCATGGCATCCCGTACGCTGTCGAAATTATAGAGCGGCTCGCCCATGCCCATCAGCACGACGTTGGTGATCTTGCGTTCCGTATCGGGGATCAGGCGGCCGTCGGCGGGCGGCGCCGCGCCGGGCCAGTCGCCGATGCGATCCCGCGCCAGCAGAATCTGGCCCACGATCTCTTCCGGCTCGAGGTTGCGTACCAGGCGCTGCGTACCGGTGTGGCAGAACGTGCAGGTGAGCGTGCAGCCGACCTGGCTGGAAATGCACAGCGTGCCGCGATCGTATTCGGGGATGTAGACCGTCTCGATCTCGGGCGCGCGCGCCTCATGGCCGCGCTTGGCAAGACGCATGAGCCATTTGCGCGTGCCGTCGGTGGAGACCTGCTCGGCAGCGATCTTGGGGCGGTCGAGGGTGTAGGAGTGGGCGAGCGTGGCGCGCAGGTCCTTGGAGACGTCGGACATCTGGTCGAACGATGTCGCGCCGCGGGCATAGATCCAGCTCCAGAGCTGGCCGACCCGCATGCGCACCTGTTTATCGGGCACGCCGATGGCGCCCAGCGCAGCCGCCAGCCCTTCGCGGCCGAGACCGGCGAGCGAGGGCAGGTCAGCAGCGTGCTGCGGAGGGCGAACGTCGAGGACGGTACTCATGGGGCCGGGCCGATTGAATCGCTGCCTATGTAGCGAGGAACGGGGGCGACCGGAAGGCCGCTCCGGCGCTCGGATGGCGGCAGCGACACCGAGCCCGCCTGCATTCTCAAGGGAGAGGCGTGGTGCCCGCACCGAGGCGTCCGGGGGGAATGTTTCACGTGAAACAATGGGTTATGGTTAATGGCGCACGAGGCGAGAAGCATCGCCGGGTGTTCAGACCGGCCGGGGCACGCCGATGCGACCGCGCGTGCAGTCCAGCGAATTTCGCTCCCAGTTGCCCAGACGCGCGGCTGCGTCGTAGGCCGTATCGAGAAATCCCAGCAGGGTTTGATCGGGGTCTGCCGCGGTTCTCACGGCGTCGTAGGGCAGAATGAACTCTCCCGCGCCTTCATGAAAGAAAGCCGCATCTGGCGCAACGCGCTGCGCCGAGAAGCCTCGCGGAGCCGGATAGGCGTACGAATAGAACGCCGGATAATCGACCGGGCCGCCGCCCGGCCAAAATCCCGCCGAACTCACTTCATGCGAATAGGCTTCGCGCGTTATGGCATCGGGCAGGCCTGGGATGCCGCCGGGATGCAGAGGTGCTGCGCGACCAGAAAAACGCGTCACCGCCAGATCGAAACTGCCCCAGAAGAGATGGACGGGACTGACCTTGCCGAGAAAACCCGTGCGGAATTCTTTGAAAAGGCGATCGGCCTGGACCAGTGCGCGCCAAAACCGGTTCACCGCATCGGCGTCGTAAGACGCATGGGCCGTGTCTTTGGTGAATGGAATTGGGTCGCTGACTTCATTCGGTACGCCATGGAAGCCCGTGCGCACGCCGAGGGCATCGGTCAGTGCGACGAACCGGCGATGAAATTCCGCCACCGTCATCGGCTCCAGCGCGAAGGTCCTCGTGGATCCGCTACTCGCGCTGCCAAAAAACTTGTGGTCGACGAAATCGAAATCGAATTGCACGCTCCCGTCTTCGGTCGAAATGGGCGAGGTCGTCAGGCCGCGTGCGGTGACATAGAGCGTTGCGTGCCACGAATGGTTCAGCCAAGGCGTCCGCGCGAGTCGATACTTGCCTACGATCTGCGTCCACAGATGCAACGTCGCGCAGCTGTCCTTCCAGGGCGCGAAGGGGATGGCGGGCCATGGTTCGGTCATGTCTTGTGGCTTTCGGCAGCGCTGTGCGCATGAACTCGGGCACGCCAGCCTCTAGGCTCGGCCCAAAGATCTGACCACCCTACAAAATGAACTTGCTCAGATCCGCGTTCTTGGCGAGGTCGCCGATGCGCCCTTGCACGTAGGCTGCATCGATTGAGATGCTCTCGCCGCCCTTGTCGGTAGCATCGAACGAAATCTCGTCGAGCACGCGCTCCATTACCGTCTGCAACCGCCGCGCGCCGATGTTCTCCACCGTCGAGTTCACCTGCGCGGCGATGTCGGCCAGCGCATCGATGGCGTCGTCGGCGAATTTGAGCGTGACGTTCTCCGTTTTCATCAGCGCCACGTATTGCTTGATCAGGCTCGCCTCCGGCTCCACCAGGATGCGCCGCAAATCCGCGGTCGTCAGGGGCTTCAACTCCACGCGGATCGGCAGCCGGCCCTGCAGCTCGGGCAGCAAGTCCGACGGCTTGGCCTGGTGGAAGGCGCCCGAGGCGATGAACAGCACGTGGTCGGTCTTCACCGGACCGTACTTGGTGGAGACGGTGGTGCCCTCGATCAGCGGCAGCAGGTCGCGCTGCACGCCCTCGCGGGAAACGTCGGCGCCGATGCGGCCGCCTTCGGAGCGCGAGCAAACCTTGTCGATTTCGTCCAGGAACACGATGCCGTCGTTCTCGACGCTGCGGATGGCGTCGCCGACGAGCTGATCCTGGTCGAGCAGCTTGTCGCTCTCCTGCGCCACCAGGACGTCGTAGGCTTTGCCCACGGTCATCCGGCTCGGCTTCATGCGCTGGCCGAACGCTTTGCCCAGCATTTCGTTGAGATTGATCATGCCGACCTGGCCGCCCGGGATGTCGAAGGACGGCAGCTGCGGGCCGGCGTCCGCCACTTGGATCTCGATCTCCTTGTCATTGAGCTCGTTGGCCCTGAGCCGCTTGCGGAAATCCTCGCGCGTCGCCTGGCGGGACTCGGGGCCGACCAGGGCGTCGAGCACCCGCTCCTCGGCGTTCTTCTCGGCCTGCGCCTTCACTTCCTTGCGCTTGGTCTCGCGCATCAACCCAATGCCGACTTCGACGAGATCGCGCACTATGGAGTCAACATCGCGGCCGACGTAGCCGACCTCGGTGAACTTGGTTGCCTCCACCTTGATGAAGGGTGCGCCGGCAAGCCGGGCCAGCCGGCGCGAAATCTCGGTCTTGCCGCAGCCGGTCGGGCCGATCATCAGGATGTTCTTGGGCAGCACCTCTTCCTTGAGGTCATCGGCCAGCTGCTGCCGCCGCCAGCGGTTGCGCAAGGCGATGGCCACCGCCCGCTTGGCGTCCTTCTGGCCGACGATGAAGCGGTCGAGTTCGGAGACGATCTCGCGGGGGGAGAAGCTGGTCATCGGTCTGGATCGTTTTCTTTCGGTTCGTACTGCATGATGAGCGTGCCGCCGGTCCGGTCAAGCAGCCTTGGAATGGCACGGAACCCGGCTCTTTCATAGGCGCGCACGGCACGCCTGTTCTCCGGGTCGGGGTCGATGACGATCGTCCGGTATCCTTGCCTGACCAGGCGCTGTGCAAACGCGCGCAGGACCCCGGAGCCAATTCCCTGCGCCAGCTTGCCGGGATCGCCGATCGACAGGTCGACACCGACCGCGTCGGACGGCAACTCGGCGAGCCAAGGATAGTCGGCAATCCAGGTTGCGTTCTGGTGATCGCCGATGAACCAGTACTGGATGTAGCCCATCGGTTCGCCATCGACCGAGAAGATGAACGGCCGTGTCGTGTCGCGGCCCTCGATCATGTCGCGGATGTAGCCAAGTTCCGTCTCCGGCTCGCCCCACCACGCCCGCACATGCGGCATCCCCAGCCACCGCCGCATCAGCGGCAGATCGGCTGCCGACATGGGGTGGAAGTCATAGCTGGCCGCGCCGGCGTCACGCACTTTCCAGCGCCTCGATGACGACTTTGGTGTTGGTATAGACGCAGATCTCGGCGGCAATCGCCATCGCCTTGCGGGCGATGTCCTCTGCGCCCTGGTTGGTGTCCATAAGGGCCTTGGCGGCCGCGAGCGCATAGTTTCCGCCCGAGCCGATGCCCATCACCCCGCCTTCGGGCTCCAGCACATCGCCCGTGCCGGTGAGCACCAGAGTCACCTGCTTGTCGGCGACGATCATCATGGCTTCCAGGCGTCGCAGGTAGCGGTCGGTGCGCCAATCCTTGGCGAGTTCCACGCAGGCGCGGGTGAGCTGGGCGGGATATTGTTCCAGCTTGTTCTCGAGGCGCTCGAACAGGGTGAAGGCGTCGGCCGTGGCGCCCGCAAATCCGCCGATCACGTCGCCCTTGCCGAGTGAGCGGACCTTCTTGGCGTTGGCCTTGATGACGGTAGCACCCAGGCTCACCTGGCCGTCGCCGGCGATGACCACTTTGCCGCCCTTGCGCACGGTCAGGATCGTGGTGCCGTGCCAAAGGCCTGAGGATGATGCTGGATCTGTCATGAAAAGCTCTTGCGCGATGTCGGCATGAACGGCCCGTAAATCAAGGGGGGCGATTATGGGCCCCGACCTATGGAAACCGTGGGATCAAGCTGATAAAGGCTTGGTTTCCGCCCTGCAAGCAAGGCCAATTTCCGTGAAACGGCAAGCCACTATCGAGCGCTCGACCAAGGAGACCCGGATCAAGGCGACCATCGACCTCGATGGCACCGGCGCTTACGATGTCACAACGGGCGTCGGGTTCCTCGACCACATGCTGGAGCAACTCTCCCGCCACTCCCTGATCGACATCACCCTGAAGGCCAAGGGCGACCTGCATATCGACTTCCACCACACGACGGAGGATTCCGGCATCGTGCTGGGGCAGGCGGTTGCCAAGGCGCTGGGCGACAAGCAGGGCATCACCCGCTATGCCTGCGCCCATCTGCCCATGGACGAGACGCTGACCCGTGTGGCCGTCGACGTGTCGGGCCGGCCGCATCTCGTCTGGAAAGTCGAATTCTCCCGGCCCAAGCTCGGTGACATGGACACCGAGTTGTTCCGCGAATGGTTCCAGGCGTTTGCCCAGAATGCCGGCATCACGCTGCACGTGGAAAACCTCTATGGCGAGAACAACCACCACATCGCCGAGACCTGCTTCAAGGGGCTGGCGCGCGCGCTGCGCGAGGCGGTGGCTGTGGATCCACGCCAGGGTGGACGCGTGCCATCGACCAAAGGCACACTGTAGCGAACTGAATCACCGTAATCTGCGTTAGGCGATTCGAGGGACGTTGGGCCGACGCCAGATGCAAACAATAGTGACTGCCATCCATTGTCGCCGTATTGCCCATCGCGCACGGGGCATACTGGCCACCGCGGTGCTTGTTGCATTTGCCGGCGGTCTGTGCCTGACCGATGAGGTCGCTGCCCAGGGCGGCAGGGACGTCAAGCGCGAGGAATTCATTCAAACCCGGCCGGCCGGGACGCCGGTGATGGCCGTCGTCTCGCTCAGCCGCCAGCGCGTGACCCTCTATGACGCCGATGGCTGGATCATGCGGGCGCCGGTTTCCTCCGGCAGGACGGGCTATGAAACGCCGGCCGGCGTCTACAGCATCCTCCAACGCAAGGTCGAACACTTCTCCAATCTCTACGACGACGCCGAAATGCCGTTCATGCAGCGGCTGACATGGTCGGGCATCGCGCTCCATGCCGGCGCTCTTCCGGGCTATCCGGCCTCCCACGGATGCGTGCGCATGCCCCGCGACTTTGCCGAGCGCCTGTTCGAGGTGACCCGGCTCGGCATGCGCGTCATCGTGATGCGCGACGACATCGGTCCCGCCGATATCTCGCACCCGGCCCTGTTCCGGCCGGCGCCGGCCGATAATGCAGGTCCGTCCGTCGTCGCTTATGGCGCCGACCGCCAACCGGTCGTGACCTATCCAAATCTGCGCAGAATCGCGGCAGCGAAGGCGGCGGAAGCGGACGCGGCCTCCCGCGTACTGGAGGACGTGAGGCGGGCCGCTGCGGCGAAGTACAGGGAAGCAGCCGGCGCCAACAAGTCGCTGCGGACGGCCCAGGGCGCCAAACTCAGGGCCGAGTTCCACGTAAGGGAGATCGAACGGCGCCTTGTTTCGGTGACCGCGCCTGCAGCCCGGACGGAACTCGAAGATGCAAAGGCCAAAGCGCTGGTCAAGGTCGACGAGGCGCAAGCAGCACTCGATGCCGTGCAGGTAGAAGTGCAGCCGGCATTGGATGCACTGGCGCAGGTGCGCGAGGCGGCACAAGCAGCACTGCAGGCCAAAACCACTGCCGAGGAGGAAGCGCGCGAAGCCAAGCGCCAGATGGCGCCGATCTCCGTCTTCATCAGCCGCGCGACGCAGCGCCTTTACGTACGGCAGGCCTTGCAGCCGCTGTTCGAGAGCGACGTGACGATCGCTGCCCCCGGCGAACGCTTGGGCACCTACGTCTTTACCGCGCTCGCCTACGCCAGCGACGAGACCGATCTGCGATGGAACGCAGCATCGATGTACGACGGGGCCCTTTCCGTAGCGTCGCATGGGCGCGCGCATAACCAGGCGGGAGCGCCGCCGGCAGGAGCGCGCCAGACGGACGTGAGCGCTGCGAAGGCGGCTCTCGACCGCATTTCCATCCCTGCGGATGCGTTGGCCCGGATCTCGGCGATCGTATCGCCGGGATCTGCGCTGATCATCTCGGACGAGCCGCTCAGCCGTGAAACAGGCCAGGCGACGGAATTCGTCGTTGTCATGAGCGGTGAGCCTCAGGGTGGCATCAAGATCCGCCGCCGCGACCCGGCCGGGCGCGGCCGCTACGAGCGCTTGATGCGGCGCAGCCCCTATGGGATGGGCCCGTCATTCTGGTAGGCTTCCTCGACCGAGGAGAACCGCAGTCATGCCCAGCCGCGAGCGCGTTCGCGAATTCGTTTCGGCCGTCGAGCGCGGCGAATACGTCAAGGCGATCGAAGACTTCTACCACCCCAACGCAACCATGCAGGAGAACGGCCAGCCGCCGCGCGTGGGGCGGCAGGCGCTGGTCGATCATGAGCGCAAGGTGTTGGCAGGCCTGAAGGCCATGCGCACCCGCCGCGTCGAGACCGATCTCGTCGACGGCGACCGCGTCGTCATCAACTGGGTGTTCGAGATGACTGGCCAGGACGGGTCAACGCGGGTGATGGACGAACTGGCGCTGCAGGCCTGGGACGGCGACCGCATCGCCACCGAGCGCTTCTACTACGACCCCGCCCAGATCCGGCCGTCGCGCGATTAGCGCACTCCCTTGCGACAAATCAGGGCAGGCGGCCAATCTCCGACGATCCCTGTTGAGCCTAATCCTGGCCTGTGTCTTTACTGGCTGGAGGCTTGAGGTCCGGTTTTCTATGCGCTCGCGCAAGTGGATCAGCGTTCTGGCATTGCTCGGCGTGCTTTTGCACGCCGGTGCGATCGCGCGCCACAACGCGGCCATGACGGGCGCGACCTTCCAGTATCAAGCGCTCCTCACGGATCTTGCTCAGCTCTGCCACGGCAGTACGGCAGGGGATGTCCTCGCTAGGGCTGAACTACCCTACGTACCGAAGCCAACGGATGCGCAGAATGGCTGCCCGCTCTGCTCGGGACTGAGCCCAGCGATCGCCTTGCTCCCGCCCCAGCCTGAATTTGTTTTCGCCCGCGCGCCGGTGGCCGTCGCATTCCATCCCGACGCGCGATGCACCCCTGATTCCGGCCACCCGGTCTGTCCCCCCGCCCGAGGTCCCCCAGCTGCCGCCTGAGTGCGTCTGCTGAGCAACGCGGCCTGAACGGGCCGCGCTCGCTACTATCTCATTTGGGGATAAAACCCATGAATACCAATGCGCCGCCACTGGCGCGGCTTCTCACACCCGCATTACGTCTGCAGATCGCAGCCGCCACTCTTATTTCGCTGACGGTCTTCGCTGCCATGTGGGGCGCTGCACGCGCGCAATCGCAGCTGCCTCCGTTGACAGTGGAGGCTCAGAAGAAGAAAGCGCAGGCCACAGCCGCTAAAGCGGCGCCTAGCGCACCTGCCGATTTCGAGCCGGTAGAGGTGCTGGCCGATCCCGCGGCGACGCCGCCCGGTGGAAGCCTGACCACGCCGACGACGGCACAGGCTGAAGCCCTTCTCGCGCGTGTGCCTGGATCGGTCGTCGTCGTCCCCGACACGGCCTACAAGAACAGCACGCCGGCGGTCACCATCAAGGACGTGCTGGATTACGTTCCCGGCGCCTTCGTGCAACCGAAATGGGGAGAGGACACCCGCCTCTCGATCCGCGGTTCCGGCCTGTCGCGCAATTTCCACCTGCGTAGCGTCCAGCTTTTCATGGACGGCATCCCCATTAACACCGCCGACGGCTACGGCGACTTCCAGGAGATCGACCCCAGCGCCTATCGCTACGTCGAGGTCTATAAGGGCGCCAACGCGCTGCGTTACGGTGCCAATTCGCTGGGTGGTGCCATCAACTTCGTGACGCCCACGGGGCGCGACGCCAGCCTGTTCGGCGCCAGCGCCGACGTTGGCAGTTTCGGCTTCCATCGCCTGCAGTCGAGTTCCGGCGGCGTCAAAGGTCCGTTCGACTTCTTCGTCACCGGCTCGTGGCAGGAGAGCGACGGCTTTCGCGACCACAGCTGGGGCGAGTCCACCCGCGCCAGCGCCAACCTGGGCTACCAGCTCTCGCCCAACGTCGAGACGCGCTTTTATTTCAACGTCAACGACATCATGCAGCGCATTCCCGGCAGCGTGACGAGAAGCGTCGCCCTGTCGTCGCCGACCACGGCCGCCAAAGTCAACGTAGACAATGATTGGCAGCGCAACATCGACTCCTGGCGCATCGCCAACAAGACGATCATGAGGCTTTCCCCCAATACCACTGTCGAAGTGGGCGGCTTCGTCGTCGACCGCCACCTGATGCACCCCATCTTCCAGTGGCTCGATTACCAGTACGAGGATTACGGCGGCTTTGCGCGGATGACGGACGAACGCTACCTCGGAGGTTTCAAGAACCGTCTGATTGTCGGCGCCAACCTTCACAATGGTGAGATCGACAACAGACAGTATCTGAACAACAGCAACAGCGGCTCTGCCATCAAGGGCGCGCTGCAATCCAGCTCGCTCGACAAGTCAGAAAATGCTTCTGCCTACATCGAGAACTCGTTCTTCTTCCTGCCCTCCGTGGCGTTGGTGGCTGGTACGCAGTTCCTGCATGCGACGCGGGAGCGTACGGATCGCTTCCTGTCCAACGGGGATCAGTCCGGGCAGACGGAGTTCGACGTCTGGAGCCCGAAAGTTGGCTTGCTCTGGAACGTCGATCCGACCTGGCAAGTCTATGCCAACGTCTCGCGCAGTGCGGAGGTGCCGAGCTTCGGTGAGGGGTCCAACAGCAAGGGCATTTTGTTCACCGATCTGAAAGAGCAGATCGCAACCACCTATGAGTTCGGAACCCGCGGCCGCCGGCCGGACTACACGTGGGACCTCGCGGTCTATCGGGCCGAGATCAAGAACGAGCTGCAATGTCTGTTCAGCGCGTTCGGCAACTGCGATGTCGTTAATGCGGATCGCACCGTGCACCAGGGCATCGAGATCGGCTTCGGCGCGGCGCTGCTCAAGTCGATGCTTGTCGGCGGTCCGGTGCCGGATAAGCTTTGGCTCAATGCCGCCTACACGCTCAACGACTTCCGTTTCGACGGCGACAGCAAGTATGGCGACAACGTGCTGCCCGGTGCGCCGAGGCACTTCCTGCGCAGTGAACTGCTCTACAAGCACCCGAGCGGCATCTTCTTCGGCCCCAATGTCGAATGGGTGCCGCAGGCCTATTTTGTCGACAGTGAGAACACAACCAAGACAGCAGCTTATGCCATCTGGGGTCTCAAGCTCGGCTACGACAACGGCGGGCCGTTCTCTGCCTACATCGAAGGCCGCAACCTGTCCGA
This sequence comes from uncultured Alphaproteobacteria bacterium, assembly GCA_963814055.1. Lineage (GTDB taxonomy): Bacteria > Pseudomonadota > Alphaproteobacteria > Rhizobiales > Hyphomicrobiaceae > AWTP1-13. The sequence goes on from CAWFBJ010000019.1 coordinate 174,678, forward strand.
CGAAGCCTACATTGCCAGCGCCAGCATCATCGACAAGGCAGGTCCGGCATCTCCCCTGTTCGAGCCGGGGACCGGACGCTCTGTATTTGCGGGCGTGAGGTATCGATGGTGACGCCCATGCACGCGCAGAGTTTTCCATGTTCGGCGAAGTATCAGCCGGCCAGTATCAACCGAAGTAGCCAGGGAGCCGTGCCGACCGTAGCCGGACGGGTGAGAGACATGACAACACAGTATCTGAAATGGGCCACGTTTTGCGTTGCTGCGGCAGGGTGCATGCCAATTGCACTAGCGCATCCCTCGTTCGAGACCAGATCGGCAGTGATCGGCACCTCCTACAAGGCGGTGATCAAGCTTCCGCATGGCTGCGATGGGTCGCCGACCACGCGCGTCCGCGTGCTGATCCCCGAGGGCGTCATCGGCGTCAAACCGAAGCCGATGCCGGGATGGTCGATCGAGATCAAGCGTGGGGCCTATGAGCGTTCCTACAAATTCTACCATGGCGCGGTGCTCACCGAAGGCGTGAAGGAAATCGTCTGGTCCGGAAAGTTGCCTGACGAGTTCTACGACGAGTTCGTATTCGCCGCGTTCCTCACCGACAGCCTGGCGGCCGGAACGACGCTGCATTTTCCGGTTTATCAGGACTGCGAAAAGGGTGCCCATGCCTGGGCCGATGTGCCGGCGCCAGGGCAGGACGCGCACGCGCTGAAATCGCCGGCGCCGGGCATCGCCTTACTGCCGGTCGCCGACAAAGGCCAAGCCGCGCAAACCTTCAAGGTAGGGACGCTGGTGATCGAGGCGCCCTGGGCCCGCGCAACGCCGGGAGGTGCGCAGGTCGGCGGCGGCTACATGAAGATCACCAACACCGGCAAGGAAGCCGACCGGCTGGTCGGCGGGTCGCTGCCGATTGCCGGCGAGGTCGAGGTGCACGAGATGACCATGGCGGGTGACGTCATGAAAATGCGTCGTCTGCCCGACGGGCTTGAGATCAAGCCCGGTGCAACCGTGGAATTGAAACCCGGCGGCAATCATCTGATGTTCATGGGGCTGCGCGGCGCCTTAAAGGCCGGACAGGCGATCAAGGGTACGCTCGTGTTCCAGAAGGCGGGAACCGTCGAGGTGGAATACCGCGTGGCGCCCATCGGCGCGCCATCGAGAGGCGGTGGCGGTCACTCGCATCACTGAGGCGGCGGCAATGGATTGAACCCAAACCCTCTCGCCTTCTCCGCCGCATACGACTAGAACGGGGGTCCAAGATTATTGGACCCTGCACCCATGCTCACGTTCACCGTGCATGAGCCGCCCCACCCGCCGGCTGATCGCATCGACCGGGCTGAAAGCCTTGCGTTCGTCAAGGACGGGTTCTTGTGGCTCGCGGCGCTGTTCTCCCCGATCTGGCTGCTCGTGCACCGCCTGTGGTGGCCGCTGCTCGGCTATATCGTGTTGAGCACCCTCTTCGAGCTGGTTCGCTGGGGTGGCATCGTCGACCAGGGCTGGATTTCGCTGGCCTACATTGGCCTGCATCTGCTGATCGGCTTCGAGGCCGACACGCTGCGCCGCTGGTCGCTCGACCGGAATGGTTGGCGCACCCTGGGGTCGGTGTCGGGCCGCAATGCCGCCGAATGCGAGCGCAGGTTTTTCGAGGAATGGCTGCCCGGGCAGCCTCTTATCGCGTCGGCGTCCGGCTCAAAACCTCTGGGTGGCGCACCGGCGCGAAGTACGCCCGTTATCGGCTCCCTGCTAGGGGCCCGCTCCTGAGCCGCCCCCATGCAGCGCCTCGTCATCATCGACTACGGTTCCGGCAACCTGCACTCGGCAGCGAAGGCGTTCGAACGGGCGGCGCGTGAAAGCGGGGCTGATGTCAGCATCGCTGTGACTTCCAATCCAGCCGATGTCGAAGCGGCAGATCGCATCGTTCTGCCGGGCGTCGGTGCGTTCGCCGACTGCAAGGCCGGTCTCGATGCCGTTGCGGGCATGCGCGACGCGCTCGAGGCGAGCGTGCGCGCCAAGGGCCGCCCGTTCCTCGGCATCTGCGTTGGGGCGCAATTGATGGCCGAGCGCGGCTTGGAATTCCGCACCACGCCGGGCTTCGGCTGGATCAAGGGGGACGTGAAGGCGATCGAGCCAAGGGATCCTACGCTCAAGATCCCGCACATGGGATGGAATACGCTCACCGTGATCAACGATCATCCGCTGCTGGACGGGCATCGAGACCGGTCCACAGGGCCTGCACGCATACTTCGTCCATTCCTTCCACCTCGCTACGCCGGATCGCGCCGCGCTGGTGGCCGAAGCGGACTATGGGGGACCGGTGACCGCGATGGTGGGTAGGGACAACATCGCGGGCACGCAGTTCCACCCGGAGAAGAGCCAGACGCTCGGACTGCGGCTCATCGCCAATTTCCTGAAGTGGCAACCCTAGGCTAAGCCGCGCGAGCCTCAGGCAACGCAGGCACTGGGAACGCAACGACATTGGTTGCTGCGGCGGGCTCCTGGCGCCGCTTCTTGAACCAGCGCAGCGCGGTATTGAGCAGCACGGCGTCCGCTTCCACCTGCTGGATCAGCAGGCCGTCCTCGCTGTCGAGATGGGTCTTGAGGCGGTTTTCCAGGACAGCTGCGCGATCTGTGGATTGTACGTACCACGTGTTGTCGAGCGGGCGGGCCCAGGCGTCACCGAGTTGCATGATGGCGCTGGCGACGCTGTGGCGGCTCGGGGCGGCGGTGTCGTAGGTGATGAGGTAGGTGCGCATGGCGGGCTCTCGTGGGCAGCGAGGGGCGGGGAAGGTTCGCTCCTGCCCGACGCACACTTGACCGCGGCAGGAACGTAGAGGGAACATGCCCCGATTCGCTGCTACCGTCGAGCAAAAGTTCTGAGTTTGTTCCGGGCCGCCTAGGCGTCAAACAAACCAGGCTGCAACTCTGGTGGAATGGCCTTTGGGATGCGTCTGTGCAGCCCGAAATCGATGCGGTCGGCGAGGCCGGGGTGGCGTTCGTTGAACACCGCCAAGGCCTTGGCTCTGCTGCCCGCGAAACGCTTTTCCTCCCAGATTTCGTACAGCCTGCGGGGATCGCATCCGTAGCGCGCCAGCAGGTCCTTGCGGCGGATGCGCAGCCAGCGCGCAATCCAGATGTCGATCGCATCGGCCTGGGTAAGCGGGCGCTGGATGGCCTGCGGAACGGGAAGCAACGCAATGGGTGTCACTGGAACGCTCGCTTGACTGATATGCGACATGGCACGATTGATCGCACCGGAAGATAGCAAACTGATGGCTGAGCATTGAGTTGCTGGCCAGGCAACGCAAGGCATTCACGCGGTGATCCTTTTTCCGGCCATCGATCTCAAGGACGGCCAGTGCGTGCGCCTGAAGCTCGGCGACATGGCCCAGGCTACGGTGTTCAACGACGATCCGGCCGCCCAGGCGCTGGCTTTCGAGGCCCAAGGCTTCGAGTACCTCCACATCGTCGATTTGAACGGCGCGTTCGCCGGCAGGCCGGTCAACGCGCCGGCCGTCGAAGCCATACTCGCGGCCGTGAAGGTTCCAGTGCAGCTGGGCGGGGGCATCCGCGACTTGCATACCATCGAGGCATGGCTCGGAAAGGGCGTCCGCCGCGTCATCTTGGGTACCGTTGCGGTCCGCGATCCGGCGCTGGTGCGCGAGGCCTGCAGGTCTTTCCCCGGCCGCGTGGCGGTCGGCATCGATGCGAAAGGCGGCAAGGTTGCTGTCGAAGGCTGGGCCGAGGCCAGCGAGCTCTCGGCCATCGAACTCGCACAGCGTTTCGAGGACGCTGGAGTGGCTGCCATCATCTACACCGACATCGATCGCGACGGCATCCTGAAGGGCCTCAACCTGCCGGCTACGGCGGATCTCGCCCGCGCCACGGCCATTCCCGTGATCGCCTCGGGCGGTCTCGCCGGTCTCGAAGACGTGGAGGCCCTGTTGCTGCCTGAGTACAGGATGCTCGAAGGGGCAATCACCGGGCGTGCACTCTACGACGGGCGGCTTGACGCCAAGGCTGCCCTTGCTCGGGTCAAAGGTTCGCGCGCCGCCGGCCACTGACGCGAGCCTTGCGGGGTGTCCCTCAGTCAGCCTTATTTCACGGCAAGGATCATTTCGCGTGCGGGATGTCACGCAAACTAAAATCCATGGAGGAAATCCTATGTCGGTGATGACCATGTCGCGCCGTCAGGCGATGTTGGGGGCTGCTGCCGCTGCTGGGGCTGCCACGCTCATCGGTTTGCCGTCGTCTCGATCGCTCGCCAAGGCGCCCTTCGCCGCCAATCAGGCTCCGTACTTCTATCGCTTCACGCACGGAAAAATGCAGGCGACCGTGGTGTCGGACGGCATCCTGCCGCTCGGTGATCCTTCTGGCACATTCCTGGGCACGTCCAAGGAAGAAATCGGCAAGATGCTGGCCGACAACTTCCTCTCCACCACGAACGTGGTGCTCGAGCAGAACATTCTTGTTCTCAACACGGGAGACAAACTCGTGCTGTTCGACACCGGCATGGGATCGTCGCAGATGTTCGGTCCGACGCCGGGCAAGATGCTGGCCAACCTGAAAGCCGCCGGCATCGATCCCAAGGATGTCGATGCCATCGTGGCTACCCACGCCCATTGCGACCATGTCTGGGGCATCATGGGCGATGACGGCAAGCCCAACTTCCCGAATGCGCAAATCTATCTATCGCAGGCTGACTTCGACTACTGGACGGACGAAGCCAAGCTGGCGATCAAGGAGCCGGCCTTCATGAAGGCGTTCGTGGAGGGTGCGCGGAAAAATCTCCTCCCCAATCGTGACCGGATGGTCTTCGTCAAGGATGGGGAAGAGTTCCTGCCGGGAATTCAGGCCATGTCGGCGCCCGGTCACACCGTTGGCCACACGATCTTCATGATCACTTCCGATGGCAAATCCCTGGCTGCCATCGGCGATCTCACCCACCATCAGGTGCTGTTGCTGGAAAAGCCGCGCATAGAATTCGCCTTCGATACCGACCCGAAGCAGTCGGCCAACACCCGCGTGCGCGTTCTCGACATGCTGGCGGCCAACAAGATGCCACTCATCGCCTATCATTTCCCCTGGCCTGGCATTGGCCACGTGGCCAAGCAGGGCGAAGGCTTCCGCTTCTACCCATCGCCTCTGCAAATGGTGCTGGATCAGAAAACCTGAGGGTACTTGAAGCGCGATTCCGCGATGTCGATAAAGGCCCGGCTGCGGGCCTTTATCTTGCCAATACTTGTCAAGATTTGCCCCAACGTAGGCGATCCAGGTTGGTTCCTGAGTTTATTTCACGGCCGCAGTGCGTACATAGCGCGCAAAGGCGGAACAGACATCATTGCTGGCCGTTGACATCCCATGCACGCGGCTAATCCTGCCGCGCATTATTTGGGAGAACCGCATGAGCAAGATCATTAAGACAGCCGCAGCTGTTGCAATGCTGCTTTCTGGCGCAACCTACGTTGCGGCGCAGTCGCAGAATCCAAATGCTGACTCGCGCCCGCTGCCGCCGGATGGCTCGAACTCTCAGCCTTATGACAACAAGGCGCCGACCAATCCGCCGACGAGTCCCGGTGTGGGCTCGCGCCCGATTGGTCCTCCGGCAGCGAGCGGGTCTGTCGACTCCAAGCCCGAGACGCCGGCCGACAAGAACACGACCGACCTCAAGAAGCTCGACAAGCAGGGCCGGGGCGGTCAGGCGAACTAATCGGTTGTCGATCACTCTGAAGGAAACTTGGCCGGGGCATGTTAGTCCCGGCCTTTTTTCGTGGGGAGATTAGGATTGCAGCGTTCGCTTCACTACGTGGTTTACCAGCATTGATGATAGTATGAAAAACCACGACGCGGCCCGAGCAACCCTGATCCAATCGCATGACCTTGAAAATTCGCATCATCCCGTGCCTCGACGTCAAGGACGGCCGTGTCGTCAAGGGCATCAATTTCGTCGACCTGCGGGACGCAGGCGATCCGGTTGAAGCGGCTGCCGCTTACGACGCAGCGGGTGCCGACGAGCTTTGCTTTCTGGACATCACGGCCAGCCACGAGAACCGCGACACCATCTTCGACATCGTGCAGAGAACCGCCGAGCGGTGCTTCATGCCCCTGACCGTGGGCGGCGGGGTGCGAACCACCGACGACATGCGCAAGCTCCTCAAGGCCGGCGCCGACAAGGTATCCATAAACACGGCCGCGGTGGGCCGCCGGGACCTCGTGGCAGAGGGTGCTGACAAGTTCGGGGCACAGTGCATCGTTGTTGCCATCGATGCAAAGTTGGTTTCCGGCCCCAACGAACCGCTGCGGTGGGAGGTCTTCACGCATGGCGGTCGAAACCGCACGGGCCTCGACGTGCTCGCCTACGCGCGCGAAGTAGCCGGCCTGGGCGCGGGAGAGATTTTGCTCACGTCTATGGATCGTGACGGCACCAAGTCAGGCTTTGACTTGGCGCTAACGCGTGCAGTTGCCGACGCAGTAAGCGTGCCGGTGATTGCGTCAGGCGGGGTCGGAACGCTCGACCATCTCGTCGACGGAGTGCAGCAGGGGCACGCAAGCGCGGTGTTGGCGGCTTCCATTTTTCATTACGGAACGTTCACGATCGGCGAGGCCAAGCGTCACCTGGCGCAGGCCGGCGTTCCAGTCCGGTTCGACGCGGTGATGCAGGCCTGAAATAGCTGCTGCCCCGTCGTTTCGACGGTGCAGGTGATTCGCGCCGGCATTGCCGCTGGCGGCTCATATCTGCCGCTTCTGTAATCTGCGTGGTGAATAACCATTCAGAGCATCGTTCAGATTGGCTTTGAAAGCGTGCGAGGAAGCATTGCGGTGCTGTACTCTTTGCTTCCAACCGGTCTAGAAAATGCTCTTTGTTTCCGGGCGTTAAGACACCATCTCTGTTGAGTGACATTTTGGGAGTGGCGAATTGGCCATAGACGCTCAGCCAAGACGGCGACGATGCTGGCTACTTATGCCCGCCGCATTTTTTTGGTCTAATCTTTGCTGAGCATGCCGGCCTCAGAGGCGAAGAGATATGACAACTAAGGAAAACATCTTCGACGTCTATGCGCAGGCTTACGAAAGCCAGAAGCAGCACCGGATGAGCTTCAAGGAGTACTTGGAAGGCTGCAAGTCGGACCCTTCCATGTACGCAAGTACTGCCGAGCGTATGCTGCGCGCCATTGGTGAGCCCGAGTTCGTCGACACGGCAAAAGATGCGCGTCTTGGACGCATCTTCATGAACCGGACGCTCAAGGTCTATTCAGCCTTCAAGGATTTCTACGGTCTCGAAGAGACGATCGAGCGCATTGTCGGGTTCTTCCGTCACGGCGCCCAGGGCCTGGAGGAAAAGAAGCAGATTCTCTACCTCCTCGGGCCGGTCGGCGGAGGCAAATCGTCTATTGCAGACCGCCTCAAGGACCTGATGGAGGCGTGCCCCGTCTATGTGCTCGCCACCAATGACGGCGTGAGTCCCATCTTCGAGAGCCCGCTGGGTCTTTTCGATCCTGCATCCATGGGGCGGATGCTCGAGGACCGCTACGGGATTCCGGAGCGCCTGCTCATGGGCAATATGTCGCCCTGGGCGGTGAAGCGGCTGGACGAATTCGGCGGCGACATCTCGAAATTCTCCGTCGTGAAGTTGCACCCCTCGAAGTTGCGCCAGATCTGCGTGGCCAAGACTGAACCGGGCGATGAGAACAACCAGGACATCTCGGCGCTGGTCGGCAAGGTCGATATCCGCAAGCTCGAGCATTTCGGCCAGAACGACGCCGACGCGTATTCCTATTCGGGCGGTCTCAACCGTACGACCCAGGGCGTTCTCGAGTTCGTCGAGATGTTCAAGGCGCCACTGAAGATGCTGCACCCGCTTCTGACCGCCACGCAGGACCGTACCTACGTCGGCACCGAGAATGTCGGCGCGATGCCTTACCAGGGGCTCATCATCGCCCACTCCAACGAAAGCGAGTGGCAGAGCTTCCGCGCCAACAAGAACAACGAGGCGTTCCTCGACCGCATCAGCGTCATCAAGGTTCCCTATTGCTTGCGGGTTACGGAGGAGAAGCAGATCTACGAGAAGCTGCTGACTTCGAGCGAACTCAAGGATGCCGATATCGCGCCCGGCACGCTCAGCATGCTAGCGCGCTTCTCGGTTCTTACGCGCCTCAAGCCGCACGAGAACTCGTCGCTGTTTTCCAAGATGCGCGTCTATGACGGCGAGAGCCTCAAGGACAGCGATCCGCACGCCAAGACTATCCAGGAGTATCGCGACGCGGCCGGGGTGACGGAGGGCATGGAAGGCGCGTCGACACGTTTCGCCTACAAGATCCTGTCGGAAACCTTCAACTTCGACACGCACGAGGTTGCGGCCGATCCCGTGCACCTCCTCTATGTCATCGAGCAGGCGGTCCGCCGCGAGCAGATGCCCGAGGAGACCGAGGCGCGCTGGGTCGAGTTCCTGAAGGAAGAACTATCGCCCAAGTACGCAGAGTTCATCGGCAACGAAATCCAGAAGGCCTACCTGGAGTCCTACAACGACTTCGGCCAGAACCTGTTCGATCGCTACGTGGCCTATGCCGACGCCTGGATCGAGGACCACGACTTCAAGGACCCCGATACCGGCCAGCTGATGAGCCGGCAGGTGCTCGAGCAGGAGCTGTCCAAGATCGAGAAACCGGCGGGCATCGCCAACCCGAAGGACTTCCGCTTCGAAGTGGTGAAGTTCTCGCTGCGGGCGCGCTCCAAGAACGGCGGCAAGAACCCGAGCTGGACCAGCTACGAGAAGATCCGCGAAGTCATCGAGCGGCGCATGTTCAGCCAGGTTGAGGACCTCCTGCCCATCATCAGCTTCGGCAAGAAGCAGGACAGCGAGACCGAGAAGAAGCACGAGGAATTCGTGCAGCGCATGGCCGAGCGCGGATACACGCCACGGCAAGTTCGCCGGCTCGTCGAATGGTATATGCGGGTGAAGAAGTCGAGCTGACCGGAGGATGCGGGGACGCTACTCATGCTGAAACCGCAGGCTTGCGCGGTGACGGGCGCATTATTTCGCGCGCTCGGCATTCGTCCACGGCTATGCTGCCGGCTTAGCGGATAAGGTCTCATGCAGATCGTCGACCGGCGTCTCAATCCGAAAGCCAAGAGCCTTGGCAATCGCCAGCGCTTCCTTCGCCGTGCCAAGGCTGAGATCCGGGAGGCCATCAAGGATTCGCTGAAGACGCGGAAGGTCTCGGAGGCGGAAGGCTCGGAGAAGGTCACCATCCGCTCCAAGAGCCTGCGCGAGCCGTCGTTTTCGACGAGCCGCAATACGGGCTCGCGCGACTATGTGCTGCCGGGCAACGAGGAGTACCAGGTCGGAGACGAGATCCCCAAGCCGCAGGGCGGTGGAGGCGGTCGCGGCAGCCAGGGCAGTGCCGACGGCGAGGGCCAGGACGAGTTCACCTTCACCTTGACGAAGGAAGAGTTCCTCGACCTCTTCTTCGACGATCTCAAGCTGCCGAACCTGATCAAGGTGAGGCTCAAGGACCTGAAGGCGCCGAAGACGGCGCGAGCCGGGTTCACCACCGATGGTCCTCCGGCCCGGCTCAATCACGCTCGTACCATGCGCAAGAGCCTCGGGCGCCGATTGGCCTTGCGCCGTCCGAGCCAGGCCGAGATCGACCGCATGCAGGCGGAGCTGGATGCCGCCGAAGCAGAAGATCCACCCGTTGCGGACAAGATTGCAAAGTTACGGACTGCGCTCGAACACAAGCAGCGGATGAGGCGCGGCATTGCCTACATCGACCCGATCGATCTGCAGTACAATCGCTTCGACCGGGTGCCCAAGCCGACTACCCAGGCAGTGATGTTCTGTCTGATGGACGCGTCGGCGTCCATGACAGAGCCGCTCAAGGACCTCGCCAAGCGGTTCTTCATGCTGCTGCACGTGTTCCTCACCCGCTACTATCGCGAGGTGCATCTGGTCTTCATCCGCCACACCAGCACGGCCGCCGAAGTCGACGAGGACACGTTCTTCCGCGGCACCGAGACCGGCGGCACCGTCATTTCCACGGCGCTGGAAGAAATGCTGAACGTGGTGAAGGCGCGCTATTCGCCGGCCGACTGGAACATCTATGCGGCGCAGGCGTCTGATGGCGACAATTTCCACGACGACATGCCGCGCTGCATGCAGCTGCTCGACAAGGAGGTGCTGCCGATCTGCCAGTACTTCGCCTATATCGAGACGACGCACGGCGAGCGTTTCAACGACACGCAGGAAACGCCGGTGTGGCAAGGTTATGACGAGGCCGGCCGCCGGCATAAGAACTTCGCCATGCGGCGGGTGGCTTCCCCGGAAGACATCTACCCGGTCTTTCACGAGTTGTTCTCGGCCAGCGAAGCGGCAGCTTGAGGAGCGCGACGGTGCCGGCGGTGACACAGGCGACGAAACTTCCCAGGCGCAAGACCTCCAAGGTGAGGCCGCTGTTCGATGGGCCCGAGTGGACTTTCGAACTGATCCAGAAGGTCCACGATGTGATGGGCGAGATCGCCGTCGGCGAGCTTGGCCTGGACATCTACCCCAATCAGATCGAGGTCATCACCGCCGAGCAGATGCTCGACGCCTATTCATCGATCGGCATGCCGCTCATGTACCGCCACTGGTCGTTCGGCAAGCGGTTCGCTCATGACGAGGCCTACTATAAGCGCGGCATGCGCAGCCTGGCCTACGAGTTGGTCATCAATTCCGATCCCTGCATCAGCTACGTCATGGAAGAGAATTCCATGACCATGCAGGCGCTGGTGATCGCGCACGCGGCCTACGGTCACAACCATTTCTTCAAGAACAACTACCAGTTCCAGATGTGGACGCAGCCGGACCACATCATCGACTACCTGAGCTTTGCCAAGAGCTATGTCGCCGAATGCGAGGAACGCTTCGGTGACGAGGCTGTGGAGAGCGTGCTGGATGCGGCGCACGCGCTGATGAACCAGGGCGTCAGCCGCGACCTGAGGCCAAGGCCGCGCAACATGATCCAGCGCGAAAGGGAGCGCGCCGCGCAGCGCCGGGCCTACGAGGAAGCTACGTTCGACCCGATCTATCGCACGCTTCCCGAGATCGTGCGCGAAGGCTCAGCCGAGCCCACGGACGTGCAGACGGAACAGCGCCGCCTCGGCCTGCCAGAAGAGAACCTGCTTTATTTTCTCGAGAAGAACGCCCCCAAACTGGAAGACTGGCAGCGTGAGTTGCTGCGCATCGTGCGCCTGCTGTCGCAATACTTCTATCCGCAGCGCCAGACCAAGATGATGAACGAGGGCTGCGCGACGTTCGTTCATTACGAGATTTTGAACCGGCTCTACGAGCGCGGCCAGCTGACTGACGGCACCATGCTCGAGTTCCTGCATTCGCATTCATCCGTGGTGTTTCAGCCCGCGTTCAACGATCGCCGGTTCAACGGCATCAATCCGTACGCGCTCGGCTTCGCCATGATGAACGACATCCGGCGGATCGCCACCGAGCCCACGGAGGAAGACCGCGAGTGGTTTCCGGGGTTCGCCGGGTGCGGCGACTGGATGGGGACGCTGCGGCAGGCTTGGGTCGACTACCGCGACGAGAGTTTCATCCTGCAATTCCTGAGCCCGAAGCTCATGCGCGACTTCCGCCTGTTTGCGGTCAACGACGACGCCAAGGAAAGTGCCATGGGTGTCGCCGCCATCCATAACGAGCAGGGCTACCGAGACCTGCGCCGCCGGCTGGCGCGGCATTACGATGTCGCCACCCAGGATCCCGATTTGCAGGTCACGGATGCGGACCTGTCGGGCAGCCGCCGGCTCGTGCTTACGCACCACGTGCGCAACGGGGTGCTGCTCGAAAGGACGGAGGCCGAGCGCACGCTGCAATACCTCGCCCAGCTCTGGGGCTATCGTGTGAAGCTGGTGGAGACCGAGGGCGACGGCGGCCGCGTGCTGAAGGAGCACGAATCTCTGCCGATGCCATAGTTCCGGACGAGGGCGGCCAGGCTGGGAGTCGGGCTCGGGGTTCCAGCGATGCTGCGTCCTGGATACCGCCGGCACGAAATTGCGGGATGACAAAGGTAGCTCAATCCAGGGAGCTGAAGAACTCCGCGACTTCGCGCGCCAGCGCATCGGGCTGCTCCAGCGCCGCGAAGTGCCCGCCCTTTTGCATCACACTCCAGCGCCTGATGTCGGTATAGGTCTTGGCGGCGAGCGAGCGGGGCGGGCGGAGAATCTCCTTGGGGAACTCGGCATAGCCGGTCGGTACATCGACGGTCTGGCCTTCTGGAATCGGCCAGGGTCCATGCATGCGGGCGTAGTAGGGCCAGAACGACGAGCCGATCGCGCCCGTGAACCAGTAGAGCGAAATATTGGCCAGCATCTCGTCGCGGCTGACGGCATTTTCGGGATCGCCGTCGCAGTCGGTCCAGGCGCGGAACTTCTCGATGATCCAGGCCGCAAGGCCGGCCGGAGAGTCAGTGAGCCCGAAGGCGAGCGTCTGTGGCTTGGTGCCCTGGATCCACTGGTAGCCGATTTCCTCTTTGAGAAAATGATTGAGCTGTTTGAGATAGAGTTTTTCCTCAGCCGTCGGGTTCGCCAGCACGGCCGGGTCACGCCGCACGGCAAGCATATTGAGGTGGATGCCCTTGACGCTTTCAGGATGGCGATGGCCAAGGACGGAGGCGACGAAGCAGCCCCAGTCGCCGCCCTGCACGCCAAAACGCTTGTAGCCGAGCACGTCAGTCATCAGCTCCGCATAGACCTCGGCAATGTTCTCGACGCTGAAACGCTTCTGCCCGGGCTTGAACGACAGCGTGTAGCCTGGCAGCGAAGGCGCAATAATCGTGAAATGTTCGGTGAGCAGCGGGATCAGCTTGTGGAACTCGAACACCGATCCGGGCCAACCGTGGGAGATCAGCAGCGGCGGCGCGTCCAGCTGTTTGCCCGGCACATGGAGGTAGTGCAGGTCGATTCCGCCGATCGGCACCGTGAACTGCCGGAAGCCGTTGAGCCTGGCTTCCCAGGCGCGCCAGTCGAAGCCTATGCGCCAATAATCGGCGAACGCCTTGGCATACGCCACGCTAGTTCCCGTCGACCACGGCTCGAGCGGTGGCTCATCGGGCCAGCGCGTGCGGGCGAGCCGTTCGCGCAGATCCGCGATGTCCGCATCCGGGATGTTCAGTGCGAATGGCTTAGGGACAGGTGTGCTCATTCAAGTGCACCTCGCTCGCTTCGACGCCGCCATCGGATAGTCGTGCAGCAGAAGACCGCTGGCAAACGAAGAGAGCTCAATGCTCGGCTGAGAAAAACCAACGCGTCGGCTTGCCGTCGCGCATGAGCACCGCGGCCCCTAGCTCAACCCACCCATCTTCGCCAGCTCCCGCAGATGGTGGTCGCTGTCGCCGAACGCCATGTCGATCATGGTGAGCCGTTTGAAGTAGTGGCCGGCCTTGTATTCCATGGTCATGCCGATGCCGCCGTGCAGCTGGATCGCCGTCTCGCCCACGAACCGGGCCGACTTACCGGTCTGCACCTTGGCTGCATGGATCGCCTTCTTGCGTTCCTTGGCATCGGGCTCGGCCGCCATCATCGTGGCGTAGTAGGCCATGCTGCGTGCTTCCTCCAGCGCAGTCAGCATATCGACCGCCTTGTGCTGCAGCACCTGGAAGGAGCCGATGGGGACGCCGAATTGCTTGCGTGTCTTGAGATAATCGACGGTGAGCTCATGCAGCGCAGCCATCGCGCCCGCCGCTTCGGCGGCCAAAGCGGCAATTGCCTCGTCCACCACGTGCTCCAGGACAGCAAGTCCCTTGTCTGGACCTGCAACTACCGCCTCTGGTCCAACGCGGACGGCCGACAGCGTCACGTCCGCTGCCCGCTGCCCGTCCTGCGTTGGGTAGCCGCGCCGCGTCACGCCATTGGTCTTGGCATCGACCAGGAACAACCCGATGCCGTTGCGGTCGGCGCGACCACCGGAGACGCGCGCCGTCACGATCAGCTTGTCGGCGCTGTCGCCGGCGAGCACGACCGCTTTCTCGCCTTCGAGCGTATAGCCGCCCTTGCCGTCCGCGCGCGCCGTCGTGGCAACATCGGCTAGATCGAAGCGGGACTGGCGCTCTTGATGCGCCAGCGCCAGGGTCAGTCTGCCTTCGACGATCGCCGGCACAAGCTCCTTCAAGAGGTTTGCGTTGCCGGCATGGCGCAGCACGCCGCCGCCGAGCACCACGGTCGCCATATAAGGCTCGACAGCCAATGCCTGTCCGAACGCTTCGGCGATGATCATGGTCTCGGTGAGGCCTTGGCCCAGGCCGCCGTGTTCCTCGGCAAACGGCACGCCCAGCAGGCCCAGGTCGGCATACTGCTGCCAGAGTGCCGGCTTGTAGCCCTTTGGCTCCTTCATGTAGCTCATGCGCTGGGCAAGATCGCCGTAGGTGTCGGCGAGCAGGCGCTCGACACTCTCCTTCAGCTGACGCTGCTCGTCGTTGAGATCGAAATCCATGACGTGACATTTCCGAGGCGCCCCATGGTGAGCTAGTCGAACCACGGGGTCGAGGTTTTGGCGCGTCCTTCGACAGGCTCAGGACGAGGTTTGGAGTCCGATCAGATCAAAAGCCCAGCACGGCCTTGGCCAGGATGTTGCGCTGGATCTCGTTGGACCCGCCGTAGATGGTGGTCTTGCGATAGTTGAAATACGCCGGTGCTGCCGGCGCGGCCCATTCCAGATCTTCGGGCGGCTCGTTGGAACCGAACTGGGCGTCGTCGCTGTCGGTTTGATAGGGCAGCCCGAGCGGACCGGCGATCTCCAGCAGCAGGTGCGTGGTCGCCTGCTGGATCTCGCTGCCCTTGATCTTGAGGATCGACGACTTAGGATTGGGCAGACGATCCTTTTTGTTGCGGTCCTCGGCGAGCACGCGCATCTGCGTCATCTCGAGCGCCTTGAGTTCGACCTCGACGGCCGCCACCTTCTCGCGAAAATGCTCGTCCTCCATCAGGGGGCGGTCGCCCGCCATCACCCGGGATGCCAGCTCCTTGATGCGCTGTACGCGCTGCTTGGAGTATCCGACACGGGCAATGCCGGTGCGTTCGTTGCCGAGCAGAAACTTGGCGCAGTCCCAGCCGCGGTTTTCCTGGCCGACCAGGTTTTCGACCGGCACCTTGACGTCGTCGAAGAACACCTCGTTCACCTCGCGGCCGCCATCCATGGTCTGGATCGGGCGCACGGTTATGCCGGGCGTCTTCATGTCGATGAGAAGGAACGAGATTCCGAGCTGCTTCTTGGCGGCCGGGTCGGTACGGCAAAGGCAGAAGATCCAGTCGGCGTATTGCGCCAGCGTGGTCCAGGTCTTCTGGCCATTGACGACGTAGTGATCACCTTGACGCACAGCGGTGGTTTTGAGGCCGGCCAAGTCGGAGCCGGCACCGGGCTCAGAGAAGCCCTGGCACCACCAGTCGTCCAGCGCCGCCATGCGCGGCAGGAAGCGCTTCTTCTGCTCGGGCGTGCCGAAGGCGATGACCACCGGTCCGCACATGCTGACATTGAACGGCAGCGGCTGGGGCACGCCGTTGAACTGCAGCTCCTCGGTGTAGATGTAGTGCTGGACGGGCGTCCAGTCGGCGCCGCCCCACTCCTTGGGCCAATGCGGAACCGTGAGTCCCTTGGCATGCAGCACCTTGTGCGAGGTGATCATTTCTTCTTTGCTGAGATGGCGGTTCTCGCTCACCTTCTTACGGATGATTTCCGGCACTTCGGAGCGGAAAAAGCTGCGCAGCTCCTGGCGGAAAGCGTTCTCTTCGGGGCTGAAGCGAAGATCCATGTCTCTCTCCCTCAGACGATTTCGAACAGGCCGGCAGCGCCCTGGCCGCCGCCGATGCACATGGTGACGACGGCATACTTTACGCCGCGCCGCTTGCCCTCGATCAGCGCGTGGCCCGTCATGCGCGCGCCGCTCATGCCGTAGGGGTGGCCGATGGAGATGGCGCCGCCGTCGACATTGAGCTTGTCCTGCGGGATGCCCAGCTTGTCGCGGATGTAGAGCACCTGGCTGGCGAACGCCTCGTTCAATTCCCAGAGGCCGATGTCATCCATTTTTACGCCCGTGCGTTCAAGCAGGCGTGGGATGGCGTAGATCGGCCCGATGCCCATCTCGTCGGGCTCGCAGCCGGCGACGGCGAAGCCGCGGAAGATGCCCAAGGGCTTGATCTTGCGCTTGGCCGCTTCCTTGTCGGACATCAGCACGCAGGCGGAAGCGCCATCGGAAAGCTGGCTGGCGTTGCCGGCGGTGATGAACTGGTCGTCGCCACGCACGGGCTTGAGCTTGGCGAGGCCTTCCAGCGTGGTCTCCGGCCGGTTGCCCTCGTCGCGCTCCAGCGTAACGGTGCGCTTGGAGATTTCCTTAGTCTCCTTGTTCTCGACCTGCATGACCGTGGTCATCGGCACGATTTCGGCGTCGAACCGCCCGGCTTTCTGACCGGCGGCCGTGCGCTGCTGGCTCATGAGCGCATACTCGTCCTGCTTCTCCCTGCTGACGTTGTAGCGCTTGGCGACAATGTCGGCGGTCTCGATCATCGGCATGTAGAGCGCGCCCTTGTGCTCGACGATCCATTCGTTGCGATAGAACTTGGTGTTCATGTTCATCTGCACGAGGCTGATGGACTCGAGCCCGCCGGCGACGGCGACCGGAACCCCATCCTGCGTGATGCTGCGCGCGGCCAGCGCGATCGCCTGCAAGCCCGATGAGCAGAAGCGATTGATGGTCTGTCCGGCAGCGGTGACCGGCAGTCCGGCGCGGATGGCAGCCTGGCGCGCGATGTTGCCGCCGGTCGCGCCTTCGGGATTGGCACAGCCCAGCGTCACATCCTCCACGTCGCCGGGATCGATGCCGGCGCGCTTGACGGCGTGCTGAATGACGTGACCGCCCATGTCAGCGCCATGCGTGAGGTTGAAAACGCCGCGAACGGCTCTTCCAATGGGAGTGCGGGCTGTGGATACGATGACGGCGTCGACCATGGCGGGTCCTTTCTGCCTTCGCGTGCAGTCTCTATTCGGCGGCAGCTTGCGTCTTGAGCTTCTGCCGCTCTTCCTCGATCAATTCCTTCTTGGACAGCTTGCCTACAGCAGTCTTCGGCAAAGCGTCGCGGAATTCCAGATGTGCTGGCAGCTCGTGCCGACCAACCTTGTCGGCGAGAAATGTGCGCAGCTCGTCAAGCGTAAAGGCCCCGGCGCCGGGCTTCAACTGCACGAACGCCTTGGCGGCTTCGCCGCGATAGCCGTCTGGCACGCCGATCACGCTGACTTCGGCGACGGAGGGGTGCTCGTAGATCGCTTCCTCGATGGTGCGCGGATAGACATTGAACCCGCCCGAGATGATCATGTCCTTCTTGCGATCGACCAGATAAAAGTAGCCGTCCTCGTCCATGAAACCGATGTCGCCGGTGAGAAGATAGCCGTCGACGAACGCCGCCGCCGTTTCTTCCGGCGCATTCCAATAGCCCTTGGTGACGTTCGGTCCTTTGACGCGGATCTCGCCTTTCTCGCCGGGCTTGAGGCGCCGGCGCGGATCGTCAAGCGCAACAATCTCCATGGTGATGCCTGGCAACGGCAGGCCGACGGAGCCCGGCTTGCCGGACCACACGCGCGGCATACCGGTGCCGGCGGGCGACGTTTCTGTCATGCCCCAGCCACCACCCAGGCGCTGGCCGGTCAATTTTTCGAAGCGCTCGGCTACCTCTACGGGCAGCGCCGCGCCGCCCGAGGCGGCATAGCGCAACGAGGAAAAATCACGCTTGTCGATGTCGGGCGTATTGGCAAGCGCAATCCACATGGTGGGTACGCCAGGGAACACGGTCGCCTTCTTGACCTCGATGTCATTGAGCGTCGTTGCCACATCGAAGCGCATACGCAGCAGCAGTTCGTTGCCCTCGCCCAGGCCCCGCAGCAAGACCGAGGTGAGGGCATAGATGTGGAACAGCGGCAGCACGCAGATGATCTTGTCTTCGCCGGGCGCGGATATGCGCTGCGGATCGCCCCAGGCCTTGTAGATCGAGCACGCGGCGCTGAGATTGCCGTGGGTGAGCATGGCGCCCTTGGGTTTGCCGGTGGTGCCGCCGGTGTACTGAAGCAGTGCGATATCATTGACGTCCACAACCGGCCATTCGCGCGGCAGCTTCGTTGCACCATTTGCGCGCAACTGGTCGAAACGCAGAATAGGCGCGTCGGCTGCGATGGGCGTGGTGGGTATGGCCGACGGACCGAAGGCCGTGTCGTCGCCGACAATGAGATGGTCCACCAGGCCATCCGTCCTAAACTTCTGGGCCATCAGCGCCATGAAGCCGATGTTGGTCGAAACCAGGATGCGCGCCCCGGTGTTCTGGAGCTTGAAAGCCAGCTCGCGCTCCGCGTCGAGCGGCGAGAGGTGCACGATGCGCGCGCCGCACTTGAGGGCGGCGAAGAACGCGATGGGATGGTAGGGGGTGTTGGGGAGATAGAGTGCGACGGCAGAGCCGGGCTTCACTCCCAAGTCCATGAGGCCGGAAGCTGTCGCATCGACGGCGGCCCGCAGCTCCGCGTAGGTCGTCGTGCGGTCGCGATACTCGAGCGCGGACTTCGGCCCCCACTTGTCAGTGAAAGCATCGAACAGGGACGGCAGCGACGCCATCTCGATCGGCGCGTCCCAGCGCACGCCGGCCGGATAACTTTTCTCCCAGAGACGATCCTCTCCCATCGCCGTCCTTGTCTGATTGTCGGGCCGGTCATTATGATGAGCCGAACCTAGGCGCGGATCGCGTCCTTGGCAACAAGTTAACGTATAGGGCAAGGGAGGCCGCGTCGGCGCCATGAAAAATCCATTCGATCTCTCCGGTCAGGTTGCCGTCATCACGGGATCGAGCCGCGGTATCGGCCGCTCCGCCGCCGAGATCATGGCAGCGCTCGGCGCCAAAGTGGTGGTCTCCAGTCGCAAGGCGGACGCGTGCGAGGAGGTGGTGGCCGCGATCAAGAAAGCCGGCGGCGAAGCCATCGTCATTCCCTGCAACATCGGCCGCAAAAACGAGGTCGAGGCGCTGATCAGCGGCACGATCAAGCAATGGGGAAGGATCGATACCCTCGTGTGCAACGCGGCCATCAATCCCTACTACGGCCCGCTGGCCGGCCTGCCGGACGAAGCGTTCGACAAGATCATGAGTTCGAACGTGAAGAGCAACATCTGGCTCACCAATCTCGCCATTCCGGGAATGGCCGACAAGGGTGGCGGCAGCGTCGTGATCGTGTCATCGATCGGAGGCCTGCGCGGCACCGGCATTCTTGGCGCCTACGGCATCTCGAAGGCCGCTGATTTCGCGTTGGCCCGCAACCTGGCAGTTGAATGGGGACCGAAGAACATCCGCATCAACTGCATCGCGCCTGGTCTGGTGAAGACCGACTTTGCCCGCGCGCTATGGGAGGACGAAAAGAATCTGAAACCGCGGCTTCAGACCACGCCCCTGCGCCGCATCGGGGAGCCGGACGAGATCGGCGGGATTGTCGCGTTCCTCGCCTCGAAGGCAGCGACGTTCATGACCGGATCGGTGATTGTTGCCGACGGCGGTGTGACGATCTCTTAGAGCAGGATCTCTGCGAATCACTTCGGATCGATAGTGTTAAGTATCGGCCGAAGCTGTGGATCTCGCTCTAGGCGAGCGGTGCTTCGGCGGCCACGGACCACTCGCGGTGCTCTGGCGCGTCGTTGAACGTGAGTCCGCAATCGCGTGCGAGGTGGATCAGCGCGCGCTCGGCCAGCGCGGTTATGGTGAGCAATGGATTGACGCCCAGAGAACGCGGAATGACCGAGCCGTCGATAACGTAAAGGCCCTCGTGCACGTCGGCAGATCCCGTGCGGGGGTTGTTGTCGAACACCTGGCCTTTGTGGTTCACGACGCCGTCTTCCCGCTCGCGGCCCATGCTGCAGCCACCAAGGGGATGCGCCGTGGCCGGCTGATGGCCCATGATGGTGCCTGCAAGCGGGTTCTTGACGTAGCGGCCGCCGGCACGCTTGACCAAGGCTTCCAGCGCGGCATCCACACGCTGATAAACTGGTTCGTTCCTGGCGTTTGGCCATTGCAGGGAAATGCGGTCATCTTCCAGGCCCAGCCGGCCGGCAGCACTGTCGTGCGACACTGCAAAGAAAGTCTGCAGGCCGGCGAACGGACCCTTGTAGACGCCCGAAACGAGGCTTTGCAGCGCTCCCAGCAGGCGGCCATTAGGGAGGAACAGCACCGGCAGAATGGGCGCCAGCGCGGAAGGCAGCACGCCTTCCTGGATCGTCAGGCTGCGCGCGAGGTCGTCCTCGTCGACGATCTCGATCTGGCCGGAGACGGCGGCCCCAACGTCGAGCCCGTCCACCTTCGAAGGGTGTCCGACGCCGATGCCATTGACGGGGCCTTTGCCGCCGTAGCCAAACGCAATGATGTCACCGTTGGCCGAGAAGCGATGGCCGAGCCGGTCAGACAGGGCAAGCCCTTGCGCGCGCGAGCGCAGCAGGATCTCGGTCGAGCCGAGAGTGCCGGCCGCAAGCACGACGATGTCGGCGCCAACTGACATCGCGCCACGCTGCCGGCCGGTTTGCCGTCCTGGCGTTCGAAGTGCACCCGCCATCGCCCGTTGGCCTCTTGCGAGACATGGCGCACTTTTGCGTGGGTAAACACCTGCGCCCCGTGGTGCACGGCATCGGGAAGGTAGGTGAGCGCAACCGTGTTCTTGGCGCCGACGTTGCAGCCGGCGCAGCAGTCGCCGCAAGCCGTGCAGGCCGGTTGTCGGATGCCCGACGGATTTATCGTTTCTTTGAAAGTCACTGCCACAGGCGCAGCCATCGGCTCCTCGCCCAATGCTGTCGCGGCCGATGCGAGCGCTTTGAACTTGGTGCGCTGGGCGGCATCGGGATCGCGCGCGGGCCTGATCCAGCGGGTTGCGCGCGCATAGCCCTCCGCGATCAACCCGTCCTTTGCAATCTCAGCCGGCCAAGCCTCGTCGCGAAATACGCGAGGGTCTGGCCTGAGTGTCACGCCGGCATTGATCAGTGACCCGCCGCCGAGGCCGCAGCCGACGAGAATGTTCATGTCGTCGCCGAGGCGCACGTCGTAAAGCCCGGTGGGCGAGCCGATGCGCACACGCTTGCCCGTGACCTGCATTTGCTGGCGCAGATCGGGGAAGCGGCTCGGGAACTCGCCTGTCAGAAATTCACGTCCCCGTTCGAGGATCGCTACACGCTTGCCAGCCCGTGCCAGCCGGGAGGCGGCAACGCCCGCGCCATAACCCGACCCCACCACGACAACGTCGTAGTGCCGCTGCAGGCGATCGAGCGGTCGTGCAAGGCGAATCATTTCGATAGTCCTCAGCGTGCGGGACCGTAGGTAGCGTGCACCGCACCGCCAAGACGTGCGCAGCATCCATAAACAGTTAATCGGCGCTGAAGGTTTCAGGGCTGCGACAGCGGCTGCGCCGAAGCGACGGGCGCTCAGGCCTTTGGCGACGCTGTGCGACGCCTTCGCCGCTCGGGGCAATCGTGGCGACCTCCGCCGGGGGGCGTTATGCTATACTGTAACATTTCGAACACGCTTGAGGTCGAAACTCCGGCTTACAGGACCACATCGAACTTCGTCGCTTGATCGGCCTCCGGCACTCGCTCTATGGATATGTTATAGTATTGCATATAGGGGTGATGCTTTGCCAGTAATCGCTGCTTGCCAGGTCCGCAAGACGGTTGCCGCAGCTTTGGCCGTGACGGCCATCGCAGCCAGCCAGGATGCCCACGCGCAGATCCAGCTTCCGGGCATCGTCGTGTCCACGCCGAGCCCGGTCGTCAGATCGTCCCCCAAGGCAGTCCGAGCGCCCGCTGCGGCACCGACCGAGACCCCGGCGATGCCACCCGCTGGCAGCATCGGTGAGGACGCGTTCGTGCCTATAACGGTGGTCCCCTCAAGCGACATTGTCAGCACGCCCGGGGCCAACCTGGCTGATTCCCTCCAGTATCGGCCGGGGATCACTGGTTCGAACTTCGCGGCCGGGGCCAACAGGCCCGTGATCCGCGGCTTGGACAATTATCGTGTGCGTGTGCAGGAGAACGGCATCGGTTCACATGATGTTTCTGCGTTGAGTGAGGATCACGCTGTTCCCATCGATCCTTTCTCGGCAGATCGCATCGAGGTGGTGCGCGGCCCGGCGACGTTGCGGTACGGTTCGCAAGCGATCGGCGGTGTGGTCAATGCCACCAACGATCGCATTCCCGAGATTATTCCGCCGCGCGGGTTCAGCGTCGAGACGCGGGGAGGGCTCAATTCGGTGGACCGGGGCTCCGATGGCGCCTTCAAGGTGACCGCAGGAGCCGGCAATTTCGCCGTCCATGCCGATGCCTTCGAGCGGCACGCCGGCGACTACGACACGCCCGCAGGCAAGCAATTCAATACGTTTGTCGACAGCAGCGGCTTCGCGGTCGGGGCATCGGCTGTCGGCCTCGACGGCTTCATCGGCGTCGCCTTCTCACGCTACAACAGCCTGTACGGCATTCCTGGCAAGGATGCGATCGACGCGCGCACGCGCATCGACATGCAGCAGGACAAGATCCAGTCGCGCGGTGAATGGCGCGTGCGCGACTATGGCATCGAGGCGATCCGCTTCTGGTTTGGATCGTCGGACTATGCCCACAACGAAATCGGTTTCGAGGCCGGCCCGCCCGAGATCGGTTCGCGCTTCACGAACAAGGAAAACGAAGGCCGCATCGAAATCCAGCATCTTCCTGTCAAAACCGCCTTTGGCGAGCTCACGGGTGCCGTTGGCACACAGTTCGGACAGCGCAAACTGGTAGCGACAAGTTTTGAAGGCGACTCGCTGCTCGAGCCTGCGCGCACCAACAATATCGCGGCGTTCTGGTTCGAGGAACTGCAGGTCACCAAGCGGCTGCGGCTGCAGGCGGCCGCGCGCATCGAGCAAACCCAAGTCGACGGCGCCGGTCTGGACTTGAGCGATCCGCTGAACCCGGTCGCTATCGCTGGCGAGAAGACATTCAGGCCGATCAGCGCCAGCGCGGGCATACTCTACGAGCTGCCATTGGGCGTGGTGGCACGGCTGACGGGACAGTACGTCGAGCGCGCGCCGGCGGATGCCGAGCTGTTTTCCAAGGGTGTGCATGAGGCGACCGAGACGTTCGAAATCGGCAATCCCTTCCTCACCAAGGAGAAGGCACAGACAGTTGAGCTGGGGTTCAGGAAGGCCAGCGGCCCGTTCCGGTTCGATGCCTCGGTCTACCACACGCAGTTCGATGGATTCATTTTCAAGCAGCGCACCGGTCTGGTGTGTGATGAAACCCTTGCGTCCTGCGGCTCGGGCACCGAGCTCAATCAGATCCTGTTCCAGCAGCGCGATGCAACATTCACCGGGGCCGAGCTCCAGGCCCAGCTCGACGTTGCGCCGATCTGGCGGGGTGTGTGGGGTATCGACGCTCAATATGACTTCGTGCGGGCCAGGTTCGACGATGCACAGGGTGGCAACGTACCCCGCATTCCGCCGCATCGCGCCGGCGCGGGCATCTACTATCGCGACAGCAACTGGTTTGCCCGGGTCGGGGTGCTGCACGCGTTCGATCAAACCAAAATCGGCGAGAATGAGACGCCGACCGACGGCTACACGCTGTTGAACGCAGATCTGGCCTACACCTTCAAACTGAGCAGCCAGGGCAGCGTCATTCCCGAGATGACCATTGGCCTGAAGGGTGAAAACCTCCTGGACGACGATGTCCGCAACCACGTGTCCTTTCTGAAGGACGAGGTGCTCCAGCCGGGGCGCACCATCCGGCTTTACGGCATTGTGAAATTGAACTGACGCCGAGCGGCCCTTTGTGCCAACGGGTTTTCGCACTGCACAACGTTCTTGCCTTTACGAGGCAAAGCGGTTTTTCCGGCTGCTGCAAGGCTGGCATACACAGTCCATTGAAAATCCGCTCTGGATCGTTTCTAGAAAGTGGGATAACGCGTCGCGACCGACTAGTATGCGCGGTTGGGAGCGAGGCAACCAGGGACGGAGGCGATGACGGCGAGCCAAGTTGAGGCGCGAAGGAGGGGCCGCACGGCCCCGACAGATACTTCCAACCCGAATTACTTCCACAAGGTCGTCGACTGTCAGTGGGCGTGTCCGACCCATACGCCCGTTCCCGAGTACATCAGGCTGATCGCGCAGAAGCGCTATGCGGCCGCGTTCATGTTGAATTGGGAAAGCAACGTCTTTCCCGCCATCCTGGGTCGCGTTTGTGATCGCCCGTGCGAGCCTGCCTGCCGGCGTGGCCGCGTGGAGGAGAAGCCGGTCGCCATCTGCCGGCTGAAACGCGTTGCCGCCGACTACAAGGGCGACATCGATGCGTTCATGCCCGAGATCCCCAAGCAGAAGAACGGCAAGCGTATCGCGCTGATCGGCGCAGGTCCTGCTTCGCTCACGGTTGCACGCGATCTCATGCCGCTCGGCTACAGCTGCGTGCTGTTCGAGAAGGATCCCAGGGGCGGCGGACTGATGCGGACGAATATCCCTTCCTTCCGCTTGCCGGGACCGGTGCTGGACGAGGAAGTCGAACGCATTCTCGCCTTTGGTGTCGAAGCGCGCTTCGGTCAAGAGATCAAGAGTCTCGATGCGCTTCTCCAAGAAGGCTTCGACGCGGTGTTCATCGGCACCGGGGCTCCCAAGGGCAAGGATCTGGAAATTCCCGGACGTAGGGAGGCCGCGGCCAACATCCACATCGGCATCGACTGGTTGACTTCCGTTGCTTTCGAGCACGTGCACACGGTCGGGCGACGCGTCGTGGTCATCGGTGGCGGCAATACCGCCATGGACTGCTGCCGCACCAGTCTCCGCCTCGGCGGCATGAGCGTCACTGTCACCGTGCGGTCGCCCAGGCGCGTGATGAAGGCTTCATCGTGGGAGATCGAGGACGCCGAGCACGAAGGTGTTCCGATCCTCGACAATCACGCACCCAAGGAGTTTGTGATCGAGAAGGGCAGGCTCACGGGCGTGCGTTTCCAGAAAATGAAGGAAGTTGGCGTCGACAGGAACGGCCGGCCCAAGCTCGAGCCCTCGGGCGAAGAGGTGGTGCTGGAGTGCGAAGATGTGCTGATGGCGATCGGCCAGGAGAACAGCTTTCCCTGGATCGAGCGCAATGTCGGCCTCGAGTTCGACGAGTGGGGCATGCCCAAGGTCGACAAAGTAACGATGATGTCGACCAGGCCCGGCGTGTTCTTCGGCGGTGACGCCGCCTGGGGTCCGGAGAATATCATCTGGGCGGTGGCGCACGGTCACCACGCGGCGATCTCCATCGACCACTTCTGCCAGGGCAAGCAGCTCACCGAGCGGCCCGCGCCGGGGGCGACGCTGATCAGCCAGAAGATGGGCATCCACGAGTGGTCCTATAAGAACGACTATGCGCCGCTCAAACGTGTGGCGATGCCCCACGCCGACAAGGCGCAAGCGCTGCGCAACCTCAAGGTCGAGGTCGAACTCGGCTACGACGACCAGCTTGCGTTCAAGGAAGCCGAGCGCTGCCTCAATTGCGACATCCAGACGGTGTTTTCGGCGCCGCTGTGCATCGAGTGCGACGCCTGCATGGACATCTGTCCGGTGGACTGCATCAACTTCATCCGCAACGACGAGGAGCCAGCGCTGCGCGAGCAGTTGCGCGTGCCGGCGCGTAACAAGACGCAGGACATCTACGTCTCCGATGTCCTCAAGACCGGCCGCATCATGGCCAAGGATGAGGACGTGTGCCTGCACTGCGGGCTATGCGCCGAACGCTGCCCGACGGGGGCCTGGGACATGCAGAAGTTCATGTACGTCGAGGCGCAAGCCGCCCAGTCTTGTCTGACACACCACAATGCCTATCTGCGCTGACGAGAGGCTTTTCTTGCGATGAGCGGCATCAACGACTTCGTGGTGAAGTTTGCCACCGTGAATGGTTCGGGCTCGGCGAGCGCCAACGGCATTTTTGCCAAGACGCTGTTCCGCATGGGCATCCCGGTCAGCCCGAAGAACATCTTCCCCTCCAACATCCAGGGCCTGCCAACCTGGTACGAGGTGCGGGTGTCTGAAGCCGGCTACTTGGCGCGGCGCGACGGCATCGACCTGATGGTCGCCATGAACCCGCAGTCCTACAAGGAAGACCTCGCCGAGATCGTGCCCGGCGGCTGGCTGCTCTATGATTCGACGCTGCCGCGCGTCTGGCCGCGGGATGACATCAAGGTGCTGGGCGTGCCCATCGCCGAGATGTGCGCGAAAAAGTGGAGCGATCCGCGCCAACGCCAGCTGTTCAAGAACATGGTCTACGTGGGCGCGCTGACGGCGCTGCTCGACATCGACCTGGAGATTCTCAAGACCGCGGTGGCCGATCAGCTCAAGGGCAAGGAGAGGCTGGTCGCCGCCAACATGGAGGCTGTGGGCCTGGGTCGCGACTATGCCGCCCAGAATTTCGATTGCCCGCTGCCGATCAGCGTACGGGCGGCCCAAGGCGCCAAGGGCAAGATCCTGGTGTCGGGTAACGATGCGGCAGGTCTGAGCGCCATCTATGCCGGCGCCACCGTGTGCGCCTGGTATCCGATTACCCCGTCCACCTCGCTGGCAGAAGCATATGAAAAATATGCCAAGCGATTGCGTGTGACGAAGGACGGGAGGCGCCTGTACGGCATCGTGCAGGCAGAAGACGAACTGGCCGCCATCGGCGTTGCCATCGGCGGCGGATGGAACGGCGCGCGGTCGTTCACGGCCACATCGGGTCCCGGCATTTCATTGATGAGCGAGTTTCTGGGGCTGGCCTATTTTGCCGAGGTGCCGGTGGTGCTGTTCAACATCCAGCGCGGCGGCCCCTCGACCGGCATGCCGACACGCACGCAGCAGTCCGACATCCTATCCTGCGCCTACGCTTCGCATGGCGACACCAAGCACGTCTTGCTGTTCCCCAAGGACCCCAACGAATGCTTCTCGCTGGGGGCGGAGGCGTTCGAGCTGGCGGAGAAGTTGCAGACACCCGTGATCGTCATGTCCGATCTCGACATCGGCATGAACGACTGGATGACCGATCCGTTCGCCTGGGACGACACGCACGTGCACGACCGCGGCAAGGTGCTGGACGCGGAGATGCTCGACAAGTTCAAGGAGCTCAAAGGCAGGGACTGGGGCCGCTATCAGGACGTCGACGGCGACGCCATCCCCTATCGCACGCTGCCCGGTACGCACCCGACCAAGGGCGCCTTCTTCACGCGCGGCACCTCGCACGACGAGAACGCCCGCTACACCGAAGACGGGCACGTCCATGCGCGCGTCATCGATCGTCTCCGCCGCAAGTTCGATACGGCGGCCACGTTGGTGCCGAAGCCCGAAATCAGCATCCGCGACAAGAGCGGCAAGACCGGCCTCATCTATTTCGGCGCCAATACACCGGCAGTGCACGAGGCGCTGGACGGACTCGAGCGCGAGGGCATCAAGGTCAATGCGCTGCGGTTGAGGGCATTCCCCTTCGCACGCGATGTCATTGCGTTCTGCGCGGCGCACGAGCGCGTCCTCGTCGTCGAGCAGAATCGCGACGCACAGATGCGCTCTCTGCTGATGACGGAAGCCAACATTCCCGGCCACAAGCTGATTGCTGCGCTGAGCTACGATGGCATGCCGATGACGGCCGCCTTCGTGCGCGGCGCTGTTCTCAAGGAACTCCGGCCTGCCCAGGCGGCGGCTGAATAAGGACCAGCGATGAGCTACATTCCCAAACCCTCGGCCCACCATCCCGCGCTGCCAAAGAATGCGCATGGCCTGACGCGGCGCGACTATGAAGGCACCATGTCGACGCTGTGTGCGGGGTGCGGGCACGACTCGATCACCGCCGCGCTGATCGAGAGTTGTTTCGAGTTGGATATTCCGGCGCATCGCATCGCCAAGGTGTCGGGGATCGGCTGCTCGTCAAAGGCCCCGACCTATTTCCTCAACCGCAGTCACGGCTTCAACAGCGTGCACGGGCGCATGCCGTCGGTGACGACGGGCGCGGCCATGGCCAACCGCGAGCTGATCTACATCGGCGTTTCCGGAGACGGCGACACGGCTTCCATTGGGCTCGGCCAGTTCTGCCACGCGGTGCGCCGACGCGTGAACATGACCTACATCGTCATGAACAACGGCTGCTATGGGCTCACCAAGGGACAGTTCTCCGCAACCAATGACAAGATGTCGCCGTCCAAGAAGGGCGAGGCCAACCCATTCGACGCCATCGACCTGTGCCAGATGGCAATTCAGCTCGGCGCCGGTTTCGTCGCCCGCTCGTTCTCCGGCGACAAGACCCAGCTCATCCCGCTGATCAAGGCCGCCATCAGCTACAACGGGTTTGCCTTCCTCGATGTCATCAGCCCGTGCGTGACCTTCAACAACCACCCGGCGTCCACCAAGAGCTACGACTACGTGCGCGCCCACAACATGGCGTCCGAGAACAAGCTGGATTTCGTGGAACCGAAGGAAGAGATCACCGTCGACTACGCCGTGGGCAGCTCGGTCGAGATCCCGATGCACGACGGCTCGCGCCTGATGCTGCACAAGCTCGACGGCCACGATCCGCGCGATTCCGATGCCGCCATCATGGCCATCCGCACCAATGCCGCCAAAGGCGAGGTGGCGACCGGTCTGCTCTACATCAATGAGAGCCAGCAGGACATGCACGATATCCTGGCAACCGATGCGCGGCCGCTCAATGCGCTGCCCATGGCCGAGTTGTGCCCGGGGTCGAAGGCGCTGGACGCGATCAACGCGCGGTTACGATAGCCTCCCGGGACGCCTGTTCGCGTGCCAGAAACCCATTGGCGCTGGCAACTTGCGGCGGCTGGCGCTAGTCTCGCTTTCAACAACATGAACTAAAGTAGAAGCTCTCCAGGGAGGACGAACAATGCGCAAAATTGGCTTCACCGCGGCTGCCGTTTTGGCTGCGACGCTCGGCTTTGCAGGCGCGGTCGGCGCGGCGGAAGTCCGCCTGATGACCGGTCCGCAGGCCGGCTTCTGGGTGCCCCTGGGCGGCCAGCTGAAGGACGCCTGGGAGAAGGCGATCCCCGATCTCAAGGTCCAGGCACTGCCAGGCGCCGGCATCGCCAACATCCGCGGCATCCAGGAAGGCAAGGCCGAGGTCGGCTTCGGCAACACCATCACGACGGCGGACGCTGTCGCGGGAACGGGCGAGGCCCCGCTCGACAAGGCGCACGACAAGGTCTGCAACGTAGCGACCCTCTATCCGCAGTACTTCCAGCTCGTCGTCAACGCCGACGCCGGCATCAACTCGCTGAAGGATTTGAAGGGCAAGGGATTTGCCACCCAGGTCAAGGGCAACACGGGCGAGCTGATCGCACGTCACGTGCTTAAGGTGTCGGGCTACACCTACAGCGACGTGAAGGCGAGCTTCACCAACAGCTACACCGACAGCGTCGAGCAGATGAAGGACAACCGGATGCATGCGTTCGCGCTCGGCACCGGCATTCCGGCCAGCTCACTCATGGATCTCGCGTCTTCGCGCGACATCAAGCTGATCGACATGACCGACATCTATGAACCCATGCGCAAAATCAATCCGGCCTACAAGCTGGTGACGATCCCGAAGGGCACCTATCCGAAGCAGGAGAAGGATGTGCAGGTGATCGGCTACTACACCCACGTCGTTGTGGCCTGCTCGCTGCCGGAGGATACCGTTCACAAGATGACGGCGGCCATCCTGCCCAGGAAGGACCAGATGGCTGCAATCTATAAGGAGCTCGACAAGTTGACGCCGCAGATCATGGCCCAGGACATCGGCGTGCCGTTCCACCCTGGCGCCGCCAAGTGGTTCAAGGAGCAGGGCATCACCGTGAAGTAGTCGGCACCGTCGCCGACCAATCAAGACGCCCTGGGGCGGCGGAAACGCCGCCCCCAATTACAAGGGCGCCACAAAGGGCAGGGGAGCACACCAAATGACCGCCATCGCAACCACGCGGCAGTGGCCGCGGAAGCTTACGGCAACGGTCGCATTGGCGATGGCGCTCTACCATATCTACGTCATCATCCCGCCGCTGGACTTTATTTCGCCGGCGCTGCGTGAGGTGTTCCGCGGCCCGCCGACCGACTACATTTTCCGCGCCATCCATCTCCTGTTCGCGATGGCGCTCACGTTTCTGTGGTACCGCCTGAAATCGCCAACGGACGAGCAGCTGGAAGTGCTGACGCCTGAGCAGCGGGCCGAGCACGAGAAAAGGACGGGCGAGCCGAGCCTTCTCGACTGGCTGCTGATCGCAGCGAGCATCGTGTCGATCGGCTACATCTTCGTCTACTACGACTACATCATCGACCGGATCATCTACGTCGATGACATGGCCTGGTCCGATACCATCCTCAGTGTCACGTTGATCCTGCTGGTGCTGGAGGCTACCCGGCGAGTGCTGGGGCTGGCGATGTCGCTCGTGTGCGTCGCGTTTATGGCGTACGGGTATTTCTTCACCAATATCGAAGTGACCCGCTTCATCGATCAGCTTTACCTGTCGACGGAAGGGATTTTCGGTCAATCGCTGGCGGTGTCCGCCTCCTATGTGATGATCTTCGTGCTGTTCGGCGCCTTCATGGAGCGCACCGGCACCGGGCAGCTGTTCATGGACTTCGCCATGGGCATTACCGGCCACACAGCCGGGGGGCCCGGCAAGGTGTCGGTGGTCTCCTCGTCGCTGTTCGGCACGATCTCCGGCTCGGCCGTCGCCAATGTGATGGTGGACGGGCCGATCTCCATCCCGCTGATGAAGCGCACTGGCTTCAAGCCGCACTTTGCGGCCGCGGTGGAAGCCACCGCCTCGACGGGCGGCCAGATCATGCCGCCCGTCATGGGTGCCGCAGCGTTCGTCATGGCCGAGTTTCAAGGCGTGAGCTATGCCCAGGTGGCAATCTGGGCAGCCATACCGGCAATTCTTTATTACGTGGCCTGCTTCGCAGCCGTGCACTTCGAAGCCAAGCGGCAGGGTCTGCTGGGCGTACCGCGCTCGGAGCTGCCTGCCTTGATGCAGGTACTGCGGGCGCGTGGCCACCTGTTCATTCCGGTGAGTGGCATCCTGTTCGTCATGTATTCCGGATACAGCGCACCGTTGGCGGCCTTCACAGGCACGCTGCTCTGCTTCCCGGTGGCCTGGTTTGGTCCGGTGATTACCTACGTCCTGCCGATACTGATCGTGCTTCCGTTGGTCCTGCCCTGGATGCCGACGTTGGTGCCGTCGGTGTTCGGGCTGCCACCGCTCGTCGAGGCTGTCTTGTTTACGGCCCTGATCACGCTCTGGTGGTGGTCGGTGCGTGATAAGATCGTGCTCTTGAACAAGGACTGGCGGCCCATCATTTCAGCGATGATGGATGGCGCCAGGAATACGCTTCCGGTGGCCGTGGCCTGCGCCGCAGCCGGCATCATTATCGGGATTACCATCCTCACGGGCTTCGGCATCACCTTCACGCAATGGGTGGTGGGTATCTCGCAGGATATACTCCTGGTGGGGCTGATCCTGACGGCAATTGCGGGCATCGTGCTGGGCACCGGCTTGCCGACCACCCCCTCCTACATCCTGATGGCGGCGCTGCTCATTCCGGCGCTGGTGAAGATGGGCGTCGCCACGCCGGCGGCGCATATGTTTGCCTTCTACTTCGCGATCATCTCGGCGATCACGCCGCCGGTGGCGTTCGCAGTATTTGCTGCGGCCGGTCTCGCCAAGGCCAATATGTGGGACTCGGGCTGGGCCGCGATGCGCGTCGGCGCGGCGGGCTTCGTCGTACCCTTTATGTTCGTCTACGATCCCGCGCTGATGATGATCGGCACCTGGCCGGAGATCATCTGGCGCTTCGTGATCTCGTCCATCGGGATCGGGCTGCTGGCCGCAGGTTTGCACGGCTACCTGCTGCGGTGGATGCCCATGTGGGAGCGCGGCGTTGCTCTCGTCGGCGCCATGCTGCTGGTCGTGCCGACACTTTGGGCAGACCTGCTCGGTTTGGCCGTGACGGGCGCACTGATCTTGCTGCAGAAGTTCGGCACCCAGTATCCGGAACCCACCCCAGTCCGGCCTGCCAAACTCACGTCTGACGGACACAAATGACCATCCGCAAAAAGCCTGAAGAGCTGCGCTCGCATCGCTGGTTCGGGGTGCAAGACCTGCGCTCGTTCGGACATCGCTCGCGTCTGCGCCAGATCGGCTACGATGCTGATGACTGGCAGGGCAAGCCAGTGATCGGCATCATCAATACCTGGAGCGACATCAACGCCTGCCACGCGCATCTGCGTTCGCGTGCCGAAGACGTGAAGCGCGGCGTGCTGCAAGCGGGCGGCTTTCCGTTGGAGCTGCCGGCGATCTCGCTGGCCGAGCCGTTCGTCAAGCCAACCACCATGCTCTACCGCAACTTCCTGGCGATGGAGACTGAGGAACTGCTGCGCTCGCATCCCATCGACGGTGCGGTACTGCTCGGTGGTTGCGACAAGACCACGCCGGGGTTGATCATGGGGGCAGTCTCCATGGGGCTACCGGCGATCTATTGCCCCGCAGGCCCGATGTTGCGCGGCAACTGGCGCGGGCAAACGCTGGGCTCCGGCTCGGACGGTTGGAAGTACTGGGACGAGAAGCGCGCCGGCAAGATCACCGAGGCTGACTGGGCTGACATCGAGAACGGCATCGCGCGTTCGTTCGGCACGTGCATGACCATGGGTACTGCGGCCACCATGATGGCCATAGCAGAGGCCCTGGGGCTGACGTTGCCCGGTGCATCGTCGCTGCCGGCGGCCGATGCCGGACACCCGCGCATGTGCGCCCAGGCCGGCCGTCGTATCGTTGAGATGGTGTGGGAGGATTTCAATCCCAGCCGCGTTCTCACGCCGGCATCGTTCGAGAATGCCATCAAGGTGCACATGGCAATGGGCGGCTCGACCAATGCCATCATTCATGTGGTGGCCATGGCGCGGCGGGCGGGCATCGCGCTGTCGCTGGAGCAGTTCGATCACATCTCGCGGCAGGTGCCGGTGATTGCCAATGTGCGGCCGTCAGGCGCGTATCTGATGGAGGACTTCTATTACGCTGGCGGACTGCCCGCGTTGATGAAGGTTCTGGGCGAGCGTCTGGATGGCCGCGCCTTGACCGTCAACGGGCGCACCGTGGCCGAGAACATCGAGCGCGCCGAGGTGTTTCATCCCGACGTGATCCGGCCGATCGAGAAAGCGATTTATGCTGAGGGTGCGACCGCGGTGCTCAAGGGCAATTTGGCGCCGCGCGGTGCGGTGATGAAGCCGTCAGCCGCGGAGCCGCGCCTGCGGCAGCACCGGGGCAAAGCCATCGTGTTCCGCGACTATAATCACATGGCAGCGGAGGTTGAACGCGACGATCTTGACGTCACGCCGGACCACGTATTGGTTCTTCAGAATGCGGGACCCAAGGGTGGACCGGGAATGCCGGAGTGGGGCATGCTGCCGATCCCGCGCAAGCTCGTTAGGGCCGGCGTGCGAGACATGCTGCGCATCTCGGACGGACGCATGTCGGGCACCAGCTATGGCGCCTGTATCCTGCACGTGGCGCCGGAGAGCTTCGTCGGCGGGCCGCTCGCGCTGGTGCAAACCGGCGACGAGATCGAAGTGGACGTGGCGCAGCGGCGGCTGCATCTGCACGTCTCCGATGAGGAGCTGGCGCGCCGCCGAGCCGCGTGGACGGCGCTGCCACCGCGCTACGAGCGCGGCTACGGGCGCATGTTCCAGGAGCATATCGGTCAGGCAGACGACGGCTGCGACTTCGATTTTCTCGAGCACGGCGCTCAGGTGCCGGAGCCGGAAATTCACTGACGACCAGGTCGAGGCCCTGGGTTATGTCTAGCGCGTCGCGTGGCGCCGATGCACGACTCCAGCGTGCTGCTGAGGCGTCGATAACGGTAACGGGCTCGTTAGATCGATGCGGTTGAGGGTGCGGGTGCAGGCCGAGCGCCACTCGGTCTTGGTCATGTGCGTGCCAGCATCCCAGAAGCCCATGCATGCCTCCAGCGTATCGCCGCCGCCGCCAGGTGCGCTGGGCGCAGATTCACTGGGGCTGGCGGTCGAAGTCGTCGATGAGGAACCGGAGGTTGTCGAGGAAGACGTAGAACTGGACGTGGTCGTATTCACTCCTGACGAGCCGCCGCTGGACTCGATAAGTGCGGCGGGCGCTGGCGAGAGCGGTGCGATAGCGGTTGCCTGGGGTGCGGGCGTTCCAATGGCCGAAGGTGGCAGCGAGGTTGTTGGGATAGTCGTGCTTTGGGGGACACTAGCTGCTGCCGCAGCAGCGGCCGCCGCCGTTTGGGACTGGGACGGCGGTTGCTGGCCGGTTTGCTTACCGCCTGGCGCCGTCGCGAGGGGCGTCAGCGCGCGGGATGTCAGCGTGTGCGACGTTGCAGTTCGCATGTGGCCGCCCATGCCGCTGTGTCCGTCGCCGCCTCGTGCGTCGGCGGCGTGAGGCAGGGCTGGGATGGCTAGGCTGGCGGCAGCCGCCGCCAGGCAAAGGTGGCGAAGCGTGAGCATCGGACACGTCCGTTTCCCGGCGTGCCCCCAGTTTATCAACGGTGGGACAGAGGAATTCCGCCGATCACATGTCCGCGACGTAAATCAGTGGTCCGGAACGGCCTGCCTGACTGGCAACGGAGTTTCTGCTAGGAAGGCACCCGAAGCACTAGAGAAGGCCCTTTCCATGACCTATGCGTTCACGCCCGCCCCTCAGCCCACCCTGCCGATCAAGGGCTCCGACAAGGTTTTTCCCATCCATCGCATCTACTGCGTGGGCCGTAACTATGCCGAGCACACCAAGGAGATGGGCGGCGACACCAAGGACCCGCCGTTCTTCTTCCAGAAGAACCCCGACAACATCGTCATCGATGGCAAATTTCCCTATCCGCCTGCCACGCAAGAATCTCCACTTCGAGATCGAGCTGGTGGTGGGCCTGAAATCGGGCGGCGTGAACATCAAGGCGGCCGATGCCATGAGCCACTTGTTCGGCTACGCCGTGGGCATCGACATGACGCGCCGTGACCTGCAGGACGTGGCCAAGAAGCTGGCGCGCCCGTGGGAGGTGGCCAAGGCGTTCGAGTCGTCCGCACCCTGCACCGCACTGGTGCCGGCGGCCCAGGTTGCCGATCCGTCGAAGGGCGCCATCTGGGTCGACGTCAACGGCGAGCGGCGGCAGACCGGCGACCTCGCGCAGATGATCTGGGACATCCCCAACCAGATCGCATTCCTCTCGACGCTATTCGAGCTGAAGGCCGGGGACCTCATCTTCACCGGCACACCCGCGGGCGTCGGCGCCATCAAGAAGGGCGACAAGATGAAGGGTCACGTCGACGGGGTGGGCGATCTCGAGGTCGCGGTGATTTGACTCGGACCCTCGGGCCAGTTCGAGGTAGACGCGAAATCTCAGGACGACAGGTCATTCGTGCCGGCCCATGGCGGAGTGATGCTTGGTGTCCCGCATGGTCACGTAGACGATGAGCGACACCGCGATCACGACTGTGAGGTAGTAGTAGAACCACGTCTCGTGGCCGATCGATTTGAACCAGAGCGCGATCGATTCCGCCGTGCCGCCGAAGATCGAGACGGTCAGCGCATAGGGCAGTCCGACGCCCGTGGCGCGTACCTTGGTCGGGAACAGCTCGGCCTTTACCACCGCATTGATCGACGTGTAGCCGGCCACGATCAGCCAGGCGCCCGCGATCAGCAGAAAGGCCACCAGGGCGCTTTTGGTCGCCTGCAGCGCTTCGAGCAGCGGAATCGTGCAGAGCGTGCCCATCACCCCGAACCAGATCAGCAGCCACTTGCGGCCGATGCGGTCTGAAAGAGCGCCGTAGATGGGCTGCAGGAACAGCGCGAAGATGAGCGAGCCCGCGGTCACCAGGGTCGTCTGGCCGTCCGTCAATCCGACGGACAACTTCAGGTATTTCTGCATGTAGGTGGTGTAGGTATAGAAAGCTGTGGTGCCGCCCATGGTGAGGCCGACCACCAGCAGCACCTCGCGCGGATACTTGAGCAGGGCGCGCACTGAACTTTCCTGGCGAGCCACCTTCCTGGACGCGATGAAGTCGTCTGTTTCGTGCAGATTGCGGCGCATGATCAGGGCGATGATCGCCAGCAGCGCGCCGATCACGAACGGAATGCGCCAGCCCCAGGCCTTGAGTTGGTCCGCCGTGAGAAACACCTGCTGCAGCAAGAACAGAACGACGATCGCGCAGAGCTGGCCGCCGATCAGCGTCACGTACTGGAAGCTCGAATAGAAGCCTCGGTGCTTCTCGTCTGCTACTTCGGTGAGATAGGTCGGCGCTGGTGCCGTATTCGCCGCCAAGGCTCAAGCCCTGGACGATACGTGCAAGCCCGAGTAGCGCCGGCGCCCAAAGGCCGATCGAAGCATAGGTCGGCGTGGCGGCGATCATCAGCGAGCCGAAGCACATCAGCAGTACGGACAGCATCAGCGCATTGCGGCGTCCGTAGTGGTCGGCCAGATGGCCGAAGAGCCAGCCGCCGATGGGGCGGACGATGAAGCCGATCGCAAATAGGATGGCGGCATTGAGCTGCTGGACGACCGGGTCATCGCCGGGGAAGAACGAACCGGCGAAGTACAAGGCGAAGGCGGCGTAGGCGTAAAAATCGTACCACTCGACCAGGTTTCCGACCGAGCCGATGAAGATTGCCTTCACCCGGCGCCGGACATCCGCAAGATGGAAGGTGTGGTCTGCTTGGATCGCGGTCGTGGTGGCCATGGTTCTTGTTCCTTCGACCCTGGTGACCGAGACCAAAAGATCCTGCGCAAGAGCCGTTGGGTATCCCGAAGCTGTGCGACTTTCGTAGGCAGCCGCCCGCTGGCTGAAGCAAGGCACTCTGTGCCTGAACGTACAAGCGCTAGAAAAAGGGCAGCCACCTACGCAAGCCTGCTTTGCTTGGCCTTCATGGCGAGGAAGGCGTGGTGGATAGAAAAGCGTCTAGGCTGGGTGATTCCGCGAAGCGGGTTTCTCGCAGGTCCGCCGAGATCCCATTCAACATGGTTCTCGAAGCCGGACCTTGCAGCGGGGTGTGCTGGAAGGCGCACCCTCGCCTCGCCCGCCTGATCGGGACCGAACTACGTGCCGCTCGCGATCTTGCCGCCGCCTTTTTTGCGGATGGCGACCACCGAAGGGCGCGGCGGCATGTTCGGCGCGAAATCCGGCCAGCGGGTTGCGGGGTCCTCGAAGGAGGATTCCCGGCCGAACGGTTTCCAGTCCTTGACGCCGTCGGTGCCTGGATGCTGCACCGCGACGAACACGGTACTGCCGTCCGAAGTGAAACACGGCCCGCACATCTCGGCTCCTACCGGTGCGCTGAAAAACAACCGCGAGAGACCGCGTGTTGCGCCTTCGGTTCCCAATGCATAGAGGCCGTCGGTGTGCCGCGTCCTGGACCAGTTACTTCCCCTGTCAGTGGCGATCCACAACCGTCCTTCGGCATCGATCGCGCAGTTATCCGGAGCAGCGAACCAGCCGTTCTCGCTGGTGTCGGGATGCCAGAGCGCGCCGACCTCCGTCACGCGGGGATCGCCGCATTTGATCAGCATGTCCCAGCGGTAGGTGGCAGCGGTGTGGTCGCCGTCGGGTGCCGTCATTTCGATGATGTGGCCGAAGTTGTTTTCAGGCCGCGGGTTGGCCTTGTCGGTCTGCTCTGGCTTGCGCCGCTCGTTGTTGGTGAGAATGACGAATATTTTTCCGGAGGCGGGATGCGGCTGGACGTCCTCGGGACGATCCATCGGCGTCGCCTTGAGCACGTCGGCCGCGAGGCGCGCATCAATCAGCACGTCGGCCTGCGAGTTGAAGCCGTTGGCGGATGTGAGCGGGCCTTCTCCATAAACCAGTGGCAGCCACGTCACCGTGCCGTCTTCGTTGTAGCGCGCAACTGACAGCGTGCCCTCCGAGAGCAGGCGCATGTTGTGGGCCCTGTCGCCCTCCCTGATGCGATCCTTGGAGACGAACCGATAGACATATTCGAACGGGGAATCGTCGCCGCTATAGACGACGACCTGGCCGCTCTTGTTGACGATCATCTCGGCGCCTTCATGCCGGGCGCGGCCGAGAGCGGTATGTTTCACCGGGGTGGAGGTGGCATCGAAAGGATCGATCTCGACGATCCAGCCGAAGCGATTTGGCTCATTGGCTTCCTTATCCACGTTGAAACGGTCGTGGTACTTGCCCCAGCTGTACCAGTTGGAGGGTACACCATAGCGGTCGTAGCTCTTCTGCTGGTCGCCGCCGAGACCTCTGTTGAGACGCCGGCCATTCTCCGCCTTCCGGTCGGTCCAGAAATAGCCATGGAAATTTTCCTCGGCCGTGAGATAGGTGCCCCAGGGGGTCTGGCCGCCGGCGCAGTTGTTGAAGGTGCCCAGTACGCGTTGCCCCTTCGGATCGGCGGCGGTCTTCATCCGGTCGTGACCGGCGGCCGGACCGTCGATCGTCATTTCGGTCGAGGCGGTGATGCGGCGATTGAGCGGGCTTCCGGTGCGCGGGCGCCACTTGCCGTCCGTCAAGGCGATCTCGACCACGGAGGCTCCGTGCGCCGCCATTTCGACCTCGATGTTGGCTTGCGTCATCTGGGCGAAATCGTTCCGGTCGGGGCGACCTTTCACTCCCGGAAACATGACTTCGGGGTTGGCGTATTCGTGGTTCACGCACAGCAGGCCACGCGTGCCGCTCCGATCGAGCGGGAAGAACGCGATATAGTCGTTGTTGTAGCCGAAGCGCTTGGCCTGGTCGGCGGCGGTCAGGTTCTGCGGGTCGAAGGCGCCGAGATTTTCGGCCAGGGGGTCACCCCAGCGAATGAGGATGTCGGCATCGTAGCCCTCGGCGACATGATGGGTGTCGTCAACGCCGGCCTGGAGCTCGCGAAAGGCAAACGCCGCGGAAGCGGCTTTGGCCGGGCCAGCCGCAGACGTAAGCGCGGCCGCACCAAACAGCGCGGTCGCGGCCGTGACGCCCAGCGATCCCTTGAGCATGTCCCGGCGACTGTAGCGGCGCGCGATCATCGCGCCGATGGTGTTGTCGCTTTCAGGCGAGAGCGGCGTGTCGTCGAACGCCTCGAAAGCTTCAGCCTTGTTGGAGTAGCTATCATTCTGCATGGCACAGCCCTCGCTGAGTAACCGTGGGCGTGCTAGCGGCGAATTGCGAAGTCGGGATGACAACGCACCTGCCGTAACGCCAACTTGATGGCTTGACGCGCCAAGTCGCGTGAAATTCGCCAAGTCGCACCGCAGGCCCCTTTCGGACGCATTAAAATTAGGGCTCTGTTAACTACACATACACTATCAAAACCGGGACTTCAGACTGGTTTCGGTTCGTCGGCAAAACTTAATCGGTACTGTCGCAGTCTGTGGTCTCCAGTCAGTATGGGGTCACGAGTATGAGTAGCATCAATACCAATGTCGCCGCGATGACGGCGCTGCAGTCGCTCACCGCCACCAACAAAGCCCTCACAGAAACGCAGAACCGCATCTCGACCGGCTTCCGCGTGGCCGATGCGTCCGACAACGCTGCCTACTGGTCGATTGCGACCACCATGCGCTCCGACAACGCTGCGCTCTCCACCGTGCAGGATGCGCTGGGATTGGGCGCAGCCACGGTCGATGTGGCCTACACCGGCGTCGAAAGCGCAATCAAGGTTGTAGACCAGATCAAGAGCAAGCTCGTTGCTGCCCGTCAGCCCGGTGTCGATCGCGGCAAGATCCAGAGCGAAATCACCGAGCTGCAGGCGCAGCTCAGAGGCGTTGCCGAGTTCAGCTTCGTTCTCGGGCGAGAATTGGCTGTCGGTCGACTCCGGCGCCGCATCCTACAATGCCGCCAAGACCATCGTGTCGTCGTTCTCGCGCACAGATGGAGCGATAGACATCGGCACCATCTCGATCGATGTGGACGGCTCCAAGCTGTTCGATGCCGACGACCAGTCGGGCATTCTCGACACCACCAGCACCACCACCAACGGCGGTACCGACTTTTCGATCGCCGGCGAAACCGACGCTCTCGACATTTCGGCTCTGACCGACAGTGACGACGACCTCGCGGACCTGGAACAGATCATCGGTGTCGTAGATGCGGCAATGTCGTCGATGACAGATACAGCCACCGCGCTGGGTGCTGCCAAGGCGCGCGTCGGCATTCAGCAGGACTTCGTCAAGGGTCTGATGGATGCCATCGGCCGCGGCATCGGCCAGCTGGTCGACGCCGACATGAACGAGGAATCGACGAAACTGCAGGCCCTGCAGGTGAAGCAGCAGCTCGGCGTGCAGGCGCTCAGCATCGCCAACTCCTCGAGCCAGACCATCCTGCAGCTCTTCCGCTAGGGATTGCATACCTGGAAATGACTTTGGCCGCGCTCTTCGGGGCGCGGTCAAAACTTTTCTGCGGCGGCGCGTTTCTATAGTCTCGATCCTCCGTCTGCAGGAGCATCGAGCGATGGCCGGAAGCATTGTCAGCATCGAAAAAGGGCTGGGACCGGAAGGCCGGATAGCGGTCGTTCGGCTCGATCGCGGCGACAAGATCAATGCGCTTGCGCCGGCCGTCATGCGCGAACTGAGGGCGGCCGCGGCATCCTTCGAGGATGACGTCGCCACCTCGGTGGTTATTCTGACCGGCAACGCGCATGTATTCTCGGCGGGCTTCGATCTCAAGGACGCAGAAGGACGAGCACGGGAGAACCTCGGGCTCGGCGAGCGGCGTGCTGCCCTTCGCATCGGCCCCCGGATGTGCCGTGCCTGGTGGGAGATGGAGCAGGTCACCATCGCGGCCATCGAAGGACCTTGCATCGGCGGCGGTGTCGCGCTTGCGGCATCGCTCGACTTCCGCTTCTGCGGCGCGGGCGCTCATTTCCGCGTGCCGGAAGTGGCGCTGGGCATGAACATGAGCTGGGGCTCGCTGCCACGACTGTTGGCGCTGATGGGACCAGCGCGCACCAAACAGGCCGTCATTCTCGCCGCCGATCGCATCACCTCCGGTGACGCACGCGAGTGGGGGCTGGTCGAGAGAGTGGTGGCCGACGGGCAGGTCCTGTCCGAGGCCATGACATTCGCCGAGCGCATTGCGGCGCTGCCGCCGCTGCCTGTGACCATGACAAAGACCAGCATCAACCGCCTGGCCGGCGCGCTCGACGACCTCGCCGCGCACATGGACACCGATCAGTTCGCTCTGGCGAGCCTGACCGAGGACCACAAGGAGGGCGTGACGGCTTTCCTGGGGCGCCGCAAGCCGCGTTTCCGCGGCCGCTGATTGTCGTGCCGCGTTCGTCTATCCGAGTGCCGATGTTGCGCGCCGCAACTGCTCCCGGAGCGCTTCCGAAGTCTGCTTGAGAAGCGCCGTCTGGTCCGCCTGCAATTTCTGGGCGGTCTGCAGATCGGGGTAGGGGCCGTGGATATTGACCGAGCGAGCCTCGATCTCCGCCCGCACGAAATAGCTGCCCCCGTCGTTGAACGTGTCCACGTTGGTCTGGATAGTCGTCTTGTCGGTCATGCCGCTCTCCCTGTCTTGCGGCGTGGAGGGCAGCAAAGGAATTTGCTCCCATCATGGCATGGCCGGCCACGGCTCACCGACTAGCCCGTCGCGCGCAAGCGATGCTCTTGGCCGGCTACGGCGCGCACTTTGCGGGGTGACGCCTGCCAGATTGCCAGCACCGACAACAGGCTGAACGCCACGCCGATCCAGAAGGCGACCGTGTAGCTGCCATAGGCGTCGAAGAGCGCACCGGTGGCCCAGGGGCCGACCGCGCCGCCGCTGATCGCCGCCAGCATCAGTGTGCCGAAGATGGTGCCGTAGTGCTTGCCCTGGAAAATTTCCACGACAATGGCCGCGAACACGGAGGTCAAGCCGTAGCCGAGCGCGCCCTGGGTGGCGACCATCAGATACAGAAGCGCGGTGCTTGGGAACGCCTGCAAAAGCAGCAACAGAAGGTAGCAGACGGCAAATCCGAGTGCACCGGCGGTCCAGACCCACTCGCGGCCGATACGATCGGAAATGTGTCCGAGCGCGATCTGGCCGGGGATGCCGAGCAGGCTGACAAGGCCGAGCGCCCATGCCGCAACGGTCGGGCTGAATCCGATCTCGATCAGATACTTGGTCTGATGCACCTGCACCGCGTACCAGGCGTACAGTCCGCAGAAGTAGCCCAGCGCGATCCACCAGAAGCGGGCGGTTCGCATGGCGCGCCCGAGCGTCCAGTCGACGGCCGCCCAGGCCGGGTCGACGATGTTGGACGGCTGGGTCGACGCTGACGCGATCGGCGCGGCGTCGCCGTCGGGCCGCAACCCCATGTCTTCCGGGCGTTTGCGCAACAGCAGATTGATGGGCGCGAGCACGATGAGCACCAAGAGGCCCATGGTCCAACACGCCGTGCGCCAGCCTCCGTTTTCGATGACGAGTTGCACGGAGGGCAGCAACACGATGGAGCCGACACCCACTCCGGCAAACGCAATGCCGGTCGCCAGTCCGCGGCGGCGCACGAACCAGTTGGGGAGGAACAGCGATTGGCCGGAATAGCCGAGGCAAACACTGCCACCGCCGACCAATACCCCGAGTGTCGCGTAGAGATGCCAGGGTTCAGCGGTGAGCGGTGCGAGCAATAGTCCCGCCGCCATCAGCACCACGCCGAGTTCCATGACGGTGCGCGGACCCGCGCGATCCATCATGCGCCCGAGCAGCGGACTCATGA
This sequence comes from uncultured Alphaproteobacteria bacterium, assembly GCA_963814055.1. Classification (GTDB taxonomy): domain Bacteria; phylum Pseudomonadota; class Alphaproteobacteria; order Rhizobiales; family Hyphomicrobiaceae; genus AWTP1-13. The sequence goes on from CAWFBJ010000019.1 coordinate 217,371, forward strand.
TGGCGGAGACGAGAAAGCCGAACGAGAAGGCGCCTGCCGTGACGGCGCGATCCCAGCGGAACTCATCGAGGATCGGCGGGAACAGCAGCGAGAAGGCCGTGCGCGCGGTGACGCCGATGCCCATCGAAACGAACACGACGGCAACGATCACCCAGCCGTAGAAGAAGGGTAGGCGCATGATGGAACCAACGCAGGTGAGGGATGATGCGGTCGCTGGGGGCCGTGCCGTAGCGGCTTATAGCCCCTTTCCGGCCAACCACCCATTACCTCGCGCGTAAAGGGCCTGCACCTCGGGACCCTTGAGGCCAGGCATATCGGGTTTCACCTTGTAGCCGATTTCGGTCTGCAGATAGGCGAGATGGCGATAGCCCTCGGGGAAGCGTTCGAGCAACGTCTTGTCCAAGCTGAGTTTTGCCGCCGGATCGACCGGGTCCATGCGGTCCTTCTCGTAGATCGGCTGGCGCAGCACCACGCCCCAGCGGCCGTCGCGCTTTTCGAGGAAGTCGTAGAACCGGCCGGTGCACACGACGTCCACGAGAATGTCGTGGACCGTGGCGCGCTGCGAGATGGTCATCTTGGTTTGTGCGATGGCGCGGCTGCCGGCGATGTCGGCGGAGTGGCCGCCCAGGAAGTGCAGGATGCTGACGCCCTTGTCGAAGCCCGTGCGGCTCACGGCGATGAACTCGTCCGCCGTGCCCTGGAACCACGTCGCCATCATGCGGCCGTCGTCATGCCAGACCGTGCGAAACCGTTCCCAGTCGCCGGCGTCCCGCCATACGACCCAGTTTTCCACCAGTGCCCGGATGGCGAGCCGCTCCAGCGCTTCCTGTTCCATGTCTTCCTCTCGGTGGCGCCGACGACGATAATGGCTGCTGATGAAAGGGCCAACGTCCAGGAAAGCCTCAAAAAAGTCCATCGATAGCAATGGCGGCCCGCCCGGCGCGGCCGCTGCGTATTCTGTGCTGCCCGTATTAGGCCATGGTAACTCGCTAGTACCATGATTATATGGTTTGGCATCGCGCGCCCAGGGAGGGAGCCATGCTGCGGCTTCTTGTAGTGCTTTGTGCTTTTTGCGCCGTGTCTGCTTCATCCGTGGCGCAGACGGAGCGGCGCATCGCCCTCATCATCGGCAACTCCTCCTATCAGAATACGCCGGAACTGAAGAACCCGAAGAACGATGCCACCGACATGGCCGCGTCGCTGCGGCGGCTGGGCTTCGAGGTTTTCGAGGGACATGACCTCGACAAGAGATCGATGGAGCGGATGATCCGCCAATTTGGCGTGAAACTGTCCGGTGCCGATCTTGCCCTGTTCTTCTATGCCGGACATGGCGTGGCGATCGGCGGGCAGAACTATCTGGTGCCGGTGGATGCGCGTCTTTCCAGCGAAGGCGATGCGGATTTCGAGGGTCTGCCGTTGACGCTCGTCCTCAAGCAGATGGAAAGAGAGGCCAAGACCAGCATCGTGCTGCTCGACGCCTGCCGCGACAATCCGCTGGCACGCAACCTCGCGCGCACGATGGGTACGCGCTCGTCACAGGTTAGCCAGGGCCTTGCGGAGGTAAGAACCGGTGTCGGCACGCTGATCGGATTTTCGACACAGCCGGGCAACGTTGCAGTCGACGGGGGCGGCCGGAACTCACCCTACGCCGGCGCGCTTTTGAGGCATATCGAAGAACCCGGCATCGACGTCAGCGGCGTCCTCATCGCGGTGCGCAACGACGTGCTCAAGGCAACCGACGGCAGGCAGGTTCCATGGGAGCATACGTCGCTCACCGGCCAAGTCTATTTCAAGATCGAGCCATCTAGCACGCCTGCCGTGGTACGGCCGCCTGCATTCCGTCCGAACTACGACAGGGAAATGGAACTTTCCTACTGGAGCAGCGTCAAGGACAGTAAATCGCCGGCGCTCATCCAAAGCTACCTCGACCGGTATCCCGGCGGGAACTTTGCAAACCTGGCCCGCGCCATGCTCAAGGAACTCACTCCCGCGGGTGCGCTGGCGCAACCGGGCAACCCGCCAGCTTTTGCGGGAGACAAGGTCGAGCTGGTGCGTTCGCTGCAGACAGAGCTTCAACGGGTGGGCTGTAACCCGGGTGCCGCAGACGGCAAGTGGCAATCCCAGACGAGGGGCGCGCTGACGCAGTTTGCCCGGCAGGCCAAGCTGGACCTGTATACCGAGAAGCCGAGCACTGCCGCTCTCGATGCGGTGAGAGCGCACAAGAACCGCGTCTGTCCGCTCGATTGCGGTTCGGGCAAAGTCGAGAAGGACGGCAACTGTGTGGCCACGACACCTTCGCCCCCGGCGAAGAAGAAGTACACTGATCGTCCGGACCACGAGACGCGCAGGGTTGGAAAAGAAAAGGCGAAGGTAGGCATGTGCTGGGCGGAGGCCCCCGGCCGGGGCTTTGAATTTGTGCCGTGCGATGACCCGCGCGCGCGTCAGAAAGCGTTCTGAACTGCCGCGAACTTCGTCATAGGAGCTAGATCGCTCCCGCTCTAACGCAAACGCCCCGGTCCAGCGACCGGGGCGCAAGTTCAATCCCTGACGCGAAGTTCAGTTTACCGCGGCGATCTCGAGCTCGTCGCCCATCGCATGTCCGAGGGCGGCCTGGTGGCTGTCGGTCAACACCAGCGGCGTGCCGTCTGCGGCATGCAGGGCGTAGAGATCGATCCCGGTCGGCAAGCCTTCGACGGTTGGGAACAGCTGTTTTGCCTCGTCGTGGCTCATGACCTTGATGTAGGCGACCTTGCCACCCCCGAGCCTGGCCAACTCTGTCATGCTCATGACTGGAACCGGCGGCGTCACGATCTTTCTGCGTTTCGCAGTATTCCTGATGTTCTTTTCCACGACGCTCACTCCTTCTCAATCGGGGATTTGCACAGCTCCCCTTTGGGCAAGGCCGGTGCCTATTCTGCACCAACCTCGAAGTCCGCGCTCAGTTCCCGCTCATCTTCCTTCGATTCGCATCCTGAAACTGTGGCGCGGAAGACTCACGGCTGGGATTTGCCGATCTCGATCTTGCGCACCGAGCGCTCTGGCTCCCGCCGGACCAGATCGATGGACAGCAGACCATCGCTCAAGTCTGCAGACCTGACCTCGATACCATCCGCCAGCACGAACGTGCGGCTGAACTGGCGCGCTGCAATGCCGCGGTGGATGTACTGCCGGGACTTGTCGTCGACCTGCCGGCCGCGGATGCTCAACTGGTTGTCTTCGACCGTGATCTCGATCTGATCGCGCTTGAAGCCGGCCACCGCCAGCGTGATGCGCAACACTTCAACCGCGCCTGAGCCGCCATTGGTGCCGGCCCCGGCAATGCGCTCGATGTTGTAGGGTGGATAGCCGTCGTTCCCGCCTTTGCCGACGCGGTCGATCAGCCTTTCCATGTCCTCGAAGCCCAGCAGAAGAGGGCTCGACAGCAATGATATGCGCGTCATCTCAAAGCCCTCCTCAAGCGGCCTTGACCGGCATCACATTGGCACTGCGGACCCCGGTTGGCCTCCGCCGCCTCCAGCCCTTGCGTAGGCGCTGGTTGTGTTCACAGCCAACATATGGTGTTGAACGGTGCAACTTCAAGGAACAGGCCGAGAACGGGGCGGGGCATGTCACAAGTCTGGGACTGGACGACGCTGGCCCTCATTCTGGCTGGCGCGCTGGTGGGCGGTTTCGTCAATGGCCTGACCGGATTTGGAACGGCGCTCACGGGCCTGCCGATGTGGCTGCAGGCGGTCGAACCCTTGATCGCCGCCCAACTCGCGTCCGCATGCTCGGTGCTGGGCCATCTGACGACGCTGCCATCGATCTGGCGTGCCGCCGACTGGCGCCGGTTGGCTCCAATGCTGATTGCAGGGCTGATCGGCGTGCCCATCGGGACGTGGATACTGCCGCTGATACCCCTCAATACGTTCAAGATGGCCATCGGCGCGATCCTGATGGTCTACTGCTCATTCATGCTGTTCGTGGCAGGCCGGGTCCGGCTTGCCGCCGGGGGACGCGGTGCGGAGGCTGTCGTGGGCTTCGCAGGCGGCATTCTCGGTGGTATCGCGGCCCTGTCCGGCGTGCTGCCGACCATCTACGCGTCGCTCAAGGGCTGGCCCAAGGACGAGCGGCGCATCTTTTTCCAGGCTTTCAATCTTACGCTGCTCACGGCCATGCTGGTGGCAAGCGTGGTGCAAGGATTGGTCGGGATGCGGTTCCTGATGGCGCTTGCCGTGGCCGTTCCCGGCACGCTGGCGGGCTCTTGGGCAGGGGTGCGCCTCTACAGGCGGCTCGACGACGTGCGTTTCGACCGCGTGGTTCTGTTCGTGCTGCTGCTGTCGGGGATCGGTCTCATCTGGTCCAGCCGCTGAGATGGCGTCATACTTACGGTCGCTTTGCGCGCAAGATCGAAAATCAGGTTCAGGGAGTGTGCCTACAGATGCCGAATATTCTCGCGCCGCGGGCAATGCTTGCGCTGTTGAGCTTGGGCGCCCTGGCGTTGCTGGCAGTGGCTGTAGCCGGCACAAGAGCCGAAGAAGGACGCGGAGGCGGCGCCGGAGACCGAGCAAGAAAAGAAGGAGCGTGCGGGTCGGAGGAAGTGCGCCGCCCAACTATGCTCTACTCTGCACAACAAGAAGCCCGCCGACGGCCAGGTGGTCTGCAATGTCCAGAAGACCTGGCGCAAGGAAGCCCTCACCAAGATCCTGTCGCGCGGCAAGGTCTCCTGGCCCTGGGGCGATACGCGCTGCGCATCCGAGCTGAAGTTCGACCGCGCCACGCTCGTCAAGGCCATGCAGGAACCCGACTTCGAGGCCCAGTTCGATACCTACGACATTCGCTGCCAGATCGACAGCGACAAGGACAAATACGACGTCACGGCGCAGCTGCGCCCCAAGGTCACCTTCAAGCAGGGCAAGGCTGTTAAGGCCACTTTGAACTGGGGCAAGATCGAGGCGCCGACTTTGGCCAAGAGCGCGCTATGGTCGATCACGGCGGCGGACAATACGTTCGGGCTGCTGCAGAGCATCGCGGTCGATGACATCAACGAGTTCATTCGACCAAATGCATGGAGGTCAAAGACGAGTGGCAGGGCAAGTAGCGGGGCTGCATAGTTGTGCGCACCGCGTGACGGCCGGGGGCCGGCCGCCATGACGACAATGCTGCTGTTGCTGCTGAGCGGTGTCCTGATCGGGACCGGCGTCAGCCTGATCTGGCGGGACGTGCACAGCAAGCGACGCGATACGTTCGTCCTGTCGCGCGATCCCAAAGCCGAACCGGAGCTGGGGCCCGACGTCGAGATCACGGTCTCCCGTCCTGCAGCATCCATTCCGCTTTCCGCGCCAGCTCCGGCCGAGGTGCCAGCACCGCGACGCTCGCTGAGCAGCCAACTGCTGAAAATCACGAGAGGCAGCGCCCCCGCTGCCGATGCGGCCCCCAGCGACGAACCGCTGCTGCGCCCCGACGCGGCACGCCCATCGGCAACCGCGCAACAGTGGGCGGTGCTGCAGCCCGTGATCAGCACGGCGGTGGAGCAGGTGAATGTCGTCCTTGCCCGTGCCGGCGTTGCGGTCGGCACGCCGGGAGAGCCGTCGTGGAGCGCCAACAAGGCCTACGGTTCGGATCGGCGCATCCTGGTCGCAGGCCAAAGCGTGGCCTGGTTGCGCCTGGAATGTACGGCGGGCGGCAGGCTATTTGCGACCGTCAAGTCGCATGAGGATGGCCTAGCCGAGATCAACAACGATGCGAGCGCGCCGGCATCAGGCCTGAGCATCGGCCGCGTCAGCGATCTTCTCTCCGAATGCCTCAAGCCCACGGCCGGCTATGCCGTGCGGACGAACGGCGATGTCGAGCAGATGGCAAGCGAGACCGCCTGGAAGGCGAGTCGAGGCAGTTGTCATCGCGGCATTGAAGGCCGGCAACGGTGCGCTCTCGCAGGCGGGTGCGCGTCTGGTGCCGTTGGCGACGCCGGCCTGGGATGCGGACCTGCGGCACCATCGCATGCCGGTGGCCGTGCGGGTGTTCGGCAACGACATTGCGCGCATGTACATCGACCGTCTCGACCAGGAGATTGAGGTTGCCGTAGGGCTTCCCGACGCCCACCTCGCCGATCTCGGACGCCGCGAGCGTATAGCGCTGGAGGGCATGACCATGCATGCGCTGGCCGAGTTGATCGCCAGTTGCGCCTGGCCGGCGATCGCGCGATTCCGGGAAACGCGCCACGCGTAGGCGACCAACTCGCCCAGGGCTGGATTGCAGGTCATGGCGGCGCTCTCTTCCGGAGGGCTGGCGCAAGAAGGTGGTGCGGCATATGCTTGCGTCACAAAAACACACGGCGACTTTTTTTTGCCGGTCAGGGAGCACGCTGCAATGGTTTGGGGGATTCGTCGGTCGCTGCTGCCGCTAGTGGCCCTCGTTGCAGTTTTGGGGCTGGCCGTCCAGGCGTTCGCGCTCGATCCGCGGTTCAAGGATGCCGACGGCGACCTGGTAGCAGACCCGCCAAGCGACCCCTCCCAGTTCGTCGATCCGGCCGTTTTGATCTTTGCCTATACGCCGGTTGAAGATCCTGCGGTCTACGCGAAGGTTTGGGATGGCTTCCTGAAACATCTCGAGAAAACCACGGCCAAGCGGGTGCAGTTCTTTCCGGTTCAGTCGAATGCGGCGCAGATCGAGGCTATGCGCGCCGGCCGGCTGCATGTGGCGGGTTTCAACACAGGCGCTACGCCGCTCGCCGTAAACTGTGCAGGGTTCGTACCGTTCACGCTGATGGCTGCGAAGGACGGCACGTACGGCTACAAGATGGAAATCATCACGTATGCCGGCTCGGGCATCGACAAGGTGGAGGACCTCAAGGGCAAGAAGGTGGCCTTCACGACCGAGACCTCCAATGCCGGCTTCAAGGCGCCGTCGGCTATCCTTCGCGACACGTTCAAGCTCCAGGTTGGCAAGGATATAGAGCCGGTTTTTTCGGGCAAGTACGACAACTCGATCCTCGGGGTGGTCAACAAGGACTATCCCGCGGCTGCGGTAGCCAACTCGGTCATGAAGCGCATGATCGCGCGCGGAGTGCTCAAGGCCGATCAAGTTAAATCGCTGTTCGCGTCCGAGAATTTTCCTTCCTCGGCCTATGGCGCGGCTCACAATCTCAAACCTGAGCTGGCGAAAAAGATTCAGGAGGCGTTCTTCACGTTCCCCTGGGAGGGGTCTGCGCTCCTGAACGAGTTCAAGAACAATGATCCGCCGGTCGATAGCTTCCTGCCCATCACCTACAAGCAGCATTGGAAAATCATCCGTGACATCGACACCACGATGAATGTTTCCTACGCGTGCAAGTAAGGCACGCCAGTGCTGCGCGTCACTGATCTCGCCAAGCGATACCGGACCGGGGACGAGGCGCTGAGGGGCGTCACGTTCGAGGTTCCGGCCGGCCAGGTCGTGGGACTGATCGGCCCGTCAGGGGCCGGCAAGTCGACGCTGATTCGCTGCATCAACCGTCTGGTCGAGCCGACGTCGGGAGCAATCAGCTTGGGCGATGTCGAAATCACGAACCTGTCGCGAGCGCAGTTGCGCAAGGCGCGGCGGCGCATCGGCATGATCTTCCAGGAGTTTGCACTGGTCGAGCGGCTGAGCGTGATGGAAAATGTCCTATCGGGACGGCTTGGATACGTGCCCTTCTGGCGCTCGTTCCTCAGGCGGTTCCCGGCGGCCGACATCGACAAGGCGTTTCGCCTGCTCGACCGCGTTGGCCTGAGCGAGCATGTTGACAAGCGGGCCGACGCCCTCTCCGGAGGTCAGCGCCAGCGTGTCGGAATTGCTCGCGCGTTGGAGCAGGATCCCGAACTCCTGCTCGTCGATGAGCCGACCGCAAGTCTCGATCCCAAGACGTCCCGGCAGATCATGCGGCTGATCTGCGAAATCTGCGCCGAGCGCGGCCTGGCAGCAATCATCAACATTCACGACGTGGCCCTGGCGCAGATGTTCGTATTCCGGATCGTCGGGTTGCGCGCGGGCAAGGTGGTCTATGACGGGCCGCCGGCCGGGCTCGATCAGGTGACGCTCGCCGCCATCTACGGCGAGGAAGATTGGACCGCGCTGTCAGCCAAGCACAAGGAAGACGCGGAAGACGCTGCTGCGGTGTCTGCAGCAGCACTGGTGTCTACGCGAGCCAAGCTCGGGGTCGAAGAATGAGCTCGGTGAGCGTTGCGGGGCGCACCTGGCGGCGCACGCCCTTCATCGCCAATCCCTGGCTGCGCTGGGCAATGTATGCCGGTGCGCTCGTCTATCTCGTGCTGGCTTTAGGCTCCTTGCATGTGAACTGGGCGCGGCTGGCCGATGGCATGGTTCGCGGCTGGCGGTTCATCGAAGGCTTCATGCATCCGAACTTCACGTCGCGTGCAGGCGAAATCGCCGTGGGGTTGCAGGAAAGCATTGCGATGACCGTCTGCGCCACCGTTGTCGGCATCGGGCTGTCGATTCCCATCGGCATCGGCGCCGCCCGCAATATCGCCCCGCGTCCGGTCTATTATCTATGTCGCGGCATCGTCGCGGTTGCCCGCTCGTTCCAGGAGATCCTGTACGCTATTTTTTTCGTCGCCATGTTCGGCTTCGGCACTTTCGCGGGCTTCCTCACCATATCGTTTGCCACGATGGGATTTCTCGGCAAGCTCCTGGCCGAGGACATCGAGGATATCGACGAAGGTCAGGTCGAGGCGATGCGCGCGACGGGCGCCTCCTGGCTGCAGGTGCTCAACTACGGCATCGAGCCTCAGGTTCTGCCGCGGCTCATCGGACTTTCTCTGTATCGCTTCGACATCAACTTCCGGGAATCCGCTGTGGTCGGCATTGTCGGCGCAGGCGGGATCGGCGCTACGCTGAATACTGCCATCAACCGCTACGAATACGATGTCGCCGCGGCCATCCTGATGATCATCATCCTGATCGTGCTGGTGTGTGAGTACGCCTCCAGCCACGTTCGCCGCTGGGTGCAGTGATGCCGGTCACGAATGCAACCGGCCGGCCGCAGTGGAGACATCGCACGACCAGAGGACAGCTGACGGCCTGGTTCCTATGGCTGCTGCTGGTTGCCATCACGGTCGCCTCCTGGAAGGTGATGACCCAGGACACGATCTGGGATTTTCTGCGCTCGGCGCCGGCGCAGGCAGCCGACATTGCCAGCCGCATGTTTCCCCCCCGTTGGAGCTACCTCGAGAAGCTCTGGTGGCCGATATGGGAGACACTCAACATCGCGACCATCGGCACGCTGCTCGCCGTGATTCTGGGTACTCCGCTTGCCTTTCTCGCCGCCCGCAATACCACGCCGAACGCTTATTTCGTGCGGCCGCTGGCTCTGCTGATCATCGTTTCCTCGCGCTCCATCAATGGACTGATCTGGGGGCTTCTGCTCGTCTCGATCATCGGACCGGGTGCGCTGGCCGGCACCCTGGCCATCATGTTTCGCTCGCTCGGCTTCATCGGCAAGCTCTTGTATGAGGCCATCGAGGAGATCGACCACACGCAGGTCGAGGCGATCACGGCGTCTGGCGCGTCGCGGGCACAGATCATCGACTTTGCCATCGTGCCGCAGGTTCTGCCGGCATTCGCGGGCATTTCGGTCTATCGATGGGACATCAACATCCGCGAGTCTGCCATTCTCGGCCTGGTCGGCGCGGGCGGCATCGGTTTGTATCTCGAGGCGTCACTGGCAACGCTGGCCTGGCCCCAGGTGACGATGATCCTGATCGTCATTCTATGCGCCGTGCTTCTCAGCGAGTGGGTTTCGGCCAAGTTGCGGCACGCGATCATCTGAAGGCTGCCGGCAAGACTTAGGCTTGCTGGCTGGCGAGCTGGGAGTGGTAGGCAGCCTGCAGGGCTTGCTTGACGTGCGCTGCGGTGAAGCCTTGCAGCACACGCAGGCGCGCGGCTTCGCCGAGGCGCACGCGGAGATCGGCATCGCGCGCCAGGAGCTCGATCGCTTCGGCGAGGGCGGCAGCGTCCCCGGAAGGCACCACCAGACCTTCGACGCCGTCGCGTACGAAGCTGCCGCCGCCGGCGCCTTCGGTCACGATCAAGGCGCGGCCGCAGGCGGCAGCTTCGAGCAGCGCTTGCGGCAGGCCCTGGCGGCCGGTCGCGGGCAGTATGCAGACTTCGGCGCGACGCCAGACCTCGCGCACATCGGCCATCGGTTCCGTGCGCCGTATGCCGGGATGCAGACCCCATTGCGCGATCTCGCCGGGTGAAATGGCGTCGGGTTCGTCCGCGGCAGGCTCTCCCACCAGTTCGAGCTGCAGGCGCACGCCACGCGCCCACACGCGGTCGAAGGCCCGCATCAGAACGTCGATGCCGCTCGATGCCACCATGCGGCCGACACATGCCGCGACCGGCGTGTCGCTGTGCGACGGCGGCATCACGGGGTAGACGTCGGGGTCGACGCCGGCGCCGCCCAGCACCGCGAAGCGCGCACCCGGATCGACGCCGAGCGTGCGCAGGTGGGTGAGATCGTCTGGGCTTTCCACGAGCAGGAACGACGCGGGCCTGCGCACGAGCGACGCAATGAGCCCGATCGGAGACGGCCGATAGAGCCGGGCCAGAGTGGTTGCGGGCTCGAGGCGGTCAAGGTCGGGCAGGTGCACCATGATATGGTTGGCTGCAACCAGCTTGATGGCAAGGCTGCCGAGTGCGGCCGGCCTGACGCCGATGACATGGATCGCATCGGCAGCCTCGGCTTCGAGGATGCGCGCGAGTTTCCACGCGGCTGCGGCGTCGCGTGCGGGATTGCTCAAGGATGCGCGGCAGTCGAAGTCGATGACGCTGGCGCCGATTTCATCGAGTTCGTCGAGGCGTCCCGACGCGCGTGTGACGACAACGACTTCGCGTGCGAGTTCGCCGAGCACGGCGAGCAAGGCACGGGAGTGCGACAGCACAAAGCTGTCCTCGCCGACCAGGAGCACGATCTTGCGCGCAAGCTTGGAGAAGGGCTGAAATCCTGCCCCCCGGTCGACAGCAGCTTCTTGCCTCTTGGTGCCGGCCATGCGGCTGCACTCGCGAACCGGGAATTTACAGGAGGGACCTTAGCGGCGCAGACGGCGCACAAAAAGAGGCCAAATCCGTGCATCCACTGCGCTGACCGGAAAAACGGCACAAACGTGTGATGGTTGCCTGCGCTTTCAAGGTTCACCCCAAAGCGCTGGGCGTGGTAGTTGCGCGCTCCGGCCCTTCCCCGTGGAGCTTCATGTTCATGCCGATGGATGCCAGGCCGACGATCGCCGCTCCCGACGACGATCCCCATCTGTGGCTCGAGGACGTCGAGGGCGCCCGCGCGCTGGCCTGGGTGGAGGCGCAGAACAGCGCCACGCTGGCGAAATTCGGCAATGCTGGCTTTGCCAGGGACCGGGATACCCTGGCGGCCATTCTGGACCGGCCAGACAACATTCCGTTTGTCGTGCGTCGCGGACGGCATCTCTACAATTTCTGGAAGGATGCCAAGAACCCGCGCGGCCTGTGGCGGCGGACGACGCTCGACAGCTTCCGTAGGGAGCAACCGAGCTGGGAGGTCATCCTGGATGTCGACGCCCTGGCGGAGCAGGAAAAGGAGGACTGGGTGTGGCATGGCGCGTCGACGCTGCCGGGCACGCACGATCTGGCAATCCTCAGTCTGTCGCGCGGGGGTGGCGATGCGGCCGTGCTGCGCGAGTTCGAGATCCCAGCCAAAGCCTTCGTTCGCGACGGCTTCTATCTGCCGGAGGCCAAGGGCGGCACCGACTGGCTGGACCGGGACACGCTGCTGCTGTCGAGCGCCTACGGCCAGGACATGGCGACGACGTCGGGGTATTCGCGGACGGTCCGGCTGTGGCGGCGCGGATCGAATGTCGATGCGGCGCCGGTGCTGATCGAGACGACGCCCGAAAGCATGGGCCTGTGGGCGTCGGTTGACCGCACGCAAGGTGCCGAAACGGTCTGGTTCGTCGACAAGCCGGGCTTTTTCGATGCGATCTTCTGGATGGGCGACCGCAGCGGTCCGAAGACCAAGCTCGAGCTGCCGGCGGATATCTCCATCGAGGCCCATCGCGGGTGGCTGGTGGCGAAGCGCCGCACGGAGTGGACGATCGGCGCCAAGACCTATGCGCCCGACACGCTGCTCGGCATCTCGATGCCGGCATTCCTTGCCGGTGCGCGTGATTTCACGGTGCTGTTTGAGCCGGGCGAGCGGCGTGCGCTGGAGCACTTCTTCTGGAGCCACGGGCAGCTGGTGGTCTCGATCCTCGACGAGTTGAAGCCCGTGTTCGAGGTACTGACGCCGTCGGCCACCGGCTGGGCGCGGTCGAAACTGTCGGGGCTGCCGGAGATCGGTGTGGTCAGCGTCGGGCGTTTCGACATGGAAGAAGCGGAGGGCAACGGTGACCTGCTCGCCAACGCGCAAGACCCGATCACGCCGGCGACGATGACGCTGATCGAGCGTGGCACGGCTCCTGTCGTGCTCAAACGGGCGCCGCGTACGTTCACCGCTGACGGACTGGGCGTGTCGCGGCACGAGGCGATCTCCATCGATGGTGAGCGCATTCCCTACGTGCAGGTAGGCCCGGCCGGCGAAACCGGCGACGCGCCCGTGCACATGAGCGGATATGGCGGCTTCGGGCTCTCGAATCTGCCTTATTACAGCTCAGCCATCGGCAAGCTGTGGCTCGAGCGCGGGGGCACCAGCGTGACGGCCAACATTCGAGGAGGCGGAGAGTTCGGCACGCGCTGGCACGACGCAGGACGCCTCGCGCGCAAGCCGTTGTCACACGACGATTTCGCGGCTGTGGCAGCGGACCTGGTGAGGCGAGGTGTAACCCGTCCGGACCGGATCGCTGCCGAGGGCGGATCCAACGGCGGCATCCTGATCACCAACATGCTGACCCGATATCCCGATCGGTTCGGTGCCCTGTTCTGCACCATTCCGCTGATCGACATGCGCCGCTACAGCAAGCTGCTGGCGGGAGCGAGCTGGATCGCAGAGTACGGCGATCCCGACAAGCCGGAGGAATGGGCCTTCCTGCAGACCTATTCGGCCTACCACCAGGCCGAGCCCGGACGGCGCTATCCGCCGATCCTGCTTGGCACGACGCGCAAGGACGACCGCGTGCATCCCGGGCATGCGCGCAAGATGGCGGCCAAGCTGCAGGCGATGGGCTACGAGGCTTATTTCTACGAGCCGGCGGCGGGCGGACACGGCTATGGCAAGGACAACAAGGAATCCGCCGCGTTCATTGCGCTGGGCTACGCGTTTCTCAAGGACAAGATCGGGTTCTATGATGGTGCCAAAGCCTGACCGGAGGGACGCCCATGCAGTTTGGTATCTTCTACGAGCATCAGTTGCCGCGTCCGTGGGTGGAAGGCGCGGAACTCAAGCTGTTCCAGGAAGCGCTCGATCAGGTGGAGCTGGCCGATAGGCTCGGCATCGATTACGCGTGGGAAGTCGAGCATCATTTCCTGGAGGAATACTCGCACTCTTCCGCACCCGAGGTTTTTCTCGCCGCCTGCTCGCAACGCACCAAGCGCATCCGGCTCGGCCACGGCATCGTTCTGATGCCTCCGAACTACAATCATCCCGCCCGCGTCGCCGAGCGTATCGCGACGCTCGATCTGGTTTCTGCCGGCCGCGTCGAGTGGGGGACCGGCCAAGGCGCATCGGCGGCGGAACTGGGCGGTTTTGCGATCAACCCGGACGAGCGCCACGGCATGTGGCTGGAGGCAACGGCGGAAGCCGCCAACATGCTGGTGATGGATCCCTACCCCGGCTACCAGGGCAAGTACTTCTCCATGCCCTGCCGCAACCTGGTGCCCAAGCCGGTGCAGAAGCCGCATCCGCCGCTGTGGGTCGCCTGCTCGAAACGGGAAACCATCCATCAGGCGGCGCGCAACGGGCTCGGCGCACTCACCTTCGCGTTCATCGACCAGAGCGAGGCGGTGAAGTGGGTGGCCGAGTACTACGACATCATCAAGTCGGATGAATGCGTGCCGCTGGGTCACGCGGTCAATGCCAACGTCGCCATGGTGGCGGGGTTCTCCTGTCATGCCGATGCCGATGAAGCGCGGCGCCGGGGTCTCGATGGCTTCCGCTTCTTCGGCTACGCGCTCGGCCACCACTACATTTTCGGCGAGCACACACCCGGCCGCACCAGCATCTGGGCCAACTACGAGCAGGCGCGCGATATTCTGCCAGTGTCGCCCGGCGCGGGCGGCATAGGCACGCCCGATGAGATCGCCGCCAACATGCAGCGCTTCGAGGAGGCGGGCGTCGATCAGGTAGTCTTCCTGCAGCAGGGCGGCAGGAACGAGCACATGCACATCTGCGCGTCGCTGGAGCTGTTCGCTGCTGCCGTGATGCCGGCCTTCAAGGCCCGCCATGCCGCACGCGCGGCACGGAAAAACGCCGATCTTGCGCCCTACATTGCGCGGGCGCTGGCCCGCAAGACGTGGCGGCCGGCGGTGGCCGATGGCGATATCCCGTCCATCGTGGCCCTCGGGCGGCAGCAGGCGCAGCAGGAATCGGTCGACGGCAAGACCGCCAATTTCGGCCGTGGCAGCGAGATGCAGGTGCCGCTCGAAGACCCTATGAAGAAGGCGCGGGCGTAGGACGCAAAAAATCGGGCATTCGGACCGGGGGGTGTATCCGAATGCCCGACGTCGACCGGGGCTCGGGAGGTTAAGCCTGCCCCGGCCGGGACGGATAACGCGCGGGGCGCGCGCCTTCCGTCGCTACTTCTGCTCGGCGCGGCGCTCGCGATGCATGGCCCAACGCGCGCCGTGGCGGCCAAAGCCTGCGCCTTGCCGCAGGACGACTCCGGCGACGGCCTTCTGATCGTCCGTGAGGGATGCGTAAAACGGCCTGATCGCCTCGGCGTAGGTCTTCATGCGCTCCGCGCGATCGGCCATGCGCTTGCTGGCGCGATCGAGCCGGTCGGGCAGCGATGGACGCTCGGTCTTGGCGCCCTGCTGACCCCGCTCGCGGCGTTCCGAGCGGGCCTGCTGGCGCGCCGTGAACGATGACCGCATCTGCTCTTCCACAGGTGCCCACAGCTTCAACTGCTGATCGTTGAGCTTGAGGGCGCCCTTGATCATGGCGATGCGGCCGTCCTGCAGCCTGGTGAGCGTTTCTGCCGACGGGCCGGCAGATCGCACCGGCGGCTGGTTTTGGCCTTGGGCGAACACCGCCGCCGCAGGAATAGTGGCTGCCAGCACGGCCGGTACGACGTACCTGGAAAGACGGATTTTCATTGTGTGCATCTCCTTCGAGGGTTGCCCTCGGTATCGTGATCTTCATGAGCAAAACGCTGGGGCCCCGGTTGCCCGTCGGCCCTGCAGGTTAAATCGTGTCCATGGTTCTGCGGGTCGCCCTGCTGAACGCTGTTGCCGCCCGCGAGGGTCAGGTGCGATCCTGGTGGCGGAACGTCTCAGAGGACCCGCCATGCTCAAGCTCTACTACGCGCCCGATACCTGCGCGCTGGCATCTCATGTCGCTTTGGAGGAGTCGGGAGCCGACTATTCGACCGTGCGCATCCGCTTCGGCGCCAAGGAGCAGCAAAGCCCCGAGTATCTTGCCGTCAATCCCAAGGGGCGGGTGCCGGCCTTGGTGACCGACCGTGGGGTACTGACCGAGACGCCGGCCATGCTGGCGTACGTGGCGCAAAGTTTCCCGCAGGCGCGGCTGGCGCCGCTGGCCGACCCGTTTGCTTTCGCACAGGTGCAGGCATTCAACAGCTATCTGTGCTCCACGGTCCACGTTGCTCACGCCCATCGCATGCGCGGCCAGCGATGGGCTGATGATCCCGCTGCCATCGCCGAAATGCAGCGCAAGGTGCCGCAATCCGTCGGTGCATGTTTCGATCTGATCGAGCGTGACATGCTCAAGGGGCCCTGGGTGATGGGCGAGACCTATACGATCTGCGACCCCTACCTTTTTACGCTCGCCCAATGGCTTGAGGCCGATGGCGTGGATACGGCCCGCCTGCCGCGCGTGATCGATCATCGAAACCGCATGTCGGAGCGGCCAAGCGTGCGCAGTGCCATAGCGGCGGAACTCGCCTGAAAGTATCCCCGATAGCCTTCGTCGAGGCGTCGGTTTTGGAGATGACCGTGGGTTCATTGTTTCTCCTGCATGAATTGTTATTGCTAATGATTGTCACTTGCACTACTACATGAACGGTAGAATTTGGTTCTGGGTGCGGGACACCTTGTGGTTTTTTGGGAGTGTTCCTGATGGCGTACCGATGGCTTTCTGGAGGTCTCGCCGGCGCGCTGATTGCGCTGCTGCTAGCGGGGACGCCTCAAGAGGCGCAAGCCGCGAAGCGCTCGTTTACGATCGCAGCCGTGGAGCCGAAGGGGGGCACGACGATTGACAAGGAGCCTTTTCCCAACAGCGCCCTGCCGGAGGGCGGCGGCTACGTTCTGAGGAAGCCCGATCAGACTGGGCGCTGGGAAGTTTCGACATATATCTGGCTGCCGAGCCAGATTATCGTCACCCAAGGTGATGATGTGAGCTTGGAATTTGTCGGCATCAACGGCGCCGAGCACCCCACCACGATCGTCGGTTACAAGAAGGCCCTGCTGCTCAAGCGCGGGCACGTCGTGAAGGTAGAGTTCACCGCCGACAAAGTCGGCACCTTCCCAATTGTGTGCGCGCATCACAAGCCATCGATGGTGGCCGAACTCATCGTCCTGCCAAAAAAATAGGCCATTGCAGGCAACGACAAGCTCCCTTCAGAACGCTGCCGCGAGGTCGGAGCGGCATATCATACTTCACGTACCAGCCGGAATCTGGTACTAGGTGAGGTCTGCATTTCAGGCGTCACGACGTGAGCTTGGCATTCATCGGCTCGTGCAGCCGTTGCCAAGTATTCGTCGAAATGCGCGCAGGCTGATCGCAGTGCTTTGGTGCTATCTCGACGACAGCGGGACAGACGGCACGACGCCGACCATCGTGATGGCGGGCTACATTGCTCGGTTAGCGCAATGGCGCGGTTTCGAACGGGAAGCCAACCGGCTGTTCAAGAGGAGCAAGGTTGAGCGCTTCCATGCCAAAGAATTCCACGACGGCAAGGAGGCTTTCGCTGGGTGGTCTGCAGCGAAGCAACTCGCATTTGTCCAAGAATGGTTCGACATCGCAGAGAAACACGTGCTGGCTGGCATTACGGTCTCCATGGTGCGAGAGACCTATGAGCACTACCGCAAAGAGCACCGGATGCTGCCGAATTGGTCCGCTTACGGCAACTGCTTTGACCAATTGCTCAACTTCTTGCTTGCCGACGACAAGGTAGGCCCAGCCATCCTTGACGATGGCCTATCTTTGTTCGTGGAGGCGGGCACCAAAGCCAATGATGGCGTTGTCGATATTTTCAACAAACGAAAAGCGGGCGATGGCGCCCTTTTCCTTCATCAGTTGTCGCTGATCGATAAAAACGCCTGCAGGGCAATCCAGTTGGCTGATTTCCTTGCCTTCTATAGCCGTCGTCACGGAACTGATTACGTGTTGGAGACGGGCAAAGGGATGTCACCATTTCTCGAACTCGCTAAAGGGAAGGTCAGGATTGTCGCCCAGCTCGCCGACGGCTTCGTGCCTTTGTCGCGGAAGGTTTCTTCTTAGCGATCGCCCCGATAACGAGCTTTCGGGCTGAGGCGGCGGCTGTGGCGCTGCAATGAGTTGCTTAGATCCTGGTGTGGGAACCGGAACCTGCTTAGGCTAGGCTCGCTCATGGGCATCACCCGAAAAATTATTGGCTGGCTTCCAATCGCAGGCATTCTGCTGGCTGGGCTCGCGGTTTTTGAGTGGGTCGACTATCATACCAAGGGAAGCACTCCCCTCTTGGGTATCAACCCTCGTTGTATTGCCTCGTCCTTCGGCCATTGCTTTAGCCTCGATACCAGCATCATGTCGTGGGATGCGACACTGGCAACGTGGCTCGCACGCGGCGGCTGGTACCTGATGCTCCTTGGCGGGATTGTTGCCGGCGTCATCATTTTGGCCGGTGCGATAGCCGGGATAGTCTTGCTGGCGCAGGTTGCGGCTACTCCGCGTCAAGAGAGATTGTCCCGCCTAGCCGACAACCGCCGACTGTCTCTCATCACGTTCGGTCTGCTTGGTCTGCCTCTGATTGGTCTCGTAGCGGCGCTAATGTGGGCGCAATTGGAGATCATCGCGGCCCTGCTCATCATACCGGGTGGCATTCTGACAATGCTCGCCTCAAGCTGGATGGACGAGTGGGCCAGTCGCTATCGCCATGAACGGTTTCTTGCGCGCTATGCCACCTCAGAAGGTAAGCCCTCAGATTGATCGGTGTCCCTACGATGGCCAAGACACGAGCGGAATTGTTCGCGGACGGTGTGCCTTCACTCACAGAAGCAGATGTACAAAGGGCACTTGAGACGGATCGATTTTTAGTGAGCTTCGACACGCTACCCGTTCCGACCAGTGACGGCGAAATACCGTTGTTGGCCGTGAAGTTCGCCCTTGGCGATGGGACGACAACTACGGTTCTGTTGGATCGCTATGCGGCCGGCCTTCTTGCATCGGTGGTGAACCATCTGCAGGCGGGTAGTTGGAAAGTGACTGAGACAATCCCAAGCGGGACAAAGCCGAACTGATGGGGGCTTGGGGAACGATGACCGGCCTCGCCATTATTCGCCGATAGATTTGGTCCGCGGTTTCTTCGACATGATATTGCCCGTCGCGGACTCCACGGTCTTGCGATTTGGATTGGACAGGAGACCCACGCCCGAGACGCATGGTGCGGGCCACTGTGAAGGGATCACAGCGCGCTCTCCTTCGCACGCGCCTGCGCGGTCTCGTAGACTTCGGTGGCGGTGAGCCAGGCGGTTTCCGCGTCTTCGCGCGCGCGGACGAGGCCGCCGCGCTCGCGCGATAGAGCCTGGGCGCGCGCGGGGTCGCGCCGGTAGAGGCCGCCGTCGCCCAGGTCGCGATCGATCGCTGCAATGCGCTTGGACAGAAGCTCGATTTCGGCTTCGGCCTTAGTGACATTCTTTCTCAGTGGTGCCAGAGCCGCCCGCTGCTCCGCCGCCTGCCGGCGGGCGTCCTGCGCGGTCTGCTTCGCCGCCCCGTTCGCCTTGGGGCGCGGTGCGTTGGGATCGGCGCCGCGCTCGGCCAGGCATTCGGTGCGATAGCTGTCCATGTCGCCGTCGTAGGTCTGCACCGTGCCGCCGCGCACGATCCACAGCCGGTCGGCGCTGGCATCCATCAGGTGGCGGTCGTGACTGATGAGGATGACGGCGCCCTCGAAGTCGTTGAGTGCGCGCACCAGGGCCTCGCGGGCGTCGACGTCGAGATGGTTGGTCGGCTCGTCGAGGATCAGCAGATGCGGCCCATGGAACGTCGCCAGCGCGAACAGCAGGCGGGCTTTTTCGCCGCCCGAAAGGTTTTCCGCCTTGGTGTCGGCCTTGCCGATGCTGAAGCCGAGCGTGCCGAGCCTGGCGCGCCGTTGCGCCTCGGTGGCGTCCGGCATCAGGTCCTGCATGTGCTGGTAGGGTGTCTTGCCGGCCGGCAGGTCTTCCATCTGGTGCTGGGCGAAATAGCCGACCGTGATCTTGTCGCTGGCGTAGCGGCGGCCGGCCATGGGCGGAAGGCGGCCCGAGACCAGCTTGGCGAACGTGCTCTTGCCGTTGCCGTTGGCGCCCAGCAGGCCGACGCGGTCGTCGGCGTCGAGGCGCAGGTCCAGGCCCTGCAGAACGGGCTGATCGGGGGCATAGCCGGCCGCAACGCCTTCGAGCCGGATGAGCGGGCTGGCGAAGGCTTTCGCTGGATTGGGAAACAGGAACGGCGCGACGCGCTCCTCAATCTGCTCGGCGATCGGCTGCATGCGCGCCAGCGCCTTGACGCGGCTTTGCGCCTGGGTGGCCTTGGAGGCCTTGGCCTTGAAGCGGGCGATAAACGCCTCGATGTGGCGGCGCTCGTCGTCCTGCTTCTTCTTGAGCTTGAGGTCGAGGCGCTGCCGCTCGCGCCGCGTTTCCTCGAACTGGTCGTAGCCGCCGGTGTAGAGCGTGAGCTTGCCCTGGGCGAGATGCAGGATCGATGTGACGGAACGGTTCAAGAGCTCGCGGTCGTGGCTGACGATCAGGACGGTGTGGGGATAGTCGCGCAGGTAGTCCTCGAGCCAGAGCGTGCCTTCGAGGTCGAGGTAGTTGGTGGGCTCGTCGAGAAGCAGGAGGTCGGGCTCGGTGAACAGCATGGCGGCGAGCGCCACGCGCATGCGCCAGCCGCCGGAGTATTCCGCGCAGGGTCGTTGCTGGGCGGCCTCGTCAAAGCCGAGACCCGCCAGGATGCGCGCCGCCCGCGCCGGGGCGGCATGGGCACCGATGTCGGTGAGGCGCTCGTGGATGTCGGCGATGCGGCCTGGATCGTGCGCAGTTTCCGCCTCGGCAAGCAGGCGCGCGCGTTCCCTGTCGGCGGCGAGCACGAACTCGATCAGGCTCTCCGGCCCGCCCGGCGCTTCCTGCGCCACCCAGCCGATGCGGGTGGAGCGGGGAATATTGACACCGCCGTCGTCGGGCTGAAGCTCGCCCGAGATCAGGCGCAGCAGCGTGGTCTTGCCCGACCCGTTGCGCCCGACGAAGCCGACCTTGTGCCCCGCCGGAATGCCGGCCGTGGCCTTGTCGAAGATGATCCGCCCCTCGATGCGGAAGGTGAGGTCGTTGATGTGCAGCATGGGCGCAAGGCAATAGCGGAATGAGGCCGGGATGTCATGGGGTGGGGTTGCGGCATGATCGGCGGCCTTTGCCAGCAATAATGTGGTATTGGCAAAATGCTGCGACTGGTTCTACAAGGCGGGCCAACGGAGGACAGTTTCATGCCCAAGATGTCGGACTCACGCCGCAAGCGCATCCAGGCCAAACAGCGCAAGGCGACGAATGCCCTGCAGCGTGCGGCCAAAGTGGCGAAACGCGAACGCAACAGCGCCAAGAGCGGTGCCGCGGCCCGCTAGCAGGCTCAGACCGGCGTCGACTGAGCGGCGTGGTGGGCCGCGATGTAGCCGAAGGTCATGGCGGGGCCCAGCGTGATGCCGGGGCCGGGATAGGTGCCGGCCATCATCGAATCCATGTCGTTGCCGCACGCATAGAGACCGGGAATGGGCGAGCCGTCGCTGCGCTGGACTTGGGCGAATTCGTTCGTCACCAGGCCGGTGCTGGCTCCGAGCTCGCTGGCGTGGAGCTGCACCGCGTAGAACGGCGGCGTCGCGATCGGACCGATGCACGGATTTGGCGTGTGCGCGGCATCGCCCAGGTTGCGCTGATAGACGTCGCTGCCCTTGGCGAAATCGAGATCGACGCCGGTGACGGCAAAGCCATTGTGGCGCGCGACGGTTTCAGTGAGGCCCTTTGCATCGATATGCAGCGCCGCGGCGATTTCCACCAGCGTTGATGCTCGCGTCACGTAACCGTCGGCGACGGCCTTGCGCAGGTTCATCCGGCGCGGCCGCACCATGCCGAGGCCATACCTGGCGATGAACGCGTCGTCGCAAATCAAGTGGCAAGGGCTGGCACCTGCCGCCAGCATGGCCTCGACGAAGGCGTGATAGTTGGTGGCCTCGCTGACGAAGCGCTTCCCCGCAGCGTCGACGGCGATGACGCCGGGCTTGCCCCGGTCCAGGACGAGATGCGGAAAAACGGCCGTGCTGCCGTCGCGCCGCTTGCGCACCGAGACCGGCGTCCAGAACGCGTTGTTGGCGTGATTGGCGCCGAGGTGCCCGCCGGCCTTGGCTGCCAGAGCAGAGCCGTCGCCGGTCGCGCCCTCGGCCACGGGAGAATGCCCGCCGAGTCCAGGCAGCAGACGTCGCCGCAGCTCGGGATTGCGCGAGAGTCCGCCCGTCGCCAGCACCACGCCGCGACGGCAGCGGACGATTGCGGTGCCGGAGCCGGACTGCAGCCTGGCGCCAGTGATGCGGCCGTTGTCCTCGATGAGATTGATCACCTGCGTCGCCGTCAGAACCGGCACGCCGCGCCGCTTGAGCGAGTTGAAGAGACGTCCTGCCAGCGCATTGCCCATGACCAGTCGGGTGCCGCGGCGGTGCCGCAGCCGGTCGGCACCGTGTCGCAGCACGATGCGGGCGGCGTGACTGAACGAGCCGAGCGAGCGCGTCGCGCCGAGCAGGTGCCCGATGTCGGTGCGATCCACCATCATGCCGCCGAAGACGGTGAATTCCGGCAGCGGCGCACTGAGGGTGGCGAAGTCGCGTCCCAGTACCCGTGCATCGAACGGCACCGGCTCCAGCACGCGGCCCGACGTGGTCGAGCCGCCGACGCCGGGCGCATAGTCGGGGTGGTGGGCATAAGCCCGGAAGCGGACTTCGCTGTGCGCTTCCAGGAAGTCGACCATGCGTGGCGCGTGGTCCAGGAACGCGTCAGCCATCTCGGAACGCAAACGATTGCCGACGGTGCCCTGCAGATAGCGCAGAGCCTGCGCGCGGGTGTCGGCGGTCTTGTCGTGGCGGGAGTTGGGGACCCACACGGAGCCCGCTGAGCGCGCCGTGGTGCCGCCGACGGTTTCGGCCTTTTCGATCAGCGCAACGTCAAGGCCCAGGATGGCGGCGCTGAGGGCAGCCGTCATGCCGCCGGCGCCTGCGCCCAGCACTAGCAAGTCCACTTCCGAGGGTATTGGGTGCATTGCAGGTTCGCGGCGAGACTTCACCCGAGGATGCCGGGCAAGTCGAGTCCGTTAGCCTTGGCGCAGGCGATGGCGTCCTCGTAGCCGGCATCGGCGTGACGCATCACGCCGGTCGCGGGGTCGTTCCACAGCACCCGCTCGAGCCGCCGCGCCGCGTCCGCCGTGCCGTCGCAGACGACGACCATGCCGGCGTGCTGCGAGTAGCCGATGCCGACGCCGCCGCCGTGATGGATCGACACCCAGGTGGCGCCGGACGCGCAATTCAGCAGCGCATTGAGCAGCGGCCAGTCGGACACGGCGTCCGAGCCGTCGCGCATGGCTTCGGTCTCGCGGTTGGGGCTGGCGACGGAGCCGGAGTCCAGATGATCGCGGCCGATGACGATGGGCGCTTTCAACTCGCCGCTCGCCACCATCTCGTTGAAGGCGAGGCCCAGCCGATGCCGGTCGCCCAGACCGACCCAGCAGATGCGCGCCGGCAGGCCCTGGAACTTGATGCGCGTCCTGGCCATGTCGAGCCAGTTGTGCAGATGCGCGTTGTCCGGCAGCAGCTCCTTCACCTTGGCGTCGGTGCGGAAGATGTCTTCGGGATCGCCCGACAGCGCCGCCCAGCGGAACGGGCCGATGCCGCGGCAGAACAGCGGGCGGATGTAGGCCGGCACGAAGCCCGGGAAGTCGAAGGCATCGGCCACGCCCTCGTCCTGCGCCATCTGGCGGATGTTGTTGCCGTAGTCGACGGTGGGGATGCCGCGCTTGTGAAACTCCAGCATGGCGCGCACGTGCTCGGCCATCGAGCGCTTCGCCGCTTGCTCGACGCCTTTGGGATCGGAGCCGCGGCGGTTCTCCCAGTCGCCCAGCGACCAGCCCTTCGGCAGGTAGCCGTTGATGGGGTCATGCGCCGAGGTCTGGTCGGTCACCACGTCGGGCCGCACGCCGCGCCGCACCAGCTCGGGGAAAATCTCGGCCGCATTGCCGAGCAGGCCGACCGACAGCGGCTTCTTCTCGCGGCACGACTGCTCGATCATGGCCAGCGCCTCGTCGAGCGATCTTGGCCTGAGCATCGAGATAGCCGGTCTTCAGCCGCATCTCGATGCGGCTCGGCTGGCACTCCACGGCCAGCATCGAGGCGCCCGCCATCACCGCCGCCAGCGGCTGCGCGCCGCCCATGCCGCCGAGGCCTGCGGTGAGAATCCACTTGCCGGCGAGGCTGCCGCCGTAGTGGCGCCGCCCCACCTCCACGAACGTCTCGTAGGTGCCCTGCACGATGCCCTGGCTGCCGATGTAGATCCACGAGCCGGCCGTCATCTGGCCGTACATCATCAGGCCCTTGCGATCGAGCTCGTTGAAGTGCGCCAGCGTCGCCCAGTGCGGCACGATGTTGGAGTTGGCGATCAGCACGCGCGGCGCATCGGCGTGCGTGCGGAACACGCCGACCGGCTTGCCCGACTGCACCAGCAGCGTCTGGTCGCCTTCGAGCTTGCGCAGAGATGCAACGATGCGGTCGAAGCTCTCCCAGTCGCGCGCGGCGCGGCCGATGCCGCCGTAGACCACGAGCTCGCCCGGCTTCTCGGCCACGTCCGGATCGAGATTGTTCATGAGCATGCGCAGCGGCGCTTCCGTCAGCCAGCTCTTGGCGGAGATGTCGGTGCCGCGCGGCGCGCGGATGATGCGGGCATTGTCGATGCGGGTCATGCGGGCCTCGAGTTGCCGTCCTCGGCGAAGCGCAGGCAGGTTTCCAGAATGGCGCGCAGCGTAGCCGGATGTCGGCGGCGAAGGCGGGATCGAACGGCACCGGCCAGTTGCTGCTCATCGACCGGGCCGACGGGCTCGCGCATGTAGCCGCGGCAGGCCAGCTCCATCTGCACGGCATGCACGCCGCTGTCGGGCTTGCCGTACTGGCGCGTGATGTAGCCGCCCTTGAAGCGGCCGTTGATGACGGCGGAGAACCGGCTGGCGCTGGCAATGGCGGCGATGGGCTCGGCAAGGTCCATGTCGCAGGACGCGCCGGCGTTGGTGCCGATGTTCATGACCGGCAGCTCGCCCGGGAACAGGCGCGGGATGATCGAGCGGATGGAGTGGCAATCGTAGAGCGCGACGCGCGGATGCCGGTCGCGCAGGCGCGCGATCTCGGCGGCAAGGGCGGCGTGGTAGGGATCGAAATATGTGGCGACGCGCCGTGCGATTTCCGCCGCGTCCGGCACCATGCCCGGCTGCCACAGCGCCTCGCCGTCGAAGGTCGTGGAGGGCACCAGCTCGGTCGTGTTCTGGCCCGGATAGAGCGACACGCCGCTGGGGATCGCGATTGACGTCGATCACGGTGCGCGAGATGGCGGTGTGGATCGTGGTGGCGCCCAGCGTCGCGCACGAAATCGTAGAGCTTGTCGATCCACCAGTCGGCGTCCTTGCGCGCCAGCCACGGCGACACGCAGCGCGCCTCGATGTCGGGCGGGATCTCGGTTCCGGTGTGCGGAAAGCTGACGATCAGCGGCGCCTCGCGCTGTTCGACGGTGAGCCAGGGTGGGTGATCAGGCATCGTGCGCCTCCGCCCTTCCTCCCTCTCCCCGCTTGCGGGGAGAGGGTCGGGGTGAGGGGCGGCCACAAAGACCGCCGTTGAAGCAAGCCGCCGCCCCTCACCCTAGCCCTCTCCCCATGAAGGATGGGGAGAGGGGACCGCGAGTCATGTGCTGCAACGGTCATCACCCCACACCTCCGGCAATTGGATGCCTGCCGCCTCCGCCACTGCGCCCGAGCGCACGAGGTCGGCGGCGGCGGCGATGTCGGGGGCAAGATAGCGGTCATCGTCGAGATGCGGAACCTGTGCGCGCAGCAGGGCTCGCACGCGCTCGACCGGCGCGCTGGACAGCAGCGGCGCGTGAAAGTCGCAGCCCTGGCAGCCGGCCAGCAGCTCGATGCCGAGGATCTGCGTCAGGTTCTCCGCCATCGGCAGCAGGCGGCGCGCCGCGTGCGCGGCCATGGAGACGTGGTCTTCCTGGTTGGCGGAGGTGGGAATGGAGTCGATGCTGGCCGGCGCCGCGCGCTGCTTGTTCTCGGCCACGAGCGCCGCGGCCGTCACCTGCGGGATCATGAACCCGGAGTTGAGCCCCGGCTTGGGCGTCAGGAACGCCGGCAGCCGCGACAGCGCCGGATCGACCAGCATGGCGATGCGCCGCTCGGCCAGCGAGCCGATCTCGCAGATCGCCAGCGCCATCATGTCGGCGGCGAGCGCCACAGGCTCGGCGTGGAAGTTGCCGCCGGACAGCGCGATGCCGTCCTCGGCGAAGATCAGCGGGTTGTCGGACACGCCGTTGGCTTCGTCGCCGAGCACGCCGGCCACGTGGCGCAGCGTGTCGAGCACCGCGCCCATCACCTGCGGCTGGCAGCGCAAGCAGTAAGGGTCCTGCACGCGATCGTCGCCGACGAGGTGCGAGGCGCGGATGGCGCTGCCGGCCATCAGCCGGCGCAGCGCATCGGCGCAGTCGATCTGGCCGCGGTGCCGCCGCAGCGCGTGAATGCGCGCATCGAAGGGTGCGTCGGAGCCCTTGGCGGCTTCGGTCGAGAGGACGCCCGTGATCAGCGCGGTGCGCAGCAGATTGGCGGAAGCGAACAGCGCCGCGAGCGCATAGGCGGTCGAGAACTGCGTGCCGTTGAGCAGCGCCAGGCCCTCCTTGGGGCCGAGCGCCAACGGTGCCAGCCCAGCGCTGCTCAGGGCTTCGGCCGCAGGTTTGCGCCCGTCCGGCGTGTCGATTTCGCCGACGCCGATCATCGCCGCCGCCATATGCGCCAGCGGCGCCAGATCGCCCGAGGCGCCGACGGACCCTTGCGCGGGAACCACCGGCATCAGGCCCTTGGCCAGCATCGCTTCCAGCATGGCCATGGTGGCGGGACGCACGCCGGATGCGCCTTGGGCAAGGCTCGCCAGCTTCAGCGCCAGCATCAGGCGAACGATATTGGCCGGCGCCGGCTCGCCCACGCCGGCCGCGTGCGACAGCACGATGTTGGTTTGCAGCCGCGCGAGGTCGGCCGGCTCGATGCGCGCGCTGGCAAGTTTTCCGAAGCCGGTGTTGATGCCGTAGACCGGTTCGCCCTTGGCAACGATGGCCTCCACCGCCCGTGCGCTTGCTTCCACGGCAGGACCGCAGGCCGGATCGAGCGTGACTGCGGCGCCTTCGAGGATGGCGCGCCATTCGTCGAGGCTCACCGGCCCGCGTCCCAGGTTCACCGGATCGGCGCCGGAGGTCACTGGCCTCTCCATACCCGCTGGTGCAGCGGATTGAACCCCATGCGATAGGGCAGCTCCGCCAGGCGCTCGACGTTCCAGATGGCGAGATCGCACCACTTGCCGGCTTCCAGCGTGCCGATCTCGGCCTGGCGGCCGAGCGCGTGCGCCGCCTCGCGCGTCACGCCGGCGATGATCTCGTCGACGGTCAGGCGGAACAGCGTGGCGCGCCATGTTCATGGTCAGCAGCAGCGACGTGAGCGGCGACGAGCCCGGATTGGAGTCCGTTGCGATGGCAATGCGCGTGCCGTGCTTGCGGAACAGCTCGACCGGCGGCTTCTGCGTCTCGCGGATGAAATAGAACGCGCCCGGCAACAGCACCGCCACCGTTCCCGCCTTGGCCATCGCGGCGGCGCCCGCCTCGTCGGTGTATTCCAGATGATCGGCGGAGAGCGCGCCGTAGCGCGCCGCCAGCGTTGGCGCCGCCCGAGATTGGAGAGCTGGTCGGCGTGCAGCTTCACCGGCAGGCCCAGCCGCTTGGCCACCTCGAACACGCGCGCCGTCTGCGCCGCCGCTGAAGGCGATGCCTTCCATGAAGGCGTCGACCGCATCGGCCAGCTTCTGCTCGGCGATGGCCGGCAGCATCTGTCCGCACAGCCGCGCGATGTAGCCGTCCTTGTCGCCGTCGGCCTCGGGCGGCAGGGCGTGCGCGCCGAGAAAGGTGGTCGTGACGGAGACGGGCCGCTTGTCGGCGAGACGGCGGGCGGCGCGGAGCTGGCGGGCCTCGGTTTCCATTTCCAGGCCATAGCCCGACTTGATCTCGATGGTTGTGACACCTTCGCGCGATCAGCGCATCGAGCCGCGGCAGCGCCTGGGCGATCAAGTCGTCCTCGGACGCCGCGCGGGTGGCCTTGACGGTGGAAAGAATGCCGCCGCCGGCGCGCGCGATCTCCTCGTAGCTGGCGCCGGCGAGCCGCAGCTCGAACTCGTGCGCGCGGTTGCCGCCGTAGACGAGGTGGGTGTGGCAGTCGATCAGGCCCGGCGTGATCCAGCGGCCTTCGAGATCGATGCGTTCTGTCGGGTCCAGGGCCGGCTGCTCGGCGCGCGGCCCGACCCAGGCGATGCGGCCATCCGTTGCCGCGACGGCGCCGTCCTCGATGACGCCGAGGCCGGGACGCGCAGGGTCCAGCGTCGCGATCCGGGCATGCGTCCAAAGCCGATCCACCTGCATCGCCGGCCCTCCGGGGTGATCAATGCTTGGGGCAAGCGACGCTAGCCCCGTTGCTCTGTTATGTCTATACATAACGGCTCGGCGTGCGCAGCGCCGATCGGCAAAGCATAAGCGCAACCAAGGCAGGCGATCCATGGCAGAGATCCATGTGGCGCGCGCGCTCGTCGGCGACGGATGGCGGCGCGACGTCTCTGATCACCGTCGCGGGCCGGACCATCACGGCCGTTGCGCCGGACAGTACGCCCACGGCAAGCAGCCAGCGCTTTGCCGGCGTCGCCGTGCCCGGCGTCGCCAACGTCCACAGCCACGCCTTCCAGCGCGCCATGGCCGGTCTGGTGGAGCGGCGCGGGCCCGAGGACGACAGCTTCTGGACCTGGCGCGAGGTGATGTACCGCTTCCTCGCCACCATGACGCCCGACGACATCGAGGCCGTCGCGGCCTGGGCCTACGTGGAGATGCTGGAAGCGGGCTTCACCACCGTCGGCGAGTTCCACTACCTGCACAACGCGCCCGGACGGCACGCATTATGCCGACCCGGCGGAGACCGGCGGCCGCATCGTGGCGGCCGCGGAAGCGAGCGGCATCGGACTTGCGCTGCTGCCGTCCTTCTATGCCCACGGCGGCTGCGGCGGCCAGCCGCCCACGCCGGGACAGGCGCGCTTCCTGTTCGACCTCGACGGCTTCTGGCGCCTGCTGGACGTCCAGCCGGCGCCACGTCGAGCGGCTGGACGGCGCGACCCTCGGCATCGCGCCGCATTCGCTGCGCGCCGTCGACGCGTCCGAGCTGCGCGCGCTCGTGGAGCGGTGGGCCGCCGGCCCCATCCACATGCATGCCGCCGAGCAGGCGCGCGAGGTGGAAGACTGCGTGGCCTGGTCCGGCGCGCGGCCCGTGCAATGGCTGCTCGACAACATGAGCCTCGACGCGCGCTGGTGCCTGATCCACTGCACGCACATGACAGCCGGACGAGAGCGCGGCGCCTGGCCAAATCCGGCGCCGTCGCCGGCCTGTGCCCCATCACCGAAGCCAATCTCGGCGACGGCATCTTCGAGGCGCCGCGCTTTGCCGCCGCCGGCGGCCGCTTCGCCGTCGGCACGCGACAGCAACGTGCGCATCGCCCTCAACGAGGAATTGCGCACGCTCGAATACGGGCAGCGCCTGCGCGAGCAGAAGCGCAACCGGCTGGGCCCCATCGGCGCCTCCACCGGCCGGCACCTGTTCGACACCGCCCGCCGTGGCGGCGCCCAGGCGCTGGGCCTCGCCTCCGGCGCCATCGCCGTCGGGCGGACGGCCGACATCGTCATTCTCGACGAGACGCATCCCGCGCTCGTCGGCCGCGATGGCGATCAGATCATCGAACTCGTGGATCTTCGCCGCCGGCGATGGCGCGGTGCGCGACGTTTTTGCCGGCGGGCATCATGTCGTCGCGGAAGGCCGGCACGTGCGCCGCGATGAAATCCGCCAACGCTTCACCGTCACCATGCGCCGCCTGCTGGAGGATGCCTGAGTTGGCCCGCACCCTCGCCCGTTCCGGCACCGGCCCGATCTACGAGCAGATCCGCCGCGCCATCGCCGCGCCCATCGTTGCCGGCCGCTGGCGGCCCGGGCGGCGCATCCCCTCCGAGATGGAGCTGACCAAGGCCTTCAAGGCCTCGCGCATGACCGTCAACCGCGCGCTGACCGCGCTGGCGGCGGAAGGCCTCATCGTGCGCTGGCGCCGCCGCGGCAGCTTCGTGGCGGAGCGCGCCGTCGAGCTTGTCGGTGTTCGAGATCTGGGACATCGCCGCGGAGATCGAGCGCAGCGGCCGCGCCTACGCCTACGAGCTGCTGGCGCGCGAGCACCATGGTCGCCGATGCCGACCTGGCAACCGACATGGACGTGGCCGCTCGGCACGCCTCTGCTGGCGCTCACCTGCCGCCACAGCGCCGACGGCGAAGTCGTGCAGCTCGAGCACCGGCTTCATCAATCTCGCCGCCGTGCCGCAGGCCGACAGCGATCCTTCGACGCGATCGCGCCGGGCCGCTGGCTGCTGGATCACGTGCCCTGGTCGGAGGCCGAGCACACCATTCGCGCCGAAGCCGCCGATGCCCGCACCGCCCGCCTGATGCACGTCGAGCGGGGTGCGGCGTGCCTGGTGATCGAGCGGCGAACTTGGCAGGGACGCAAGGCCATCACGCTGGCGCGGCTGGTGCATCCCGGTGCGCGGCATGCGCTGACGGGCCGTTTCCGGCCAGGGGGCGTCACGGTCAGATAGAGTCTTGCAATTGAGGTTGAACCGCTAACTCACACACCTACAGTTTTTCCGATTCAGGTTGACCTGGCCAACGTGCGCCAACCCCAGTGGTAAGCCCGTCGAACCACGGCATCGGCACGCTGAGCCCGCCCTTCGACAGGCTCAGGACGAGGATGAGTGCGTGGCTTGTGATTCCATCCAGGACGGAACAACTCTAGGGGCCAGGACCCATAAAATCTCGGGACAACGCGATGACCGCCTCGAGCCCAGAGCGGACGTTTATCAGCCAGTCGATGCAGCAGTGAAAACCGCCAGTTGATCGGCGAAAGCACGCTTGTAGGCGGGCCGCGCTTCGGCGCGAACGATGTAGGCGGCGAGGTTGGGATATTCCTCCAGCAGCCCCGAGCCCTCCAACCTGCGCAGCACGTGCACCATCAGAATGTCGGCCGCGCTGAAGGCGCCGTCGAGCCAGTCGGCGTCGCCAAGCCGGCGGGAGAGCTCGCCCAGCCGCACGCGGATGCGGTCATCGACCATGCGCTGGCGTTCGTTTTGCCAGGTCTTGTCGCTCTCCATGTACTCGACGATGTCGCGATCGGCGATCGGCGGCTCCACCGTGCTGAGCGCCGCAAACATCCAGTTGATCGCGCGCGCCCGGGCGTTCGCATCGTCCGGCAGCAGTCCCGCATGACGCTCCGCGATATGGAACACGATCGCCCCCGACTCGAAGAGGGCGAGATCGCCTTCTTCGTAAGTCGGAATCTGCCCGAAAGGATGCAGCGCAAGATGCGCGGGTTCCTTCATCGTCTTGAACGAAAGCAGACGAACGCCGTAAGGCTGGCCCACCTCCTCGAGCGCCCAGCGAACGCGCATGTCACGCGCCAGTCCCTGGCCGCGATCGGGCGAACTTTCAAAGGCGGTGATGGTAATGGTCATGCGTCAAGCTCCCAGTGTCCCGATTCCGAAGTTCGCCCACCTTTGCCGCCAGCGTCCGAGCGAACTTCGGAATCATAAGGGACACTGGAACCATGGGCTTGCTAGTGTGATTCAGATCGAGAAATTCGCTCCCAACCATGCCGCAAACTCCGGCGAATTTCTCGATCATCACACTAGGTCATTCTCCTTGATCGCCCCAAGGGCGATGGGCAATATCGTTCCCGACAATTGTGGTAACGCGGAGAACCGCTAACCGCTCGGCTCAGCGGCAGAATTGACGCGGACAGCATCGGACATCTCTACCAACCTGCAAAAGCGCAAACGAAAGGCGCACGCATGAGCACGAACGACACCTATCTCGCGGTCTTCCTCAGCAACAAGACAAGTCCGCGCTGGCAGGCCTGGTATGCGATGTCCGAGGAGGAACGGCGCGCGAAGGACGAGGTAGGGCTCGCCGCCCTGAAAGCCTGGGACGAGAAGCATCAGGACGCCATCGTCTACATGGGCGGACCGCTTGGCCCCACCAAGCGCACGTCGCAAGAGGGTGTGGCGGACGTCGTCAACGAGCTGACCGTTTTCGTCGTCGTGCGTGCGCCTTCCCATGAAGCCGCGGCGAAGATGTTCGAAGGCCATCCGCACTGCACGATCTTTCCTTGCGACGCCGTGGACGTGATGCCGCTTCTTGGCCCCAAGCCCGGCGCGTAGGCACGCGCTTCAGATGACAGGTTCTTCGGAGCGAGCTGATAGATGGATCCCGGGCACAAGGCCCGGGATGACAAGCGACGGTTCAATCGGACGAAAGCGGATATCTAGCTCACGGGCAAGGCCACGAACACGTTGTGATCGTCGCGCCGCACCAGGGCCAGCACGTTCTGCTTGCTGTGCCGGGCCGCCTCGTCGAGCACGCTCGTGAGATCCTGCGCATTTTGCATCTCCCGCGTGCCGACCTTGAGGATCACGTCACCCTCGGCCAAGCCTGCTTCCGCGGCCGTGCCGTTGGGGTCGATGCGGAGCACGGCGAGCCCCTGCGCGCCGATGCCCATCATCCTAGAGGCCGGCGCCACCGCGATGCCGAGCCGGCCCGTTTGCTCGCTTCGATCGGGCTGCTGAGGCGCTGAAGCCCTGCGGGTGGTCTGGTCCTGCAATTGGCCGGGCGTGACGTTGGCCGTCTGGGCCTTGCCGTCGCGGACGTAGGCGACCTTGACCGCAGTGTTGGGTGTGATGCCCGCGATCTTGCGAGCCAGGTCGCGGGAGTCCTTCACGGCGCTGCCGTTGATGGAGATCACCACGTCGCCTGGCTTGAGGCCGGCCTTGGCCGCGGGACCGTTGGGCTCGGTGCCCGAGACCAGCGCGCCGCCCGCGTCCTTCAGGCCGAGGCTTTCCGCGATTTCTTTGGTGACGGGCTGAACCTGCACGCCGATCCAGCCGCGCTCCACATATCCGCGGTCCTTGATCTGGGCGACGACAGCTTTCACAGCCGAGGCCGGGATGGCAAAGGCGATGCCCACCGAACCGCCCCCCGACGGCGAGTAGATGGCCGTGTTTACGCCCACGACCTTGCCCGCGATGTTGAATGTGGGGCCGCCGGAGTTGCCGCGGTTGACCGCCGCGTCGATCTGCATGAAGTCGTCATAGGGGCCAGACCCGATATCGCGCCCCTGCGCGGAAACGATGCCCGACGTCACGGTGCCGCCGAGGCCGAACGGATTGCCCATGGCGATCACCCATTCGCCGATCTTGGGCGCGGTGTCGGCGAAGCTGACGAAGGGGAAGTCGGTGCGCCGGCCCTCGACCTTGACGAGCGCGACGTCGGTGTTGGGGTCGGTGCCGACCACCTTGGCGGTCAGCATGGTGCCGTCATCCATGACGACGTCCACCTTCACGGCGTTGGCGACCACGTGATTGTTGGTCACCACGTAGCCGTCGGCGCTGACAAAGAAACCCGAGCCTTGTCCCTGTGCGTAGAAATGCTGCGACGGCCCAGGTCCCCGATTTTGCCCCGGATCCTGACCGGGCTGTCCGAACTGGCGAAAGAACCGGTCGAAGGGCGTGCCTTCGAACGGGTTCGCGCCGCCGTCATCGGCTGTCACCTGCGGCGTGACTTCGGATTTGACGCGGATGGAAACCACGGCCGGTTTCACCGCCTGCACCAGGTCGACGAAGTTGGGGAGCGCGGTTGCCGCGGTCGCGGCGCCCGGCGTCAGGCCGGAGGAGGCGTTGAGAGTCGCAGCGTTCGGCGGCGTCGCCTGCGGTGCGGCGATTGAAGACGATGTGTGCTGCGCGAGCTGGGCGGGGCGGGGCCGCTCCGTCCTCAAGCCGTAGGCCAGCAAGCCCAGCAGCGCCACGGCCGCGACGCCGGCGGCCCAATGGTTTCTCGATTGATTCATGGTGACCTCCGGGGGCCGGTTGATCATTGCGCTACAGAAGTGTGCCGCAGGGGGCTGGCCTGCGAGAGCAGCTTGCTGGCACGGGGCGCTTTGCAGGGCGGCGAGGACCAGCCTTCAATCGGCCCTGCCGGGAGGCAAGGCCGTACAAAAAACAATGGGTGCGGCCGGAACCCGTTTCAAGTTCGCATGGCCAAACGGTAATGCCGCTCGCTCAAGCCGTAGGTCCACGCGACCGCTTCGCGGGGCGTGCGTACCGTGGGGGGAACCTGCAGGAAGTAGTGCTTGTAGCTGCCGTCCGGCTCCGGCGTACCGTTGACGACCTCGACGGCGGCCCACGCCTCCCACCGCCACCGCTGGCGCCACAGGATGCCGGTCTCGTCCTGCGCGACGCGATAGGCGCCGCCCTGCTCGATGAAGCGCTGCGGGGTGAGAATGTCGATCATGCAGCGCCGGACTTGCGGATCGTGTGCCGCCTCGATGCTGCGCACGTCGATGCTTTCGCGGTGCACGATGACGCGCGCGGGCAGGAGGATGCCCTTCCAAGCGTAGATCTTGCTGCCGTCGCCATAGAGCAATGCCGGGCCGTCCAATGCATGCAGGCGGCCGTTGGCATCGAGGCGGATGAGCTGCGGCTTTTCCATCAGCCAGCAGACATGCTCGTGCGGCATGATCCAGGAGGCGTTGCGCGCAAGCGCCCAAAGGCCGGCGAAGGTCTCGGTGCTGCGTTTGAGGCCGCCGACATCGTGCAGATACTGCAGGGTCCCAAGCCAAGGCGCCGACAGGAGGCTGAAGCTGCTTGCAGCGAAGCTCAGCCTGCGCCGGGGGCGCAGGAAGACGTCTGCCAGCCGCGTTCGAAAGGCCGGCAGGGTTCGTTCGCCGACACGCAGCACCGCCTCGTCGATGCTGGTGCAGAACTCTGCTACGCGCGAGAGCCCGGGTTCGCCGACCAGGAGCATCCGCACAGGCAGGGAAATGGCGCGGTCGACGGCCAGCTCGGCCTTGCGCCGCACCGCGTCGACGATCAAAGCCCGCACATTACCGCCGGCCAGATGGCGCCGCTTGGCCCAGGTGGCTGCGAGATCGGCAGGGCCCCGCACCCACACGATTTCGGCCGGCGCAGGCAGCCCGCCGGCTGCGTAGGCCTGGCGCACCTGCTCGGCAACGCCCTCACGATCGGGGGGCGAGGTCGTGCGCCGCAAGGCGTCCCACCTCGCCCCGTAGACATTGAGCTGTGCGCGCTGCGCTTGCGACAGCGCAGCGATTTCAATCCGCGACAATCGCCGCATCCTTCGGCTCCAGCTCGCGCTGGCGACGCACGCGGTAGGTGCCTTCGCTGAGCGCGATCGGGGCGTGCTCCTGGTGCAGGATGGTTGCGGGGCCGCCCTCGACCTTGACGTGGCCGACGTAGAGACCTGCGGGGACTTCGCGGGCGAGCGCATCGTCCCGGAACATCGTCGCGCGCTCGAAGATGGCGTGACGGTGGCCGGTCAGCTCGCCCTCGGCAAGCACCAGGGCCCCGGTGGCATCGGGCGGGATCATCGTGCCGGAGGGCACCACATCGTTGACCCGCTCGATCAGCAAGTCGCCTTGGGCGTACATTTCAGTCATGGCATGGCTCCTGTCCTGACATGGCAGCTTCAGCTAACCTGTAGAGACCAACCATCCTTGGATCGTTCCGGTTTCTCCCGCTTTAGGTTCAGCCGCGCACGAAGCGCTGCAGTGGCAATGGGTCTTGCGCGACTGCCGCCGGGGCACCGGGTGGGCCAGTGCTCTGGCGCCGGAAACTGCGGTCCACAACGCCGGCACGGTGCCGAAGGATGCGCTGGTCCACACGTAGGCTCAGGAGCCCAGCTTATTTTGGCAACTTTGTGGAGGACAGGCGCATAACAGCGACCGAGCCATGCGCGATTGCCTGCGCGGACTTCAAAAAAAGGCCGCGCATTAAGCACGGCATCCGAACGGATGGTTGTGATTGCCCGGAATCTGTGCGGAAATCACTCGCGCCGGTACGCGCGGCGGGCGCTTTTGGTAAAGGTTGCACCGTTGAGCGATTCGCCTGACACCGCCGACAAGGCTCCGCCCGCACCCACCAAGGCAGCGCGTATGCCCGCATCAGCTCCCAGCCGTAAACTGCGCGTTGTGCCCGCCGGCGCTCCACCTCATGCAGCCGCGCTGAGCTCGGCCGCACGCACGCTCGACCTCGAATGCGAGGGCCTGCAGAGTTTGCGGGGCGCGCTCGACCAGGAACTGGGCACGGCTTTCGGCAGGGCCGTGGCGACGCTTGCCGCCGCCAAGGGTCGCGTAATCGTGACCGGCATCGGCAAGAGCGGGCACGTGGCCCAGAAGCTGGCTGCCACCTTCGCGTCGACCGGCACGCCGGCCTTCTTCGTGCATCCGAGCGAGGCCAGTCACGGCGACCTCGGCATGATTACGGGCGATGACGCCATCGTGGCGCTGTCATGGTCGGGCGAGAGCGTGGAACTCGGCAATATCCTGACCTACTCGCGCCGCTTCAAGGTGGCGCTCATCGCCATCACCTCGCGCGCCGGCTCGACGCTGGCCAAGCAGTCCGACGTCGTGCTCGAGCTGCCGCGTGCCAAGGAAGCGTGTCCGCACGGCCTGGCCCCGACCACATCGACCACCATGCAGCTCGCGCTCGGCGACTGTCTTGCCGTTGCCCTGCTGGAGCACAAGGGCTTTACCGCGCACGACTTCAAGATGTTTCACCCGGGCGGTTCGCTGGGTGCGGCCCTGAAGTTCGTCGCCGATGTCATGCACACGGGCGAGAAGTTACCGCTGGTCGACGAGAATACGCCGATGAGCGCGGCCCTGGTGACGATGACGCAGAAGTCGTTCGGCTGCCTCGGCGTGCTCGACGGCAAGGGCAAGCTCGCCGGCGTCATCACCGACGGCGACCTGCGGCGTCATATGGGAGCCGACCTGCTGACCGCCCGCACGGCAGATATCATGACCCGCAAGCCCAAGGTGGTCGCACCGGGCATGCTCGCATCGGCCGCGCTGGAAGTGCTGAACGCGTCGCGCATCACGGCGCTGTTCGTGGTGGACAAGGGCAAGCCCGTCGGCATCCTGCACGTGCACGACCTGCTGCGCACGGGCGTGGCCTGAGCATTCCACCAGGCTGACGCCGGCGGGCAGGCGCAAGGCAGGCTGCGGGTAGCAGCCTGCGATTGCTGCTCTCGGCAAAAGTTCGCTAGCTGGCGCCGCCCTCGCTGTCTTTCTGATCGAACCAGCCTTTGCTGCCGACCGGGAAATCGTTGGAGTCGTGCTCGTAGTAGTCGCCGCGCTCGTAGGCCCTCTCGTTCTGCCAACGCTGCGCGTCCGTGATCGCCGATGGTGAATTGGTGTACTGCCCGGGTTGACGATGCTGCACGTGGCGGCTCTGGGCATAGCTGGCGCCCGTGAAGGCAACCAGAAGTCCGGCCGATACCAGGCCGGCGATGAGTGTTCTCATGATGTGATCTCCGTCTTGGGAAGACACGCACATGATGCGTGTATCGGGGGCATGCAACACCCGCGCGCAAGCCTGACTGATTTGTAATGCGACCAGCGCCGCGCTCGGCGGGCCTCAAGCAGCGCGGTAACGCAATTGGGATGATGGATGCGTGGTGCAGAAGGGGTGAGGGCACCCAAGGTGCGGGCTTGAAGTGCCCCAGCCCGACCTTTGAACACGCTGCTTCCGAGTTCGCGGTGCGCGGCTTCCCCTTCTGCGCGAGCACCGTGCGAACGTATTCGGGCGCTTTGATGTTGGGCTCAGCGTGGGACTAACGAAGAGAGCGCCGGCGATGATGCCAGCGCGCTCTTGAAGCGGTCGCGTTGCGCGAAGCGGTTACCAGCCGTGACGCCGATGGTGCCAGCGGTGGAAATACCGGGGACGCCAATTGCCGGCGTAAGCGTAGCCGCGGTCGTAGGGCCTGTCGTAGTAGGTGTCGACGTAGGCCGGCGGGGCATAGTAGGCGCGGGGCTCGGTGTAGACGGGCGCCGGCTCGTAGTAGTGATCGCGCACGATGATGCGCTCGCGCTCGACGACCCGCGGAGGCGCGCGCTCGATCACCACGTCACGCTCACGGTACATTGGACCATCGAGGTCGGCAGACAGCGCGGGCGTAGAGACGACAAGGAGAGGGATCGCGAGTAAGGCTAGCCGCTGCATGGGGTGGCTCCTCTGACCGTTGCTATGCGGCTGAAAACGCCTTGCCCCGCAAAAGGTTGCAGGCGTTTGGAGTGCGGGTCGCCCGCGCGGAGTTGTGCTCGCCCAAAACCAAAGAGGACGCAGGCTCCACCAGGGCGCTGGAAGGCGCCGAGGGCAAGCGGCTGAAATACCGGTAGCCTGACAGGCCCAGATCTCAAGCATGAGGCGCGGTAGCGCCGTCGCGCTGAGGTCAATGCTCAGTTAGATCTGTTCCCTGAGTTGCTGCGGAAGAGGCCGCGCCGTTAAGCGGTGCCTGCACGCCCCTTGCGCCGCATGATCGTCGCCACTATGAGCCCGGCGATAAGACCTAGCAGGATAGCGCCGCCGTTGAGAACGGCCGCTAATTGCTGGGCCTCCCATACTTCGGGGCTGGTGTAGCTTGGCTTTCCTCCATGACGATGGAACAGATTGAAGGCGAGGTAAGCCGAGATTGGCGCGACCGTGAGGCAGAACAAAACTGCGAGCACGTGACGCAACACGCCGCCTGTGTTTCTGAGCAACAAGAACACGACTGCGAAAGTGATAAGTCCAATGACAACAATAAACATGGATTTTCCCACCCCTCCCACTGAACCAACAGAGACGCGGCAGCCCAAATCAGATAAGTATTACAACATGCCCAAGCGCAAAGAACCAGAGCTAACGCCAGTGGAACTGGCTCAGTTTGTCGGGGCGGACTAGGTGTCCCTCCAGCCTGCGTTGGCTGGGTGCAGGCCTGTTTACAATTGCCGTTAAGGGCAGATTCCGATTCCGAGCGGGAACCACGAGGAGCGCGTGGCGTTGTCCTGGCAGTCGCGCTCACGCTTTCAGTGGCGCTAGAGCGAGATTCACGTTCTCTGATGGAAGCGCACTGCGCTTCCATCAAAAACGATCTCGCTCACCACAATCGAGTAGAGCAGGATTCACGCTTCGGTCGATCGTGCGCTGTGTGTTGGCGTGCTTCAATCCGAAGCGATCCTGCTCTGGTCGTTTCGTTGCGTCTCTGCAACCAAAGGCGAAAAACATGAAAATGCTCGTTCTTCCCGCGCTGGCCACGGCTCTCATCGTCGCGTCGGCGGCCGGCTTCGCGCAAACGTCTCCATCGCGCTCGGGCTCTGATGCCGAGTTCGTGACCGTGCAGCCCGCAGGCCAATGGTCGGCAGGTCAATTCCTCGGCCAGGCTGTAACGAACCAGGCCGGAGAGAACATCGGCAACATCAACGACGTGCTGTTCGACAAGACGGGCCGCATCTCCACGGCCGTCATCGGCGTGGGCGGCTTCCTGGGCATTGGCGAGAAGAGCGTGGCGGTGCCGTTCGGCGCCTTGACCTTCACGGCCGACAGCGCCGGCAAGCGGGTGATTGCGGTTCCGCTCTCCAAGGAGCGGCTGCAGGCGGCGCCGGCCTTCCAACCGACCGAGAAGACCGTCTACATGCGCGCCAAGGAGCAGGCTGGAGAGATGGGCCAGCAGGCCCTCGACAAGGCCGGCGAGCTTCGCGACAAGGCCGCAAAGAAGATCGAAGAGATGACCGGGGATAAGAACAAGAACTAGGCGTACTAGGTCGTGAACTCATAAAATCCAAAGCGACCGCAGCGAGTGGTTGGGCCCTGGGAGCAGATAGCCTGGGCCCGCCAGGCAGACAGTGTGAGCGCCGGCAATGCCCCTGATGGCGGACGCAATCGCTGCACCGCGGAAGTCAGCCGTTCAGTGCCATAAGCGGCCGTCGTCCAGTCGGAAATGGAGAAGACCAATCGCACCAGATGAGCAGTCGTGGCTGCCGCACGCCCGCCGCTAACCAAACTCATCGCCACCGGTTCACGATCCACAGCGCGCCCCACGCTCCCAGCAGCACGACCAGCATCTGGCCGGCGAGCGCGACATACATCACGCCGCCTCCCGTGGCCGCCAGCGACGGCTTATCCATAAACGGGCTGAGTATGATTACGAGAACCATGCCCCCGAGGGGGGCGAACAGAAAAGCGCCGACGAGCGAGACAACGATGTTCACGATCCAGCCAAGCACGCCCCGTTTCTTCGTCCATGCCTCGTGGATCCCGACAGCCGGTACGGTGGCGAGAAGAGCCAGCCCCATCGTCATCGCCCCACCGACGCCCGTCAGCGGAATCGCGCCGGTCGAATGAAGAAGCAGAATGCCGATCACGGCAATCAGCGCGATGTAAATCATGAGGGTTCGTCCCTGCTGCTCTGTCGGTGACGTGGATGGGTCCACCAGGGCGAAGGCCGCAAGCCCGAGTCTCGGGATGATTGCTTTGCACCCCGGAAGACTTCGGTCCAGCTATGGGCAGCTTCCGGGGTTGCATTTGCCGTCGGTTCGGCGCGTTCGGACCGGTGAGTTTTGACCCGGGGCTGACTTTGGAACTTGCCGTTGGAGCGAGGCGATGCGCCGTCCGCAGTTAACGGGCCGGTTATTCCTTGCTCGTCTTGATACACGTTTACCCTTTGTTACCCACGAACGGTCGCAACTTTAGACAAATACCGGCATCAGAAGAAACCATTAGTTTCTCTCAACTAAGTCTGTCTCTCTCGAAAAGGTCGGGGGAGCCGCCGTGTTCAAAGTTTGGAAACGTCTCAAGTCGTGGCTTCTTCGCCACCCGGCTGGCATGACGGCCGCCACGACAGGCTCCGCGCTGCAGCCGGACCAAGAAATCCTCGGCGCGATTTGGAAAGCTCTCAACATTGCAAGAGACAACAAAGCCCTTGTGATTGCGAGAGCGGGCACCATCATCAACATCAATTCGCTGGTCTCCCAGTTATGCGGGCGATCTTTGAACCAGCTGGTTGGCGGGAAGGTCACCACCGAGCTCTTTGACGGCCCCTCGGTCGCGGGGACCGAACGCTGGGAAACGGCACTGAAAACATCCTCCGGCAACCTCATTGCGGTCGAGGTTACACGGCAGTCACTCGACGATCACCTTTCGGACATCGAGGTGTTTGCCATACGCGACCTGCGCGGACGCCAGGAGGCGGCGGAAGAGCGGGAGCGCCAGAGTAGAGCCTTGCAACAGCGCGAGGAGGACCTGCGCGCGCAAAACGAAAAGTTTGACGCTGCCTTGGACAACATGCTGCAAGGCCTTGCCATGTTCGATACCGAACAGCAGCTCATCGTTTGCAATAGACGTTACGCGGAGATGTATGGCCTCACCCCGGAGCAGGTGAAGCCAGGAACAACTGTTCGACAGATTTTCGAATATCGCCTCGCCAACGGCTTCTATCATGTCAAAGACACCGAGAGCTTTGTCGGTAGCTGGACCCGGGGCTTTGGCGAGGTGTCATCGCGCATCCAAGAGTTGGCCGACGGTCGCATCATAAATGTTTCGCGCCATCAAATGGCGAATGGCGGCCGTCTCGTCACGCATGAAGACGTCACAGAGCGCCAGAAGCTCCATGCACAATTGAAGCAGCAGAACCAGCTCCTCCAACAGCAAGATGAGAAGCTGCGCGCGCAAAACATTCAGTTTGATGCGGCCCTGAACAACATGGCCCAAGGCCTAGCCATGTTCGATGCCGATCTTCGACTGGTCATCGCCAACGATCGTTATGCGCAGATCTACGGCCTCGAGCCCGCGCAGATGATGCCCGGCATGCATATGCGCGAGATCGTCGAGTATCGCGTTGCCAACGGCGATTGCGGTGCCAAGACCGTCGACGAGGTGCTCCATCCCATGCTCACTCGCGCCACCAGTGGGCAGGCAAGTCATCATGTCAGCGAGCTATCCGACGGCCGCTCTATTGCGGTCTCGGTACAGCCGATGGTCAATGGCGGCATAGTCACCACACACCAAGACATTACCGAGCAGCGTCGCTCGGAGGCCAAGATCGCCCACATGGCGCTGCACGATACATTGACGGCGCTACCCAACCGCACGCTGCTGAATGAGCGGCTGGAGCAGGCGTTGGCGCGCGCGACGCGCGGGGAGATGGTCGCCATACACATTCTGGACCTTGACCATTTCAAGCACGTCAACGATACGCTCGGCCATCCCGTCGGCGACAAACTCCTGCAAATGGTGGGCGTCCGGCTGCGGGCTCTGGTGCGGGACACGGATACAATCGCGCGGATGGGGGGCGATGAGTTCGCCATCGTGCAGGTAGCGCTATCTCAGATCGCCGATGCGACCTCACTTGCTCAGCGGATCATTGCGACGGTTTGCGAGCCCTACGAGATCGATGGCCATCAGGTGGTCATCGGCACGAGCATCGGCATCACCGTGGCACCATCGGACGGTTTGATCCCGGACGAGTTGATCAGGAACGGTGACTTGGCTCTCTACCGGGCCAAGGGCGACGGACGGGGCACTTTCCGCTTCTTCGAGCCGGAAATGGATGTGCAGATGCAGGCTAGGCGCACGCTTGAACAAGACCTGCGGAAAGCATTGACCGCCTGCGAATTCGAACTCCACTACCAGCCCGTCGTCAATCTCGCCAGTGACAAGATCAGCGGATTCGAAGCTCTCATTCGTTGGCATCATCCCGAAAAGGGCATGGTGTCACCGGCCACGTTCATACCTTTGGCCGAGGAGACCGGCTTGATTGTTCCGCTTGGGGAATGGGTCGTCAGACAAGCTTGCATGACTGCCGCGCAATGGCCGGCCGACCTCAGGATTGCTGTCAATCTCTCGCCGGCGCAGCTGCGAAGCCCAGGTCTGCTTCACGTGGTCGTGAGCGCTCTCGCGGCATCGGGGCTGGAGGCAGATCGACTGGAGCTGGAGATCACCGAGACTGTCCTGCTGCACGACAGCGAGGCGACGCTGGCCATCCTTTACCGGTTGCGTGAGCTGGGCGTGCGCATTGCAATGGATGACTTCGGCACCGGCTATTCCTCGCTGAGCCACTTGCAACGCTTCCCGTTCGACAAAATCAAGATTGATCGCTCCTTCATCAAAAACATCGTTGACAACGTCGGCTCGCTTAACATCGTGCGGGCTGTAGCGGCGCTCGCACGTGGCCTCGGAGTTGCTGCTACGGCGGAAGGCGTGGAAACCCAGGAGCAGCTCGATGTGATCCGGTCAGAGGGTTGCATTGAGATGCAAGGCTTCCTGTTCAGCAAGCCAATTCCGGCCCGGGAGATCGAACGCCTCTTCTTGTCCAACGGGGCGGATCGAAATGGCCGGGAAAACGTGATCGCCGCGTGACGTTTTCATCTTAGTCATCCGGGCACAAAGCCCGGGATGGCTGGCATGAATTGCGGTTCCGATGATTTGAGGTGCCTGGGGCGCCCAGCAAAATCAACGCGCGCGGTCGTAGATCTTGTAGCGCAGCTTGGGCTGCAGGAACGACGACGACGGGTCCACCAGCACGTCGCCGGCGATGGCGCGGCGGCCGAGCAGCATGCGGTAGCTCATCGTGTCGCGGTTGGCGAGCGTGACCTCGATCGGCCACTCGCGGTCGCCGATGCGGATGGGCGTCTCGATGACGTAGCGCTGCTCGCGTTCGCCGTTGGAGGAGCGCACCTCGCGCCGGTCGACGAGGCGCGCGACGCATTCGACCTCGATGTCGTTGCGCCGCGGCACGGGGTGGACGCCGAAGCGC
The DNA here is from genome assembly GCA_963814055.1 of uncultured Alphaproteobacteria bacterium. Classification (GTDB taxonomy): domain Bacteria; phylum Pseudomonadota; class Alphaproteobacteria; order Rhizobiales; family Hyphomicrobiaceae; genus AWTP1-13. The sequence continues at coordinate 260,734 of CAWFBJ010000019.1, forward strand.
ACCTTGCGCGCGCGCGCCGGACCGAACGGCTCGACATAGAAGGCGTGCAGGGCGGATGTGCGCGCGCCGGTGTCGACCTTGGCCTTGATGGCCGGCAGGCCGAGCTCGGGCAGCGTGACCCACTCTTCCCAACCCAGAATGAATGGTGCGGATACGGGCGGCATGCTGTGCTTCGTGCGAGGCAGATCGGGTTCACCAAAGCGAGACGGCGTATGCGCTTCCATCACAGACCGTGACTCTCGCGCACACGCGTTGAGAAAACGCACAATACACGTTTGCGCTGTTACGTGTGCTGTGCGCCGGCATCGTTCAAATGCGAATGCGATGCTGTTCTAATGGCGCACGCCAACGCATACGGCAAGCGTTACGACGTGTGCCACCGGACGCGCATCATCATCGCCAAGGCGCGAGCGATGCTGCGGGTGCTTGCGGAGGCGTTATCCGAACATGAGCGCGCATATGCGCCGGGTGGTGCCGAGCACGTGGTCGCGTGGTGCGGATGGTGTCCGCCGTGCGACTGATACGGCTGGGTTTGCCTGGCTCTGACAACGAATGTTTCACGTGAAATATCAAGCTATTGGTTAATTTGTTTCACGTGAAACATTAGGAGTGGCGGGTGGTCCCTGGCGATGCCCCTGTCGGGCTTGAATTTGACCGCCGCTCAGGCCACGCCGTTCTGCTTGAACCAGGCCAGCAGCCGCTCCCAGCCGTCCCTGGCCGCCGCCTCGCGGTAGGAGGGGCGATAGTCGGCGAAGAAGGCGTGCGGCGCGTCCGCATAAATCTGGAAGGCCGAGGGCGAGTTGGGTCCGAGCGCCTGCTGCATCTGGTCGACGGTGGCGACCGGGATGCCGGCATCCTGCCTGCCGTAGAGACCCAGTATCGGCGCCTTGATCCGGGACGCAAGGTCCACGGGATGGGCGGGCGTAGTCTCGCTCTTGTCGCCGACGAGGCGTCCATACCAGGCGACCCCTGCCTTGAGCGAAGGACTGTGCGCCGCGTAGAGCCAGACGATGCGCCCGCCCCAGCAGAAACCGGTGATGCCGACTTTGCCGTCGTCGGCCCAGCCCGATTGCACGGCCCAGGCGCGGACGGCGTCGAGGTCGCTCATGACCTGCGCGTCGGGCACCTTGGCGACGATCGGCCTGATGTCGTCGAAGCTGGCGAGCTTGGTGACGTCGCCTTGGCGGTGATAGAGCGAAGGGGCGATGGCGCAGTAGCCGAGCTTGGCGAGCCGGCGGCAGACGTCCTTGATATGCTCGTGCACGCCGAAAATTTCCTGCACCACCAGGACCAGCGGGCGCTTGTTGCCGCCGGCCGGCAGGGCACGATAGGCGGGAATCGGTCCAGTCGAGGTGGGGAACTCGCCCATGGCCGCATCGATCCCGGCCGTGTCGGTGACGATCATCGACTGGGCCTGCACCGGTTGTACCGACAGCGCGAAACCCGCCACGAAGCCTGTTGCCGCCCCGGCAGCGATCAGCGCGCGACGCGTGACCTCGGCTTCCTCCCAGAGGTGGTCGAAAGTATCCATCCGTCCTGCTCCTCGCATGAATGCCGTCCGGCGGCCGGTTTACCCAGGCTTGCTGCGGGTCCTGCCCGGCAAAAAGGCGTGCGCCGCCTTTGTCGCCGCCAGGGATTTTCGAGGCAATTGACCGGGGCTTTCCATCACCTTATGTCAGCGCCCATGACAGTCCTTCCGATCATTACACTGCCCGACCCCCTGTTGCGCAAGCCCAGCGCCCCCATCGAGCGGATCGACGCGGACGTGCGCAAATTGGCGGCCGACATGCTGGAGACCATGTACGCGGCGCCGGGTGTCGGCCTGGCGGCGGTGCAGGTGGGGGTACCGCGCCGCCTGATCGTGCTCGACACCGCCAAGGACGAGGAGCCGCCGCAGCCGCTGGTGCTGATCAACCCCGAGATCGTGACGCTGGGGTCGGAGATGCGGCAGCACGAGGAAGGTTGCCTGTCGATCCCGGATGTGCGCATCGACATCGAGCGGCCCAACACGCTGACGGTCCGCTACCTCGACCTTGATGGCAAACCGCAGGAGCTGGCGGCCAAGGGCTTGCTGGCAACGGCCATCCAGCACGAGATCGACCACCTGAACGGCAAGCTGATCATCGATTTCCTCTCGCGGCTCAAGCGCGACATCATCGTGCGCCGGTTCAAGAAGCAGGCGAAAGCTGACGCCTCGGCGTAATATGGGCGTCTGCGGCCGTGGTTCGACAAGCTCACCACGGGGTTGGAGCAGGCCGAATTGGTTCCCGGTCAGCATACTCATCCCTCGTCCTGAGCTTGTCGAAGGACGGTTGCGAAAGGTAGAGGCCGCCGATGCTGCGCGTCGTCTTCATGGGTACGCCGGATTTCGCAATCCCGACGCTCGCGGCGATCGCGGCGGCCGGCCATCAGGTGGCTGCCGTCTACACCCAGCCGCCCCGGCCGGCGGGGCGCGGCATGCAGGAGCGCAAGTCCGCGATCCACCGATTCGCCGACGCGGCCGGCATCCGCGTGCTGACGCCCCGAACCCTCAAGGGCGATGACGAGCAGCACGCCTTCGCCGCACTGAAAGCCGATGTCGCCGTCGTCGTCGCTTATGGCCTCATCCTGCCGAAGCCGGTTCTCGACGCGCCGCGCGAGGGTTGCCTGAACCTGCATGCGTCGGCCCTGCCGCGCTGGCGCGGGGCGGCGCCGATCCAGCGCGCAATCATGGCCGGTGACACCGAGACGGCGGCGACCGTGATGCGGATGGACGAGGGCCTGGATACGGGGCCGGTCTGCCTCGAGGAGCCCTTGTCCATCGGGCCGGAGATGACCGCCGGCGAACTCCACGATCTGCTCGCGCAACGCGGCGCCGGCCTGATGGTGCGCGCGCTTGGCCGAGCTGGAGCAGGGCGCGTTGAACTGCGCGCCGCAACCCGCCGAAGGCGTGACGTACGCCGCCAAGATCGACAAGGGCGAAACCGGCATCGACTTCGCGCGACCCGCACGCAGGTCCATAACCACGTTCGCGGACTGTCGCCTGCTCCCGGCGCCTGGTTCGACCTCGCGACAGGCGAAGGCAAGCGCGAGCGTATCAGGGTGCTGCGCACGGCGCTGGCGGACGGATCAGGGCCTGCCGGTACCGTCCTGGACGGGGCGCTAACCATCGCCTGCGGCGAGGGCGCCGTGCGGCTTCTGGACCTGCAACGCGCAGGCAAGCGCCCCATGCCGGCCGCCGAATTCCTGCGCGGCTTTCCGATCGCGCCCGGCCTGCGCCTGTCCGCCGCGCATTAAGCATTGCCGCACCTTCTCTCGCGATGCCGCGGCCGGCACATTAGAGTGTCGGCAAAGCTTTGCTGTTGCCAGAGGAGGTTTCGTAATGCGTGCTTTGGCCTTGGCCGTCCTGACCGGCGTGAGCGTTTCCATCGCCGCCCCGGCGGCGCTCGCGGAAGCCGTCACCACCCGCATCGAGACGCGGCCGTTCTACGGCGCGACCGTGACGCTCGAAGAGGGCGTGCGCGTTTTCCGCCCGCTGCCGCGTCATGACCGGGTGATCATCAATCCGGGCGGCCAGACTCCGCTGTCGCTCAGCTACTCGGAGTCGCGCAACTATTCCTTCAACGAGTACGTGGGTGGCGGGCATGCCGCCGGAAGCTATGGGCCGGCCTACTACGGCGCGTCGGGCAATATTCTGCCGCGCAGCCGCCACCATCGCCATCCCGGTCATGGCCACCACTTCGCGCCGCGGCGCTGACAGGCGAGTTCAGGTGCCCCAAGGCCTGCCGGCGCGATAGCCGGCGGGTTTTTTTCGGCGCGTAACCAGCCGCAGGCTTGTACACCAGGGCGCGAGCGGCTAAAGCACTTTCGACCTAGGTTGAGCGGGCCAACCTGCGCCGACCCCAGTGGTGAGCCTGTCGAACCACGGCATTGGCAAGCACAGCCCGTCCTTCGACGAGCTCAGGACGAGGGCGCGTGTGAGGCTTGTGATTCTATCGAGGACGGAACAACTCTAGCGATCCTCGCAGCCGGCGGATGTGCGCGGCTGTGGACGCTGGAATCGAACCTTCGCAATGCCCCGCTACCGCCTCACGCTCGAGTATGACGGCACGCCCTTCGTCGGCTGGCAGCTGCAGGCGCTGGGCAAATCCGTGCAGGGCCGCCTCACCGAGGCGATCCACAAATTCTCGGGCGAGACGCGTTTCGCTGCGCGGTGCCGGCCGCACCGACGCCGGCGTGCACGCGCTGGGCCAGGTCGCGCATTTCGACCTCGCGCGCGAATGGCCGTGCGACACGGTGCGGGCCGCCGTCAATTTCCATCTGAAGCCTGATCCGATCGCGATCCTGACATGCGCCCTCGTGCCGCCGGAGTTCGACGCGCGCTTCAGTGCGGTGGCGCGGCATTATCGCTATCGCATCCTGGCGCGGCCGTGCGCCGCCGGTGCTCGACCGCGACCGCGTCTGGTGGGTGCCGCAGCCGCTGTCTGCCGAAGCCATGCGGGTGGCGGCTGCCGTGCTGGTGGGCCGGCACGATTTCACCACCTTCCGCGCGGCCGGCTGCCAGGCCAAATCGCCCCTGAAGACGCTGGACCGTGCTCGACGTCAGCAGCCAGCGGAGATGAGATCGTGGTGCAGGCTTCGGCGCGCTCGTTCCTGCACAACCAGGTGCGCTCCATGGTCGGCTCGCTCAAACTGGTGGGCGAGGGCAAATGGAACGCGAACGACCTCGCCGCCGCCCTCGCCGCCAAGGATCGCAGCGCCTGCGGCCCCGTCGCGCCCGCGCGCGGGCTGTACCTGGTGCAGGTGGACTACGCGCTCTAGAGCGTTTCCGACTGACACTGAACCCGCAATCTGCACACCATCGCTGTCATCCTCGGGCTTGTCCCGAGGATCCACCTCTCGACAAGCGACGGGGCGTGCCGATGGCTGGATGGCCGGGACACTCGGAACAAGTCCGAGTGCAGGCAAGCCCGACCATGACAATCGAGAGATTTCAATTCAATAATCGTCCGGAAAAACTCTAACGCGCGAGGCGAGCGTTGCGCGGGCGCAGAAATTCAAGCCATCGCTCTCAATCCCTTTTGCACCAATTGGCGTGCGCTAAAAATAAAACGGAAGGTTTCTGCATTCGATTTATCGCCATCCCGGATCTTCTAATTGAATATCCTACATCAGATATGGTTTTGTCTTTTGCGCCGCATTCTGTCGACGAAATAAATACCGCGCTTGACGGTCTTGCCAGCCCATGAGATTGGCGCAGGCATGCGGTGCCGAACAGGTTTTGAGTTTCGGCGCCGCGATTTTCAGTGATGCGTAATGACGCATTTTATGCGCGACCGATCATAAGCAATCGGCGTGTTCCTTGAAGCTTGCAAACTTGTGCCCCCAACGTCAGCTGAAACAGCGCGGTGATCATGATGGATGCTGCTTCGCGCTCACGCGCCCTGCACGAATTGGCCGACATCGCCAGCCGCAACTACGTCTGGCGGGCGCTGGCGTTCTACGACATCCGTTCCAGGTATCGCTTCTCCGTGCTCGGCACCTGCTGGATCGTGATGAGCACGGCGGTCACGGCGGTGTCCGTGGGACTGATCTACGGGCAATTTTTCGGCATGAACGTCACGCAGTATCTGCCGTACTTCACCGCCGGCCTGATCGTGTGGACCTTCATCTCGTCGGTGCTCAACGAGGCAGCGACAACTCTGATTGCCGCGGGCAGCCTCATCAAGGGCACGCCCGTCCCCATCAGCCTTCACATCATGCGCATGCTGCAGAGAAACTTTCTCATTTTTCTCCATAATCTCGTTATTCTGGGAATTGTGTGGCTGCTGATGGCCTGGTCGGTGGATAGCGGAATAATCGCGGCACTTGCCGGCCTCCTGCTGCTCTATGTTTTTCTCATGGGCGCGTCTGTCATTATTGCATTCGCTTGCGTTCGCTATCGCGACATTCCTCCAATGATCGCCGCGGGCACCCAGTTTCTCTTCCTTGCGTCGCCCATTCTCTGGCATCAGGAGCATGTCAAGCACGGCGCCGAGATTTTGGCGTTCAATCCAGTCACCTACTTGCTGGTCGTGGTCCGCGATCCGTTGCTTGGACAAGCAGTGCCGCTCTCAACCTGGTGCATCGCTGCGGCGCTGACGACCGCGTCGGTGGTATGCGCTGTCTTCGTTTACGTCACCTATCGCAACCGCATCGCCTATTGGGTCTAGCAGGTGAACATGCCCAGCACAGCGACCGGCAACGTCTTGCAAAGGATCTCGGCATCGGCCGGGGACGAAAACGCGGCGACGATCGCTGCACAAGACATCGGGGTCGAGTTTCCCGTCGCGTCAGCGAGGGCGCGATCGATCAAGAATGTGGCCCTGGCCAAGATGCATCGCATCGGCGGCCGCGTCGTCGATCGCGGCGCCCGTGTCAGGATCGTGCGCGCGCTCGACGGCATCAGTTTCACTCTTGCACGGGGTGATCGCTTGGGCCTGGTGGGCCCCAACGGTGCGGGCAAGACCACGCTCATCCGCGTCCTTGCCGGGGCCTACACGCCGACGTCCGGCCGGCTGCACATCACAGGCACGCCGGTACCGTTGACCGACATCGGCACTGGCGCGGACGACGAATCCACCGGCTACGAGAATATTCGCCTGCGCGGCCTGCTGCTGGGGCTGAGCAGCCGCGAAATCGAAAGGAAGACCGGCGAGATCGCCGCCTTCAGCGAACTCGGCGAATATCTGCACCTGCCGGTGCGCACCTATTCGGCGGGCATGACGCTGCGGCTGATGTTTGCCATCGCCACATCTATCGAGGGCAATATCGTGCTGATGGATGAGTGGCTCGCAGTTGGCGACAGCAGCTTCACGCGCAAGGCCAACGAACGCCTCAAGGCGATCGCGGCGCGGGCGGGTATCCTGGTTATTGCCTCGCACGATGAAGGCATACTTCGCGAGACCTGCACCCTCGGCTTGCGCCTCGAAGCGGGCAAAGTGAAACAATTCGGCCCGATCGGCGAAGTCCTGGCCGAACGGAAATAACATCCGGCGGCGGCGTTCCTCCGCCTCGATCTCGACGTACTTGCCCTTGCACAGCTCGTAGCCCCTGCTCCCTGTCGACCGGTCGCCCTTCTCCTCGTCAACCATCTGCTGACGCAGCCTATTGCCAGTCTTGCGGTTGATCTGCTGGAAATGCGTCTTCTCCGACTGGCTGGACGCCGGGTAAAGGGCTACCGCGACAGCTTCAGATAACCCTTCCAGTAGGCGCGGCGCGCAGCCATGATCGAACTCCTGCCAAAAATGGGGACGGAAAACATTCCAAGGAACGCAGACCGTCCCCAACCATTGCATGCGGGCAGCTCGGCCCCGGCTGTAAGGCGCGTTAACGGAGCGGGCATCGATGGCGAAGAAGAAGCTCGCGGCCTACCAGGCCAAGCGCGATTTCAAGAAGACCTCGGAGCCGAGCGGCCACGGGAAAATCAGCGCCGCCGAGTATCCCCGCTTCGTCATCCAAAAGCATGCCGCGACGCGCCTGCACTACGATCTTCGCCTCGAGCACGACGGCGTCTTCAAGTCCTGGGCCGTGACGCGGGGACCGTCGCTCAACCCCGCCGATAAGCGCCTGGCCGTCGAGGTTGAGGACCACCCGCTCGACTATGGCGATTTTGAAGGCACGATCCCCAAGGGCGAGTATGGCGGCGGCACTGTCATGCTCTGGGACCGCGGTTTCTGGATGCCCGAGGGCAACGGCGGCGTCGATGCGGCGCTGCGCAAGGGCGATCTCAAGTTCACGCTCGCCGGCGGCAAGCTGCAAGGCAGCTGGGTTCTGGTGCGCATGCGCAACGACCGCGAGCGCGGCAAGCGCAACAACTGGCTCCTGATCAAGCACAGAGACGAATTCGATCGCAAGGACGGCGAGGCGGTTCTGGAGCAAGACCGCTCGATAGCGTCGGGACGGTCCATGGAGGAAATCGCCGCCGGCAAGGGCCGTGGGCCGCGACCTTTCATGGCGCCTGGAAACAAGGCCGTGGGCAAGAACCCGGCCGCCATCTGGCATTCAAACAAGGGCGAGAACATCAAGCATTCCAAGCTATCCTCGATCAAGGTGCAGGCGTCCGCATCGAATGCCGACGGCGTCATGGGCGTCGCCATTTCCAAGCCCGACAAGGAGCTTTGGCCGGCTGAAGACAATAGCGAAGCCTTCACCAAGCTCGACCTCGCCCGCTATCTCGAGACGGTCGGGCCATGGATGATCGAGCATCTGCAGGGCCGCCCCTGCTCCATCATCCGCACGCCGGACGGCATCCACGAGCAGAAATTCTTCCAGCGGCACGGGATGCCGGGCGTCTCCGATCTCGTCGAGCTGGTCACCGTCGAGGGCGACCGCAAGCCGTATCTGCAGATCGATCGCGTCGAGGGCCTCATCGCCATGGGCCAGATCGCGGCCGTGGAATTCCATCCCTGGAATTGCGAACCGCATCATCCAGCCATTCCCGGGCGGCTCGTCTTCGATCTCGACCCTGCACCCGACGTTGTCTTCCCGGTCGTGATTGCGGCGGCCAAGGAGTTGCGCGCCCGTCTCGAGAAGCTTGGTCTCGTTGCATTCTGCAAGACGACAGGCGGCAAGGGCCTGCATGTCGTCACGCCGTTGAAGGTCAAGAAAGGCGGCAAGCTGGGCTGGAAGGAAGCCAAGGCCTTCGCGCAGGCCGTCTGCTCCCACATGGCAAGCGACAGCCCGGACAGTTACCTGGTCAACATGTCCAAGAAGCAGCGCACTGGCCGCATTTTCCTCGACTACCTCCGCAATGACCGCATGTCGACCGCTGTGGCGCCGCTCTCGCCGCGCGCGCGGGCAGGTACTCCTGTGTCGATGCCGGTCAACTGGAACCAGGTGCGCGAAGGGCTCGACCCCATGCGTTTCACCATGCGAACGGTGCCGTCCCTGCTGGCAAAGAGCAAACCGTGGCAGGACTACTGCGAAGCGGAGCGGCCGCTCGAAGAAGCGATCAAGAAGCTTGTTGCGGACAGGGGATGAGCGGCAGTCACCGCTTATCCGGACTCACGCAGCGTGCAAATGGCAGGCAACGGACCGTCCTGCATCGAGCTGCTTGAGAGGCGGATCGACCGTCTTGCAGACCGCCATCGCTTTCGGACACCGCGGATGGAAGCGGCAACCCGACGGCGGTCTGAGCGCACTTGGCACCTCGCCGCTGACAATCGTGCGCGGACGGCGTGCCTCGACTTCCGGGTCCGCGACCGGAATGGCCGCCAGCAGCGCTTCGGTATAGGGGTGCAAGGGCGCCTTGTAGAGATCGTCGCGACCTGAGATTTCGACGATGCGGCCCAGATACATGACGGCTATGCGGTCCGAGATGTGCCGCACGACGGAAAGATCGTGGGCGATGAAGATATAGGTGAGCTGCAAGCGCTCCTGCAGGTCCATGAACAGGTTCACGACCTGCGCCTGAATGGAAACATCGAGCGCTGACACCGGCTCATCACAGATGAGCAGGCTCGGCTCGAGCGCGAGCGCGCGGGCGATGCCGATGCGCTGGCGCTGGCCGCCCGAGAACTCGTGCGGATACCGTTCCGCCATGTCCGGCAGCAGCCCCACCATGACGATCAGCTCGGCCACGCGTGCCCGGTAGGCAGCCTGGTCGCTGGCCAGCCCATGCACCTCGAGCGGCTCGCCGATGATATCGCGCACCCGCATGCGCGGGTTCAGAGAGCCATAGGGGTCCTGATACACCATCTGCATCCGGCGCCGGACCGGCCGCATCCGATCCTTGTCGTACTGGGTGATGTCGCGTCCCTCGAACAGGATGCGGCCGGCAGTGGGTGTCAGCATGCGCAGCACCGCGAGACCGGTCGTCGACTTGCCGCAGCCGCTCTCGCCCACCAGCCCCAGCGTGTCCCCGCGCTTCAAGGCGAAGCTCACGCCATCGACCGCCTTGACGGTCGCAACCTGGCGCTGGATCACCACGCCCTTCATGAGCGGAAAATGCACCTTGAGGTCTTCGACGCGCAGGATCTCGTCGTGCTGCGCGTCCGTCGTGTGAGCCGGCGCGGCGGCGCCGTTAAGCGCGGATGTCATTGAAGCAGGCCTTGAAATGACGATCGCCGATCTCGATGAGCGGCGGTGGAGCCATGCGGCACGGATCGGTGGCGATGCGGCAGCGCGGGGAGAAGGAACAGCCCGGCGGCAGTTGCGCGAGATCCGGGGGCTGGCCATCGATCGGCACCAGCGGACGCCCGACATCGCCGTCGAGGCGCGGCACCGAGGCCATCAGGCCTTGGGTGTAGGGATGACGCGGAAACTTGTAGAGCTCGCGCGCCGGGGCGGTCTCCACGATACGTCCTCCGTACATCACCGCAACGCGATCGGCATAGCGCGCCACGATGCCGAGGTCATGCGTGATGAGCAGCAGGGATGAGCCGGTTTCGCGCGTGATTTCCTTCAGGAGATCCAGGATCTGCGCCTGCACCGTGACGTCGAGAGCCGTGGTCGGCTCGTCGGCGATGATGAGGCGTGGCTGGCACGCCAGAGCCATGGCAATCATGACGCGCTGGCGCATGCCGCCGGAGTACTGGTGCGGGTAGGACGCAAGCCGGCTGGCCGCGTCAGGAATGCGCACACGGCCCAGCAATTCCTTGGCATGATCGAGCGCCTTGGCCCAGGTCACGTTGCGATGCAGATGGGCCGGCTCCGCCACCTGCATGCCCACTGTGAGAGCGGGATTGAGCGATGACATCGGCTCCTGGAAGATCATAGCGATCTTGTTGCCGCGGATGGCACGGATACCGGCGTCGCCCAGCTTCAGGAGATCCTGGCCTTCGAATATCACCTCGCCGCTCTCGATGCGCCCTGGCGGCGAAGGAATGAGCCGCATGATGGACAGCGCCGTCACGCTTTTGCCCGAGCCGGATTCGCCGACAATGGCGACCGTCTCTCCGGATTCGACGTCGAGCGAGACCTGATCCACTGCGGTGAGCCGGCCGCGCTCCGTTTTGAAGCGGGTCGTCAGGTTGCGAACCTGCAGGAGGGGTTGTGCCATGTTGATCGGCCCGGCCGGCGGGGCATACCCCGCCGGCGCTGGACCTGAGCCATCAGAAGCCCATCTGCTTTTTCTGGGCCTGATCGACCCAGATGCGCGCGTAGATCGGGCCAGGACGAACGGCGCCTGCACGCAGTTCGCCGTTGTAGTTTCTCACCCACGGCCACCACGCTGTGAAAATATGCGGCGTCGGCAGCCAGATGTAGGGGGCCTTGTCCAGAATTCGCGCGTCATCTTCTTGAGCATCTCCTGGCGCTTGACCTCGTCACGCTCGAGATAAACAGCGGCCATCTGTTTCTCGTATTCGGGATCGTTGTACTGCGACGGATTCCACACCTGGCCGAAGATGAAGCTCTTGCGCACGGTGGTCGTGGGATTGGTGTGGCCATTGTTCATGAAGTAACCGGCCGTATTCGTCCGCGTTGTCATGGCGGAGAGAAACGCGCCGTACTCCATGGGCTGGATCTCGATCTTGACGCCGACCTTCTCCAGGTACGCCGCTATCAGCGGCAGAAGATCCATGTGGTCGGGGTTGCAGGAGCAGACTTGCACCTTGAAGGTAAAGCCATTGGGGGACCCGCTTCGGCCAGCAGCTTCTTGGCCTTGGCCGGGTCGTAGACGAATAGCTCCTTGATGCTCTCCGGCATCGCCTCCAGCGGCTCGAAATAGCCGATGTAATCGGGGTGCTGCGGATAGGCGAACAGCTCGGCGTTGCCATTGTAGTACGCGCTGACGATCTCCTGTTTGTTGATCGCCATGTTCAGCGCCCGGCGCACGCGAATATCGTCGAACGGCTTGGTGTCGACGCGCATCGCCAGGAACGTGCCCGACATATTGAGCCATTTGGACCACTGCAGCTGCGGCGCGCTCTTCTTGAGCTGCTCGATGTTTTGCCAGCGAATGGCTTCGAGGATGTCGAGCTTGCCGGTTCGCAATGCGGTGACGAAGGTCGCCTCGTCCTTGATGGTACGGTAGACGAGCTTATCGACGAACGGCAGCTTATACTCCTCGCCGTTGATCTTCTCCTTGTCCCAGTAGATCGTGTTCTTCACGTAGGTGTTGGAATTTCCTTGCACGAAGTCGGCGAGCACGAAGGGGCCGGTGCCGTTCGCATTCTTCCAGTTGGCGGCGCCGGCGTCGGCGACTTCCTTGGGCATCACGCCGGAGTAGTAGCCCCAGCCGAAGCGATAGTCCCACTCGGCGTTGTACTCTTTGAACTGGAAGACGACCGTGTGCTTGTCGGATGCGTACACCTTCTCGACATGATCGAAGTAGGTGGCGATCTTCTTCGGACTGGTCGACAGGCGCGTGTAGCTGAAGATTACGTCATCCGCGGTCAGCTCGCGCGAAGCCATCACGCCGGGCTTTTCGGGGAACATGATGCCCTTGCGCAGCTTGATCTCGATGCGCAGCGGGTTGTCCTTCCACTCCCAGCTTTCCCAGCTCGCCGCGGATGGCGTCGGAAGGCAGCCAGGCGTCGGCATAGAACGGATGCTTGCCGCCGTTTCGCTTCGATTTCGACAGGTCGGCGGCGAACAGCTGCTCGTAGAATTCGCCAGTGTCGTGGTTCTGCTTCCAGTTCCAGTCGGCGAGGTCCCACGACAGGGCCGAAAGTGTCACATAGACGGTCCCCACCTCGAGCGTGCCGCCGTATTGTGGCTTCGTATCGGCCTTCGTGGCGCTCGCACCAAGTACGAATACCAATCCAAGCACGCCTGCGAACAGCGTCGCCGCGATACCGCTTTTCCTCATTGGTTCCTCCTCATTGCGTCTTTTGGTTCAGCGTGAGTTCTTTCAGCGTGATCCGCGCATGCGCGGATCGAAAATGTCGCGCAGGGCGTCGCCGAACATGTTGGTGGCATAGACGACGACCGTCAGGCACAGCCCTGGCGCCAGTGCCAACCATGGTCCCTGGAACATGAAACTGCGGCCGCTGCCCGAAAGCATGCCACCCCAGGTCGGTGCCGGCGGCGGCGCGCCCAGCCCAGGAACGACGGGCCGGATTCGGCCAGGATCACGATGCCGACGCGAGTGGTGAACAGGACGATGATGGGCGGCAGCACATTGGGCAGGATGTGACGCCACAAGATGCGGGGCGTGGACGCACCGATCGACTGCGCCGCATGCACGTACATGTTTTCGCGCACCGACACGACAGCACTACGGATGATGCGCGAGCCGGCAATGCCGAGCAGCAGG